>NZ_BAAANL010000004.1:0-518718 GCF_039529775.1 Myceligenerans crystallogenes
CAACATCCCCATAACGAGGATAAATTTGGCATTGACTATCAAGCACACTGTTGAGTTCTCAAACAACCGACGCACACATCCGAACCAGAATCTCTTGATCCCGGCCCGCTCAGGGCGACTCGTAAAACTTACCAGATCGATTTCCCTGTCCCAAATCCTCGAAAGTGATCTGAGCCGAAGGTGATTCGACAGGCCCCACCCGATCGAGAGCGCACGAGGCACCCGGTAGATCTTGAGTGGGTTTCCGCCCCGGGACCGGCCAGTCCGCGTGATCCGCGGTTCCGTCCGTGCCTCCCTGTCGGGCGAACAACGAGAACGTTACGTGAGGCGGTCCGGCGAGTCAAAACGAGACGCCCGTGACGCCGACCACACCAGCGCGTTCACCCACCCGAAGACAAAGTGAACACCAGCCCGGTGCGCCCCGGCCCCCAGCGATCCCCCGCTGCAGGGCCCTCGATGGCTCGTGAGCGCCCCCGTTCCCCAAGGAACCGCCAGCAAGCAGGCCATTGAGTAATTTTTGGTTCAGTTTTCTCCCGGCCCAGCGGCGTCCCGCCGCAGCTCGGCCCCGGTGCGACGCCGCGGTGCGACGCCCCGCCGCCTCGGCAGACCGCCGCGTCCGTCACGACGCTGCCGCGGTGCCCGCAGTGTTCTCGGGGGATCCCAGGTTCTCCAGGACCACGGCGAGCCCCTGACCGACACCGATGCAGATCGCCGCCACGCCCCACCGGGCCCGCTCCGCCCGCAGCCGGCGGGCGAGGGTACCCAGGACCCGGGTGCCGGATGCCCCGAGCGGATGCCCGAGGGCGATCGCACCGCCCCAGGTGTTGACGATCGACCCGTCGATCCCCCAGCCGTCGACGCACGCGAGCGACTGCGCGGCGAAGGCCTCGTTGAGCTCGACCGCGCCGACGTCGTCCCACGTGATGCCCGACCGTTCGAGCGCACGGTTGGCGGCGTCGACCGGGGCGTAGCCGAAGTACTGCGGTGCGTTGCCGACGGCCGCTCGGCCGGCGATCCGCGCGAGCGGATCGAGCCCGATCAGGCTCGCCGCCTTCTCGGAGCCAAGCAGCGCGGAACTCGCGCCGTCAGACAGCGGGGAGGAGTTCGCGGCGGTGACCGTGCCGTCCGGCCGGAAACTGGGTTCGAGCGTCGCGAGCTTCTCCGCCGATCCGCCGAGGCGGATCGGTTCGTCCCCGGCAAGCGGCTCCTTGCCCGCGCCGGGGCCGGCGTACGGGACCACGAGGTCGTCGTAGCGGCCGGCCTCCCACGCCTCGTGGGCCAGCCGGTGCGAACGCAAGGCGAACTCGTCCTGGCGGACCCGGGAGATGCCGAACCTCTCGCGCAGGCGCTCGGTGCCCTCCCCCATGGACACGGTCCAGTCCGGCTGCATGCGGTCGTTGACCAGACGCCAGCCGAGCGTGGTGGAGACCATCTCGAGGTTGCCCGCCGGGAATCCGCGCGCGGGCTTCGGGACCACCCAGGGCGCCCGGCTCATGGACTCGACGCCGCCCACGACGACGACGTCGGCGTCCCCGCTCTCGATCGCCCGCGCCCCCTGGATCGTCGCCTCGAGGGCGGAGCCGCAGAGCCGGTTCACCGTGACGCCGGTAACCGAGACCGGAAGTCCGGCAAGCAGCACGGCCATGCGGGCCACGTTCCGGTTGTCCTCGCCCGCCCCGTTCGCGTTGCCGAGGATCACGTCGTCGATCCGCGCGGGATCCAGCCCCGGAGCCCGCGCGACCTGTTGCCCGACCACGAACGCGGCGAGATCATCGGCCCGGGCCCCGGCGAGCGCGCCGCCGTATCTCCCGAACGGCGTCCGGACGGCGTCGTACACGTATGCCTGCACCATCGCACCTCCACGGACGACAAAGGCCCTGACATCAGTGTCAGGGCCGTCATCTGGAAGTGCGCCCGGAGGGATTCGAACCCCCAACCTTCTGATCCGTAGTCAGATGCTCTATCCGTTGAGCTACGGGCGCCTACCGCTCAGCCGCTTCCGGCCGAACGACGAGAACACTACCCGGTCAGCCACCAGTTCCCAAACCGAAATCCCCCGACGTGACCGAGGACACCCCACCAGCCCCCACCCCCCAAAGCAAAACGGCCCCCAGAGGCCCAGAACCTCCCGAGCCCACTCCAGGAAGCCGACGCCAACCGCCCGCAAGCCAAACCTCATGGACAACCCACGTCGAAGGCCGGCGACAACTCAGCTCAAGGGCCGGCAGACCCGCACCCAACCCACGTCATCGGGGGTCCGGGGGCATGCCCCCGGGGCGGGGCGTGGGGGCTCCGCCCCCACAAGAAATGGCGATGGTGAGCCGGTTCTCCGTCAGGAGAACACACTCCACCCCTCACCAGAGCGGAGACGGCGGGATTTGAACCCGCGAACGGCTTGCACCGTTACCACCTTAGCAGGGTGGCGCACTAGACCTGACTATGCGACGTCTCCACGTGACGACACGCCCGTACTGCTGGGAGGCGACGCCCGCGGCGACCAGAGTACCTGGCGCACGGCCCGTCCGGCAAAGCGGATCCCCGCAGGCGGTCGGCTCCAGTATCACGACGGCATTATTGGAGACTGTTTCAGTACTCCGCTACCGTTCCGGCATGGACTACGACTACGACGTCTTGGTCATCGGATCGGGCTTCGGCGGCAGCGTGGCCGCCCTCCGGCTCACGGAGAAGGACTACGCGGTGGGCGTCCTGGAGGCCGGCCGCCGGTTCGCCGATCACGAGTTCCCGGCGAACAACTGGCATCTCAAGGACTACCTCTGGGCCCCCGGGCTCGGCTGGTACGGCATCCAGCGCGTCACGCTCCTGCGCGACGTGCTGTGCCTGACCGGCAACGGGGTCGGCGGCGGGTCGCTCGTCTACGCGAACGTCTCCTACCGCCCGCGCGACGACACGTTCTTCCGCGACCCCGCCTGGGCGGACATCACCGACTGGAAGGCCGAGCTGGACCCGTACTACGACCAGGCGGCGCGCATGCTCGGCGTGACGACCTACCACGGCGACTCCCCCGCGGACCACCTGATCCGCGGGGTCGCCGACGACCTGGGCGTCGCGGACACGTTCCGCCCCACCGACGTCGCCGTCTGGTTCGGCCCGGGCGGCGCGGCGCGCCCCAGCCCCCGGGAGACCTTCCCCGACCCGTTCTTCGGCGGCGCGGGCCCCGAGCGCACGGGTTGCCGGGAGTGCGGCGAGTGCATGACCGGCTGCCGGCACGGCGCCAAGAACTCCCTCGCCAAGAACTACCTGTATCTGGCGGAGCAGGCGGGCGCCGTCGTCCACCCCCTCACCACCGCGCGGACCGTGCGGCCGCTGGCCGGCGGCGGCTACGAGGTCCTCACCCACCGCACCGGCCGACGCCGCGCGGACCGGCGCCGCCTCACGGCCCGCCAGGTGGTGTTCGCGGCGGGCACGCTCGGCACGCAGGACCTCCTGCACCGGATGCGGGCCGACGGCGAGCTGCCGGGGATCTCGGACCGCCTCGGCGCCCTGACGCGCACCAACTCCGAGGCGCTGCTCGGCGCCGTCACCAAGAAGGTGGGCGAGGCCGACTACACGCGCGGGGTCGCGATCTCGTCGTCGATCTTCCCCGACGAGCACACGCACGTCGAGCCCACCCGCTACGGGAAGGGGTCCAACCTGATGGGGGCGCTCGTCACGCCGCTGGTCCCCGGCGGCAAGCCGCTGCGCCCGCTGCGCTGGATCGGCGTCCTGCTGCGCCACCTCGGCTGGCTGCGGGTGCTCGTCGACTACCGCCGCTGGTCGGAGCGCACCGTGATCGCGCTGGTGATGCAGGACCACGACAACTCGCTGACGGCGTACCTGCGGCGCGGTCCGTTCGGCAGGCGCCTGACGACCCGCCGGCCCGATCGGAACGGGAACCCCGAGTGGATCCCGCAGGGCCACGAGGTGGCGCGCCGCATGGCGGCCCGGATGGGCGGGGTGGCGGGAGGGATCGTGACGGAGCCGTTCGGCGCCCCGGTGACCGCCCACATCATGGGCGGCTGCACGATCGGCTCCACGCCGGAACGCGGCGTCGTCGACCCCTACCTGCGCCTGTACGGGCATCCGGGCCTGCACGTCCTGGACGGCACCACGATCTCCGCCAACATCGGCGTCAACCCGTCCCTCACGATCACCGCGCAGGCGGAGCGCGCCTGCGCGCTCTGGCCCAACAAGGGGGCCGACGACGCCCGCCCGCCCCTCGGCTCCGCCTACCGGCGCGTCGAGCCGGTACGGCCGCGTCGCCCGGCCGTACCGGAAACGGCACCGGCAGCCTTGCGGCTGCCGATCGTGGACATCACCTGAGCGGAGGGCGAGGGATTCGAACCCCCGGTGCATTGCTGCACAACGGTTTTCAAGACCGTCACATTAGGCCGCTCTGTCAGCCCTCCCGGGCGCCTGTCGCCAGGCGCCGGACAAGTCTAACGGCGGGCCGTCCCGGAGAGGACAGCCCGCCGTCGGCGTACGAGTGGGCTCAGCCCTGCTTGCCCGCGCGGAGCTGACGCATGGCGAGCTGGACCAGCGCGATGAGCGTCTGCTTCGTCGCCGCACGCGACCGCGCGTCCGTGTACAGCATCGGCACGTGCTCGGGGATCTGCAGCGCCTCGCGCACGTCCTCGAGCCGGTGCTTCGCGACGCCGTCGAAGCAGTTCACGCCGACGACGAACGGGATGTTCCGCGACTCGAAGTAGTCGATCGCGGGGAAGCACTGCTCCAGGCGGTCCGTGTCCACCAGGACGACGGCGCCGATCGCGCCGCGCACCAGGTCGTCCCACATGAACAGGAAGCGGTCCTGGCCCGGCGTACCGAACAGGTACAGCCAGAGGTTGCCGGGCAGCTCCACGCGGCCGAAGTCCATGGCCACGGTCGTGGTGGTCTTGCGGTCGGTCACGCCACCGGCGTCGTCCACGCCGACCGAGTGCTCCGTCATCGCGGCCTCGGTGTTGAGGGGCTCGACGTCGGAGATCGATCCGATGAACGTGGTCTTGCCGACGGCGAAGCCGCCGGCCACCACGATCTTCACGACCGTCGGGGCGGTGCGCTCGCCGGCGGGCTGCGCCGCGGCACCGGTCTGGCCCGCGGGGGGCTGCCGGTGGACGGGCGGAGCCGGCTGCGCGGGCTGTGCCGGGCGCGGTTCGGCGGACGGTGCCGCGGGCGCGGACCCGCCTCCGCCGAGGACGCTCTGGCGGGCCGGCGTACCTGTCGCGGATTCGGACACCGGCGCCCAGTTCGGGCCGGCGCCGGTCCCGTTGCTAGAGGGCGGAAATGCCATTCAGAACACTCTCCAAGACACTGAGCGACAGGCCCGAGTTCGAGCTTCCATGGCCTGTGTGGACATTGACGGGGGTCGAGGTGTGCACCGTGATGTGCCCCTCCTCCTGCATGTCCGCCACGAGGATCCGGACGACACCGAGAGGAAGCCGGAGCAGGGCGGAGAGCTCGGCGATGGACACGTACGTGTGCGCGGCGTGCTGCAGGATCGCGCGCTTCTCGGGCGGGAGGCCCTGACCGTTGACGGCTCCGGGCATCACCTCGACGAGGGCCTCGAGCGGCAGGTCGGACATCGCCGACCGCACGCGGCCCCCGGTGACCGCATAGGGGCGGACCGTCGATGTCTCGTGGACATCGGCGGACCCCTGGGAACCGAATGGCTGTGCGTACGTCATCGTCGTCGCCTCATCCCACGTTGGCGGCTCGGGTCTGACCGTCGACCGGGAGGCTGCCACGCATCTCGGAGATCAGCTGCGGCGTGAGCGTGGCCTCGGTGCGCGAGACGAGCAGGGCCATCTCGTAGCCGATGAGGCCGATGTCGCAGGAGGCTTCCGCCACGACGCCCAGGACCGAACCGTTGGACACGTTCATCAGGAAGAGGAAGCCGTTGTCCATCTCGATGATGGCCTGCCGGACGTTCCCGCCGTTGAGCTGGCGGGACGCGCCCCGGGTGAGGCTCGACATACCGGACACGATGGCTGCCAGCTGGTCGCCGCTGGTGCGGTCGAGCTGATCCGACATCGCCATGAGCAGCCCATCCGCGGAAACCACGAGCGTGTGGCGGCTTCCCGGAACGGTACGCACGAAGTTGTCGAGCAGCCACCCGAAATTCGTTGCTTCGGTGCTGAGGGTCACTTCAGTTCCTCCTAGTCAGAATCCACAGACGCGCATGTCACCGCGACTGCGGCGCTGAGTCAGGGACATCATTCATCGTCGAGAGGGACCACGTCGAGTCCCCGCCGTCGTAGTTGGTTCCGGGATCGTGCTCTGTCCCGCTCTGGTCCACGGCTTCCTCACGGCCACGCGCGGTCGCCGACTGGAACGCCGACAACCGTGAGCGGAGCTGCTCGGGGTCACGCTCGATGCGAGCCGAGTGCTTGCCGTCCGACACCGGGTCCGCTCCCGTGCCTGACGCGCCGCGTTCGCGACGTGTCAGCCCGGCGGGGGCGGTGGCCGGCGCGGCGGCGACGGACTCGGGTTCGTAGAGGCTCGCGCTCTTCACATCGTCTTCCTGGTAAGCCCCCCGGTTCAGGAGGCTCGTCATCTCTTCGTACAGCGTCGCGGACGCCATCCACTCCGACCTCGCCTCGACCGAGTCCCGGACGTAGGAGGGGTCGAGCGGGTTCTGCCCGTCGCTGTCCGCACCCGCCGTATGGCGGGCGAGTGGTGCGGGCTCACCGTACGACGACGGGTCGTACACGGCACCCGTCCCGGCGGAATCGCGCGACTCCGGCCTGGCCGGCGCGGAGGACGGCAGCGAGATCGGTGCCGGCGTCTCGGTCGCCGGAACGCGCGCGGCCGGAGCCGGTGCCCGCTCGGCCACCGGGGGCCGGGTCGCGTCGGCCGGCGGCATCGGCACGGCCTCCGTGGCCGGCCCGGCGACCAGCACCCGCGACGAGCGCGGGTCCAGCGGGCTGGTGGCCGGTGCGGGCGGCTGCACGGGGGCACGGGGGACGGTCAGCGCATCCGGCACGTCGGGGGCGTCGTAGGCGCCAGGGGCAGGCACGACGGCGTGCGCCCGCGTCTCCTCCAGCGCCCGCTGGTAGCCCTCCTGGTACCCGCGCTGGTAGGTCTCCTCCTGCGGGGCGGGCGGCGACGTCGGCGCGGAACCGGCGTGCGATCCGGCGGCGTAGCCGGCCGCGGCGGCGACGCCGGCGGTCGCGACATCCGCGCCCGACGGCACGGGAGCCTCCTGCGGAAGCGCGCCGATCGGTGCCTGGTCCGCGAACGGACCGCCCTCGGGCTGGTAGGCACGGAGCTCACCGGTGGCCGGCTGGCCGGGCCTGCGCCCGAACAGCCCGCGCTTGCCCGCGGGGGGAGCCTTCAGGTCCCGCACCGAGCGACGGCTCGGGAGGTCCTGCATGAGCTCCTCGAACGCCGGCAGCGCCTCGTAGCTCTCGCCCTCGCCCGGGCCGAAGGGCTCGGCGCCGAAGGCGGCGGACGGCGGCACGTGGCCGGGCCGGACCTGGGGCTGCGCGGCGGTCATCGGGCGGGCCGCCGTCGGGACGGCGCTCGTCGGCGGACGGGAACCGCCCGCCGCGGGGAACCGCATGATGTCCGTGTCGGGGCCGCCCGGCAGCGAGGCCGGGTCCGCGGCGACGGGGTCGAGCTGGAGCGACTGGGAGTCACCGCCGTCGGCGTTGCTCAGCGAGCGGAAGCTCGAGAACAGGGCGCTGCGCTGGTCCACGTTCACGGGCGCCGGCGAGGTCTCCTCGAACACCGGCGTGGACGTGGTCGCGAGGTCCTCCTGCTGCTTCTTCGCCGTCGCGCGGCTCGGCAGCGACCGGCCGCGGGAGACCTCCTGCGGAGGCGTCCAGCCGGCTTCCTCGCTCTGCACGTCCCCGAGCTGCGGTGTCTGCAGCTCGGGCAGGACGATGGAACCCGTCGGCGTCGTCTGCATGCCCGTGGCCTGGGAGTTCGCCGCGGGGGACTGCCGGCGCCGCGGCATGCCGAGCGCCGTCGTGCCGTCCGTGAGGGCGTCGAGGTCGACCGGGACCGCCAGCGGCGGTTCGGCCTGCTGCATCGCGCCCGTCATCGGGGCCGGCGTCTGGAACGCCGCCGCCGGGGCGGCGACCTGCGGGCGCTGGGCCGGCGGGGCGGACTCGATGCCGGGGAACGACGTCGTGCCGGGCGCGGCGGGAGCCACCGGGGACACCGGCGCGCCGTTCGGGGCGCCGCCGCCCATGCGTGCCGCGGCGGCCTGCGTCGAGGCCTCCAGCGGGTCGGTCGGCTGCGGCAGCGGCATCGAGCTGTCCGGCAGGAAGAGCACCGCCGGGAAGCGCACCGTGACGATGGTCCCGTTGCCGTCCGAACCGGTGGCGAACTCGACCGACGCGCCGAGGCGGTCGGCCAGGCGGCCGACCACGAAGAGGCCGAGGCGCTGGGCGCCGACGGCGTCCGACGCCGCGTGGCTGGCGACCTTCGAGTTGGCCTCCGCGATCTCCTCGGGCGTCATGCCGAGGCCGTGGTCGCGGACCGTGACGGTGACGAACTCCTCGGTGCGCTCGGTGGCGACCTCCACCGGCGTGTGCGGCTCGGAGAAGTTCGTCGCGTTCTCCAGGAGCTCGGCCAGGAGGTGCGCGGCGTTCAGCGCGTTGTGGCCGAGCATCATCGGGTCGGTCACGAGGTTGAGGCGCACGCGGTCGTACAGCTCGATCTCGGACGACGCCGTACGGATCACGTCGGAGACCGGCATCGGCTGGCGGACGCGACGGCCCGAGTCGATACCGGCGAGGACCAGCAGCGACTCCGCGTTGCGGCGCATTCGCGTGGCGAGGTGGTCCAGGCGGAAGAGGTTCGACAGCGTGGTCGGGTCCTCCTCGGATCGCTCGAGGTCGTCGAGGAAGGCCAGCTGCCGGTTGAGGAGCACCTGGTCGCGGCGGGCCACGTTGACGAACATCTCGGCGATGGACCCGCGCAGGGCCGCCTGTTCCCGGGCGACCTCGATCGTGGTGCGGTTCACGTCGTTGAACGCGGCGGCCAGCTGGCCGATCTCGTCGGAGGACTCGACGCTGATCGGGTCGAGGTTCATCGTCGGGCCCTGACCGGGGACCGACACCTGCTCCACCAGGGTGGGCAGGCGGTCCCGGACGACGCCGGCGGCCTGGGTCAGGCGGCGCAGCGGCGAGACCAGGCGGCGCGCGATGACGAGCGCGGTGATGATCGAGAACGCCAGGGCGCCGACGGCGATACCACCGGTGACGAGGGCCTGGTTGAAGGCCTCCTGGGCCTGCGCCTGGGCGAGCCGCAGGGCGTCCTGGCGGACGCCGTCGCGGACCACGCGGGCCTCCTGGACCCAGGCGTCCGACTCGGTGGCGAACGCCGGGATGAGCGCCCGCTGGTTCAGCACGCCCTCCACGCCGCCACCCTGGAGCAGGATGTCGCGCACCGTGCCCAGGGAGCCGTCCATGGGCGGGGCCTGGCTCTCGCCGGGGAGCTTGTCGAGCGCCTCGTTCGTCTGGTTGAACTGGATGTTGCCCAGGGTGATCTCGTTGAGCGCGCGCAGCTCGTAGGCCGGGTTGAGCTCCTCGTCCTTCTCCTGGGCGACGACCGCCTGGGTGATCAGGTTCGAGATCAGGGGGCGCTCGTATGTGTTCGTGAGCATCAGCTCGTCCAGTAGCTGGTGCGCCCGGATCCGCTCGCCGAGGTCACGGTCCGCGGTGGTGTCCGCGAGCTGGGTCATCACGTTGACGGAGTCGTCGATGAAGATGTTGTAGGCCTTGGTCACCGTTCCCTCGGCGATCTGGCCGTCACGGACCTTCCCCTGCACCTCGGCGACCTCGGTACGGTCGTAGATCGCCTGGTCGATGGCCGCCTGCACGCGGGGATCGAGGAAGTTCGTGCTGAGGGACTTGAACTGCTGGTCCCGCTTGTCCAGCGCGGCGGTGGTCATCTCCTGCGCCGACGGCAGGGCGTACTTGATCTCGCCGTCCTTGTTCTTGACCGGCTCGCCGTTCTTCTCCTCCGGGGTGCCGTTGACGAGGAGCATCTTGGCTCGCTCGGCCTGGCACGGTTCATCCCCGGAAGGGCAGTCCGCGGACGCCAGAATCATCAGCGCGCGCTCCTGTGCGAACGCCGTACCCGCGTCGTCCTGCAGCTCCAGCGCCTCGACGAGTTCAGCCGTCTGCTGCGCGGTCAGAGCACGCTCGATAGCGGTCCAGGTGATGAAGGACGCCGCAATGATCATGACGAGGGCAGGCACGACAAGGGTCGCAAGAACTTTCCCGCGAACTCCCAACCTGCGGAACATGCGTACCTCTCTCCATCACTGTCCGCGACCGTTCTCCCGGCTCGCTCACGCGCGCCCGGCACTCTCTCGCGGAGTGCGTACATGTGACCGACGCCCGGCTAGGCTCCATCGGTGTGCGAGCCGTCACGATATCCGCATCCGGGCACCGAGGGAAACTCTCCCTTTCGACCCTGTCTGACCCGGTACCCGCGGAAGGCGAGGTGCTCGTCGACGTCGCCGCCGCCGGCGTGAACCGCGCTGACCTGCTGCAACGAGCGGGACAGTACCCCCCGCCCGCCGGAGCGCCCGACTGGCCCGGCCTCGAGATCTCGGGCGAGATCGCGCGTGTCGGCTCCGGCGTGTCGTCCTGGCACGCGGGGGACCCCGTGATAGCGCTCCTCGACGGCGGAGGCTACGCGGAGCAGGTCACCGTTCGCGAGACGCAGGTACTGCCGGCACCCCGAAGCGTAGACCGGATCGACGCAGCCGCGCTTCCCGAGGCGTTGTGCACCGTCTGGGACAATCTCGTGACCGTCGGCAGACTCCGCGCGGGTGAATGGGTGCTGATCCACGGCGGCTCCGGCGGCGTCGGCTCGATCGCGATCCAGCTCGCCAAGGCCCTCGGCGCCCGCGTGGCGACCACGGCCGGCGGCCCCGGGCGCGCCGCCCGCTGCGCCGAGCTGGGCGCGGACCTCGCGATCGACCATCGCGCCCAGGACGTCGTCGAGCAGGTCCGGGAGGCCACGGGCGGCGCGGGCGCCGACGTCGTCCTCGACATCCTCGGCGCCGGCTCCCTGCGGGAGAACGTGCGCGCGCTGGCCCGGGGCGGGCGGCTCGTCGTCATCGGCCTGCAGCAGGGCCGCCGGGGCGAGCTCGACCTCGGCGCGGTCCTCGCCAAGCGGCTGACGATCACGGGGACCACCCTGCGCTCCCGGCCCGCGGCGGAGAAGGCCGCCGTCGTCGCCGCCGTCCGCACGCACGTCCTGCCGATGGTCGACGACGGGCGCATCCGCCCCGTGATCCACGACCGCCTGCCGCTGGCCGACGCCGAACGCGCCCATGACCTGCTCGAATCCGGCGACGCGTTCGGCAAAGTGCTTCTCCTTCCCTGAAGAGACGGAACACTGGTGTCATGACGGACTCCGACGAGACAGCACAGAACCGCATCGACGACGCACCCGCCGCGGGCCCCGCCCCGGTGGCCTACCCGCAGGTCGTGAACCCGGACGGGTCACCGGTCACGAGCAGCGGCGACGAGCAGGCAGAGCAGGCCGCGAGCGCCGCGGACGACCGCCCCGGCAAAGACGCCGAGGACATCGTCGGGCAGGTGGAGGAGCCCGCCAAGGTCATGCGGATCGGCGGCATGATCAAGAAGCTCCTGGAGGAGGTTCGTGACACGCCCTTGGACGACGCCGCGCGCACCCGGCTGGCCGAGGTGCACGCGCGTTCCATCAAGGAGCTGGAGGGGGGCCTGTCCCCCGACCTGATGGACGAGCTGCACCGCATCACCCTCCCGTTCAGTGACACGGAGCCGCCGTCGGACGCGGAGATCCGTGTCGCGCACGCGCAGCTCGTCGGGTGGCTGGAGGGCCTGTTCCACGGGATCCAGACCGCGCTGGTCGCGCAGCAGATGGCGGCGCAGGCGCAGCTGACCGGGATGCGGCGGGCCCTCCCGCCGGGCGCGCAGGCAGGGCACGGCCCGTTCCCGCCGCAGGGCCCGGGGCAGGGCGGCGACCAGCAGGAGCGCGGGCCGGGTCAGTACCTCTGACCTCTGCCGGCGCTCCGGTCAGTCCCGGGGCGGCGCCAGGACGATGGCCGCCGAGACGCACAGCAGGCCGACGATCTGGGCCGCTCCGGGGAACTGGCCGAGCATGACGGCGCCCACCACCGCGGCGGTCGCCGGGAGCAGTGCCAGGAGCACCGCGAAGGTGGCCGGCGGGACGCGCCGCAGCACCACCTGCTCCATCCCGTACGGGATCACCGAGGAGCAGACGGCCACGACGACGAGCAGGAGCACCAGGGCGCCGTCGGACAGCACCCGGGGCGCGTCGTGGGCGAGGAACGGCGCGGAGAGCAGCGAGCCGGCGGCCATGCCGACGGCGAGTCCGTCGACGCCCGCTCCGACGCGCGCCACCCGGCGCCCGAACAGGATGTAGAGGCCCCAGCAGGTCGCGGCGGCGGCGATGGCGCCGAGCCCGATCGCGGCGTCGGACGGCGACAGGCCGGAGTCCAGGGTGACGCCGGCGAGCAGGACGACGCCGGCGGCGGCGGCCGCGATGGCCGCCCGCGAGCGCAGGCCCCGCCCGGTGAGGGCCGCCACGACGACGGGGCCGCAGAACTCGATCGCGACGGCGGTGCCGAGCGGGAGGTGCTCGATGGCGAGGTAGAAGGTGAGGTTCATGGCGGTGAGGACCGCGCCGAACGCGACCGACCAGCCCAGGTCGTGCCGTGTCCAGGTGCGGCGCCAGGGCCGGCGCCAGAGGAGGAGCACGAGGGCGGCGAACGCGATCCGCCACCAGCCGACCTCGCCTGCCCCGAGCGTGGCGAAGAGCCCCACGGCGACTCCCGCACCCGCGTACTGCGTCAGCCCGGACGCGATGAACACCACGGGTGCGGGGACGCGTTCGAGCACGGCGGTCAGGGAGGGGAGGCTCACCGCCGGACCCTAACCCACCCGGCCGGGGCGGGGCCTCCGGTCGCGCGGCGGGGTCGCCGCGCGCGGGATCACAGGTCGGCCGGGTCGACCAGGAACTCGTCCTCGTCGGCAATCTCGCCGCCCACCGCCTTGTGGAGCGCGGCCGCGACGCGGACCACGAGCTCGGCGGCGCGCTTGCGGGCGACGCGGTGGCTCATGCCGGGCTGTTCCTGGTTGGCCTCGATCTGGTCGGTGGGTTCCCAGTGCACGCGGTAGCGGACGGCGCCGTCGGCGGTCCACGGCAGGCCGCGGAGCACGGGCGGGAGGTGTTCCTCCCCGGCGACCTCGACGGCCACGATGCCGTCCACGCCCAGCTCGATGAGCAGGCCGTAGCCGTGCAGCACCTGGGGTGCCCGCAGGGCCGCGATGTCGAACTCCTCGGCGGTGGCGTGGAGCTTCCTGCGATGCTCCGGGTCCATCTTCTCGCCGGGGTACAGGGGCTTGTCGGCGATGCCCGCGGGCGGGCCGCCCCATTCGACGCCCTCGGTCTCGAGCCGGGTGCGCGAGTGCAGCGGCCGGACGGTCGCGAGCGCGGCCTCGGGTTCGAGCCAGACGCTCGAGTACACGGACAGGTCGACGGCCGCGTCGGGGTCGGGGGTCAGGACGACGCCGGTACCCGGGCGCGGGCTCGCGCCGGCGGACGCCGTCGGCTCCCAGAGGCCTCCGACGTCGACCCGCAACGTGCCGTTGAGTCGGCGCGCCACGGCGACGAGCCAGGTCACGAGGCGCCCCTCCTCGCGTTCGGGCAGGCCCTGCGGGAAGGCGCGTCCGACGCCGTCGCGGTCGCCGATGCTGAATGGTGGCGCGCCGCGCTCCCGGTGGCAGACGACGTCGAACACCATCGCGCTGCCGGGCGGCAGCCCGGCGTCGAAGCCGTCGCCGCGGGCCGCGTACGGCCCGGTGAGCGTCGCGTGCCGGGAGACCCGCAGGATCCCGGGCGCGGTGCCCTTGGCGCGCGGGCCCTGGGGGGCGCCGGCGCCGTCGCCCGGCCCGCTCCCGGCGGGCGTGACGTCCCAGCGCGTGGCCGCGAACCGGGACATCGCCAGGACCTCGAGCTCGTCGACGACGACGTCGCCGGGGACCGCTAGCAGGTGCCGCGCCTGATGTGCCTGGGCCGCGCCGCGCGGCAGGGGCGGGTACTCCATGCCGGAAGCCTAGCCCTGTGGACGGAGCGTCTCGTCCACCGTCCGTCACACGGGGGTGTGGTGGAACGACTTCCACGAGCGGGACGCCGTCGGACCGCGTTGTCCCTGGTAGCGCGAGCCGTAACGGTCCGAGCCGTAGGGGTGCTCGGCCGGGGACGAAAGGCGGAAGAAGCACAGCTGGCCGATCTTCATGCCGGGCCAGAGCGTGATGGGGAGCGTGGCGACGTTGCTCAGCTCCAGGGTGACGTGGCCGCTGAAACCCGGGTCGATGAAGCCGGCGGTGCTGTGGGTCAGCAGGCCGAGGCGGCCGAGGGAGGACTTGCCCTCCAGGCGGGCGGCGACGTCGTCGGGCAACGTGACGGTCTCGTACGTGGAGCCGAGCACGAACTCGCCGGGGTGGAGCACGAACGGCTCGCCCTTGTCGACCTCGACGAGGCGCGTGAGCTCCGGCTGCTCCTCGCGCGGGTCGATGTAGGGGTACTTGTGGTTGTCGAAGAGCCGGAAGAACTTGTCGAGGCGCACGTCGATGCTCGACGGCTGGATCATCTCCGCGT
The DNA here is from genome assembly GCF_039529775.1 of Myceligenerans crystallogenes. Lineage (NCBI taxonomy): Bacteria > Bacillati > Actinomycetota > Actinomycetes > Micrococcales > Promicromonosporaceae > Myceligenerans > Myceligenerans crystallogenes. The sequence goes on from NZ_BAAANL010000004.1 coordinate 14,629, forward strand.
CGTACGGGTCCAGGGCGACGCGCCCGGCATCGAGCTCGGCACGGATGTCACGGTCGGAGAGCAGCACGCGCACACGCTACCGGGCGCCGGGTGCGAGGGCCCGGCGTGCCCGGTCCGCGGGTTCCCGGGGTCAGTCGGCCAGGGGGCGCTGCTTGGCGTCCTGCGACCAGTAGCCCTTGCGCACGACCAGGTAGAGGATGCCCTCCACGCCACCCCAGAGCGCTCCGACCCACGGCTGCGTGGCCAGGGTGCTGATGATCGTGACCGCGAGGATCAGGAAGCCCAGCCCCTTGTAGCCCAGGTAGAAACGGTGGGCGCCGATCCCGCCGAGGAAGATGCCGAGCAGGCCGGTGACGATGCGCGACTTGCCCTTCACCTTGGGGTCCGGCGCCTTCGGGGCCTGCGGCGCGGCGCCCGGGAAGTTGACGGGGCGCGTGTAGCCCGACTCGACACGCCGGCCGCCGGGGAGCGGGAGCGTCTCGTTGAGGGGCCGTCCGCCCGGGACCTGGACGGTCTTGTCGTAGTCGATCGCCTCGGTGGGCTCGTCGTTCGGGTGGTGCCTGTTCACGGCGTCTCCAGTCGCGGGGGTGTCGCCGGCTTCGGCTGCCTGACGACGTGGGTTATGATCGGGGCGCACACCGGTTCGGATCGGGCGCTCCCCCCATCGTAGGGTGGGCGAACCCCTCTGAACCAGGACGTTGCGGGTGTAGTTCAATGGTAGAACTTCAGCTTCCCAAGCTGATAGCGCGGGTTCGATTCCCGTCACCCGCTCGGGACGATGGGCGATCTGTGTTCGGTGGTGACCGAACCGGGTCGTCCCTCTTGTTTTTTGCGGGGGCGGAGCCCCCGCGCCCCGCCCCGGGGGACTGCGTCCCCCGGACCCCCTGCCGCCGGCGAGGTCCGAACTTTGGCTTCTTGCGGCGCGGGGGCCATCGGGGGATGCCGCTCCTCGCTCTCCTCGCTCTCCTGTGCTGTTCTGCCTGCCGTCGGTATGCCCATTGGTGGTCTGAAAGCTGGATATCGTCGGCGCGACGACAACCAAGGAGAAGACGTCGATGGCCACCATCAAGAGGTATCCCGCACTGCGCCGCTTCCTCGGGTCCGCGAGTGAGTACGTGGTCCACCTGCACAAGGGTGCGGTGCGGCACCAGGGCGTCGGGCAGGCGTTCTGGTTCCTCCCGGACACGTCGGTGCTCAGCGAGGTACCCGCCACGGACCAGGAACTGCCGGTGCTGTTCCATGCCGTCACCCGGGACCAGCAGGACGTGACGGTCCAGGCCACGGTCACCTACCGGTTCGGCGATCCGGTCCTGGCCTCCCGGCGTCTTGACTTCGGCATCTTCCCACCGCGCCCCGGCGACGCCGCGAGCGGCCGCCAGCAGGTGGGCTCCATCGTGGGGCAGCTCGCGCAGTCCGTCGCCGTCGACCACGTCGCCACCCTTGACCTCGCCACCGCCCTGGCTTCGGGCGTGGGCAGCGTCCGCGCGGCCCTCGCGTCGCTCGGCGAGGAACCCCGGCTGACCGCGACCGGGATCGAGATCCTCGGCGTGCGCGTGCTCGCGGTGTCGCCCGAGGCCGCCGTCGAGAAGGCGCTGCGCACCCCGGTCCGCGAGCGCCTCCAGGCCGAGGCCGACCGTGCGACGTACGAGCGGCGTGCCCTCGCCGTCGAGCGGGAGCGCACGATCTCCGAGAACGAGCTCGCCAGCCAGATCGAGCTCGCCGCGCGGCGGGAGCAGCTCGTCGCCCAGGAGGGCGCGAACATGCGCCGCGAGGCGGAGGAGGCGGCCGCGGCCGCGCTGGTCAAGGCCCGCTCGGACGCCGAGCGCCGGGAGATCGACTCGACGGCCCGCGACGCCGAGACCCGCCGCATCGACGCCGCCTACGCCGCCCGCGAGGCCGCGCTCATGCAGGTGTACGCGCAGGCCGGCAAGGACGTGCTCACCGCGCTCGCGCTGCGCGACGGCGCGCGGAAGCTCCCGTCGATCGGCAACCTCACGGTCACGCCGGACCTCGTCACGGGGCTTCTCGGCAACCTCGCGGGCGGCGCCGGCGCGGCGGCGTCGGACGGCGGCCCGGCCCGGCCGGACGCGCGGCGCGGCGAGCGCTGATGTCGCTGCGTCACCGCGCGGTCCTCGTCCACCGGCGCACCGAGCTCGAGGAGCTCCTCGACCGGCACGCGACCCGCGGCCAGGCGGAGTTCTTCCTGCGCACGCGCGGCCGCACGCTCGCCGAGGTGCAGGAGCGGCACGACGCCGTCGCGGCCGCCCGGCGCACCGTCGCCCAGGGCGTGCCCGCGGACTGGGCGCTGGCCGACGTCGAGCGGTCCGACCTGGACCGCTTCCTGTTCGCGCCGGAGGACGTGGTGGTGGTCGTCGGGCAGGACGGGCTCGTCGCGAACGTCGCGAAGTACCTGGCGGGGCAGGCGGTGATCGGCGTCGACCCCGAGCCCGGCCGCAACGCGGGCGTCCTGGTGCGGCACCGTCCGGAGGAGGCGGCCCGCCTGCTGGCGGCTGCGGCCGTCCCCGGCCGACCCGCGGCAGGCGGTCGCCCCGCGCCCGGCGGCGACCGCAGCCGGACGGGCGGCGGCGCTGACCGCGGCCGGGTACGGGGCGGCGGCCACGGCGGCACCGGCACGCCGTCGGGCACCCTGGCCTACGACGAGCTGACCATGGTGCGCGCCCGGCTCGACGACGGGCAGGAGGTGCACGCCCTCAACGAGGTGTTCGTGGGGCACGCGAGCCACCAGTCGGCGCGCTACGTCCTGACGACGGGCGGGCGGGGCGAGGCGCAGTCGTCGTCGGGCGTCATCGTGGGGACCGGGACGGGCGCCACCGGCTGGTGCGCCTCGCTGGCGCACGACCGCGGCGGCCGCACCCTGCCCGGCCCCACCCAGCCGGCGCTCGCCTGGTTCGTCCGCGAGGCGTGGCCGTCCCCCACCACGGGCGCCACGCTGACCGACGGCGTCCTGGGGCCGGGCGACGAGATCGTCCTCACCGTCCGCTCGGACCAGCTCGTGGTGTTCGGCGACGGCGTCGAGGACGACCACCTCGAGGCCGGCTGGGGCCAGGACCTCCGCATCACCCTGGCGGACCGCCGCCTCCGCCTGGTCTGACCGGGCGACGCCCCGGGCCCTGCCGCGACGCCGCTCGCGCGGGCCGAACCTCAGGAGGCCGGGACGTCCGCGTTCAGGCCCAGGTGGGTGCGGGCGTAGGTCAGGGCCTCGCGGAGGTCGGCCGTGCGTTCCTCGGCGCTGCGGCCGCGGGTGGAGATCTCCAGGCAGACGTCGCCCTGCCAGCCCTGGCGGGCCAGTTCCGCGAGCACCTTGTCGCAGCGCATGGTGCCCCGGCCGGGCACGAGGTGCTCGTCCCGCGGGCTGCCCGTGCCGTCGGCCAGGTGCAGGTGGCGCAGGCGGTCCCCGAAGATCGACAGGAGCTTCATGCCGTCCTGCTGGGCCACGCTCGCGTGCGAGAGGTCGAGCGTGACGGCGTCGTACCCGTGCTCGGCCGGGTCCCAGCCGGGCAGGTAGGCCTGCAGCTCGCGGCCGCCGCCGCGCCACGGGTACATGTTCTCCACCGCGATCGTCACGTCCGTGTTCTCGGTCAGCGTCGCGACCTGCTCCTCGAACTGGCGCGCGTACTTGAACTGCCAGCGGAACGGCGGGTGCACCACCACCGTCGTCGCGCCCAGTTCCTGGGCCATCTCGACGGTACGGTCCAGCTTCGGACCCGGCGCCCTGCCCCACACGCGCTGGCTGACCAGCAGCGTCGGGGCGTGCACGGACCGCACCGGGACGCCGGTCTCGGCGGAGTACCGCGCGAGCGTCAGCGGATTCCGGGTGGCCTCCTCCGACCAGATCATCACCTCGATGCCGTCGTAGCCGATCTCGGCCGCCGCCTCGAAGGCGTAGGGCACCCGGCGCGGGAAGACGGAGGCGGTGGACAGCGTCACGTGGACGCCGGGGACGTCCGACGCGGGGGTACCGGGTACGGCGGTCGCGGGCAGCGCGCCGTCTGGTCCGATCGGTTCCGACATGTTGCCACCTTATGCGGGATTCGTGACGTCAGCGTGACGGTGGGGTTCACACGGCATGGCGCCGTGCGCAGCGAGGACGCGGGGAATCAGGGGTGCTCCCCCTGCCTCCGGACGGCGTCCCGGACCGCGTCCCGGGCGGCACGCGCGGTCGGCGAGTCCAGGGCGAGCGCGGCCAGTTCCCGGCAGCCCTCCAGCGTGACCCGGGCCAGCGACTCCGCCACCGCGGCGAGCGCGCGCGGTGTCATCGACAGCGACGTCACGCCGAGTCCCACGAGGACCGGTGCGAGCAGCGGGTCGGCGGCGGCCTCGCCGCACACGCCCACGGGACGACCATGCACCGCCGCGCCCGCGCACGCCACCCGGACGAGGTCGAGCACGGCGGGCTGCCACGGCGTCGAGAGCGCCGCCACCCCGGCCAGGTCGCGGTCCGCCGCCATCGTGTACTGCGTCAGGTCGTTCGTGCCCAGGCTCGCGAAGGCGGCGTCGGCCAGCAGCCAGCGCGACTGGAGGGCCGCCGCGGGCGTCTCGATCATCACGCCCGCGGTGTCCAGGCCGTGCGCGGCGCACGCCGCGACGAACTCGCGCGTCTCGTCCGCGGTCGCGATCATCGGGGCCATGACCCACACCTCGGCGCTGGCGGAGCGCGCGGCCCGCGAGATCGCCTCGAGCTGCCGGTCCAGCACGTCCGGATGGTCGACGGCGGTCCGGATGCCCCGCACCCCGAGCGCCGGGTTCTCCTCGTGGCCGGGCGTGAGGAAGCGCAGCGGCTTGTCGGCGCCGGCGTCGAGCGTGCGCACCACGACGCGCCGTCCGGCGAACCGCGCGAGCACGGCGCGGTAGGCGTCGACCTGCTCGTCGACCGTCGGCTCGGTGCCGCGGCCGAGGAAGCAGAACTCGGTCCGGAACAACCCCACCCCGCGGGCGCCCTTGTTCGCGGCGACGTCGGCCTCGGCCGGGTCGGCCACGTTGGCCACCAGGTCGACGTCGTACCCGTCGCGGGTGCTCGCCGTGCCGTCGAACACGCCCCGGGAGGGAGGCCGGCGGCGGACGACGGCGCCGGGCGCGCCCTGCCCCTGCCCGGCGTCCTCCTCGGTACCGAGGCCCGCGGCGATCAGGTCCGCCGCCTCCGGCGCCACGATCACCTCGCCGTCGGTCCCGTCGACGAGCACCGTCTCCCCCGCCGACAGGCCGGCCGCGCCACCGAGCGCGACGACGGCCGGGATCCCCAGCGCACGCGCGATGATCGCCATGTGCGAGGTGGGCCCGCCCTGCGTCGTGACGACGGCCAGCACGGTCGCGGGGTCGAGGGTCGCCGTGTCGGCGGGCGCGAGATCCGCGGCCACGAGCACGAACGGGTGGCCCGGATCGGGCACGCCGGGCGGCGTCGCCCCCGTCAGGGCGGCGACGATCCGGTCGCGCACGTCGCGCACGTCGCGGGCGCGTTCCGCCATCGGGTTGCCGAGCGCCTCCAGCTGCGTGGCGACCGCTCCGGCCGCGTCCCACACCGCCCGCTCGGGCGTCAGGTGGTCGGCGCTGACGCGCCGCGCCGCGTCGGCGGCGAGCGTCGGGTCGGCGGCCATCGCGGCCGTGACCGAGAGGATGTCCGCCGAGGTGCCGGTGGCGCGTCCGGCCCGCTCGGCCAGGTCTTGTTCCACCCGCGAGGCCGCGTCCTTGACGGCCTGGACCGCGTCGGCCACCGCCTCGGGCGCGATCCGGTTCGTCGCCGGTTCGGGCACGCGCGGCGGCATGTGGACGACCGGGCCCGCCGCCCGGCCGGGACTCGCGGGGACACCGGTTCGCTTGTCGCCGGGCATGCCGCTCCTGTCTGCAGGGAGTTCGACCTCGAGTGCGCGAGGCACGTTACCGGGTCCGGGGCTCTCCTGCGAGGATGACGGGCATGCGAAGCGTGCTGAACCCCGTCGCGGGCACCGTCGTGGCGATGTCCGAGGTCCCCGACCCGGTGTTCGCGCAGGGCATGGTCGGGCCGGGGATCGCCGTGGATCCGGGCCCCGCGGCGGCGTCGGACGCGTGCGCGCCCATCGGCGGCGTCGTGCTGAGCCTGCATCCGCACGCGTTCGTCGTCGTCGGCGACGACGGGCGGGGCGTGCTCGTCCACCTCGGGATCGACACGGTTCAGCTCGGCGGCGAGGGATTCGTGCCGCACGTCGCCAAGGGCGACGTCGTCGTCGCCGGCCAGCGGGTGATCACGTGGTCACCGCGTGCGGTGTCCGACGGCGGCCGCCCGGCGCTGGTCCCGGTCGTCGTGCTGGAACTCCCGGCGGAGGACCTGGAGATCCTCGTCCCGCCGGGCGAGACGATCGCGGCGGGTGCACCGCTGCTCGCCTTCTCCTGATCTCCCGGGCGCCTGCCCGGTGGCCGGAGCCTGCCCCGGGCTCCCGCTCAGGCCGGGACGCGGTCCGGGACGCGCGTTCCGACGGCACGCAGCACGAACGTCTCCGTGGCGCGCACGGTGCGCTCGCGGGCCATCGGCTCGTCGGGGATAAGGCGGCCCGACAGGCAGGCGTTGACGAGATGCACGGTGGGCTCGAGGTCCTGCGGGGGGAAGACGCCGGTCTCGATGCCCTGGCTGATGATGCGCCGCAGGATCGACTCGACGATCTCGGCGTGCTCGCGCAGCCGGGCCTGCGTCGCCCGGGACAGCACGCTGCGCAGTTCGGGCCCCGGCGCGAGGTGGAACACGCGCGTGAGCTGGGCCTGCTGGCGGATATAGGTGCGCAGCTGCTCCACGGGATGCTCGACGCCGTCCAGGGCGCGTTCGAGGGTGTGGGCGTACTGCTCGGTCTCGTGCGTGATGAAGCCGAGCAGCAGCGATTCCTTGTCGTGGAAATGGTTGTAGACCGCCGTGCGGCCCACGCCCGCCGCCGCGGCGATGTCCGCGAGCGTGATCGTGTCGAACCCGCGTTCCGCCATGAGCGTCGACAGCGCCGTGAAGAGCTTCTGCCGGGTCATCTGGCGGTGCTCGTGCAGACTCTTGCCGATGATCTTGGGCATGCTGACATGATACGAGCCAGCCGTCAGAATCAACGAATCCACCGGTTTCCAGCGGTCTATAACGGGTTGTGATCCCAGGTCAACCGCCCTCTACCGCCTGCTCGTGTTGCGTGGCGGAAACGTGGGGCTCATCACGACGAAACAGTCCCGGCGTTGTGTCACCGCGGTGTTTCACAGTGGTAACACAAGAGGTCTGGGATGCTGCAAACGGCGCCAGTAGGGTTCGGCCATGACGTTCCTTGCCGGGTCCATCCCTGCAGAACACGCTGCAGGACACATCCTCGTCCTGCCCTGTCCCGACGAGCCGGTGGCGGTCAGCCCGATGGCGGCGGCCTGGTTCTCCGACGTCGCCTGGCTCCGGGAACCCGCGCGCACCGCGGGCGCCCGCAGGATGACCGGGGCGAGGTTCCGCGGGATCCAGCAGAGCGCGTTGGTGACCCCGGGCGTCATGCGGCTGGGCGAGGAGCACATCGCCACCGGTCCGTTCACCCTGGACGCGAAGAAGCTCGCCGAGCTGGGCATGAACGCCAGGAAGGGCGAGGCCTACGCGCTCGCCCGCAGCGACGGGCTCCGGGACGTGCGGGGCGCCGCGCCGTCGTCGTACGAGGATCGCGACGGCATCGCGCGGTCTTTTCCGCAGGCTCTGCCCCAGGGCGAGGAGCTGCGCGTCATCCAGTGGGCGGTCGCGGCGGCGCGCAAGACGGGCGGGATGGTGCTCGGGGACGGGCGGCAGCCGATGGTCCCGGATCCCCAGGGCTCGGTGAACCTGGCGCTGTACAGCGCGCACCCCCTCGCGCCCGGCGACGTGCTGCCGCTGCTGCGCGCCTTCATCGCGACGGCGGAGGTCCGCTCGGACCAGCCCACGCCCGACGGCTCGCCCCGCTACCAGCTGGCCGGCGCCACCGCGTACGACGGCACGATCGTGGTCGACGTCGAACGCGTGGACCGCGTGCCCCGCGCCCTGGGCGCGCTCGACTGGCGCGCCTACGGCCCGTTCGCCTACCGCCTGAGCTGGGTCCCGGCCGACCCCTACGAGCTCGAGCTCGAGCAGCCCTCCGGGCTGCACGTGATCGCCCGGGCACGCATGCGCGCCTCGCTCGCGCGCCTCGCCCTGACGTTGCAGAGCAGGATCGCGGGGGTCGTCGTCGACGACGGCGGGTTCGTGGCCAACGCCACGGAACTCGAGGGCCGGAACGACGCGCAGACGAACGACGGCGGCGCCCGGGTCTGGGTCTGAGCCCGGGTTCCGGGCCCGGTTCCGGGTCCGAACCAGAGGGGCGAGACCTCGGTGAGGTACGGCAGGGTTCGCCACGGCGCGTCACCCGCTTCCGGCATGTCCGCCCGGGGCGGCACTCGTGCACCTATATGCCGATCGGTTATCCACAGATTTTATCCACAGGGCTGTGTACAGCCTGCGAACCCGCAGGCCAGCCTGTGGACAAACCTGTGGGTAAAACTGAGGGTGAAATTACATCGCTGGAGCGGTTGCCATGCCCGGCCCGCCCAACTAGAACGAGAACATGATTCGGTGAGTGACGGCCTGATCGGTGCGCTGCAGCCGTACCGAAGGGCCGGGCCGCCGGACGCCGGTCGACCGGAGAACGACAGGACGTCCCGTGCCACGGCACGGGCTGTGGGTGACGACACAGGTGCCTGAACGGACCCGGGAGACCACCCGCGTCCGACGCGCCCTGAACCAGTTCTGGCCCGGCGACCCGGGCCAGAGGGGCGTGAACCGGAGCCGTGACGTCGACGCGGCGCCTCTGTACCGTCGGCATCCCCGAGGATGCGCGGCGGAGGTACGCGGTTGCCAGGGCTCCCGGCCTGCCCCGGGGGCCCTGGCCCCTTCTCTTCCCCATGTTCCGCCGAGCCTGCCCTGCCCGTCCAGGCGCCTAGTCGATCATGTCTATGATGACTAGAGTCCGGAAGTTCAACGCCGAAAAGTTGCGCATACGCAAGGGCAGATAGTTAGGTGGATCCGTGTCTAGAGAGGGCCGAGTGACTGCATCCAGTATTGCCAAGGACCTGCGCGCGGAGATCCGCGCGGGAACGTACAAGCCTGGCGACCGACTTCCCAGCGAAGCGGCGCTGATGGCCACCTACGGCGTCGCCCGCATGACGGCCCGCCACGGGCTGTCCATGCTCAAGGACGAGGGCCTCACGGTCACGCGTCACGGGTCCGGCGTCTTCGTCCGCGCCTTCGAGCCGATCGTGTTCGACAGCACGGGCAAGAAGTCCGACGACAGCACGATCATCCCGGTGATGGACGAGACCGACGCCGGCCTCACCGTGCGCACGCTCGCCGTCACGCCCGAGGAGGAGCCCACGGAGGAGGCGCGTGTCGCGCTCGGCCTCGACGAGGGCGTCCAGGTGACCACCCGCGAGCGCCTGCACGTGCGCGGGCGCAAGCCGCTGCTGCACGGCGTGTCGTACATCCCGGCGTCGATCGCCGCGGGGACCCCGATCGCCCAGGACGAGATCGGCGCGGGCGGCACCTACGCGCGCCTCAAGGAGCTCGGGCACGAGCCCGTGAAGTTCCACGAGGACGTCGTGGCCCGCATGCCCACCATCGAGGAGATCGAGGCGCTGCGCATCGAGCCCGGCACCGCGGTGCTCCAGGTGATGCGCACCGCGATCGACTCCGACGGGAAGCCGGTCGAGTACAGCCGCATCGTGCTGGACGGCGGGGAGTTCATGCTCCGCTACGACTTCGACGCGTGATCCCGTCGCCGGGGTGCCGGGCCGGCCGGAGAGCCCGCCGCCCCGGCACCGAGGTCAGGACGGGCGGGTACGCGGCTTGAGGCGGATGTCCGGAAGGACCGGCGCCCGCAGGGGGCCTGTCGCGTACCCGTCCACCTGACCGAATCGCCGGGCGCGCGCGCCGCCGGCGTAGCTCGTCGCCCCGCCGGGCAGGTCCGCGATCTGGGCCGTCCAGTCCGCGCGGGCGCGGGCGACGTCGTCGTGCGAGCGCCCGACGAAGTTCCACCACATGACGACGTCCTCCGTGAACGGCGTGCCGCCGATCAGGACGGCGCGGGCCGGCCCTCCGGGGCCGGCCGTCACGGTGAGCCGTCGTCGCCCCGGGCTCACGAAGCCCAGGGACGACGCCGCCACGGGGGCGCCCTCGAGCCGGACGTCCCCGGAGTCGACGACGAGCCCGTGCTCGAACGCCGGGTCGACGTCGAGGCGGAGCTCGGCGCCGGGCTGCAGGTCGAGCTGCGCACCGACGAGCGGGGTGTAGGTCGTCGCGGGTGAGGTGAGCTCCTCCCCGGCGACGTGCAGGGTTCCCAGGAAGACCTGGACGCGGGCGCCGTCGGCGTCGGCGACGGGCAGGTCCCCGTGGTGCTCGAAGGCGGGGTCGACACCGAGCGCGGCGCCCGGGAGCGCGGTCCACAGCTGGATCCCGTGCAGCAGGCGGGGCCGTGACCCCGCGGGCGACTCCTCGGAGTGCGAGATGCCGCGGCCGGCCGTCATGAGGTTGAGCTCGCCGGGACGTACCGCCCGCAGCGAGCCGACGGAGTCACGGTGCAGGATCTCGCCCTCGAACAGCCAGGACACCGTCTGCAGCCCGGTGTGCGGGTGCGGCGGAACCTGCATCCCGGCCGACCCGGAGACGTCGTCGGGCCCGTAGTGGTCGCTGAAGCACCACGCCCCGACCAGCGAGCGCGCCCGCTGCGGGATGGTGCGCCGGACGGTCATCGCCCGCGGCCCGCCGAGCGGCACCTCCCGCGGCTCGAGGAGTTCGACGCCGTCCCCCGCCTCCCCGGCGGTGCAGACCTGCTCGGCGGGCCGGGCCTCAAGATTGCTCATACGGCGAGCCTAGGCCGTGGTCCGAGCCGGCCGCGATCGGCCAGATGTCGAGCGGTCGGTCTGCTGTCAGTGCGGTCGGCCCCTCAAGGAGCCGACTTCTCGACATCGGACCGACCGACCCCGACAACCGGCCGACCGCATCGCCCGTCAGATCCAGCGCTTCCCGCGGAACACCCCGTACAGGCCCACGCTGACCGCCGCCATGGCGATCAGGGCGGCCGGATAGCCCCAGGGCTGGTCGAGCTCCGGCATGGCCTCGAAGTTCATGCCGTAGACCGTGCCGACCAGCGTCGGGGCGAACAGGATCGCCGCCCAGCCGGAGATCTTCTTGACCTCCTCGCCCTGCTTGAGGCTCACCTCCGACAGGTGCTTCATCTCCTCGTTCTGCCGCTGCGCCACGAGCGTGGAGTTCACCGTGAGGATGTCGCGCAGGGCGGCGCGGTACGAGTCGATGCGGTCGGCCGCCTCGGTGAGGTGGTCGGCGACGTCGCGCAGGTAGGCCTGCAGCTCCGGGTGGACGTCGTACTTCTCGGCGCCCTTCTCCAGGGAGAAGCAGATCTTCTGCGCCGGCCGCACGGCCCGCTGGAAGTCCACGACCTCGCGCGAGAGCTCGTAGGTACGCCGCGAGACGTCCGGGTCTCCCCCGAACACCTCGGACTCGATCTCGTCGATGTCGTTCTCCAGGCCGGCGACGACGGGCGCGTAGCCGTCGACGACGTCGTCCAGGATCGCGTACAGCACCGCCTCCGGGCCGCGGGCCAGCATGTCCCGGTCCGACTCCATCCGGGCCCGCACGGCGGCGAGGTCCGGGGACGCGCCGTGCCGCACCGTGACCACGAAGTCCGGGCCGACGAACACGTGCAGCTCGCCGAACTCGACGCGCTCGGCGGCGTCGTCGTACCGCGCGGCGTGCAGCACCGCGAACAGCGTGTCGCCGTACCGCTCGATCTTGGGCCGCTGGTGCGCCTGGATGGCGTCCTCGACGGCGAGCGGGTGCAGGTCGAACTCGATCGCGAGGGAGTTCAGGACGGTCTCGTCCGGCCGCTCCAGCCCGATCCAGGCCATGCCGCCGGGGCGGCTGCGCAGGGCGCGGAACGCGTCGGAGAGCTTCGTGAACGAGGCGGTGCGCTCGCCGTCGTCGTAGATCGCGGCGGCGACGACCGGGGAACGGCGCGGCACCGCCGACGCCGTGGCGTCGGGGTCGGGCACGGCGAACGGTGCCGCGGGACGACGGCGGGGACGCGGGCGCAGCGCCTCCAGGAGCGGGCGCGAGCGGACGGGGCGTGCGGGCAGGAACGTAGCCATGGGGGAACTCCGGGATCGTCAGGCCGCCGCGGGCCGCGTTGCCACGTGATCGCGCCGGTGGGGCGCTGTTCACGCAGGGCCGGGCGGGGTGACGCCGGGACGCGGTGGGACGGCAGGTGGATCGTGCGGGCGGAGTACCGCAGCCGGAGCTCGGGAGACGGCCGGCGCACCGGGGCGAGGCCGCGCGGGGGCGGGCCGGCTCTGGTGCGAGGCGGGAGGTCCGGGCCGAGCTGTCAGCTGCGGCTCGGACTACTGGGGGGCTCGCTGCGTGTCATGAGCTCCACCCCCTCAGGGTCCTGGCGGCGTATCGGCCGCGACGATCGCGCGGGCCCTGCCGGGCCTCCGCGGAGATTTCCTGCGGCTCCCAGCTTAGCGCCTCGGGTCACGCCCTCGAAACCATTCGAGACGGCCGTCACAGGGATTTCACCCGCAGGTCGCGCGCCTGACCGGGGCCCTCCACCGGAGCGTCGGCCTCGGCCTCCCCGGCCCCGCCGGGGCCAGCAGGGCCGCGCGGCGCCGGGTCAGCCACGCCGGGTCAGCCACGGCGGGCCGGCCGCGCCGGGTCAGCCGCGCAGGGGCAGGGTCAGCACCGGCGACGCGGCCACGGAGGTCACGCGCACCGGGACGCCCCAGTCCTGCTGGGCCAGGTGGCAGGCCGGGAAGAGGTCCGGATCGGGCGCGCCGTCCGGGCCCAGGGGCACCTTGTCGCACGACGCCGCCCGCGCGGTCACGTGCAGGACGCCCTCGCCGGCTTCCGGGTTGATCTCCAGGTCGCGGTGCAGGTCCGTGCCGGTCCCGGCTCCGGCCAGCAACAGCTCGGGCGGCGTCGCGCTGACGCGCAGCTCGGTGGACGGCCCGAAGCGGTCGTCGAGCTTCTGCCCCGGGGCGGGCTCGAACGGGACCTCGAGCCGCAGCAGTCCCGGCGCGATGTCCGTCGTGGGCCGCTGCGTGCGGCGCGCCCCGGAGTCCAGGATCTCGCCGGCCAGGTCCGCCGGCAGCGCGACCCGCGTCAGCCGGTGCGCCGCGGACTCGACGACCAGCAGGTGGAGCGCCGCGGCGGCGTCGTCGGCCCCGTCCTGGAGCTGCACGACGACGCCGGACGGCTCGGCCAGCCCCGTGGCGAGCGTCGACACCTCCCCCGTCGCCGGGTCGAAGCGGCGCAGCGCGCCGTTGTAGGTGTCGGCGACGACGACGGAGCCGTCCGGCAGGACCGCGACGCCGAGCGGGTGCTGGAACAGCGCCTGAGCGGCCGCGCCGTCCCGGTGGCCGAAGTCGAACAAGCCCTGCCCGACGGCGGTCTCCACCCGGACCTCGGTCTCGCCCTCCGGGACGACGGTCCGCAGTGCGGACGTCTCCGCGTCGGCCAGCCACAGCGCGCCGTCGGCCGCGACCGCCAGGCCGGACGGCTGCGCGAACCAGGCCCCGGAGCCCGGGCCGTCCTCCAGGCCCTCGTTCATGGTGCCGGCGAGGAGACGGAGGGTCCCGGCGCCGTCGGCGGCGGCCGGGTCGAACGCCCAGAGCGTGTGGTTGCCCGCCATGGCGACGACGAACGCGCCGAGCGCCTCGGACCAGGTCACGTCCCACGGCGACGAGAGCCGGACGGTGCGGGCGGCATACACCGCGGACGGGTCGAAGGACTCGGCCGGGAGCCGGGCTCCCTCCGCCTCGGCGCCCGGCGTCGCGGCCGGGACCGGGCGGACCGGCTCGACGTTCTCCTGCCCGCCCACCATGAACTGGCGGCCGGTGCCCGCGATCGTCACCACGGCGCCGTCGGACAGGCGCACGCCGCGCAGGGCGTGGTTGACCGTGTCGGCGACGACGACGTCGTACCCCGCCGCCGCACGTAGTCGCTCCGGGACCGGGCAGAGGCCGTTGGGCTCGCTGAAGCGGGCCTCGCCCGGGCCGCCGTCGAGCAACCCGCGCTCGCCCGAGCCGATGCGGCGCACGAGGGTCTCGCCGTCGGGCGCCAGCTCGGCGAGGGAGTGGTGGCCGGCGTCGGCGACCAGCAGGTTCCCGCCCGGCAGCGTGATCGCCTTGGCGGGGAAGCGGAGCGTGCTGGGCTCCGGCGCCGGGGCGACGTACGGGCCGTCGCCGCGATGCAGCGTGCCCTTGGCCTCGTGCTCCTCGATCAGCTCGGCCACCAGCGCGCCGATCGCGGACGCGTGTCCCTCCCCCGCCATCTGCGCGACGATGTACCCCTCCGGGTCGACGACGACGAGCGTGGGCCAGGCGCGTGCGGTGTACGCCTGCCAGGTGACCAGGTCCGGGTCGTCGAGCACCGGGTGGTGCACCTCGTGGCGTTCGACGGCCGCGGCGAGCGCGGCCGGATCCGCCTCGTGCTCGAACTTGGGCGAGTGGACGCCGACGATCACCAGGACGTCCCGGTGCCGCGCCTCGAGCTCGCGGAGCTCGTCGAGGACGTGCAGGCAGTTCAGGCAGCAGAAGGTCCAGAAGTCCAGGACAAGGATCTTCCCTCGCAGCTGCTCGAGGGAGAGGGGCGTGCCCCCGGTGTTCAGCCAGCCCCGTCCGGCGAGCTCCGAGGCGCGGACGCGAGGCAGGCGGGTGGCAGGAGTGGCGCTCACCCCAGCATTGTCACCCGGCGCGAACCGCTCCTACGACGCGCACTCGCACCGAGACGTCGCCGATCTCCTCAGGGACCTTGTCGACCACGGCCGGATCGACCACGTTGACCTGCAGCACCCAGCTGCCGTCCTCGCGGGGCAGGTCGTCGACCGCCACCTGATGCGCGAGGACGTTGACGCGTCCTGCCCCAGGGGCCGGCAGGTGCTGCACGGCGACGCCTCCGGGACCAGGGCGTCCGGGCTCGATCGGACTGCTGAACTCGGGGGCCACCCCGATTCCCACCACGCCGCCGATTGTGGAGACCGCGTCGCGCAGACCTGACTTCGCCGCGCGCGCTTCATCCAGTGTTGCCATCGACGCTCACCTCCCGACCCGTCGTCATGACCCACCATTGTGCGCCCGATGCTCCGCCATGGCCAGGGCACTTCGACGGTTCGTCGGAGTGGCGAAGATCACATTTTGGACGTAACGCCGAACGCAATGACGTCTAGCCGGCAGGAGACGCGGGGGTTAAATCCCGGTGACCGCCAGCTCCACCTCCATGGTATCGAGAACGACGTCGATCGGGTTCGCGTAGGTCAGTCCCTTGCCCCCCTGGCCGCCGCTCTCCGAGCCCGCGAAGAGCAGCCCGATCGCCGCGCCGTCCTCCCGGTACACCAGGGCGCCGGAGTCCCCGCCGCGCGAGAACGGGCCACCGTGGCCCTCGATCTCGACCTGGTCGTCGAAGGTCAGCGCACCGAGATCCTCGTAGCCCACGATGACGTCGTCGAGCTCGATCGCGGTGACCCGGCCGCGGGTGACCGCCGTCGTCCGTCCCACCTTCTCCACGGTCTCGCCGCCCAGCGGGCGCGCGATCCGCGCGACCGGCCCCACGGGATAGGCGTGGTCGACGTCGACGCTGTCGATCCGCGCGATCGCCGCGTCGGTGACGCACGCCTCGTCGGCGCCGAGCCGGGCGACCCGGGTGAGCTCGCCGACGCGGTCGCCGGGCCGGAGCCCGCCGTCGGCCGGGCCGGGCTGGAGCACGACGTCGCCCGGGCGGGCCTCCGGGCTGCCGGCGAGCACGTGGTAGTTCGACAGGACGTAGAGGGCGTCCGGCTCGTCCGGGCGGCGCACGAAGGCGCCGAGCGTCCCCGCGGTCACCCCGACGTGCCCGATGGACACGCCGGGCCGCAGCGGCCGGACGCGGCTCGTCTCCCCCTTGGCCTGCGAAGTCGGGGCAAGCCGCCGCGGGCCGAGCTCGGCCAGCGGGCGAACCCGTCCGGTGCGGCGCACGTCGGCGCCGGGCCCGGCCTCGTCGGCGATCCTGCGCACGACGGCGCGCGCCTGCGGCACGCCGAGACGGTACCGGACCGCGATCTCGTACCCGCCGTCGGCCCGCGACACGAGGCCGAGCGCCAGGGTGGGCGCGCGGACGACGTCGGCCGCGGTCAGGCGTTCCGGCGCGGCCTCCGGCGCCTCGCGGTCCCCGGGCCGGGCCGGCCGCTCGAGTGCCTGCGGCCGGGGCCGCGCGGCGTCACCCGGGACCACCAGCGGTCCGTACCGCTCGCCCAGTTCACGTGCGAAGTCTGCAAGCTGCTCCTTCATCTTCCGGGCCGCGTAACGCTCCATGCCACGATCCTTGCCGACCACACCGACACGACGACGGACAAGTCGCCGCGACACGCCGGATGACGCGAAAAGTCATCCAAAACCTGGACAACGGCAATCTGAGCCACCTCCAGGTCACGGCGGGTCCGCCGGGTCCGTGCGCGGGCGGACGGGCCGCGAGGTGGCACCGCGTGCGGTACCACCTCGCGGGTCCGGCGCCGGCTCGGGAGGTCAGAGATCGGCCGCCGTGAGGGACAGGGAGTCCACCAGCGCGCCCAGCTCCGTGTAGGCGATGTCGTCGATGCCCACCAGGCGCCCGCCCGGGGCCAGCCCGATCTTCGCCCCGACCTTCCCGACGGGGTCCGGCTCGAGGTTCAGCAGCGCCGCCTCGACGGCGGTGACGAACGCCTCCCCGGAGCCGTCCGGGACCACGATCGGGTCGCTCGGGACCGCGCCCGACTCCCAGATCATCCGGTGGGCGTCCGGCTCGAACTCGCCCGCCGCGACGGCGGCCGCCATAGTCTGCGAGTCGATCTGGGCGGCCTCGGCCTCGCCGTTCACGAGGGCGGCGAGCGACTCCTGCTGCCCGCCCGTGTAGGTCACGCCGACCTCGCCGAGCGGGATCCGGGCGTCCGCGAGCGCCTTGCGCGGCAGGATGTCGCCCTGCGTCGTGCCCTGCTTGCCGAGGGCGAGCGTGTGGCCCGCGAGGTCGCCGGGCACGGCGATCCCGGAGTCCGCGGGCACCCAGATGGCGGACTTGTAGGTGGCCATGTTGCCGTTGGGCCGGCTGAACGTGGCGACCGGGGTCGCTCCGGCCGTGCGGCTCACGACCGCGTAGCCGACGGGCGTGAGGTGGACGATCTGGATCGTGCCCTCATCCAGGGCGGCGACGACGGCGGCCGGGTCCTCGAAGACCTTGACCTCGACGGGGCAGTCGAGCTCGTCGGAGAGCGCGGCGGCGAAGCCGGCGTAGGCCAGCTCCAGCTCGGCGGGGTTGCCCTGGGGCTGCACCCCGTACCGGATCCCGTCGGCGGGGCAGACGGTGTCGGCGGCCTGGGAGGCGGCGGTGGCGCACGCGCCGAGCGTGCCGGCGGCGAAGGCGCAGACGGCGAGGCCGGCGGCGAGGCGGACGAGCCGGGCGGGTGCGGTGGGTCGGGTCCTGACTTCCGGGGACATGGTCACTGGGGTCACGCGGGTTGCCTTCATGGGGGTTGGGCTCCTCGCAGAGGGGTGTTGAGCGGGCTCATGAACGCAGCGCTTCCTCCACGACCTTGGCCGCGAGGCCGAACGCGCACGTCATGCCGATCCCGGAGGTGACTGACACCACGGAGACGCCGGGCATCGGCTCCGAGACGAGGAACGGCTGGGGCGCCGAGGGGTAGGTCGCGTCCCAGCGCTCGATCGCCTGGAGCGGGACGCCGAGCAGGGCCGCGCCCTCCGCGAGGAGGAGGTCGTCGAGCGCCTGGGAGCGGAAGGGTTCGTGGGTGAATCCGTAGGCGCGCGTCTCGCCGAGCGTGACGGTGCCGTCGGGCAGCTGGGTGACCATGAGGTTCAGGCCCGCCTCCAGCAGGTCCGGCCGGTCCTGCGCGAGCCGCTCCCGGACCCGGGCCACGGACGGGCTCCAGGCGAAGCCGTCGTGACGCAGCAGGGACGTGCCGGTGAGCACCGCCGGGCCGATCTCGCCGATCGCGCGGCGTGCGGACCGGGCGGGTTCCGCGCGCAGCATCTGCTGGCGGCACTGCTGGATCCCGGCCTCGAGGGCGGCGACGGGGAACAGCCGCTCGACCTCGTGTCCCACCGCGCACACGACGCGACGTGCGACGACGTCGCCGCGCGTGGTCCGCACGAGCGTCACGCCGCTGCCCGGCTCCAGCCCGACGACCGACGTCGACCACTCGACGCGGCACTCGCGCCGGGTGTTCAGCCATGCGGCGACGGCCGCCACCGCGGTGCGCTGGTCGACGCGCAGGTCCAGCGGGAGGAACGCCCCGCCGGTCACGCCGCGCGGGGAGACGGGTGCGCGGTCGGTCACGCCCTTGCGGGTGAGGATCTGGGCGTCGCCGTCGCGGCGGGCGGCGAAGTCGTCGAGGACGGCGAGCTCGTCGTCGGCCCGCGCGACGACCAGGGTTCCGGTCTCGCGGACCGCGAAGCCCGCCTCCTTGCCGAGGCGGAGCCAGCGCTCACGCGCGGCGAGCGCGTACGAGAGCGCGATGCCGTCCTGCGTGGTGACGCCGATGTGACCGAAGTTCCGCACCGAGGCACCGACGGCGCGTGCGTCGCGCTCGACGACGAGCACGGACCAGCCCCGGGAGATCGCCTCGACCGCGTGGGCGAGGCCGACGATCCCGGCACCGACGATCACGAGATCGACCCGCGAGGGCAGCAGGGGAACTCCGGGCAGGCTCGTACGTCGGCTCACGCCCTGAGCCTGCCGGAGCGGCACTCTACCGCTCAAGAGCGGCGCTGTCCTGCGAAAACACCTTCAGGCACAATTCATGCTCAGTTCCGGGTACGCCATGTGACGACCATCTGGGGTTCACCGGCAGGTCATCTTCGGGCCAGGGCCGGTGCACAACGTTTCATCGCGCCACCTGGCGAGGAATAGCCTTGGCCGGTGACCACCACCCGCGACCGACTGCCCTCCGGAGCGACGACCCTCCTGCTCGCGCGCCCGCGGTGGTTGCCGGTCGTCGTCGCGGGCGGTTTCGTCGCGGCGCTCGGGGCACTGGTCGCGGCCGGTTCGTTCGCCGGCGCGTTCGCGCCGTTCCAGCAGTTCGCCGATCCGGGGATCCTGGCGCGCTGGGGCACCCCGGTCGCGCGGACGACGTCGAACCTCGCCGCCGCGGTCACGCTCGGCTCGCTGGTGCTGGCCGCCTTCGTGCTCCCGTCGGGGAAGAGCGCCGGCCGCGCGCTGAACATCGCGGGCGCCGCGGCGGGCGTCTGGACGATCGCCGCGCTCGCCGCGCTGGTGCTCGGCACCTCCTGGGCCACGTTCCTGCCCGTGTCGGACCCGGCCTTCGGGACGGCGCTGTGGTCGTACGTGACCGACGGCGAGGTGGGCCGGGCCCTGCTCGGCGCGGCGCTGCTCGCGGCCGCGACCGCGACGACGGCGCTGCTGGTGCGCGGCCCGACGGGCGCCGCCGTGTGCGCCCTGCTGGTGCTGGCCGCGTTCGGGTTGCAGGCCTCCACCGGCCACGCGGCGGGCGCCTCCAGCCACGACCTCGCCGTCTCCGCGATGTTCCTGCACCTGACCGGGGCGGCGATCTGGGTGGGCGGCCTCGCGGCCGTCGCGCTGCTCGGCCGGGGCGCGACGACGCAGGCCGCCACGATCCGGCGGTACTCCGCCGTCGCGGGGTGGTGCCTCGTGATGGTGGCCGTCAGCGGCCTGGTCAGCGGGTGGATCCGGCTCGGCGGCCTGGGCGCGCTCGGCACGGACTACGGCACGCTGCTGGTCACCAAGGTGCTCCTGCTCGCCGCCCTCGGCGCCGTGGGCTGGCTGCACCGGAACGGCGTCGTGCGGCGGCTGGAGGGGGTGCAGCGGCTCGACGGCGCCGTGCGGCACGCGGGCCTGCTGTTCTGGCGGCTCGCCGCCGTGGAGCTCGCCGTGATGGGTGCGGTGTCCGGCGTCGCCGTCGCCCTGGGGTCGACGGCGCCGCCCGTGCCGGACGAGCCTGTCGCGGACCCCACCCCGGCCGAGCAGGTCACGGGGCATCCCCTGCCGCCCGAGCCCACCGTCGCGCGCTGGTTCACCGAGTTCCAGTGGGACGTGCTGCTCGCGTTCGGCTGCGCGGCCGGCGTCGTCGTCTACCTGACCTGGGTGCTGCGGCTGCGCCGGCGCGGCGACCGCTGGCCGGTGCTGCGCACCCTGGCCTGGTGCGCGGGCATGGCCACCCTGTTCTGGGTGACGAACGGGGGCGCGGCCGCGTACGGCCACGTGCTGTTCAGCGCGCACATGGTGCAGCACATGATGCTGGCGATGGTCGTGCCGCTGCTGCTGGTGCTGTCCGCGCCCGTCACGCTGCTGCTGCGGGCCCTGCCCGCGCGCAAGGACGGGTCCCGCGGCCCGCGCGAGTGGGTGCTCTACCTCGTGCGGTCCCGGTACGGCACGTTCCTGGCGCACCCGATCGTGGCCGCCGTGCTGTTCTCCGGCGGGATGGTGCTGTTCTACTTCACGCCGCTGTTCGAGTGGTCCCTGACCACCTACGCCGGGCACCTGTGGATGACGGTCCACTTCACCCTCGTGGGGTACCTGTTCGCGAACGCCCTGATCGGCATCGACCCGGGGCCCGAGCGGCCCGCCTACCCGCTGCGCCTCGTGCTGCTGTTCGCGACGATGGCGTTCCACGCGTTCTTCGGCGTCGCGCTGACGAGCGGCACCGCCCTGCTCGTCCCCGAGTGGTTCGGCCTGATGGGCCGGGAGTGGGGCCCGTCCGCGATCGAGGACCAGCAGCGCGGCGGTGCCGTGGCCTGGGGCATCGGCGAGCTGCCGACGCTGCTGCTGGCGATCGGCGTGGCCGTGCGCTGGTCCCGCTCGGACGACCGGGAGGCCCGGCGCGGCGACCGCGCCGCCGAACGCGACGGCGACGCCGAGCTGGAGGCCTACAACGCGATGCTCGCCCGCCGCGCGGAACGCGCCAGGCGCCCCGGCTGACGGGGCGCGGGGTCGCGACCGCCGCCGGGGCGGTGTGGGCGAAGAAAAAGTTCGGTAGCCCCCATCCTTTTTCCGGTGGGGTGCGTTCTAAGGGGTGTGAACATGATCGCGACCACCCCCAGCGCCGCTGATGTTCTGGAATTCGCACGCGCGGACGTGCCGTGCGCTCAGAAGCCCGACCTGTGGTTCTCCGAGCACCCGTCCGAACTCGAATCCGCGAAGCGGCAGTGTCTGACGTGCCCTCTGCTCCAGCAGTGCCTCGACGGCGCCATCACGCGCCGGGAACCGTGGGGCGTCTGGGGCGGGCAGATCGTCGTCGACGGCATCGTCCGGCGGCGCAAGAACCGCCGCGGCCGCCCGCGCATGCAGGAGATCGCCGCCTGACGTGACGAAGGGCCCCGCGGCCCCTGAACTCCGTCGAGGCAGCGCCCCCAGAGACGCACCAGGCTGCCTCGACGGACAAGACACGCCGAGGTGATCCGCGGCCGGTACCCAGACCGGCTCAGGACCACCTCGGCGTTGTTGTCGCTACCGGCCCCAGACCAGCCCGCGGGACGGGTCCTGCAGCACCGCGGCCACGTCGGCCAGGAACTTGGCGCCGAGCTCGCCGTCCACCAGCCGGTGGTCGAAGCTCAGCGACAGCTGCGTCACCCAGCGCACCGCCAGTTCGCCGTCGTGCACCCACGGCTGCTGCCGGATCGCGCCGAACGCGAGGATCCCCGCCTCCCCCGGGTTGAGGATCGGCGTGCCCGTGTCGATGCCGAACACGCCCACGTTGGTGATCGTGAACGTCCCGCCCGTCATGTCCGACGGCGGCGTCCGCCCCTCCCGGGCCGTGCTCGTCAGGCCGGAGATCGCGTTCGCGAGTCCCAGCAGGTCGAGCCGGTGCGCGTCCTTGATGTTCGGCACCACGAGCCCGCGCGGCGTCGCCGCCGCGATGCCCAGGTTCGCGTAGTGCTTGTAGACGATCTCCTGCGCCGCGTCGTCCCAGCTCGCGTTGATCTGCGGGTGCCGCCGGATCGCCAGCAGCACCGCCTTCGCCGCGATGAGCAGGGGCGTCACCCGCACTCCCGTGAAGTCCCGGTCCTGCTTCAGGGTCTCCACGAGCTCCATCGTGCGCGTCACGTCCACCGTGTGGAACACGGTCACGTGCGGGGCGGTGAACGCGCTGGCCACCATCGCCTCGGCCGTGCGCTTGCGCACCGACTTCACGGGCACGCGCGTCTCGCGCCCGTCCCCGCTGACCGCGCCGGACTCGAGCCACGGCTCGGTGTCGCCCGCGTAGGTCGCCAGCTGCTTCGGCTGCGCCGCCGTCTGGTGCGCCAGCACGTCCTCACGCGTGACGATCCCGCCCGGGCCGGACGCGTGCACGCCCGCGAGGTCGATCCCCAGGTCCTTGGCCAGCTTCCGCACGGGCGGCTTGGCCAGGACGCGCGTGCGCGCGTCGTGGGCCGGCACGCTCGCCACGGCGGCGTTCGCCGCCGGACGGCTGAGGTCCGGCGACGGCGCCGGGGCAGGCGGGGCGGTGCTGCCCGACGGCGCCGGGACCGCCGGTCCGTTCGCCGACGACGACGCCGGGCGGGACACCGGTGCGGGTGCGGGCTGGACCGGCGCGGGGGCCGGCGCCGGAGCCGGGGCGACCGGAGCCGCGGAGGCGGCGGCCGTCGTCGTGCCCGATGATCCCGGCTGGAAGCGGCGGCGCCGGCCGCTCACCTTCGCCTCCTGCGTGCCGTACCCGACAAGGACCGAACCGGACGTCTCCTCCCCCGCCGCCGAGGACGACGCGGACCCGCCGGAAGCGGACGCGCCGTTCTCCGCCGGGCCCTGCCCCGCGGCGCCGCCGGACGCCGCACTGCCCGCGACGGAGATCTCGATGATCGGCGTGCCGACCTCGACCGTGGTGCCGGCCTCGACGAGGAGCCCGGCCACGGTGCCCGTCCACGGGGAGGGCAGTTCGACGAGCGACTTGGCCGTCTCGATCTCGACGATGGTCTGGTTCACCCGGACCGGGTCACCGGGGGCGACCTTCCACTCGACGATCTCGGCCTCGGTCAGCCCTTCCCCGACGTCGGGCAAGGGAAAGCTCTGGTTTGCCACGTTCTCTCCGATTCAGTGCGCGAAGGCGCGGTCGACGGCGTCGAGCAGCCGGTCCACGCTCGGCAGGTAGTCGTGCTCGAGCTTGGCCACGGGGTACTGCATGTGGAAACCGCCCACCCGCAGCACCGGCGCCTCCAGCGCGTAGAAGCACTCCTCGGTGACGCGCGCCGCGATCTCGGCGCTCACGCCGTAGAAGACCGGCGCCTCGTGGGTCACGATGCAGCGGCCCGTCTTGCGGACGCTGGCCACCACCGTGGCGGTGTCGATCGGGGAGAGGGCGCGCAGGTCCACGACCTCGGCGGAGCGGCCCTCGGCCGCGAGCGCGTCCGCCGTCTTCAGCGCCGTGGCGACCGTGGGGCCGTAGGCGACGATCGTGATGTCGGTGCCCTCGCGGGCGATCCGGGCCTTGTTGAGCGAGTCCGCGGAGACGGGGGCCGCGAGGTCGACCTCCCCCTTGGTCCAGTAGCGGCCCTTGGGCTCGAAGAAGATCACGGGGTCCGGGCAGGCGATGGCCTCCTGGATCATCGTGAAGGCGTCCTGCGGGGTGGACGGGCTGACGACGCGGAGGCCGGCGGTGTGCGCGAACAGCACCTCCGGGCTCTCGCTGTGGTGCTCGACCGCGCCGATGCCGCCGCCGTACGGGATCCGGATGACCACGGGCATGGGGACGGCGCCCCGCGTGCGGTTGTGGATCTTGGAGAGCTGCGTGGTGATCTGGTCGTAGGCGGGGAAGACGAAGCCGTCGAACTGGATCTCGCAGACCGGCCGGTAGCCGCGCATCGCGAGGCCGATCGCGGTGCCGACGATGCCGGACTCCGCGAGCGGCGTGTCGACGACGCGGCTCTCGCCGAACTCGGCCTGCAGGCCGTCGGTGACGCGGAAGACACCGCCGAGGGGGCCGATGTCCTCGCCCATGAGGAGGACCTTGTCGTCGTCGGTCATCGCGGCGCGCAGGCCCTCGTTGACGGCCTTGGCCAGGGTGAGGGTGCGGGTCCCGGCCTCGCGCGGTGCGGGGGACGTCGTGGCCTGGCCGGTCTGCTCCGTCATCGGGTGCTCCATCGTGGCGGTCATCGGTTCCCTCCCTGCTGCGCGGCGGTCGCGGCGAACTGCTCGCCCGCGGTGATCGGTTCTCCTGCTTCGTACGCCTCGAACCACGCGCGGTCCTCGGAGACGATGGAGTGCTCGGTCGCGTAGACCGTCTCGAACATCTGGGTCTTCGTGGACGGTTCCAGCTTGCGCACCTTGTCGCGGAGCCGCTCGCCGAGCGCCTCGGCGTCGGCCTCGAGCTGCTTCTCGAACTCGCCGTCGATGACGCCCTCGCGGGTCAGGAGGACGCGGAAGCGCTCGATCGGGTCGCGCCGGGCCCAGACCTGTTCCTGCTCGGTGGTGCGGTAGCGCGTGGGGTCGTCCGACGTCGTGTGGGCGCCCATGCGGTAGGTGAACGCCTCGATGAACGTGGGACCGCCGCCCGAACGGGCGCGTTCGAGCGCCTCCGACGTGACGGCGTAGCACGCCAGGACGTCGTTGCCGTCGACGCGCAGGCTCGGGATGCCGAAGCCCTCGCCGCGCTTGTAGAGCGGCGTGCGCGTCTGGCGGGCCAGGGGCTCGGAGATCGCCCACTGGTTGTTCTGGCAGTAGAACACCACGGGCGACTGGTTCACGGCCGCGAAGACCAGGGCCTCGTTGACGTCGCCCTGGGAGGTGGCGCCGTCGCCGAAGTAGGTGACGACCGCGGCGTCCTTCTCCGGGTCGCCCGTGCCGACCAGGCCGTCGCGCTGGATCCCCATCGCGTAGCCGGCCGCGTGCAGGGCCTGCGAGCCGATCACAACGGTGTAGACCTGGGCGTTGTGCTCGTGCGGGTTCCAGCCGCCGTGGTCGCTGCCGCGGTAGAACTCCAGGCGGTCCACGGGGTCCACCCCGCGGACCTGCAGGACTCCGTGCTCCCTGTAGGACGGGAACACGTAGTCCTGCGGGGCCAGCGCGTACGCGTTGCCGACTTGCGCAGCTTCCTGCCCCCGCGACGGGGCGTAGAGCCCCAGCTCTCCCTGACGCTGCAGGGAGGTTGCCTCGTCGTCGAACCGGCGGGTGAGCACCATGTCTCGGTACATCCCGCGCAGCTGCTCCGGGGTGAGGTTCTCGATCCGCTTCCGGTACGCGGAGTTGCCGCGGCCGGTGACCCTTGAACCCTCGGGTGTGAGGAGTTGCAAGAGCGGGACCTTGTCCTCGCCGATGTCGCTGTTCACGATCTCTCCTTCGCTGCGGGCCGTAACCTACGTTCACGTAGCCTACGCAAGCGTAGGTTAGGGGCCACGGTGTCCGGCAGCCGCCGTGTCAGCCAAGGCTCGGGTCGCTAATTTGGAGGATCTCCCCAACGACCTCGCCCCGGCGGCGACAGCGGTGTCGCCGGGAGATGGCATCTTTCCCGTTCAGGGTGGCATCGGACGGGCGGAAAGAAAAGCTCGGCACGGGGTGAGGAGAAGAATCTCCCGTCATCGGCGCCAGGAGGCGGCCAGCTTGAGGAAGGCGTCGTTGGCCTCCTGCTCGCCGATGGAGACGCGGAAGCCGTCGCCGGCGAAGGGGCGGACCAGGATGCCTGCCGCAGCGGCCTCGGCGGCGCGGTCCACGGTGGCGTCGCCGAGGGCGAACCAGACGAAGTTGCCCTGGGCCTCCGGGAGGTTCCAGCCCTGGTCGCGGAGGGCTTCGGTGACGCGGGTGCGCTCGGCGACCAGGGCGTCGACGCGTTCCATGAGCTCGGACTGGGCCGCGGGCTCCAGGGAGGCGAGGGCCGCCTGCTGGGCGATCCCGCTGACGCCGAAGGGGGTCGAGGTGGCGCGGATCGCCGTGGCGAGGTCCTGGCGGGCCAGGGCGTAGCCGACGCGCAGGCCCGCAAGCCCGTAGGCCTTGGAGAAGGTGCGCAGGACGACGACGTTCGGGTGGCCGGCGAGGAGGGCGACGCCGTCGGGCACCTCCGGGTCGCGGACGAACTCCAGGTAGGCCTCGTCGACGACGACGAGGACCTCGCGCGGCACCGCGGCGAGGAAGGCGGCGAGCTCGTCCGCGCGGACCGCCGGGCCCGTCGGGTTGTTGGGTGTGCACACCAGGACGACCTTGGTGCGGGGCGTGATCGCGGCGGCCATGGCGGGCAGGTCGTGGCGGCCGTCGGCGGTGACCGGGACGGTGACCGACGTCGCGCCGGCCACGGCCGCGTAGATGGGGTAGGCCTCGAAGCTCCGCCACGCGTAGACGACCTCGTCGCCGGGTTCGACGACGGCGTTCAGCACGTGACCGAGGACGGCCACCGAACCGGTCCCGACGACGACGTTCGCGGGCTCGAGCCGGACGTGCTCCGCGATCCTCCCGATCAGTTCCGTGGCGAACATGTCCGGGTACCGGTTGACCTCGCCGGCCGCCCGGGCGATCACCTCGCGGACGGATTCGAGCGGCGGGCAGGGATTCTCGTTGGAGGACAGCTTCCAGGCGCCGGAACCCGGGGCGACGCGCGCGCCCGGCACGTAGGCGGGCAGCGCGGCGACGGCGGCACGCAGCGGGACCGTGGTGTTCTCGGGGATGTTCACGCGAATCAGCATGCCACGGTGCGCCGCCTGGGTGGAGACCCGGAATCGTCCCTGAGAACCCTGAATTTCCCGGGGTTCGCCGCGTCGTTCTCCGCGGTTCCGGCCGTGCCGCCGGTAGGTTCGGGAGCATGAGGCTCCTGTTGCGCATCCTGGCCACCGCGTTCGCCATCTGGCTGACGACGGTCCTGTTCGCCGATCACGTCGAGGTCGTCTCGCCCGAGGGCACCGGCCCGTACCTGCTCGCGCTCGTCATCATCGCCGTGATCTACGGCCTGGTGCATGCCATCGTCAAACCACTCGTCAACCTCATCGCCCTACCGCTCTACATCCTCACGCTGGGGCTGGTCTCCCTGCTCGTCAACGCGTTGATGCTGTGGATCACCACGCTCCTGACGGGGATCTTCGACAGCTACGGGCTCACCGTGACCGGCGGGTTCTGGTGGTTCGTGCTGGCGGCGTTCGTCATCGTCGTCGTGCAGCTGGTCGTGATGGCGTTCGTGCCGGACCGCGCCAGGGAGAAGAAGTGACCTGACGACGCCGGGCCTGCCCCGGGTGCCGCGTTCCCCGGTGAACGTGGCGTGCCGGGGCGGGCCCGGACCACGCGGCCCCCTGCCGGGACCGCGTGGGAAACTGTGGGCGTGCCAGAAACGACCGTGAACACGCCCGTCCCCGCCCGCGTCAGCCTCGCCGAGGTGACCCCGCCGATCGCCCTGGGGCCGCTCGACGGGCGGTACCGCGGGGCCGTCGCGTCGCTCGTGGACCACCTGAGCGAGGCCGCGCTGAACCGCGAGCGCCTGCACGTCGAGGTGGAGTGGCTGATCACGCTGTGCAACGGGGCGGACGGCGTGCCGGGTCCCGTGGTGCCGGGCGCGCCGCGCCTCACCGACGACGAGGTCGCGTACCTGCGGGCGATCCCGGCGTCGTTCGGCGCGGAGGAGATCGCCGAGCTCAAGGCGATCGAGCGCGAGACGGTGCACGACGTGAAGGCGGTCGAGTACTTCGTCAAGCGGCGGATCGCGGCGGCGCCGGAGCGGCTCGGGGCGACGAGCCTGCCGGCCGCGTCGGAGCTGGTGCATTTCGCGTGCACGAGCGAGGACGTCAACAACCTGTCGTACGCGCTGATGGTCGCGGGGGCGGTGCGGGACGTGTGGCTCCCGGCGGCGTCGGCGCTGACGGAACAGGTCGCGGGGCTGGCGCGGGAGCACAAGGCGGTGCCGATGCTGAGCCGGACGCACGGTCAGCCGGCGACGCCGACGACGCTGGGCAAGGAGCTGGCGGTACTGGCGCACCGGCTGCGGCGTCAGGTGGAGCGGGTCCGGGGCGCGGAGTTCCTCGGGAAGATCAACGGCGCGACGGGCACGTACGGGGCCCATGTGGTGGCGGTTCCCGGGGTGGACTGGCCCGCGGTCTCGCGTGCGTTCGTCGAGGGACTCGGGCTGGTGTGGAACCCCTTGACCACGCAGATCGAGTCGCACGACTGGCAGGCCGAGGTCTACGCGGACGTGGCCCGGTTCAACCGGATCCTGCACAACCTGTGCACCGACGTGTGGACGTACATCTCGCTCGGCTTCTTCACGCAGATCCCGGTGGCCGGAGCGACCGGCTCGTCGACGATGCCGCACAAGGTGAACCCGATCCGGTTCGAGAACGCCGAGGCCAACCTCGAGATGTCCTGCGCGCTGCTGGACACGCTGTCGGCGACGCTGGTGACGTCGCGGCTGCAGCGGGACCTGACGGACTCGACGACACAGCGGAACATCGGGCCGGCGTTCGGTCACGGCCTGCTGGCGATCGACAACGTGGCGCGCGGGCTCAAGGCGCTGGCGGCGAACGCGGAGCTGATGGCGAAGGACCTCGACGAGAACTGGGAGGTGCTCGGCGAGCCGGTGCAGTCCGCGATGCGGGCGGCGTCGGTGGCGGGCGTGCCCGGCATGGACAACCCCTACGAGCGCCTCAAGGAGCTGACGCGCGGCCGGCGGGTCGACGCCGCCCGGATGCGGGAGTTCGTCGCGGGCCTGGGCCTGCCCGACGACGTCGCGGCGCGCCTGGCGGAGCTGACGCCGGCGGCTTACACGGGGCTGGCGGAGCAGCTGGTGGACGAGTACCTGGCGTGACGTCCGGGCCGGCGGGCCGGCCGTCAGGGGCGGCTGAGCGGCTGAGCGGCTGACGACGGTTGCGGACCGCAGGCAACGAATCGGCGGCCGGGCATCTGCCCGGCCGCCGTTTCGTTTCTTCCCCGGGGAACTCAGCCCCGCGGTGCGCCGGTCATGCGGTCCGGAGTTCCGCGGCGCGGACCGTGCGGCTCCTGGCGACGACCAGTGTCGTCGCCGCCACCCCGGCCAGGGCCCAGACCACCAGGCCGGTGCAGGCCGCCGCCGGGTTGCCGGTGGACTCGGTGACCGCCGACAGGGCTTCCTGGGCCGCGCCCGTCGGAAGGGCGGCGGCCAGCGCCCGGAGCGCCGCGGGCGAGGTCGAGACGACGCCCGCCCCGATGACCAGGACCGCGACGAGCAGGCTGATACCCCGGCCGACGTGACCCAGCACTGCCGCGAGACCCTGGTTGACGGCGACGAACGCGACCGAGGCCAGGATGCCGAGAGCGATCGCCGCGGCCCAGCCGCCGGCGTCGAGCTGCTCGACCCCGGCAAGGATCGCTCCGCTCACCGCCCCGGTCGCGACCGCGATCCCGGCCGGAACGGCCAGCGCCCCGGCCACCTGCCGCAGCGGCGAACGCGTCGATCCGCGGGCGCCGAACGGCACCGGCGGGAACACCAGCATCGTCCCGAGAGCCCCCAGCCAGAGCGCCAGCACCGCGAACATCGGCCCGGTGGCCCCGGTGCCGAGCTCCAGGGCATCGCCCACCTCGACCGGGTCCGCCACCACCGAAGCCAGCGACTCGCGCTCGGTCTCGGTGTAGGCAGGCAGCTCCTCGGTGGCCGTGTCGAGCCCGTCGGACAACGCGCCGGCTCCCCCGGCCAGCTTGTCGATACCGCCTGCTACTCCGTCCACGCCATCGGCGACCTTCTCGGTCCCTGTGGCAGCCGCACCGGCCCCGTCCGCGACCTTGGAAGCCCCGTCTGCGAAGTCATCGAGGCCCGTGGAGAACGTGCCGGCGTTGGTCGACAGCGTGGTCGCACCACCGGCGAGGCCGTCCGCACCGGTCGACAGCTTGGTCACGCCGTCAGCCAGGTCACTCGCACCAGCTGCGGCCTTGTCCGCGCCGAACGAGACGTCGGCCGCGCCCCCAGCAATGCCGATCGCGGCGTCGGCAAGTCCATCCACACCGGTCGAGAGCTGATCCACGCCACCAGCAATCTCTGTCACTCCGCCTGAGATTGCTCCCACGCCGCCTGCTAGTTCGCCGGCACCCGCTGACAGGTCACCGGCCCCAGCCGAGATCTCGTCCACGCCGCCTGCAAGCTCTGTCGCACCATCGGAGATATTGCCTGCGGCAGCTGCGAGATTACCTGTTCCCTCAGCGAGGCCGCCGACGCCCGCAGCCGCCTGATTCGCCCCGTCGCGCAACTCGGCCGCACCACGAGCAAGGTCACCGGCGCCGTCGGACAGCCCGGCCGCACCGTCGGCCACCTGCCGGCTACCCCCGGCGAGTTGCCCCGCATCGGTCGCGAGTTCGTCCACACCCGCAGCCAGACCCCCGAGCCAACTCGGGAGGTCACCCGTCCCGGGCGCCGTGGTGTCCATATGAGCCAGATCGGCACAGACGTCCCTGAGGTCGGCGCTGGACTCGAGCAACGCCGGGTCCTGACACACCGGACCGAGTCCGGTCGAGAGAACTTCCAGGTTCGCCCCCAGTTCGTCCAGGCTTGCGAACGACCCCTGAGCCTGCCCGGCAAACGCCACCATTTCATCGTTCAGCCCTGACGCCTGATGCGCGAGCGCACCGTTCTGGTCGGCGACGCCCTGCGCGCCACCGGCAAGCTCACGCGCCCCCGAGGACAGTGCGCCGGCACCGTCGGCAAGGTCCTCGGCTCCGATGGCGAGTCGCCCGACACCAACTGCGACCTGGTCCGCGCCCGCAGCGAGCTCACCCGCGCCGTCCGCCCATTGATGGGCGCCGCCGGCCAGCTCATCCGCGCCACCAGCCAGCTCCCCCGCCCCGCCGGCCAGCTCATCCGCGCCACCAGCCAGCTGCCCGGCGCCACCAGCCAGCGCGTTCGCGCCACCGGCCAGTGAACCCGCGCCATCGGACAGCGCGTCCGCGCCGCCTGCCAAAGCTCCCGCGCCGCCCGCCCACAAGCCGGCCCCCGAGGCGAGGCCCTCCGCACCCGCGGAGAGCTCGCTCGCACCACCGGCCAGTTTGCCGGCGCCACCGGCAGCCTGGTTCGCGCCCGCGGCCCAGACGCCGACGCCGCCGGCCCAGGTGTCCGCGCCGCCGGCCCACTGGCCGGCACCGTCCGCGAGCGTGCCGGCACCTCCGGCAAGCTCGTTCACGCCGTCGCCGAGCTTGGCGACGCCGCTCGACGCCTCCTGCGCGCCGTCGGCAAGCTTGGCCGCGCCGTCGCCGGCCTTGGTCGCGCCGTCGGCCAGCTCACCCGCGCCGTCGGAGGCCTTGCCCAGTTCGTCGGAGAGGGTGGAGAAGCCCACCAGGACGTTGTCGACGTAGGTCTTCGTGAGGGTGTCGCCCATGACCTGGGTGGCCGTCTGGGCCACGATCTGGGCCAGGGCGTCGTCCAGGACGCGGCCGTCCGCGGCCGTGGCGACGTCGATGGTCGCCTTCTCCGCCTCGGACGGGTCGTCGCTGCCGAAGGACGTCGCCGCGGCGGAGAAGCCCTCGGGGATCGTCACGACCGCCGCGTAGGTTCCGTCGGCCAGGCCCTCGCGGGCCGTGTCCTCGTCGGCGACCTGCCAGTCGTAGCTGTCGTCCGACGCCGGGACGGCCGCGGACTCGCCCTCCTCCGGCGTCTCGCCGCCGCTCACGAGCCCGGCGGCGAGCTGGCGGCCGAGGGGCGCGAGCTGCCCGTCGATCTCCACCGGCTCGTCCAGGTTCACGATCGCCGCGGGAACGGTGTCGAGCCGGTCCTGCGGGTTCCACAGGGCTGCCAGGAGCAGGCCCAGGATCAGGATCGGCAGCAGGGCGACAGCCACCGCCCGCCGCCGGTCCTGGACCGGCTCCGGCCGCAGCCACCTCGTCGCGGTCATGCCCGAACCTCCTGCATCGACGTGTCGTTCGCTGGTACCTGCTGATATCCGTGGCGGGCCCGTACGGCCGCGCCGGCGTCCAGGACCGGGGCCCCGGCCGGCGCCAGGTCGGTCGCCGGGGCACCGACGGCCCCGATGACCGCCGTGATCCCGACCCGCTGCGCGTCCGCGAGCGCCCGCGCGAGGTCGCCCCGCATCCCGAGCTCGCTGACGGTCTCCGTGCCCGTCACGACGACGACCCGCGCCTTCTCCCGTACGGCACGCCGCACGGCCTCGTCGGGCGCCGCCCCGTTCCGGGCGTCGCCGGCGGCGTCGACGACGGCGACCCGCCCGCGGACTGTCGCCGCACGTTCCGGCAGCACCAGGCCGGTGGTCTTGAGCTTGCCGGTGACCTCGGTCCCGCCGGTAGCCACGACCCGCCCGGCGATCGCGTGGAGGATCCCGCTGACCTGGACGGCGGTGTCGCCGCGTACGAGCAGCACCCCGCCGCGCGGCAGCCGGAGGCTCACCGGCCCGGCCACCACGCCGGACGGGTCGGCGATCGTCAGGCCCTCGGCGGCCACCGCGTCCTGTGCGCCCGGCTCGGGCCAGTCGGCGAGGGCGATCTCGCGTGCCAGGCCCTCGCCCTCGACGTCGAACGACGGCAGCAGCCGGTCCAGCCACGCCGGCATCCACCAGGCCTTGTCGCCCAGCAGCGCCAGCGCCGCGGGGACGAGCATCATGCGCACGACGAAGGCGTCGACGAACACGCCCACGGCGAGCCCGAGCGCGATCGGCTTGATGCTCGACGACCCGTCCGGCACGAACGCCACGAACACGGCGGTCATGATCACCGCGGCCGCGGTGACGACCGCCGCCGAGCTGCGGAACCCGCTCTCGATCGCGCGTCTCGCCCGGTCCGGGCCGGTGCCGTGCACGTAGTCCTCCCGCATGCGGGAGACGAGGAACACCTCGTAGTCCATCGCGAGGCCGAACAGGATGCCCATGAGGATGATCGGCATGAAGCTGATGACCGGTCCGGTACGGGTCACGCCGAGCAGTTCGGCGCCGACCCCGTTCTCGAACACGAGGGCGATCACGCCGAACGCCGCCCCCACGGACAGCAGGTACCCGATCGTCGCCTTGACCGGTACGGCGATCGACCGGAACACCATGGTCAGCAGCACCAGCGAGAGCCCGACGACGAGGATCCCGAACGGCAGCAGCGCCCCGCCGAGCTTCGCGGAGACGTCGATGCCGACCGCGGTCTGGCCGGTGACGGCGAGGTCGACGCCGTACTCGTCGAGGAAGTGGTCGTGCATCGAGCGGATCTCGCGGACCAGCTCCTCCGTCTCCTCGGACGCGGGCCCGCCGGTCGGCACCACCTGCACGATGCCGGTGTCCGCGGTCTCGTTGGGCGTCGCGAGCGGGACGTCGTCGACGCCCGGCAGCTCGGCCAGCTCGTCGCCGATGTCCTCCATCAGCTTCAGCGGGTCGTTGCTGGTCAGGATCGAGCCGGTGACGATGAGCGGCCCGTTGAAGCCCTCGCCGAACTTCTCGGACACGAGGTCGTAGGTGACGCGGGCCGAGTCCTCCTCGGGAAGCACGCCGGCGTCCGGCAGCGCGAGCCGCAGGTTCGCGGCGGGCAGCGCGAGGGCGCCGAGCGCCGCGATCACCAGGACGATGGTCAGCGCCGGGACCTTGGTCACGACCCGCACCCAGCCCGCGAAGAAGCCGCGGGACCCCGCGTCGGCGGGCCGCGCCCCGGCCGCGGCGGCCTTGCGCGGCTTCCGGGCCTTCGGCCGCAGCCGCTCGCCCGCCATGGCGAGCAGGGCCGGCAGCAGCGTGAGCGACACGATCACGGTGAGCCCGACGGTCACGGCCGCCGCGATCCCCATGACCGACAGGAACGGGATCCCGGCGACGCTCAGCCCGATCAGGGCGATCATCACGGTGAGCCCCGCGAACACCACGGCCGACCCGGCGGTCGCCGTAGCCCGCGCGACCGACTCCGCCACGGGCAGCCCGGCCCGCAGCTGCTCCCGGTGCCGCGACACGACGAACAGGGCGTAGTCGATCCCGACGGCCAGCCCGAGCATCACCGCGAGCATCGGGGTCGTCGAGCTGACCGGCCCGAGCGCGGTCGCGGCGAGCAGCAGCGCCATCGAGACGCCGACGCCGAGGATGGCGTTCAGCAGCGGGAGCCCGGCCGCGATCAGCGAGCCGAGCGTGACCACGAGCACGACCATCGCGACCAGCAGGCCCACCCCCTCGGTGAGGGTCGGCGTGGGCATCTCCGTGGCGAACAGCTGCCCGCCCAGGTGGGCCTCGGCGCCTGCCGGGAGCGCCGCGTCGAGCGCGTCGGCCTCCGCGTGCAGGGCGTCCTTGGTCTCCGGCGTGATCGATCCCTGGGGCCCGTCGAGCTGGACCTGCAGGATGGTCGCGGTCTCGTCGTCGGACACGGACGCCGTCAGCTGGTCGTCGTACGGCGACGTCACCGCCTCGACCTGCCCGACGTCACCGAGGGCGTCGACCGCCTCCTCGACGACGTCCCGCACGGCGGGGTCCTCGATCGTCGTGCCGTCCGGCACGACGACGATCACCTGCGCGGAGGCCCCGCTCACCTGCGGGAAGGTCGCCGAGAGCTGGTCGAGCGCGACCTGCGACTCGGTGCCCGGGATGGCCACGGAGTTGTCGAAGCCCTGCTGCAGCAGGCCGGCCGCGCCGCCCGCGAGCGCCAGCACCACGATCCAGCCGGCCAGGACGAGCCGGCGCATGCGCACGGCCCAGCGGCCGAGCGAGTAAAGAACTGAGGACACGAACGCTCCCGAACTGGGTTCCGACGGTTCGATGCATGACTGTATCGGATACACCCGTGTATCGGAAACGCGGCGGGGCGGACTAGAATCGCCGGGTAGCACCATCCACACGAGGAGACCCGTGACCGCCGAACCGCTGCCCGACAACGGCGCCGGAGCCGAGCCGGAGACGCCGGTCGAGCGCGCCCTGGCCGCACTGACCCCGCTGACGCCCCGCCGCGAGCGCACCCGCGCCCGCCTGCTCGACGCCGCGTACGCGGTGTTCGCGCGCGACGGCATCAAGGGCGCGTCGATCGAGGTCATCTGCGAGACCGCGGGGTTCACCCGGGGGGCGTTCTACTCGAACTTCGACAGCAAGGAAGCCCTCTTCCTCGCCCTCGCCGACCGGCTCAAGCGCCGGCAGCTCGCCGCCCTGGAGTCCGCGGCGCACTCCCTCGACCCGGAGACGATCGAGGGCGGCAGGATCCACCGCGACGCCATCGCGCACGTCCTGGGCGCGATGGTGGCCGAGAAACCGGACGACGCCCGCCAGTGGACCATGCTGCACGCCGAGCTGCAGCTCCTCGCCATGCGCGACGCCCGGGTCGCCGAACTGGTCGCGGCCCACGACTCCGCCGTCCGGCAGGAGGTCTCGGAGCTCCTGGCCGGGATCCTCGAGACCCTCGGGCTCCGCTTCGTCGTCGACGACGAGGCGGCCGTCGACCTGCTGTTCGCCACCCACCAGCACTGCGCCCGCCGGCAGGCGTTCGCGCACGCCCCGGGGGACGACGACGCCGCGGCCGGCCACGACCCGCTCAACGACCTGGTCGGCCTCCTCGTCACCACCAGGGACTGAGCCGCCGGCCCGCCCCGCGATGCAGCAGACCCCCGGCCACGGATCAACCGTGACCGGGGGTCTGCCTCATCGGTGCCTCACCGGCTCAGCGGCGGATCACCAGTGGGCGTTGCGCGCCAGCTCCAGTGCCATGGGCTGCCACCACTGGCCGGCGGCCGGGCCGCCGTTGCACGCGCCGTCCGACTCGCCCGGCAGCTTCACCCAGAGGTACGCCTCCAGGTTGGAGCTGTCGTTCACGAGGGCCGGCTTGTCGCCCAGCGCACGGCCGGACGGGTTGCACCAGTCGCCGCCGGGGCCGTTGCCGTTGCGCGAGGTGTCGATGACGTACGGACGCCCGCCGATCATCGACGAGACCTGCTCGCCGTAGGCCCGCGAGTTCGCCGTCGTCTGGTAGTTCGACACGTTGAGCGCGAAGCCGGCCACGCCGTCGAACCCGACCAGGTTCAGGCGGCGCGCCGCCTCGCTCGGGCTCAGCCAGGCCGAGTGGCCCACGTCGACGAACACGCGGGCACCCTTGTTGGCCAGGGCCTTCGCGGCGTACTTGAGGTAACCGACCCGGTCACCCTGCCCGGAGCAGTCGCCGAGCATGGCGAGCGCGTCGGGCTCGAGGATCACGTAGGGACGGCCCTGGATGCCCGAGGCCATCGTGTCGATCCACGCGGCGTACTCGCTCTCCGCGACACCGCCACCCGAGTGGTTGCCGCAGTCGCGGCCCGGGATCGCGTAGATCGTGAGGATGCCGGTCTTGCCCGCCGCCACGGCGCGGGACGTGTAGTCCACGACCTCCGCGCGCGCGTGCTCGTCGTCGGCCCAGTTACCCACCCAGTAGGACTGCGGCGTCAGCGCGATCTTCGCCAGCAGGTCCTTGTCGGTGCCCGACGCCGCCTGCCAGGCCGCGTAGGACTGGTTCGCCGTGTCCACGAGGAAGCCGCTCGTCTCGGTCGGCTGCGAGGGCGAGACCGACGGCGAGGGGCTCACGGACGGCGTCGGGCTCACGGACGGGCTGACCGACGGGGACGACGACGCCGACGCCGACGGCGTGCCACCGCTGACACCGCCCGTGCACGTCGTGCCGTTCATCGCGAACGACGCCGGGACGGCGGCCGAGCCGCTGCCGATCATCCCGAACGACGCCGACGCGCCGGTGCCAAGGTTTCCGTTCCAGCTGACGTTCGTCGCCCGGACGCTCGTCCCGGACTGGGTCACCTGGGCGTTCCATGCCTGGGTGACGGCCTGACCGGAGGCGAACTGCCAGGTGAGGTTCCACCCGGAGACGGGGTCGCCGAGGTTCTTGAGCGTGACGTCGGCCTGATAGCCGCCGCCCCACGAATTGGTGATGCGGTACTGGACCTCACAGCCGGTGGCGGCAGCGGCGCTGGTCGCGCCGGCGGTCGCCGCCGCGAGGGCGCCTCCGGTGCCCAGCGAGATGATGGCTGCCAGTGCGGCCCACCTCGCCCGGCGTCGGGTACTCGAGGTACGCATGGGATCTCCTTCGATCGATGCCGTTCGACCGCAAGGTACGGACCGCCGGCCCCGCAACGGCACCGGGTAAAGCGTTTAGGTACCCAACGGACGCGGAAAGCCGCCACCACAAGATGCCCTTCACGTGGAAGAACCCGCCAGCAGGGCGACGTGTCGTACAACTTCACATTGTCATGAATCTGTGTAACAGTTTTCCCACGGCGCCCCGCACGGGGCGCCGGCCAACTGAAGAGGACGGCCGGTCACCGGTACCTCGCAGGTACCGCCACCCGGCCGAAGAGCAGCACTGCACAGCACCACGCAGGCAGCCCCCGAGCCCTACAGCCCCCGGAGGTCAGCAACGTGACGCACTCGAAGAGCTCGACCGCGCGGAGCGCGCACTGGACCCTGGACCGCTCACGGGCCGACGGCCCGGCGAAGCTTCTGGACCTCGGCGGCTACGGCCGCCGCCGGTTCCTCACCATGGCCGGCATCGGCTCGGCCGCCACGGCCGTCTGCGTCTCGATCGCGGCGCTCGACCCGGCCCTCTTCTTCGGCCCGGGCTGGTAGAACGCGATCCCACCTGTTGCGCCCAGGGTCTCGACACGAGGGCCTCACCGGCGGCAACATCTCAGGCTGACGGGCCCGGACAACGACGTCCGGGTCCGTTTCTCTCCCTTCCCTCCCGGCCCCCGCCGCCCTTCCCGCCCCCGCCAAGCCCATCCGAAGCCACGCTGCTACCAGGAGTGATGTCGATCATGGCGATCAACCCCACCGATCCGTACATTGGCCCGATGACCACGCAGCACGAGCAGGAGGAACGGCGGGGCAACGACGAGTACGAGATCGTCGACGACGCCGGCGCCGGACGCTACGAGGCCCGCCTGGCCGGCGGAACGGTCGTGGGGTACCTCGAGTACCAGACCGACGGCGACACGATCACCATGCCCTCCACCGTCGTCGACCCGCGGCACCGCGGGCACGGCATCGCCGCGCGGCTCGCCCGGACCGCGCTGGACGCGGCCCGCGACGCGGGCAAGAAGGTCGACCCGCAGTGCTGGTACGTGGCCGAGTACATCGAGAAGCATCCCGAGTACGCGCCGCTCGTGGGCTGAGCGCCGCAGGCCGTCCCCGGATCACGCCGCCGACCTGGCAGTATCGGTGTCATGCACCCGCGCGCCGGAACTGTCGCTCAAGAAGCTGATCTGATCGACGTCGACCGTGTGGTCGGCGCCTACTACGACCTCCGACCGGACCCGGAGAACCCCGCCCAGCGGGTGGTCTTCGGCACCTCCGGGCACCGGGGCTCGAGCCTCGACGGAGCGTTCAACGAGGCCCACATCGTCGCCACCACGGCGGCGATCGTCGAGTACCGCCGCGAGCAGGGAACGGACGGCCCCCTGTTCATCGGCCGGGACACCCACGCCCTGTCGCTGCCCGCGTGGCAGACCGCCCTGGAGGTGCTGGCGGCGGCAGGGGTCACGGTGATGATCGACGCCCGCGACTCGTACACGCCCACGCCCGCCGTCTCGCAGTCGATCCTGCTGCACAACGAGGCGCTGACCGAGGCCGGGGTGCGCACGTCGGGCCCGGGCCTGGCCGACGGCATCGTCGTCACGCCCAGCCACAACCCGCCCCGCGACGGCGGGTTCAAGTACAACCCGCCGCACGGCGGGCCGGCCGGGTCGGACGCGACCGGTCGCATCGCGGACCGCGCCAACGAGATCCTCGCCGGCGGCATCGCCACGGTCCCGCGGATCTCCCTGGAGGCCGCGCTCGCCGCGGGGACGACGCACCGGCACGACTTCCTCACCACCTACGTCGACGACCTCGCCTCCGTCCTGGATCTGGAGGCGATCCGCTCGGCCGGGGTGCGCATCGGCGCCGACCCGCTGGGCGGGGCGTCCGTGGAGTACTGGGGCGCGATCGGCGAGCGCTACGACCTCGACCTGACCGTCGTGAACCCGCAGGTCGACCCGCGGTGGGCGTTCATGACCCTGGACCACGACGGCAGGATCCGGATGGACTGCTCGTCGCCGTCGGCCATGGCGTCGCTGGTCGCGACGATGCGCGGGACGACGACGGACGCGGCGTCGTCGGGCCCCGCGCCCTACGACATCGCCACCGGGAACGACGCCGACTCCGACCGGCACGGCATCGTGACGCCCGACGGCGGCCTGATGAACCCGAACCACTACCTCGCCGTGGCGATCCGCTACCTGTTCTCCGGCGGCCGGCCGGACTGGGGCGACGGCGCGGCGATCGGCAAGACGCTCGTGTCGTCGTCGCTGATCGACCGGGTCGCGGGCGGCCTGGGGCGGAAGGTCGTCGAGGTGCCCGTCGGATTCAAGTGGTTCGTGCCCGGCCTGCTGACCGGGGAGGTGGCGTTCGGTGGCGAGGAGTCCGCCGGCGCGTCGTTCCTGCGCCGCGACGGCCGCGTGTGGAGCACCGACAAGGACGGGCTGCTGCTCGCCCTGCTCGCCTCGGAGATCCTGGCCACCACCGGGAGGACGCCCTCGCAGCACCACGCCGAGCTCGTCGCGGAGTACGGCGAGTCCTGGTACGCACGCGTGGACGCCCCCGCCTCGCGCGAGGAGAAGGCAGCGCTCTCCGCCCTGTCGCCGTCGGACGTGACCGCGACCGAGGTCGCGGGGCAGCCGATCACCGCGAAGCTGACCGAGGCGCCCGGCAACGGCGCGAAGATCGGCGGCCTGAAGGTCACGACCGCCGACTCCTGGTTCGCGGCCCGCCCCTCGGGAACCGAGGACGTCTACAAGATCTACGCCGAGTCGTTCGTCTCCGCGGAGCACCTGACCGAGGTGCAGGCGGCGGCCAGGGAGGTCGTGGCGAACGCACTGACCTGAGCCCGCGCCGTCGTCGTGGGAAGGGCCTACTCGGCCGGCGGGACGGTGACCAGCATGTCGTCGTACTCCGGCGCGTGGTTCCGCACGTAGCGGCGGAAGAACGGGCACAGCGGCACGATGCGGTCGTGGTTGCCGCGAGCGATCGCGAGCGCGTCGTGCGCGAGCCGGGAGGCGATGCCCTGTCCCTCGTACTCGGACGGGACCTCGGTGTGCGTGAAGATCACGGTGCCGCCGTCCCGTTCGTAGGCGGCCAGCCCCGCGAGCGTGCCGTCGGGCAGCCGTGCCTCGAACCGGTGCTCGGCCGGGTTGTCGACGACGGTCACGGCCAGGTTGTTGCTCATGGCGACATCGTCACACGACGACGCCGGGTCGGCACGAGGCCGGCCCGGCGTCGTACGCCCTGGGTGGATCAGCGAGATCTAAGGCCTCGACCCGCTGGTACCTGCGGCGCACCGCGATGAGCGCGGCACCGGTCAGGACCATGCCGCCGGCCACGCCGGCGACGGCGCCCGACTCGAAGCCGGTCTCCGCGAGCGGGCCCGCGTCGGCGACCGTCTCGGTGTCGGTCGTCGTGCCGGCCGGCGTCACCGCGGAGACCTCGACGGTCACGCCGTCGTCGGAGGTCTCGACGTCGACGTCCGGCGTCTCGCCGCCGATCGGGTTGTTGACGGAGTCCGCGGGCGGCTCCGTCGGGTCGACGACGCCGCCGCCACCGGTGCCGCCCGTGGGCGGGTCGGTGGGTTCGGTCGGCGGGTCGGTGGGGTCGACCGGCGGGTCCGTCGGGTCGACGGGCGGGTCGGTGGGGTCGACGGGCGGGTCCGTGGGGTCGACCGGCGGGTCGGTGGGCTCCGGGTCGACCGGCGGGTCCGTCGGCTCCGGGTCGACGGGCGGGTCCGTCGGCTCCGGGTCCACCGGCGGGTCCGTGGGCTCCGGGTCCACCGGCGGGTCCGTGGGGATCGTGCCGCCGCCGCCCTCGCCCGGGTCGGTCGGTTCGGTGGGGTCGTCCAACGGCTGGACGACGTCTCCGACCAGCGTGAGAACCGCGCCGACCAGCCCCTCGTCCGCCTCCGCCTCGGCCGTGGCGTTGTCGCCGGTCGTCGTCGGTTCGGGTGCCGGGGCGGCGTCCTCGCTCGCGAACGCCGCGCTGCCGCCGGCGGCCACGAGCCCGCCCGCCACCACCACAGTGGTCACGAGCCGGCTGAACTTCTTCTGCATGCTGTTCCTTCCGGTTGTTTCGTCGGGCCGGTCTGCCCTCAGACACTTCCGGACAACATCATTCACAACCCGGACGAAACATGCCAGCAAAATGCACGGTCCGCTCCGACTTTTCTGGAGATTTCACCGAACCCTAACCGGGAGCTACCCTTCCCTTACCCCGGCCCGCCGGCTCCGCCGCCCGGCTGCGGACAGCACCCCGGGCCCGATCCGGGGAGGCGGATCGGGCCCGGGGCTTCCTGCGTCGGTACGGGCGTCAGGCGGGGGTACCCCCCAGCGGCATCCCCGACGTCCACCCCCGGCCAGCGGCGATCACGTCCCCGTCCTGCGGCACATCCCCCAGAGATGTCCCGTCGGCCGAAGCCGGCTCACCACGTGCCGGCCGTCTGCCGGCGACGCGTCCCGAGGGAGCGCAGCTGCTCACCACTCTGCGGCCATTTCACACTTTGTGCAACGCGACGGAGAAAGTTCTTGTCAGGCTTTATGGAACGACTGTTCCGAAAGCCAGGCCCAGCCCGTACGTCGCCGCGGCGGCCCCGAGACCGATGACCACCTGCCGCGCCGCCCGCGTCATCGGCGAGGCCCCCGACAGCAGGCCCACGATCGCCCCGGTCGCCAGCAGCGCCACGCTGACCAGGCTCGCCGCGACCGCCACGGCGACGGGCCCCGTCAGCCCGAACAGGTACGGCAGCACCGGGATCAGCGCGCCCGAGGCGAAGAAGCAGAACGACGACGCCGCGGCGCCCCAGGCGGTCCCGTGCGTCTCGTGCTCGTCGGCCTCAGCTCCGGCCTCGCCGCCGGGCGCCTCGTCCACCAGGTGGTTCACTCCCCTGGCCGCGGCGGACACGTCCGCCAGCGCCAGGTCCGCCTTGATCTGCGCCTCCGTGGCGGACATCCCGCGGGCGCGGTAGACCAGGGCCAGTTCGTTGGCGTCCAGGTCCAGGTGCGGCAGCGCGTGGGCGGCGTCGGGCGACGGCGACGACGCCTCCAGCAGCTCCCGCTGCGACCGCACCGACACGAACTCCCCCGCGCCCATGGACAGCGACCCGGCGAGCAGGCCCGCCAGGCCGGACAGCAGCACCGTCTCCTGCGCCACCCCGGACGCCCCGATCCCGAGCACGAGCGCCAGGTTCGAGACCAGGCCGTCGTTGGCGCCGAAGACCGCGGCGCGGAAGGTCCCCGACATCCGGTTCCGGCCGCGCGTGGCGAGGCTGCGCACCACCTCCTCGTGGATCTGCTCGTCGGCGGCCATCGTCGCGGTCGCGTCGGCGTCGCGCGCATACGCCGAGCGCGCCTCCGCCCGTTGCATGAGGGCCAGCACGAACACGCCGCCGAACCGCCGGGCGAGAAATCCCAGGATCCGGAACCGCAGTTCGGTGGGGACGGGCCGCCCGACGTCGTCCCCGAGCAGGTCGAGCCAGTGCTGCTCGTGCCGTTTCTCGGCCTCGGCGAGCGCCAGGAGGATCGCGCGCTCCTCGCCGTGGCGGCGTCGGGCGAGATCGCGGTACCAGCCGGCCTCGGCGCGTTCGGCCGCCAGGTAACGCCGCCACCTGCGCAGATCCGCCGCGGTACGACGACGCGACGGATGCGATGCGGCCGCTCGCCCGGCCGGGGTGGGTCCGGTCATGGCGTCATGATCGCAACGAAAGGCGGTTCGTGGGTTCCGGAACGAGTGGCGGCCGGATTCCGGAATTCCGGCCCGGGAATCTTCGCAGGTACGAACCCGGCGCCGGGAATCGGATCAACCCCGCCCATATTCCGTGTCGCCCTATCGAGCACACCACTCGACAAGGCACAATGGACGCCGTGATCATCCTCAGTGCCCACGGGGACGCCGTCGGGGACCCGGGCGCCATCGGCTGGGCATGGATCGACCACACGGACGGGCACTTCGATTCCGGCGGCGCCGCCAGCGGGACCGAGAACTCCGCCGGTCTCACCGCCGTCCTGCGCGCCATCGAGGCGCATCCCGGCAGCGAGCCGCTGCTGGTCGAGTCGGGATCGCAGCAGGCCATCCGCGTCGCCGCGGAGTGGCTGCCGTCCTGGAAGGCGAACGGCTGGCGCACGTCGGCCGGCGACGTCGTCCCCGACGCCGATCTCGTCCGCGCGCTGGACGACGCCGTCACCGCCCGGACCGGCCCCGTCCGCTTCCGGCACGTGCGCGGGCACATCGACAACCCGCTGCACGCGCGCGCCCGGCGCCTGGCCGAGCTCTCGGCCGCGGAGTGGTCCGCCGGACGCGGCCGGCTCGACAGCTTCCTCATCGGCGACATGCCGCCCGCCGACGACGGCGGGACCGCGCGGCCGGCCGGCGCAGCCCCCGCGGCGAACCCCGCCCCGGCCGCCGCGGACCGGCGGGATTCGCCCGCGTCCTGGGAGTCGGCGACGCTGTTCTAGCGGGTTCCAGGCGGCCGGGCGTCGGGGCGTCAGGCCCCGACGAGCCCCGCGTCCTCCACGGTGTCGATGCGCGCCAGCTCCTCCGCCTCCGCGCGGAACTCGATCCGGTCCGCGACGGTCCGCGCACGCTGGGCCATGTCGTGGGCGATCGCGACGCTCTCGCCCAGGTACCGCGACGGGTCGACGAGCCGGCGGATCCGCTCGGCGCCCAGGTGGGCGCGCACCTCGTCGCAGCCCAGCAGCAGGTCGAGGAACGAGGCCTCGCCGGTGGCCGCGGCCTGCGCCAGCTCGTAGACGACCTCGTGCGCGCTCTGCCGCCCGATGCGCTCGCCGAGCTCGAGCATCAGCGACTCGGACCCCATCAGGCCCTCGGACAGCGCGAGGTTCTCGCGCATCCGCTCCTCGTCGAGCTCCAGGCCCGACGCGATGACGCCGAGCCGCACCAGGAGGTCGCCCGCCAGAATCGCGGCCTGGGCCAGCACGTCCTCCAGGAGCGCGGTCATCCCGCCGTTCGCCTCGTGGTCGTGGAGCATCGACTCCAGCGCGGGCCCGGTCAGGGCGCGCAGCTGCGCGCTCATCGCCTGCACGTCGAGGGCGAGCTGCGGGTTGCGCTTGTGCGGCATGGTGGAGCTGCCGACGGTCCCCGCGGGGATCGCCTCGAAGGCCTCCCCGAACTCGGGCTGCATCATGCCGTAGACGTCCTTGCCGATCTTCCCGGCGGTCCCCGCGAGCATCCCGAGGACGACGACGAACTCGACCATCCCGTCGTTCACCGCGCGCGACGGCACCGGCATGATGCCGAGCCCCAGCCGGTCCGCGACGCCGCGCTCGACCGCCCGCCCGTCCGGCCCGAACGAGGCGAACGTGCCCACGGCACCGCCCATCAGCACCCGGAACAGCCGGTCCTCGAGGTGTTCCAGCCGATCGACGGTGGCCGTCAGCTCGTCGATCCAGACCGCGGTCTTGAAGCCGAAGGTGACGGGCACGGCGTGCTGGGAGTGGGTGCGGCCGGGCATCGGCACCGCGGCCGAGGCGTCGGCGAGCTTGGACAGGGCGCGCAGCGTCGTGGCGAGGTGCCGCTCGATCGCGCGGTGCGCGTCGCGCAGCACCAGGATGTCCGCGGTCTGCGTGATGTTCTGCGTGGTGGCGCCCCAGTGGATCCACTCGCCGTGCTCCGGGCCGACGACCCGCGCCAGCTCGTCG
Source organism: Myceligenerans crystallogenes (assembly GCF_039529775.1). Classification (NCBI taxonomy): domain Bacteria; kingdom Bacillati; phylum Actinomycetota; class Actinomycetes; order Micrococcales; family Promicromonosporaceae; genus Myceligenerans; species Myceligenerans crystallogenes. The sequence continues at coordinate 59,217 of NZ_BAAANL010000004.1, forward strand.
ATGAGCGGCATGAGCGGGTGGCTGGCCATCGTGGTGGCCTCGGCGATCCGCTCCAGGTCCAGGTTCTCGATCCGTGCGGCGCGCTCGATCGCCGCGGCCGACTCCGCGGGGATCAGCCCGATCTCCGCCTCCGCCTGGGCGAGGGCGACCTCGACGTCGAGCCGGCGCTGGTACTTGTTCTCCGCGCTGAAGAGGCGGGCGATGCCTGGTTCCGGTACGCGGCCGTCGGTGTAGCGTCGAATCGATTCGTCGGACATTCTCTGGAGTCCCCTTGGGGTTTCGCCGAGTGGTGCGAGCGAGGACAGCCTAGCCGAATGTTTCGAGAATGTTAACCATCACATCGGTTATACCCGCACGTCGTGGTGCCGCGCCCCGCGAGGCGGTGCGTCGTCGCACCACCTCGCGGGCCGTCCGGGTCACTTGCAGGTGAGGGCGCCCGCGGTGGGCGGGGTGCCGTTCCCGATGAAGCCGAACGACGCGGTGCCACCCGCCGGGAGGCTGCCGTTCCACGAGACGTTCGACACGGTCGAGCCGGAGAGCGAGCCGTTCCACAGCTGGTTCACCGTGGTACCGGACGGGAGCGTCACGGTCCAGCCGCTCTTGCCGGACGAGCCCGCGGTGACGGTCACGTCGGCCTGGTAGCCGCCGCCCCACGAGTTCGTGACCCGCAGCGTGGCGGTGCAGCCGGGGACCGGCATCGGCGTCGTCGGCGTTCCCGAGGGCGGGACGGAGACCGTCGGGGACGGGGAGGTCGTCGGGGACGGCGACGTCGTCGGCGTGACGGACGGGCTCGGGTTCGAGCCGCCGCCGAAGACCTTCGCCGTGACCGACGTCGCGGAGAAGCCGTCGGCGCCCGTGATGACGCGGTTGCCCCACGAGGTGCGCTGGGCCGGGTCGAAGCTCGTCACCATGTCGAGGTACTCGACGCCGCCGCCGTTGCCGCTCCACGACCAGGCGAACCAGCCGATGTTCTGCTGGCGGGTGTACGACATGATCGTCGCCTCGTCCGGGTTGCCGTCCGAGTGGTCGTGGCCGAACTCGCCGACGATGATCGGCAGTCCCTTGCTCGTGAAGGCGTCGAGGTAGGCCGTGACCTCCGCGGCGGTGTCGAACACGCCGTACATGTGGATGGAGAACACGGTGTTGCCGTTCGGGTCGGCCGCGGCGACGGTCGCGGCCGCGTCGCGCATGGTGAAGGACCAGTCCTGGCCCCAGTTCGGGGCGTCGACGACGATCGCGTGGTTCAGGCCCGCGGCGCGGAGCTTCTTGATCGCGGCCGAGGTGTCCGCCGCCCACTTCGAGTACGTCGCCTGCTGGTTGCCGTACGGCTCGTTGCCGATGTTGATCATGACCCGGTCCTCGGTGCCCTGGAGCACGGAGGCCAGGCTGATCCAGTAGTTCGCGGCCGTGTCGAGCGTGGACGCCCCGGACTGCTCGCCGTAGCCCGTGGTGTCGTGGTCCTCGAGCACGCAGATCAGCTTCGCGGCGTTGCACAGGCTCAGGACGTTCGACACGTCCGAGGTGCCGTTCTTCGTCCAGCGGGTGCCGTCGCTGAGCACGACGCGCACCGAGTTGGCGCCCGAGGCGGAGATGTCGGCGAAGGCCCGCGTCTGCGAGGCATACCAGGTGTGGGCGTGGCTCGTGCCGCGCAGCAGCAGCGGGGTGCCGTCGCCCTCGACGATCTTCCCGCCGGACACGTGGATGCCCGCGGCGGCGGCGCCGGCGTCGGCCTGCGCGGCGCCTGCCGCCGAGGCGAGCGGCGCGGTCGCGAGCATCGCGGCGACGCCCGCTGTCGCGACCAGGCCGGCCGCCGTCGCGGCCAGGCCCTTCCGTGTGAGTCTCATGAACGTCCTCGTTCCCGGGCACGCAGGCCAGGCTCTCGCTGCCCGACGGCGGTTCCGCGTACCCCGGGCGCCACTGTGGCCGAGCCGTCCGGCGGCCACCAGGTGATGAAGCGATTAAGTGCGCGGAAACACTGGAAAACCGCACGCTGACAGGGGCCGGCACGGGTCGCTTGCGCGAGTTCCGGGACCCCCGCCGAGGAGTTTTCGAAAACCGCGCGGGAGGCGATGCTCCCGGCCCCGCGACGACGCGCGAGAGCCCGCGGCAGGGCCCCGCGTCAGGGACCACCGCGCGGCCGGAGGGACTACCTCGCGGAGACGGCCTCGGCCTGGGCCACCGCCTTCTGCGCGCGCTCGCGCATCTCGCGGCTGAGTGTGGTGTCGCCGGCGGCCTCCGCGGCCAGGAGACGGCGGGACAGGTCGGCGAGCCGGGCCGGCTCCGGTTCGCCCCTCTCGCCCTCGCGCGGGGCGACGCCGCGGGCCGCCGAGTAGTAGGCCGCGAACCAGTCGGAGATCCGCACGCCGTGTGCCGGGACGTGGACAACGTCGATCTCGTCGCCCGCTCCGAGCTCGCCCGGCTCGGTGACCCGCAGGTACGCGCCCGTGCGGTTCGCCGCGGTGAAGCGCCGCACCCAGCGCTCCTCGCCCAGGCGCCGCTGGAACGTCGCGCACGGCGTGCGCGGCTGGGTGACCTCCAGCAGCGCCGAGCCCACCCGCCAGCGCTCGCCGATCACGGCGGTGCTGACGCCGAGGCCCGCGGTCCGCAGGTTCTCGCCGAACAGGCCGGGCGTGATCTCCCGGCCGAGCTCGGCCGCCCAGTGGTCCGCGTCCTCCTGCGAGTACGCGTACACGGCCTGGTCGCTCCCGCCGTGGTTCGCGCGATCGGCCTGGACGTCCGCGTAGAGCCCGAGCTGCCGCACCTTGACCCGCGCGGGCACCGGCCGCTTGTCGATCGCGGTCACGCCGACCGTTCCGGCGTCGGGCAGCAGGGCGTGGACACGGCAGACGGCGAGGATCGATCCCATGCGGTCATCCTGCCAGCGGGCAGGGCGCCGCCGACACCATTTTCCGCCGGGCCGCCGGGCCGCCGGGCCGCCGGGCCGGGGATCCGGGCCCTAGTTGTCCCGCGGATCCGACTTCCGCACCAGGTCCTGCAGCGTGCGCTGCACGGTCTCGACGTCGGGGACGTCGTCGAGCACCATGCCCTCGCGGTCCGAGCCGTCCGAGATGACGAGCGTGCCGCAGCCGAAGATGCGGTCCGTCAGCTGCTTCTCGAACGTCACGTCGTTGATCCGGTAGAGCGGGATGTCGCGGCCGGTGTGCGTGAAGATGCCCGTGCGCAGCGAGACCCGCTGGTTCGTGATGATGTAGGTGGTGTTCACCCACCGCAGGTACGGCGGCACGGTCGCCGCGAGGGCGAGCAGCACGACGACGCCGGTGACGAACAAGGGGATCCAGCCCTCCATCCGGAAGACCGGTGCCGCGATCCAGCCCGCGACACCCAGGACCAGCAGCACGACGACCCAGACCACGGGCTTGAGCAGCACCTTGCGATGCGTCCGCAGCTCCATGATCACGTGCTCGCCCTCGGCCAGATGCTCTTCCCGCAGACCCATGCGTCGCATATTGCCACGAATTCCCTGGCTGGTGAGCACTCGCCCGCTGGCAACCTGATTCGAACTGTGTCAATATAGATGGAGATCGATGCAGTGAACCAGATGCAGTGAACCAGATGCAGCGGAGACAGGGGAGGGCACCATGAGCGCACCAGCCGCCGACCGGCACGCCATCGGCACCGATGCCGCGACCGCCGTCGCGAACACCCTCAAGGCCCTCGCCGATCCGCTGCGCCTGCGCATGCTGTCGGCCATCGCGACCAGCCCCGACGGCGAGGCGTCGGCCGGGGAGCTCGCGACCCTCACCGAGGCCACCCAGCCCACCGTGTCGCACCACCTCAAGGTGCTGCGCGACGTCGGCCTGCTGTCCTCGGAGCGCCGCGGCACCTACGTGCTCTACCGGATCCAGCCCGGCTACCGGGGCGCCGTCACGACGCTGCTCGACAAGTTCGCACCCGCGACCGTCAGCATCGGCGACGCCCCGCACCTCACCGGGCTGACCGACGTCGACCGCGAGCTGACCAGTCTCGCCGCCTCGCTCGCCGCGCGGATCCCGGGCGTCACGCCGGAACGCAGCCTGGCGGTCGTACGTGAGTCCTACGCGGCGCTCGCGCGACGCGGCGGGATCCCGATCCACCTCGTGGCGCTGACCGAGCACTTCGCCCACCAGCGGCTCCTCGACATCGCGAAGACCCAGGGCAGCGGGGCGTCCGGCACCGCCGAGCCGGCCGGCACCGGCATGCCCGGCCGGGCCCCGGCCGCCGTCGTCGCCGAACCGGACGGTGCGGGGCCCGACGGCGCCGCGCACCGGCCGCAGATCCTGTTCGTGTGCGTCGCGAACGCCGGGCGGTCGCAGCTCGCCGCCGCCCTCACGGCGCACTACGCGGGCGCCCGGGTCGTCGTGCGGTCCGCGGGATCGGCACCCGCTCCCGAGGTGCACGCTCCGGTGCAGCGGCTGCTCGACGAGATCCCCCGGCCCGAGGCCGCCCTGATCGCGTTCCCCAAGCCGCTGACCGACGACGCGCTCCGGGCCGCGGACGTGGTGATCACCATGGGCTGCGGCGACAGCTGCCCCGTGCTGCCCGGGAAGCGGTACGAGGACTGGGTGGTGGGCGACCCCGCCCTGGCGTCGCCAGCCGGCGTCGCCGCCATCCGCGACGAGCTCGACCGGCGCGTGCGCGAGCTCCTGGCCGAGCTGCTGCCCGGCGAGACCTTCGCCTGACCCTCCCGCGACGTCCGCCGGGCCGAACCCCGGACGCCGAACCCGGCGCGCCTCGAGCTCCGGGACCGAACCGAGAACCCCTTGGAGAACCCATGAGCACCATCCCGTCCGCCCTCTTCGTCTGCGTCCACAACGCCGGCCGGTCCCAGATGGCCGCGGGGTTCCTCCGCGCGCTGTCCGGCGGCGCCGTCGAGGTGCGGTCGGCGGGCTCGCAGCCCGCCGACCGGATCAACCCGACCGCGGTGGAGGCGATGCTGGAGAAGGACATCGACATCCGCGCCGAGCAGCCGAAGGTGCTGACCGTGGACGCGGTCCAGGCCTCCGACGTCGTCATCACGATGGGCTGCGGCGACGCCTGCCCGATCTTCCCCGGCAAGCGCTACGAGGACTGGGCCCTCCAGGACCCGGCCGGCCAGGGCATCGAGGCCGTGCGCCCCATCCGCGACGAGATCGAGAAGCGCGTGCGTGTCCTCATCGCGGAGCTCGGCGTGGAGGCCGTGGCCTGATGCGCAAGGGGACGACGACGGCCGGGACGGGCCTGCTCGCGGCCGTCGCCGGGGCGGATGACCCGGCCGGTGCGAGCGCTCCGGCGGTCCCGGCGCCCGCGCCGGCGAGGGCCGCGCTCTGGCGCCGCGCGATCGCCGAGGCGCTGGGGACGTGCCTGCTGGTCGCGATCGTCGTCGGCTCGGGGATCATGGCCGCGGAGCTGTCCGACGACGCCGGGCTGCAGCTGCTGGCGAACTGCCTGGCCACGACGTCGGGGCTGACGGTCCTGATCGCCGTGCTCGGGCCGGTGAGCGGCGCGCACCTCAATCCTGTCGTGAGCCTGGTGGACTGGTTCACGGGGCGCGGCGACGGGTCCGGGCTGCGGCCGGCCGCGCTCGGGGTCTACGTCGCGGCGCAGGTTGCCGGTGGGATCGGCGGGGCCCTGCTGGCGAACGCCATGTTCGGCGTCCCGGCCGCGATCGCGACGACCGGGCGCGCCACGGCTCCGCACCTGCTCGCCGAGGTGGTCGCGACGGCCGGGCTGGTCCTCGTGATCCTGGGCCTGCTCCGCACCGACCGCGCCGTCTGGATCCCGGCCGCCGTCAGCTCCTGGATCGGCGCCGCGTACTGGTTCACGTCCTCGACGTCCTTCGCGAACCCCGCGGTGACCGTCGGCCGCGTCTTCAGCGACACGTTCGCGGGCATCGCCCCGGGGTCGGTGCTCCCGTTCGTCGCGGCCCAGCTGGCGGGCGGGGCCCTGGCGATCGCCCTGGCGGCGGTGCTGTTCCCCCGGCCCCGCCCGTGACCGCCTGACGGCGGCCGCTGCCGCGCGACGAGCGGCGCCGGGCGGCCGCCAGGACGGCGTCACAGCCTCCCGGCCGACGCCTGCCATCCTCGCGGTCGCCCCGGCGACCTCAGCGGGACGGAGCGGCGCCGATCGTGATCGGCTGGGGAGCGGACGGGACGGCGCAGCAGGCGTCGACCTGGGTCGCGGCGGCGGCCAGGGCCTGCGGGGAGACGGTGCCGTCCGCGTCGGCCTGGAGGGCGAGGTCCGACGAGCAGACGCCCGTGCGCGGGAGGTCCAGCTCGACGGCGTCGGCCGCGGCGCGGTCCCCCGCCAGGGCCGCCGCGATCGAGCGGACCTGCTCGTAACCCGTGGCCAGGAGGAACGTCGGGGCGCGGCCGTACGACTTCATGCCCGCGAGGTAGAAGCCGTCGTCGGGGTGGGCCAGCTCGGCCTCGCCGTGCGGCGGGACCGTGCCGCAGGAGTGCAGGTTCGGGTCGATGAGCGGCGCCAGGCGCGACGGCGCCTCGACGATCGGGTCGAGGTCGAGCTGCACCTCGCGCAGCATCGCCAGATCCGGCCGGAAGCCGGTCGCCGCGGCGATGTTGTGGACGACGACGTCGAGCGGGCCGTCCACGCCGTCGCGCCGCCCGGACCCGAGGACCCGCACGGTGCCGGCCGCGGCGCGTACGACGCCGTCCGCCGCGGCACGTCCGACGCCACCTGCGGGTGCGCGCCCGACGCCGTCCGCCGGCGCATCGCCCTGCGGCCGCATACCTTCCGGCAGAGCCTCGCCGTCCGCCTCGACCGGCGACACCGCGTCGATCGTCGCGCGGGTGACGAGCGTGACGCGTCCCGACTCGACCGCGTCGCGCAGGCGCGTGCCGAGGAGGCCGCGGGCGGGGAGCTGGTCGTCGGTGCCGCCGCCGTAGAGGCGGCGCGGGGATCCGCCGCGGATCGCCCAGACGATCTCCGTGCCCGGCTCCTGCTCCGCCAGTTCGACCAGGCCGAGCAGCGTGTTCGCGGCCGAGTGGCCCATGCCGGCCACCAGCGTGCGCCGGCCCGCGAACCGGGCGCGCTCCCGGCCGAGGACGTCCGGGAGCGCGCCGACGAGGTGGGCCCCCGCCTCGGACTCGCCCTGGGCCGGCAGCCCGGAGACGCCGAGCGGGTTGGGCGTGCCATAGGTCCCCGACGCGTCGATCACGGCGCGGGCGAGGACGTCGCCGTCGTCGGTGCGCACCAGCCAGGGCAGGCGTTCGCGGCCGAGCGACCGCATGCGGTCGGCGCCCTGCCTGGCGACCGCGATCACCCGCTGGCCGTAGCGGACGCGGTCGCCGAGCGCCCGGGCGAGCGGCGTCAGGTAGCGCTCGACGAGGTCCGCGCCGGTGGGCAGGGCGTCCGGGTCCGGCTCGGTCCAGCCGGTCAGGGGCTCGGAGAGCAGGCGCCGGGCCGCCGCGTCGATGCCGTAGCGCCACGGCGAGAAGAGCCGGACGTGGCCCCACCCGGCGACGGCCGCTCCGGGGCCGGACCCGGCTTCGAGGACGAGCGGTTCGAGGCCGCGTTCGAGCAGGTGCGCGGCGGCGGCCAGGCCGACGGGCCCGGCTCCGATGACGACGACGGGGAGCTCCTCGCGGGGCGTCTCGGTCATGTTCACTCCCTCAGATCGAAGTTCTTCGATGTGTGTACGGCGACAACGTATCCATAAACTTCGATGCGTGGCAAGATGGGCGCATGACCACCGCGCAGCTCACCCTCCTGACGGGCCCGCCGGCCACGAGCTCCGCGCCGGTGGTGTGCTGCGCGCCGCTCGTCCGCGAGGCGGCCGACCCGGCGGCCGCGGTCGATCTCGCCCGCGCGTTCAAGGCGCTGGGCGACCCGGCGCGCGTCCGCCTGCTCTCGCTCGTGGCCGCCCACGAGGGCGCGGAGGCCTGCGTCTGCGATCTCGTCGAACCCCTCGGCCTGGCCCAGGCGACGGTGAGCCATCACCTGAAGATCCTGGTCGACGCCGGGCTCCTGACCCGGGAGAAGCGCGGCAAGTGGGCCTACTACGCCGTCGTCCCGGGGTCCCTCACCCGCCTGGGCGCCCTCCTCACCGAGACCGCGGCGTAGAGCCTCTGGCACTCGAGCGTGCCCCTCTCGTCGATGTCAGCGCTTGTCCTGCCATCTCCTCGGGTTCGCCTCCGGGCGCGAGCCTCGTTCCTCGGCCCGCACCCTCCGCCTCACCTCTCGTCGATGTCAGACAGCCGCGGCATGCTGGTTCCGACGAAGGGAGCATCATGACCGAGACACAGCAGCCGGGCATCGCGCGGATGGGGTCGTTCGTGCTCGACGTGCCGGATCCGGCGGCGTCGGCGCGGTTCTGGAACGGGATCACCGGTGGTGAGACGACGTCGGCCGACGACGACTGGGTGTCGACCCGCACCCCGGACGGCTGGCACCTGAACTTCCAGCTCGCCCCCGACCTCGTGCCCGCGCAGTGGCCGGGCCAGGAGCACCCGCAGCAGGTCCACCTGGACCTGAAGGCACCCGACGTGCCGGGCGCGAGCGCCCGCGCGGTCGAGCAGGGCGCCACGGTGCTGGCAGAGGAGGAGCGGTGGACCACCCTGGCGGACCCGTCGGGCCACCCGTTCGACCTCTGCGTCACCGACGGCGCGGACACCACGGTGGTGGGCGTCAACTTCGACGTGCCGGACGCCCACGAGGCCGTGCAGTTCTGGGCCGCCCTGATCGGCGAGCCGGTCGCCTACGACCAGGACGGCATGGGCATGACCGGCGGCGACCGGCCGATCCTGTTCCAGCAGGTCGAGAACTACAACCCGCCCGCCTGGCCGGACCCGGCCCGCCCCCAGCAGGGCCACCTCGACGTGTACGTGGACGACCTGGACGTGGCGGAGGAGGCGACCCTCGCCCTCGGCGCGACCCGCCTCCACCACCCGGGCGAGACCGGCGAGGAGGACTTCCGCGTGTTCGCCGACCCGGCGGGCCACCCGTTCTGCCTCTGCCAGGCCAAGAGCTGACCGCACCGCGGCGAGCGGCGGGTGCGGGTCCGGGCGTGACCCGGACCCGCACCCGAAAACCTCCCCCCCCCCCCCGCTCGCTCGCCCTCACCAGGAGGCTCCACCCCAGATCCCCCCACGGCCGTACCCCGCACCCGTCAGCCGACGACCTCGCCGTCCTCGACGGTGACGGTCACCGGGTCGGAGACGATCACCTCGGCGGGCCGCTCGTCCTCGTACAGGAGGTGGGTCGCCGCGTAGACCTCGTACACGCCGTCGTCCCGGACGTGGTGGTAGGTGTCCACCGGTGACTCGCCCTCGCGTGACGGCTCGACGTCGTAACAGGTCGACCTCCCGGTCCACCACGCTGTACCGGACCAGGTCCCGCCCGAGGCCTCGGACGCCGTGGCACCGAAGTCGCCGACGAAGAACCCGAGATCGACGACGACGCCGTCCTGCACCCAGACCATCGTGGGCCGGTGCCACGCGTAGACACCCGTGAAGTCGCCGCTGATGTCCACCGGGGTAGCCACGCCGCTGCCCACCACCTCCGGCGTGATCGACCCCCCGAGATCCGCCGTGAACGCCGAGCTCCGGTTCGCCAGCAGCTCGGAGACCGGCATGCCGCACGAGGGTTCGTGGGTCCCGTCCGGCCAGGCGTCCGCGGGCCAGCCGTCCGGCACGTAACCGTCCTGGTACCTCGCGGTGATCGTGTCGGCCACCGGCTCGGTCCCTGCCCCGCTCCCCGTCCCCTCCGTCCCGGACCCGTCCGGCTCGGCCCGGCCGGACGCGGCGTCGTCGGACCCGGCGTCGCCCGCTTCCGTCGCGTCGCCGGACCCCGGCGCCGTCACCCCGCCGACGACGCGCGGCGTCCCGTCCTGCGCGACCCGCACCCGGAACGGCTCGCTGAACGCCGACGGCGTCCCCGTGCCGTTGTCCGGCCGCTGCGCGTCCGCGGCCGGCAGCAGCGCGACGACGTCGTACGTGCCCGCGGGGAGCTTGGGCGCCGACCCGAGGTCGCCGTCGCTGCCGTACGCGCCGGAGTCGAAGTCGTTCGCGCAGGTCGCGGCCACCGCCGTGTCGAGCACGACGTCGAGCCGGCCGCTCGCGTCGAACCCGCCGGCGTAGGCCTCGAGGTCGGCGGGGAGCTGCTCGTGCGGCGGGGCGTACCGGCCGAACGCCACGGCCACGCCGTCGTACCCCCAGATGAGCACGGGCGACACGGCGACGTGCAGGCCGTCGGTGCTCAGGCCGCCGGAATCCAGCGTCGCGGTCGCGGTCCAGACCCCGGGGACCGGCCCCGGCCCGAAGTCCTCGGTCAGGGCCAGCGACATCGGCGAGCCGTTCCCGCCCACGTCCTCCCACGGCATGCCGCACGCGTAGTCCGTGGCGTCCCAGCCGAGCGGCTGCGTGCCGGGAGCAAGGGCGAACCGGTCGCTCGCCGGGCTCGCGCTGGGCGTGCCGCCCGGCGTCGGCGTGACCTGCCGTTCGGCCGGGGAGTTCGACGGCGACGGGTCGGCGGGCAGGCTCGCGTCGTCGCCCTGCAGGCCGGCGGCCTGGATCGCGCCGAACACCACGATCCCGGTGACGGCCAGCGTTCCCGCACCGGTGGCCACGGCCTTCGTCACGCGCCTGCGGCGGACCCGCGAGCGGATCGGCACGAGAGCCTCCTCGAGCATCGCGGCGGCACCCTCTCGCCCGGCGGCACCGTGCTCCCGGAAGAGCCCGGTCAGAGCCTCGTCCTCCTGGGGCGTGGCCCACGCGTCATACGAGTGGTTCGTGCTCATCGTGCCTCACCCCTTTCCTCGGCCGTTCCGGCTGCCGTCGCTCCGGTCGCCTTCGTTCCGCTCAGCGACCTCCGGTCGCCCTGGTGTCTCTTGCCCGCCTCGCCCTGCCCGTGCGCGGCGGTCTGGTCGTGGTCGCCGCCCAGCAGCCCCCGCAGGGTCGGCATGGCGTCGAACAGGTGCCGCTTCACCGTTCCCTGCGAGACGCCGAGCGCCTCCGCGATCTGCGGCACCGTGCGGTCCTCGTAGTAGCGCAGCACCACGCAGGCGCGCTGCTTCGGGGTCAGGGCCCGCAGGGCGGCGCCGACGTCGGTCCGGGCCGACGCCGCGTGCTCCGCCGACCGGGTCGACTCGTCGCCCGCCAGCAGGTGCCGCACGCCCGTCCAGCGGCGCCTGCGCCGGTAGCCGTCGAGGTAGAGGGTGAGGATCGTCTGCCGGAGGTAGGCCTCCGGATGCGTGATCGGGTTCGTGAGGTCCACGGTCGCCGCACCGGACGCCTGACCGCGCGGCCGGCTGAAGCGCGAGTACACCTTGACCAGCGCGTCCTGCACGAGATCCTCGGCCAGCGAGCGGTCGCTCGTCAGCATGTACGCGTAACCCACCAGCGCCGGCCCGCGCTGCCGGACCATCTGGGTCAGCTCGGCGTCCCACCGGGTCATGGCCGCCTCACCGCGCTCTCCGCCTTCATCGTCGCCTCCGCCTCGTGGCGCGGAATCCGTTCCGCACTCCCACCACCCCTGACGCCTGCGGCACCCGGAGCGTTGAGACGCACTTGTCGCGGCCGGTCCCGACCCCGGTCACAGCGACCGGTGGGTCCACTCCCCGGCCAGCAGTGTGCCGGCCACCGGCATGCCCCGGAGCCGCTCGGAGAGCGCGGCCGGATCCGCCGTGTCCCCCGGATGCCCCGGCCCCGCGGCGCCCCGGGTCCGGGCCGCGCCCGGAACCGCGGGATCAGCCGGGGCGACCTGGGGCAGGTCCGCGTCCAGGATCGCGAGATCGGCCCGCCCGCCGGTCCGCGGCGTGATCCCGTGCCCGCCGGACGACGCCGCGAGCGCCTGCCCGAAGCTCAGCGCCTGCTCGGCGTGCCACGGGTCGCGCCCGCCCCGCGTGCGCGTCACCGCCGACGCGATGGCGTGCCAGGGATCGAGCGGCGCGACGGGCGCGTCCGACCCGAGCGTCAGCGTGACGCCCGCCGCGGCCAGGCGGGCCAGCGGGAACGCCCGGTCGGTCCGGGCGGGCCACAGCACCTCGGCCACGTCGCGGTCGTCCATGGCGTGCTCGGGCTGCACGCTGGCGGTCACCCCCAGCGCCGCGAACCGGGCGACGTCGTCCCACCGCACGAGCTGCGCGTGCTCGATCGATCCGCGCGCGCCCGTGCGCTCGAACGCGTCGAGCGCCAGAGCGTTGGCCCGGTCGCCGATCGCATGGATCGCGCAGGTCAGCCCGGCGTCGGTGGCGCGCGCCATGAGCCGGCGCAGTTCCCCGGCGGGAAGGTTGAGCACGCCGCGCGCGGCGTCGTCGGGCCCGTGCACGACGACGCCGGGCGCCTGCCCGGCGCCGCTCCCGGCCGCGGCGGCGGGCACCCCGTACGGGTCGAAGCAGCAGGCGGTGCGCGAGTTCAGCGACCCGTCGCTGATCACCTTGAGCGAGCCCAGCTCCACGAGGGGCGACCCGCCGAGCCGGTCCCCGGTGCGCAGCCCGTCCGCGAGCGCCGCCTCGAGGTCCCGGTGCCAGACGCCGGCGCGGACGCGCAGCCCGTCCCAGCCGGCGGCGCGGCGCCGCCAGGCGGTGACGTTGTCGTCGGACCCGAAGTCGACGACGCCGACGACGCCGCGTTCCGCCGCGGCCCGCGCCGCGCTCCGTACCAGGCGGTCCAGGTCGGGCCCGGCCGGGTGGTCGATCTGCTCCGCCGGGAGCATCTCGTCCTCCAGCAGCAGCCCGGTCGGGTGGTCGATCCCCAGGTGGCGCAGCCCCGCCGTGTTCACCCAGGCGGAGTGCAGGTCGAACGAGATCAGCACCACGGGCACGTCCCCGGCGCCGTCGAGCAGGTCCGCGGCGGGCGCCTCCGGCCAGGTCGCCCAGTGCAGCCCGAACCCGACCAGCGGCTCGCCGGCGCCGTCGTCGTCCCCGGAGCTCCCCGGCCCGCCGGAAGCCCGCGCGTCCAGTGCCTCCCGCACCAGCCGCACGGCGTGCGCGGCGGACGTCGCGGACGACACGTCGAGCCGCCGCCGCACCAGCGCCCACTGCTCCAGGTGCGTGTGCGCGTCCCACAGGCCGGGCACCACCCACCGCCCGTCGAGGTCGACGACCTCCGGCCCCCGGCCCGGCGCCTCCCCGGCGCCGGCGACCGTCGAAGGCCCCGAGCTCGTTCCGGACGGGACGATCCGGGTGATCAGGCCGTCGCCGAGGTGGAGGTCGACGAGGTGGTCCGTGCCGAGGAGGCGGGCGCGGGTCAGGAGGATCACGGTCACGCGGCTACGGTACGGCGGCGTCTCGGCACGCGGTGACGCACGTCTCGGGCCAGAGTGGTACTGAGAGACGGCTTGAATCGGTAGGATCGATGACAGCGATATACCACGCCTATGTATAGGGCTGCAGGCCGACCGGCCCCAGCCCCGGCCCTCGTCGAAACGGAGCAAAACCCCATGACCCGCATCCGCCCCCTCGCCTCGGCGGCCGCCGCCTCCCTCGCGCTGCTCGCGCTCGCGGCATGCTCGTCCGGCGGCTCCGGTTCCGGCGACGACAACGGCCTGGGCCTGGTGAAGGACGGCGTCCTCACCGTCGCGACCGAGGGTACCTACCAGCCGTTCAGCTACCACGACGACTCGGGCGAGCTCGTCGGGTACGACGTCGAGGTGGCACAGGCCGTGGGCGAGAAGCTCGGCCTGGAGGTCGAGTTCGCGGAGACCCAGTGGGACGCGATCTTCGCCGGGCTGGACGCGGGCCGGTTCGACACGATCGCCAACCAGGTCACGATCACCCCGGACCGCGAGGCGGACTACGTGTTCAGCGACCCCTACACGGTCTCGCGCGGCGCCGTCGTCGTCACGGAGGACAACACCGACATCGGCTCGTTCGAGGACCTGGACGGCAAGAAGACCGCGCAGTCGCTGACCAGCAACTGGCGCGACCTGGCCGAGGAGTCCGGCGCCGAGATCGAGAACGTCGAGGGCTGGGCGCAGTCGGTCTCGCTGCTGCGGGACGGCCGCGTGGACGCCACGATCAACGACACCCTGACCTACCTCGACTACGAGAAGCAGCAGGGCGGCGAGACCGGCCTCAAGATCGCCGCCGAGACCGACGAGACGTCCGAGTCCGCGTTCGTGGCCAAGCCCGAGCGCGAGGCGCTGGTCACCGAGATCACCGGCGCGCTCGGCGAGCTGCGCGAGGACGGCACGCTCGCCGAGCTCAGCGAGAAGTACTTCGGCGAGGACGTCTCGGAGTGACTCCCGGGCAGCACCCGATCGTGAAGCCGGGAACCTGACGTGACGGAGCAGATCGACTGGCAGCTCGCCCGGGACTCCTTCTGGCCGATCCTGTCGGGCGGGCTGACCGGGACGATCCCGCTCACCCTCGTCTCGTTCGCGATCGGCCTGGTGATCGCGCTGTTCGTGGCGTTGCTGCGGCTCTCCCCGAACGTGGTCCTGGCCGGGATCGGCACGGCCTACGTGTCGGTGATCCGCGGTACGCCGCTGCTCGTGCAGCTGTTCATCGTGTTCTACGGGCTGCCGAACCTCGGCGTCGTCGTCGACCCGTGGCCGAGCGCCATCATCGCGTTCTCGCTGAACGTCGGCGGCTATGCCGCCGAGATCGTGCGCGCGGCGATCCTGTCGGTGCCGCGCGGGCAGTGGGAGGCCGGGTACACGATCGGCATGTCGACGGCGCGCACCCTGCGGCGGATCGTGCTGCCGCAGGCGACGCGCGTGTCCGTGCCCCCGCTGTCGAACACGTTCATCTCGCTGGTCAAGGACACCTCGCTGGCGTCGACCATCCTGGTGACGGAGCAGTTCCGCAAGGCGCAGGAGATCGCCGCGAGCAACACCGACCAGTTCATGCTGCTCTACGTGGAGGCGGCGCTGATCTACTGGATGTTCTGCACGGTGCTGGCGACCGCGCAGGGTGCGATCGAGAAGAGGCTGGACCGCTATGTCGCGCACTGAGGGCACGCACGACGCCGGGAGCACCGGTCCCGGAACGCCCGCGGATCCGCTGGAGCCCGGCGCCGTCGGGCACGGCACTCCCCTGCTGACCGTGCGTGGCCTGCACAAGTCCTTCGGGGACAACCACGTGCTGCGCGGGATCGACCTGGACGTGCGGCGCGGGCAGGTGACGGCCCTGATCGGGCCGTCCGGATCGGGCAAGACGACGCTGCTGCGCTCGCTCAACGGCCTCGCCGTGCCCGACGCCGGCACGATCGTGGCCGAGGGCGTCCCCGGTCGCCGGCTCGCCCTCGACTTCTCGCGGAAGGTCACCGACCGCGAGAAGTTCGCCCTGCGCGACCTGTCGGCGATGGTGTTCCAGCAGCACAACCTCTTCCCGCACCGCACGGTGCTGCAGAACGTCGTCGAGGGGCCGGTCCAGGTGCAGCGGGAGCGGCGCGCCGACGCCGTCGAACGCGCGCTGGTGCTGCTGGATCGCGTGGGCCTGGCCGGGAAGCGCGACGCGTACCCGCACGAGCTGTCCGGCGGCCAGCAGCAGCGGGTGGGGATCGTGCGGGCGCTCGCGCTGCGGCCGGAGCTCCTGCTGTTCGACGAGCCGACGTCGGCGCTGGACCCGGAGCTCGTCGGCGAGGTGCTGACCGTGATGAAGGAGCTCGCGGACGAGGGCTGGACCATGGTCGTGGTCACCCACGAGCTGCAGTTCGCGCGCGCGGTGGCGGACGAGGTGCTGTTCCTCGACGAGGGCGTCGTCGTCGAACGCGGGGATCCGGCACGGATGTTCCTTGAACCGGCGCAGGAACGTACCCGGCAGTTCCTGCGGAGGCTGCTGCATCCCCTGGAATAGCGGCGCGGGGCCGTTCCGGCAGGGCCGTGGTCAGGGCCGTTGCGCCGGGCCACGGGAAATTTCACCCATCGCCAGTGGGTGAAGTTCGGCTATTTTCATGTCGCGTTCCCTCAGGACCTGGTGAAGTTGGGGATGCTGACCCGTGGTGAGCAACCTCAGATTTGCCAGCGCATGACCGATTGCCTCCCAGGAAGACGAATGACTGAAGCAACAGCGCCCGAGACACCGCCCACCCTGCTGTGGACGGACGCTTTTCCCTGGCTCGGCACCGTCCCGGGCCTCGACGCCAATCAGCCGGATCCCCGGTGGGCGGCACCCATCGCCGACACCCCTGACTCCAAGCTGAACGAGGTGGCGCACGAGGTGGCCCTGCTGGCGATCAGGTATCGCCCGGACAGCCACGTCGCGTCCGTCTTCCCCCGGCTCCCCGCCGAGCTGAACCTCCAGAACGTCGACATCCCCGCCCGGCACAAGAACGTGCTGCGGCGCCACGAGCTGGCGACCGCGGGCGACCTCGCGAAGATCACGGTGACGGAGTTCCTCGAGTCCTGGTCCGTGGGCCCGCGGGTCCTCCAGGGCATCTTCGCCGCCCTGGTCGAGGAGTCGCTGGCCTCGACCATGAGCGGCGCCACGTCGGAGTAGGGCCGGCCCGCGCGGGGCAGGGCCGGCCCCGGCCCTACCCCGCGGCGCCCCGGCGGCGCGCCCGGCGCCACCGTTCCGGCACCGGCAACCCGCCGCGCGCCGTCCACGGCGCGGCGGCGGGACGCGTCAGCGCTGTTCGCCCGGGTAGGCCAGGCCGATCTGGCCGCGGATCTCGTCGAGGGTGCCCATGATGGCGACCGTCTCCGCGAGCGGGAGGATCTCGCCGTCGGTCTTGCCCTCGGCGACGAGGCGTTCCGCCTCCAGCGCCTGGAAGTGCATGCCGCGGCCGGTCACCAGGCCCTCGCTCGAGAACTCGTCGGTCACGTTCCCCTCGGGGTCGATCACGCGGAACGACGTCGGCGTGAACCACCAGGAGTCGATGTCGATCCGGCCGTCGGTCCCCAGGATCGACGCCGTGACCGGCCCGCGCGTGTCCGACGCCGAGATGGTCGTGGCCAGCCGGCCGCCGTCGTACCCGAAGATCGTGGCGATCGTGGCGTCCGCGCCGGTCTCCTTGAACGTCGCGTGCGACTGGACGGTGAGCGGCTCGCCGAGGATGTCCCAGGCGAAGGAGATGGGGTAGATCCCCAGGTCGAGCAGGGATCCGCCGCCGAGCTCCAGGGCGTTGATGCGGTGGGCGGGGTCGTCGGGCAGGTCCTGGCAGTGGTCGGCGATCACGGTGCGGACCTCGCCGAGGGTGCCCGCGGCGAGGATCTCGCGGATGCGGGCCATGTGCGGCAGGTAACGCGTCCACATGGCCTCCATCGCGAGCAGGCCCTTGGCCTCCGCGAGCGCCGCGAGCGCCTCCGCCTCGCCCTTGTTCAGGGTGAACGGCTTCTCGACCAGCACGTGCTTGCCGGCGTTGAGCACGAGCGCGGCATCGGCGGCGTGCATGGGGTGCGGGGTGGCGACGTAGACGATGTCGACCTCGGGGTCCGCGACCAGGTCCTCGTAGGAGCCGTGCGCGTTCGGGATCCCGAACTCGTCCGCGAAGGCCTGGGCCTTGCCGGCGGAACGCGAGCCCACGGCCTGCACGGTGAAGCCGTTGTCCTTGAGGTCACTGGTGAAGGCGTGGGCGATACCGCCCGTGGCGAGGATGCCCCAACGCAGGTGTGTCATACGGGCGAGCGTAACGGTGGACGACGACGCCGCGTGCGGCGTCTCCCGGACGCCGGCAGGCGGCGTCCCGAACCGATCTCCTCCGGGGGAGGCTCCCGTCGTGGCTAGGCTGGGGCGGTGGCTCGGAGGACTTCGAAGACGGTGACCGCTCCCCTGCTCGATCCCGTGGTGCTGGAGGATCTGGCCGCGGGGGATGCCTACGATCTGGAGCCCGGCGCGGACCTCGAGGGGTTCGAGTTCCTTGATCTGCGGGTCGACGCCGTGGAGCTGGCCCGGGCGAGCGTGTACGGGTCGCGCTTCGTGGGTCTGCGGGCCGACGAGGCGGAGCTGGGCACCGCGAAGCTGAGCGAGTGCGTGCTCGAACGCCTCGACGTGCCCGTGCTGCGCGGGGTGCGCGGCCGGTGGCGCGACGTCGAGGTCCGGGGCGCGCGGCTCGGGTCGGCGGAGCTGTACGAGTCGACCTGGGACTCCGTGCGCTTCGTCGACTGCAAGCTGGGTTTCGTGAACCTCCGCGGCGCGCAGCTGCAGGACGTCGTCTTCGCCGACTGCACCATCGACGAGCTCGACCTGGTGCAGGCCACCGCCTCGCGGGTCGCGTTCACCGGAACCCGGGTCGGCGGCCTCGACGTCCAGGGATCGGCCCTGCAGCACGTCGACCTGCGCGGCGCCGAGCTCCGCGAGCTCCGGGGGATCGAGTCCCTCGGCGGCGCCACGATCGACTCCGGCCAGCTGGCGTCGCTGGCTCCCGCCCTGGCGGCGGCACTCGGCATCACCGTCGTCGACTGAGCCCGGCGTCGATGGACCGCCCTCGTTCCCGGTAGCCCGGTTTGTTCCGACGCTGAGATCAGTCGACAAGCCTGTACCGAGAGCCCTTGACGCCTTGGCCGCCCATCACCTCGACCTCCCTGTTCTCCCGGAGCTTCATGAGTGCCCAGCGAAGCTTCGCAGCGGTGAGTCCGGTCTGCTCGCCGAGTTCCTGGAAGGTCAGGGCCCTGCCGGACAACGCATCGAGGACCACGGCGGCATTCCTCGTTCTCATGCCGCCGCCTGTGTCCGCGTCCTGTGACGACGGCGGCTCGTCGGCCGCATCGTGTGGGCGACTGTTCTCTGGTTCGGCGACAAGCGCCCTGTTCAACCGGTACTGGGTCGATCCTCGATCTCCGACGACCTCGGCGAGCCCCGCGTCCACCAAGCCCTGTAGGTAGACCCGTGCCACCACCGAGTCCATGGGGAAGTGCTGTCGCAACTCGCGATTGGTCCAGGCCACACCGTGTCGCATCGAGGCGAGGACATGCCGCTGCACGTCATTCAGCCGGGCACCCGCCGCAACCCGCGAGATCCATTCGATGTCCGCCGGGTTGAGCAGAGCGTGGTTCGGGACGAGCACCGTGAACGCGATGCCGTTGTCGACGAACCGCGGCCGCGTCATCCCGGCGGAGTCCAGTGAGTCGAGGACCGCACGGATCCCGGTGCCGAGCCCTTCGATCACGCGCCGGCCGTCTTGGGTCATGACGTTCTGAAGGATGCGAACGAGCGCTTCGTTCCGCCGCGCAGTCGGCCCGACCGTACCGAGCCTGCCGACCGTCATCGACCAGAGGCCGCCCGGGTTGGCGATCACCAGTTGATTCTTCGTCAGCCGCAACGAGATCGGCTCGTTGTTCGCGTGCGGACCGAGATCGCGGTGAACCAACGCATTGGCGATAAGTTCCCGTACGGCCTTGATCGGATAGGTGTGTACGTCGCGGCCGTGCCCGTCAGCTCCGAAGACGATACGGGTGGCAGTGTTCCGCACGACCCACCGGACTGCGTCGTCCAGCATGTCGGGAATCGGGCCGTCGAACCGCGCACGATCAGCGACCCTGATCTCGGGATCGTCAGTTCCGTCAGGCAGCACCATCGCAGCCTCGATCCCAAGGCTCGGATACCACCGCTGCGGGTAGTCACCGAGTGCGAGCAGACCCGCCAAGGTGAGCTTCCCGTCGCTCGTCATGACGCCGGCGTTCAGAAGAATCTCGTCGTCCGTGTACTTGTTCATCCGTCTCGACTCGTTGCGCATCGTCGCCAGGAAGAAGTCGGCGAGGGCCTTGTCGAGCGCCTCAGGTCCCGCATCCACGGGCGTGAGGTCGAAGGTCGGCTTCGATCGCGTGGCGATGAAACGCTGCACCTCGTTGTCGGCCAGCTCGTAGTCGCCGTCGTACGACCGCACGTACGACTTCCGGTTGGCACGGATCATCGCGGGCTTCTCGGACGGCGGGGTCTCGTGCACATGGCCGACGACGACGGTGGTGCCCTCGAAGTCGACGGTCGAGATGTCGATCTTCACCGGTGGCTTCATGGCATCGCGCGCCAGCGACGCCAGGGCCTTCTGGCACTCGGCGACGTCGTATACGCCAACCGGTGCGAAGTCCGCTGATTCGTCGAGGCCCAGCACGATGGTGCCGCCGCCCGGCTTGTTCGTCATCGCGGACACGGTTGAGGCGAGGTTCTTGGGAAATCCGCCGGAGGCACGCTTGACCTCGATGTCCGCCGTATCACTCCGTTCGTCACGGAGAAGGGCCACAATCTCTGAGAGCTGAGGAGCAATCACGCCATCCATTATCACACTCTGCCACTCGGACTCGCGCTTTGAATCGCACTTTGACTCGCGCTCTCACACTATGACTCACACTTTTGGTGTACGGCTCGCACCCTGGCGGGCGCTCAGCCGTATGTCCCACACCGTCAGGATGACCGCGGCCAGCACGAAGACCGCGCCCGCGACCGGGATCAGGTGCGGGCCCCACTGCGCGACGACGAAGGCGCCCAGGGCGGCGCCCGAGGCGATGCCGAGATTGAAGACCGAGCTGTTCAGCGCCGTCGCCATCTCGGTGGCGCCCGGGGCCGTCTGCATGGACAGATGCGCGGCGACCGGCGGGACGAAGCTGAACGACATCCCCCACAGCAGCATGCCGACGACGGCGGCCCACGGGACCGCCCCGAACAGCTGCAGGACGACGAGGAACACCGTCACCGCCGCCCCGCCGCCGGCGAGCGTCAGCCACGGCCAGCGATCGAGCACGAACCCGGCCAGGAGTGTTCCGACCAGACCGGCGCCACCGCTCGCCAGGAGCAGCGCCGAGAGCCACCGGTCGTCGAACCCGGCGACCTCCAGCATGAACTCCGTGATGAAGGTGAGCCACGCGAACGATCCTGTGACCAGAAGGAACGTCACCACCAGCAGCACCACGAACCGGCGTCGGTCCGGATGCGTGCCGCGTGACGTGTCGTCGCGCGCCTCCGAGCCGTCCGGCATCGTCAGCAGGATCGCCGCACAGGCCAGCGCGCTCACCGCCGCGATGACCAGAAAAGGCACGCGCCAGGTGGTCAGCTGCCCAAGCCAGGTTCCGAACGGGACGCCGAGCATGGGCCCGAGGGAATTCCCGATGGTGAGCCGCGCGATCATCTTTCCGCGCACCTCGCGCGGGAACATGCTCGCCGCCGCGGGCATCACGATCGCCCAGAACAATGCCTGGCCCAATGCGGTGACGACCCGGGAGGCGAGCAGATCCCAGTAACCCACCGCGAGCCCCGACCACACCAGTCCGGCCGCGCAGACCGCCGTCGTCCCCGCGAGGACGGCGCGCCGGCCGAACCGCCGCGTCAGATGCGCCAGCGGCACGGTCGCGATCACGACGACGACGGCGTACGCGGTCACCAGCAGCCCGATCTGCGAGGTGGAACGCTCCAGGCCACGGGCCATGATCGTCAGCAGGCCGCCGGGCAGGCTCTCTGCCGTGACGAACATGAAGGCGGAGGTGGACAGCGCGATCAGTGCTACGAGGGCACGGCGTTGCGCCGCCTTTTCGGCAGCGTGCGAGGGCATGATCGCGGGGGGTTCCGGGGAGGGTCGCATCGATTCGACAGTCTGGCACAGGGCGGCAACCGTTTTTCCGTCGTCCCACCATCTGGTGAATCGTGAAAACCCGGCGAAATGCTATGTGGCGGCTTTCCGCCGTCGATAGTGGCGGGTTTCCGCCTTGTTTCCCTTGGGGTCGAGATGCAGTAACGTGCCATTCGCAACATTCCTGAAACGGAACGGTGATTGGGTCCTGTACGGACGTCGTGGTCCGTGCCTGGCCCGTCGTCAGCGCCTCCGGCTCTCGTGGCCGGGGGTTCTCACACCCCGGAGGAATCCATGAATCCACGAATCAGCGCAGCCGGCGCTGGCGCGGCTCTGCTGCTCACGAGCGTGCTCGTGCCGGCAGCCGCCGTCGCCGCGCCGAGTGTGTCGGAGCCGGACCCGGCGTCGCACGCTCACGAGCACTCGGACGACCGTCCCGACGCCCTCGCCGACAAGCAGCGTGAGCGCAAGATGGACGCCGTCGAGATGGTCGCCACCGGCGAGGCCGAGGTGACCACCCGCGGCAAGGGCGACCGGAGGTCCGAGGTCGTCAAGATCGCCCCGGGCGAGTACGTCGAGTACGGCACCCAGGAGACGGCACAGCTGCTCACCTTCCTGGTCGAGTTCGGCGACGGCGAGGGCTCGTCGTTCTTCCCGGACAGCCCGGCGGGTCCGCTGCACAACGAGATCCCCGAGCCGGCGGCCGACGACAACTCCACCTACTGGGAAGCCGACTTCTCGCGCGCCCACTTCATGGACATGTTCTTCACCGGCGAGAACACCGGTGAGTCGTTCCACGACGTCTACGACGAGATGTCCTCGGGCCGTTTCGACCTCCAGGGTGACGTCTCCGACTGGGTCACCGTCCCGAACCGCGCCTCCTACTACGGCGGCGGCGACGAGGAGGGCGGCGAGACCGGCACGTCCATGACCGCGTTCATCCAGGACGCCGCGAACGCCTGGTACGAGCAGCAGGTCGCCGCCGGCAAGACCCAGGCCGAGATCGAGGCCTACCTCGAGTCGTTCGACATCTGGGACCGGTACGACGTCGACGGCGACGGCATCATCAACGAGCCCGACGGCTACATCGACCACTTCCAGGCCGTGCACTCCGGCGAGGGCGAGGAGGCCGGCGCCGAGCCGTGGGCCATCTGGTCGCACCGCTGGGCGGTCAACCAGGGCGGTCTCGGCACCGACGGTCCCGCGGACTTCCCGAAGCTCGGCGGCATCAAGATCGGCGACACCGACCTGTGGATCCGTGACTACACCACGGAGCCGGAGAACGGCGGCCTCGGCGTCTTCGCGCACGAGTTCGGTCACGACCTCGGCCTGCCGGACTACTACGACACCTCCGGCGGCGAGAACGGCACCGGCTTCTGGAACCTCATGAGCAGCGGCTCGTGGCTGGGCCACGGCGAGAAGGCCGGCAACATCGGCACGACGCCGGACCACATGGGCGCCCACGAGAAGCTCTTCCTCGGCTGGCTCGACTACGAGACCGTCCAGGCGGACGAGGCCGGCTTCGTGAAGCTCGGGCCGTCG
This sequence comes from Myceligenerans crystallogenes, assembly GCF_039529775.1. NCBI lineage: Bacteria > Bacillati > Actinomycetota > Actinomycetes > Micrococcales > Promicromonosporaceae > Myceligenerans > Myceligenerans crystallogenes. Next base: position 82,133 of record NZ_BAAANL010000004.1, read on the forward strand.
TTCCACGCCACGACCCGCGCGCAGGCCGCGCTGGTGAACCTGCCGGACGGCACCGCCCAGGTCTCGACCGGCATCGACCCGCTCGACGGCAACTACGCCTTCTCCGGCACCGGCAACAACATGAACTCGCCGTACACCTCGGCGTCGTTCGTGGTGCCGGCCGGTGCGCAGCTGTCCGCTCAGGTCAACTACGACATCGAGGCGGGCTACGACTACGCCTTCGCCGAGGTCTCGACCGACGGCGGCTCCTCGTGGACCTCGCTGTCCACGAACCTGTCGACCGACGACGACCCGAACGGCACCAACCCGGGCGGCGGCATCGACGGCACGTCCGAGGGCTGGGTCGCGCTGACCGCCGATCTGGCGGCCTATTCGGGCCAGACCGCGCAGCTCCGCTTCCGCTACACCTCGGACGGCGGCACGAACGGCAAGGGATTCGCGGTCGACGACGTCGCCGTGGGCGACGCCCTGACCGAGGACTTCACCGACGCGTCGGGCTGGACCGGTGACTGGACCGTCACGAACGGCACGATGGAGCAGACGTTCTCGCACTACTACCTGGCCGAGCACCGGGTGTACGGCGGCTACGACGTCACGCTCAAGGAGGGCCCGTACAACTTCGGCTGGGCGCAGTCCAACCCGAACAAGGTCGAGCACTTCCCCTACCAGGACGGCCTGCTGATCTGGTACGTGAACGGCCTGTACGGCGACAACAACACCAAGACCCACCCGGGTCACGGCGAGGCGCTTCCGGTCGACTCCCGGCCGGCCCCGCTCAAGTGGAGCAACGGCTCGATCGCCCGTAACCGGATCCAGACGTTCGACTCGACCTTCGGTATCAAGAAGACCGACCCGATCTCGCTCCACCAGGAGACGACGGCGGGCGCCTTCACGCTGAAGACCAGGGCCCCCAAGCAGGTCCGCGTCTTCGACGACACGGACCCGAACGCCTACTACGACCCGGCGAACCCGGGCCACTCGACGATCGTCGGCGGCACCGGCACCCGGATCGCCGTCCTGGACCAGGACAGCGCCAACGGCCACATGACCATCTACGTCGGCCGCAGCTGATCACCTGACAGCCGCCGTCAGCCCGCGTCCCCTCACCAGGGGGGCGCGGGCTGACGTCGTTCCCGGGCCGTTCCCGCCCACGGCACCGGCGGCAACTCGATGGCCTCGCTTCACCTGGGGTTCATCCCGGGCCGGTTAGCTGGGCGGGCACCTCATCCGTCATCCCCCAAGGAGCACCTATGCGCCGCCCAGTCCTGCGCACCGCGGGTCTCGTTCTTGCCGCCGCCCTGGTCACCGGCGGTGGCGCGGCCGTCGCCGCGACCGCCCCGGACGACGACGGCGCCGCTGCCGCCGGGTCCGCCGCCACGACGTCGTCGTCCCGCGCGAAGAGCCTGCGCGTGGCGACCTACAACCTGTCGCTGAACCGCAACGCCGACGGGCAGCTCGTCAGCGACCTGTCGACCGGCGCGAACACCCAGGCGCAGGTCGTCGCCGAGGTCATCCAGCACGCGCGGCCGGACGTCGTGCTGCTCAACGAGTTCGACTTCGACGCCGCCGGCCGGGCCGCCGACCTGTTCCGCGAGAACTACCTCGAGGTCGCCCAGGGCGACGCCCGGGCGATCGAGTACCCGTACGCGTTCGTCGCGCCGTCGAACACCGGCATCCCCTCCGGCTTCGACCTGAACAACAACGGCGTCGTCTCCGGCGGCGACGACGCGCTCGGCTTCGGTGTGTTCCCGGGCCAGTACGGCATGCTCGTGCTGTCGAGGTACCCGATCGACACGCGTCACGCGCGCACGTTCCAGAACTTCCTGTGGCAGGACATGCCCGGCGCCCTGCTCCCGCAGGACCCGGCCACGGGCCTGCCCTGGTACACCGACGAGGAGCTCGCGGTGCTGCCGCTGTCCTCGAAGTCGCACTGGGACGTCCCGGTCCGCGTGGGCCGCGAGACGGTGCACGTGCTGGCCGCGCACCCGACGCCGCCCACGTTCGACGGCGCCGAGGACCGCAACGGCCGCCGCAACCACGACGAGATCCGCTTCTGGGCGGACTACGTGTCGGGCGGCCGGACGGCGTCGTACGTCTACGACGACAAGGGCCGCCGCGGCGGCCTCGGGCGCGGCGAGTCGTTCGTGATCGTGGGCGACTACAACGCCGACCCGGCCGACGGCGACTCGTACGACAAGGCGATCGACCAGCTGCTGGAGCACCGCAGGATCCAGGACCCGGCGGCGACGTCGGCGGGCGCGGCCGAGGCGGCCGCCCTGCAGGCGGGCGCCAACACGACCCACACCGGCGACCCGGCCCTCGACACGGCGGACTTCGCCGACACGGCGCCCGGCAACCTGCGCGTGGACTACACGCTCCTGAGCCGTGACCTGCGGGTCCGCGACGCGTCGGTGTTCTGGCCGGCGTCCGGCGAGCCGCTGTCCCGCCTCACGGGCGTCTACCCGTTCCCGAGTAGCGACCACCGCCTGGTCTCGGTGGACGTGCGCTTCTGATCCGGGCCGGCAGTCAGAGCGGTACCGAGGGAGCGGGTCCTGGTCGGGGCCCGCTCCTTCGGCGCGTCGGCGGTCCTGCGGATCGCGCTGCCCGTGGCAGATCGGCGATCACGGGAGACCGGCCGCGGCCCGCGGGATCCGGCGGTTCGTTCGCCCGGCCGGGCGCGGATCCCTGCCCGGTAGGGAATACTGCCCGAATGGTTCGCGTCGTACGGGTGCTGAGTGTGCTGGTGCTGCTGTCCGTCGCGGGGTGCGGCGGGCCGGGCGAGGGGGCGCGGCCGTCCGCGCCGTCGGAGGCCTCGGGGACGACGACGCCGTCCGCCTCCCCCGCACCGCCGGCGCCCGCCACGCCGGACCCGTCGCCCGGCCCCACCACCTCGGAGGGCACCGTGACCCCCTCGCCCCGCCCCGCGCCGTCGGACATCGACGAGCTGCTGGAGAAGATGACGCTCGAGGAGAAGGTCGGGCAGATCATCATGGTCGGCGTGCCGGTCACGGGTGAGCTGGAGACGCCGGCCGCGGTGATCCGGGACCATCACGTGGCGAACGTGTTCCTGCACGGGCGCACGGAGGCGGGCCAGGCTCCGATGCGGGAGCTCGTGGACGAGGTGACGGCCGTGGGCGCCGCGGCGAACCCGCGCGATCCGCTCATGCTCGTCGCGACCGACCAGGAGGGCGGCCTCGTCCAGGTGCTGCGCGGACCGGGGTTCAGCGAGATCCCGAGCGCCGTGGAGCAGGCGGAGCTGTCGCCGGGGGAACTGCGACGAGAGGCGCGCCGGTGGGGGCAGGAGCTGGCCGACGTCGGCGTCAACCTCAACCTGGCGCCCGTCGCGGACGTGGTGTCGCGCGAGACCGCGGCGTCGAACGAGCCGATCGGGGCGATCCAGCGGAACTACGGTTTCACGCTGAGGTCGGTGACCGAGGGTTCGGTCGCGTTCGGTGCCGGGATGCGCGCCTCCGGTGTGGCGACGACGCCGAAGCACTTCCCCGGGCTGGGGCTGACGCTCGGGAACACCGACACCGCGGCGAAGGTCGTCGACACCGTGACCGGGCGCGACGCGAAGTCGGTGCGGGCGTTCCGGGGGAACGTCGAGGCCGGCGCGGAGTTCGTCATGATGTCGTCGGCGTACTACGAGCTGATCGACGCGAGGAACCCCGCCCTGTTCAGCCCCGCCATGGTGCGGCTGCTGCGCAAGGACCTGGGATTCGACGGCGTCGTCATGACCGACGACGTCTCCGCGGCCGCCGCCGTCCAGCCCTGGCCCGCGGGCGAGCGCGCCGTCCGCGCGGTCGAGGCGGGCGTGGACCTGGTCCTGGCGTCGGCGGACCCGACGACGGCGGGCCCCATGGCGGAGGCCCTGGTCACCCGGGCGAAGTCCGACCCGCGGTTCGCCGACCGCATCGACGAGGCGGCCGCCCGCGTCCTCCGCGCCAAGTCCGCCCTGGGCTAACCCTCGAACGTTCGCGGTGCGACCACGAGGTTGTCGGGTATCGGCCGAGTGCCGATCACGGAAACCTCGTGGTCGCGCGGCAAACCTCGGTCCGCGACCACGCCGGGCACGTCAGCCGGCCAGGCCCAGGGTCTGCAGGATCCAGGCGTGCTCGAACGCGATCTGCTCCCAGGTGGCGTAGCGGCCCGAGACGCCGCCGTGGCCGGCCTGCATCTCGATCTTGAGGAGCGCCGGGGCGCCGGCCGCGCGGAGGCGCGCGACCCACTTGGCCGGCTCGACGTACATCACGCGCGTGTCGTTGAACGACGTCGTGGCCAGGATCTGCGGGTAGTGCGCGGCGTCGTCCGGGATGTTCTCGTACGGCGTGTACGACTTCATGTACGCGTACACCTCGGGGTCGTGCAGCGGGTCGCCCCACTCGTCCCACTCGGTCACCGTCAGCGGCAGCGACGGGTCGAGCATCGAGGTCAGGGCGTCCACGAACGGCACGCCCGCGAGGACGCCCCCGAACGCGTCCGGCGCGAGGTTCAGCGCGGCGCCCACGAGCAGGCCGCCCGCCGATCCGCCGTCGGCCACGATGCGGTCCGGCGTCGTCCAGCCCGACGCCGCCAGGTACCGCGCGCACGCCACGAAGTCGGTGAACGTGTTCCGCTTGGTGCCCAGCTTGCCGTCGTCGTACCAGTGCCGGCCCATCTCGCCGCCGCCGCGCACGTGCGCGATCGCGAAGACGACGCCGCGGTCGAGCAGCGAGAGCCGTGGGATCGAGAAGTACGGGTCGAGCGACATCTCGTAGGCGCCGTAGCCGTAGAGCAGCACGGGCGCGGGGGCCGACGGCGCCCCGTCGGCGCCGGACAGGGCCGTGGTGTCCCTGCGCCAGACGAGCGAGATCGGGATGCGCGTGCCGTCCTCCGCGACGGCCCACTCGCGGCGCTGCGCGTACTCCGCGGCGTCGTAGCCGCCGAGGACCGGGGTCTGCTTCAGCAGCGTGCGCTCGCCCGTGGCGACGTCGTAGTCGTAGACGCCCGACGGCGTCGTGAACGTCGTGTAGCCGACCAGCAGGTTCGGCTGCTCCCACACGCCGACGCCCGCGCCGACCGACTCCAGCGGCTGGCCGAACGTCATCTCCTCGAACTGCCAGCGGCTGCCCACGGCGGTCACGGCCACTCCGGACGACGCCGTCGCGGGCGCACCCGACTCCACGAGCTGGGGGCGGATCGCGGGCGAGCCGGCCCCGCCGTCGTCCAGGCGCAGGATGCCGCTGCGGCTGATCGCCCCGCGGCGGTAGTACAGGACGAGGTAGCGTGCGGACGCCGAGATGCCCTCGAGGCGCACGTCCTGGTCATGTGGCACGACGACGTCGCCCCAGCCCGCCAGGCCCTCGCCCGGCGCCGGCACGTCGGCGACCGTCAGCTCGAAGTTCTCGGCGTTCTCGTTGTGCAGGATCAGCAGGACGTCGCGGCCGGGCGCACCGGCGGGACCCGCCGACACGCCGTCGTCCGTCGCGACGACGCTCGCCACCGGCGTGCTCTGGGGCAGCACCGCGTGCTCCACCGAGTACTCCACGCCGTCGACGCGCGGGCGCACGCAGCGGAACTCGCCGGCCGGGTCGTCGGCCTCGAGGATCCAGCACTCGCTGGTGACCTTCGAGCCCAGCTCGATGATCAGGTACTTCCGGGAGCGGCTGACGCCCGCGCCCATCCAGTACCGCTCGTCGGGCTCCTCGAGGACGAGCACGTCGTCGCCGTTCGGCGTGCCGATGCGATGCCGCCACAGGCGGTGCGGGCGCCAGGCCTCGTCGAGGGTCTGGTAGAAGACGTGCACGCCGTCGGGGGCGAAGAACGCGCCGGAGGCGGTGGCCTCGACGACGTCGTCCAGGTCCGCACCGGTCGTCAGGTCGCGAACGCGCAGCGTGTAGCGCTCGTCGCCCTCGGTGTCCGTGGCGTACAGCAGGAGGCGGCCGTCCTCGGACACGTCGAACGTGCCGAGCGAGAAGAACTCGTGGCCGGCCGCCTCGGCGTTCTGGTCGAGCAGCACCTGCTCGCCGGGCACGGGCACGCCGGGCTCGAGGACGCGCGGCGTCCAGTCGGCCGGGTCCGTGACCTCGTAGCGCGCGTGGATCGGGTACTCCTTGCCCTCCTCGGTGCGGGAGTAGTACCACCAGCCGCCGTCGCGCGACGGCAGCGACAGGTCCGTCTCCTGGGTGCGCGCCTTGATCTCGTCGAAGATCGACTGGCGCAGGGGGCGCAGGTGCTCGAGACGGGCCGCCGTGTACGCGTTCTCCGCGGTCAGGTGCGCGACGACCTCCGGGTCGTCCTTGGCGCGCAGCCACTCGTACTCGTCGGTGAACACGTCGCCGTGGTGGGTACGTGCGACGGGGCGGCGTGCCGCGGCCGGCGGCGTGTCGGTCTGGTCCACCCGGTCAGCCTACGGCCCTGTGCAGGCCACAGCCCGAAAACCGGTGAAACGTGGTCAACCCGTTTCTGCGGCGCGGGCGACGGCCGCGACGAACGCGTCGACGTCCGCCTCGGAGGTGTGCCACGAGCACATCCAGCGCGCGACGACGCGGTCCGGCGTCTCGCCGGCGGACCAGTCGTGGAAGCGTGCCTGTTCACGCACGACGGCGGCCGCCTGGCGGGGAAGGCTCGCGAAGACGACGTTCGCCTCGGTGGGGTGGACGACGCGGACGACGCCGCCGGGCAGCGCCTCGACACCCGCGCGCAGGCGGGCGGCCATCGCGTTGGAGTGGCGGGCGTTGCGCAGCCAGAGGGGGTCGGCGCCGCTGCCGGGCTCGCCCAGGAGCGCCAGGAGCTGGGCGGAGACGAAGCGCGTCTTCGAGGCGAGCTGCATCGTCTGCTTGCGGAGGTACGGGACGGCCGCCGCGAGGCCGCCGGCCGGGCCGCCGGTGGCGAGCGGGTGGGCGGGAGCGAGGGTGGCGGTGCCCGCGGTGGCGTCGGCTGCGGCGTCGCCGTCGGGCCTGACGGCGTCGAGGACGACGACCGCCTCGCCGATCATGCCGCCGTTCTTGGCGGCGCCGAACGACAGCAGGTCGACGCCGGCGTCGGTGGTGAGCTCGCGCAGGCCCGTCCCGAGGAACGCGGCCGCGTTGGCGAGGCGCGAGCCGTCGAGGTGGACGAGCATGCCGAGCTCGTGGGCGGCGGCCACGAGCGCCTTGAGGTCCTCGGGCGCGTAGACGGTGCCGAGCTCGGTGGACTGCGTCAGGGAGAGGACGGCGGGCTGCGCTCGGTGGGGGTTGCCGCGGTCGCCGGCCCACGCGGCGACGTCGTCCACGGTGATGCGGCCGTCCGTGGACGAGCGGGTCAGGAGCTTGAGGCCGCCGACGCGCTCGGGCGCGCCGTTCTCGTCGGTGTTGGCGTGCGCGACGTCGCTGAGGACGACGCCGCCCCAGCGCGGCGCGGCTGCCATCAGGGAGATCACGTTGGCGCCGGTCCCGTTGAGCACGGGGAAGACCGTGGCGCCGGGGCCGAGGACGTCGCGGACCCGCGCCTCGAGCCGCGCGGTGACGGGGTCACCGCCGTAGGCGGGAACGGAACCGTCGTTGGCGGCGACGACGGCGTCCATCACTTCCGGGTGGACGGGCGCGTGGTTGTCCGAGGCGAAGTCGAGCACGCGCCCATTATCCGCGCCGGACCGCGCGGCAGGGGCCTCGCGTACGAAGCCCCTGCCGCGCGGATCAGGCGGGCCGGATCAGGCGACGCCCAGGTAGGCCTCGCGGATCGACGTGTCGTCGAGGAGTTCCGCGCCGGTGCCTGTCTTGACGATGTTGCCCGTCTCGAGGACGTACGCGCGGTTGGCGAGCGTGAGCGCCTGCTTGGCGTTCTGCTCCACGACCAGGATGGTCGTGCCCTGCTCGGCGATCTCCTTGATGATCGAGAAGATCTGCTGGATGAGCATCGGGGCCAGGCCCATCGACGGCTCGTCCAGGAGCAGGAGCTTCGGGCGCGACATCAGCGCGCGGCCGATGGCGAGCATCTGCTGCTCGCCGCCGGACATCGTGCCGCCGAACTGCTTCTTGCGCTCCCCGAGACGAGGGAACAGGTCGTAGACGCGGTCGAAGTCCTTGGCGACCTCGGCCCGGTCACGCCGCGTGTAGGCACCCATCTCCAGGTTCTCCACGACGGTCATCCCCGGGAAGATGCCGCGGCCCTCGGGCGCGAGCACCAGGCCCTGGCGCATGCGCTGATCGGCCCGCAGGCTGGTGACGTCGTGGCCGTCGAACATGATGGAACCGGACGCGACGCCGCGGACGCCGGAGACGGCCCGCATCGTCGACGTCTTGCCGGCACCGTTCGCGCCGATCAGCGCCACGATCTCGCCCTGTTCGACCTCGATGGTCAGGCCGTGCAACGCCTGGATCTTCCCGTAGTTGAGGACGATGTCCTTGACCTCAAGCAGCATCAGGCTCTCCCAGGTAGGCGGCGATGACCTTCGGGTCGCGGGCGACCTCGGCCGGGACGCCGTCCGCGATCTTCGAGCCGAACTCGAGGACCACGATGCGGTCGGTGACCCCCATGACCAGCTTCATGTCGTGCTCGATGAGCAGGACGGTCAGGCCACGGTCCCGGATGCGGCGGATGAGCTGCATGAGCTCCTCCTTCTCCGCCGGGTTGAAGCCCGCCGCCGGCTCGTCCAGGCACAGCAGCTTGGGGTCGGTCGCCATCGCGCGGGCGATCTCCAGCCGGCGCTGGTAGCCGTAGGGGAGGTTGCGGGCGAGCTCGTCGCTCCGGTCCGCGACCCCGACGAACCGCAGCAGCTCGTACGCCTTACGGCGGCTGCGCCGTTCCTCCAATTCGTGCCGGCTGACCCCGAACACCTTGGCCAGGGCACGCGCCACCGGGCCGGCCGGGAGATCCTCCTCCGGGACGCCCCAGACCCGGTAGAGCCGGAACATCGCGCCGAGCGCGGAGGTCTTGTTCCGCGCGTCGCACCCGACGAGCACGTTCTCCAGCGCCGACATCTCGGGGAACAGGCGGATGTTCTGGAACGTCCGCGCGATCCCGAGGGCCGTGATCTGGTGCGGCTTGCGGCCGGAGATCGTACCGCCGTCGAACGTGATCGTGCCCGACGTCGGCCGGTAGACGCCCGTCATCGCGTTGAACGCGGTCGTCTTGCCGGCGCCGTTCGGGCCGATCAGGCCAAGGATCTCGCCCCTGCGGATCTGGAAGTCGACGTCGTTCAGCGCGACGACGCCGCCGAAGCGGAGCGTCACGTGATCCATGGACAGCAGCACGTCACCGGCTGCCTGGGGGGCCACCTCGGTGGCCGTCTGCGTGGTCTGCTCAGGCATCTGCTGCAGCCTCCTCCGCCTCGTGCTTGCGGTCCTCGAGCTCACGTGCCCGGCGGCGGTTCGGGAACAGGCCCTGCGGGCGCAGCACCATGATCACCACCAGCGCGAGGCCGAAGGCCAGCGGACGCCATGCCTCGAACTCGCGGAAGCGCTCCGGCAGGTACGTGATGAGGAACGCGCCGAACAGCGCGCCCCAGATGTTGCCGGAGCCGCCGATGACGACCATCGCGACGAACAGGAACGACAGGTTGAGCTGGAACAGGTTCGGCTCGACGCTCGCCTGTTTGGTCGCGAACAGCAGGCCCGCGATCGCGCCGAGAGCGGCACCGATGGCGAAGGCCCACAGTTTGAACTTGAACCCGTTCACGCCCATGACGGCGGCGGCGTCCTCGTCCTCACGGATGGCGAGCCAGGACCGGCCGACCCGGCTGTTCTCCAGCCGGCGCAGCAGCCAGATGACGAGCACGAGCACCGCCAGTGCGAGCCAGTACCAGCGCTCCGGCAGCATCGTGCTGAAGAAGTCCTTGTCCGGGGCCGGGGGCTCCGGGACCTTCGTGATGCCGCTCGCGCCGTTGGTCCAGCTGGAGTTGCGCATGACGATGCGGATGATCTCGCCGAAGCCCATCGTCACGATGGCGAGGTAGTCGCCGCGCAGCCGGAGGGTCGGGGTACCGAGGGCGACGCCGGAGATCAGCGCCAGGCAGAGCGCCAGCGGGACGCAGGCGGCGAACGCCATGGCCCAGCCGGTCGGCAGGCCGAACTGCGCGGCGATGGCCTGCGTGACCGGCGAGTTGGGCGAGCCGAACAGCGCGAGCGAGTAGGCGCCCACCGCGTAGAAGCCGACGTAGCCGAGGTCCAGCAGGCCGGCCCAGCCGATCACCACGTTCAGGCCGGCGGCGATGATCATGTAGAGCGTGATCGTGAAGAGCGTGCTCGCCCAGTCCGACCCGCCCTCACCGAGGTCGGTGCGGATGTACGCGAACGGCAGCACGTCCAGGAACGGCAGGTAGACGCAGAACGCGAGGCCGACGACGAGCAGCAGCACTCGCACCCAGCGCGGGCCGGCGGAGATCTTGCCGGGGAGGCCGAGGGTCCACTCCCGCACTGTTTCGAGGGTTTTCGTGTTGTCGGTCATGCGCGGGCCTTCCCGAGGGACTCACCGAGGATGCCGGTGGGACGGAACATGAGGACGACGACGAGGATGACGAACGCTGTCACGTCCTCCCAGTTCGAGGAGATCACGGCCGAGGAGTACACCTCGCAGATGCCGAGCAGCAGGCCGCCCACCAGCGCGCCGCGCAGGTTGCCGATCCCGCCGAGCACGGCGGCCGTGAAGGCCTTCATGCCGATCAGGAAGCCCATGTCGAACTTGGCGAAGTCGTACTTGAGCGTGTGCAGAAGCGCCGCGAGACCCGCCGCGACCCCCCCGATCACGAAGACCAGCACGATGATCCTGTCCTTGTTCACGCCCATGAGGGACGCCGTGTCCGGGTCCTGCGCGACGGCGCGCACGCCACGGCCCAAGCGGGACTTGTTCACGAACTGGTCGAGAACGATCATCATCGCGACGCCCGCCACGATGACGATGAGGTCGATGTTGCTGACCCCGACCCCCCCGATCGAGAACGCCTCCTGGGTGGGGATGATGGTGGGGATGTTCACCGCCGCACGCCCGAACTGGGCGCCGGGGAACCACACCTTGAAGGCGTGGCCGAACAGTTCCATGAGCACCATGGAGCAGCCGATCGCGGTGATGAGGACGATGAGGCGCGGGGCGTTCTTGTCCCGCAGCGGCTTGTAGGCGACGCGCTCGATGACGAGCGCGGTTCCGGCCGTGGCCGTGGCGGCAACGAGACCTGCCAGCAGGGTGATGCCGATCGCGAGCGGAACGCCGACACCGCTGTCGGCGCCGAGGGCGGTGTACACGCCGAGCACCGTCCAGGCGCCGACCATGAACACCTCGCCGTGCGCGAAGTTGATGAGGCGGAGCACGCCGTACACCAGGGTGTAGCCCAGTGCGACGAGGGCGTAGATCGAGCCCTTCGTGAGGCCGTCGATCGTGTAGCCGCCGAGGCCTTCGATGAGGTTGCTGAAGTCCATCTGTTTTGTCTTCTCCGATGTGGTCCTGGGCGACGCAGGGCGGGGCGGTGAGGAGTCCTCACCGCCCCGCCAGGCGCCGGTGCGGAGCAGTCGTTACTGCTCGATCTCCTGGTCGGGGACCAGCGCGCCGTCCTCGACCTTGTAGGACCAGACGATGACGTTCTCGGCCGCGACGTCACCGTTCTCGTCGAAGGAGTAGTTCTTCGTGAGGCCCTCGCCGGTGTAGCCGTCGACGTAGGTCTCCATGTCCTCGCGGGTGGTGTGCCCGGCCTTGATGCCCTCGAGGAAGATGCTCATGGCGTCGTAGCCCTCACCGGCGTACGCGCCGGCGGCCTCGCCGAACATCTCCTCGTAGTCCTCGGCGAAGGTGCCCTCGGAGGGGACGCACGGGCAGGTGACGATGGCACCCTCGGACGCGTCGCCCGCGGCCTTCGGGAAGTCGACGCCGTACAGGCCGTCCCCGCCGATGAACGGCGTCTCGAGGCCCGCGTCGCGGATCTGCTTGAGGAACGGGCCGGCCTCGGCGGCGTAGCCCGCGTACACGATGGCGTCCGGCTTGGCGCTCTCGATCTTGCCGATGGTCGCGGCGAAGTCGGTCTGCTTCTCCTGCGTCTTGTCGGACTCCGTGACCTTGTCGCCCAGGACCTCACGGATCTTCTCGCCGAGCGGCGCGCCGTAGGCGGTCTGGTCGTCGACGACGAAGACCTTCTCGGCCTCGAGCACCTCGGCCACGTAGTTCGCAATCGCCGTGCCCTGCACCAGGTCGTGGCCCACCACGCGGTGGAACGTCTCGGAGGGCTCGTCGACCGTCAGCTCGGTGGCGGTGGCCGACTGGGAGATCATCGTCAGGCTGCCGTCGGCGAAGATCGGCTGGGTCGCCTTGGTCTCGCCGGAGAACGCGCCGCCGATGACACCGATGTAGGACTCGTCCTGCACCATCTTGGTGGCGACGCCAGGAGCCTTCGCCGGGTCACCCTCGGTGTCGAACTCGACGAGCTTGACCGCACATTCCGGGTCCTCGGCCTCGTACTCGGCCAGCGCCATCTTCGCCGCGTTCACCGAGGGAAGCACGATGCTGGCGTTGGCCCCGGAGAGCGCGCCCATGACACCGATGTTGAGCGAGCACTCGCCGTCGGCGCCGCCTCCGCCACCCGTGTCCACGGTGCCGCACGCGGATGCGGTCAGTGCGACGGCAAGCGCCAGGGCGCCGCCTGCAAACAGTGTGTTCCGCCTCAAGGCTGTTCCTACTTCCTGTCGTGTCCATCGCCTGCTGGGCGGTGGACGGACCGCTGGGGCGCCGACCCTGTGTGACGAGCCGGACCATCCCGTTCAGGGCACGAAAACTACACCACCGGTGTAGCACGATTGAACCTGGGGCCGGGGTGACCCAGCGGATCCTTGTGGAATCGTTACTCGAGGCCCTCGGGGGATTGCGTGCGTATTGCGGCCCTGTTACATGACGCGGGCAACCGCATCGATCGCCCGCCGCCGCGCAGCGTTGCGCATATCACGGGACGCGGCGGGCTCAGGTGTGTAGGCTGGCAGGTGTTGCAGTGCGATCGTTCTTCCGAGAGATGACGACCACCGTGATTCACCGCGATCCCGAAGGCCGGGGTCGTCACTCTTGCAAGGAGCAAGGCATGGCATTTGGAACCGTCAAGTGGTTCAACGCTGAGAAGGGCTTCGGCTTCATCGCCCCCGAAGAGGGCGGCAGCGACGTGTTCGCGCACTACAGCGCGATCCAGACCAACGGCTACCGCACGCTGGAGGAGAACCAGCGCGTGGAGTTCGACGTGAAGCAGGGCCCGAAGGGTCTGCAGGCGGAGAACATCCGCATCGCGTGATCTCACCGCCCGGGCTGAGCCCGGGCGAGCACGAAGGGCCCGTCTCCCCGTTCGGGGAGGCGGGCCCTTTCGTCGTTCCGGTGTGTGGGTTTCGTCGCCCGGATGTGTGGGTATCCGGAGGCGAACACGGGACGACGCCGCTCGGTGAGCGACGTCGTCCCGGCGATCAGAACCTCGCGAAGCGATCAGAAGCCGCCGAAGTCCCCGCCCCCGAAGTCCCCGCCGCCGAAATCGCCCCCACCGAAATCACCGCCGCCGTCGAAGAAGCCACCGCCCGCGTCGGCCGCGCCGGCGTCGCCGCCGGAGGCCTCGACCGCGCCTGCGTCACCGGCGTCGCCGCCCTCGCCCGCGCCCGCTTCCTCGCCGGAGCCCGCGTCGCCCTCGGAACCCTCGGCCCCCGCCTCGGCGTCGGCCGCGTGCTCCTGGGTCGGGTCGCCGAACTCGGGCCCGAACATCGCGTTCGCGACGGCGGATCCGATGACCATGCCGCCGATCGTGCCGAGCAGGCTCGCGCCGAGCATCGTACCGAAGCCCGGGCCGCCTCCCCCGCCGAAGCTGCGCTGCAACGTGCCCGGCTCGCGCATCTCGGCGCGGGTCGCGGTGCGGGCGAGCGTGCGCGGGTCGTCCGACATCGCCTGCTCGTGCGGGGGAACCTGCGCGTTCAGGTCCTGGAGCACCTTGCGGCGCTGCTCGGGCGTCAGCTTGGCGAACGCCTCCTCGTGCGCCTGCTCCACGGCCTCGGGCGGGGCCGTGCGCAGCATGTACTTGTAGCGGTCGATCGCGACCTGGTCCGGATCACGGCTGCCCGCGGGCTGCTGGTACTGCTCGTTCTGGTAGCCGGAGGGCTGCGCCCCGTACTGGGGACCAGCGGCCGGCGCCTGACCGCCCTGCCCGCCGTACGGCCCGTACTGCTGGTAAGGGTCCTTCGGCTCGCGGCCGAGGAGTCGGTCGAGGAAACCCATCTCATGCCTTTCGTCGGAGCGTTCCTCCGTTCAACGTACCGACCCGGCGGCGGGTTCCGCGACCGGCCGTGTCATATGCCCGGATCCGGCGGCTGACGTCGCGGGACGTGTCCGGGTGCTCGTCGCCCCGGGCTCCTGGTGCTCGGCTCCCGGCGAACACGACGTCGTCGTGCCGTCCCCGTCGATGTCAGAGTCCGCTGGTAGACCTGAGGCATGTTCCTTCTCGAGCCAGGGCGCGCGGAGACGCTCGTGTACTCGGCCGGCGATCTCGTGCTGGCCGGGGAGTGCGAGTTCCGCCTGCTGCGGCGGCTCGACGAACTGCTCGGCAGGATCCCGCGGCGGGTCCGCGAGGAGGACGAGATGCTGGCCCGCACCGCGGCCCTCGGCGACGCGCACGAGCGCCGGGTGCTCACCAGCTACCAGTCACGGTTCGGCGTCTCGAGGTTCCGCGAGGCGGACGACGACGTCCCGCCGGGCGGGGTCGTCAGCGTGCCCGTGGCCCGGCACATGTCCCACGACGAGCTGATGGCCGCCCACGAACGCACCCTCGCGGCGATGGAGCACGGGGCGGACGTCGTCTACCAGGCGTCGTTCTTCGACGGCAGGTTCCACGGCCGCGCCGACTTCCTCGTCCGTGAGCCCGCCGGCGGCTCGCGGACGCCGGCAAGCGGGCCGACCTCGGGCGACACGCCGTCGTCGAGCAGCGGGCAGGCATCGGGCAACGCGCTGGCGTCGGAGGGTGGGCCCGCGATGCCGCGGTACGCGGTGTACGACACGAAGCTCGCGCGGCGGGCCAAGGTGCGGGCGCTGCTCCAGCTCGCCGCCTACGCGGACCAGCTCCTGGCGGCACGGATCGACCCGACCGACTACCTGCACCTGATCCTCGGCGACCGCGGCGAGAGCCACCACGAGCTGGGCGACGTGCTGCCGGTCTTCCGGCAGCGCCGCGAGCGCCTGCTGCGGGTCCTGGAGGAGCACGTGTCCGACGACGCCCCGGTGGCCTGGGGCGACGACCGCTGGCTGGCGTGCGGGCGGCTCGGGGTCTGCGCCGACTGCGCGGAGGCCGCGGCCACGCACCGCGACGTGCTGCTGGTCAAGGGCGTGTACGAGCGGCAGCGCGTGCGGCTGGCCGAGGCGGGCGTGACCACGATCGACGCGCTGGCGTCCGCGCAGGAACCGCCGGAAGGCATGTCGGAGACGCGCTTCGAGGGCCTCCGCGAGCAGGCACGGCTGCAGCTCGGCCTGGACGAGGGGCACGGCTCGGTGCCCCTGGAAGCCGATGGGACCGCCGACGGCCCGGTGCCGCCCGGTGGACGGGCCGCGGCCGCGTCGCACCTCGGGCCGGGGGCGGGCGCTGACGCGCGCCTGCGATGGAAGATCGTGGATCCCGGGCCGATCGACCGGCTGCCGCCGCCGTCGCCCGGCGACATCTTCTTCGACTTCGAGGGGGATCCGCTGTGGGAGGAGCCGGGGCCTGGTGGGTCCGGCGAGCCGGCTGCGATCGGGATCGACTACCTCTTCGGCTGGGTCGAGCGGCCGTCGTCGCCGGGCGGGAGTCCGGCCTTCCGGGGGCTGTGGGCCGATGATCCGGCCGCCGAACGCGATGCGCTCGTGCGGTTCGTGGATCATGTGAACGCGCGCCGTGCCGCGCATCCGGACCTGCACGTCTACCACTACGCGGCCTACGAGAAGACGCATCTGCTGTCGATCGCGGCCCGGCACGGCACGTACGAGGACGAGGTCGACGACCTGCTGCGCGACGGCGTGCTGGTGGACCTGTACGCGGTGGTCCGGTCCGCGCTGCGCACGAGCGACCGGTCGTTGTCGATCAAGAAGCTGGAGCCGCTGTACATGCGGGACGACCCGGCGCGCGAGGGGGTGACGGACGCGGCGTCGTCGGTGATCGAGTACGCGGAGTACGCGCAGGCGGTGGTGGAGGGGCGGCTGGAGAGCGCCGGTGCCCTCCGGGACCGGATCCTGAGGTACAACGAGTACGACTGCGTCTCGACGCTGCGGCTCCTGGAATGGCTGCGCCGGGCGCGCGCCGAGGCGGCTCCGGCCCTGCCCGTGACCCGGGCGGGAGCTCCGGACGACATACCGCTCACCCAGACGGACGTCCAGGCACAGGCCCCGCTCCCGCAGGGGAACGTCCGGGCACAGGCCCCGGTCCCGCAGGAGGACGTCCAGGCCCAGGCCCCGCTCCCGCACGAGGACGTGCGGACCCAGGCCGCTCCCGCGCCGTCCGCCCGGCAGGCGGACCGGGCGCGGCGGGCCGGGCTGGCGGGCCGGATCCGGGAGGCGGTGGGCGAGACCGTCGCGGAGCGCTCACCCGCACAGCAGGCGCTGGCGATGCTCGGGGCCGCCGTCGAGTACCACGTGCGCGAGGCGAAGCCGTACTGGCAGGAGCACTTCGCCCGGCTGGAGCTGCCCGTCGACGAGTGGCCGGGCCGCGGATCGACGTTTCAGGTCGAGGGCGCGCGCGTCACGCGGGAGTGGGAGATCGAGGCGGGGAAGCAGACGCCGTCCCGTGACCTGGAACTGTCCGGGACGATGCTCGACCAGTCGCGCGTGGGCGACTCGGATCTGGCGGCCGGGGCGAAGGTCCAGGTGCTGTACGACCAGCCGGTGCCGCCCGCCGTCGGCGAGCTCTCCGGGCGGGCGGTACGCGGCGCGCACGGCGGCGGCGAGATCCTTGACGCCAGGGAGACCGCCACGTTCCAGGACGTCGTCCTGCTGCGGGAGCGGCTGCGGCGCGACGTCGCCGGGCACGAGGCGCTGCCGGTGGCGCTCACGCCCGGCGCAGGGCCCGGGCACGGACCTCAGGAGAAGGCGATCGAGGCGGCCGCCGCCACCGGGCTCGGCGCCTGGACCGAGACCGGCGCGCTGCCGCCGGGGCCCGCGGCGGACATCCTGGAACGGCGCCCGCCCCGGCTGACCCGGGGCGGCGATCTTCCTCCTCCGGGACCGGACATGGTCGCGACGGTCACGGAGGCGGTCCGCGCGCTGGACCGTTCGTACGTCGCCGTGCAGGGGCCGCCCGGCACGGGAAAGACGCACGTCGGGTCGCACGTCATGGCACGGCTGGTCGCCGAGGGCTGGCGCGTCGGCGTCGTCTCGCAGTCCCATGCGGCGGTCGAGAACATGCTGCGGGCCGCGATCACCAAGGCGGGCGTGCCCGCCGGGGCCGTCGCGAAGAAGCAGGACGGCGGGATCGGGCGAGCACGGGCGCCGCATGCCGGCGGAGCCCCCTGGCAGGAGGTCGACGCCCCGGGCCTGGCCGAGTTCGCGGCGGGCGGTGCGCGCGGGTGCGTCGTCGGGGGCACGGCGTGGGACTTCGCGCACGAGCGATGGCCCGCGGAGTTCCTGGACCTGCTGGTGATCGACGAGGCCGGGCAGTTCTCCCTCGCGGACACGATCGCCGTCGCCCGGTCCGCGCAGCGCCTGCTGCTGCTCGGCGACCCGCGGCAGCTGCCTCAGGTGTCGCGGGCCAGGCATCCCGAGCCGGTGAACACCTCCGCGCTCGCCTGGCTGACGCACGAGGAGCCGGTGCTGCCCGCCCGCCTCGGGTACTTCCTCGGTACGTCCTGGCGCATGCACCCCGCGCTGTGCCGCAAGGTGTCCGACCTCGCCTACGCGGGCCGCCTGGAGGCCCATGACCTCACGGCGCGCCGCTCGCTCGGCGACGTGCGACCGGGCGTGGCCCAGGTACTGGTCCCCCACGAGGGCAACCGCGTCTCCTCCCCCGAGGAGGCGGACGAGGTGGTGCGCCAGGTGCGGAGCGTGCTCGGACGCGAGTGGCGGGACGGCGCGGGCAGACGGGCCGGAGCACCCGGTGCCGGGCCGGGACCCGCGCGCGAGCCGGCCGCCGTGCCCGCCCGGCCGCTGGACCAGGCCGACGTCCTCGTCGTGGCCGCCTACAACGCCCAGGTGCAGACCGTGCGCCGGGCCCTGGCCGAGGCGGGGCTCGATCGCGTGGCCGTCGGAACCGTGGATCGCTTCCAGGGCCGGGAGGCCCCGATGGTGATCCTGACGCTCGCGGCGTCGTCGGCCGCGGACGTGTCGCGCGGGATGGGGTTCCTGCTCGCCCGCGACCGCCTCAACGTGGCGGTGTCCCGCGCGCAGTGGCGGGCGGTGGTGATCCGCTCCCCGCGCCTGACCGACTACCTGCCGGGCGACTTCGAGGCCCGCGGCGTCAGGCACCTGATGGAGCTGGGCGCGTTCCTCCGGCTCACCGCCGCCCCGGCCTGAGCCTGGCCCTGGAGCCGCGGTCCCCCGGCGCAGCAGCGCCGGGCCCGCCGCCCGGCACGATACGGTGGGGCAAAATGTCCGGTCGGGATCGGGGTCGTCTGGCGTTCTCGATACTGAATGCTCCATAGTGGCCCCGCACCGACGTTGAAGGAGAGACCATGGCCGTGCGCTTCAACCCGCCCCCGGGTTGGCAAGTGCCCCCGGGCTTCCGACCCGACGCCAGCTGGGTGCCCGACCCGTCCTGGCCGCCGGCGCCGCCCGGCTGGGAGTACTGGATCGACGAGCCTCCCGCGCCACCCCAGCCGTTCGGCGGCTCCGGCCCGCTGGCCGTTCCGTCCGCCGGCTCCGGGCCGCTGACCGTGCCGCCCGGCGGGCCAGGGGCGACGATGCCCCCGCCCGGCCCCGCCGGCTCGGGGCAGACGCTCCCCCCGTCAGGCCCGGTCAGCTCAGGGCAGACGATCCCCCTGTCAGGCCCCGTCAGCGATCCGCTGCCCGCACCCGTCGACGCGACCTCCGTCCTCTCGCCGGTCGACGACGCCACGGTGCAGCGGATCGAACGCGACCTTCCCGGTGGACCCGGCTCGCTCCCACCCGCGGCATCGCCGCCGCGGCACGACGACGCCCCCGCCGGTCCCCGCGAGGACACCAGCACCATGGCGTTCAGCGCCGTGCCCGGCCCGATGTCGCCGCCGCACGGCATGCCCGGCCCGGTCCCACCGGGACCACCCGGCGCGACGGGGTCCGGCGGGCCGGGAATGCTCCCGCCCGGCAACCCCGAACCGCAGAACCCGGTCGCCGCGATCGGGCAGAACCTCCTCGGGTCGATCAAGAAGCTCGGCGCGAGGAACCACGACTCCCGGACGCCCCCGCCACCCGGGGCGATGATCGCCGCCGGGCCGGGACCCGCCGGTCCCGGCGTGCCGCTGCAGGCCGCTCCCGGCCCGGGCCTGCACGGCGGCCCGCCGCCCTCGGTGCGCCCGCCCGGCCGTCAGGGCGGCCCGAACCGCCCGGCCCCGGGCAACGGCCTCATGATCGGCGTCGGCGTCGCGGGCGTGGCGCTCGGCGTGATCATCGGCGTCTTCGTCACCGCGAACATGCAGGCCGACGCCAATCAGGCGATCACCGACGCCCAGGAGCTCGAGCAGGACGTCGCCGCCGAGCGCGAGGAGCTCGACGCGAAGCTCGCGCAGCTCAAGCAGGAACGCGACGAGGTGGCGAAGCGCGAGCAGGCGGTGAGCAAGCGCGAGTCGCAGATCGCCGACAGCGAGCGCGACCTGGCGGAGCAGGAACAGCAGCTCGCCGAGCAGCGGGCGCAGCAGGACGAGGAGGACCGGGAGGACCGGGAGCACGAGGGCCCCGGCGGCGATCCGGGTTACCAGTTCTTCCTCACCTGCGACGACGTCCGCGCAGCGGGTCGTGCACCACTGCCGAACACCGATCCGAGCTACAGCTGGCACCTCGACGGGAACGGCAACGGCCAGGCCTGCGAGGGCGGCGAGTAAACAGCACGAGCAGTCGCGAGCAGCAGCACGGACGGCCGGTCACGACGAGTGACCGGCCGTCCGCTACAGAGAGAACGGCCCGAGGCAGAACCCCAGATTTCTGCCCCGGGCCGTTCGTTTGTTCCCGCCGGAGGAACCCAGACTCCGGCGGGAAGTCTTTGTCGGCCCGGAATGCTCACGGGCCGGGTCGTCACCCTCCGGAGTCGCCTCCGAAGGGATCCGTGTCGCCGAGCGCGTCGCGATCGAGCGCGTCGTCACCGGCGGAATCCTCCTTCCCGGAACCGTCGCCCGAACCGGCGTCGCCGTCATCCCCGCCACCGAGCACCTGGTCGAGGATCTCCCCGACCCCGTCGGTGACGGTCTCGATGGGCCCGGCGGACCGGCTCGGCTGCGGCTCGTCCGGGGCGGGCGTCAGGATGTCGCCGCCCCCGTCCGCGGGGGACTCCGGCGTGGGCGCGGAGACGTCGATCAGTCCCTGCTGCAGCGCGACCGCGGCCTCGCTCAGGTCGAGCAGGCAGAGCCGCCACCGCTCGGCGGCGACGCCCGAGGGCACCGTGCCCAGCGCCGCCTCGGTCAGGTCCGCCGGCGCGGTCCAGGCCCGGCCGGTCCGTTGCGCGACGCACCGCTCCATCGCGGTCACCGCGGGCCGGTCCGTGGCCGTGGCCATCGTCGTGCCGAGCTCCTTGATCAGCCCCGGCAGCCCGGCGGCGTCCGGCCGCACCACGGTGTCCGTGGCCGGCTGGTACACCACCGCGCACTTCGCCGACGACGGCCGGCACCACGAGGCGCCCCACCGCTCACCCGCGGAGTAGACGAACCCGCGCGGCGCCACCTCCGAGCGCACCTCGGCGACCCGGAGCCAGACCTTCCCGTCGCCGAGCACGTCGAACGGCTTGATCTCGACGGACGCGGTCGACGGATCGCCCGCCACCAGCGGCTCGTCGAGCACGAGGTGCTGCAACCCGCCCTGTGCCGGGGAGGTGAGCCCGAACACGAGCGTGGCGCCGCCGTCGGCCCGGAGCACCATGGCGTCGTTCGTGACGCCCTGCCACAGGACCGTGCCGCCCTGGCGACCCGCGGCGAGCGCGCCGAAGTCCTTGCCGTCACCGGCGAAGATCTTCAGGTCGGTCCAGACCGTCCTCCCGTTCTTCACGCCCAGGTCGATCCGCGCGAGGAAGCGCCGGCCGTCGGCCCAGGCCCCGAGGCCGAGGTCGATGACGACGGTGTCCGCGTCCACGCGCTTCGTGATCGGCCGGGTGACCTGCTGCACGCCCGGACCGACCTCGGTGACCTGCGGCTCGGCCTCCGTCGCGGCGGGGATGCCCGTGGGGCTCGCCCCCGGGGCCTCGGGCGACGGCGCGGGCGCGACGTCGACGGTGCCGTCACCGGCCGACGTGCTCGCCGACGGCTCCACCTGCACCGGCCCGGAGTCCCACAGCCCGGGGATCCCGGGGATCGCCCCCGCCGCGCCCATGCCCGCGGTGCTCAGCGCCAGGCCGGCCGCGACGGCGTACCCCGCGCGGCGCGCGGTGTGCTTGCGCCGGCTGGAGCGCAGCACGGCGTCGACGTCGAGCGTCGAGGTACCGGCGGCGTCGAAGGCGGACTCGCGCAGGTGCGAGACGAACTCGTCGTCGGACATCGGGGCGTTCATCGTGCACCTCCCCGGGCCGACTCGAGGATGACCCGCAACTGGGACAGCCCGCGTGACGCCGTGGACTTCACGGTCCCGAGCGGGATCCGCAGCTCGTCGGCGACCTCGTGCTCCGAGAGGTCCAGCAGGTGCCGCATCACCACGACGCGGCGCTGCTTGAGCGGAAGCTGCAGCAGCGCGCGCACGACGGCGTCGCGGTCCTCGACCGTGCGGGTACCGGCACCGGCCCCGCCGCCCGCCGGCTCGCCGCGCGTCGCGGCCGGCTCGTTGAGCAGGTCCTCGGGGCCCGCGAGCACCTCGCGGCGATGCCGCCGCCAGGTGTCGATCCGCAGGTTGGCGAGAATGCGGCGCGCGTAGGTGAGCGGGTCGCCCTGCCGGGCCTTGTGCCAGTGGCGGTAGCAGCGCTCGAACGTCTGCTGCGTCAGTTCCTCCGCCCGGTGGCGGTCGCCGCAGAGCAGGAACGCCATCCGGTGCAACGGGTCACGGGCGTCGCGCATGAACTCCGTGAACTCGGCGTTCTTGTCGGCGGTCTTGCCTGCGCTCGAATCGACGGCCGGACGGGCCGCGACGCCGCGGCCTGTCTCGGGATGTCGAATGTTGTCGTTGCCACGCGCGGAGGCGTGGCGAATCTGGGGGGCCACGCGGCCCGAGGTTACGTCATCTGCGGTCGGTTTGCCGTGATCGGTGCAATCAACGATGTCGTTGTCCTGGTCGATCTCGGGTTCGGCGGACACCCGCCACGACGGACGGACGGCCGTGTCCTCCACGGCGAGCCCACCGGGCGCCCTCGAGGATGCCGTCGCCCCCTGCGCGACAGCAGCTCTCTCCGGCGAGCCCGGGTGCCGCTCGTCCTGCCGCACCGGGACCAGCCCGAGGCCCACGACGACGTGCGCATCCGTCCGAAATGCGGGAACGGTGACAGCGCGTGTGCGTTCGCACACGCTGTGTCTGTGGCCCGCCGCGACGTGCGCGGGGGGCGGGACAACGACTGTCACACAGGGAACACGCACCAGGTTCCGGCAAGGTTCCAAACAGTTTCATCAATTTTGTCAGGACGACGGATGGGCGCGGCCACCTTACGGTCGCGTGACGACGCGCCCGCGGGTGCCGTCCTACCGGGTGGCGCTCCCTATGCTGGCAAGGTGCCCCGAGTTCTCGTCGTCGACGACGACCGCACCGTCGCCGAGGTGGTCGTCGCGTACCTCGAACGCGCCGGGATCGACGCGGACCACGCCGCCGACGGCCACGCCGCGCTCGTCTCGGCCGCCGCGAACAGGCCGGACGCGGTCGTGCTGGACCTCATGCTGCCCCGGATCGACGGGCTCGAGGTGTGCCGCCGGCTCCGCGCCGCCGACCCCGGCCTGCCCGTCCTGATGCTCACCGCGCGCGGCGAGGAGGAGGATCGGGTGCTCGGCCTGGTGACCGGCGCCGACGACTACGTCACCAAGCCGTTCAGCGCGCGCGAGCTGACGCTGCGGGTCCAGGCCCTGCTCCGCCGGGCCGGCGTGGATTTCATCCCCGCCGAAAACGAACGGACTTTCCACGACGGCGACCTCACCCTGGACGCGCGCGCCCACCGGGTGCTGCGCGGCGGGCAGGAGGTCTCGCTCACGAGCCGGGAGTTCGACCTGCTGCACTGGTTCCTGCGGCATCCGGGGCAGGTGCAGGACCGGCCCGGCCTGATGCGCGAGGTCTGGGGCTGGGAGTTCGGGGACCAGTCGACGGTGACCGTGCACGTGCGCCGCCTGCGCGAGAAGCTCGAGGACGACCCGTCGGCGCCGAGGCGCCTCGTCACGATCTTCGGCGTCGGTTACCGCTGGGACCCCGCTCCGCCCGCGGCCGGCCGGGACGGGGCGTCGTGAACGAGGTGATGATCGAGGGCGTCATCCTGTCGGCCGGGGTGGCGGCGCTGGTCGGGGCGGCCGGCACGTTCGGCGTGTTCGCGCTCGCACGACGGCGCGCCGCGGTCGCGGCGGTGCTCGCGCCGCTGGTGGTGGTGCTGGCGGTCGCGGCCGGCGTCTACGCGAGCGTGCGGGCCATGTTCCTGTCCGACAAGGACTCGGCGACGGTCCTGCTGCTGCTCGCCGCGACCGTGCCGGTGGCGCTGGCCGTCGGTCTCGTCCTCGCGGTCCGGGTCTGGCGGATGGCCGCGACCGCCGCCGCGGCGCAGGCGGAGCACGGGCGGGACCTCGAGATCGAGGCGGGACGCCGCGAGATGGTCGCCTGGGTGTCGCACGACCTGCGCACCCCGCTCGCCGCCGTCCGCGTGCTGGCCGAGGCCCTGGAGGACGGCGTCGGGGACCGCGCCGGCACCGTGCGGCGGATCCAGGCGGAGAACCACCGGATGTCCGGCATGGTCGACGACCTGCTCGCACTCTCCCGCCTGCAGTCCCCCGCGCTGGTGCTGCGGCGCCAGCCCGTCGACCTGCGCGATCTCGTGTCCGACGCCGTCGCCGCGACCCGCCCGCTCGCGGACGCCCGCGGCGTGCGGATCACCGGGTCGGACGACGGCGAGGCCGCGGTGGCCTCCGTGGACGCGAGTGAGACCTCCCGGGCGATCGGGAACCTCCTGGTCAACGCCGTTCGCCACACACCCTCCGGCGGCACGGTGACTGTCACCGCCCGGATTGCCGGCAGCGCCGTCGTGGCGGTTCACGACGAGTGCGGGGGTATCCCTGAGGCCGAGCTCGAGCGGGTGTTCGACGCCGGCTGGCGCGGGACACGGGCACGGACACCGGAGCGCGAGGACGGGCCGGAGCCGGGAGGCGCCGGGCTCGGCCTGGCGATCGTGCGGGGCGTGGCCGAGGCGCACGGCGGCTCGGCCACGATCCGGAACGCCGGGCGCGGCTGCGTCGCCGAGCTACGCCTGCCGCTCGCCTGACAGCAGGGCGTCCAGGTAGCGGTTCCGGAACTTCCCGGCCGGGTCGAGACGCGCGGCGAGCTCCGCGAAGTCCGCGAACCGCGGGTACATCGCGGCAATGTCCCCCGGCGGCGTCACGGAGATCTTGCCCCAGTGCGGGCGGGCGCCGAGCGGCAGCAGCGCCGCCTCGACGTCGTGCAGCACGGCCCGCACGGCGGCGTCGTCCTGCTTCCAGGTGAAGTGCAGGGCGAGCGTGTCGCCGTCGAACGGGCTGAGCCAGAGGTCGTCGCCCGCGACCGTGCGGATCTCGCCCGCGAACAGCAGCGGCCCGATCCGCGGCCCGAGGCCGCGCAGCGCCTCGACGGCCGCGACCGCGCGCTCGCGCGGCACCAGGTACTCGGACTGCAGCTCGGCGCCGGACGACGGCGTGAACTCGCTCCGGAAGTGCGGCAGCCGCTCGTGCGCCGGGCCGGGCACGCCGCCCTGGACGGTGCAGGCCGCGGGGTCCTCGCCCGGCAGCGGGTGCACCGGGCCGGCGGCGTCGGCGGCCCCCAGCTCGAGCAGCACGTCGCGAGCCGGCCGCCGCTCCTGCTGCCCGGCGTCGCCGCCGACACGCGACTTGAGCCAGACCTGCGCGACATCGGCCTCGTCCCAGCGCGTGAACACGCTGACGGAGTACGCGGCGCCGGTGATCGCGTCGAGCTCGCCGAGCAGCGCCTCCCAGGGCAGGCCGACGACGACGTCCTGCCGCACCTCGAACGCGGGGTCCGTGGCCATCTCGACCCGCGTGACCACGCCGAGCGCGCCCAGGCCGACCACGGCGCCGGCGAAGTCGGCGTCGCCGCGGCGCAGCGTGCGGGTGCCGCCGTCGGCGGTCACCAGCTCGAGGCCGACGACGTCGCCCGCCAGGCAGCCGTTGGTGTCGCCGGAGCCGTGGGTCGCGGTCGCGACGGCCCCGGCGAGCGAGATGTGCGGCAGCGACGCCATCGTGCGCAGCGCTCTGCCCTGCTCCAGCAGCGCTACGGCCGCCTGCCCGTACAGCAGCCCCGCCCGGAGCGACGCGACGCCGGTCTCCTGGTCGACGACGGCCGCCGGGCGGCCGTCGTCGTACGCCTCCAGGAGCACGTGGGTACCGGTCGTGTCCGCGACGTCGCAGAACGAGTGCCGGGAGCCGAGCGGCTTGACCCGGCCGGCCCCCTCGACCACCCCGGCGAGTTCCTCCGGCGTCGCCGGCCGTGCGACGTGCCGCGCGGAGTACGCGAGATTCCGGGCCCAGTTCTGGTGGATGTCAACGCTCACACCGATACGATCCCACAGAGTCGCGCGCGGCCCGGAACCCCGGGACGGCCCCGGTTCAGGCGGTGGCCCTGGCCGCCTCCACGTTGAGCCGGCCGGCGAGGCCGACCATCTCCAGGACCCGCATGACCTCCGCCGACGGCTCGCGCAGGGTCACCGCGGAGCCGGTCTCCTCACCCAGCACGAAGACCTGCAGGATGAAGGCGATCCCGGACGAGTCGATGAAGGTCACGTCCCGCGCCTCGACGACCACGGGCGCGGGGTCCGGCCGCGAGGCGAGGGAGGCCATGGCCTGGCTCGCCGCCTCGCGCAGCTGGGCGTCGACCTCGCCCCAGAGGGTGAGGACCGAGCCCTCGTACACGTGCCTGCAGGTGATGCCCGACCCGGGACGCCCCGGCAGCGGGGCAGGGTCAGAAGAACTCGGGAAAGGGTCCATGTCTTCGTACACTCCGTTGTCAGCGGTTCGACCAATGTTTGACGTGCCCTTTTCGCTTGCTCACCTCGTCGTGACGCGCAGGGCCGGAATTCTGTTGAGTACGAGTCTTCCCCTCACCGCCCGAACAGTCCAGTCCCGACCAGTTAAGTTCACGTTGCGCGAAGCGATTTCCGGTGACATGACGCCAACGAGCGGACTACGCCCACCGGTTCCCGCCGCACTCGGCTTCCCCATGGCTCCTTAGGACTTGGGTCAATATCTCGTAGGTGAACCGCGCTCGCAATCCCGGATCGGTCACCTGGGGCGGCGCATCATGAAGATGCGCGTGCTCGGCGTGCTCGGCGTCCCGGTCAGGGCGTCGGTGGTACCGCCGGAGGGTTCGTCCGACGGCGCCGGGGACCGCACGCCCGAGTGTGACGGGGTCGCGTCCGGGGCGTCCGCCGCCGCGCAGGTGGGCGACGGCGAGGGTGACGGGGACGGTGTGGCCGTGGTCGGGGACGCCGCCGGCTCGCTGCCGTCCGGGCAGCTCACGTCGCCCGGCGACGACGACGGGTTCGGCGACGGCGACGGCGACGAGCTCGCGGACGGACTGGGCTTCGGCGAGGCCGACGGACTCGGCTTCTGCGACGGGCTGGGCGACGCGCTCGGCTTGCTTGTGGGCTGCCCGCTCGGCTCGCCGGTGGGCGACGGGGACGGCCGCTTGGTCGGGCGCATCGTCGGCTCGCCGGTGGGCTCGCCGGTCGGCTCGGCGTCCGGGCCTGGCTTGGGCTTGGGTGCCGGGGGCTTGGTGGAGGGGAGCGAGCCGTCGCCGGGGTCGGTGCTCGGACCGTCCGGCCCGCCCGGGCCCTTGTCGTTCCCGGCGGGGACCGCCGGCGCGCCCTCGCCCGGCTTCGGCCGTGCGGGCGGCTTGTAGCGCGGGTCGTCCCACACGCCGACGTCGGTCACGCCGACGGCGCGGTCCGGGATGATCCCGGCGGCGAAGAACTCGAAGTGCCACGGCTCGGGCTTCGATCCGTCGAGGCGCGCCCAGACGGGGTTGTCCCAGCCGAAGTCGGGCCCGTGCAGGCGGAGCCAGGTGTACTGGGCGCTCACGCCCGTGTGGATCGGCGAGCCGAAGTCCACCGCAATGCCCCAGCCGTGGTTCGACGTGCCGGGGACGGCGGCCAGGTACGGCTTCGCCGCCTTGACCGCGAGCTGCGCCTCGTACGACCGGTACGAGTCGGTGATCGGGATGCTCACCCCGAACTGCTGCTCGTACCCCGCGTTGAGCGCGGTCAGCCGCTCGGCCGCGTCGCAGCGCAGCAGGTGGCCGGGCGCGAACGCCAGGGGGCAGAGCACGTCGGCGGGGATGCGCCCGTTGGCGTATCCCGCCGTCGACAGCCCGAAGGCGTCGACGATCGACTCCAGGCTCCCGCGCAGATCCGCCGCGGCAGGGCCGGAGCCGTCGGCCGGCACCGGGTCCACCAGCGCGTCCCACAGCCCCGGATCCATCAGCCGGGCCAGCCGCTGGGCCGCGGTCACGACGTCGTCGTACGTGACGAGCAGGTCGTGGTCGTGGGAGTCCCCCGCCGTGGCGCCGGGGAGATCCTGGCCGGGGCCACCGGTCGGCACGCCGCCGGCCCGGGGCCGGACGTTCCGGACCTCGGTGGCCGACCATGCCTTCGCCGACGGCGTCGGGCCGGGCGCCGGGCTGCCCTGCCCGCCGCCCTTGCCGCCGGTGCCCTCGAGGCCTTCGGGCGGGGCGCCGTCGGCCCCCTCCGGACCTTGCGACGGGACGCCCGCGCCCGACGGAGCCGGCGAGGGGGCGCCGGACGGCGCGGCGCCGGGCGTGGCACTCGGCACACCCGCCGACGGCGCACCGCTCGGCACGCCCTCGGGAGCCTCGGCCGTGCGCGCCTCTTCCTGCGCCTTGTACGTGGTGTAGAGCATGCCGAGCTCGGCGGCGGCCTGGGCGATCTCCGGATCCAGCGCCGCGCCCTGCTGGACGGCCAGCTGATGCGCGCGCTCCAGCACGGCGAGCACCTGGGCGTGGGTGACGTCCGCGGAGCGCCCCGCGGGCAGCACCTCGGCCGCGCCCGCGTACGAGCGCAGCGGCGTGTCCGCGTAGCTGGCGCCACCGCCCTGCGGCAGGCTGCCGCCCGACACGAACAGGACCGCCGCGGCGACGATCGCCCCCGTCAGGCCGGAGGCCGTGCGCCGCACCGCCCGGCGATGCGTGCGCAGGAGCGCCAGGCCGGGAACGCGGGACCAGAAGGAACCGGACGCGCGGACACCGCCGGAAGGCGCCGCCCCGGCGCCGTCGGGTCCCCTGCGATCCGGATCGCTCGGGCTGCTCATGAACACCCTCCGTCGAATCCCTGGTCACCACTGCATGTGTCCTGCGGCAGGCATCCTTGCACAAGCCGGTGACATCCAGGTGCCGCATGCAGCCGGGGTGACGCTCGCGCGCCGTCCCGACCACCGATCGTGTCATCGCCGGACGCCGCGAACAAGGGTTCCGTCAAAAGCTTTCACAAACTCCGTCGCACGTCAGTGCAGCGAACCCACCGCCGCCCCCGCCGCGGCGACCAGGTCCCCGCCGGTCACGAGCTGCGTCACAGCGGCGATCTCGGGCGCCAGGACGCGGTCCGGGCCGGGGCCGCCCGCCACGCCACGGACGGCGTCGTGCACGGCGCGCGTTCCCGGTGCGAAACGTTCGGCACCCCACGGGCTGCCGCCGGACCGCTCGGCGAGCCGCAGGTCGAGCGCGCGGCAGGCCGTCAGCACCTCGATCGCGAGCACGCTCCCGAGCCCGTCGACGGCGCGGCGCAGCTTGCGGGCCGCCGTCCAGCCCATCGCGACGTGGTCCTCCTGCATCGCGGAGCTGGGGATCGAGTCGACGCTCGCGGGCACGGCCAGCCGCTTCAGCTCGCTCACGATCCCCGCGGCCGTGTACTGCGCGATCATCAGCCCCGAGTCGACGCCCGCCTCGTGCGCGAGGAACGGCGGCAGGCCCTCGTTCCGGTGCTTGTCGAGGTGGCGGTCGGTGCGCCGCTCGGAGATGCTCGCGACGTCGGCGACCGCGACCGCCAGGAAGTCCAGCGCGTAGCCCACCGGCGCCCCGTGGAAGTTGCCGCACGACTCGACCCGCCCGTCCGGCGTCACCACCGGGTTGTCGATCGCGGCCGCGAGCTCCCGCCCGGCGACTGCCGCCGCGTGGTCCAGGGTGTCGCGCGCCGCGCCGTGCACCTGCGGGGCGCAGCGCAGCGAGTAGGCGTCCTGCACGCGCGTGCACACCGGCGACCCGTCGTCGTAGGTCTCGCGGTGGCTGGCCATGATGCCGCTGCCCGCGAGCAGGGCGCGCAGGTTCGCGGCCGACGCCGCCTGCCCGGGGTGCGGCCGCAGCGCCACGAGGTCCTCGGCGAACGGCGCGTCGCTGCCGAGCAGCGCCTCGACGGCGAGCGCGGCGGCGATGTCGGCCACCGCGAGGAGGTTCCGCAGGTCGTGCAGCGCCAGGACGAGCATGCCGAGCATGCCGTCGGTCCCGTTGATCAGCGCGAGCCCTTCCTTCTCGGCGAGCGTGACGGGCGGGATCCCGGCGGCGGCGAGCGCCTCGGCGGCGGGCCGCGGCGCGGCGGCGTCGTCGTCGTTGTGGCCGACGACGGCGTCCGGGCGGCCCGCGACCCGGACCTGGCCCTCGCCCATGGCCGCGAGCGCCACGTGGCTCAGCGGGGCCAGATCGCCCGAGCAGCCGAGGGAGCCGTACTCGTGCACGACGGGCGTGATGCCCGCGTTCAGCATGTCCGCGTAGACCTGGGCCGTCCCGGGGCGGACGCCGGTGCGGCCGGTGGCGAGGGTGTTGAGACGGAGGAGCTGGAGGGCGCGGACCACCTCGGTCTCGACCTCGGGCCCGGTGCCGGCGGCGTGCGATCGGACCAGGCTGCGCTGCAGGTCCGTCCGGCGCCCGGCCGGGATGTGGGTGCGGGCCAGTGCCCCGAAGCCGGTGGAGACGCCGTAGTGGGGGCGGGGGTCGCCGGCGAGGTCGTCGATGATGCGGCGGGTCGCGGCCATGCGGTCGCGGGCGGCCTCGGTGAGGACGACGCGGGCGCCGTGCCGGGCGACGGCGACGACCTGCTCCTCGGTGAGCGGTTCGCCGGTGAGCTCGACGGCACCGGGATCGCCGGCACGCGGGCCGGCTGCGGTGGGTTCGACGGCGGTCGGTTCAGCGACGGTGCTGGTGGGAAGCGCCTGGCCGGTGCCCGGGGTCTCCGGGTGGGGCGTCGCGCGGGGCGTGGTCATGGGGCCAGTGTGCCTCGCGGGCGGCGACTCGTTGCGGCGGGAACGCGGCGGGAATTACGCGCTCACGGCGGGTACTACTACCCTGGCCGCGTCTATATCTGGTACATCACACTATGGCCGACCGATGGGACACAACGGTCCGACCGCCAACCCAGAGGACCCCGCGGGTCCCCGTTCGAGGAGCACTTTCCCTATGACCTCCCCCGACATCCAGACCAGTACCCCCGAGCCGACCAAGGAAGCCCCCGAGACGGTCACCCAGCAGGTGGCAACGGCGGTCTCCGAGGCGACCGGCCAGGAGGTCACCACCACCGCCGACGCCACCCCGGCCGCGGCGGCCTACGAGGAGCCGACGACCGTCGTCTTCAGCCTCGTCGGCTTCTTCCTCGCCTACATCCCGCTCGTCGGCGTGATCGTGAACGCCATCGCGGTCGCCAAGGCCGGCAAGGAGGGCTTCGACCTCTTCGTGGCCAAGTGGGGCCTGATCCTGGCGATCCTGTCCACCATCGGCGCGGCGATCCTCATCGGCCTGGGCTTCTGGCTCGGCCTGGAGGCCGGTCGCGGCAGCATGTGACCGGCCTTCTCGCGAGGTAGTGCCTGTTGCAGGCGCTACCTCGCGGTGGAGATTTCGTTGCCGTGGGCCACTGCGTAGGGAAAATATCTCCATATTTCACCCGCGTGACACGCGGGCGACACGCGGCCCCGCAAGCATCGGCCGGGCTGGCAAAGCGCCAGTCCAGTTCTCGGAAGGGGACGGCCAATGATGCAGGCCACCGTCTCGTCGTCGTACATCACGCGCGTCGCCGCGCTGATCGCGGCGCTCACCGCTTTCCTGACCCTCGCCTCGCTCGCGCTGCCGCAGCAGGCGTTCGCGTACCCGCCGGACGTCCCGTCGAAGTCGCAGGTCCAGTCGGAGCTGAACGCCATCACGGTCCGCGCCGAGGCGTCGCGCACGGGCTACAGCCGCGACCTGTTCCCGCACTGGATCACGCAGTCGGGCACGTGCAACATCCGCGAGTACGTGCTCAAGCGTGACGGCTCCAACGTCGTCACCGGCTCGGACTGCTACCCGACGTCGGGCAGCTGGTACAGCCAGTACGACGGCGTGACCCGCACCGCCGCGTCGCAGATCTCGATCGACCACATCGTGGCCCTGGCCGAGGCCTGGGACTCGGGCGCCAACGCCTGGACGACGAGCCGCCGCCAGTCGTTCGCGAACGACATCTCCGGCCCGCAGCTCATCGCCGTGACCACCGAGATCAACTCGTCGAAGAGCGACAAGGACATCGCGGAGTGGGTGCCGCCGCTGTCGAGCAAGCGCTGCGCCTTCGCCAAGATGGTCATCCACACGAAGTACCGCTGGGGCCTGTCGATGAACTCGGCCGAGAAGTCAGCCGCCCAGACCTACCTCAACACCTGCTCGTACTGACGTGAACCGGCCGGGCCACCGCTCCCGATCGGGGGCGGTGGCCCGGCCTTCCGGGCCCGGTGGTAATGAAGTTGCGCGGGGTTGGGAGAATAAGAGGTTGTGAGCGACGAGTCCTCCCCCAGCAGCGCACCGGCACGGTCCGGACGACGACGCGGTGGGCGGCCCCGGAACCGCCGACCGCACAACGGCCCCCAGCAGGTCACCAGGGCCGAGCTGGAGCGGGCCGCCGAGCGGCGCCGCGCCGTCGTCGTCCCGCCCATCACCTACCCCGAGCAGCTACCCGTGTCCGCGCGGCGCGCGGACATCTCGCGGGCGATCGCGGACAACCAGGTCGTGGTGGTCGCGGGCGAGACCGGCTCGGGCAAGACGACGCAGCTGCCGAAGATCCTGCTGGACCTGGGGCGCGGGCGCACCGGGCAGATCGGGCACACGCAGCCCCGCCGGATCGCGGCGCGCAGCGTCGCGGAGCGCATCGCGGAGGAAGTGGGCACCGACCTCGGGGACGTCGTCGGGTACCAGGTGCGGTTCACCGATCAGTCGAGCGAGAACACGCTGGTCAAGGTCATGACCGACGGCATCCTCCTGGCCCAGATCCAGCGCGACCCGCAGCTGCTGGCGTACGACACGATCGTCGTCGACGAGGCGCACGAGCGGTCCCTGAACATCGACTTCCTGCTCGGCTATCTCGCGCGCCTGCTGCCGCGGCGGCCGGACCTGAAGCTGATCATCACGTCGGCGACCATCGACTCCGAGCGGTTCGCGCGCCACTTCTCGCCCGCGGCGCTGGCGGAACGGGCCGGTGCGCGCTCCGTGGGCGGAGGGCGGGGGCCGAGGAACGAGGCACCCGCCCGCGGCGGAGCGGAGGGCGCACCGGCCGTCGAGCAGAGCGGCGCGCCGGACGCCGTCGTCGACGTGCTGCCCGAGCAGGCGCCCGTGGTGGAGGTGTCCGGGCGGACGTACCCCGTGGAGGTGCGGTACCGGCCGCTCGCGCCGGACGCCGCGCCCGCCGACGACGACGCCGGGGAGGCCGGCGCTGCCCGGAGCGCCCGGCGGCCGCCGTCGAAGACGGACCGCGCCGAGGAGAAGGACCTCGTCACGGGGATCATCGAGGCGTGCGACGAGCTCACCCGCGAGGGCCCGGGCGACATCCTCGTGTTCCTCTCCGGCGAGCGCGAGATCCACGATGCCGCCGACGCCCTGGAGGGCCACCTCAAGGACCGCGCCCGCGACCCGAAGCACCCGCAGTACACCGAGATCCTGCCGCTGTACGCGCGCCTCTCCAGCGCCGAGCAGCACCGCGTCTTCCAGACGCACTCGCACCGGCGGATCGTGCTGTCGACCAACGTGGCCGAGACGTCGCTGACGGTGCCGGGGATCCGGTACGTCGTCGACCCGGGGACCGCGCGCATCTCGCGCTGGTCCAAGACGACCAAGGTGCAGCGCCTCCCGATCGAACCCGTCTCCCAGGCCAGCGCCAACCAGCGCGCCGGGCGCTGCGGGCGCGTCGCGGACGGGATCGCGATCCGGCTCTACTCGCAAGGTGACTTCGAGAGCCGGCCGGAGTTCACCGAGCCGGAGATCCTGCGGACGTCGCTGGCGAGCGTCCTCCTGCAGATGGTGTCGGTAGGCGTCGCCGGTTCGCCCGACGACGTCGCCCGCTTCCCCTTCGTCGAGCCGCCCGACACCCGGGCCATCCGCGACGGCGTGCAGCTCCTGACGGAGCTGGGCGCGCTGGAGACGGTCACGACGGGGGTTCGCGGGGACGACGCCGCCGAGAGCCAGGACGAGCGGAGGCGCGCCGTCACACGTCTCACCCGGATCGGCCGGATGATCGCGCAGCTGCCGATGGACCCGCGGCTGGCGCGGATGGTGGTCGAGGGCGACCGGCTCAAGGTCGCCCGTGAGGTCGCGATCATCGCCGCCGCCCTGTCCATCCAGGACCCCCGCGAGCGCCCCGCCGAGGAACGCGAGCAGGCGGATCAGCTGCACGCGCGGTTCCGCGACCCGTCGTCGGACTTCCTGACGTACCTGAACCTGTGGGAGTACGTCCGCGAGCAGCAGCACGAGCTGTCGAGCTCGGCGTTCCGGCGCCTGTGCAAGCGGGAGTACCTCAACTTCCTCCGCATCCGCGAGTGGCAGGACGTCGTCGCGCAGCTGCGCGAGATGTCACGTCCCCTGGGGATCGAGATGGCTTACCGGCAGCCGGCGCCGGACCTCCTGGGCCCCGGCGAGTCCCCTGACGACGCGGAGGTGCGGCGGGTCTGGGACGCGGACACGATTCACCGGGCCCTGCTGGCCGGGCTGCTGTCGCACCTCGGGATGCAGGACACCGGGGAGGTCAAGGCTTCCGCCGTCGCGCATCTGAAGGGGGAGGCCCGGGAGCGGGCCATCCGGCAGGCGAAGAAGCGGGCCCGGAACGAGTACATCGGGGCCCGGGGGGCGCGGTTCGCGATCTTCCCCGGGTCGCCGCTGAGCAAGAAGCCGCCGGCCTGGATCATGGCCGGCGAGCTGGTGGAGACGTCGCGCCTGTGGGCGCGGGACGTGGCGCGGATCAAGCCGGAGTGGGCCGAGGAACTGGCCGGGCCGATCGCGCGGCGCACCTACTCGGATCCGCACTGGTCCTCGCGGCAGGGCGCCGCGATGTGCACGGAGAAGGTGCTGCTGTACGGGGTGCCGATCGTCGCCGACCGCAAGGTGCTCTACTCGAAGGTGGATGCTGCCGCCGCGCGGGAGATGTTCCTGCGCCACGCGCTGGTCGAGGGGCAGTGGACGACGCACCACACGTTCTTCGCGGAGAACCGCCGCCTGCTCGACGAGGCCGGTGAGCTGGAGGCGCGCACGCGGCAGCGCGGGATCGTGGCCTCCGAGGACGATCTGCTCGCGTTCTACGACGAGCGGGTCCCGGAAGACGTCGTGTCGGCCGCGAACTTCGACAAGTGGTGGAACGCGGCCCGGCGCGAGCAGCCCGATCTGCTGACGTTCACGATGGACCTGCTGGTCGGGGACGCCTCCGTGGACACCGAGGGCTTCCCCGAGACGTGGCCGCAGGGCGACCTGAAGCTGCCGCTGACCTACCAGTTCGCGCCTGGATCCGGGGCCGACGGCGTCACGGTGCACATCCCCGTCTCGGTGCTGCCGCGCGTGGTGCCGGACGGGTTCGACTGGATGGTGCCCGGACTCCTCGAGGAGCTGTGCACCGCCACGATCAAGTCCCTCCCCAAGGCGGTGCGGCGCGACCTGGTCCCCGCGCCGGACTGCGCCCGCGAGGTCGCCGCCTGGCTCCGCGCCGAGTCCCCCGCCTGGGAGGACATGGCCCGAGCCGGCGACATGGCCGAGCCGTTCACCGTCGCCTTCACCCGCGCCGTGCGCGCCACCCGAGACGTCCTCGTCCCGGACGAGGTCTGGGACGACGCCCGCGTCGAACGCCTCCCGCACCACCTCCGCATGACGTTCCGCGTCTTCGAGCCGCACCGGAACCGCGGCAACGAACCGGTGGTCCTCGACGAGTCGAAGGATCTGGTGCTGCTGCAGCGGAAGCTGGCCAAGCGGTCGGAGTCGGCGGTTCGCTCGGCCGTGCGGGGCGCGGTCGGTCAGGCCCTTGCCGAAGCCCAGGCCGCGGCGGGAGCGAGAACGCCGGCCGATGTCCCCGCCGGGGCGGAGCGGGCCACGCCCAAGGCCGTGGCGCGGCCCCAGAGCAACGGGAAGCCGGCGGGCGGCGTCGTCGGGGAACGCGACCGGGTCTCCGGATGGCCCGAGGGCCTGCCCGGCGGGGAGTTGCCCGCCGTCGTGTCCACCGACGTGGGGGCGGGCGTCGTCGTGCGCGGGTATCCGGCGCTCGTGGCGGAGCGCGCGGCGAAGGTGCAGGGGAAGGCGCGGGAGACCGTCGTGAGCTTGCGGATCCTCGCCGACGAGTCCGCGCGGGACGCCGCGCATGCGGCCGGGGTGCGGCGGTTGCTGCTGCAGGCGACGGCGCTGCCGACGGCGCGGATCACGTCGCGCTGGACCGCGGCGCAGTCGCTCACGATGGCCGCGAGCCCGTACCCGGACACGGGGTCGCTGGTGACGGACCTGCAGCTGGCCGCCGTCGTCGGGCTGACGACGCCGGACGCCGCGCGGCGCTACGACACGCCTACGGGCGGGCCCGACGCCGCCGCGATCCGCAGCGCCGGGGAGTTCGAGGCGGCGCGGGAGCACGTGCGGCGGCACCTGGAGGACGAGGTGTACCGGGTGGCCGGGCACGTGGTGGCGGCGCTCGCCGCCTACCGGACGCTGGAGGGCGAGATCCGGGGGTCGAGCAGCCTGGCGCTGCTGCAGGTGCTCCAGGACCTGCGCGAGCACGCGGCGTCGCTGATCGACGACGGGTTCGTCACCGCGACCCCGCCGCAGAAGCTGCCGCACCTGGTGCGGTACCTGCGCGCGTCGTCGCACCGGCTGGCGAAGGCGAACGAGAACCCGAACCGGGACGCGGACCTCGCCTGGCGGGTCGGGGATGTCACCCAGGCCTGGGAGAAGGCCCGCACGGCCTACGAGGCGGGCGCGCCCGACGTGGCCCGGGCGGGTCAGCTCGCGGAGGTCCGCTGGATGCTGGAGGAGTTCCGGGTCTCCCTCTTCGCCCAGCAGCTGGGCACGGACGGCCCGATCAGCGAGAAGCGCATCCGCAAGGTCCTGGCCCCGGGCGGCTGGTGAGGACCACGAGGTTTCGTGTGCGAGAACGAGGTTCCCGGGCATCGCCCAGGAGGGCGCGACGGAAACCTCGTTCTCGTACGGAGACCTCGTGATCGATCAGTCGTCGTTGGGCATGACGACCCAGAGGACGATGTAGGCCAGGACCTGCGGCCCCGGGATGAGGACCGAGAGTGCGGTCAGCACCCGGACCGTGGTGGTGCCCCACCCGAATCGGCGTGCCACCCCCGCGCAGACCCCGGCGATCATGCGGCCCTGACGAGGACGAGAAAGTGTCGATGCGCTCATGCGGCCACACTATGCGCCCCCGACCCGACCCGGTATCGGGCACTCCCCCGATCTCACCCCGGGTCCGCCTCGCCCCGAGGAAGTACTGCCGGCCGGTGCATGTACTCCCCGGACCGACAAGTAGCCATGATCCGCCGCAGCCTGGTCCTACGCTGCGGCGCATCATGGCCACTCCTCGGTGCCGGCCCGATGACCCGAACCGATCAGCTGATGACCGAGGTCCGGTAGCTCGTGACGTTCTTCGTCGTGTAGCCAGACCTGGAACCGACCACCGTGACCGTGAGCCGCTTGCCGCGGGCGCTCGATGGAATCACGAAGGTCTTCGTGGTCTTCGTAGCGATCTTCACGCCGTTCGCCTTCCACACGTACTTGACCGACGACGGCGACGGCGTCCACGTCCCCCGGTCCACCGTCAACGTGGCTCCTACCCGCTTCGTCCCGGAAATCGTCGGACGCGGGGCCGAGAACGTCCCACGCGCGACATCGCTGGTCGCGGCGCTGGTGGCGGAAGCTGTCGCGTAGTACTGGCGGGAGCCCTTGACCGTCACCTTGATCTTCTTGCCCGCCGCCGACGCCGGGACCGTCAGCGTCCTCGACGTGGCACCGTCGATGACGACGCCGTCCGCCCTCCACACGTACGTGAAGCCCGTGGCAGCGGGCGACCAGGCACCCGGCGACGCCGTGAGCGTCGAACCCACCTTCGCGGTCCCCGTGATCGCCGGAACGGGCTTCGTGGCAAAGACACCAGAATCGACGGTGACTGTCTTCACCTGCCGAGACGGCAGGAATCCGTAGCCTCCGCCGAACACGACCGAGATCTGGTAAATGCCGGGGACAGGTTCATCCACCGGCCAGAGCTCGATCACATTGCGATTTGAGTCGCTTAAGCTCGAGCCGTGCCCGAACTGACTCCCGTCCGAGAACTCAAGGTGAAGATCACCGGCCCATGTGGTCTCGACCCCTTCGTGAGTCACCTCGACCATGGTCTCGCGAGGCATCGCACCGTAGTTCCACGACGACGTCAGATCACTGTCGACATGCGTGACGGCCGGAGGAAGGACATCGAACTGCCCGTCCCACGAGACGGAATCCACCTCACTCTGGCCCTCGTAGTCGAGATGCACCTTGTAGTGGCCTGGCTCGAGTTCGGTTTCCAAGGGATCCAGGCACACCTGGGGAATACCGTAGGGAGGCCCGATCATGTAATGCGTCCAGGTGGAACCATCCTCACCTGTCACCTGCACGACAGCCGGATTGCTGCCCTCCGGCCACCAGAACGTCGCGTCGGGTTCCGTCGGCACGATTTTCAGGCAAAGGCTTGTTTTCGCACCCTCGTGCCAAGTCGTCGGGCCGGACTGCAGCACGATGACCGGACTGGGTTCGCTCGCGGTCGCCAGAGAAACGGCTGACGAGTCGACCTCGGACGGCGCGGCACCGGCAGGCGCTACACCCAGTCCGAGTGCAAGACCGGAGGCGAACAGCACCGCGCCCGGCCGAACGGCAGCCAGACGTTGTAGTGAAACCGTGGTCGGCATCGAAAGCTCCAGTCGAAAATGGCGCATGCTCGTGCGCAAGAAAGAACCAGCGCGAATCTATCCGGGCGGTGGCCGTGCCTCTAAACAAAAATGAGGGCTGGCCAGTGATTTCACCCTCTCGCTCTGGACACCGAGCAACACTGCGGCCCGCACGCGCCGTGCGTGCGGGCCGCAGTTGTCTACCGCCGCGGAACGATCGGATCAGGTGATGGTCAGCGGAAGTACCGGTCCGCCGGGCCCAGGTCGAGGAAGACCGTCTCGCCCGTGGCGTCGTCGACGCCGTCGTTGTCCGTGACCGCGTAGGCGCGGCCGTCGGTGCCGATCGTGAAGCCTTCCAGCTTCTCCTGCGTCCAGCCGTTCGTGGCCCGGAGCCTCGGCAGGACGTCGATCGCGAGCTGCTTCCGCAGCGGCGCCACCGTGCCCGCGGCCGGGTCGCGCTTCGGCAGGTTCACCGTGTACACGCCCTTCAGCGCCGCGGCCGGCCCGTTGAGCTTGTCGCGCTCGATCACCGCGAGGGTGTCGCGGTCGACGACCGTCACCTCGGACAGCCCGATCCAGTCGCCCGACGCCGTCGGCGCGGACAGCGGGTACGCGAACCAGGTCCACGCGCCGGTGGCGACGTCGTAGCGCCCGATCCGCGCGGACCCGCCGAGCCCGCCCGCGTCCGTGGTCAGCCCGCGCTGCAGCGCGACGAACAGGTGCTCGCCCTTGCGGTCGACGACGCCGGCGACGCCCTCGATACCCCACTTGCCGAGCCCCGCGGCCACGTCGGCCGGCAGCGCCACGCGCTCCTGCACGACGCCGTCCGCCGAGACCCGCACCAGCGCGTTGCCCGCACCGGTCGCACCCTCGGAGCCCAGCCAGAACCCACCGGTGCGACCCGGCCGCGCCCACAGGCCCTCGACGTCGAACGAGGCCGGGGCCCCGCCCTCGGTCACCGCGATCTCGCGGTCGATCACCGCCGGCCGGCCCTTGCCCGCCAGGCGCAGCGAGTACAGCGAGGTCGGCGTCCTCGCGGCGTCGGACGCGGTCCAGAGCCGGCGCTCGTCCCGCGGGTCGGCCGACAGCGCGCCGAGCGCCGTCCAGCCGATCGGCGCCCCGGCGCCGTCGTCGGCGGAAACCACCGACGGGAACCGCGGCGTGCCCGCGGAGCGTGCGAACGCGTCGCCGCGGCCGAACACGCTGACCGTGGCGCGCACGCCGTCCTTGGCGGCGTCCTCCTCGGAGGACACGACGAGCAGGTCGCGCTGCGGCACGGGCAGGATGCCCTCGGGGCCGTTGGTCGTGGCCAGGACCTGCGTGAACCTGGGCGAGGCCGGGTCGCTCAGATCGTAGACCGCGACGAAGTTGGAGCGCTCCGAGCCGACGAACGCGTACCGCACGCCGCCGAGCTCCCCGACCGAGAGGCCCTCGATCTCGACGCCCTTCTTCTCCACGCGGCCCTCGTTGTGCAGGCCCACGCGCGCGGCGAGGTGCTCGAGCGTGTTCCCCGCGTCCCACACGACGTCGCCGTCGGTGTCGAAGATCGTCCAGCCGCGCGTGCCGCCCTTCCAGTCGCCCTCGTTGGCGGTGGCGAACCGGGTGTCGTCGATCCAGGCGACGGAGTCGGGCTCGCGCGGGGCGGCCTCGAGCGAGCCGGTGAGGGTGATGTCGCCGTCCTCGACCGTGTCGACGCCGGTCAGCGCGACCTCGCCGGCGGAGAAGACGTCGGTGATCTCGCCCGAGGCGAGGTCGATCAGCGCGATGCCGTTGTTCTCCTGGAGGGTCACGACCGCAGTCGTGCCCGACGGGTTGACCGAGACGTACTCCGGCTCGACGTCCTGCGGCGTGTCGATACCGGCGTCCGCGACGACCGGCAGCGGGGTACCGTCCTCGGCCGCGAACGCGACCTTGCGGGTGCTCCAGGCGGCCGGGTCGGCGCCGGGCAGGTCGAGGAGCTGCACGAAGCCGCCGGGGGCCTGGGGCAGGTCGCCCTCGTCCCCTCCCTCCGGCGTGAACTCCTCGTCGCGCTCGTTCTCCATCGCGATGACGGCGCGCGAGCGGTCCTTCGAGAGGCTGATCGAGTCGGGCTGGCCGCCGAGGTCGATCGACCGCACGCGCGTGCGCGTCGCGAGGTCGACGACGTCGAGCCGGCCGCTCGGGTCGGCGTAGCTCTCCGAGGTGTTCACGACGACGAGCACGTAACCGCCCACGACGACGACCGACGTCGGCTCGTCCTCGGCGTTGCCCAGCTCGGCGAGGCTCAGCGAGCCCGCGCCCCGCGGGTTCGCGGGGTCCGTGATGTCGACGAAGCCGATGCGCTTGCCGGCGGCGTCCGTGTAGATCACCGTGTTGCCGTCTTCGCTGACGGTGGAGATCTCGGCGACGGTCTCGTCCGCCGGGTCGACGCCCGCGGGGACGTTCCCGAAGACGGGGTAGGTCGCGAGGCGGTGGAACGCGGCGCCGGGCTTCGGCTGCGTGTACGGGGTGGACTGTCCGGCGCCGGGCTTGCGGTGCTGGCCGAGTTCGTTGGCCACGACGGGCACGAGCGCCGTCAGGCTGAGTGCGAGCGCGGCACCGGTCGCGATGAACGCGCTG
This sequence comes from Myceligenerans crystallogenes, assembly GCF_039529775.1. Classification (NCBI taxonomy): domain Bacteria; kingdom Bacillati; phylum Actinomycetota; class Actinomycetes; order Micrococcales; family Promicromonosporaceae; genus Myceligenerans; species Myceligenerans crystallogenes. The sequence continues at coordinate 123,091 of NZ_BAAANL010000004.1, forward strand.
GTGCGGCGGGAGGGTTTCTGGGTGTGCACGAGGGGCAGGCTCCCGCCGGAGGGTTGACCGGGGGTCTCCGTGGGATGGCCGCCGGGTGTCGCGCGCGTGAACTGGCCCGTGAACCGGGCTTTCGGGTTTCGGCGGCGTCTCACCAGGTGAGGCGATCGGCCCCGCCGGGTGCCGCCGGCCGTGCCCGATCAGGCCGCGAGCGGGATCGGCACGGCCGGGTCGATCGGCCGGGTCAACCGGCCGGGTCAGTCGGCCAGGAGCGCCCGGATCGCCGTGTGCAGCGCCGCCGCGGGCTCCTCGATCGACCGGTGGGCGCCGTCGCGGACGATGCGGCGGCCCGCGACGATCACGTCGGTGACGTCCGACGCCGTCGCCGCGAACACCACCTGGTCGAGCAGGGCCCCGGGGGTCCACCCAGCCAGGCGGACCGACCCGAGGGACACGACGGTCAGGTCCACCAGGTCACCCACCCGGATCCCGCCGGCCCTCCCCCGGGACGGCGGCGCGGACGCCGGCGGCGCGGCGCCGTCGTGCCGCGGCCAGCCCAGGGAGGCGTACCCCTCGCGGGTCGCCGTCTCCAGGAGGGCCGACGACGCCAGGTGCCCGCGGCGCAGGGTCCGCACGCGCTCGTCGAGCTCCAGGGCCCGGGTCTCCTCGAACGGGTCGACGACGGCGTTGCTGTCCGACCCGATCGTGAGCCGGATCCCTGGCCGGCCCGGCGCCGCCGCCGGATCCGCCCGGCCGCCGTCCGCCGGATCCGCCGGGCCGTCGTCCGCGGGATCGGGTCGCGCGGATTCCGCCGCGACGAGGTCGCCGAGGCGGGGCGCACCGTCCGCCAGATCGCGCTCGGTCGTCCGCGTGACGCAGACGCGGGCGCCGGACCGCGCGAGGCGGTCGACGTCGTCGTCGGACAGATGCGTCGCGTGGACCGCCGTCGTCAGCGGTCCGAGCGCCCCGGACTCGTCGAGCAGCGCCGCCGGCGAGCGCCCGTGGGCGTCGAGGCAGTCCTGGTTCTCGCGCGGCTGCTCGGAGAGGTGGACGTGCAGCGGGGCCTCGTTCCGCCGCGACCACTCTGCGACGGCCCGGATGCCGGCGGGCGGTACGGCCCGCACCGAGTGCACGGCCGCGCCGATCCTGACCAGCTCGGATCCCCTCAGGGCGCCGGCTCTGCCCGCCCAGCCCGCCGCGTCGCCGTCGGAGAACCGCCGCTGCACGCCGCTCGGCGGTTCACCGCGAACCCCGGCCGCCAGATAGCACGTGTCCAGCAGCGTGAGCCGGATCCCGGCGTCGTCCGCCGCGGCGATCAGGGCCGCGCCCATCGCGTTCGGATCCGCGTACGGGCGGCCGCCGGACGCGTGGTGCAGGTAGTGGAACTCGCCGACGACGCCGTAGCCCGCCAGCACCATCTCCACGAACACCGCCCGGGCGAGCTGGTGGTACGTGTCCGGGTCGAGGCGCTCGGCGACCCGGTACATCTGCTCCCGCCAGGTCCAGAAGGAGCCGGAGCCGCGCGCGGCGGCGGCGTCGGGCACGAGATGCGTCCTGCCGCGCAGGGCGCGATGGAACGCGTGCGAGTGCCCGTTGGCGAACGCGGGCAGGGTGAGCCCGCGCAGCCGGGTCGCGCCGGCGGGCGGGCCGGCGACGCCGGGCTCGACCTGGGTCACCCGGCCGCCGTCGGCCCTGATCACGACGTCGGACGCGACCTCGCCGCCCGCCCACGCGAACTCGCAGAACCAGGTGCTCATGGCGCCGGGATGGTCACGCCCCGGGTCGCGGCGACCTCCGAGGCGCGGTCGTAGCCCGCGTCCGCGTGGCGCAGGACGCCCAGGGCCGGGTCGTTGGACAGGACCCTGGCCAGTTTCCGGGCCGCGAGCGGCGTGCCGTCCGCGACCGAGACCTGGCCCGCGTGGATCGAGCGGCCCATGCCGACGCCGCCGCCGTGGTGGATCGAGACCCAGGTGGCGCCCGAGCTCGCGGCCGTCAGGGCGTTCAGCAGGGGCCAGTCCGCGATCGCGTCCGAGCCGTCGGCCATGGACTCGGTCTCCCGGTACGGGGAGGCGACCGAGCCCGCGTCCAGGTGGTCGCGGCCGATCACGATCGGCGCGCTGACCTCGCCCGAGGCCACCAGGTCGTTGAACGCGAGCCCGGCACGGTCCCGCTCGCCGTAGCCGAGCCAGCAGATCCGGGCCGGAAGACCCTGGAACGCGATCCGCTCCTGGGCGCCGCGGATCCAGCGGTGCAGGCGGTCGTGGTCCGGGAAGAGGTCGAGGATCGCGCGGTCGGTCGCGGCGATGTCGGCCGGGTCGCCCGACAGCGCCGCCCAGCGGAACGGGCCCTTGCCCTCGCAGAACAGCGGCCGGATGTAGGCGGGCACGAAACCCGGGAAGTCGAAGGCCCGCGCGTACCCGCCCTGGCGCGCCTCGTCACGGATGGAGTTGCCGTAGTCGAACACCTCGGCGCCGCCGTCCTGGAAGCCGACCATCGCCTCGACGTGCCGCGCCATGGACTCCCGGGCCCGCTCGGTGAACCCGGCCGGGTCGCGCTCGGCGGCGCCGGCCCAGTCCTCGAGCGCCGTGCCCGCCGGCAGGTAGGACAGCGGATCGTGCGCCGACGTCTGGTCCGTCACGACGTCGAACTCCACGCCCCGCGCCAGCAGGTCCGGGAACACCTCCGCGGCGTTCCCCACCACCCCCACGGAGTACGCGCGCCCCTCCCGCTTCGCCGCGAGCGCCCGCGCGACGCCGTCGTCCACGGAATCCGCGACCTCGTCGAGGTACCGGAGCTCCGCCCGGCGCGCGAGCCGCGCGGGGTCGACGTCGACGATGAGGCAGACGCCCCCGTTGAGCGTGATCGCGAGCGGCTGCGCGCCGCCCATCCCGCCGCAGCCGGCGGTGAGGGTGAGGGTGCCGGCGAGACTCCCGCCGAACCGCTTCTCCGCGACGGCGGCGAACGTCTCGTACGTGCCCTGCACGATCCCCTGGGTGCCGATGTAGATCCAGGACCCGGCCGTCATCTGCCCGTACATGGTCAGGCCGAGCTTCTCGAGCCGCCGGAACTCGGGCCACGTCGCCCAGTCCCCCACCAGGTTCGAGTTGGCGATGAGCACGCGCGGCGCCCATTCGTGCGTGGTCAGCACGCCGACGGGCTTGCCGGACTGGACCAGCAGGGTCTCGTCCTCGCGCAGGTCGGTGAGGGTGGCCACGATGGCGTCGTAGGCGGGCCAGCTCCGGGCGGCGCGGCCCGTGCCGCCGTAGACCACGAGGTCGTCGGGTCGCTCGGCGACGTCGGGGTCGAGGTTGTTCATGAGCATCCGCAGCGGGGCCTCGGTCTGCCAGCTGCGGGCGGTGAGTGCGGTGCCGCGGGTCGCGCGGACCGTTCGTGCTCCATCCATGAACCGAGGTTACGGCCCTCGACGCCGGGCGAGCAGGAGGTGGGGGCCGACGACGCCGGGCCCGTGACGACGCCCGTGCGGTCGCCGGCATGGGTACTACCTCATGGGTAGCTCTGCCCATTCCGCGTTCGCCGGAGATTCTGGTTGAGTACGGGATGTCGAACCAATGAGGTGCTGCATGAGACGCATGTGGGGCCGTGAGATAAGGAGTTGAACATGGTCGCAGAAGGTGGCAACGTCTTCGGTCTCGATGTCGAGGCAGTCCGGCAGCTGGCGAACGTCCTGCGTGAGCAGGCCGAGCAGGTCCGCACGACGGTCCAGACGGTCACGTCGCAGATGGGCCAGACCGAGTGGAACGGCCCGGACGCCGTGCAGTTCCAGGAGGAGTGGGACGGCACCCACACCGTCAAGCTGAACGAGATCGCCTCCGCGCTCGACGAGTACGCCACGACGGCCGACAACAACGCCTCGATGCAGGAGGACACCTCGAACCAGTACTGATCCTCACCGATCGGTACGCGGTTCAGAGGTCCTCCCCGGCCGGGTCGAGGACGACTCCCCGGCCGGAACAGCCGAGGGTGCGGCATCCACGGATGCCGCACCCTCGGCTGTCGTCGTTCCTGCCGATGATCCCGCGATCTGTCGCGCCAAGGGGGCGCGACAGGTCGCGTTTCCTTCCTCCCGGCCGACGCCGCCGATGGGGAGGTCTGCCCATGTCGGGCGCGTGGTGCGGGCTGGTTGAGTCCTCCTCGGGAACGGGCCGCCGTTCCGGCCGATGCCGCCGACCGGTGGCACCCACAACTCGTCCGGGGGACAGCTGTGAGCGGAGGGATGTACGGCGCCGACGTCACGGCGCTGCGCACGCTTGCCGACCAGATCGACCGAGGAAGTGAGCTGCTCGACGGCACGGTGACGACCGTCGAGGCGGCGATGCCGGACCCGTTCGCCTGGAACGGACCGGACGCCGAGGGATTCCGCACCGCCTGGGAGGGCGGGCACGCCGCCCGCCTCCGCGCGACCGCGGCCGTGCTGGGCGAGGTCGCCGCCAGGGTCCGGGCGAACGCCGACGCGCAACAGGCCACGTCGGAGGACCTGAGCGGGACCGGCGGCTCGGGCGGCTTCCCGCGCGAGACCTCGCCCGCCGCCGAGGGAGCCGCGGAACTCCGGTTCCGCCCCGTCGCGTTCGTCGCCGGCCGGCAGGACCCGGGGGCCGGGGCCGGCGCGGCCGCCGACACCGCCGACATGGCCGGCACCGGCACCGCCGCCGAGCAGTATCCGCCGCCCGACGTCGAGCGGACCGTCCGGGTCGACGAGCCGCCCGAGCGGACGGCGTTCGGGGCGAGCACCGGCCTCGAACCGAACACCGCCTACGAGGTGACCGATCGCGGCACGTTCTACACCGACGGCTCCGGCCGCGTGGTGCACGTCGAGACCGGCTACGGCCGCACCGGCGACCTGAACCACGACCTCATCGAGCCGCAGCCGGACGCGACCTACGTCGTCGGCGACGATCACGTGTTCCGCACCGACGGCCAGGGGCGCACGGTCGAGGCCCACGCCACGGACCTGGGGTTCGGCGAGGCCGACCGGTCCTCGAGCATCCAGCAGCGCATCGGCGACCAGGGCGGCGACGGGTACGACGGCGGCCACCTGATCGGCAACCAGTTCGGCGGCGGGCCGGAGGACATCAACCTCGTGCCGATGCTCGAGGAGATCAACCGCGGCTCCGGCGACACCTTCTACGCCACGGAGATGCGCCTGCGGGAGGCGCTGGAGGGCGACCCGCCGTCCGACGTCGAGCTGCACGTCTACCCCGGGTACGGCGACGACGGGCCCGTACCGAGCACGATCGCCGTCGAATACAGCATCGACGGCGAGTCCGAGCGGAAGGAGTTCGACAATGACTGAGGTACCGCCGATGATCCGGCAGGGAGAACTCGTCGACGAGATCGGGCGGATGGTCGCGCGGAGCGCGTCGCTGGGCGGCGACTGGGAGTCGGCGACGCTGCACGTCCGCAGGCTCGCGCCCTACGGCGAGACCCAGATGGTCGTGCTGCGCCCGTCCGGCCGCGGCACGACCGAGGATCGCTCCGCGCTGCCGAACCGCTCCGTCGGGCGGCTGGTCAAGGAGCTCCGCGACGTCATGTACTGGCCCGGCGCCGGGACGTGGCTCTCGATGGAGCTCACGGTGTCCCGCACGAGCGGCAAGGACCAGGCCGACGCCCGCTTCAACTACGACGACCGGCCGGCCTGGACCGACGCGCCCGCCCCGGCGCTCTACTCCAAGGAGCTCCACCGGTACCCCCGCGACCCGGACCACATCCCCGCCTGGCTCCGGGACCAGCTGAACGCGGGGTAGCACCCGGCGAGCGGCCCCTGACCCGCCGCGGCCCCGGTGCCGCGGCGGATCGGAGCCCTCGACCGCGGGCCGGTCAGCGCAGCAGCGGGGCCACCTCGGTGCCGAGGACCCGGATCAGGCGCTCCGGGTCCGGCTCGTCGTCCAGGGGCTGCACCACCAGGGTGTCGGCACCCAGGCCGGCGAACCGCCGCAGGCCCTCGGCGATCTGCTCGGGGGTGTCGCCCCAGACGGCGTAGTCGGCGGGTTCGTCCGCCGGGAGCGGCCAGGTCGGGAGCCACGCACGCACGCGCTCCTCGGCGCCGGGGCCGATCGCCGTCGGCACGGTGACCGAGGTCAGGAAGGCGTCGGTGCGCCCGGCGTCGTCGTACGCCGCCCGGACGGTCTCCAGGGCCGCCTTCAGCCGGGTGTACCCGTTGCCGCCGTCCAGGGCGACGCCGTCGGCCAGCTCCCCGACCAGGCGCAGCGTCTTCGGCCCGGCCGCGGCGCTGATCACGGGCGGCGGCGTCACCGGCGGCCAGTCGAGCGCGACGTCGTCCAGCGACACGTAGCGACCCGACACCGTCAGCCGTTCGCCCGCGAGCAGCGCGCGCAGCGCGGTGAGGTACTCGCGCAGCAGCGTCAGCGGCGACGCCGGCTTCGCCCCGACCTGCGCCATCCAGCTCTGCACGCCGTGTCCCACGCCCGGGACGAGCCGCCCGGGGAACATTCCCTCCAGCGTCGCGATCTCCATCGCCGTCAGCGCCACGTTGCGCAGCGGCACCGGCAGCACGCCGAGCTGCACCCGCAGCCGCTGCGTGCGGCCGAGGATCGCGCCCGCCGCGGCGAGCGCGGACTCCTTGAAGCAGTCCTCCCAGAGGACGATCTCCGCCAGGCCGGCGTCGTCGGCCGCCCGGGCGAGCGTCAGGTACTGCTGCGGTGAGAAGGACGGCAGGAGCGCGCAGGCGAGGGTCGTCATGCCGTCGAGCGTACTGAGCGGCGGTTCCGTCGTCGCCGGGATATCCGGCGACGACGGACGGCCCGCGGTTCAGTCCTTCCGGATCTTCCTCGAAACGGCGGAGACCAGGGCCGTGACGCCGATCGCCACTCCGATCAGCACGATCGCGATCACCACGACGGCGATCACTGCGAAATTGTCAGGCGAGATCATCGACGAGCCTCCTTTGGCCGGACGGCCGGAATGCTACACCTTGACACCGGGGCCTCAGGAGGCTCTCGCTGGTGCAACCGCGCGGAAGTTCCGTCGTTGTTCTTCCCCGCGAAACTCCGGGCTGGTTGACTCGGGTGCCATGACCTCCTCAGATGCCACCCCAGCCGCGAACCGCCCCGGCGGGACGCTGCACCATCCGGCCGGTTTCCTCACCCGTAAGGTCATCAACCCGTTCGCGGTCGCGCTCTCCCGGCGGGGGATCAGCGTCCGGGGCAGCCTGATGATCGAGGTGGCCGGACGCAAGTCCGGCGAACCGCGGCAGACCGTCGTCAACCTCGTGGAGCTCGACGGCGTCCGCTACGTCGTCGCGCAGCGCGGCGTCACCCAGTGGGTCCGCAACCTGCGCGCGGCCGAGGGCGCCTGCGCCCTCGTGCTGGGCAGGCAGCGCGACGAGTACGCCGCCGAGGAGATCACCGGCACGCCGCAGACGGTGCCGGTGCTCCGCAAGACCCTCGCGGAGTGGGGTTTCGAGGTGAGCCAGTTCTTCCCGAAGGACATCGACAAGAGCTCGTCCGACGCCGAGCTCCAGGCGATCGCGGGCGACTACCCGGTGTTCCGCCTCACCCCGGGGTAACCCGCCCCTGCGGCGCGTACCGGGGATCGTGCGCGCGATCCGCCACGGCACCGGCCCGCCGGCCGCCGCGGATCGCGCGCACCCGACCGGCCCGGTCAGACTGGGGCCGTGAGCCTTCTTCTGCGGGGTATCGGGGAACTGGTGACCAACGACCCGGCCCGGGGCGCGGTGGGCCCGGGCGGGCTGGGGATCCTGCGGGACGCCGCCGTCGTCGTCGAGCACGGGCGGGTGGCCTGGACCGGGCCGGCCGCCGCGGCGCCCGCCGCCGACGAGGCCCAGGACCTGGGCGGGCGGGCCGTGATCCCGGGGTTCGTGGACTCGCACTCGCACCTGGTCTTCGCCGGCGACCGCGCCGCCGAGTTCGCGGCCCGGATGACCGGGCGCCCCTACTCGGCCGGGGGGATCCGCACCACGGTGTCGGCCACCCGGGCGGCGTCGGACGACGACCTGCGCGCCAACGCCCGCCGCCTCGTCGCCGAGATGCGCCGCCAGGGCACCACGACCGTGGAGATCAAGTCGGGCTACGGGCTCGACACCGCGCACGAGGAACGCTCGCTGCGGATCGCCCGGGAGTTCACGCCCGAGACGACCTACCTGGGCGCGCACGTCGTGCCGCAGGGCCATGACCCCGCCGGATACCTCGACCTCGTGACGGGCGCCATGCTCGCCGCCTGCGCCCCGCACGCACGGTGGATCGACGTGTTCTGCGAGCGCGGGGCGTTCGGCGCCGACGCCGCGCGGGCGGTCCTGCGCGCCGGGACCGCCGCCGGGCTCGCGCCGCGGATCCACGCCAACCAGCTCGGGCCCGGCCCCGGGATCGAGGTCGCCTGCGAGACGGGGGCGGCGTCGGCCGATCACTGCACGTTCGCGTCCGACGACGACGTCCGCAACCTCGCCGACTCCGGCGTCGTGGCGACCCTGCTGCCCACGATCGAGTTCTCGACCCGGCAGCCGTACCCCGACGCGCGGCGGTTCCTGGCCGCCGGCGTGACCGTGGCGCTCGCGACCGACTGCAACCCGGGGTCGGGGTTCTCGTCGTCGATGCCGTTCGCGCAGGCCCTCGCGGTGCGCGAGCTGGGGATGTCCCCGGCGGAGGCGCTGTGGGCGGCCACGGCCGGTGGCGCGGCGGCGCTGCGCCGGGACGACGTCGGCCGGCTCAGCCCCGGTTCCCGGGCGGACCTGGCGGTCCTCGACGCCCCCAGCCACCTCCACCTGACGTACCGCCCGGGCGTCCCGCTGATCAGGGCGGCGATGCTCGCCGGATCCTGGACCTGACCGGCGATCCCGCCCGGGGGGCGTGGTTGACACGGATCCCCCGGGGCGCGAGATGATCCCTGGCGTGACCACCGACTCCTTCGTCGCGGCCGGGCTCGAACGCTACCTCCGCTCGCGCGGGCGCGAGGGACTCGAGGAGTTCCTCGTGAACAACCCGCTGATGCACCTCAAGATGCACCAGTCGTACGGGGACCTCGTGCTGGACGCGCTCCAGCCCGCGACCGTGGAGTTCGGCATCCGGCGGCTCTCGACGCCGCACGTCCAGGTGCTCGCCGCGCTGCTCCGGCTGAACCCGTACGCCACCCGCGCCGCCGTCGTCGAGCATCTCGCCGAGCTGACCGACGCGCCGGCCGAGCAGGTCGAGGACAAGGTGGTCGAGTCGCTGAACGACCTCATCGGGTACGCGTACGCGTGGCCGCTGGACGTCGCGCAGGCCCGGTCCGATCCCGACGACGCGCTGCTCGCGGTCAACCCCGGGCTCGACATCGCGATGTTCGCCCGGGTCGACACGAGCCGGTTCGACGTCGAACCGCCGGAGTTCACGGAGCCCGCCGGTTCTCCCGTGGACGACGACGCCGCCGCGCTCGCCCTGGCCGCCGTGACCGACGCGGCCCTGTCCGTCTGCCGGCGGCTCGACCTGCGGCCCTTCCCGACCCGCGACACCTCGCCGGACCTACGGGAACAGGACGAGCTGTGCCGCGAGGCCGGCGTCGACCCGAGGATGGGCGAGCTCGTCACCGGCGTGCTCCAGCTGTACGGCGAGATCGTCTCGGAGGAGACGCCGATCGGGTGCCTGCTCAAGGCCAACCCGGCCGGGCTGTGGCTGCGGGTGTCGCGGGCGTCGTTCGCGAAGCATCTCGGGAGCCAGTGGTTCCGCGGGTTCGACGTGCCGGAGCTCCCGCTGAACGCGATCGTCGACGACGTCCCGGACGGCCTGCGGATCCGGTCGGCGGGCGCGCTGCAGCGCTACCTGGAGTGGGCCCACCCGTTCGACGCGTACTGGGAGGACGCCGACGGCGACGGCGCGCACCATCCGGAAGGGCCGCGCCGGCCGGGCGACGTCGGGCACGGCCCGACGGCGGCCGCGCGGTACCTCGAGATCGCGACCGCCGTCGGCATGATGCGCGACGGCGCGCTGACGACCTACGGCCGCGCCATGGTCCGGGACCGGGGACTGGCGGGGGTGGCGGTCTCCAGCATGCTCGGCGGGGACTCCGCGCCGCTGCTCCTGGGCGACGACCTCACGGCGACCGCGATCGCGGAGCTGCCCGCCGAACTCGTCAGGGTGCTCGACCTGGCCGCCGAACGCCGCCCCGGTGAGGAGACGCCCGTGTGGGTGTTCTCGGAGGACTCGCTGGTGCGGGCCGCCGAGCTCGACCTCCCCCCGCTGGAGGTGCGGCGCGCGCTGGAGCAGACCGTCCAGGACGAGGTCCCGACGCCGCTCGACGAGCTGATCAGCGCCGTCCACAACGGCGTCCCGGCCGACGACGAGCCGGAGACCCTGATGTGGGAGTACCAGATCTCCCGGATCCTCGCCTCGTGACGGGCGTGCCGGAAGCCCCCTGACCGGACCCCACAGGCTGGGGCCTCGAAGTTGTCGCATCCCTCCAAGGGGATTGCCGGATCAGCCCAGGTCACACTAGGTTTTTCGGGATGTCCGCCGCGCACACGTCCGTCTCGGCACCCACGTGGTGCGCCCACTTTCCCTGGCTCCGCCTCCTGGGCCCCGCGGGCGACCCGGACGGTCCCACGCGCTGGGACGAGCCGATCCCCGCCCAGCTGCCGCAGCTCGACGTCCCGCCGATCTCGGAGCTGGTCGACGTCGTCGTCGACGACCTGCGCGCCGTGCCCGTCGGCACCCTGTTCCCGCGGATCGACCGGGCGACCCCGCTCCTCGACTGCCACGTCCCGCCCAAGCGCGTCGCCCTCCTGGCCCCGCACGGCATCGAGCGCTTCGGCGACCTGGCCGACCGCACCGTCGGCGAGCTCGCCTTCATCCCGCGCATGGGGCCGAGCATCGCGCGCAAGACCATCGGCGCGTTCATCCGCACGTCACGGACGCTGCCGCTGACCTCCGCCGCGCCGTCGTCCGCCGCGCCGTCGTCCGCCGTACCGTCGTCGTCGTCGGCCGCCTCGCCCGACGACGCGGACGTGCCCCGCGCCCGCGCCGCCGTCGGGCACCTCGAGAAGCCGCTGGCCGCACGGCTCGACTCCGTGATCCGGGCGCTCGACGAGTACTCGCGCGACGTCTTCCTCGCGCGCCGCCTGCCCGCCGAGACGCCCACGTTCGGCGAGATCGCCGCCCGCTACGGCTACCCCGACACCCGGGTCGCCACGAGCGACGCCCGCACCGCCCGCCTCGTGCGCGACGCGGTCGTCAGCCCCGTGCTGCGGCAGGCCCTCGACGCCGTCATCCCCGAGCCGGGCGCCACGCTCCCCCTCGGCGACCTCCTCGCCGCGATCCCCGGCCTCACCGACCTCGTGCCCGCCTTCGACGGCCGGCCCGCCTGGACCCTGGTCGCGGACCTCACCGGCGCCTTCGTCGTCGAGGACGACGTCGTCCGGAACACCGTCCCGCCGCCGGCGCCGCCCCGGCCCGTCACCCGCCACGAACTCGTCGCCGCGGTCCTCGCCCGAGCGGCGGAACCCCTCGAACCGGGCGAGATCTACCGGTTGCTCACCGAGACCGGCACCCCGCTGCGCACGAGCGCCGTGAACAGCACCCTGACGAACTCGGACCTGTTCGTCCGCGTCGACCGGCGGCGCTGGGCGCTGGCGGCCTGGAAGCCGGAGCGCCTCTACACCGGCACGCGCGACGTGATGCGCCGCATCCTCCTCGAGTCCGGCGACGGCGAGCTGCCGCTCGCCCGCCTCGCGGCCCGCATCCAGGCCGAGTACGACGTCGCGCCCGCGACCGTGCGGCACTACGCGAAGCGCCCGCCGTTCGAGCTGGCCGACGGCGTCGTCCGGTTCACCGGCGGGACGTACCGCGGCGCCCGGCAGCCGCAGGGCATGTCGCTCGGCGCCTCGCGCCGGATGGTGCGGCGCGCCGACGGCTGGGCGTACCAGGTCGTCGTCTGGAATCCGGCGAAGCGGCAGCGCGGGCTCGCCGTGCCGAACGCCGTGCACACGATCCTGCCGCCGGTGGCGGAGGACGGGACGGTCGAGCTGCCGTCGCGGCTGGGGCCGCAGCGGGTGCTGGCGTCGTGGGACCGGCTGCGCCTCGCACCGATCGAGCGGTTCGTCGCGGACCTGGGGCTGCGTCAGGGCGACCGCGCCTGGGTGATCTTCAAGGACGACGGCACCTTCGACGTCGAACGCGCGGACGCACCGGGATGACCTGCGCAGCTGCGTGAAGGGACGCGCGCAGTTGAGAAGAAGCTGTGCAGTTCACAGGTATTTCCCCAGGCCCACAACCTTTCGGGGCGCAGTCTCGTCGTGAGTGGCGAATGCGTCATCACCCAACCCCCCGGAGGTTGTTCATGAACAAGCGAATGTCGTCCAGGAGCCGGCTCACAGCCGTCGGCCTGGCCGGCGTCATGGCGCTCGGGCTGTCCGCGGCCCAGCTGACCGGCGCCTCGGCGGCCGAGGATGCCGCGGCGCCCGCCGCAGCCCCGGAGAGCGACCTGAAGATCATGGGTCCCAAGAACGTCGACGCCTACGCCTACCCCGGCGAGAACTTCGCGTTCCTCGACTCGGCGCGCTATCTCGCGGCGCCCGAGCTCGGCTACGAGTTCGCCACCCAGCGCACCTCGTACGGCGCGACGCCCGTGATGACCGTGACGACCGTCGACGGCAAGCAGCGGGGCAAGACGGTCACCGTCCCGCAGGAGCTCGTCGACGGGATGAACGGCCTCAAGGACGGCCTGCGCGTCAAGATCGTCAACTCGCAGGGCAAGGTGCTCTTCGACGACAAGCGCACGCTCTGCACCGGCGGTTACGACACGCAGCGCGTGGCGCCGACCGGCCCGGGCGAGCCGAGCTACCCCACGTGGTGCGGCGGTGACTGGTTCACGCGGTCGGTGGTGTTCGGCATCGACCAGGGCTGGGCCGCGAACCTCGACGCGTTCGTCGACCTCAACGGCGTGAAGATCGGCCACAAGCTCACCATGACGACGGCGATCACCAAGCCGGTCGCCCAGTTCCTCGGGATTCCCGAGGACCAGCGGGTGCTCAAGCAGAAGGTCACCGTGCGCAACGCGTGCACGTCCTACGAGTGGGGCTGCGAAGGCATGGCCGGCGAGCCCCGGGAGGGCTTCAGCACCGTGGGTGCCGACGTCGCCGAGCTGATGCAGGACGTCTCCCCGGAGACCGCCGCCATGGGCGGCATCCAGGACCCGGGCGTCGCGGAGCGCACCCCGAACCTGTTCCTGGTGGACGAGCTCGAGGCCGAGGCCGACGCGAAGGCCAGCAGGGAACCCGGCACCAACGGCGCCGCCCCGAAGGTCGCGGCCCCGAAGGCCGACACGCTGCCTGACCTCGTCGCCGAGCCCGCCTGGTCCGTCGGCGCGGAGCGCCAGGGCGGCAAGGACCGCCTGACCTTCAACGCGCACGAGTGGAACGCCGGCCCGGCCCCGCTGGTCGTGGAGGGCTTCCGCCGGCCGAACAGCGCCGTCATGGACGCCTACCAGTTCTTCTACGAGGAGGGCGAGCAGGTCGCCAGCGCGAAGACCGGCACCATGAAGTTCCACGCGGCGCCGGGCCACAACCACTGGCACTTCCTCGACTTCGCCCAGTACGACCTGGTCAAGACCAACGGTGACCTCGTCACCTCCAGCGGCAAGCAGTCCTGGTGCCTGGTGCCGACCAACGCGGTCGACATGCTCGCCGAGGGCGCCGTGTGGCGGCCCGAGTCGATCGGCCTGGACAGCGCCTGCGGCGGGAAGGAAGCCACCTGGATGCGCGAGACCCTGCCCGTGGGCTGGGGCGACACGTACTCCCAGTACCAGACCGAGGCGTTCGACCTCACCGGTGTCCCCAACGGCACCTACAAGATCCGCATCACGGTGAACCCGAACGGCAACCTGCACGAGGTGACCGCGGACAACAACGTGAGCCACCGCAAGGTGATCCTCGGCGGCAAGCCGGGCGCCCGCACGGTCAAGGTCCCGAAGATCGACGGGGTCGACACCGAGCTGTACGCCGAGATGGCGTTCGAGGCGGACACGGCCCGCGCGGCCGTGGGGACGACGACGTCGTCCACCACGCTGTCGCACGACCACTGACGACAACCTCTGACCGGTAGTTCCACGGACGACGACGGTGCGGCTCACCCCGCGCCGTCGTCGTCCGTTGTCGTCGGTCCCGGGGACCTGGTGTGACAGCGGCACGCCGGCTCCCCTAACCTCACCCGCATGAGGAGAGCACTCGCGCTGGTCCCGGTCGTCGCCCTGCTCATGGCCGGTTGTTCCTGGTCCCTGGTGCCGGAAGTCACCGTCAGCGAGCCTCCCGAGGAGGAGCAGGTGGCGCCCGCCGAGATCCTGACGGGCGAGCCGGTGGAGCCGGTGTGGCGCCTGGAGGGCAAGCCCGTGGGGCAGCCGGTGGCGGTCGACGGCGTCGTCGTCGCGATCGTCGTGGCCCGGCAGGACGAGATGGACGTCGTCGGGATCGACGCGAAGTACGGCGACGAGCTGTGGCGCTTCCCGTACAGCCCCGGCAGGTTCGGGACCGGCGAGGTGCATCCGCTGGTGACGGCGTCGCGCGAGGAGAAGCAGTACGTCGTCTTCCAGCGGGCCGGGCAGGATCTCGGCAAGGGTTCCGGGTTCACGCTGCCGCTCGTGGCGGTGGATCCGGTCTCCGGCGAGAAGGTGGCGGAGTCGAGGCCGCTGGAGCTCCCGGCGCCGCTGCGCACCTGCCCGGACGGGATCGACGCGTGCGTGCCGATCGAGCACGAGCGGGACGAGAACGGGCTCGAGCTGCCCTCGAAGTACCTGCGGCTGGACCTGTCGGGGCTGGAGCTCCGGGAGGTCGGGCCGATCTCGGCGTCGTACCCGCCGGGGGCGTCCGAGCTCGCGCCGGGCGAGCTGTACTGGCGGCCGGAGGCGCAGGGCCCGGGCGTCGTCGGGCGGATGGACACCGCCGATCCGCTGTGGGAGGTCCCGGTCGCCGACGCGTTCGGCGAGGGGTTCTCGCCGCGGTTCGGCAGCAGCCTGCGGTACGACGAGGAGAACGCGCTCTTCTACGGCGGGCTCGCGCAGGGCACGCCGGCCGATCGGGCGGCGTACGACCAGGGGCGCACGCTCGACGTCGACCTCGGCAAGAACGTCGAGGCCGGGATCGACGCCGAGTCGGGCGAGGTGCTGTGGACGCAGGAGGGCGTGTCCTCGGCCTGCGGGCTGGGCGCGCGGCCGCTGGCCGCCGAGACGCTGGAGCCCGGCAAGCCGTGGATGCCGGCGCAGCCGGTGTGGTGCCGGCTGCTGGGCACGGAGCAGCGCAGCAAGGCGGACGGCTGGACGCGCTCGGTCACGAAGCTCTCGATCGAGCGCTTCGACCTGGGCACGGGCGTCGCGGAGTGGACCGTGGACGTGGACCTCGCCGAGGGCGACCGGCTCCTGAGCGGCGACGACCTCGGGCCCGGCGAGCACGAGGTCCTCGTCGCGGGCGGCCGCGTGGTCCGCACCCCGGCGCAGGAATGGCGCCTGGTCACGTTCGCGGACGGCACGCAGCACGAGATCCCGGAGGGCTTCGCCTTCCTCTGCAAGGGCCGCGGCGAGGACCTGCGGTACGGCTACGCCGTCCCCTTCGAGGGCGGATCCCCGACGACGACGGTCGCGCCGTTCCCCTACCCCTGCACGGCCGACGGCGAGCCGACGACGAACCAGCTCACCCGGGGTGCGGTCCAGGCGGGCGCCATCGACGCCGGGAGCGGGCGGTATGTCTACGCCACGGCGGACGGTCTGCTCGGCTACGACTTCGAGTGACGGGGATCCCGGGCGGTGGGCATCTCGGGGGACGGCACGGCGGCGGTGCGGCGCCACGGCGTCGTGACAATTCGGTCCGGGTCCGTGAGGCTGGGGGCATGAGGACCGACCGGGATCCGCTGGACTCCCTTGACTGGCCGTTTCGTACCGAGCGCCTGACGATTCGCCGCTGTGCCGCCGGGGATCTCCGCGAGATGTGGCGGTACCGGCACCTCGCGGAGACGACGAGGTGGACCCCTCTGGACCCCGTCGACGTGGACCACTGGGAGTCCTACATGAGCGACCCCGGCCGGCTCGCGCGCACGCTGGTGATCGAGCAGGACGGCGTCGTCGTCGGCGATCTCATGCTGACCGTGCAGGACTCGTGGGCACAGCGCGAGGTCGCCGAGCGGGCCCGTGGCACCATGGCCGAGCTCGGCTGGAGCCTGGACCCGGCCCGGTCCGGCCAGGGGATCGCGACCGAGGCCGTGCGCGAGCTGATCCGGATCTGCTTCGAGGACCTGGGCCTGCGCCGCGTCATCGCCCAGGCGTTCGCCGACAACGAGCGCTCGTGGCGGCTCATGGAACGCGTCGGCATGCGGCGCGAGCTGTACACCCGCAAGGATTCCCTGCACCGGGACCTCGGCTGGCTGGACGGCGTGTCCTACGGCTTGCTCGCCGAGGAATGGTCCGCGAATGACCAATGCTGACTGCGATTTACGTCGGCGGTGGCTCTGGCGCTACGGTGAGAGGGTAGCCCGCTGCCTCAGCATTCCCCCTTGCTACTGAGGCGGCGGGCTGCGTCTTCCGCATTCAGCGTTCCCCCGGGCGGTAGACCGCGGACGTCTTGGGCGTCTCGTCGACCCGGACGGCCGTCAACTCGGGCAGACGCGTTTTCCACAGGTCGAAGATCCATGTGCACAAGTTCTCGGCCGTGGGAGCAGACCCCCCCCCCATGGCCTCGTTCATCGCCTCATTGAGGTGACGGTGGTCGAGGGTGTCGTCGATCCAGCGCTTGAACGCGTCCAGCTCACGGTAGTCACGGACGAAGCCCGGCCCCTTCAGATCCTCCTTGCGGGCCGACAGCTCCAGCGCGACGACGTAGTTGTGCCCATGCATACGCGCACACGGATGCCAGGTCGGCAGGCCCTCGATGACGTGGCTGGCCGAGAAGTGGAATTCCTTGGTGATCCTCAGCATGGCGGATTCAGTGTCCCACTCCAGGGGCCGGCTCCAGGCCACCCGCAATGGCAGCGTTCAGCGGGACGCCGGTCCGGAACCGCTCGCGCAGGGCCGCGTCAGGGAGCGTCGCAGCCTTACGGCGCACCTCGATGCGCGCACGCTGGAGCAGGTCGGCGGCGTCGTCGGCAAACCCTGCAGCGTTCAGCACCACGGCCGCATGAAAGTAGACCTCCTCCGACCGCAGCGCCGGCATGTCCCCCACCTCGTCGAGGATCCGGACCGCGGTCCGGGCGTGCTCGACCGCCGCCCCCACGTTCCCTAGCCGCGTCTGTACCCGGCTGCGCAGGGAGAAGCCGGCGATCCGGCTGCGCACCATGCCGCTCCTGCCGGTTTCCTCACAGGTCTGGGCGGCCAGCCGCTCGGCCTGCTCCAGCCGCGCGGATGCCGGGGTCATCCGGTCGGATCCCAGCAGAAGCGTCTCGGCGTACAGGTTCCGCACGATCGGCACCAGGTTGACCAGCCATGTCCGTTGCGTCTCACCCCACGCTTCCGCGGCCAGGGCCAAGGCATCCTCCCCGTCACCGGACCCACGCTCCATCAGGAGCCGCGCCAGCAACGCCTGGTTACACGCGTGCCAGCCGCTGTCCCCGCCCCGGTCCTCCTCGAGAAGCAGCGCCTCGCGTAACGCCCGCTCGGCGTCGTCGTGCAGACCGAGACCCAGGTAGATCTGCGCGAGGTAGTTCAGTGCGATCGGGAGTTCCGCGCTGAAGCGCTCGCCACGCAGCCGGTCGACGCAGCTCCTCACACGCTCCAGCGACTCGCCGAGTTCACCGCTGTCGTAGAGGTTGATGCCGAGCTGCATCTCACCCAGGTTGCGGGCATGCTCGAGGATCGGGTCGCCGGGACCGGCCTCCCGCGTGATCGTCTCGTACAGCCGCTCTGCACGGCGGAGTTCGGCAAGGCCCGCGGCCAGGTTCTGCTTCGGCAGCTGCCGTCCGTGCTCGACACGGGCGATGTACTCGACGACGACGTCACCGTGTGCCTCCGCCATGTCGACCGCCTTGCCGAGCTTGGCCAGGGACGGTGCGACGCCCTGCGTCGCGAGCAGGGTCTTACCGCGCTGCAGGGTGGTGCGGATCAGCAGGCCCGGATCGGCAAGTCGCTCGGCCGCTTGTTCTGCCTCCTCCGCGAGACGGTCGACGTCGGCACCGCCCGCCGGCTGGTGCATGCCGCGCCAGCGCACCTCGGTCAGGGAGAGCAGGAGCTCGATGGCCTTGATCAGGCGAGCGTCCCTCAGGTCCTGCGGCTCCTGGCGGTTCGTGAGGGATCGGGCTGTGTCGATCGCTGTCGAGGCGTGATCCTCCGCCTCCGCGAACGACAGGCCGCCGACGACCTTCTCGCCGACCCGGCGGCCGACCGCGGCGTCGTACGCAAGGTCGTAGTGCGCCTGGGCGGCCTCGACCAGGCATTCCCTGCCCCCGGCGCGCAGGTGTCGCGCGATCTCGACGCGGCGCGCGAGCGGAAGGTCACGGACCGGGCCCCAGGTGAGAGCCTGTGCGATCTGGGCGTGGCGCCGCTTGCGCTGGGTATCGGTCTGCTTGGTGGCGACGAGCTGCCACAGAGCGCGGTGTTCGAACCTGTACACGTCGGAGGCCTCGGCGTCGTCGCCGTCCATCCAGGCGGGGAACTCGGCCTCGGGTGCCGGTTCGATGAGGTTGCCCTGGCGTGAGATCGCGGCCAGGCGGGCGAGGACGACGTCGTGCGAGACGCCTGCCGCCTGCGCGACGTGCGCGGACAGGAAGACCTGGCCCTGGATGGCCGCGGCGGCAAGGATCTCCAGGTCCTGCTCGCGGCCCTGCCCCTCGAACCGAGCGAGGCGTTCCGCGGCGAGGGCGCGAGTACCACCCTCGGGGAGCCGGAACTCGGCGCCGTGGACCGGCTCCCACGCCTCGAGAAACATGGTGACGAACGCAGGGTCGCCCTGAGTGTGCTGGTAGAGGGCCCGGGAAAGGTCGGCCGGGGCGTCCGCACGGCTGTGGCGGACCAGTTCGTCGACGGCCTCTGCGGGCAGGCCCGCCAGGTCACGGCGCCGGACATGAGGCCTGCCGTCGGCCCACATCCGCAGGACGGACGCCACCGCGGCCGACGCGGTCGCGGTGGATCCGCCGTCGACGGCGTGCGTGACGACGACGCCGAACCGCTCGCCGACGATGTGCCGCATGAGCTCGTCAAGCACCTCAAGGCTGGTGAGGTCGCATTCCTGGATGTCGTCGACGATGAGGACGACCGGCTTGCCGTCGCGGGCGGCCTTGACCAGGCCCTCGGCGAGGTACCGGGCCTGACCGAGAGCGAAGGGGCGGAGACTGTCGGCGGGCGTGACACCGGGACCGATCGAGGCCTGGACGATCGCTTTCCCCGCCGAGTACATGGCACCACCCGCGGGGATGAACATCGACATCACGTCGGGAGCAGCCTGGTCGGCGGCGCGGGTCAGCAGACCTCGCACCTTGCCGAACGCCGAGGGTTCCCGCTGGGGCGGAAGGAGCTTCTCCGCGATGCGACGGAACACGCCGCCGGGGATCCCGGGGCCGATCAGCGAGCTGCAGGTCACGAGGATCACGCGGCATTCCTGCTCCCGGCGCAGGAACTCACGGACCAGAGTGGTCTTTCCCATGCCCGAGACTCCGTCAACGATCAGCACGCGGCCCCGGCCGGCGACGGTGTCCGCCGCAAGCGCCCGGAGCTCCTCCATCAGGTCGACCCGATCGACGAACAGCTCCGGTCCGTCGCTCACGGAATCGTCGACAAGTCCGGTCCGGTCCACGGTTCCCCCAGGTGACAGTTGGTTTCCGACGTCTGCCTCTCCCGAGCGACCCTAGCCGAGCTCAGCCGAAGACGGATGATTGTCAGGGCGTTTTGCGAGGAGGGCGATGCGTGACACCGAAACCATCTGTGGACATCCCTGCAGTCGTGGACGTGCGGTGGCCTTGCGCAAGACGGAGAGATCCTGAGCGCCCTTGCTTCAGCCCCCGCATCGACGGGGGCTGATGTGGGTCTACGGTAGCCAGAGCCTGTCGTGAACAGGAACCTCGTCGAGAACTGACCAGAGCCGCAGGACAGCTCGAGCGTTCTTCGCCGTCGGCGCGCTGGACCAGATCGAGGCGCCGGCGCCGGTGGTCGCGTGGCCCCATAGGGTGAGGGCATGCTCCTCGGTCTGCTGGTTCTCGCGATTCTGGTCGGCGGGGCGTTGCAGCGGGTGACGGGGATGGGGTTCGGGCTGGTCGCCGGGCCGTTCGTGGTGCTGATGATCGGGCCGGTGCAGGGCGTTCTGCTCGTGAACGTGGTGGGCGCGATCATGGCGCTGATCCTGGTCGGGCGGCTGCTGCGCAGCGTGGACTGGTACCGGTACGCGATCCTCGCCGCGGCGTCCGTCGCCACCTCCGTTCCGGCCGCGCTGCTGCTGCGGGGTGTGAGCAGTTCGGCGCTGGACGTGATGGTCGGGCTGATCATCGTCGGGGCGATGACGCTCGCGCTGGTCGCCGGCCGGCTGCGGGCCTCGGGCGAGGGCTTCGGGCGTGCGCCGCTGCCGCTGGTGATCACCGGCGTGGCCAGCGGGTTCGGCAGTGTCGCGGCCGGCGTCGGCGGGCCCCCCGTCGCCGTCTACACGGTTCTCGACCGCTGGGACCCGCGCACGTTCGCCGCGACCGCGCAGCCGTTCTTCATGACCAACGCGCTCGCCGCCGCGACCGCCAAGATGACCGTCGGCAGGGCCACGCTGCCGACGCTGGCCTGGTGGCAGTGGGTGATCATCGCGGTCGCGGTGCTCGCGAGCCTCGGCCTCGGCGAACTGCTCGCGCCCCGGATCTCGCGCGAGGCGACCCGGCGCGTCCTGATCGTGCTCGCCTACGCGGGCGGCACCGCGACGCTGGTGCGGGGCGTCGTCGGGCTGGTCTGACCGGCCACGCCCGGACGACGCCGGGCCGCGGTGCGCGCCGGCGGCCTCACTGACCCACGCGGCCGTCGACGGCCTCCCGGAGCAGGTCCGCGTGGCCCAGGTGGCGGGCGTACTCCTCGATCATGTGGACCAGGATGTCCCGGATCGGGGACTGCTCACCGCGGTGCGTGACCGTCGCGCCGAGATCCTCCTCGGGGAGGGCGTCGAGCCAGGCGTCCGACGACGCGACGCGGTCACGCCAGGTCGCCCAGGCCTCGGCGACGACGGCGGGGTCCGCGACGGCACCGTTGAAGTCGCCGTCGTTGTCCTCGGGGGTGTCGTAGATCTGCTCGACGGCCGGCTGCTGCTTGAGCACGCGCTCGAACCAGTGGTTCTCCACCTGCGCCATGTGGCGGACGAGCCCGAGCAGCGACATCGTCGACGGCGGCACCGAGCGTCGCGCCAGCTGCTCGGCGTCGAGGCCCTCGCACTTCAGCTCCAGCGTCAGGCGGTAGTGCCGGAGGTAGTTGACGAGGGTCGCCTTCTCCCCGACCGGGTTGGCGAGCGACTGCCGCGGGTCCTGCTCCCTCGCCATCCAGTCGTAGGGATTGTCACTCCGCGTCCAGCGATCCGGCGTCGTCGTCATGGGGCCAGCCAACCGCCCCGACGCGGCCGGGGCAAGCCCATGCGGAGCCGCGCCGCGACGGGACACCGCGGGTCACGGAACGGCACGGCCCGCGGGCACGGGGGTGACCTCGAGGTCCTCCCGGCGGAGGCGTTCGCGGCCCCAGGCGCCCAGGGGGGCGAGGGCCTTGTTGAGGGAGGCGCCCGCCTCGGTGAGGGAGTACTCGACCCGCGGCGGGACCTCCGCGTAGACCTCCCGGTGGACGAGGCCGTCCGCCTCCATCTCGCGCAGGTGCTGGGTGAGCATCTTCTCGCTCACCCCCGGGAGGGCCCGGCGGAGCTGGGCGAACCGGAGCACCCCGTGGGTGTGCAGTTCCCAGAGGACAAGGCCCTTCCACTTGCCGCTGACGACGTCGAGCGCGGCGTCGATCCCGCAGATGTACGGCCCGGACCGCGATGCCTTCGCCACTGCCGACCCCTCTACCCCACTAAGAGGTAAGTACCCCAGTAAAGAGTGGGTACTTCCCGATGAGCTGATTCTTGCTCAGCATGGCCGTATGACATCCACGTCCGCAACCCCCGGCCCCAGCACCCCGCCCGTCACCGTGATCGGCCTCGGCCCCATGGGGCAGGCGATGGTCCGCACGCTGCTCGGCGCCGGCCATCCCGTCACCGTGTGGAACCGCACCGCGGCTCGCGCCGAGCAGGTGGTCTCGGCGGGGGCACGGCCAGCCGCCTCTCCCGCGGAGGCTGTCGAGGCAGGCGACCTCGTCATCCTCAGCCTGACCGACTATCAGGCGATGCACGACATCCTGGACGGCGCGGCAGCGTCACTGCCGGGGCGCACTCTCGTCAACCTCAGCTCCGACACGCCGTCGGCGACGCGGGACGCCGCGACCTGGGCGCGGGCCCACGGCGCAGCCTTCCTCACCGGCGGCATGATGGTGCCCGCGCCGATGGTCGGCACGGATCGCTCGTACCTGTACGTCAGCGGCGACGAGGAGGCGTTCGAGGCGCACCAGGCGACCCTGGGCCGCCTCGGCCAGGTCAGGTTCCTCGGCGAGGACCCGGGCCGCTCCCAGCTCATGTACCAGGCACATCTCGACGTGTTCCTCACGGCGCTGTCGGGATTCGCGCACGCGACGGCGCTGGTCGGCTCGGCGGGCATCACCGCGGAGGAGTTCCTCCCGGAGGTGGTCGAGCTGTTCCGCGCGATCCCGGACATGATCGCGGCCGACGGCATGGACGCGCTCGGCGCGCGGATCGACGCCGGCGACCACTCCGACCGGGGCAGCAACCTCACCATGATGGGCGCGACCGCCGACCACGTCCACGCGGCCAGCGAGGCGGTGGGCATCGACACCGCCCTGCCGCGAGCCGTGCAGGAGCACTACCACCGGCAGCTCGTGGAGGGCCGCGGCGCGGAGGGCTGGACCCGGATCATCGACGGCATCCGCGCGCCGCGGAAGAACGCCTCCCGGTAGGCCCGCGGGCCGCGATGTGTCGCCGTGGCGAACCGGCCATTGCGACACATCGCGGCCGCTCGTGGGTTCCCGTGCGGGGCTCAGTCGAGGATGGCCTGGGTCTCGCCGATGCGGATCTGCGTGGTGCTGGAGGGCGGGGTCACCGGGATCGTGCCCTGCTCGCCGTTGGTGGCGGTCCAGTTGACGACCCAGTGCGCCGTGGCCGTGATCGTCAGGGTGCCGACGTTCGTGTTGAAGCCGGCCGGGAAACCGCAGGGGGGCGGGAGCTCGGGGTCGCGGCCGTCGTAGGGGGTGCCGCCGGCGTTGGTGCCGCGGCAGGTGGTCATCGCCACGTCCTGGCCGTCGCGGCTGACGCGCCACTCGGTGCGGTCCAGACGCGCGGAGACGACGACGCGGAGGTTGCCCGCCTCCGCCTCCTTGTCGTTCGGACCGACCGTGTTCTCGTTCCGGTCCGTCACCCAGAGCCAGATCGGCAGGCCGAGCTGGCCCATCGCATCGGGGTTCGTGGACAACGACGGCGGTGTGGTGCCGATGTTTCCCATGGAGAGATTCATCTGGGCGAAGGCGCGGTCGGCCAGTTCCTGCGCCGAGACCTGGGGGGCGGCAGGTGCGTCGGGAGCCCACTCGAGGTGCTGGTCCGCGCACGCTGGGCCGGTTCCCCCAGCGATAGCACAGGCATATGGCGTTACCTCGACGATGACACCGTCGCCTGGCTCGTGGCCCTCCCAGTAACTCGAATCCGGCGGCGGCTGCGGGCTCGCAACACGAACATAGCTGCCGATACCATCCCACGATCCGAACTCCGTCGAGCAGGGGACTTCTTCTCCCTGAAACGTGCAGGTTGGATTACCACCACCCCCGCCTTCACCCCCACCACCGCCACCTTCGCCACCGCCTGGACCGCCCGGCCCATCGCAGTCGAGGAAGAAAGAGCCGTCGGGCATCGGGACCTCCGTGCAGTCCCCTTCGGCCGCTTGCACTGACGCGGCTGGTCCGCCAATAAGCAGCGCAACGCCGAGCAGCGCCCCAACGATCCGTCTCAGCATTCCCGCTCCCGATTCGGCTCCTCCGAAAGCACAGCCCAGTCGTTGCCCTCACCCTGGTTGCGCATTTCATAAATGAACATGTATTGGAGCGGGATTGAGGCGTCCCGCGGAATCATCTTTCCTTTACTGTCAAAGGTCTTGACATTGTTGAAGTCGATGCACGCCGTGAGCTCGACTTCCTCAGATCCAGGTTCGAACGGACGATAATCGGTCGCGTCCATGGACACGACCTCAGCCGCACCCTCGGTGCGGTTCCCGCTCTGCTTGGCGAGCTGGTAGGCCTCGCCCTTCGCGGCTCCCACCGACAGTTTTCCCCAGAAGGGGTAGAGCTTGCGTTCCCAGTCGCGGTAGCCGTCGTTGGCGACCTCGGCCGTCGTCGCGTAGTACTCGACCAGCCGCTCCTTCGCCTCGGCGATGTTCTTCTCCTTGAGGGACATCGACCTCGAGGCCGAGGGCGACGGGGAGGCGGCGTCCGGCGTCGTCGGCGAAGCACTCGGGGAGACGGACCGGGAGACCGAGGGGTCCGGGCCTGCGCCGAGGGCGCCCTGGATGCCCCAGCGGCCGTCCTCCGGGCCGTAGAGCACCACGATCCCGGCCGCGACGATCGCGAGCACGACCAGCACCGCCGCGCCGATGCGCAACGGGGTACTGAGGATGTTCGCCATGTACGTGGCCTCCGGCTTGGGGATCGGGCGGCATGTCGCTCGTTTCCTGCTTCCAGTGTCCAACCGGTGCGCAGATGCGCCAACCGAACACCGCCTACCAGGATGGATGTCCGACCGAAGTCGGGGCAATACCCAGCGGGTCACACTTCACAACATCTTGCCACCGGCGCAACCGGCGCATGACCTCAGCCGAGCGGCTACTGCCAGACGCGGAGGTGCAGGGTGAGGTTGTCGTCGGTTGCCTCGGCGAAGACGGCAGTGATGCCGCCCTGGTCGGTCACGCCGCAGACCCATTGGCCGCCCCGGAGGTCACGGCTCGCGATCGAGTCGACGACGAGCGTCTCGGACTCGCAGTCGGACTTCATCGGCTCGGCGTCGACCACCGTCATCGAATGCAGTTCCAGAAGATCGTCGCGGAAGCAGAGGTCCTGGCCGTCGAGCGCGTAGTAGAGCTCGCTCGCGTCGCTGCTGAGTCCCCAGTCCGCTGCGCCGCTGTCCAGGTCCAGGCAGTATCCGGGGGCGATCCCGACCGCGCTCTCCTCGCGGAGCACGCCGGTGGAGGCCGATGGAACCGTCGTGTCCGACGACGCGTCTGCAGGTACCTCCGAACCGGCGCCGAGCCGGGCGTTCTCCTCCTCGAGCACAGCGACCTGGCCGCGCAGCGCGTCTGCCTCGTCCTCGGACGCGGCCAACTGCCGCTGGAGGCGGTCGACGTCGTCGGACAACTCGCTCGACGACTTCTCGGTGACCGTCTGGCGGACCTCGAGCCAGTTCGTGGCGACGGCGCCCGCGATCGTCGACGCCACGGTGAGCGCGCCGACGATCAGAGCGGCGATCACCTCGCCGGAGGCGACGACGTCGCGGATCCGGCGGCGTGCCGGGCGGAGTGGTGCAGGTGAGTGCTCTGCTGCGGGCTGCGCCGAAGCGGGCTCTCTCAGGGCGGTGCGCTCGTCATCCTTCACGGACTACCTTCCGCGGTCACGTACCGGGCATCTCGATGCATCAAGCCTGGCACAGGCACCATGGCAACGGCAGCCGACCCACGGATACGGCCCCACCGGTTTCACGACCGGCACCCGATCACGGGTTCGACCGCCCGGCCGAGCCACGTCGGCTCGTCGCGCCGCACGGTCTCCAGGACGCGGTGGAGCGTCTCATTGTTTGGCTCGGTCGACAAAGGCGCTTCTGAAAGAAGAACGGCCCCGAAGAGTATCGCCGAAGATACTATCTCCGGTAATAGTATCTTGGCGTATACCCTTTGGCGGGGCCATCCGGCGGAACGCCGGCCTCCTGCAGAGACTCGTCCCAGGCGTGGTTCTCAGGGGCCCTGGGCATCGTGGTCCTTCGTCGGTGGTTCCAGGGCGTCCAGGAGTTCTCGGACGCAGTGGTCGTAGGCGTGGAAGCCGCTCAGGCGGAGCCCGTCGGGGGTGGTGTCGGCCGTGGCGCCGTCGAAGGTGGCCTGGATGGCCCTCAGTTCGTGGATCACCTCGGCGACGCGGGTGCTGTCGACGGGCAGGGCCGCCGTCGTGAGGTCTTCCACGAGCTGCCTGGCCAGGCGTTCCAAGGGCTCCAGCTCGCGGCGGACCCTGGCGGCGACGCGTTCCGTTTCCCGGGGGCTCCACCCGTGCTCGCGCTTTCGGACGAGCACGTCGCGCCCGGCCTGCCAGTAGAGCCGGATCATCTCGGCGTTGACCTGCCGCGCGGCCCGCTCGCGGGTCTCCTGGACCCGGGTCCGCAGATCCGCGCAGAACTCGTCGTACCCGGCCGGCACCGGGCTGCCGTCGCGGCCGGCCCGGCGCCGGACGTGCCTGACCGGCATCCTGCTCACTCGAGGTTCCCCTCGTCGTCCTCCAGGTTCTTCCCCTCGCGCCGCATGAGCAGGCATTCCGTCAGCCTTCCGCGCGGCTCCTGCTCGATCGCGTGCACGAGCGTCGTCACCGACCAGCCGTTCCTGACGGCCTTCTCCGCGAACCGCTCCCGCGCCTCCCGGCAGTCGAGCAGGTCGAGCAGGACGCCGACGTGCTGCCACGGCAGCTTCCCGACGTCGCCGTCGGCGATCGCGCCCGGATCCGGCCAGGACTCCGCGAACTGCCGCATCCGCACGATGTCCTCGACGGCCCAGCCCTTGGCGGTGAAGTCCCGGTGGACGTCCTGCGAGATGCGGCGGGCGGCCTTCGTGCCCCAGCCCGTCCTGCCCTCGCGCTCGATCAGGTCGGCGCCGGTGCGCCAGTAGACCATCAGCAGCTCGAGGTTCATGGCCTGGGCCGCGCGGTGGCGGCTGTCGCGCAGTCGGTTGCGGAGGTTGTCGTAGAACTCCTGGTATCCCACGGGCTCCTGGGTGGCCGGACGGGTCGTCGTCAGCGTCATACCTCCATACTGATAGCAATCTAGCCAGCTCGCATCCTAAGTACCGATCCGCAACGTTGACTGCCGCTAGGTAACGCTGCTCTGGTCGAGTGGCTAACTCTGTGACATGGAGGTTCGGCTGTGAGCGTACGCCGGCTCACGGGACCATCCTGATACCAGTCCGCCCGGCATGCAGCGAAAGTACCGATCCGCAACATTGTTCGCGGATTCCGGCCGGAAAAAGCCGACAGCGCCGCGCACGGCGAGCACCGCTGCGGCGGTGCATCGCTGGTGCGCGACGCTGCTCGTGATCTGCGGGAAAACCTCAGGAACGGTGCCGGTTGGCCGCGTCGATCTCGTTGATGAGGTCTTCCGTCTCGGGTTCCGGTTCCATGTCGAGCTGTTCGAGGTGGTCCCGGAGGCGGTCGATGAGGCGGCCGGCCGCGTCCATCCGGCCGCTCGCGTACTCCGTGCGGATCGAGTTGCGCCACGAGCGCTCGTCCGCCGGGTCGGCGATGCGGCCCACGCGGGAGGCCTCGCGGGCGGTCGCGAGGTCGCCCTCGGCGAGCGCCCGGCGCGACACCTCGTGGGCGACGTCGACCACACCCGCCGCCATGTCCTGCATCAGCACCTCGGCCCAGACGTACTTGCGCGCCGGGGTGTCCTGGAACGGCACCCCCCGCACCAGCTCCAGCGCCCGGCGCAGGTCCGCCAGCGGCGTCGTCGTGATGTCCGGGCCGACCAGCTCGTTGAACTGGTCCCAGTCCGTCGTCACGCCGCGCAGCCGGTAGCCGGCCTTCTCCTGGTCCACCTGCGATCCGTCGTCGGTGGACCAGTACCGCGGCAGGTACTCGAAGCCGTAGGCGTCCGTGCCGAGCCAGCGCCGCGCCCGCGACACCGCGCTGCGGCGCGTGGCCAGGTTCGGGTCGCGCGACGGCCACAGCGCCCGCGAGATGTCCGAGCCCCGGGCCCCCGGGTTGAACGCCAGGTACGCGACGAGCTCCATGGCCTGCCGCTGGTGGCTCGCGGGCAGCTCGACGCCGGCGCAGCCGGCCAGCTCGACCGTGCCCAGCACGCGCACGACGGGCGTCGCCGCGGGCTGCGGTTCCTCGGGAGCCTCCAGCGCCTCGTCGACGACGGCGGCCAGGGCCGGGTCGGATCCGGGGCCGTCGCCGGACGATCCCTCGTCGAGCGCGACCACCCACGGGTTGGAGCCCTCGTCGTCCCAGCCCCGGCCGCCACCCGGGGAACCCGGGGCACCCGGGCCGGCCGGGCCCGCGGGCCCGCCGGGCGCGGGCGCCGTCGTCGGCTCACCGACCAGATCGACCGACGCTCCCGCGGACCCCGACGGCGCCCGCAGTGCGGCGGGCCCGCCGACACCGGCGCCGACCTCGACCGCGACCTTCTCTCCCAGCGGAGCTTCCACGACATCCCCTGCTTCGACCGCTTGTGTGGTGGTGCTGGTGCCGGAGATCTGATTGAAGTCCGGCAGCAAGGCCGGCTCGATGAGTTCCGGCTCGGCGGCCGGGATGTTGCGGGCCCACTCCGGCCCGGCGACCGGCTCCGGGTCGCCGAGGAGCTCGAGCGCCTGGAGATAGGTCTCGGCGTCGAGCTGCTGCGGGCGGACGGCGATGTAGGCGGGGACCAGCACGCCACGCGACGTGTCGCCGCCGGTGAGCTCGCCGGTCAGGTCGAGCATCCACTCGCCGATCTCCGCGCGCGACGTCACCGCCGCGATCCCGACGCCCGGCACCCGCTCGACCAGGCTCTCCAGCCGTGAGCGCTCGGCGCCCGCGAGCGCCTCGCCGACCAGGAGGATCTCGGGCGTCCACGCGTCCATCGCGAGCCCACGGCCGCGGGCCTCGGCCAGGTTCGCGGCGCCGACCTGCGCGAGCGTCCGGTCGACGTCGGCGGCGCGGGCCTCCAGCTCGCGGACGATGCCCGCGACCGACGGCACGTGCCGGATGCGGCCGGTGTTGCACACGCCGGGCAGCTCGCTGAGCGCGCCCACCACGGTGACCTGCAGGTCGTCCGCCCACAGGGACGTCGCGAGCTCGACGGCGAGCGCCGCGAGCGTGGCCTGGGCGTCCTCGTCGGTGCCGCGGATGTCGAGGCAGCCGATGTTCTCCAGGTCGACCATGAGGTGCGCGTTCTCGTCGTCGTGCCCGAGGGTGACGAGCGACGGGTAGGGCGACTCCATGAGTTCCGGGGTGGCTCTGTCGCTGGCCACGGCGGGGTTCTCGCCCGCGGGCAGCTGCCAGACGTAGCGGTCCGTGGTGCTGATCCACGGGGCCGGGAGCTCGGCGGCGCGGTCTAGGTAGAGCTCCACGAACTCACCGGCCTTGAGCCGCGCGACGCGCACGCCCGGCAGGGCGAGCCCGCGTTCGCGGTGCCAGCCCGCGAGGGTGCGCAGCGCGATGTCGACCTGGGCGCGGCCGAGCTCGTCGGCGACGGCCCGCAGGTCCGTCTCGAGGAGGGCCGACGGCGAGCCCGGGTCGGGCATCCCGATCCGCTCGCCCGGCTTGCGGCGGCGGCGCGCCCGGTCGCGGCGGCCGGCGAGCAGCGCGAGGATGCCGGCGGCGAGCAGGCCGCCGATCCCGGCGGCGGTGCGCACGTCGAACGCCTCGAGCAGTTCGTCGGAGAGATCGGCGTCGGTCAGCGCGGCGCTGACGGCGGGAGCCGTCGGCTCCGCGGTGGGTGTCCCGGGGACGACGGCGTCCGGGCGGGCCGCGCCCTCCGCCGAGACGGCGCCCTCGGCGGAGGCGGCCCCGCCTGCCGGGACCTCCTCGGCGGCCTCGGTCGCCGTGCCCTCGTCCGCCAGGTCGGCCGGGCCGACCTCCTGGTAGGAGCCGGTGGGGGCGTCGGCGGACTCGGTCGGGTCGTCGGGCATGGACGGGCCGGAGCTGCCGCCGTCGGTGGCGGGACCGCCGCCGTCGATCGCGGGCGGGGCCGACTCGTCGATGTCGGGCGTCTGCGTGTCCGACTCCTCGACCGGGTCCAGCGGGGTGCCGGGGGCCGGCGTGTCGTCCGGCGCCTCGGTCGCGGTACCCGCCGGGGTGTCGCTCTCGGGCTTCTCCGCGCGCTGGGCGCCGCGCGTTATCGGGGCGGACTGCTCCTCGGCGGGTGGCTGTGCCGGTTCCGCCGGAGCCGGGTCCGCGTCCTTCTCGACGCGGTCACCCGCCGTCCGTTCGGGGGCCCGGTCGCCGGGCTGCTCGGCCGGGAGCTCGTCCGACGGGCCTCCGTCGGGAGTGTCCTCGACCGCGTCCCCGGGCGGGGTGCCGCCCGACGCCGGCTCGTCGCTCGGCCCGGCGGACGGTTCGTCGCCCGAGCCCGTGGGTTCCGCGGAAGGCACCTCGGAGGGGGCCTCGGCCGGAGCTTCGGTCGGGACGTCGGTCGCGGTGTCGTCCGGCGCGGCGGTGCCGCTCGCGTCGTTCCCCGGCTCGGCCGGGCTCTCGCCGCCGGGCGCCTCGGCGCCGGCCGCGTCGTCGTCCCCCGCGTCGCCGCCGGGAGCGCCGGATTCCTTGCCGTCGCCACCGGGAGCCGGCCGCGAGCCCGCGGCGTCGTCGGATCCCTGGTCGCCGGCCGACGGCGCCTCCGCGCCCGGGACCGTCACCTCCCAGCCCGGGTGGATGAGGTCCGGGTCGGTGAGGCGGCGCCCGTCCGGCTGCGTCGTGCTCTTCGTGGCCTCGTACAGCTCGGGGTAGCGCGTACCGTCGCCGAGCTCGTCCTCGGCGATCTCCCACAGCGTGTCGCCCGGGACGACCGTCACGTCGTGCTCCGGGCCGCCGGGAGCGGCGACGTCGGCCGCGGCACGCTCGACCACGCCGGGCCCCGACGCGTCGTCGGGCAGCGTCAGCACCCATCCCGGCCGCACCCAGTGCGACCCGTCGAGCGACTGGCCGTCGGGCTGCGGCACGCCGTAGTTGAGGTGGGCGATCTCCTTGAACCGCGTCCCGTCCCCGAGCGTCGCCTGCGCGATCCGCCACAGCGAGTCGCCGGGCATCACGTCGTAGGACTTGTTCGTGTCCGACGCCGCCTGCCGCACGCGGTCCGCCTTGGCGTCGGCACGGGTGCGCGTGGACCGGCTCGCGCCGCTCTCCGCGCCGGCCTCCGCCGAGCCGGCGGTGCTGTTCCCGGTGAGCGCGCTCCCCCGGGTGTCGGCTCCCGCCGAGGTGGTCGTCGCGGTCCCGCTCGGGCCGCCACCTGCCCCGGCCGGGCCGGAGCGGCCGGTCGCGGGGGTGCCCCGGCGTTCGCCGTCCGGCGACGTCGTCGTGCCGTCCGGCGTACCCGGCGACGTCGGAGCCGACGACGACCCGCCCGCCGGCGACGCCGTCGCCCCCGGCGACGCGGCACCGCCCGGCACGGATTCCAGCACGCTCGTCGCGGCCGGGTCCGTGCCCTGGCCGTCGACCGGATCCACGGCCTGGCCCGCGGCGGCCGCCTCGCCCGCGCCCGGCGTGCTCAGCGCCATCGCCACGACCGCGCCGACCAGCGCCGCCGCGACCCGCTGCTGCAGCCCGAGGCCCGCCAGGTGCGGCGCCCGCACCCCGCGCAGCGCCGAGACCAGCTCGACCACGACGGCGACCGCGAACGTCGCCCACGCGAGCCAGCCCACCACGGTCATCAGGCTGAGGAACACCTCGCCGGTGACGTCCGGTGCGGACATCACCGAGAGGAACTTCTCCCACGACAGATCGCCGCCGAGCGGCATCACGCCGAAGGTCCACAAACCGATGGGGATCCCGACGACGAGCACCACGAGCAGGAGCGCCGCGGACAGGCCGCGCAGGATGCGCCCCGCCGTGCTCCCGGACGCGTCCGCGGCGCCGGTGCCTGGTGCCCCGCCGGAGGATGTGGCGGATGGTGCCGTTGCCTTGCGTTCGGTCGAGGTGCTCATCAGGATCCCTCCTCGGTGATGCCGCGCACGGCCCGGGCGTCGGCTGATCCCTCAGCGGACAGTGAGCTGATGCCGATCAGGGCAAGGAACTTCGTCTCGTGGGTGACCGTCGTGCTGACGCCGATGGTGGCGCCCTCGACGTAGTCGACCCGGCCGGTCACGCCCGCCGCGGCCAGGTGGGCCTCGGCGGCCGCCGCTGCCGCCTCCGGGACCAGCGCCGGCGGGAGGCCGTACTGCGCGGCCCGGTTGTCCTGCTCCTGGGCGCCGGCGCGCGCGGCCTGCTCGGCGGCGTACTGCGCCTCGTCCGCGGCCTGGAGCTGCCCGCCGCCGTCGACCACCAGCCCGATGGCGATGATCAGGGCGGGAACCAGCCCGGCCACGAGGATGTTGACCTCCCCGCGCTCCGCCGCGGGGCGGCGCCGCCCGCGCGACGTCCGCGGGGCGCCGCCCGGTGCAATCAGGGCAGGGAGGCTCATGTCAGGACCTTCCTCGGTAGGCGTCCAGGACGCTCGTGCCGGTCGCGGTCATCTCGACCGCACCGGGCGCACCGGGCAGGCCCAGGTCCGCCAGCGGCACCGTGCAGAGCACCTCGATGCGCACCTCGCCGACCGTGCCGAGCGGCAGGAGGAACGCGTCGAGCAGCGGCGTGACCTTGGTCGAGGCGCAGAAGACGCCCGAGTTCTCGAGCGTGCTGACGGCCGTCTGCGACGCCGAGACCTCCGCGGTGGAGGCGGTCCGGCTGATCGACGCCGATCGCGCCGCCTCGTTGGCCGCCGCCTGGACCGCCCCCTGGGCCAGGACCATGCGGCCGGCCATGATCAGCAGGGCGCCGATGAGCAGGAGCATCGGGAGGATCACGGCGGTGTTGATCGCCATGTTGCCCCGTTCTCCCGGGCCGGGCGCCGTCGTCACAGGTATGCCGGTCATGGGCCCACCGCCGGGGTGAAGCGCTCGACCGGGCCGGTGGCGGTCTGTTCGATGCGCAGCCCGCGGAAGCCGGGGACCAGTGACGGCGCCAGGCCGACCACGGTCGCGGTCGCGACCTCGGGGCCGCGTTCCACGACGACGTCGACGGTCGTGAAGGCGTCACGTACCCGGTCGAGCCGGTCGCCGGCGGCGGCGTAGCCCGCCGCCTCGGTGCCGGATTCGAGGCGGGCGGCCTGGACCGCCCCGTTCGCGACCGACCGCGCGATGTTCTGCGCGTGGAAGTAGAGCACGCCCTGCACCATCGCGAAGACGAGCAGGAGCACCACGGGATACACGATGACCGTCTGGATGGAGGCAACGCCACGCTCCCCGTCGGCCACCGGCCGTGCCGGTGCCCGCAGGGAGACGGGTCGAGGCGTGCGCTCCCGCATCATCCGCCGCGATGCAGATCGGCCATGTAGCTGTCGACGAGGCCCTTGATCGCCAGCCCGAGGCCGGCCGCGATGCCGAGGCCGACCACCGACAGCACGACAACCTCGATCGACTCGAGGCCGGCGTCCTCGGGCAGGCCCTGGCGGCGCGCGTCGAGGCGCGCCCGCAGCTCGGCGGTGCGCTCCGTGAGGCGCGACGTGGTGCGGTCCATCAGGCCGCGCACGGCGACGCCGCGCAGGTGGGTTCGGACGACGACGCCCGACGCCGCGGCGCCGAACCCTCGCCGTGACTGGTGCTGCTCTGTGGACATGGCGACTCCTGGGGTGCTCTCGATACCAACAAATGGACAACGTCGGGTTCGTGTGACACGTGCGACACGAGTCTTCGCGGAAATTCCGCTGCTGGGAAGTCCCGCCGACGATCTTTCGCCGGATGTTCGCCGACGGCGGTCACGTCAGACGGCGCCCGGCCCCGCCGCCGGCCGGTGGCGGGGCCGCCCGCCGGCCCGGGGAATCACGGCAGCTGCTCGAACATCGTGACGCCGATCGGGAAGATCAGCATGAGGAAGTAGACGAACACCGTCATCGTCCCGGGCACCGTCATCCGGACCGTGGCGTCGTGCGCGATCTGCTGCTCGACGTCGAGCTGCGCGTCGCGCATCGCGGCGGCCTTGGACTGGAGCTGGTCGTGGATCGCGGACCCCTGCGTCCCGGCGAGCTCCACGATCGACGCGACCTCGCCCAGCGCGTCCACCTGGACCTCGCGCCCGAGGTCCCGCAGCGCCGTCCAGGGCGGCTCGCCCTCCCAGCGCCCGCGTTCCAGCGCCTCCGAGATCCGCCGGAACGGCCACGAGTGCGCGACCTGCGCGGCGGCGAACGTCGCCTGCGTCGCCCCCGCACCCGAGATCCGCTCGATCGCCAGCAGCTCCAGGTACGTCGAGACGGCGCGCGTGAACTCCTGCCGCGCCTTCTTCGCCTTGCCGCGCGCCTCGAGGTCCGGGAGGAACCACGCGCCCACGGCCAGGAGCAGCCCGGCCCCGAACGGCAGGCCGAAGGGCAGCCCGAGCTGCATCAGGTTCACCATCAGCCCGATGAACGGGACGCCGATCAGCACCACCACCGCCCCCAGCGCCTTCGCGCCGTAGTGCTCGGTCGCGGTCTTGCCGATGAGGTCCAGATCCGCCGCGGTCGGCCCGGCCCGCACGAGCAGCGCCACCGGCAGGCGCCGCTGCGCCCAGGCCCCGAACCGCTGGGTCAGCTGTTCGGTGCGGCTGCGCCCCGCGCCGTCGTCGTCGGAGATCTCGATCGTCTCGAGACGGTCGTCGCCGCTGAGCCTGTCGAGCGCGGACTGCAGGCCGGGCTGCACGGGGACGAGCGCCCGGATGACGAGCCACAGCCCGAGCCCCGCGACCGCGCCGGCGATCACCGACGGCCAGATGCCGTAGAACATCAGGAGCCTCCCGACGGGTGTCCGTGCGAGACCGGCAGGAACCGCGGGATCGGCTGCCCCATCGAGATGCGGCGCATCCACAGCAGGCAGACGCAGTACGCGGCGAACAGCGCCACCGCCACGATCTGGCCGAACGGCGACGCGTAGCCGTCGAGATAGCCGGTCATCGCGGTGGCGCCCAGCACGACCAGGGTCACGATCGTCACCCAGCGGACCGTCGCGCGGCCCGTCGAACGCTCGGTCTCGATCTCGCGGCGGGCGCGCGCCTGCGCCGACAGCGACTCGGCGAGCTGCTTGAGGGCGGGCGCGATGGCGCCGGTGCGGTTGTCGGACTCCAGGATCAGCGCGGAGGCGATCATGTCCGACGAGTAGTCGTTCATCTCGTCCGCCCAGCGGTACAGCGCGGGCTTGATGGGCTGACGCGCCTCGAGCCGGGCGACCAGCCGCGCCAGCGACGGCCGCACCGACGGCGCCGCCGACGGCAGCGTCGCCGCGATCCCCTGCTCCAGCCCGACCGCGCCGCCGCTCAGCACGCCGATCAGCGAACGCACCCAGGCCGTGAGGTCGATGAGCTTCTCGACCTCGCTCGACGTCGTCGTCGTCCGGAACAGGGCCGGCAGGCCGACCAGCATGACCGGCACGATCACGGTCAGCGACCACCATCCCGTGAAGATCCCGACCACGAGCCCGATCCCCGCGCTGACCAGCACGGTGCGCCGCTTCTCGTGGAGCGGCCCGCCCTCGTCCAGCCCGAACAGCCGCAGCACGCCCTCGAACGGTCTCGCCGACGACGCCGGCCGCGGGCGCGGGTTCTCGTCGCGCCGCAGCGTGCCGACGATCACGCACCAGATCCCGACCCCCACGCAAAGGCCGGCGAGCACCGCGATGAAGGTGGTCATTCCGGCACCTCCCACAGGCCCTCGGGGAAGTTGAGCAGGTTGATGTCGAAGCCGGCGCGCTCCAGGTCCTCCAGGAACGACGGCGAGTGCGCGGGGACCGCGCGGCCGTGGCGCCCGGGCCGGAAGACGTCGGTGATCGCCACCGGGTTGCCTGCCTCGCCGCGGGTCACCTCGATGATCTCGGAGACGTACCGGGTGCGCAGGCCGGTGGCGGGGTTGATGTCGACCCGCAGGAACACGATCAGGTCGATCGACTGCGCGACCTGCCGGTACGCGTAGGTCTCCGACAGGGTGCTGTCCTGGACGGCCATGCCGACGAGGCGTTCGACGACGTCGCGCGCGCCGTCGGCGTGCACCGTGGACAGCGAGCCGTTACCCATCTGCATCGCCTGGAACATCGAGACGATCTCGGGGCCGCGGACCTCACCCACGATGACGCGGGAGATGTTGTGCCGCAGGGACTCGTAGACGTTGATGTTCGTGTCGATCTCGCCGACCCGGCGGCCCGACGTGTTCATCTCGCCGGAGCCCTCGCGGGTGCGCAGGGCGACGACGCGGCGGTGCTTCTCGGGCTCGAGGTGCAGGTAGAGCTCGTAGTCCGTCTCGATCGTGGCGACGGACTCCCAGGGGTCCAGCGCCGCGCAGAGCGAGCGGAGCAGCGTGGTCTTGCCGGACCCCTGCCCCTGACCGGACACGACGACGGACTTGCGGGCGCGGACCGCGGCCGAGAGGAACTCCTCCAGGACCGTGTCCACCGTGCCGTTCTCGCGCAGGACGCCCAGGTCGACCGACTGCAGGCGCTGGAGACGGATCGTGACGCGGGGGCTGGGCACCACCCAGCCGACCGCCGCGAGACGCACGCGGCCCGGGAGGTCCAGGTTGAGGAACGGGTTGGCGCGCGTGAACGAGCGCTCGTTCGCGGGGTCGCGGGCGGCCAGGAACTGCAGGAAGTCGATCAGCTCGGCGTCGGAGTCGGCGATCGGCTCCGTGTAGACGGTGCGGCCGTCGCCCATCAGCAGCAGGACCGGCTGCGTGCCCGTGATCTCGATGTTCTCGATGTCGGGCGTGTCGATCAGCGGCTGCAGGCGGCCCAGGCGGAACAGGGCGTCGAACAGCGCCCGGGTGATCTCGACCTGGTACTCGGGGGTCCACGGCCGCTCGCCGCCCGACAGCATCGCGTCGTTGTGGTCGCGGACCACCTGCTGGATGAGCTCCTGGCCGAGGGCCTCGCGCTCCTCCTCGTCGAGCTCCCGGGCCGCGAGCGCGTTGGTGAGCCGGGAGGAGACCTCGCCGCGCAGGCTGTTGACCTGGCGCCAGAACTCGGCGTCGCGCATGCCGCGGCGCTGGACGCCCCGGGCGGGGCGCGGGGCGCGGTTGCCGGCGCCCACCCAGGCGGCCGCGCCACCACCGGGGTCGCCGGGGGCCGCACCCGGGCCGGCGGATTCGCCGCCCCA
Organism: Myceligenerans crystallogenes; assembly: GCF_039529775.1. NCBI lineage: Bacteria > Bacillati > Actinomycetota > Actinomycetes > Micrococcales > Promicromonosporaceae > Myceligenerans > Myceligenerans crystallogenes. The sequence goes on from NZ_BAAANL010000004.1 coordinate 160,135, forward strand.
GGTGTCCGCCGGGCCGCGGGGGTCCACGTGACCGGGAAGGGCGGCGGGGCCGTGGCTGTCCACCAGGGCCTGGGCGTCGAGACGGGCGTCGGCGCCAGCCGGGGCCTCCGCTTCCGCCACCGTGCGGGCCACCGGGATGGCGCCGGTCCACGGACCGGCGTTGGGACGGCGCTCGCCCGGCTGGATCTCGGCGGGGCGGGCGGCGGCGGGGGCCGGCCGGCGCGCCGCCCCGCCCGCGGCCACCGCACCGACGGCGCCGCTCAGGCTGCCCGGCGCGGCAGGCCCGCCGGGGCGGACCACGCCGACCGTGGCGCCGCGGTTGTCGCGCGGCCGGCGCTGCGGGGCGTCGTCGGACGCCGGACGGCGCGGGGCGGCGCCGTCGTCGGGCACCGGACGACGCGGGACGCGCCCCTGCGCGGACCGGTCGCCGTCGTCGTTGAAGATGGGCAGGCCCTCCAGGCCCGTGGGATTGCTCATCGCCGCCCTCCCGACGCGCCGACGCGGCCCGGGGCCGCGGCACCCGGCTGCTGCCCGGGACCCGGCCGGCCCGTGCCGCCCGCGGGCGCGCCGGTCGAGAAGCGCTCGCGCCGCGCGGCCGTGCGCTCCTGGATCGCGGTGATCACCGGACCCGCGCTGCGGACCAGGGCCGACGACGTCCACTTGCGGCCCGACGGCGACCCGACCGACAGCACCTCGGCACCCGGCGGGTCCCACGCGATCGAGCCCGCCGAGCCGAGGCCCAGCGTCCGGGCGATCTCCCTCGCGTCGTACGGCCGGCCGGGGCCGATCGTCAGCGCGGTGAGGTTCGTCAGGTCCCGCGCGGCGGCCTCGACCGCCGACGTGCGGGACTTGACCAGTTCGCGGGTCACCGCGATGTCCGGCAGCCGGGAGCCCGTGGTGACGAGCACCTGGTCGGCCAGGCGGATGAGCGGCTCGCGGTCGTCGCGCCCGCCCGGGCTCATGCGGCCGAGGTCCACGAGCACGTCCATGCCCCCGCGTTCCATGGCGACGAGCTGGTTCGCCAGCGCGCCCCACAGGTTCGCGACGGACGGCGCCAGGTGCGGCGACACGATTCCCGGCAGCAGTTTCTTGTCCTGGTTGTGCTGGACGAGCGTGAGGGTCTGGTCCCACAGCGAGGTCTCGAGCTCACCGTGGTTGTGGGCGATGGCGAGCTTGCCGAGCCCGCGGTCGTGGGCGAGCTGTCCCCGGAAATATCCCGCGAGGATCGAGCCCCCGGCCAGGTCCGCCTCGACGAGGAGGACCGGCCGCGGCCAGGAGATCGCGAGCACGAGCGCTGTCGTGGTGGTTCCCGGCGAGCCCTTCGCGTTCGCGAGTGCGACGAGGGCCACGGGATCACCCTTCCCCGGTGGGGAGGGCCGGGTCGATGACGAGCGCCACCCGCCCCGTCGCCGCACGCGCCGCGAGCGCCGCCGCCTTGTCCTTGGCCACCTCGACGTCGACGACGGTCTGGTCGCCGATCGTGGCGGCCTGTGACGTGACGACGACGGCGGGGATGCTGAGCGGCTCCTCGGGCGGCGCGTCACCGCCCGTGACCGGGGTCTCGACGATGCGGACCACGTCCCCGGCGTTCAGGGCCGTGCGGGGCATCTGGTTCGGGGCGAGCGCGATGCCGACGATGGACCGGCCGACGGCGGGCTGCAGCGCGTCCTGGAAGGAACCGGGGGTGAGCAGCGAACCTGCGGGCAGATCGGCGGCGGCGACCTTCTTGCCGCCGATCTCGCGGATCAGCTCCGCGTCGACCGGCTTGAGCAGGGTGGGGCCGGTCGGGAGGTCGACGGCCGTGAGGTCGCCCGACGTGATCGTCTCGCCGCGCGCGACGTCGTTGGTGACGGCCAGGACCTGGTGCGTCTGCCCGAGCGTCGTCGTCAGGTAGACCGACGCGAGGACGCCGAGCGCGACGAGCGCGAGCCCGAGCGCGATGACGGCGGGCCTTCGGCGTGCGCGGGTGGGTTTGGCGGGCGCCGGCACCGTGGCACCGGTGATGCGTGGCTTGGTGCCGGCGGACGGCGGGTTCACGCCTCCGCCCACGCCGGTGCGTCTCGCACCCACGCTCGTGTCACTGCTCACTGACGTCCCCTCCCGGTCGGTTGCTCCCGCAGCAATCCTCATGCACGCGGGCGAACCCGGCAGCATGAACGGTAGCTGGACAACTCCGGGCAAGGGAAGGTCAACGGCGGCCACAGAAGTTCACATGCTGTGGAGATGCCTTGGATGACAGGTAAACATCAGCAGGGTTCTGACCTGCGATGACGTACCGGGTGAAAGTATCGCCCGCGCCCTGGGGCGGGTGGCACGGATGAGCACCGGCCCGTGCGGATGAGCACGGGGGGCCGCCGACTGGAGGCGGACGACCCCCCGCGCCATGGAGAGGGTTGAAAGTGGAAACCCCCGAGAGTCACGCACCCCCCAGTGGTTCTCCCGATGTCGTTCCACGACCCTCTTCCTTCCGCCCGTCCGGCGATCCCCCAGACAGACCCCCGGTGCGGACGGCTTCAGCCAAGCGGCGAACAGCGCGGCTCGCTCGCTGGCGAAGTGTGGCGTGCGGGATGCCCAGTTCCAGGGCAACCCGCTTCTGATATGTACCCCGCCCGGTGCCGAGCTCGGCATACTCGGGCAGCTCTGGATCTGGAGCGTAGACGCGAGTGAGCAAGCTCGCCTCCTGGGCTGTGATAACGCCCCTGTCGAGGCCCCAGGCGATGACGTCGAGCACCTCGCCGGTGGCGCCGAGCGACGCGCTGGCCAGCGAGTACACCGCCGTCGTGCCCGGTTCCTCCGGCTCGGGGCGCTCGAGGTGCGGCAGCACGGCGGCGTCGGTCGGGATCTCCTCGACCCGGGGCGCGCGGCTGGCGCGCGTCCCCTGCGCGAACGGGGCGCGATCGCCCACGACCCGCGTGAGGGTGTGCCCCTGCAGCCGCATCGCGACCTTCTCCGTGCGGCTCAGGTCGAAGCGGCAGATCGCGTCCCACATGGCCGCGGCCGCCTCCTGCTCCAGGTCCTGCACGTCGCGGTAGTGGCGGCGCGACCGGCGCACGATGGCGCGGACGGCCGGCAGCATGCACTGCAGCACCACCCGGCCCGCGGCGAAGTTCCCCCCGGCGTACTCGACGAGGAGGGCGTGCAGCACGGTGTCGGCGTCGTCCGCCGTGAAGCGCACCGGCTGGCCGTCCGCCAGCCCCGAGAGCTGCGGGAAGCGGCGGGAGAAGCGGTCGATCTCCTCGGCGAAGGATCGCGTCGCGACGAGCTCGGCCCAGTCCTGGTCGAGCTCGGTCATGAGCGTGCCCGAGGCGGACGGCGACATGCCTGGCATGGACGTTGCTCCTCAGGTCTGGGACGGGACGGGTCCTGCGCGGCAGCCGCAAGGCATGTTGCCGGAGCGCCGCGTGAGCGCCTGATGCCCAAGTTCAGCCGGGGAGTGTTGCCCGCTACTGTTGCCCGTCGATTTACCCTTGGTGTGATCTGGGTCACATTGGCGACTTGACGGGCCATCGGAAGGTCACACGAAGCCCTGCCCGGCCATTTGTTCGGGGTGACGAAGCAAAGAGAGAAGCAGTGGGACACAGACAACCCGTACCGGTGACTGGGAGAAGCGAGATGAGCCAAGAACCAGCCCCTGAGCTCCACCACCAGCTCCACCACGACGACGTGACAGTGGAGCTGCTGCGGGACACCGCCGAGGTGCACGCCGTTCGTGGTGAGGTCAGACCGGTCATCGACGCCCTGGTGGCGGCCCTGAAGCAGGACCCGCTGGGCGACGACGACACCGCGCACCGCCTCGCCGACGCGCTGGAGAGCCCCCGGACCCGCAGTGCCCGGGCCGCCCGCGCGCGGCTCGCACGTGATCTGTCGAACGACCTGTCGGACGAGGTGCGCACCAGATGAGCTCCATCCTGACCGGGCGCAACAAGAAGCACCCGGACTCCCCCTCGGCCCTCCCGGCGCATCCCCAGCGCGCCGCGGACGCCACCGGCGCGCCGTCGGACAACCCCTGGCAGCTCGCCGGGGGCGCGGCGCAGGGGGACGCGGACACGGGATCGTCGTCGTACGGCGACACCCCGCCGCCGCAGGTGGTCGAGTGGTCGCAGGGCCCGGCGCTGGCCTCGAAGGCGTGGACGATACTGCTGGTGCTCGCGCTGCTGGCCGGGCCCGCCGCGCTCGTGTGGACGGCGCTGCGGCCCGAGGCCGAGCCGGTCACGGCGGGTATCTCCGCCGCGGACCAGGCCGCCGGGACGGCCGCGACCGAGCGCGCGATCGAGCTGACCGAGACGTGGCTGCGGGCCGACCGGAACGACCAGGCCCTGGTCGAGTCGCTCACGGACGCCCCGGTCGGCACGCTGCCCGCGACGGGCATGACGATCCGGGACAGCTCCGTGGCGCAGGTGGTGCCGGGCGAGCCCAGCCCGTTCGGCACGACGTGGATGATCACCGTCGGCGTCGACGTCGCCGAGCCCGTGCCGGGCACCGGGGCACCCGCGGAGGAGGACGGCGGGACCGCCCCGTCGCCGGGCTCCGGCAGCTCCGGGAAGGAGGCGGAGGAGCCTCTCCTGGTCTGGGTGCGCCGCTACTTCCAGGTGCCGGTGACGGTCCAGCAGCCCGCGGACGAGGACGAGCCGATCGGCGTCGCCGCGCCGGCCTTGCCCGCGCCCGTCGCGGGCCCGGCCGCCGCGGACGCCCCCGAGCTCGACTACCCGCAGACGATCGCCGTCACCTCCGACGCCGGCGAGTCGATCCGGGCGTTCCTCGCCGCCTACGCCACCGGCGACGGCGAGATCGCGCGCTACCTGAGCCCGGGAACGAACATCGGGGCGATCGTCCCGGCGCCGTACACCGAGGTCACCGTCACGGCGATCGGTGGCTCGCACGAGATCACCGACGCTCCCGCCGACGGCGCGGGCACGCACGCCCTCGTCACCGCTGAGTTCACCCGTCCCGACGGGGAGAAGACCACCGCCCAGTACCTCCTGACGCTTGTCGCGCGGGACGGCCGCTGGGAGGTGTCCGGCCTGGACCAGGCCGTTCGTACCGAGAGCCCGGTCGCCGGTTCCGGCGAGTCCGGCACCGAGTAACCGATACGCAAGGAGAGATCATGCTCACCGAGATCATCACCGCCGCGCCGGAACTGGCCGCGACCGCGCAGACCGTCCGCGCCGAGGGGTTCCTGGACCTCATCACCGTGAAGTCCGAGGAGGTCAAGGTCGCGATCGAATCCGTGACCTTTGTGATCGTCATCCTCATGGTCGTCATCACCGCGGTGAAGACCAAGATGTCGATCGCCGCGATCCTGATGTCGGCCATCGTGGGCGGCGTCGTCCTCTGGCTGGTCAACGGCGGTATCAATGTCACCAAGGACCTCACCGACGACGAGTTCAGCATGCCCGCCGTCGTCAGTACGACAAGCGTCTGACGCCTGCTGACGCGTGCTGCGCGCGCAGCACGGCAACAAGGAGGGGGTAGGCCCGGTGGACGAACCGGAGCTGGAGACCGCGAAGTTCTACACCCGCGCACGGCGCATCCCCATGCTCGTGGGGAAGATGCCGAGCGGCGGGCGGATCTGGGGCGGTCCCTACACGATCACGCAGATCGGCGCAGGATTCCTGGTGGGATTCGTGCTGTGGCAGACGGCCCCCTTGTGGGCCCGCCTCGGCGGGTTCATGGACGTGGTCGTGGCCGCGGGGATCGTGATCGGCACGGTGTGGATCACCGGCAAGATCCCCAGCACCGGGCGCAACCCGGCCACCTGGGTGATGGACGCGCTCAACCTGACCTCGAGCCCGGGGCGCCTGTCCGGCGGCCGGCTCGCGGTCGCTCGCCCGCGCGCGGTCAGCCACCGCGTGATGGTGCTGCTGCCCGACGGCGACCCCGCGGCGCGGGCCGAGCGCACGCGCGGCTGGTCGGGCGCCGACCTGGTGCCGGTGGACGACGTCGACCGGCGTGAGGTCGCCACCGGCACCGGCGAGGTACCCCTTCCCCCGCTCACCCCGACCGATCTGGTACGCCCCGACGACAGGGACACCGCGTCCCTCACGGGCGTCGGTGAACTTCTGGCAGGCAAGCTCCGCAGGAAGGACGGCTGATGCTCAGCCACATCTCCGCCCTGACCGACGGCCTCATGTGGACCCGCTCCGGGACCGTGTGGGCCGTCTGGCGGGTGTCGCCCATTCCCTACGCGTACCAGCCGGACGACAAGAAGCATGCGGCGCGGCGCCACCACACCGCGCTCTACCGCGCGTTGCGCGGCGAGTCCCTGCACCTGGGCCTCGTCGCCGCGACCGACCCGGTCTCGGTGGTGGAGGCGATGGTCGACGGCGTCGACCTGGCCGCCCACGAGGCCTGGGCCGCGGAGTGCAACGCCACCCTGGACTTCCTCGAGAACATCGAGATCGGGCGCCGCGTGTACTGGATCGCGGCTCCCCTGCCCAACCCGGGCGCGAAGGCGGTGCTCGAACCGTTGCAGGCGAGCTGGGCCGGGCTGAAGGACCAGCTGATGCTGCCGCGCGCGGTCCCGTCGCGGCACGCCATCGGCGAGCGCGCCGCCCAGGCCGAGGCGCTGCGCAAGGAGATGCCGGGCGCGTTCGACCCGAGGCCGGCGTCGGTGGCGGAGATGGCGTGGATGTTCGGGCACGCGATGCAGCGCGGCCTGGGCCTGGACACCGACGTGCCCGTGCACGGGTCGCTGGACGCGGAACTGCACCTGACCGGGGCGTCCGTGCTCCCGGCGGTGCTCGTGGACCCGGCCGGGCAGACGGACTCGGCCAAGCGGCTCACCCCGATGCAGATCCTGCAGCGCCCGTACGTCAAGGTGATCGACGCGGAGTCGCCCGAGCGGGCCTCGTACCAGTCGACGCTGGTGGTCAGCGACACGCCGTCGGGCGGGATCGTCTACCCCGGCTGCGAGTGGATCGGCCGCGTGGACGAGTCGAGCGTGCCGTGCGACTGGGCGATCCGCATGACCGTGCGCTCCCGGGAAGAGGTCACCGGCCGCAACCGGCGCGCCGTGCGCACCCTGAACGACCAGTTCGACCAGCGCTCCGAGGAGGAGCGCGCCGGGTCGTCGCTGGACGGCACCGCCCGCGCCCTCGGTGAGTACCAGGCGGTGATGGACGCCGACGAGCTCGAGGTCGAGGTCGACGCCACCACGATGTTCACGGTCTCGGGGCCGACGGCGGAGCGCGTGCTCGACGACGCCCGCGACCTCACCAAGTACTTCGCGGCGATGCAGTTCAAGCTCCGCACCGACCCGACGGTCCAGCCGCAGCTGTTCGACGCCACCCTGCCCGGCATGCCGACGCCGCGCGCGGTGCGCGAGTACTCGCAGATCACCACGGCCCGCTACTTCGCCGCGGCCGTCCCGTTCGCGACGACGGACCTGGGCGACACCTCGGGATCGCTGTTCGCGCTGGAGATCAGCAACGGCGCCTCGCGCCCGAACCCGGTCTTCGTCAACCTGGGCGGCGCCTCCGACAAGCTCGACGTGGCCCTGGCGATGGGCTTCGTCGGCGAGCTCGGGTCCGGGAAGTCCGTGTCCATGAAGAGCGTGGCCATGGACAACGTGGACCGGGGCGCGACCCTCATGGCCGTGGACCACACGGAGATGGGCGAGTGGTGCATCGCGGTCTCCGAGATCCCCGGGTCCCAGGTCGTGGAGATCTCGGAGAACGCCGAGCGCTCCCTCGACCCGTTGCGGATCCTGCCGCCGGCGCAGGCGCCACGGGTGACGCGGGCGTTCCTGTCCGTGCTGCTCAGCGTGCAGACCAAGTCCGAGCAGAACGTGCTGTTGTCCAAGGTGCTGCAGCAGAACTACATGACGCGGTACGGCATCACGTCCCTGGGATCCCTCGCCCGGCACCTCGAGGCCGAGTGCGAGCTTCCCGGTGCGGGAGTGCTCGCCGACGAGATGCGGATCTTCTCCGAGCTCGACTTCGGCAGCGCGATCTTCGACGACGCCGTCCCGCCCGTCGACCTCACGGCGCCCGCGATCGTGCTGCACACGCACAAGATGCAGCTCCCGTCGAAGGCCGACATGGAGCACGGGCACCTGTTCGCCGAGCTCAAGGCGGAGAAGGTGTTCGGGCGCGCGGCGTTCGCGCTGATCGCCGCGCTGGCGCGGTACCGGTGCTTCGCGGACCGCACCCGGCTCGACATCTTCGCCGCCGACGAGGCGTCGAAGACGATGTCCTCTCCGGAGGCCGCCGAGGAGATCGGCATGTTCATCCGCGACGGCCGCAAGCACAAGGCCGCGCTCCTGCTCGGCAGCCACGACGCCGAGGAGGACTTCGGCAACGAGGTCGTGCGCGGCCTCATCCCGTTCCGGGTCCTGCTGCGCCACCGCGACGAGAACCTCGCCCGCCGCGGCCTGCGCTGGCTGCACGGCCTGCCGCAGAACGCGCCGGTGGATCCCCTGCTCGTCAAGCTGGTCACCGAGGGCACCGCCCCGGTCGTCGACGCCACCGTCGGCGTGCCCGAGGAGCGCCGCGGCGAATGCCTCGTGCGCGACTTCCAGGCTCGCTACGGCCGCGCCAAGGTCATGGCACCGCTCGTCGAGACGCGGGCCGTGACGGTCAAGACGACACCCACCAGCTCGACGGGAACGGTGGTCCACTCATGAACACCTCGCTCATCGACCAGGTCGTCCACAGATCCGCCGAGCTCCTGTACGCCGCGGGCGGCGGCCTCGGCTCCGCCGTGCGAACCGCCGACGAGACCGGCGGCTCCCCGACGGGCACGGCGAGCCTGCAGCTGGAGGACACCAGCGGCGTCTCGACCGAGCGCTTCGTGCTGCAGTGGGACACCGGTTCGGCGTGGAACCCCATGAACGTGGACTCGGAGATCTTCTCCACGCTCGCCGGCATGTTCTGGTCCTGGTACCGCGACATCGTCGCGGTGCAGATCTGGGTGCTCGACTGGGTGCTCGGCATGGACTGGCTGGACTACATCCTGTCGCCGCTGGCCGGACTCGGCCTCGTGGTGCAGTCGATGGTCGCCCAGATCGGCCTGCTCAACCTGACCCTCATCATCCTGGCGTTCGTGGTCGGGTTCTGGCTGCTCAAGGGCCGCTACGCGGGCGGCTTCATGGAGCTGCTGATCGGCTGCGTCATCGCGGCGCTGGCGACCGGCTTCCTCGCCGACCCCATGGGCGTGATCGGCGGCGACCGCGGCGTCATCATGTCCTCGCGCGACGCCGGGATGGACATCGCCACCGGCTTCGCGACCGAGGGCGCCTCGTTCGAACGCGACGCCGTCGTGATCCGGGAGGGCCTGAAGGGCCAGCTCGTGGACACCCTCATCCGCACGCCGCACCAGATCATCAACTACGGCTCGATGATCGACGGCACCGGCTGCGAGGGCACCTACACCGACACGGTCGGCACCGACGACGCCGTCGAGCGGATCGGCGGTTGCGACGACCGGTACGCGGAGGCCGTGAAGCAGATCGACGCGCCCAAGGTGGTCTCCACCCTCAGCCTGCTGAGCACGGGCTTCGTGTTCCTGCTGCTGAGCGTGGTGATCGTGGGCGGCACGCTGTTCGCCGTCGTGCTGCTCGGCTGGTCCGCGATCAAGCTGCTGTGGCAGCTGCCGGTCGGCGTGGTCTCCAGCGGCACGCGCGCGCAGCTGTTCCGCACGTTCGCGAGCATCGGCCTCGGCTGCATCCTCGTGGCGATGGCGACGATGTTCCTCGTCGCGTGGATGAAGATGCTCCTCGGCTTCTACGACGCGACCGACGGCATGCCGTTCCTGGTGCGCCTGTACCTGTTCAACACGCTGGTCGTGGCGGGTGCGGTCTTCTACGTGCTGATGGGCACGAGCGTGCGCGCCGGCCTGCGCGGCCTCGCCGACAAGCTCGCCGCGGCGGGCGTGCCGTCGCAGGTGGGCGAGCCGCAGGCGATGCCGTGGGCCAACGGCGCCCGGTGGACCGAGCGGTACGACAAGGCGAAGGACTGGGCCGGCATCGGCCTGGGCCCGGCGCCCGCGGAGGCCCCGGCCGGCGGATCCGGCGGCGGATCCGGCGATTCCGGCGCGGCCGACGCCGCCGCGGCGGCGCCGAACCCGGCCGCGCTGGACCAGGCCAGCCGGGTGGCCGACGCCGGCGGCACGGGGGCGGGCGCGGGCATCGCCCTGGGCGCTGCTGGCGCGGCGGCGGGCGCCGCGGCAGGCGCCCTCGCCGGGAACGGGGACGACGACGCCGGGCGTGCCGCGACCGGTGGCCGGCCGGCGGGCGAGTGGACCGACGCCGCCAACACCCTGCGCGAGCAGGACCGGGACGAGGTCCCCGCGGTCGTGGGCGAGCAGGCCGCGGCCGGTTCGGACGCCAACCTGCACGACAAGCACACCGACCAGGTCCCGCCGCGCTCCGAGTCGGAGAAGCTCCGGGAACGCATGACCAACGCGGCACGCAGCGTCACCCGCACGGGCCTGCAGATGGGGGCCGCCGCGGCGACGGGCGGCACCTCGGCCGCGGCGGTCGGCGGCTCGCGCGCGCTCGGCTTCGTCCGCAAGGCCCGCAAGGTGACCGGCGCGGTGCGCGGCGGCGCCCGCGCGCTCGCCCAGCAGCGGCGTCGTGCCGAGCTGAAGCGGCGCCTCGACGAGGGCGCCCGCCAGGCGGGCGGCGCGCCGGGGATCGTCCACAACCCGAGCGCCGGTGATCTGAGGAGGCTGGGTCGCTGATGCGCAGGTGGGTGGTGGGCGTGCTGACCGCCGTCGTGCTCGTCGTCGCGGCGTGGATCGGCTGGCCGCGAGAGGACACGGCGACCGACGACGCCGCCGGGACGGTGCAGGACGGCGTGACACAGGGCGAGGACGGGGACGACGGCGGGGTGGCGGCTCCGGCCACGAGTACGCCCGCACCGCCGTCGGACGTCGTGGAGGACGGTGACGTCGACCCGGGCGAGCCCGCCCGGGAGGTGGTCGAGGAGCCCGAGTTCGACGCGGACGAGAAGCCGGCCCAGCAGGTCGAGGCGACCTGGGACGACGACGTGCGGCTGGCCGCCCGCGAGGCCGCTGTCGCCGCGGTGGCCGCGTTCGCCGCCGTCGACAAGTCGGCCGAGGCGTGGTGGGACGACCTCTCGCCGCTGCTCACGCCGCAGGCGCGGGCCGTGTACGAGGACGTCGACCCGCGCAACGTGCCCGTGCGTGACGTGACCGGCGCGGCGAAGATCACCGACGAGTCGTCGACGCTGCTCACCGAGGTCCAGGTGCCCACCGACGCCGGGGACTACACGGTGCTGCTGGTGCGCGCCGACGGCGGTTCGCCCTGGCTGGCGGAGCAGATCAGGCCGTCGTCGTGAGCACGTCGCAGCTGGCAAGGCAGGGTGGCCGGCTCGCGGCGAAGGCGCTGGGAAACGCGGCGCGGCGGGCGGCGTCGGGCAAGGGCCCGAAGAAGGACGACCACACCCGGCGGGCCACGCTCGTCCTGGTGGTGCTGGCCGTGGCGACGCTGGCGCTGCCTGCGGCGCTCGTCGGCATGGTGGTGCTGATCGGCGGGATGATCGGCGGGCAGCAGACCCTGACCGCGAGCAACTGCGGGGCGGGCACGGGTGCGGTGCAGGCGGGCGGTGCGGGCGCGGAGGTCGCGGCGGGCGGCTTCACCGCGGAGCAGCTGCAGAACGCGACGGTGATCGTGCAGGTCGGGGCGGAGCGCGGGGTGCCGGCGAAGGCGCAGGCGATCGCGATCATGACGGCGCTCGGCGAATCGGGGATGCGGAACCTGAACTACGGCGACGACCGCTTCGGGGTGCGGAACCCGGACGGGACGCTGACCAGCTCGATCGGGATGTTCCAGGAGCAGAAGTGGTTCGGGTCGGTCGCGACGCGGCTGGACCCGGTGGCGTCGTCGGGCCGCTTCTACGACCGGCTGCTCGCCGTGACGGGCTGGGAGGCGATGGAGCCGACCATCGCCGCGCACAAGGCCCAGCGGAACGCGGATCCCTACCACTACGCGCCCTTCTGGGAGCGGGCGCTGCGGGCGATGCAGCTGGTGAGCGGGGCCGAGAAGCAGGATCTCGAGGCCCTGTCCGCGGCGGCCCAGGGCGGCTCGGCCGCCGCGCCGTGCATGACCGGGACGGCCGCGCAGGCGGCGGTGAGCGCGGGCGGCTGGGCGAACCCGGCGGTGGGGACGAAGGCATCCGGGTTCGGGCCGCGCAGCACCGGGATCGCGGGCGCCTCGCGCTACCACCTGGGGCAGGACATCGCGGCGTCGTGCGGCACGCCGGTGTACGCGGCCGCGGCCGGGCGCGTGGTGATCTCCGGCGGGACCGGCTGGGGCACCGGGAACACCGTCCGGATCGAGCACGGCCTGGGGCTGGACTCGACCTACGGGCACCTGCTGACCGGGACCAACCTCGTACGGGTCGGCGACGTCGTCCGGGCAGGGCAGCAGATCGCGCAGATGGGCGGCGACTCGCGGATCGACCCGGCGGGCGCCGGGACGTCGTCGGGCTGCCACCTGCACTACGAGGTGCGGATGAACGGGACCGCGATCGACCCGGAGCCGTTCATGGCGGGGCAGGGGGTGACGCTCGGGGTGGCGGCCACGGCGGGCCGGCCGGAACCCGCGAGCAGTTCGGTGGGCGCGGAGCGATGAGTTCTGCCGTCGGCAGACGTCTCAATAAACAGGTCGCGCCCGGGGCAAGGAATATTCGATCATGGGCGTGCGTCGTATGACGTAGGTCGTGTGCAAGGAAGCTCGCGGTCTCGACCCCCGTCTTGACTCCTTGGGAGGGACCCCGGCATGCCCGCACGCACCGACACCATCGAAGATCATCCCTACGGACCGCCGGGCGGCGTCGCCGCCGTCGAGCACCCGGATCACGTCGACCCGGAGCCGTCGGAGGCCGAGGCCGCGACCAAGCTCGCGCCCGGTCACTTCCGGGTGATCGCCCTGCTGATGGCCTCGGCCTTCACCGTGATCCTCAACGAGACCACGATGACGATCGCCCTGCCGTCGATCATGACGGACCTCCGGGTCAGCGAGACCGTCGGCCAGTGGCTCACCACGGCGTTCATGCTGACCATGGCCGTGGTCATCCCGGCCACCGGCTATCTGATCAACCGGCTTGGTACGCGGAACGCCTACATCCTGGCGATGGCGGTGTTCTCCGCCGGCACGCTGCTCGGGGCGATCGCGCCGAACTTCGGGGTGCTGGTCGGGGCGCGTGTGGTGCAGGCGATGGGTACGGGCATCATGATGCCGCTGCTCATGACCACGATCATGACGATCGTGCCGCCGCAGATCCGCGGCCGGGTCATGGGCAACATCACCCTGGTCATCGCGCTGGCGCCCGCGAGCGGGCCGGCGATCTCCGGGTTCGTCACCGACCTGTTCGGGTGGCGCGCGGTGTTCGCCGTCGTCGTCCCCGTGGCCCTGCTCGCGCTGACCGCGGGCATCGTGTGGATCCGCGACGTCGCCGCGAAGGACGAGCACCCGATCGACCCGCTGTCGATGGTGCTCTCGCTGGTCGCGTTCGGCGGGATCGTCTGGGGGCTGTCCGGCCTGGGCGAGTCCGCCAAGGGGACGGCGATCGTGAGCCCGTACGTTCCGCTCGTCGTCGGCGTGCTCGTGCTCGGGCTGTTCGTCTGGCGGCAGCTCGCCCGGCAGCGCACCGACTCGGCCCTGCTCGACCTGCGGACCTTCCTGTCGAGCAACTTCCGGCTGGCGGTCGCCGTCATGGCGATCTCGATGATCGCGATGTTCGGCGCGATGATCCTGCTCCCGCTGGTCCTGCAGAACGCGATGGGCTACACGCCGACGGAGGCCGGCCTGGTCGGGGTTCCCGGTGGCGTGGCGATGGGCCTGCTCGGGCCGCTCGTCGGCCGGCTCTACGACCGGTACGGTCCGCGGCCCCTGATGATGCCGGGGCTCGCCGCGGTCACCCTGTCGGTCGCGCTCCTCGCGACGATCAACGTGGCCACCCCGCTGTGGCTGATCGTGGTCTCGCAGTTCGTGCTGATGGTCGGGCTGAGCTTCACGTTCACGCCGCTGTTCAGCGCGGCGATGGCGGAGCTCGCGCCGCACCTCTACTCGCACGGATCGGCCACGATCAACACGGTGCAGCAGGTGGCCGGCGCGGCGGGCACGGCGCTGTTCGTCGCGCTCATGACGATCCGCTCGACGGCGCTGTCCGACGACGGCGCCGGGGAGGCCGAGTCGCTGACGGGCGGGGCGCGGCTCGCCTTCCTGGTGGGTGCCGTGGTGGTCGCGACGGCGATCTTCCTGGCGAGCCGCATCAAGCGGGTCGAGGGCTCGACGGCTCACTGAACTCGTGCCCGCGAGGGTCCCCGGGACCCTCGCGGGCACGGATCGCGGTGCATATACTCCTGTGCATGGCCGAGGTACGGGTCTTTGCCGGCACCGCGGGGCAGCGCTTCGCGCAGAAGATGTGTGCTGACCTTGACGTGCCTCTGAGTCCCGTCAAGATCAGCCGGTTCGCGAACGACTGCCTGCAGGCGCAGTTGCTGGACAACTGCCGGGAGCGGGACGTCTACCTGGTTCAGCCCATCATCACTCCCACGCAGGAGAACCTGATGGAGCTGCTGATGATGATCGATGCGGCCAAAGGGGCCTCGGCGCAGCGGATCACCGCGGTCATGCCGCACTTCGCCTACGCACGGTCGGACAAGAAGGACGCGCCGCGGATCTCGATCGGCGGGCGTCTGGTCGCGGATCTGCTGGAGACGGCCGGGGCCAACCGGATCCTGACGATGACGCTGCACGCGCCGCAGGTCCATGCGTTCTTCCGGGTGCCGACCGATCAGCTCAACGCGCTCCGCGAGCTGGCCTCGCACTTCACGTTGAACGACCTGTCGAAGACCACGGTGGTCTCCCCCGACCTGGGCAACGCGAAGCCTGCCAGTGCGTTCGCCAAGATGCTCGGGGTGCCGGTGGCGGCCGCCGCCAAGGAACGGTTCAACGACCACGTCGAGATCACGTCGCTGATCGGCGATGTCGCCGGGCGGGACATCATCGTGCTGGACGACGAGATCGCGAGCGGCGGGACGATCATCGCGATCCTGGACCTGCTGCGGGAGCACGGTGCACGGGCGGTCCGGGTGGTGTGCACGCACGGGATCTTCGCGGGTGACGGGCTCTACCGGATCGCCGCCGATCCCGACGTGGTGGAGATCGTCACCACGGACACGATCCCGTCGACCGAGATGATGGCGCACGACAAGCTGACGGTGATCAGCGTCGCGCCCGCGTTCGCGGAGGCGGTACGGCGCATTCACTCCGGGGAGTCGGTCAGCGCGTTGTTCGACCCGACGCACGTCTGACTCCCGGGCGCCCGCCCGCACTGGGTTCCCCGCCCCGACCTCAGGCGTCGCGGGCGGCCCACCACTTCCGGAGCTCGTCCGTCGCGCGATCCTCGCCGAGTGGGCCGTGTTCCATGCGGAGGGCCAGCAGGTGCTGGTAGGCCTGGCCGATCTCCCGGCCCGGGCCGATGCCCAGGATCCGCATGATCTGGTTGCCGTCGAGGTCAGGGCGGATCGCGTCGATCTCCTCCTGCTGCCGGAGGGCCGCGATCCGTTCTTCCAGGTGGGTGTAGGCGTCGGAGAGCCGCTGGGCCTTGCGGCGGTTGCGGGTGGTGCAGTCGGCGCGGGTCAGCCGGTGGAGGCGTTCGAGCAGCGGGCCGGCGTCCGTCACGTAGCGGCGTACCGCGGAGTCGGTCCAGGCGCCCTCGCCGTAGCCGTGGAAGCGCAGGTGGAGTTCGACGAGGCGGGCGACGTCCTTGATCACGTGCTTCTCGTACTTGAGGGCGCGCAGTCGCTTCGTCGTCAGCTTGGCGCCGACCATCTCGTGGTGGTGGAACGAGACTCCCCCGCCCGCCTCGAACTTGCGGGTGGCCGGCTTGCCGATGTCGTGCAGCAGGGAGGCGAGCCGCAGCACGAGGTCGGGACCCGGGACCGCCCCGTCCGGCCCGGTCTCCTGGGCGATCGCCTGGTCCAGGACGATGAGGGAGTGCTCGTAGACGTCCTTGTGCCGGTGGTGCTCGTCGATCTCGAGCTGCAGGGCGGGCAGCTCGGGGATCACGTGGTCGGCGAGACCGGTGTCGACCAGGACCTCCAGGCCCGCACGCGGGTTCGGCGCGAGGACGAGCTTGCTGAACTCCGCCTGGACGCGCTCCGCGGACACGATCTCGATGCGCGAGGCGAGCGCCACCACCGCCGCGAGCGTTCCTGGTTCCACGTGAAACGAAAGCTGGGCGGCGAAGCGCGCGGCCCGCATCATGCGCAGCGGGTCGTCGTCGAACGAGCGCTCCGGCGCGATCGGGGTGCGCAGCACCTTGCGCGCGAGGTCGGCCAGTCCGTCGAACGGGTCCACGAACACGAGCTCCGGCAGCCGCACCGCCATCGCGTTCACCGTGAAGTCGCGCCGCGACAGGTCGCCGTCGAGCGACTTCCCGAACTCCACGAGGGGCTTGCGCGACTCCGGGTCGTACTTGTCCGTGCGGTAGGTCGTCACCTCGACGACGACGTCGCCACGGCGCGCACCGATCGTGCCGAACTCCTTGCCGATGTCCCAGTGCGCGTCGCCCCAGGCGGCCAGGATCCGCTCCGTCTCGTCGGGCGTGGCCGACGTCGCGAAGTCGAGGTCGTTGCTCGGGCGCCCGAGGAACGCGTCCCGCACCGGACCGCCCACCAGCGCGAGCTCGTGGCCGGCGGCGCGGAACGCCTCGCCGAGCTCGGTCGCGGCCGGGGCCATCTCGGTGAGCACGCCGAGCGCACGGCGCAGCAGTTCCAGCTCGGGCTTGGCAGCAGAAGGGGTCGACACGGGAACCGATTCTCCCAGACGCGCCGCCGGACCTGCCTGTCGTCGACGGTCATCGGGCGGCGGCGGGGACATCGGGTGAAAAATTTTCGACCGCCGGTGCGTGTGATCGGTGCCCCGTCCGGCAGTCGGTAATGTTGGGGCATGTCCACCCCCGCGCCGGCAGGCGACCACTCGGTCGGTCGCCCCGACGTGCCCACGCCGCCCGGCGGCGCGCCTCTGAGGGTGGATCCCGCACGTATCACCGCAGCTCCGCCGGCCGCCGCCCACCTGCCGGTGGTCGACGAGACCTCCGCCGGCGGGCTCGTGCTGCGCCCCACCCCGGAGGCCGCACCCGGCGCCATGGGGTTCGACGTCGCCGTCCTGCTGCGCCGCAACCGCAACGGCAGGCTCGAGTGGTGCCTCCCGAAGGGACACCTCGAGGGCCAGGAGACCCCGGAGGAGGCCGCGATCCGCGAGATCCGCGAGGAGACCGGGATCCGCGGCACCATCCAGGTGGACCTCGGCGTCATCGACTACTGGTTCACCGGTGAGGACCGCCGCGTGCACAAAGTGGTGCACCACTACCTGCTGCGTGCCGAGAGCGGCTCCCTCACGGTCGAGCACGATCCCGACGGCGAGGCGGAGGACGCCGTCTGGGTCGGCATCGACGACCTGCCCGACAAGCTTTCCTACCCCAATGAGCAGCGGCTGGCCGCAGCCGCCGCCGAGCGCCTCGACGCCTCACCCGAGCTGCTCACGGCCCTGCGATCCGGACCGCCCCACCGGGAGACACCAGACCACCCATGAAGCAGCAGCACGGTGCCCCGCGGCGTTCCGCCCGGCCAGGCGCGGTCGTCCTCACCACCCTCGCGCTCCTCGGCAGTCTGTTGCCCGGGAACCCGGCCTCTGCCTCGCCTCCCGCGGCGGCCGCCGAGCGCCCCGCCGGCACCGTCGCCGGAGCCGCGCCCTCCGCCGGCGCCGTCGTCGGGCACAACACGACCGGCGCCGTCGGGCGGGGCGGGGCCGGCACGGTCGCTGATCGGGCGGGCAGCCCCGTCGCCGTCGCCCTGGCCGGCATCTCCCCCACCGTCGCCCGCCCGGGCGACGACGTGAAGGTGAAGGCCACGATCACCAACACAACGGGAAAGCCGCTGGAGGGGCTGAAGGCCAAGCTCGCGATCAACGCCGTCGCGCTGACGCAGCGTGCCTCGCTCGCCGCCTGGGAGTCCCTGCCGCTCACCGAGCGCGTCGCGTCGGCCGGCCCGGGCGCGAAGGACCTCGGCCGGCTCGCCGCCGGGCAGTCTCGCACCGTCGATCTCACCTTCCCGACGGCCACCTACACGCTGCAGGGCTGGGGCCCGCGCGAGCTGTCGCTCGAGGTCACGGGATCGCAGGGCCGCGTCGGCGTGCTCCGCACGTTCCTGATGTACGACGACGGCGTCGCGTCGGCCGGCCGCAAGTCGATGCGCCTGACGATCGCGGCCCCGGTGACGGCCGGGATCGTGGACCCCGCGGACATCGAGGGCGCGCAGCTGCAGCTCGCGCAGGAGGCCGCGGACGAGGGCCGGCTCGACCAGCTGCTCGAGGTCGCCCGGTCAGGCAAGGTCTCGCTCGCCGTGGACCCGAACGTCGTGGGGCTCGCCCGCGCCGCGGACAGCGAGGACCTCCGGGCATGGGGCGAGTCGTTCCTGACGGCGACCCACCGCACCAGCACCTATGCCCTGCCGGCGTGGGACCCGGACCTGGGCGCGCTGGCCCACGCCGACGTGTCGCAGGGCCGGATCAACGGGATCCTCAACACGCCCGCCGTCGGCAAGTGGACCGTTCCCCCGTCCTGGAACGAGGGCCTGGCCTGGCCCGCGAACGGTGCCACCGATCGCGTGACGGTCGCCGCCGCCACCTACGCGGACCGGCCCTTCGTGATCCTCTCGCAGGGGACCCTCGCCCCCACTTCCCCGGATGTCGCCACGAGTCGCGCCGACCTGGAGCTCGAGCGCGGTCTCGCGCGCACGGCCGTCGCGGACGCGGTGCTGAGCGCGGCGTTCGTACAGGGCACCGACGTCACGCGGGCGACGAGCGTCGGCGTCGCCGTAGCCGAGAGCGCTCCGGGGCAGACCGACGGGGCGGAACCGATCGGCGCCGTGGTGCCGTCGGCGACCGGCGCGGCGGCCGCCCAGCGGCTGCTGGCCGAGACGGCGGCGGTGGTCGCCCAGGCGACGTCGTCGGACACGCACGCGCTGATCGCGACGGACCGCGCCTGGTATCCCGACGCCGACGCCGTCGGCACGATCCTCGGCACCCTGGGGAACGCCCCGTGGGTCGAGATCGCGCCGTTGAAGCGGCTGCTCGGCTCGGGCCCGCACACCGTCGGGCGCAAGCCCTTGCCGCAGGAGCAACCCACGGAGCGCGAGCTCGACGACAGCCAGGTGGACCGCATCGACGAGAGCCGCACGCGGATCATCGACTTCTCCTCGATCGCCGCCGATCCCGAGGAGCTGCGACGCAACTCGCTGATGCGGCTCGTCGCCCCGCTGTCGGTCGGGTACCGCCGCGACCCGGACCAGCGGCAGGCCGCGGTCGACGCGGGCGTGCAGTACGCGCAGGAGGTGCGTGAGGCCGTGGAGGTCATTCCCCGCGAGGGCGTGAACCTCATCTCCGACCGCGGTGACCTGCCGATCCGCGTCCGCAACAACCTCGACACCGACATCACGGTCACGGTGGTGCTGAAGCCCGACAACCCGCGCCTGACGGTCACGCGCCAGGTCACCGGGACGATCCCCTCGTTCAAGGAGATGAACCTCTCGATCCCCGTCGAGGCGATCGGCTCCGGCGACGTCACCGTGACGTCCCAGCTCTTCGCGCCGTCCGGGGTGCAGCTCGGTTCCGAGTCCTCGTTCGAGGTGCGGGTCCGGGCGGGTTGGGAAGAAGTCGGTACATGGATCGTGGCGGGAC
Source organism: Myceligenerans crystallogenes (assembly GCF_039529775.1). Taxonomy (NCBI): domain Bacteria; kingdom Bacillati; phylum Actinomycetota; class Actinomycetes; order Micrococcales; family Promicromonosporaceae; genus Myceligenerans; species Myceligenerans crystallogenes. Next base: position 179,846 of record NZ_BAAANL010000004.1, read on the forward strand.
TGGTCGGGCTGCTGTTCGCGGTCGGGATCTGGCGTACCGTACGGCGCGGGCGCTCCCCGAACCGGGCAACGGTCGAGGACGTCGCGGCCGCGACCGGTGAGTTCGCCGTGACGGAGCCCCCGGCGGATGTCGCCGCTGCCTCCGGGACGACGACGGACGCGCCGCACCGGACCCATTGAGCGGGGGAAACCCCGGACCGAACGGGAGAGAACCCCTCATGACCTCACAGGCCACGGGTAACCGCGGGCTCGGGCGCAACTCGCTGGTGATGGCCGCCGGGACGGCGGTGTCACGGCTGGGCGGGCTGGTGCGGAACCTGCTGCTCGTCGGGATCATCGGCACGATCGGCTCGGTGGCCAACGCCTTCGACGTCGCGAACAAGCTGCCGAACGTCATGTTCGCGATCCTGGCCGGTGGCATGCTCAACGCCGTCCTGGTGCCGGCGATCGTGAAGGCCTTCCGGGCGGAGAACAGCCAGGAACGGCTCGACAAGCTGCTGACCACCTCCGGCGTGGCGATCCTGGTGCTCACCACGATCCTGACCGCGTCGTCGTCGGTCATCGTGCTGCTGTACACCGGCACGAGCTGGACGGAGGAGCAGCGGGCGCTCGCCACGATCTTCGCGTTCTGGTGCATCCCCCAGCTGTTCTTCTACGGGCTGTACACGCTGCTCGGGCAGGTGCTCAACGCCCGCGAGCAGTTCGGGCCGTTCATGTGGGCGCCGGTCGCGAACAACGTCGTCTCGATCCTCGGCTTCGGCGCCTTCTGGCTGATCTACGGCGGCGCGCCGGAACTCGGCATCAGGGACCCCGGCGACTGGGACACGCCCCGGACGCTCCTGCTCGCCGGCACCGCGACCCTCGGGATCGCCGCGCAGGCCCTCGTGCTCCTGGTGCCGCTGATGCGCTCTGGTTTCACGTGGAACTTTCGTCTGGGGGTGCGCGGGATCGGTCTGCGGGCCGCGGGTTCCGTCGCCGGGTGGACCCTGGCCGCCGTCGTCCTCGAGCAGCTCGGCGTCATGTACCTGACCCGCGTCGCGTCCGACGCCGCCGAGTCGGGCAACGCGGCGTACTCCAACGCCCTGCTCATCTACCTGCTGCCGCATTCGCTGGTCACGGTCTCGATCGCGACCGCGCTGTTCACGGGGCTGAGCAAGGCGGCCCAGGACGGCGCCACGGACACGGTGCGCACCGACCTCTCCCTGGGCATCCGGACCGTCGGCGTCTTCACGGTCTTCGCGACCGCCGCCTTCACCGTGCTCGCCGCGCCGCTGACCGCCCTGATCGTGCCGACGGCCGGCGAGGCCGGTACGGCGGCGATCGCCCCGGTGCTGGTCGCGCTGTCGCTCGGTCTGGTCCCGCTCGGAGCGATGGTGCTGATGAAGTGGGTCTACTACGCGTACGAGGACGGCCGGAGCGTCTTCTGGATCACCGTTCCCTCGACGCTCTCCCTCGTCCTGGGCCTGCTCGCGGCGCAGCTGTGGCTGCCCCGCGAGTACTGGGTGGTCGCCGCGGGTGCGTCGTACGCGCTGGCCAACTGGGTGACGGTCGTGCTGCGCACCCGTGGTCTGCGCGCCATGCTCGGCGGCCGGATGGACGGTGGCCGGATCCTCGGCCTGCACGCGCGCGCCCTGGTCGCCGCGGTCGTGTCCGGGGGCCTCGGCTGGGGTCTCTACCAGCTGCTCGGCGGGTTCGGCGTGCTCGACTTCGCGCACGGCATGTGGGCCACGCTGCTCAGCGGGCTCTGGGTGAGCGCGCTGTGCGGCGTCGTGATGCTGATCGTGTACGTCGGCCTGCTCCGGCTGCTGCGGGTGCGCGAGCTCGACACCCTCCTCGTGCCGCTCCGCCGGCGCCTGCGCAGGTAGCCGCCGTCCGCCGGTAGCACGGCAGGCGATCCGCACGACGCCGCCTGGTGGCCGCGTGCACAGGCTGTGGACAAACGCCGCAGCATCACACGGGTTGCCGGTGTCTCCACGTAGCATGGGCGGGCAGTCGCAGGCGCCGTCGGTGACCGCCCGTCCATCGGTAAGGAGGCTTCCGTGAGCATGCCAGGACCCGGCGACGTCGTCGTCGACCGTTACCGGCTGGACTCGCACCTCCGGACCGACCTCGCCGACGCCGCCGCCTTCGAGGCCTATGACCAGGTGCTCGACCGCGCGGTCCGGCTGACCCTGGTCGCCGGGGCGCGTGCCGCGGAGGTCGCCGACGCCGCGCGGCGCGCGGCGCTCGTGACCGGCAGGCGGATCAGCCGCGTGCTCGACGTCGGCGCGGCCGAGGCCGGGACGTACGTCGTGACGGAGCCGTACCCGGGCGAGACCCTCACCGCGATCGTCTCGCAGGGACTCGTCGACGAGCAGCAGGCCCGCGCGATCGCGGGCGAGGTCGCGACGGCCCTCGCCGCGGCCGACGAGCGCGGGGTGCACCACGGCGTCGTACGGCCGGACGCCGTGCGCGTCGAGCGGGATCGCGTGGTGCTGACCGGGCTGGGGCTCGACGCGGGCGTGGTGGGTGACGACGTCGTCGGCCCGGATCCGGCCGCCGCGGATGCCCGCAGCGTGCTCGCGCTGCTCTACTACGCGATGACGGCGCGCTGGCCCGGCGTCGAGCTCGACGCCGGGTGGATCACCAAGGACACGATCATCCCGCTCCCCGCCCGCCGGGACGACGCCGGAGCGGTGACCCCGCTGTCCACGCTCGTGCCGCACATCGATCCCGCGATCGACACGCTGGTCACGGAGACCTTCGACCCGGAGGCGGCCGAGCGCGCACCCCGGACCCCGGGTGACGTCGTCGCCGCGCTGAGGCGCTGGGGCGAGGTCTCCGTCCTGGCCTCGCTGCCCGCGTTCGTCCAGCAGGACCCCGAATCGACCGGACCGCAGGCGGGGCCACCCGCGCCGCCGGTCCGCAGGCCGGTCGTGACCGGCCGCATCGCCAGAGCCGAGGAGGCACCTGTCATGTCATCCGTCCCGCCCGAGGGCGTTCCCCTGGGGCAGCCGGCCCACCCGCCGGTGCCGCCGCCCCCACCGGGTTTCCAGCCCCGGTCGCAGCAGCAGACAGCCCAGCAGACGGCGTACCAGCAGCCGCCGCAGTACGCGCCCCAGGGCTATCAGCAGCAGTACCCGCCGCAGTCGTACGACCCCCAGTACCAGGCGCAGCCCCAGTACGCGGCGCAGCAGGGTTACCCGCAGCAACCGCAGTACTACGACCAGAACGCGGGTTTCGCGACCCAGCCGGCGCCGCGCCGCGGCGGGGTCAACCCGACGCCGATCGTGCTCGGCGTCGTCGCCGTGGCCGTGATCGCGGGGCTGGTCTGGGCGATCAGCGCCGTGCTCTCGCCCAACGAACGGCCGGTGGACGTCGTCGGCGCCGACACGTCCGCGAGCAGCGCGGGCGAGGAGTCCAGCGGCGACGGGGACTCCTCCGCGCCGAAGCAGTCGGCGACCCCGGCCACCGAGGCCCGGCCCGTGATCACCACCTCGGAGCTCGTCTCTCCCGAGGGTCCCGCGCCGACGAGCGAGGAGGACCACCCGGAGGCCGCGGCCCTGGTGTTCGACGCCGATCCGACGACGTTCTGGTACACCAGCACGTACACCGACCCGAGCTTCGGCGGCACGAAGGCCGGCAGCGGCGTGGCGCTCACGCTGCAGGCGGAGGCCGCGGTGTCCACGATCGATCTGGCCACGAACAGCGAGGGCGGCAACATCCAGATCCGCGCGACGACGCCTGACGATCCCGCAGGGGGAACCGTCCTGGCCGAGGGCCCGGTGAAGCAGGGGACGACGACGTTCACCCTGGAGGAGCCCGTCGTGGGGAAGTCGTTCGTCGTGTGGATCACCGCGCTGCCGGAGTCGGCGCCGCTGGAGGGCCAGCCCGAGCTGAAGTACCGGCTCGAGCTGAACGAGGTCACGCTGAGCTGATGCTCGACGCGGCCGTCCCGGTCACATCTCGCCTCGGAGGGCTGTCACACGAGTGGCAGCCCTCCGGCGCGTCCTGGCCGTGTCACGGGCGTGATCGGTGAGCCGCCGCCCCGGGTTCCGCCCGCAGGCTTATATTGATAAACTTCGATGCAGACCGTGTGCCGAGCCTCACTCGCCTGGGAGACCGGATCATGCGGTGGGCTGGAACACTGGGACCAGCATCCGTGTTGACCCGGGCGAGACCCTGAGGAGAAGACGTTGACCGAAGAGCAGAACATTCACGACGTGGTGATCATCGGCTCCGGCCCCGCCGGTTACACCGCCGCCGTCTACGCCGCCCGGGCGGGCTTCGCCCCGGTGGTGCTCGCTGGTTCGGTGACCGCGGGTGGTGCCCTGATGAACACCACCGAGGTCGAGAACTTCCCCGGGTTCCCCGAGACCGTCATGGGCCCGGATCTCATGGACAAGATGCGTGAGCAGGCCGAACGGTTCGGTGCCAAGGTCGTCTGGGACGACGTCGAGCAGGCCGAGCTCTCCGGCGACGTCAAGGTGCTCACCACCGGGGCCGGCGATGTCTACCGCGCGCGAGCCGTGATCCTCGCGACCGGTTCCGCGTACCGCGAGCTCGGGCTGCCCGACGAGAAGCGCCTGTCCGGCCGCGGCGTCTCCTGGTGCGCCACGTGCGACGGGTTCTTCTTCCGCGACCAGAACATCGTCGTCGTCGGTGGCGGGGACTCCGCGATGGAGGAGGCCACGTTCCTCACCCGGTTCGCCTCGAAGGTGACGGTGGTGCACCGCCGCGACCACCTGCGCGCGTCCAAGATCATGGCCGACCGCGCGATGAACGACCCGAAGATCGAGTTCGCCTGGAACAGCGAGGTCACCGGGATCGCGGGCGAGGAGAAGGTCCAGTCCCTCAGCGTCCGTGACACGGTAACGGGCGACGTGCGCGAGCTCGACGTGACCGGCCTGTTCATCGCCATCGGCCACGAGCCGCGCACCGACCTGGTCAAGGGGCAGGTCGACCTGGACGAGAACGGCTACATCCTCGTCGAGGGCAGGTCCACCCGCACCAACCTGCCCGGGGTCTTCGCCTGCGGCGACGCCGTCGACCACACCTACCGGCAGGCGATCACGGCCGCCGGCTCCGGCTGCGCCGCGGCGCTCGACGCGCAGAACTACATCGACGAGCTGAACGACGCGGCCAAGTCTGCCGCCTGATCCATCCCACCGAACCGCAGTACCGAACCCTGAGGAGCAGACCATGAGCACGATCAAGGTCACCGACGACACCTTCAAGACCGAGGTCCTCGAATCCGATGTCCCCGTGCTGGTGGACTTCTGGGCCACGTGGTGCCCCCCGTGCCGCATGGTCGCGCCGATCCTCGAGGAGCTCTCGGAGGAGTACGAGGGCAAGATCAAGATCGTCAAGCTCGACACCGACGAGAACCAGGCCACGGCGATGGCCTACAACGTGGTCTCGATCCCCACGCTCAACGTCTACCAGGGCGGACAGGTCGTGAAGTCCATCGTGGGCGCCCGTCCGAAGCGCGCGCTCACGGAGGAGATCGAGGGCGTGCTCGCGACGAGCGACGCCTCCGGTGCCGCCTGAGCCCACGCGCTGGTACCGGTGCGTGCGCCACCGGTGAAGCGAAGGCCCGGTTCCGATCCCTTGCGGATCGGAACCGGGCCTTCGTCGTCGGACGGTGTCGCCCTGCGGCTACTCCGGGGTGCCGGTGCCGTTCTTCAGGAGGCCCGGATCCTCCGGGGACATCACCGCGAGGATGCGGTTCAGGTCGCCCACGTCCGAGAACTCGATCGTCATCCTGCCCTTGTTCTTGCCGAGCGCGACCTTGACGCGGGTCTCGAACCGGTCCGAGAGACGGGTGGAGAGCTCGTCCATCGCCTCCGTGCGTCCGCCGGCGCGCGGTGTCTTCCGGGACTTGCTCGCCTTGTCCGCGCCGTCGGACATCATGACGATCTCCTCGGTGGCGCGTACCGAGAGTCCCTCCGAGACGATCCGCTGTGCGAGCCGCTCGATCTCGGCGCCGTCGGCGAGCCCGAGCAGGGCACGCGCGTGACCGGCGCTGAGGACCCCGGCCGCGACCCGGCGCTGCACGAGCGGGGGCAGCTTGAGCAGGCGGAGGGTGTTCGAGATCTGCGGGCGGCTCCGCGCGATCCGGGCGGCGAGTTGCTCGTGCGTGCAGCCGAAGTCGTCGAGCAGCTGGCGGTACGCGGCCGCCTCCTCCAGCGGGTTCAGCGCGGCGCGGTGCAGGTTCTCCAGGAGCGCGTCCCGGAGCATGTCGCCGTCCTCGGTGTCACGGATGATCGCCGGCACGGTGTCCAGGCCGGCCGCCTGAGTCGCCCGCCAGCGACGTTCGCCCATGATGAGTTCGTACTTGCCGACGTCCTGCGGGTCCGGCCGCACGACGATGGGCTGGAGAACGCCGATTTCCTTGATGGAGTCGATCAGCTCGTCGAGCTCCCCCTCGTCGAAGACCGTGCGCGGCTGCCAGGAGTTCGGGCGGATGGCGCCGGGGTCGATCTCGGCGAACCGCGCGCCCGGGACCGGGAGCAGTTCCGTTCCACGTGAAACATTCGCGTCGCCGTTCCCGAAGAACGCGCTGTCGAGGGCCGAGTCGCTGGATCCGTTCTCGCCCGCGACGTTCAGCCTGCCGCTGGCCATCGCCGCGTCCCAGTTGCCTGAGCTGTGGCGGCTCGTGCTTCCGCGTGGCTTCGTGTCGCCGGTCGTCGCGGCCGAGCCGCTGGTCGCGCCCGATGCCTCGGGGATGACCGCCAGGGCCGTCGGTGCCTCGGTGGTCGCCGGAGCCGCCGTGTTCGACGGCGTCGCGTCGGCTGTGACGGGGTCGGGGAATGCCACCGTGTCTGCCGCGACCGAGGGCTCCTCTGCCGGCAAGGTCGCGACGGCAGAGGTCCCGCCGGGCGCCTCCTCGTCCGGTTCAGGTCCCGTGGGAATCAGGGCACCGAGACCCCGGCCCAGCCCTCGCCTCTTCGCGCTCATTACTTCTCCTCGTTCATCTCGGCCGTCCCGTGGCAGTCATCAGCTCGGCAGGCAGATCGGTTGGCACCAGCGTGGTTGACACAGCGGCGGCTCCGCTCAGGGCTGCGCCTCTTGCATCTGCGCCTGCTTGCGCGGGCTGGACGCCCCCTGCCCTCGCTCGGCGAGTTCGCGTGCTGCCTCAAGGTACGCGAGCGCGCCCGTCGACGTCGCGTCGTAGGTCATCACCGTCTGACCGTAGCTCGGCGCCTCCGAGATCCGGACCGAACGCGGGATGGTCGTCCGGAACGTCTCGGACGGGAAGTGGGAACGAACCTCGCCGGCCACCTGCTGGGCCAGGTTGGTCCGTCCGTCGTACATGGTCAGCAGGATCGACGAGACCTTGAGCTCCGGATTCAGGTGCGACCTGATGAGATCGATGGTCTTGAGCAGCTGGCTCAGGCCCTCGAGCGCGTAGTACTCGCACTGGATCGGGATGAAGACCTCGCGACCGCCCACGAAGGCGTTCACCGTCAGGAGGCCAAGGCTCGGCGGGCAATCGATGAGCACGTAGTCCATCTGAGGCTCGCCTGCCGCCAGACGATCGGCCAAGAACTTGTCGATCGCCTTACGGAGGCGTGTTTCACGTGAAACGAGCGAGACGAGTTCGATCTCCGAACCGGAGAGGTCGATCGTCGCCGGCACGCCCCAGAGGTTCTCGACATCCGGGCACTTCTGGATGGTGTTCGCCACGAGCTCGTCCTCGACGAGAATCTCGTAGACGGACGGCGTCCCCGCCCTGTGCTCGATCCCAAGTGCGGTAGAGGCATTCCCCTGCGGGTCGTTGTCGATCACCAGGACGTTCAGGCCGGAGAGTGCCAGGCCCGCCGCGAGGTTCACCGTGGTGGTCGTCTTTCCGACTCCGCCCTTCTGGTTCGCGACGGTGATGATGCGCGTCTTCGCCGGCCGCGGGAAAGTGCGCCCCTGCAGTTCGATGCGGCGTCGGGCATCCATCGCCAGTTGCGCGGCAAGGGGTGTGGTTTCGTCGACGGCGGGCACCGACGCGATCAGGGCCTCTCGGCGCTCTTCATCGCCGCCGTACCCGCCATCCGTGGACTCTGGATTCGAGGGCACGCCGTTGCCGGGTGTTTCACGTGAAACACCCGGAACCTGGAGCCCTTGCACGAAGATCGGATCGGTCACGCTGCCACTGTAATCCGTGGACGTGTCCCTGTGACCGGGCTCGCGTGAAGTTTCCACAACTTCGCCTGATGTCATGAGGTGGTCGTCGCTCTCCGGAGCCACGTCCTCCGGGGGCAGTTCGGCAGATGCCGAGTGAACACCAGCGGCCTCCTCGAGCGCCGCCACCATGTTCGCGCGATTGTTGGCGGGGGCTCCGGCAGGCGGGTCTCCCGCGGCCAGGTCTCCCGCAGGCGCGTCTCCCAGAGGCGCGCCTCCCGCAACTGGGTCCCCCGCAGGTGAGTCTCCGGTAGGCGCCGCGTCGGCCGCCGGCTCCCCGGCGCTCGACGCGGCGCCGGCGGACCGCGGACCCGCCCGATCCGCGGCGGGCGGATCGCTCACCATTGCCATGCCATCCGCCTCCTCCTCCGCCCTGCCGGCCGACGTGTACTTGCTCAGCTCGGCCGAACCCGGAAGCGGCTGCCCGAGGAGCGAGCGCCCGGCCATCCCAGGCGGCTCTCCGTACAGTGAGGCATCGTCCGTTTCACGTGAAACCTGCAGACCCGAAGCCGACTCCTCGACCCCCGTCGTTCCTGGCGCCTCGGAAGGTGTGCCGTCAGCAGATGCCGGCAGCTCGACGTTCACGGGCGCTGTCCTGCCACCTGAGTTCACCGCGTCACCTGGGTTCGCCACATCGCCCGCACCGGTCGGCTGGGATTCGACATCAGCCGAGGTCGTGCGCGGCCGAGCACTCTCCTGAGCTGCGGCAACCGCAGCGGCACCAGGCCTGCCCGCCCCCCGTCGCCCGAACAGGTTCCTCAACCATCCCCAGAATGAAAGCACAGCACTCACGCTAGGTGGCGCTCGTCCCGCCTCCCCATCGAAACGCCGACGAGCACAAAGGCCGATAACGCGGGCGCCTCAGTTTCACGTGAAACACGGCACCCGCCGCTCGGCCCGTTTCACGTGAAACGAAGCCCTACTTCCCGCGCACCAGGCGAACGATCGTCGTCGGCTCGACACCCTCGACGGTCTCCCCCGGGAACACCTCCGGCTCGCCCGCCCCGTAGCGCCGGAGCACCTTGCGGGCGTCGTCGAACTCGTCCCGCACGTTCCGCCCCTTGAGCAGCACCATCTCTCCCCCGGTCCGCACGAGCGGCATCGCCACCCGGACCAGCTTCGACAACGCACCCACCGCGCGCGACGTCACCACGTCGACCTCGAAAGCGCCCTCGTACTCCTCCGCGCGCCCTCGCTTGACCTCGACGTTCCGCAGGCCCAGCTCGTCCACCACCTCGCCGAGCCAGGTCGTCCGTCGTTCCATCGGCTCGACGAGGAACACCTCGGCGTCCGGCCGCATGATCGCGACGACGACCCCGGGCAGCCCCGCACCGGACCCGATGTCGGCCACCGATCGCGCACCCGCCAGATGCGGTACCACCGCAGCGGAGTTGAGGATGTGCCGCTCCCAGAGCCTCGGGACCTCCCGCGGGCCGATCAGCCCGCGGAGCTCCCCTTGTTCCATCAGCATCTGGGCATAGGCCCGCACCGTGTCGTAGTGCTCGCCGAAGTACTCCCGCACCGCATCGCTCGTCCCCAGCGTCTGGGCATCCACCGTCTGCTCCGTGTCATCCACGCCCACAGTCTCCCTCACGAGCCTGCCCGCCGTGGCCCGGGAGCCTGGACGAGCCCGCCCGAGGGGACCTGGGCGAGCCGATCCGAGCCTCAGACCACCCGCTACGACGTCGGCGCGGTGCCGAACGGACGCCGGAACGAGAACGATGGGCCCGAGACTCTGGACAAGGAAGGGCCGGTGCGCGTTGCGCACCGCCCCTCTCCGTACTCGGCGGCCGGGATCACCCGCCGCCCCGATCGCGTCAGTCCGTGTGCCCCGGCTCCACCGGGTCCGCGACCGCCGTCTCGTCCGCCACCGCGCCCTCAGCCCCGCCGGCGCCGGCCAGTGTCCCGTTCCCCGCGGCTGCCTCCCCGGCCGCGGCCGGGTGGATCACCACGTAGCGGCTCGGCTCCTCCCCCTCCGAGTCGCTCACCAGCCCCGCGGCCGCCACGACGTCGTGCACCACCTTGCGCTCGAACGCGTTGAGCGGGTCCAGCGCCACACGCTGCCCGGTCTCCCGCACCTGCGCGACCGCCGCCTCGCCGAGCTTCGTCAGCTCCGCCCTGCGCGCCGCGCGGAAACCGGCGATGTCGAGCATCAGCCGCGACCGTTCGCCGGTCTTCACCTGCACCGCGAGACGCGTCAGCTCCTGGAGCGCGTCCAGCACCTCGCCGTCGCGCCCCACCAGGCTGTCGAGTTCGTCGCCGCCCTCTTCCGCCAGGACCTCGACGGCGGCACGCCCGAACCTGATGTCCAGGTCGATGTCGCCGTCGAGGTCGGCGATGTCGAGGAGTTCCTCAAGGTAGTCAGCGGCGATCTCGCCCTCCTCCTCGAGGCCTGCGGTACGGACGTCGACGTCGGACGCCCCGGCAGTGGACTCGCTCATCGCACTCCTCCTACTTCTTCTTGCGCTTGCCCGACGGCGAACCGGCGGGCCTGGTCTTCGCCTTGGCCTTGCTCCCCGCGGAGGCGGCGTTGCGCGACGCGGCGCTGCCCGTCGTCGTCCCCGAACCGGAACCCGGGGCCTCGGCCGGAGACTTCGCGGACTCCGCCGCCCCGTCATTCTCCGGCGACTCGTCCGACGGCGCCGCCTGGGCCGTCGCCGGCACCGGCATGCGCGGCGCGCCCTTGCGGCGGTCCTTGCGCTTCGGCTGCACGCGCTGGCCGCGCGGCTTCGGCTCGAGCACCTCGGCGGCCTCCTCCGGAATCGGCTCGCCCTTGCGGAGCGCCCGCTCCTTCGCCTTGCGGGCCTGCTTCTCCTTGAACTCGCGCTCGGCCTGGGAGCCCGGCGCCGGCATGCGCTTGATCGTGTAGAACTGCTGGCCCATGGACCAGAGGTTCGTCACCGTCCAGTAGATCAGGACACCGACGGGGAAGTTCACGCCGGAGATCGCGAACACGATCGGCAGCATGTACAGCATCATCTTCTGCGTCTGCGCCATCGGGCCCTCGAGCGCCGCCGGCGGCATGTTCTTCATGGTCAGCTGACGCTGGGTGAAGAACGTCGTGGCCGACATCGCGATGATGAGCGCGACGATCACGACCTTCGAGGTGACCGAGCTGTCCTGCATGAACACGTCGGACAGGTGCGCACCGAACAGCGACGACGACTCGATGTCGGCCGCGACCTGCTGCGAGATCGGCGTCAGCGGCTCGGCGGTGCCCTCGGCGATGCCCTTGACCCCCTGCAGCACGCTGAACAGCGCGAAGAAGATCGGCGACTGCAGCAGCAGCGGCATGCACGACGCGAACGGGTTGGTCCCGTGCTTCCGGTACAGCTCCATCGTCTCGCGGGTCATGGCCTCGCGGGACGCCGGATCGGTCTTGCCCTTGTACTTCTTCTGCACCGCCTGCAGCTCGGGCTGCATCATCTGCATCCCGCGGGACGCCTTGATCTGGCGGAAGAACAGCGGGATGAGCAGGATGCGGATCGCGATCACCAGCAGCACGATCGCGAGCACCCAGGCAATGCCTGGCCCGTCCGGCATGCCCAGGAACATGAGCAGCTCGTGCGAGCCGTACATGATCCAGGACACGCCTTGCTTCAGCCAGACCCAGGGGAGGAAGTTGTCCATCGGTCTCGGTCACTCCAGAATGGTTTGCGGAAGTCGGGGGTACGCCGGGTGCCGCAGCCCGGCAGCCGCACAGGATCGGGCGACAGCCCGTCGCCGTCCTGCGCGAGCATTCTGCACGAGGAAGCTCAGTGTGCGTGCGGCGCGTCGCAGGCGAGGTCGTCGTCGTGACGCTCAGATGTCCGACGACGACGGTCGCGCGCGGGCGGGACGTCGTCGACGCCCCCCAGGCTCCACGGGTTGCAGCGGAGCAGCCGCCAGAGTGCGAGCCCGAGCCCACGCAGCGCGCCGTGACGGCGCAGCGCGATCACCGCGTAACGCGAGCAGGACGGGTAGTACTTGCAGGTAGGCCCGGTCATCGGCGAGATGAAGGCCTGGTAGACCCGGATCATCCCCACCAGGACGATCACGGGAAGATCCCCGAGCGCACCGCTCGACGACTCGCGGCGCAGTGCCGCGAGCCGGAAACCGTCGGTCCAGGACGTCATGCTGCGGTTCCGCCGTTCGAGGTGTACCCCGGCGTCGTCGTCGGACGACGGGCGGAGCCGGCGTCCACGCCGTGCTCCGTACCTGCCAACGGCTGCCCGCCGTCGCGGGTTCCCCGCACCGCCTTCTTCACGGCGCGCGCCAGGGAGGAGCCCAGGTCGGTGTCGAGGTCCTGGTACGACGCCGTCGCCGACGGCGCGAGCGCCCGCACCACCACGCAGGCACCGCTCGGGACCTGCCCGAGGTGGCCGGCCGCCGACGCGCGGAGGCGGCGCTTGACCAGGTTGCGGCGCACCGCGTTGCCCACGGCCTTGGAAACGACGAAACCGACCTGTGGCGGCTCGTTCCCGGCCTCACCGGATGTGGTGAGCAGGTGAACCACCAAGGTCGGTCGTCCCGCACGCGTGCCGCGGCGCACCGTCCGTTCGAAATCGACGGAACGGCGCAATCGGTGCGCCGTCGGCAGCACGATCAGGCGGAGAGTTCGGCGCGGCCCTTGGCTCGCCGGTTGGCGAGGATGGCGCGGCCGGCGCGCGTACGCATGCGCAGACGGAAGCCGTGCGTCTTGGCACGACGGCGGTTGTTCGGCTGGAAGGTCCGCTTGCTCACGAGGTACTCCTGGAAGACGTCGGGAAGGCACAGCCTGTCCTCGACGAACGAGTCGATGCAGGGGCGAGTGCCGATGCAGGGTTGGTTCTTGCGGACGGATCCGAGGCAACTCGGTCCCGTCCGGGCTGCCGACCCGGGGCCTGGCCCGCGACCCGGCGTGTCACCGGCGGCGGGCGCGCGAAAGTACCTGGAACGGCTGTCTGACGTTACGCTTCCGGGCACCCTTCGGTCAAACGCGCAAGGCGTTCCGCAGGTGTCGGAATGCCCACACCCCGGGCGAGGACCGGCCTCCGGGGCGGGTTGGCACGGCCCGCTTCCATAACCCTCGGCAGAGATATCCACAACCTGTGGACAACTGTGTGGACAGTGCCTCATCATGGCAGACTCCAGGGAGTCCCCGCGCTCGGCGCGGCACCCGGACGGCCGGGCTCCCACCCTGAACAGATGTGCTGTCTCGCGGCCCCGCGTGACCGAACCCGTAAGGAACGACCGTGGCTGACCCGGACGACAACTCCCCCGAGGTCTGGGGGAAGGTGCTCACGACGCTGGCGTCGCGTCCGGACATGAGCTCGAGGCAGCTGGCGTTCATCCGGCTCGCCAGACCGATGGCGATCGTCCAGGACATGATGTTCATCGCCGTCCCCCACGAGCAGACCCGCAACTACCTCGAGTCCCAGGTCCGGGACGAGCTGTCGTCGGCCGCGGCCGAGGTGCTCGGGCGTGAGGTGCGGTTCGGGATCACCGTCGACCCGGAGCTCGCGAACACGAGCGCGGCCCTCGCCGGGCCGTCGCAGATCTCCCGCACACCCACCAGCCTGACCGACGACGCGCCGGAGCCGGTCGAGGCGCAGATGCCCGTCGCCCCGCAGCCGGCGCCGAAACCGTCCGGCGAGCCGACCCGGCTGAACCCCAAGTACATCTTCGAGACGTTCGTCATCGGCTCCTCCAACAGGTTCGCGCACGCCGCGGCGGTCGCGGTCGCCGAGGCGCCGGCCAAGGCGTACAACCCCCTGTTCATCTACGGCGACTCCGGGCTGGGCAAGACCCACCTGCTGCACGCGATCGGGCACTACGTCCACAACCTGTACCCGCACATCCGCGTGCGGTACGTGAACTCGGAGGAGTTCACCAACGACTTCATCAACAGCATCGGCGAGGGCAAGTCCGGCTCGTTCCAGCGCCGGTACCGCGACGTCGACGTCCTCCTCATCGACGACATCCAGTTCCTGCAGGGCAAGGAGCAGACGATGGAGGAGTTCTTCCACACCTTCAACGCGCTGCACAACGCCAACAAGCAGGTCGTGATCACCTCCGACGTCCCGCCCAAGCAGCTGAGCGGTTTCGAGGACCGGCTGCGGTCCCGCTTCGAGTGGGGCCTGATCACGGACGTCCAGCCCCCCGACCTCGAGACGCGGATCGCGATCCTCCGCAAGAAGGCGGCGTCGGAGCACCTGGACGTGAACGACGCCGTCCTCTCCTACATCGCCTCGCGGATCTCGACGAACATCCGCGAGCTCGAGGGCGCGCTCATCCGGGTCACGGCGTTCGCGAACCTGAACCGCCAGGCCGTTGACATCGCTCTCACCGAGATCGTCCTGAAGGACCTGATCACCGACGACGACGACACGGCCGAGATCACGCCCGCGGTCGTCATCGCCCAGACCGCCGCGTACTTCGGGCTACCGATCGAGGACCTCTGCGGCACCTCCCGGTCGCGGGTGCTCGTGACCGCGCGGCAGATCGCCATGTACCTGTGCCGGGAGCTGACCGAGCTGTCGCTCCCGAAGATCGGCCAGCAGTTCGGCGGCCGCGACCACACCACGGTGATGCACGCGAACAAGAAGATCGCGGGTCAGATGGCCGAACGCCGATCGACCTACAACCAGGTCACGGAACTCACCGCGCGGATCAAGCAGCAGCATCGCGTCTCCTGACGCCTTCACCGGTGCCGTCCGGCCGGACCGGCTGTCCTGTCACGTCTTCCGGGTCCAGGGACCCTGCGTCATGCCGCGCACGGCTCTGGCCTGCGCGGATGCCGGCGAGAGCCGGGTCTTTCCACATCTCCACAGGCCTGTGGACAAGGCTGTGGATAACTTTCCGGGCGTCCGCGAGCTTCTTTCCACAGAGTTGTGCACAGCCTGAACGGCGTGATCCCACGGATGTCCGCATCGTATCCACAGCCCTGTGGACAAAATCTGTGGACAACAACCCTTGGTGACCCCGGATCGGACAAAACACCTGTGGATCAACCTGTGGAAACCGTGTGGATAACCCCCGTTTTTCTGTGGGTAACTCGCCCCTGCCTGTGGACGCATTGTGGACAAAAAATCGGAATCCACAGTGACCCCTAGTTTTCCCACAGCTGGATCCACAGGTTGTCCACACCCCGACAACCCGTCTGACCTGCAAAAAGACGCGTTTTCCACAGTATCCACAGCCCCTACTACTACGACTACAGATATCTTAGAAGGGGAAATTTCACGCCTTCATAGGGCCGAGGAGCCCGAATCACCGCGCTCGAACATTAGTACGAATCCCGGGCTCGGCACAAGCTCGGGGAGCCGCTGCCGGAAATCCCGGGCCCTTCGCGGTGAGGCTCCGCTCCCCGTCGTCAACGTCAGTCACCTCGCGTAGGCTCTGGGCAGGTACGAACGAGGAACTCCGAGGGAGATGGAACGCGATGAAGTTCAGGGTCGAGCGTGACGTGCTCGCTGACGCCGTCACCTGGACGGCTCGCACGCTTCCTACCCGGCCCCCGGCACCGGTGCTCGCGGGCGTGCGGATGGAAGCCGATCCGTCAGGTGTCCTCAACCTCGCCAGCTTCGACTACGAGACCTCGGCGCGGTCCGAGGTTCCCGCCGAGGTCGCCGAGCCGGGCACCGTCCTGGTGTCCGGGCGGCTGCTCGCCGAGATCTCGCGCGCGCTCCCGAGCAAGCCCGTGGACGTCACACTGGAGGGCAACAAGGTCGTCCTCACGTGCGGGGCGAGCCGCTTCACGCTGCTCACGATGCCCGTCGAGGAGTACCCCGCCCTCCCGGCCATGCCGGAGCTGAGCGGTACCGTCCCGGGCGAGGCCCTCACCGCGGCCGTGACCCAGGTGACGGTCGCAGCCAGCCGCGACGACACGCTGCCCCTCCTGACCGGCGTCCGGGTCGAGATCGAGGGCGAGAAGATCACGCTGCTCGCCACCGACCGTTACCGGCTCGCGCTGCGCGAGCTCACCTGGACCCCTGCCACTCCGGGCTTCTCCGCGGTCGCGCTGGTGCGCGCCCGCACGCTGAACGACGTCGCGCGCTCCCTCGGCGGGGGCGGCGGCGCGGTGCAGGTCGGCCTGTCCACCGGCAGCGGCGTGGAACTGGTCGGGTTCGAGGCCGGCGGCCGCCACACGACGTCGCAGCTGGTCGACGGCGACTACCCCCCGGTCCGGCGGCTCTTCCCGGACAGCTCCCCGATCCATGCCGTGGTCGCCACCGCCCCGCTCATCGACGCGGCCAAGCGAGTGAGCCTCGTGGCCGAGCGCAACACGCCGATCCGGCTGTCGTTCAGCGACGGCCAGGTGGTCCTCGACGCCGGCCAGGGCGACGACGCGCAGGCGTCGGAGGCCCTGGAGGCCGTGCTCGAGGGCGAGGACATCGCCGTCGCGTTCAACCCGCAGTACCTGCTCGACGGGCTCGGGGCGCTCGGCACGGACTTCGTCCGCCTCTCGTTCACGCACCCGAACAAGCCCGTCGAGTTCACCGGCCAGGACTCGCTCGACGGCGAGGACGACTCCACCTACCGTTACCTGCTGGTGCCGATCCGCTTCACCGGCTGATCGGCCGGCCCGCACGCGGGATCCCGGGCCGCGCGACCGAAGCCGCGCGGCCCAGCCATGCGCCACGCGGCGTGGACAATTTTCTGGAGGAATCACATGGTCAGCCACATCGGCCTGGTCGGCCTCGGCAAGATGGGCAACAACATGCGGGAGCGGCTGCGCCGTTCCAGCATCGAGGTCACCGGCTTCGACCCCCGCCCCGAGGTGTCCGATGTCCCCACGCTCGCCGACCTGGTGGCAGCGCTTCCGGCGCCGCGGGTCGTGTGGGTGATGGTCCCGGCCGGCGAGCCGACCCGCGGCGTGATCCAGGAGCTCGGGGGCTTGCTCTCCGAGGGGGACATCGTCGTCGAGGGCGGTAACTCGCACTACGTCGAGGATCAGGAGCGCGCGGCCGAGCTGGCCCAGCGCGGCATCGGTTACGTGGACTGCGGCGTCTCCGGCGGTGTCTGGGGCCTGGACAACGGGTACGGGCTGATGTGCGGCGGCTCCGCCGCCCACGTCGAGACGCTCCTGCCCGTCTTCGACGCGCTGCGGCCCGAGGGCCCGCGCGAGGAGGGCTTCGTGCACGCGGGCCCGGTCGGGGCCGGCCACTTCGCCAAGATGGTGCACAACGGCATCGAGTACGGCCTGATGCAGGCCTACGCCGAGGGCTACGAGCTGCTGGCGGCGAAGAAGGACGTCGTCACCGACGTGCACGGCACGATGAAGGCGTGGCAGCGCGGCACCGTGGTGCGCTCGTGGCTGCTCGACCTCATGGTGCGCGCGCTCGACGAGGACCCGGACCTGTCCGAGCTCGACGACTGGGTCGACGACTCCGGCGAGGGCCGCTGGACCATCGACGAGGGTGTGGACAACGCGGTGCCGCTGCCGGTGATCTCCGCGGCCCTGTTCGCACGGTTCGCCTCACGTCAGGAGTCCTCCCCCGCGATGCGGGCCGTCGCCGCCCTGCGCCAGCAGTTCGGCGGCCACGCGGTGAAGAAGGCCGAGTAGAACGCTGTACGTCTCGCACCTGAGCCTGGTCGACTTCCGCTCGTACGCGGAGGTCGACGTGGAGCTCGAACCCGGGGTCAACGCGTTCGTCGGGGCCAACGGCCAGGGAAAGACCAACCTGGTCGAGGCCATCGGGTACGTCGCGACCCTGGGTTCGCACCGCGTCGCGACCGACACCCCGCTGATCCGGGCGGGTGCGTCCCGGGCGGTGGTGCGGACGCGGATCGTCCGGGGAGACCGTGCGAGCACCGTCGAGCTGGAGATCACGCAGGGCAAGGCCAACCGCGCGCGCATCAACCGGGGTCAGCCCGGCCGGGCGCGCGACGTGCTGGGGATCCTGCGCACGGTGCTCTTCGCGCCGGAGGATCTCGCCCTGGTGAAGGGCGATCCCGACGGCCGGCGCCGGTTCCTCGACCAGCTCGTCGTGCAGATGGTTCCCCGGCTCTCGGGCGTCTTCGCCGACTACGAACGGGTGCTCAAGCAGCGTTCGGCGCTGCTCAAGTCGGCTCGTGCGGTCCGGCGGTCCGGCGGTACCGACCCCGCCGCGCTGGCGACCCTCGACGTCTGGGACGGGCGGCTGGTCGAGCTCGGCGCGGAGATCGTCTCGCTGCGGCTGCAGCTCGTCGACGCGCTCCGGCCCGTCGTGGCGGCCGCCTACGAATCCGTCTCCGAGGGCAAGGGCGAGGCGCGGCTGGAGTACCGTTCGTCATCCACAGCCCCTGTGGATAACTCGTCGCACGGCTGGGGAAAAGTCGGCGCGGAGGTCGGGATCGCGACACCCGCTCCCCCCGTTCCCCACGTGAACACTTCCTCCCTCGATCCGACCCCGCAGGGGGATCCGGAACCCTCGTCGGACGACGCCGGGGCCCGGTCTCCGGTGCTGCGGATCCAGGAGGAGATGGCGGCCGCGCTGGCCGCCGTCCGGCAGCAGGAGCTCGACCGCGGGGTGAGCCTGGTCGGCCCGCACCGGGACGATCTGCTGCTCTCGCTCGGCGGCCTTCCGGTGAAGGGTTACGCCAGTCACGGGGAGTCGTGGTCGTTCGCCCTCGCCCTGAGATTGGCGTCGTTCTGGCTGTTGGGGGGGTCGACGGAACTCGGGACGACGCCGCCCGAGGCGCCCGCGTTCTGGGACCCGGACCATGGCACGGACGCCGATCCGGTGCTCATTCTGGACGACGTGTTCGCCGAGCTGGACACCCGCCGGCGGGAGCGCCTCGCCGCGTTGGTCGCGCCCGCGCGCCAGGTGCTCGTGACCGCCGCGGTGCCCGAGGATGTGCCGGCCGCACTCAGCGGAGCAAGGTTTCACGTGGAACCAGGAGTGGTGACCCGTGAGTGAATCGAACGTGTCGGACGGGCCAACCGGGGGGCGACCGGACCGGCGTCGTCCGGGTGTGGACAACCCCGAAAGTTATCCACAGGCGGTTGTGGACAACGACGACGCCTCCGCGGCTCCGGAGTCCACCGCCGACCTGTCCGGCACTCCCGCCGAGGAGGTCGCCCGGGCCGCCCTGAACCGGGCGAAGGCGGCCGCACGCGCGAAGGGCCTCCGGCCCGGGTCACCGGCACGGCGCTCCCCGCTGGCCGAGCCGCGAACCGAGAGCAAGGGCTCGAACGCCCGCGATCCCCAGCTCCTGGGGGCGGCCGTGGGGCGGCTGCTGCGCGAGAAGGGCTGGACCCAGGACGTGTCGGTCGGCGGGGTGATCGGACGCTGGCGGCAGATCGTCGGGGACGACGTCGCCGAGCACTGCACCCCCGTCACCTTCGAGGACAAGGTGCTCGTGGTGCGGACGGACTCGACGGCCTGGGCGACGCAGCTGCGCATGCTGGTCCCGAGCCTGCTGCGGCGCATGGCCGAGGAGATCGGCGACGGCGTCGTCGAGAACGTCTCGGTGCTCGGCCCGGCCGGCCCGGGCTTCAAGCGGGGCCCCCGGTCCGTCCGCGGCCCCGGCCCGCGCGACACCTTCGGCTGACCGGCCGGCCCCCGGCTGACCGGCCCGCCGCGATCGAAGGCACCCGAGCACGGCGAAGGCCCGGCCGGTTGTTCACCGGCCGGGCCTTCGGTCACGTCAGACTGTCGTCAGGACTCAGCTCCGCGCCATGCGCCTGCGGGCGATGACGAGGGCGGCGCCGCCGCCGACCAGGAGGAGAGCGAAGGCGATCACGCCGCCGACCTGGGCACCCGTGGCCGCGAGCTGGCCGTCCTCAGCGGTGACCGGCGCGGACGGCGACGGAGCAGAGGACGGCTCCTGCGTCGGCGCGGGCTCCGACGAGGCGGGCGCGGGCTCCGTGGGGGCCGGCTCGGACGGGGTCTCGGCGGGCTCGGTCGGGCTCGGGGCGGGCTCCGACGGAGCCGGCTCGGACGGGGAGGGAACCGGCGTCGGCTCCTCGCACGGCTCCTCGACCAGCAGGAGCTCGGCGGGGAACAGCACCGAGCCGTCGGCCTGCTCGGCCCAGGCGCCGAGGTCCTCGGGCCAGATGTACTTGTCCGAGGTCAGCGCGGCGGTCACGCCGGCGTCGCTCTTGGAGTAGCTGATCGCGTCGGTGTTCGCCGGGAGCACGATGTCGGCCATCGTCACGGCGCAGCCGGTGACGGCGTCCGGCGTCGCCGGGGTGGCGAGCTCCTTGGCGGGCGGCGTCGCGCACGAGCTGACCTCACCGGTCGCGGCGAAGTCGTAGCCCGCCGGGTGCAGCTTGTCGCTGTCGGGCGAGTCGACGTTCACCGCCCAGGTGTGGGCGACCGTCTGGTCGGTGAAGGGGTAGGTCTTGATGTGGTCGTTGTTGCCGCCGCGGCCGGAGAGGGTGACCGACTCGACGGACGCGCCGTCGATCTGGACGTCGACCGTCGTGCCGTCGGGGTACCAGCGCAGGTCCACGTAGAGACCCGTGGAACAGTCGGCGGTGACGTTCGGGGTGTGGGCGGAGGCCGCGGGCGCCGTCGCGACCAGCCCGGCGAGCGCTACGGCGGTGAGAGCACCGCCGGCGAGGATCTTCTTCACGGTGTCATCCTTCTGAGGAGGATCATGGTGTGAGAGCGTGCTCACACGGGTGCATGTCGGATTAGACCAGAAACCGCGCCAAAGGCGAAATAGTTTCCGTCGCAGGGTCCGCCGGTGACCATAGCGGGGCCGGGACATTGCGGTAAATGGGTCCTGGTACCCAGTTCCACGCCGAGGTCGCCGCCTCCGGATCGCCGGGCCCCGCGAAGACCCTGTGGCGAGTTGTCCACAGACCCCGCCGGAATCCCAGGTTTTCGCTGTTCTGGCGGTAGACTGACGGGGACAATCACGCCGGGTCAGGACCACTCCTCCTTGCCCGGCGTGCGCCTGAAAGACGAGGAGCTACACGGCCCGTGACAGAGCGAATCGACGGCGGCTACGACGCCGGGAACATCACCGTGCTGGAAGGTCTCGAGGCCGTTCGTAAGCGACCGGGGATGTATATCGGCTCCACCGGGGAACGCGGGCTTCACCACCTCGTCTACGAGATCGTGGACAACGCGGTCGACGAGGCCCTTGCCGGCCACGCCACGACCATCGACGTCACCCTGCTGGCCGACGGCGGCGTGCGGGTCAAGGACGACGGCCGCGGCATCCCCGTGGCCATGCACCCCACCGAGGGCAAGCCGACGCTCGAGGTCGTCATGACGATTCTGCACGCGGGCGGCAAGTTCGGTGGCGGCGGATACGCGGTCTCGGGCGGTCTGCACGGCGTGGGCATGTCCGTGGTTAATGCGCTGAGCACGCGCTTCGTCTCCGAGGTCGTCCGCGACGGCTTCCACTGGACGCAGGAGTACCGCGACGGCGGTGAGCCGACCAGCGACATCCAGCGCCTCGCCCCCATGGCCGAGGGCGAGGGCACGGGCACGGTCCAGACGTTCTGGGCGGACCCCTCGATCTTCGAGACGACCGAGTACGACTTCGAGACGCTGCGGTCGCGCTTCCAGCAGACGGCCTTCCTGAACAAGGGCCTGCAGATCACCCTGACCGACGAGCGCGCCGGCCACGCCGCGAACGACGACGAGGTCACGGGCCAGATCCCGAAGGTCACCCCGGAGATGCTCGAGGGCGACGTCGCCGGGAACATCACCGTCACGGACGCGGACGGCCAGGGCACGGCGCAGGCCGCCCACCCGGGCGCGCGCACGGTCACCTACCGCTACGACGGCGGCCTCGTCGACTACGTGACGCACCTCAACACGGCGAAGAAGGTCGACCTGGTGCACGCCGAGGTCATCGCCTTCGAGTCGGAGGACACCGAGAAGCGCGTGTCGGCCGAGATCGCGATGCAGTGGACCAGCGCCTACAGCGAGTCGGTGCACACGTTCGCGAACATGATCTCCACCCCCGAGGGCGGCACCCACGAGGAGGGCTTCCGCGCGGCACTGACCACGCTGGTCAACACGTACGCCCGCGACAAGGCGATCCTCAAGGAGAAGGACGACAACCTCACGGGCGACGACATCCGCGAGGGGCTCACGGCGGTCATCTCCATGAAGCTCGGCGAGCCGCAGTTCGAGGGCCAGACGAAGGCGAAGCTCGGCAACACCGAGGCCAAGACCTTCGTCCAGCGCGTCGTCCGGGAGCAGCTCACCGACTGGTTCGACGCCCACCCGTACGAGGCGAAGGACATCATCCGCAAGGCGCTCCAGGCGAGCCAGGCCCGGATCGCGGCGCGCAAGGCCCGCGAGGCCACGCGCCGCAAGGGCATCCTGAGCAGCGGCGGCATGCCCGGCAAGCTGAAGGACTGCCAGTCGCGCAACCCGGCGGAGTGCGAGGTCTACGTCGTCGAGGGCGACTCCGCGGGCGGTTCGGCGGTGCGCGGGCGCAACCCGCACAACCAGGCGATCCTCCCGATCCGCGGCAAGATCCTGAACGTCGAGCGTGCGCGCCTGGACAAGGCCCTGTCGAACCAGGAGGTGCAGTCGCTGATCACGGCGTTCGGCACCGGGATCGGCGAGGACTTCGACCTCGGCAAGCTGCGCTACCACAAGATCGTGCTCATGGCCGATGCCGACGTGGACGGCCAGCACATCAACACGTTGCTGCTCACGCTCCTGTTCCGGTACATGCGCCCGCTCATCGAGCACGGCCACGTGTACCTCGCGCAGCCCCCGCTGTACCGGCTGAAGTGGTCGAACGCCCCGCACGACTACGTCTACTCCGACCGGGAGCGCGACGCCTTCCTGCAGGCCGGCCTGGCGTCCGGCAAGCGGATCCCGAAGGACAACGGCATCCAGCGGTACAAGGGCCTCGGCGAGATGGACTACTCCGAGCTCTGGGACACCACCATGGATCCGGAGCACCGGACCCTGCTCCAGGTGACCATGGACGATGCGGCCGCGGCGGACGAGATCTTCGCGGTGCTGATGGGCGAGGACGTCGAGAGCCGCCGCAGTTTCATCCAGCGCAACGCCAAGGATGTGCGGTTCCTCGACATCTGAGCGAGCTCGCGAGCCCCGCCCGGCGTCGTCGTACGTCGTCGGACGGGGTGAGCGCGCGGCCCGGCATCCGCGTGACGCGGGGCCGGGGAGACAACAGCGCGCCGTGAAACGGCGTGGGAAGGAAGAGACGTGACGGACGAGACCCCCGGTGTGGAGGACCTCCCCGACGGCGTCGGCGACGCCGCGCTGGCCGTGCACCACGGCCGCGTGGAACAGGTGGACCTGCAGCTCGAGATGCAGCGGAGCTACCTCGACTACGCGATGAGCGTGATCGTGGGGCGCGCCCTGCCCGACGTGCGGGACGGGCTCAAGCCCGTGCACCGCCGCGTGCTGTACGCGATGTACGACGGCGGCTACCGGCCGGACCGTTCCTTCAGCAAGTGTTCCCGCGTGGTCGGCGACGTGATGGGCAAGTACCACCCGCACGGCGACACGGCGATCTACGACACCCTGGTCCGCCTCGTCCAGGACTGGGTGCTGCGCTATCCGCTCGTCGCGGGGCAGGGCAACTTCGGCTCCCCCGGCAACGACCCGGCGGCCGCGCCCCGGTACACCGAGTGCCGCATGGCCCCGCTCGCGCTCGAGATGGTGCGCGACATCGAGAAGAACACCGTCGACTTCCAGGACAACTACGACGGCCGCACGCAGGAGCCCGTCGTCCTGCCGGCGCGCTTCCCGAACCTCCTGGTCAACGGGTCCGCCGGCATCGCCGTCGGCATGGCGACGAACATCCCGCCGCACAACCTGCGCGAGGTGGCCGACGGCGCCAAGTGGTACCTCGACAACCCGGAGGCCTCCCGCGAGGAGCTTCTCGAGGCGCTGCTGCAGCGCATCAAGGGCCCGGACTTCCCCACCGGCGCGACGATCCTGGGCCACCAGGGCATCGAGGACGCCTACCGGACCGGGCGCGGGTCGATCACGATGCGCGCGGTGGTCAACGTCGAGGAGATCCAGAACCGGATCTGCCTCGTCATCACCGAGCTGCCGTACATGGTGAACCCGGACAACCTGGCCGCGAAGATCGCGGACCTGGTCAACGACGGGAAGATCCAGGGGATCGCCGACATCCGCGACGAGACGTCCGGTCGCACCGGCCAGCGGCTCGTGATCGTCCTCAAGCGGGACGCCGTCGCCAAGGTCGTCCTGAACAACCTGTACAAGCACACGTCGCTGCAGGAGAACTTCAGCGCGAACATGCTCGCGCTGGTCGACGAGGTCCCGCGGACGCTCAGTCTGGACGCGTTCATCCGGCACTGGGTGACGCACCAGATCGAGGTCGTGCGGCGTCGTACCGAGTACCTCCTGAAGGAGGCCGAGGACCAGATCCACATCTACGTGGGTTACCTCAAGGCCCTCGACGCGCTCGACGACGTCATCGCGCTGATCCGCCGCTCGCCCGACGTCGACGAGGCGCGGACCGGGCTGATGGAGCTGCTCGGCGTCGACGAGGTGCAGGCCAACGCGATCCTCGCGATGCAGCTGCGCCGGCTCGCGGCCCTCGAGCGGCAGAAGATCCTCGACGAGCACGCCAAGCTCGAGGCCCTCATCACCAACTACCGCGACATCATCGCGAAGCCGGAGCGGCAGCGGTCGATCGTCGGCGAGGAGCTGGACGAGATCGTCGCGCGGTACGGCGACGAGCGCCGCACGACGATCCTCCCCCACCTGGGCGACATGTCCGTCGAGGACCTGATCCCCGAGGAGGAGATGGTCGTCACGATCACGCGCGGCGGGTACGCCAAGCGGACCCGCAGCGACAACTACCGCCAGCAGAAGCGCGGCGGCAAGGGGATCCGCGGGACGCAGCTGCGCGAGGACGACATCGTCGACCACTTCTTCGTCACGACGACGCACCACTGGCTGCTCTTCTTCACGAACCTCGGCCGGGTGTACCGGGCCAAGGCGTACGAGCTCCCGGAGGGCGGTCGCGACTCGAAGGGCCAGCACGTCGCGAACCTCCTGGCGTTCCAGCCGGGCGAGCACATCGCCCAGGTGCTGGACATCCCGGACTACGACGCCGCGGACTACCTGGTCCTGGCCACGCGCCGCGGCATCGTCAAGAAGACGCGGCTCGTGGAGTACAACTCGCCGCGGTCCGGCGGGCTCATCGCGATCAACCTGCGCGAGGACGAGGAGGGCCGCGCCGACGAGCTCGTCGCGGCGCGCCTGGTGAACGCCGACGAGGACCTCATCCTCGTCTCGCGCAAGGGCCAGTCCATCCGCTTCCACGCGTCGGACGACACGATCCGGTCGCTCGGCCGCGCCACGTCCGGCGTCACGGGCATGAAGTTCCGCCAGGACGACGAACTGCTCGCGGCCGACGTCGTCACGCCCGGTACCGCCATGTTCGTCGTGACCGAGGGCGGCTTCGCCAAGCGCACCCGCATCGAGGAGTACCGGGTGCAGGGTCGCGGCGGACTCGGCATCAAGGTGGCGAACCTGGTGGAGGCCCGGGGAGACCTTGTGGGGGCGCTCGTCACGGACGCCGACGACGAGGTCCTGGTGATCATGGAGCGTGGGAAGATCGTCCGGACCACGGTCGCGGAAGTGAACCTGACCGGCCGGAACACCCAGGGCGTGACCTTCGCGAAGCCTGACAAGGGCGACCGGATCATTGCCGTCGCGCGCAACGCGGAACGCAACCTCGAGCAGGAGACCGGTGAGGACGACGCCGAGCCCGACGGGGGCGCCGCGGAGCCCACGGACGGCGCGAACGAGGCAGGCGGCGTTACGGTGGACGGTGAGCGAGCCGCCCCCGAGGACGTTTCGAGCACCCCAGAGCAAGAAAGCACCGGACGCGAGGACAGCTGATGACGAGCAGCAACCACACCGGACAGGGCCCCGGTTCGACGACGGCCGAGATCGGCGGCGGGCAGGATCCAGCCCGCCCAGCCGACGCCGCGCGGGATTCCGCCTCCGCGGATGACGCCGCCTCGGCCTCCGGGATCCCGGTCGGCGTCGTGTCGGCCGATCCCTCCGGCGTGGCTGCTGCCCGGAACGAACCCGTGCCCAACCGATCCGGCGTGCCGGACGTCGTAACAGGTGACAGCACCGAAGAGGTAGAGAAGCCGGCAGGGGGAACGGTGAGCGAGAAGGTTGCGGAGCCCGTGCGTGAGGTGTCGTCGGCGATTCCGGTAGTCGAAGCCGGCGGGAACGGTGCCTCGAAGGCAGCTCCGCCGTCGTCCTCCGGCGACGGGGCGCCCAAGCCCATCCCGGGTGGTTTCTGGAAGTCGGCCTACGAGGCCGGCGCGGCGGCGCCGTCGTCGCGATACACGTCGAGCGCCGCGGAGGCCGAGGTGAAGGACCCGTCCGGGAAGGCCGAATCGACGCCGTCGCTGGGTTCGGCGATCGTCAATGCCACCAATCCTGTGGGGACGACGCCGGGAGCCGCCGAGGTGGACGACACCACGAAGCCGCGGCGCGACGCGGCGCCGGCCGGCAAGCCGAGCGACGAGTGGCAGCGGGTTCCGGCCGCGGAGGCGGACAAGCCCGCGGGTGCCGGAGCTGCTGCCGCGGGTGCCGCGGCGGGAGCGGCGGTTGCGGGCGCGGGTGCCGCGGCGGCGTCGGACACGGCGGCGAACGTGAAGCAGGGCGCGGTGAAGGCCGCGCAAGCGGCACTGGCCGCGGCGCGGAACGCGGCGAAGAAGGTCTCCTCCGCGATGCCGGACGCGACGACGGCGACCGCGCCGAGCGAGACGCCCGCCGCTCCCCCGGCCCCGCCCGAGATGCATTACACGGCGGGCGCGGTGCGCGGAAAGGCGTCGGTTGCCGACGAGGCGGCCTCGCCCGTGACCGCCGGCACGACACCGAAGGCCGACGCGGGATCCGATCCTGCCTCGGGCGCCACGCCCCGGCCGGCCTCGGGACCGCGCAGGGTCCGCCTCGCGATCTCGCGGATCGACCCGTGGTCGGTCATGAAGCTGGCCTTCCTGCTGTCCGTGGCGATCGCGATCATGACCGTCGTCGCGACGGCGGTGTTCTGGTCGGTCATCGACAGCCTGGGCGTGTTCAAGGAGATCGAGACCTTCGTGAACGACGCGATCGGCACGGAGACCGAGGTCAACTTCATGCAGTACGTCGAGTTCGAGCGGGTCGTGTCCCTGGCCACGCTGATCGCGATCTGCAACGTCGTCCTGCTGACGGCGCTGGCGACCATCATGACCTTCCTGTACAACATCACGGCCGCCCTGGTGGGCGGCGTGCACATGACGCTGACGGACGACTGACGTACGTCACACCAGGAAGTGGGCCCGATCCACGATTTCGGTTTGGGACCGGGCCCTCTCCTGGGGTAATGTCTGGGTGCTGCCAGAGAACACGGCCATCGGCCGGAGTTCCTGGATCGGCTCGGGGGTATAGCTCAGGCGGTTAGAGCGCATCGCTGATAACGATGAGGTCCGAGGTTCAAGTCCTCGTACCCCCACAGAACGAAAATCCCGCCTGACCAGGCGTTTCACACTTGGTCAGGCGGGATTTTCGCATCTCTCAGACGCCGGTACGTCCTTCTCGTGCCCCGCGGATGCCCCCCGGGTCGTCGTTGAGGCGGTTCAAGCCCGCTCGATCGGCGCTCGTCCCGAGGAAGTGCAGGTACCTGTTCGTCGTCGCGATGGACTCGTGTCCGCACCACGCCTGCACGGTTCCGGGCTCAACGCCGCGGGTGAGCCAGAGGCACGCGGCGGTGTGGCGCAGGTCGTGCAGCCGGCGGCCGCGGCCGGTGCCGATGTTGTTCCCGGCGTCGTCCTTCACCGACCATCCGAGTGTGCGGAGCGTGTGAGCGCGCCAGAGCTGACCACCACCGGCCGGCGTGAACAAGAGGGCGTGCGGCTCCTTCCCCGCCGCGAGTTCCCGAACGATCGGCAGTACCCGGTTGGCCAGAGGTACGCGCCGGCCGCGGCGGCTCTTGGTGGCCTTGAGCGGGTGCCCCTCGGACTGACTCCGGCGGACCATCAGGCCGGGCGTGGGTACCTCGACCAGGTCGGCCACCTGCATTACGCGGGCCTCGCCCCAGCGCAGGCCCGTCCACGCCAGCACGAGCAGGATGTCCGCGAGGCGCTCGTCCTTCATCCGCCACGCCTGGTAGGCAGTCTCGAGTTCGCCTTCCTCGAACGGGTCCATCTCCTCGACCTCGTCGGAGCCCTTCGGCACCTTCACGCCGATGACCGGGTTCGCACGGATCAACTTCTCGCGGACGCACCACGAGAAGAACGGTGACAGGCTCGCGCGGAACCGCTTGACCGACGACTCCTTGAGTCCGCTCGCCAGCAACTTCTCGAACGCTCGCGCGACCTCGCGGTCAGAGACGGCCGACAGGTGCACGTTCTTCATGCTCGCCGGCATGAGCCGGATCATGTTCTTGTCGGACTCGTACGTCGTTGAGGCGACGGTCGTCTTCCTGATCACGATCCAGCGTTCGAGTGCCGACTTCACGAGTTCCTTGCCCGCGCGGGGATCGATACCTCCCAGCAGCGCGGCCCGCTCGCGACGCAGCCACTCCTGAGCCTCGGTCTTGGTGTCGAACACCTGGGAGTCAACGTCGATGCGGCCGTTCTTCAACTTCGCCCGCCACCGATTGCCGTGCTTGACCACGCTCATCAGGCAGCCACCTCCATCAGCCAGCCCTCGACGTCGGAGCGGCGGTAGCGCGGGATCGACGGCGAGAGCCAGGTCACGCGCGGTCCCTTCCTGGCGAGGCGCCAGCGGCACACGGTCGACGGTGCGACCTTGAGCCAGGCGGCGACCTCCTCGGAGGTGAGGAACTCGTCGGGCATGGTGTCCTCCTTCGGTACGGCGGTTCGAGCGGTCTTGGCTGCGCGGATATCGGTGGCCATCGTGGTGTTCCTCCGGGTCGTGCTGGGTGTCTGGCGGGGTCTGAGCCCTGGCATTTGCCAGGGCTCGTTGCCAGGGCTGGAAATGGCGTCTGACGTGGGGTTTTAGCCCTGGCATGTGAGCCCTGGCAGCCCTGGCATGTGCCAGGGCTCAGCCCTGGCCGGGGCGCCGGTAGAGGGTTCTTGGTCGGCCGTGGTACTCGTTGTCTATCCGAATCGCGAGGCCGCGGCGGGTGAGGTCGTCGATCGCGGGTTCGAAGTTCTCCCGGAGGTTCTTGCCCAGGGACGCGCGCAGACTGCTGGCCGAGGTGGGTTCGGTGGTGAGGCGGGCCAGGATCTTGCGGGCGGTTCGCTGGACCGTGATGTCGTCCTGGTGCTCGTCGAACGCGGCGCGGGCCTCGGCACGCTGCCGGGAAGCGCGGGCGGCGTCGGCGGCGAGGGTCTCGCGCATCCGGTCCCGGGTGCGGTTGCTGATGGTCATGACGTAGTCCGCGAGGTGCCAGTCGGATTCGGTGACCTCCAGGCGCCCGTTGAGCAGCGCGAGCAGGGCGGCGACCTTGAGCCGGACGATGGACTGTTGTCCGTTGTTGTCGGCGATCTCCTCGCGCAGCCGAGCGCGGCGTTCGGCCTGTAACTGCTGCTTGATCGGGCGGGCGACCTTGAGCATGAGGCGGTCGAGGGTGAGCGGGGAGGCCGGGCACGTCCATCGGATCGGTTCCGGCGCGTCGGGGGTGACGTCGGGGGCGCCGGGGTCGGTGGCGGGGAGCCAGATGAACCGTTGCGGGGTGCCTCCGCCGGCGTCGTCGAGCAGGGGGCCGGCCTTCTCGGGCTGGACGCCGGCCACGAGCGCGGCGCGGTAGGAGTGCGCGGGGGTGATCTTGCGGCGCTGGACATCGGCGTTCTGGAATCCGAGCCCTTCCCCGGAGAACATCTTGCGCATCTCTGAGGCCGTGGTGGATGCCTTGCGGCCCACGAGCGCGGTGAGGGTGTCGACCTCGGGCACGTCGAACCAGACCGAGTAGGCCGCGGGCATGGTGTCGCCGTGTTCGTCGGTCTCAACGAACATGTGGGAGATGCCTTCCCCGGATCCGAGGGGGCGTTCCTCGATCGCGCGCCCACCTCCGGGCGGCACGTCGAGGAATCCCTTGGCCGCGGCGGTCGCCACGCCCTTGCCGACGCCGGATGGTCCGACCAGGCCGACGAAGAAGTTGAGCGAGGCCACGGCGTTGCGGTCGTTCCCGAGGGGCGGGATGACCACGGTCGGCGGCGTGGACAGCGCGACGCGGGCGAGCACGCAGCCGAGTACGGCCCACGGGGAAGCCATGGCGGCGCGGGCGTAGTGCCGGATGGTGGCGAGTTCGGGGCGTGCTTCCCAGAACGTGTCGTCGACGTCGACCTCGCCGGCCGGGGCGAGCTGGTGAGGTTCGAGCGCGGCCAGGTCGTGACCGGCGGCGAGGTGGTCGGAGATGTCCTTCCCGGCGGCGGCGTGCATGAACACCAGCTCGCTCGCCGCGGCGGCGAGCTGGGCGTGGACCTGGGCAGCCCATGCGTCCCCGGCCGTGTCGCGGTCGGGCACGGCGATCACGTTCGCGCCGTGCAGGGGCGCCAGGTCGGTCTTGGCGATGTTGGTCGCACCGCCGCGGCCTGTGGTGCCGACGACGTCGGGCCCACACAGCGCGGTGACCTGGTCGGCGTCCTTCTCCCCCTCACACAGGACCACCCACCGCCCCGCCTTGACGGCGGCGAGGACCTCGGGGAGCTGGTAGAGCGTCCACGGGACCTCGCGCGGCTTGAGGCGGGCATCGGCCGAGGTCTGCCGGAACTTCTTGTCCGGGGTGCGGGTGACCGTGACCAGGTCGCGGCCGTGCCGGTCGCGGTAGGTGTACTGGCGCCCGGCGCGGTCGTCGTACAGGTCGGCCATGGTCAGGCCGAGGGCGGCGATCACGTCGGCGGCGTCGTCTCCGGCGTGGCAGTACACGAGCACCTGACCCTCACCTGCACGCAGGGACAGGGACGGGTTCCGGTCGCCGTGGGCGTGCACCGGGCCGGGGCAGTTCGCCACGGCCTGCCGGTCGCCCTTCTCGGTCACCCGAGAACCGTGCGCGCGCAGCGCGTCCACGAGACGCTCGTACGCGGACCGTGCCGAGGTCGCCGCGCCGGTAGCCGGGTTCAGGGCCTCGATGGTCATGCCACCTCCCCAAGGTCCGCGTCGTCGGCCACGAGCGCGGCCGTCGCGGCCTGGCGCCGGGCCTCGCGGTTGCGCGCGGCCAGGATCCGGGCGCGGTCGTGCTCGGTGGTGCCGGCCCAGATCCCCTCCACACGCGGGCGCGAGGCCAGGGCGATAGCGAGGCAGCGGGCGGCGATCGGGCAGGCCGCGCAGATCCGCTTGGCCTCGCGGGCGGGCTGCCCGACCTCGGGGAACCACACCTCGGGGTCCGTCTGCGAGCACAGCGACAGCGCGGCCTCGTCGATCGTGAGGGGGCGGGAGTCGTCGGCCGGCGTCGGGATCCGCAGCACGGGCGCGGGGGCGGCGGGCAGGGCGTGAGCGATACGCATCGGGTTTTCCTTCCAGGTCAGGCGGCGGGTGTGAGGTCCGGCGGCCGCGGTGCGCGACCGCCGGACCGGTGGTTCAGCGCTTGCGGCGGATGGTGACCAGGTCGTCGACCGTGATGCGGTCGTGGCTGATCTCGACGTGGATGTGCAGTGGGGAGACCAGGCGGCCAGTCGCGTCGTGCTCTGCGCGGCGCCAGTCGTTCCCGGCCTCGTACGCCTTGCGGGCGGCCTGGTTAAGGCCCTTGGCTGCCAGGTTCCACGCGCGGGCGTGGACCTGGTCGGCGGTCTTGGTGGCCTCGGCGAGCTTGGCTGCGGCGCGCGCCTTGTCGGCCTCGGTGCGGGCCCGGTCCGCGGTGGCCTTGGCGTCGGCCTCCTTCTGGTTGGCCTTGGCCAGGTCCTCCAGGACCAGACGGGAGAACTCGCTGCACAG
Organism: Myceligenerans crystallogenes; assembly: GCF_039529775.1. Classification (NCBI taxonomy): domain Bacteria; kingdom Bacillati; phylum Actinomycetota; class Actinomycetes; order Micrococcales; family Promicromonosporaceae; genus Myceligenerans; species Myceligenerans crystallogenes. The sequence continues at coordinate 211,773 of NZ_BAAANL010000004.1, forward strand.
GCCCGCGGCCTGCTTGAACAGAGACTCGTACTTGGCCTTGAGGCGGGCAGTGTTCGACATTGCGGCTGACTCCTCTTGGTGGGTGTGGCGGGTTTCGGGCATGGGCCGAGCTGGGGGCCGGGCGGTAGGGGTAGTGCTCCGCCGGTCCCCTGGCGGGTGGGTTTTCGGGGTAGGTGCGCGGTCAGCGGGCGGGCCGCTACCTGGCTACTTCCGCAGGACCATGCGGTTTTCGGGGGTAGTGGTGGCACTACCGGTAGCGGGGGCTCTGCTACCTCGGGCCAGACCTGGGACAGGTCCGGGAGGGGGGTTGCCCGCTGCCCGGGCACGTGCTGGGAGTCGCGGGTCGGCCGGTTCGAGGGCGGGCAGCTCTGGGGCCGGGCCGAGGGCGATCAGCGCGACCGCCCCGGCCAGGCCGGCGAGGTGCGCACCGGCGCCGATCAGGAGGATCACGGTCGCGAGGTTCGGCCGGTCGGCGAGCATCGCGGCGGCGAACCCGGCCACCGACAGCAGCACGGCGAGGCCCGCGGCCTGGGTGATGGCCTCCAGGCGTTCGATGACACGCCGAGCGGCACGGGCGAGGTCGGCGTCGCCGTGGTCGAGTTGGCCGACCGCGGGTCGGGTGGACGAGCCGGTCATGATCAGTTCACCTCCGCGAGCACGGCGGGCGCCGGCGTCGTCGTGTCCGTGGTGGTGGCGGGCGTTGTGTCCGGCGTGGTCTCGTTCTTGAGGACCTTGTAGACGGTGGAGCGGCCCAGACCGAGCGCGGCGGCGATGTCCACGGGGCGGTCCCCGGCCGCGCGTCGGGTCACGATCTCGTTCGCCATGGTGGCGTCCAGCGTGCGGGTGCTTGTGGTGCGCGTGGACTGTCCACGACGGTTCCGCCCGGTCCGGCGCGGGGGGTCCACGGGCTTGTCCATGGACGAACCGGTGGACTCGTTCGTGGACACGATCTGGGCTACCTCGGTGGACACCGCCTTGGCGGCCTGGACTGCGTACGGGGACTGCGTGTCCGCGCTGGTCGTGGACACCGGAGCCTGTCCACCCAGGACGCCGGCGAGCCGGGCGCGGTGTGCGACGTGGAGGGCGGCGAGTTCGGCGTCGGCGTCGGCCTGGGCCTTGACGGCGTCCACGTGGGCGGCGCAGTGCGCCCGCATGTCCTGCGGTGCGACCGAGCGCAGGGCGATTGCGCGGGCCTTGCGGCGTCGTCGTGCCGCGATGGCCAGGCGGCGTCGCGAGGCCCACGACCCGTCGACGTCGGCCTGGATCCGGTACAGGTCCTCGGTGGCCAGGAACAGCACGTGCATGCGGGCCGTGGTGCGCATCCCGGACCACGAGGCCCCGGTGGCGAGGTGCCGGTCACCGATCAGCGCCAGGTGCCACATGAGCGCCGCGAGCAGCGGCGTGAGGAACCGGAACAGGGCGGCACCGATCGCCTCGGTGAACGGCAGGGACACGAACTCGTGCCAGGCCGCGAACACGCCCGACGTTGCGCTGAGGGCCCAGGTCAGCATGAGAAGAATCCCGCTGGGACGGTTGTCCCGGGCGGCCTCGCGGGCCAGCAGTGCGACGGTGACCAGGGACAGTTCGAACACGCCGGAGCAGACGAACGCGAGCCAGGCCGGCATGTGCAGGACATCGGTTCCGAACGCGACCATGGCCAGGTACGCGGTCACCGTGCTGATCACGGCGACGGCCACGGCGGCGACGAGGCCGGGGCGGGGCTTGCTGGCGGTGGCGTTCATCGGTCAGTCCTCCTCGGACTCGTCGGGGCGGGCGAGCGTGTCGAACTCGGGCAGCGCGGCCTCGTCCGCCGCGGCGGCGGCGAGGTCGGTGCGGGTGAGGCCGGCACGGTTGCGGGGGATGCCGCCGGCGTCCTTGTGCTTGACGCCCTTGGCCTCGATGCCGTGGTTCTTGACCGCGGCGTTGACCTGAGGGCCGGTCCATCCGTCGTAGAGAGCGGGCTTGTGCTCGGCCAGGCGGGCGGCGAGTTCGTCGGACCAGACCTTGCCGTTGGGCCAGTCCGGGTCGTTCTCGGGCCACACCGCCAGCAGGTGATCGAGGATCGTGGAGTGGTCGACGTCGGCGGGTTCCTCGCCCGCGGCGGCGCCGGTGAGCAGGCCGAGTTCTTCCCGGTGGGCGCGGGCGCGCTCCACGATTTGGTCGGTCGTGGCGCCGTCGATGTAGGCGCCGCGCACGAGCTGCGGGTCGGACTTCTCCCCGGCCAGCAGCGCCACGCCCTTGTCCTCCCCGGAGAACTCGGTCGCCCGGTGCCCGGCCTGATACATCGAGGTGCCGAGGACCATGTCGTTGGTGGTCTGGTCGCCCACGCGCAGGCACAGGCGCAGGCTGATGAGTGCGGAGATGCTGGTGGGGATGGCGTCCTTGTTGGGTCGCTGGGTGGCCAGCCACACCATGATCGCCAGGGCCCGGCCGCGGCGTTCGATGTCCTCGACCAGTGCGGTGATCTCCTTGCCGTGGGTCGGGTCGTTGAACGCGAGCTGGCTCTCGTCGATCACGAGCATGAGTGGCTTGAACCCGTGCGGGTTCCCGACCGCGGCGAGTTCGTCGGTGACCTTGGACTCGGTGACGACCGAGCGGGGCAGGGTGCGGATGATCTTGGCGCGGCGGCGCATCTCGGCCTGAATGCCCTTGAGGTCGGTCAGCAGGGCGGCGATGTCGTCCGGGTCGTCCCCCGATCGGCACACGTGCGCGATCGGCTCGAACGGCAACAGGTCGCCCGTGCCCTTGAGTTCGTGGATGTGGAGTTCGGTGCGCGGGTCGAGGGCGGCGCCCACCATGAACACGCGCAGGACGAACGTCTTGCCCATGCCCGGCAGGCCCCCGACGAGGCCGTTGTTGTACATCAGGGACACCGACACGCCCCGGCCGCGCTGGTCGTGCCCGATCTCGAACTCCTCGAACACGTTCGTCACGCCCCGGCGGCGGTACTTGAACGGCACCACGCCCCGCTCACTGAGTGCCTTGTCCGCGATGTAGAGGTTCAACCGCGACGGGTGCGCCTTGGGGTTCCCCTCGGGCCACACGCAGTCGATCGGTCGCCGCAGCGCGCCGGCGAGCTTGTCCTTGGACTTCACGACGTCGGCCGCGGTCGCGCCGGCGGGAAGGTCGACGTGGATCTCGGTGCCGCCGGTGGCCGGGAAGATCCGCAGCACCTTGATCTCGGCGTTGCCGCGCTTGACCTCACCACGCTGCCCCGACAGTTCCAGGCGCATGAGCGCATCGGTGACCACGTCGACCGTGAGCGCGGGGACCTTGGTCGAGTGCTCCGACGCGATCGGCTTGTCGACCTTGCGCGTCCCGACGATCCCGAACGCGGTGAGGGCCGCGGCGCCCGCGCCGGCGGCGGCGAGCTGGAACCCGTCCGGGCCGAGCGCGCCGTACAGGGTCACGCCGGCAACGCCGAGCAGGACCCCGCCGGCCGTGAGCCCGGCCAGACGGGCGCGGACCTGCTCGCGGTACTCCTTGCGCAACGCCCGGTATTCCGCGGTGCCGCGCACGCCCTCGACCAGCAGCTTGCGCGTGGCCTTCTGGTCCGAGTCCAGCACCCACCGCACCAGGCCACGCGTGCACACGGCCAGGCCCACCATCGACCGGCCCAGGAACTTCGGGGCGTAGTCGAACGGCAGCCGCAGACCGTGGTGCGCCGTCCACGACGCGAGGTAGGCGGTGTGCCGGCGCATCGCCGGGAGGAACACGTCCCACGACGTCGCCCACTCCGGCAGCACCCGCAACGGCTCACCCGTGCCGCGCTGCCGGATCACCCGCGGCGCCCGGGCCTCAACCTCGGCCGGCCCGGCCGGGGCGGGGATGACCTCGCCCGACAAGGCGTTGTCCTCCCCCGCCACGGCATCCGCGCCGGGCATCCCGTCGTCCGACGACGGGACTCCGGCACCGCCCGAGGCCGGGCGGGCATCGCGCCCGACCTCGGCGGCGCCGTACACCATCGCGAACAACTCCCCGTCGTCCGGGAGCCGCTTCTCGTTGCCGTTGCTCATCACGCACCCGCCACGGACGACGTGGCGGACACCAGACCGTTCAGAACGGCCTGGAACGCCTCCAGCAGCGGCGCCCCGAACGGCGTCGCGGCCAGGGACAGGCCGAACAGGATCCCCAGGATGAGGGAGCCGTTCGACAGCTTCTTGAGCCACACGCCCGCGACGACGGCGACCAGCAGGACGAAGAACAGTGACATCGTGACCATGGTGATTTCTCCTTCAGGCAGCGGCCGGCGTCGTCGGGACGACGGCCAGGAACGGGGAACGGAGACGGACCGCGACCACAGGGACGCGACCCGGAACGGACTTACGGCGCGCCTCACGACGCAGCCGGACCACAGCGTTCAGGCGAGCGACTGCACGCCGATGCGACCGCACGGTCACCTCGCACGGCAGCGCCAGCAGACGACACTCCGCGTCCACCACCGACAGCTCAGCCGCGAGCAGCGGCCACTCCGCCTCGATCGCCTCCAGGTCCGACGACGTCGGCTCTGCTTCCTCGCTCATTGCACGGACATCCCTTCCGATTTGGCTGGCCTGGCTAGTCAGCTTGGCCTAGACCAAGGATGCACAACCTGATTAGCCATGTCAACACTGAGCGCGAACTTGGCTAACTTGGATGCGCAGGCGGGTACCGTGGAGCTATGAATTCGCTTGATCTCGATGACCCACGTGCGCCATACCTCCAGATCGCGGCGGCCCTTCGCGCGGCGATCCTCACCCGCAAGATCCAGCCCGGAGAGAAGCTCCCCAGCCAGACGGAGCTCGCCAAGCGCTATGGCGTCGTGCGCGCCACGGTTCAGACGGCGCTACGCATGCTCAAAGATGAAGGGCTCATCGTGTCGCGACAGGGCAGCGGCATGTACGCCCGGGAGCGCACTGCCAAGCCTGTCGGCCTCAGGCCGCACCTTGAGAAGGCGTTCGAGACCGACGACGTCCGCATCGACTTCGTCGGCTACACCTCGGAGACCCTCCACGGGGCCATCGTCGAACCGCTCGACAAGATCCGATCCGGCCGCCTGACACCGCAGTCGATTCGGATCCGCATGCTGCTCTCGGACATGACTAAGCCGCTCGGCCTTCCGGTCGCCACGAGCGGAGACGATGTTGAAAGCGAGCGATCGCGCGCACGCATGGCGGGCATTGGCGCCCGCAACCTGGGTGCGATCACGGACTCGATCCTCGAACTCGGCGACCTGGGCCTCGTCCCGAATGTCGACGTCGAGGCTCGCGTCTTCACCTCGGCACCTGTCTTCAAGGCCTACGTCATCAACGACTCCGAGGCGTTCTTTGGCTTCTACCCGGTCGTTGAGCACGACGTCCGCGCCAATGGCGACTTGATCCGGATCTACGACCCGATGGGGAAGGACGCGATCCTGTTCCACCACGCCGACGACGGCGACCCGGAGTCGATCGACGCGAGGTTCGTCGCGCAGGTGAGTACCTGGTTCGAGAGCGTGTGGAACAGCGTTGCAACGGTGGTGCCCCGGTGAGCGACGCTCGTAAGCTCCTGGCGACAGCGGATGTCGTTCTGCTCGACTTCGACGGCCCAGTCACGCCGTTGATGCCGCCACCAGCCAACATCGCCACGGCCGACGCCGGCCGGGCCGTGCTCCGGCGGCACGACGTCGAGATGCCGGATGAAATCCAGACAACATCGGACCACCTTGCAGTGATCCGGTGGGTCGCGGACCTCGGTGCTGACGTGCTCTCTGAAGTCGAAGACGCCTGTATCCATGCTGAAGTCAAGGCTGCACGAACTGCCGTTCCGACGGATGGGGCACACGAACTGCTTGCAGAGTTGCATCGCCAGAACGTCCCTGTGGTGATCGTCAGCAATAACGCAGCGGAGGCAATCGACGTCTACCTCACACGCCACAGGCTGACGAACTACGTCACGGCCGTGGTCGGCCGGCCGGCACGGCGACCGGACCTCATGAAACCCAATCCGTTCGAGGTCACCGAGGCTCTACGCCAAGTGAGCGGCGGGTCAGCGAGAGCTGTTCTCATCGGTGACTCGGTCTCGGATGTGGAAGTCGCTCGTGCAACCGCCGTTCGCTCAATCGGCTACGCGAAGACCGAGAAGCGCGGCGAAGAACTCGAAGAGGCTGGCGCCGACGCCATCACGACGACCATTGCCGCCCTCCTTGAAGCTTTCTGAGCGTGCCCCCCGGGTGCCCCCCGAGGATGCAGCGGGAGGTCTGCCGTGCACTCAATGCACTCAGAATTTGGCGGCACTGCATGGCGAGCTGGTAGAACGCGCGTTTGAGATCTGCTGAGGGAATTACTGATAACGATGAGGTCCGAGGTTCAAGTCCTCGTACCCCCACTCGACGGATAGGCGGAGTGTGTCTGGTGAGACCAGACCACTCCGCCTCGTCATTTCTTGCGGGGGCGGAGCCCCCGCGCCCCGCCCCGGGGGACTTCGTCCCCCGGACCCCCTGATGGGTGGGCTCGTGAATCAGGCCGAGCAGCTTCCTGGGATCCACAGTGTTGCCGGGCTCTGGAGGGCTTGTACGGGGTTTCCCCACGGAGCTCTGGGAAAGGGTGACAACCAAGTAACCTCTGCGTAGCTTTGAGAGCGTTCTCAACCTATGGAGGTGCTTGATGTCGCCGTCGAAGAAGATGATCGGCATGGTGGCAATGGTCGCTTGTCTTGTGGTGCCGTGGGCGACGGCCGCGCACGGGGCGCCGGAGGCCGAGGCGGCCGCCGCTGCGGTGCCGGCCACCATCCCGCTGACCGTCACCAACAACTCGGACCGGGGTGACCAGGTCTACCTGTACATCCTCGGCGAGCGCAACGGGGACATGGGGTACTCCGACGCGTCGGGGACCTTCCACCCGTGGCCCGACGCCGGAACGACTCCCAGCCCGGCCCCCGATGCCTCGATCGCGGGCCCGGCACGCGGGCAGTCCAAGACGATCCAGCTGCCGAAGCTGTCCGGCCGCGTGTACTTCAGCTACGGCCAGAAGATGACGTTCCAGGTCGTGCTCGACGGGCGCCTGGTGCAGCCGGCGGTGCAGAACCCGTCGGACCCCAACCGGAACATCATGTTCAACTGGACCGAGTACACGCTCAACGACTCGGGCCTGTGGATCAACAGCACCCAGGTCGACTTCTTCTCGGCCCCGTACCAGACCGGCCTGAAGACGTCGTCGGGCGAGGTGCGAAGCACCGGCATGCTCAAGCCGAACGGCTTCCAGAACGTCGTGAACAGCCTGAACGGCCAGTCCGGCTGGAGCGATCTGGAGCACACCGCGTCCAACGGCTCGGTGCTGCGTGTCATGTCTCCCGGCCACGCGATCGGCGAGGGCAAGATCTCCGCCGGCGTGATGCAGGCCTACGTCGACGCCGTCTGGTCGAAGTACAGCTCCGCGACGATGACCGTCGTCCCGTACGCCAACGAGCCCGCGCGGAAGTTCTTCGGCAGGGTGTCGGGCAACACCATGACCTTCACGAACACCTCCGGTGCGCAGGTGGCGAGCTTCAACAAGCCGTCCGCGGCCTCGATCTTCGGGTGCGCGGGTGACCTCCCGGCCCCGAACAACGACATCGGCGCCATCTCCCGCACGCTCTGCGCCGGGCTCAACCGCTCGACGCTGCTGCTCGGCGAGACCCACCCGGGCCCGTCGAAGGACACGTTCTACCAGGACTCGCGCACGAACTACTACGCGAAGTACGTGCACCAGCAGATGGCCGACGGCAAGGCGTACGCGTTCGCGTTCGACGACGTCGAGGCCCAGGAGTCCCTGGTCCACGACGGCAACCCCACGGCCGCGTACATCCAGCTCGACCCGTTCGCGGGGACGGCGACGCCGATCAGCGGCAGCGGCGGCGGTACGACGACGCCGCCCGCCACGTCCCTGCCGCAGGGTACGGGCGCCATCAAGGCGGCCAACGGGATGTGCGTGGACGTGCCGTGGGCCGACGCGACGGACGGCAACCAGGTCCAGATCGTGAACTGCACGTACAACACCGCGCAGACGTGGACGCGGTCGGGGAACACCATCTCGGCGCTCGGGAAGTGCCTCGACGTGGCCGGTGCCGGCACGGCGGACGGCACCAAGGTCCAGCTGTGGACGTGCAACGGCACGGGCGCGCAGAAGTGGACCTACGACAGCGGGTCGCAGCAGCTGAAGAACTCGGGCTCGGGCAAGTGCCTGGCGGTTGTCGGCGGCACGCTCCAGGACGGCCAGAAGCTGGAGATCCGCACCTGCTCCACGGCCCAGGCGCAGCGCTGGACCTTCTGAGCTGAGCCGTACCGATGAGCGGTCGTGATCCGTGCCGGCAGCCAGAGCCTGGCTGCGGCGGATCACGGCCGCTCGCTCGTGTCCCCGGGTGTCTCCGGTGAGTCCCACTCCGACAACTGGTCCGAATGCGCCCCCGTGTGCGATTGTGGGTGACACGAGGACCGGAGAGCTCGGTCCGTCGTTCCGACCACGGAGGAACTCGTGAAGAAGTTGCTCGTCCTGATCCTGGCTGCCGGCGCGGGCTACGTCCTGTGGCGCAAGCTCAACGAGGACGCCGAGGGACGTGACCTCTGGTCCGAGGTCACCGACACCGTCGAGTAATATATGCGGGGCGTCGCCCAGCGACGCTTCCGTGCGGGGCCATGGCGCAATTGGTAGCGCACCTGCTTTGCAAGCAGGGGGTTAGGGGTTCGAGTCCCCTTGGCTCCACCTGGTGAGGCCGTCGATCCGCAGATCAGCGGCCTTTCGCGTTCCTCGCAAGGCATCGACGAAGAGAGCGATGCATGAGGATGACACGGTTCCTGACACGATTGCGGCGCCCGTGGGTGCCCATGGACGACGACGGTTGCGCGCGTGAGGTGGTCGCGGCCGTACTCGTGAACGACATGAGCACGACACCCGACGACGAACAGCGCCCCCGGCTGGACCGCACTCCGATGTGGACCCTGGAAGAGCTGTGTGCCCTGGTGCGCACGACGCCGGCCACCGTCCACACGTGGCGCAAGCGCGGCACCGGGCCGCGGGCGTACAAGGTCGGGCGGCACCTGCTGTTCGCGGAGTCGGACGTGGCCGAGTGGCTGGAGTCGTGCGCGGCGGCGGCCGAGGCGGACACGGACCGGCCGGACCGCGAACCGGGCTCCGCACGTGACGGGTCGGGGTGGTGACTCGTGGGCAAGCAGAAGCTGGCACCGGGCGAGCACGGCGAGATCTTCCTGCAGCAGACCGCACCCGACAAGTGGCGGGCCCGGACGCGGCTCTGTCTGTGGGATGGCTCAGAGACGTGGGTGTCCCGCAACGCGTCGTCGAGCGACGTGGCGCGGCTCAAGGTGCAGCGAGGTGTGACGGAGCGGCTGAGCGCCGCGCGCGGCTCGGAGGATCTGAAGCCGACGTCGAAGGTCGGGCTTGCGTGTCGGCAGTGGATCGACGAGATGCGGGTGCGGACGTCGTGGCCGAACCCGCCGATGCGCGCTCAGACCGTGGACGAGTACGAGCGGGTGATCGACAGGCACGTGATCCCGGCGATGGGCAACACGAAGCTGAACCAGCTGACCCCGGCGTCGTGCCAGTCGTTCCTGGACTCGCTGCTGAAGAAGGGCGAGGGCGGGAAGAACAGCATGATCGTGACGACCAGGCAGGCGCGCAACGCGATGAACCAGGTGCTCGACCGTGCCGTCATCCATGACGCGCTGCGGGACAACCCGATGCGCAAGACGATCGCTCCGGCGAAGACGAAGCCGACGCCGCGCGCGATCACCGCGCTGGAGGTGGGACGACTGCGGGCAGCGGTCCGGGCCTGGGAGAAGTGGCGGCAGGACAGGTCCGGTCCGAAGCCGACGGGTCACTTGCGGGTGGCGGTCGATGTGATGCTTGGCGCAGGCCTGCGGATCGGAGAGGTCATGGCGCTGTGCTGGGGCGAGGTGAACCTCTCCCCTGACGGGCTGCCGACGATCACGGTCGAGGCGACCCTGACCGACGTCAAGGGACAGGGCGTGGTGCGGCAGGCGATGCCGAAGACCTCCGCAGGGGAGCGAACCATCATCATCCCGCCGTTTGCCGCCGAGGCGCTGAACTCGATCCGTCCCGCCGAGACGACCGCGGAGATGCCGGTCTTCCCGGGTCGGCTGTACAAGGACGGCCGCAACGCCCGGCGCCCCGTCTCGACACACAACCTCCGCCGGATGCTGCGGAGCGCACTGGATCTGGCGGACATGAAGGGCGAGGTGCACCCCCACCTGCTGCGTTCGACGGTGGCGACCCAGGTCGCGCGGAAGATGAGCCCGGCCGACGCCGCTTCGCTGCTGGGGCATGCGATCGACGCCGGAGTAACGAGCAGGCACTACATCGAGCGGCTGCGGCTGGCGCCGGACACGTCGGCGGTGCTGCAGGCGATGGTCGAGATCGGTGACGGGGAAGCGCGCCGGGAGGCGGAGGAGGAAGCCGTCGGAACAACAGCGGTTCTTACCAGAGTCGGGGCCGGTCGTCACTGACGTCGTCACCCTGCGCTCCCACGGCCTTGCGTCGTCGGAGCGCGGGGTGACGCTTGTGGAGAGCGGCGTGGATCGCCGTGCACAGATGGTCGAGGCTCTCGGAGGCATGGTGCAGGCGAGCGAGGTCAATGGTGGTGGCGTGCTCGGCCAAGGCGTCGGGGTCTGCGGCTCTGATCCAGCTGTCGAGGTGGGTCAGGGCCTTGGAGAGCGGTCGGTGCGTGGCCGGAGCCGCAACGGGCTCGGCATCGTCGGATGGCTCATGCACCCGACGTCGCGGCCGGGGCTGTGCGAGTGCGGCGCGGGCGACGGCGGCCAGGTCGGCAGTGTCGATCTGGCCGTCGTCGGTCCCGAGCTCATCGTTCGTCGCGGCGTGTTCCGTGATCGCGGCGCTGATGCGCTTCCATTCCTTCTCCGGGGAGGTGTGACCGGCCGTGATCTCCTTCCAGGCGGCCGTTGCCATGGCGCGGATGTGGACGGGCAGCTCTGGGTCTTGGCGGGCGTCCTTGATCCGGCCGGCGTGTTCGAGGCGGGTGTAGGACTTCCTGCCCGTGACCATTTGGGCCGCCTTCGCACGCGAGTCGCCGTGCTGTCCCGGTGGGTGTTCGTCCTGCTGGCGCGGTACCGCCGATTCGGCGGAGCCCGCGGCGTCCCTTTTACGGCTGGCCTTCGTGCTGTTGCGCTCGGAGGCGTGGAAGCGGGTGGCGCGCTGTCGCTGGGCTGCTTGTTCTGCCTCGATGCTCTTGTACTCGCGGTACAGCGCCTCTTCGGCCGTCAGGTCGAGCGGCTCGCGGATCGTGTTCTCGTCTTGTTCGGCGATCAGGTCGCGCAGCCCGGCCGAGGCGCGCCGGACGAATACCGGCACGGTCTTCCATCCGAGCCCGCGGACGGCTTCCAGCCGTCGCCACCCGCACAGCAGGTGTCCGTCCGGGGTGACGGTGATCGGGCAGAGCAGTCCGATCCGTGCGATGGAGTCCTGCAGGGTTTCGAGGTCGCCGACCTCGCGGCGGTGCCGGTGCCCGACGGTGATGGAGTCCACGGCGCGGTCGAGCCGCGACCCGTCGGCGGTTTCATGCGGCATGGTCGACCTCCCGGGTATTGACGTTGCGTGGCGGGGTCAGGTCGTGGGCGTCCTCGATGATGATCCGCCGGGGCGCGTCGCCGGCCAGGAGCCGGTGGAGCAGCCCCGTGCGGGCAGAGCTTCCCAGCGTCACGGCCAGGAGACGTGACCAGGCACGCTGATCGAGATCGAGAGCGGCCAGGATCTGCCGGTCCTTGCGCAGTCGCTGCCGCGCGGCGGACATCGACCCGGCCTCGGTGAGGGCCGCGATGATGTGGTCCAGACCGAGGCGCACGACGTCGTCGGGCCAGCCGACAGCGGCGAGCACGGCGACGGCCGCCCGCGTCGCGGTCCGGACCCGGTGGACGGCGGCGGCGGTGGCGGGGTCGGGTTCGGGCGCGAAGACCGTTGCGGTGCTCGATGTCGAGAGAGCGGATTCGAGCCAGGGGGATGGTTCGGAGCTGGTCGGCGATGTCGGAGCGGACGGGTCTCCGATCCGCCACGCTGCCGGCAGGTCGGTGCGAGCCAGCAGGCGGCGGGCCCGGTCGCGAGAGCAGAGCAGATCGTTGGCACGGGCCTCGGCTCGAAGTGTTCGGGCCACGGCGGTCGTCACCATGGCCCAGGGGTTCCGTGCGCGTCGCACGGCCGGGGTGCGGAGTACCTCGAACGCCGCGACGGCCGCGTCATGCGGGGTCAGGTGGTGCTTACGTGCGAGGTGCTCGTACCGGGTGGCGCAGAAGGCGAGCAGATTCGCAGCCTCCTGGGACGTCGCCCACGCATCAGGGCCTCCCGCTGCCATGTGTTCGAGAAGCGCGCGGAGCCCGTCTGACGTGGCGAAATCCGGGTCGGTGCCGGAGGCTGCGAGCCCGGTCATGAGCCGTGCTCGTTCGTCGTCGGAGCAGCGGAAAGTGCCGGCGGGCTGCTGATCGGGATGGCGGTCCGGCCCAGCCGTCCGGTCCGCGCCCGTGACCTCGGTGCGCATCGCTGATCGATTCCACTCCAGGCCCTCTGGGAGGGCCTGATGCGCATTACAGTAGCCGGGCAGGGCGTGTTGCGCAATACCTGCGCAACTGCGTCGTGAGTGTTGATGATATGCGCGTTCGGCGTAGTGTGATCGCATGCGCATCCTTCCGAACGAGCGCGTGCCCGAGCCCGACGGGCCACAAGACTCGCCTCACCCGCAATCCGGCAGCGCAGCCGGAATCGTGAACGCTGCTGCCAGTAGTGACCCGTCGGACTGGTCACGCACCTGGACCGCGAGAATCGGCGAACGACTTCGCGCCGCCCGCCTGGCAGCTGGGCTCTCGACCCAGCAAGTTGCCGATCGGACCGCAGAACTTGGCTACCCCATGGCACGCGCGAGCATCGGGAACCTGGAGACCCGCCCCCGGGAGAAGATCTACCTCCAGGACATCACCGTCCTGGCCGCCGCACTCGGCGTCTCCCCGATGGAGATCCTGTACCCGCTCGACGTCGACGTCTCGCGCAGTGCCACTCCTACCCCGGTGGGTGTCGTCCGCCGCGGTGTGCTGAGGAACAGCAGCATGGAGATGCTCCCCGGGCGCGTCGAGCGAGCACCGGCAGCGGCTGGCTGGTTCACCGGCGGCTACGGTCGCATCCTGGAAGCCCGCCTCGCGGCCATCACCGCCTATGGAAAGTTCGAAGCCCGCTTCGCGCTGCTGTCGATGCTCAACGAGGAAAGCAAGGCCGGCACTCTGGCTGCACGCCTCCACGGTCCGGACGCCCCATCACCTGCCGCCCTCCTGAACGTGCTGTGGATGGAGGTCTACGACCTCGCCCGCTGGGCACTCGACGCGATCGAAGCCCACGACAACCTTGCGGCAACAGCTGGCGACCCGCGCGCCGCCGTCGATGACCGGGAGCGCGCACTGATCGACCGGAGCGTGTCTTCCCGGCCACCCGGATACATCGCCGACCCACATAAGCGCCCCTTCCTCCAGGGCGCACTGACCGTCGGCGTCCCCGAACCAGGCGGCACGCCCTACTACCTCCAGGACGCACCCGACGACCGCTGGACCCCGGCCGACCTCACCCGCCCGGCGACAGCCTACGGAGCGACTGAGCCCGACCGCGGGCGATCACGTCCTGCCCCGACCGGGCATGAATCCCGGCGTAATCAGCCCCCGCCCTCGTTCGACTGGCCGACGGGACCCAGCGCACCCGAATACCACGGACCCGATCTGTAGGCAGCGAATTGCCTCGTCGAGGATCTACAGCAGATCAAGGTACTGTCGTCGGGCCTTCATCGCGTGGATGATCAGTTCTTCGCCGGAGTCGAAGACCAGGACGACGAGTTCGAGCGCGCGTCCGGAGTCGTCAAACCCGATCCAGAGCCACCGGCGTGGATCGTCCTCGTCGTCCAACGGAGCCTTGTACGCCGGGCTCCGAGCCGCGCTCAGGACAGCGGCCTCGTTGAGCCGGTCACGGGAGAAGTGCTTGCGTGCGGAGTTGTGAAGCCTCACGCGACGTGCGCCCAGGCACGTACCGCGGCGCGAATCGCCTCCGACCGGTTCGCCAGCCCTTCCTCCTCGGCCCTCTTCATCAGCGCCGCCAGCGTCGGGCCGTCCAGGCGCACCGGAACCACCGTCCCGGGACCCTCTCCGGCGGTCGGGCGCCCACGACGACGCAGCGTGGCGGTGTCATACCCGGCTTCCGCCTCGTCGGCCCACGCCTGGATCTGCTCGTCGCTCACGGGCTTGCCGTGGATCTTCCGCTGACTCATACCCAATACCGTATACGTAAATGTCGTTGCGGGGAAGCCTGGACGCGAGTTGCGGATGGCGTACCTGGCGGGGGCGCACGCGATGGTGAGAGGTCTCACGAGACATCGATGCGACAGGGATGCTGCGCTCGCGCTGTGTTCGGGCTGGTGGTGGCGGGATTGGATGGAGGGGTTCGATGGACAGGCTCTGAGTCGCCGGTTGGCGGCCGGAGCCTGAAGTTCAACCCGAGCTAGGGAGTGCACGCATGACCGTCATCACCCCGTCGGCGCTGATCCGCGTCGACCTGCCCGAGGCGTTCGACCCGCGTTGGTCGCGCCTTCCCGGCATTGAGGTCGAGGGGACCCGGATCACCCTCGACCCCGCGCAGTACTTCTTCCGGTTCGACGAGGCGTCGTGGCTCGTCGTGGATTGGGACCTGGTCCGTGACGAGTTGCTGCCCGTCACGGAGACGGTTGACGAGGCGCTGGAGCAGACCGCTTTGCGGTTCATCAAGGCCCACGCCCGCACGACGACGGACGCCGCGGAGGTGCTGCGGATCGCCTGGGAGGTGTACTCGTACGTGTTCCGGGACGAGCTCCTGCCGGTCGCGGGCCTGGAGGAGATCGGGCCCGACGAGCTCGCGATGCTTCGTCAGGCGGCCACGCTGATGGCGCTGAACAAGGTGAGGGAGGACGGGTCGATCGTGAACGTGGGCCCGTGTTGGTTCTTCCCCGCTGCGACGCAGGTCGTGTTCGACGTGTCCGAGGCGAAGGGCAACCTGATCGACGAGGTGTACCACTCGACGTGGTTCAACGAGTCGCGGCGGGTGGAGTCGGTCAAGGCGCATGCTGCGCTCGGTGGCCGGCTGGTGCACGGCTGCCAGTCCTCGCCGAACCAGTCCGGCGGCGCGCTGGTGCCGTACGGGGCGTCGATCGACCGGTTCCGCGACGAGCTGGCTGGCTTCCGGGACGGCTGGCTGCAGGCTGTCTACGATTGCCGCGTCGGCGGCTGACCTGACCTGGACGAACGGAGCGATCCCTTGAATCCCACGGACGCGACCGCCGTGCTGCCCGACCTCCTGGCGACGGCGAGTTTGCCGGACCGGTATGCCCGCCGACCTATCCGGGTCTGGGCGCGGTCTGGGGTCGAGAGGCTGGTGTTCGACGGCGGCATGTCCGTGGTGTTCAAGTACGCGGAATACCCGTTCGACAACGAGGATCACGTTCTGGTGGAGGCCGCGGGGGCGGGGCTGCCCGTCCCTGCGGTCCACGCCTCGGCGCACCGGGACGGGCTGCTGGCCATGCTCATCGAGGACCTCGGCGACGCACGACGGCAGGCGGACCTGGACGACGGCGCCCGCGCCGCCGTCGAACTTCACGCCGTACCCACCCTGCCAGGCCTGTCCCGGCTCGGCCGTACCGAGCTGGCTGCACTCCCAACGTCGGCTGCCGGGATCCTGGGACGATTTGACCTGCCCGACGACGTCCGCGCCGGCCTGGACTCCCTGGTCGCTGCCGCGGACGCGCGAGCCGAGGGCGCCGAGCTGGCCCCGTTCGGCCTCGTTCACTCCGAGTTCCACCACACGTCCCTGCACGTCACGGACGAAGGGGTGCGGGTCCTGGACCTGGCCCGCGCGTTCGTCGGTCCGGGCCTGCTGGACCTGGCGTCTTGGCACGGCACCATTGACGCCCCCGACGTCGAACGCGTGCGGGAACTGATCGACCTGTACCGCGGTCAGGGCGGGGCGCCGTCGGCGGCCGAGGACCGCGGCGGTCTGGACGCGGCATCGTGGGCGCTGGGCTGGCATCGGGTCTGGGCAGCGGAGTGGTTCGCCCAGCAGCTTGACCTCGGCTGGGCCGACGGTGCCGAGGACGCATGGCTCACGGCAATTAGCCGGCACCTGATCGAGGCCGCTGGCCTCCTGAAGGTATGAGCCCGCCGGGACGACTCGAACTGACTCGCGTACCCGGCGTCGGCCCCGACGCGGCGATCCTCGGCGCGCTGCGTGGCGCGGTGGTCTTGGAGATCGGCTGCGGCAGCGGCCACAACCTGGCCCACCTCGTCGACCGGCACGGCGCCGTGGGGATCGGCATCGACCACGACCCGGCCAAGGTTGAACGTGCCCGCTCGCTCTACGGGCATGTCCCCGGTCTGCGGTTCGTGCTCGGCGACGCCGTCGACGAGCTGGGGCGTCTCGGACCAGATGCGGCCGACGTCGTCATCTCGATCTTCGGCGCCCTCTCGTTCACCGATGACCTGCGACCGCTGCTGGCCGCATGCGGTCGGGTATTGCGCCCAGAGGGACGGTTCCTGGTCACCATCCGTGCCGGTGAACACCACGATCAGGTGACCCTGCTCCGGCGGGACAGCAGTTGATCTGGCTGGTCCGTGGCGATGGGACGTCGCCCGCTGGGCCACACTGGTGTGCGGAAAGAAGCCGGATCGAAGGAGAAGACGGATGCCGACGGAGAGCCGCGTGGAGTTCCGGTCGCTGGACGGGTTGAAGCTGGTCGGCGACGTCGTCGTGCCCGACCAGGAACCCCGCATCGGAGTACTGCTCGCGCACGGCCGGGGCGTGACCAGGCACGAGTCGGGCTTCTTCGACCGGATCGCCGAAGGCCTCGCAGCCGCCGGGATCGCCTCGCTACGGTTCGACCTGCGCGGTCACGGAGAGTCGGAGGGAACACAGGAGGACGTCACGCTTGCGGGTCTGCTCAACGATCTCCGGTCGGGTTTCGAGGTGCTGCGAGCGAAGACCGGCGTGGGGACGACGTCGCTGGTGGGACAGTCGTTCTCCGGCGGGGTGTGTGCGTACTACGCCGCCAAGCGGGCGGCGGAGGTGGAGCGGCTGGTGATGCTGTGCCCGAGGATCGACTACAAGGCACGAACGATCGACGGACGCCCGTACTGGATCGATGACCACCTCGACCAGGAGCACGCCGACCTGCTGTCTCGCGACGGATTCCTCCAGTATTCGGCGTCGTTCCGGCACGGCCGCGCGTTCCTGAACGAGGTGTTCTGGCTCCGCACGGAAACCGCACTCGGCGAGGTGACCGCGCCGACCCTCCTGGTCCACGGCGACGCCGACACCCAGGTGCCGATCGGCCCATCGAGGGACGCGATCAAGGAACTCAACGAGCAGTCCCGCATCCTGGAGATCCCGGGCGCCGGGCACGGCTTCTCCGTCGCCGGTGACAAGGCATACGTCCAGCCGCAGACGCTGGCCTGGCAGGCAGAGGTGATCGACACGATCACCGACTGGGTCTCCAAGAAGCCCTGACCGACGGCGCTTGGCCGTCGCTACGCTGTGACATGTCCACTCGCGGAGGGAGTCCGGAATGACCGGCAGCGATGAGACGACCGGGTCGCGCATCGCGACCTACCGCAAGCTCGCCGGCTACACCCAGCGCGAGTTCGCCGAGCACACGCACCTATCGCTCGGTGCGATCCGCAAGGTAGAACAGGGCGAACGACTCCCGACCTACGGATTCCTCAATACCGTCGCCCGTACCCTCGCGGTCAGCGTCGAGGAACTCACCGGGCAGCCGTACCGCGGCAAGGAACGCGCCGACGCCCGCGTCCACGCCCCGATCGCCGCGATCCGCGCGATCGCCCGGGCCTACGACCTGCCGCCACAATGGCGCCAGCAACCACGGCCGCTGGACCTGATCGCCCGCGACGTCGACCAGGCCGCCGTGTATCGCGCGGCAGCCCGGTATACGGCTCTGGGTGAGATGCTCCCGGCGCTCCTGGAGGAACTCACCGCGTGCGTGCACCAGCTCGACGGCAAGCTCCGGCGCCGCGCCGCCCGGCTCTTGGCGTCCTGCTACTACATGGCGTACTGCCTCGCGTACCGGCTGGGATACGTCGACCTCGCATCCCTCCTGGAAGACCGGCTCCACTGGGCATCCACGCTGGCCGACGACCCGCTGTCGATCGGCCTGTCGCGGTGGACCCGCGCCAACGGGTTCCAGGTCGCCAAGGACTACGACACCGGCCTGCTCGTCCTCGAACGGGCCTACGAGCAGCTCAGCGCCGACGTCGGAACCGACCCGTCCGCGGCCGCCGTCACCCTGCTGGGCAGCATCCGCCTGCGCCAGGTCACCCAGGCATCCCGCGCCCGCGACGAGAACGCCACCACCCACTACCTCGACGCCGCCCGCCAGCTCGCCACCCTCGTACCCGACGGTGTCGACCGCGTCCATTACCACTTGACCTTCGGCCCCGTGAACACCACGGTCCACGAGATCGCCGCGCAGATCGAACTCAAGCATCCCGAGGCCGCCGCCGAGCGAGCCAAGACCCTCAACCTGCCCGCCTCGATGCCACGTACCCGCCGCGGACACCACCTCATCGACGCCGCCCGCGCCTTCATCGCCGTCGGCGACCGCGACGCCGCACTCAACGCCCTGCAAGCCGCGCGGACGGTCGCACCCCAGCAGACGCGCTACCACCCCATGGCCCGTGAAGCCGTGCGCGTCCTGGCAGGCCAACACCGCAAGGCCGGCGAAGAAGTCCGCGCCCTGGCGGCCTGGATGGGATCGGCCACCACCGAGCCCGCCTGACCGCTGTCAACCGCACTGTCCACTCTGAAGTACCCCGGCGTGGGGTACTTCAGCCCTTGCGTCTCCCCGAGGCTGGTTTCGTCGGAAACCATCCTTCAAGGGGGAACGCATGGCAGTACAGGCCGCAGCGACGCTCCACCAGAACGACATCGAACGCCCCGACGTCCCGGTCGGCCGAGTCGCGGAGGACAGCGAACACGCCGTCGGCGACGTCGTCCTGAGCGGGAACGCCTACGGATATGCGGCGCACTTGGGAGAGGCCCCACGCGACGGGTCCGGACCTGAGCCCGTGGCGCCAGCCGCTACCCGACGTGTTGCGCTCGCCCGACGTCGCCGTGAGGTCTGCAAGACGCAGGAAGCGCTCGCGTTCGAGACCGGAGTACACCGCACCACCGTCGCCCGCTGGGAATCCGGGGAGACGACCCCGAGCCTGTGGGTGCGGCCCCGGATCGCCAACGCCCTGAACATCCCGATCGACGCCCTGCTCGCCCTGCTCGGAGCCGACGTCGAAACCGCGCGGAGTACCCGGGACCTGGCCGCATCGAGTGGGGAACCCACCAATTCGGTGGGGCCCTCCCCGTCGGCCAGCCCTGGTGACCGGAGGGCGGAACGATGACCACGCCCAGCGACAACCCCAACGCAGCACCCGCACTCGAACCCGGTCGCGGCGCGACGTCCGGCGCGTGGCCACGACCGACGGCGACGACCTCAACCGTCAGCATGACCGAGGTCCACCAGATCGTCGGACACGTCACCCGGGCGCAGATCGACGTGACCCAGATCGACATCCGAGCCATCGCAGGCTGGACCGGGGACGGACGCTGGATACGAGGCGTCCAGGTCCACATCGCCGTCGCCGACATGACCAGCGGCCGAACCCTCGCCGCCGACCTCCACCTGACCCGCTGCACCGACCGACGCTGGGCCTGGCACGGCTGGCACTGGCGCACCGGCGTCGTACCGATCCGATGCCTCGTCAAGGTCGAACCCACGCCCGAATTCCTCGCGGCGATGGCCAACAGCCTCGCCGCAAACATCATCCAGGAGCCGACGGGATGACCCGGCCTCCCCTGAAATTCCACCGGACTCGATCGATCGGAGCAACGTCATGCTGAACCATCTCGGCTCGCCCGGCCGCCCCGTCAGGGTCGTGTTCGTCAACATCGACGGCGTGATCGTGCCCGACTGCGGCAACCTGGTCCCGGATCTCACCCGGCGCGCGATCGCCGGCGCTCGGGCCCGGGGGATCAAGGTAGTGCTCACGTCCGATCGGCCCGTCGCGGGAACCCTGCCGGTCGGTGAGCAGCTCCGACTGGGCAGGGGTGATGCCTTCATCGCGTCGCGGGGTGCGGTAACCGCAGAGTTCACAGGGAGCGGGCGGCGGCCGTTCGTCATGGTGGACGAGCCGCGCGTCTTCGATCCGAAGAGCGCATTCGTCGTCGCGATGGCCGCCTACCCCGAAGTGCGGATGGCGATCGAGGAACCGGGCAAGGGCTGGTGGGTCAACCATGTCTTCGAGCCCGGCCTGCTGACCGGACGGCAGATGCGCGTACGGAACGAGAAGCGGCTGTGGGACACGCCCGTGACCCGCGCGGCGGTCCATGCCGAAGGGATCGTGGCGCTGCTCCCCGAGATCGCCGCCGCCGGCGTCACCACCCGTGCGGTGGGCGCCGACATGGTCGACATCGTCGGTGCGGCCGTGAGTACCGCGGGCGCGGCGGAGGCCCTTCGCATGAAGTGGGGAATCCCGCACCAGGACACCGCGGCGATCGGCAGCCAGGTCGACGACACACCGCTCTTGACACAGGTGCGCCATGCGGCAGTCCTCGACGATGCCGCCGACGAGGTGAAGGATCTCGCCGACGTCATTGTGCCGCCCCTGGACCTGCAGGGCGCCGCTACCTTCCTCGACTCGCTGACCCTCAGCACCCGGCCGCTGCTGACCGAGTCCCTCCCGACCCGGCCGAGAGCCCGATGAGCGTCCGGCGAGATCGTCCAGTGCAGATGTCTCGTGCTCAGGCACGGCAGGTCGGCGACCTGAACGAGCAGCTGCGCATCGCCACCTCTGGCCTCCCGATTCCCGAGTCCGCGCCGCGGATCTGGGTACGTCACGGCGAAGGCGTCCAGCTCGACCGCTGCGAACTATGGGGCCTGATCGGACAGCAGCCAGTCCTGGCGCGAATCTGCGAGTTGCCGGCCGGCATCGGCCTGCGCATGTCACTGGTTGCTCAGGCAGCACAGAACGCCGGATTCACCATCCCGACCACCGACCAACGACGCCGCGCTGCCTGGCGCCGGATCCAATTGCCCGCCACCGTCACGACGCCATGGTTCGAACTGACGCTGACGCTCGAACCGCCCCGTGACGCAGGCGCCTAAGCACACCGCCAGTCCTGCAACATAGCAGCCCCTCATCCCTCATCCCTCATCCCTCATCCCTCATCCCTCATCCCTCATCCCTCATCCCTCATCCCTCATCCCTCATCCCAACCGCACTCCCACTGTTCACGCCTCTTGCAGATCGAGGTGACGGCTCGGTAAACGCTGCACTCCTCCCTGGTGGGAGGTGCGCATCGGATGACGGTGTCGATGAACAAGATGTCGGCCGGGGACGGCTACAGGTACTTCATGAAGTCGGTCGCCGCCGCGGACGCCGACCGGCCGATGAGTACCCCGCTGACCCGCTACTACACCGAGACCGGCACCCCACCGGGCCGGTGGATGGGCTCCGGGGTCGCCGATCTCGGTTCCGACGCGCAGGGTCGCCTCCAGGTGGGGGACATCGTCACCGAGCTCCAGATGGCGCTGCTGGCGGGTAAGGGTCTGGATCCGATTACTGGCGACAAGCTCGGGCGCGCCTATCCGGCCTACGAGCCGGGTGCGGGTAAGACGGCGGTGGCGGGCTACGACTTCACGTTCTCCCTGCCCAAATCCGCATCGGTCCTGTGGGCGGTTGCCGATGCGGATCTGCAGGAGCAGATCGCGGCTGCCCATCACACCGCGATTGACGAGGTCTTCGCGCTCATGGAACGCGAACTCGCCGCCACGAGGGTCGGCGCCAAGGTCGCGGGCAACGCCATCAACCGGGCCGGCGAGGGCGGCGCGGTCGCCCAGGTCCCGGTCACCGGTCTGATCGCGATGGCGTTCGATCACTGGGACTCCCGGGCGAACGATCCGCACCTGCACACCCACGTCGTGATCTCGAACAAGGTCAAGACCGTGCTCGACGGGCGGTGGAGGTCCTTGGACGCTCGCGGCTTCTACGACGCGACCGTGGCCCTGTCCGAACTGCACGAAGCGATCGTGGCCGATCACCTGACCCGCATCCTCGGTGTCGAATGGGAACCGCGCAGCCGCGGGACCGACCGGAACCCGGCCTGGGCGATCGTCGGCGTGCCGCAGGAACTGGTCGAGTCGTTCTCGAGCCGGACCGGACAGATCGACGCCCGCACCGACGAACTCATCACCGAGCACCGCGCCAAGCACGGCCGCGCGCCGACCCGCAAGCAGATCGTGAAGTACCGCGCCCAAGCCACCCTGGAAACGCGCCCCGACAAGACACAGCACTCCCTGGCAGACCTGACGGCTCACTGGCGACACCGTGCGGGTCGGATCCTGGGCCGAGACCCGGCCGCCTGGGCGCGCCGCATCACCTCCCACAGCCACGCACGGACCCTCCAGGCCGCAGACGTTCCTCAGGACGTCATCGCCGACGTCGCCGCGACCGTGCTGATCGTGGTGGGGGACAAGAAGTCCACCTGGCGCCGTTGGAACGTCGTGGCTGAGGTTGCCCGGCAGACCAAGGGCTGGCGCTTCGCCAGCACCGAAGACCGGCTCGCGGTCACGATGGCGATCACCGACCGCGCCCTGGAAGGCTCGGTCCGGCTGACCCCGCCGGACATCGCCGCCACCCCGGCCGCGTTCCTCCGCGCGGATGGCACCAGCGTCCTGCGCCCCAAGGACTCGGCGGTCTTCACCTCCCAGACACTCCTGGACGCCGAAGAACGCCTCCTCAAGCGAGCTGGCACACGCACGGCACCGAGACTGGACCTCCCGGCCGTCGTCCAGGCAACCAAGGCCCGCGACGGAATCGCGCGAGGTGGTCGCCCGGTGCATGCTGTATCGCCGGGGCAGGCCGAAGCTGTTGCGCGCATCGCGGCCTCTGGCAGGCAGATCGACCTGCTGGTAGGCCCGGCCGGAGCCGGGAAGACCACCACGATGCGCACCCTACGAGCCGCCTGGGAACGCCAGCACGGGCGCGGCGCCGTGGTCGGGCTCGCGCCGTCCGCCGTCGCCGCCGAGGTGCTCGCCGATGACCTGGGAATCGGGTGCGAGAACACCGCCAAGTGGCTCCACGAACTCTTCCGAGGCCGAACCCGATTCACACAGGGGCAGCTCGTCATCGTGGACGAGGCCACCCTGGCCGGCACGCTCACCCTGGACCGGATCACCGCCCACGCCGCCGCAGCCGGAGCCAAGGTACTGCTGGTCGGGGACCCCGCCCAACTCCAGGCAGTCCAGGCCGGCGGTGCCTTCGCCCTCCTGACCGCCGAACGCGCCGCCGACGACGGCGCCCCGGAACTGGCAGAGGTGCACCGGTTCACCAACGAATGGGAGAAACGAGCCTCCCTCGCCCTCAGACACGGCCGCCCCGAAGCCATCGGCACCTACCTCGCCCACGACCGGGTCCACGACGGCGACACCGACCAGATGATCGAAGCCGCCTACGACGCCTGGCACCACGACCTCACCCAGGGCAAGGCCTCCGTCCTGGTCGCCAGCGATCGCGAGACCGTCCGTGTCCTGAACGAGCGAGCACGCGCAGAACGCCTCCAGAGCGGCGACACCGACCCGGGACGAGCTGTCCGTCTCGCGGACGGGCTCGAAGCCTCGGCCGGCGACGTGGTGATTACCCGTCGCAACGATCGGCGGCTACGCACGCGCAGCGGCGCCTGGGTCCGCAACGGCAGCCGGTGGACTGTCGCCCAAGTCCGGGACGACGGCGCCGTCGTCGTCCGACAGACCGGAGCGCCACACGGCCGGACAATCACCCTGCCCGCCGCCTACGCGGCCGAACACCTCGACCTCGGATACGCGATCACCACCCACCGCACCCAAGGCATCACCGTCGACACCGCACACCTGCTCGCCGCCCCCGGCATGACTCGCGAGCACCTGTACGTGGGCCTGACCCGCGGCCGGGAGAACAACACCGTGTACGTCGCCACCGACACCAGCGCCGACATCACCCCCGACGACTACCAGGAACCAAGCGCCCGCGCCATCCTCGCGGCGATCCTCAACACCAGCGGAACCGAGAAGGCCGCCACCCAGACCCGCCGCGACGAGCGCGAACGCTACGAGTCGATCGCGCAACTCGCAGCCGAATACGAGACCCTGGCCGCCGCCGCCCAACACGATCGCTGGACACGGCTACTGCACGACTCCGGCCTCACCCCCAGCGAGGTACAGCGGGTCGCCACCGCGCCTGCCTTCGGAGCACTCACCGCCGAACTACGCCGCGCCGAAGCTGACGGCTACACCCTCGAAACCGTCATGCCCGCACTGATCACGCAACGGAGCCTGGATGACACCGACGACCCAGCCGCGGTACTGCACCACCGGCTCGTCCACGCCACCGTCAGACCACGACACTCCAACGGGCTGACCTCGCACTTCGCTCGTCAGCCAGCGCGGGTGGCCGGCCTCATTCCCCGCGCGACCGGACCCATACCCGCCGAGTACGAGCAGGCGCTCCAAGAACGCGAACGGCGGATCGAAGAACGGTCAGACCACCTCGTTACTCGCGCCCAGCGGGATGGCGAGCCGTGGCTCGCGAGACTTGGACCCAAACCCACCCATCCGCATGGCCGTCACGCCTGGCACGCCGCCGCCAGGACCATTGCCGCCTACCGCGACCGATACGGCATCACGGGCGCGATTCCGATCGGAACGGGACTTGTGGCGACGACCGCCCAAGCCGCGGACCAGGCGCGTGCAGCGGCGGCGCTCCACGCCACTACGACATCGCCACCTGATATGCCATCGGTGGGGTTCGGCGTCGCGGAGCCGGCCCGCGGAGACGGCATCGGGCTGTGAGCCGCAGCATGGGAATGGCTGAGGACAACGCCACGAGGTACGCCACTCGTAGCGGCGTACCTCGTGGCGCCCTCGTCACACTGCCGCGGGCGAATGCTCGTGGGCCGGCGCAGGCGTGGCGAGGCGACCTGTGCGATGCAGACCGTGAACCGCGGCCGCGCAGCCCGCTCCGAGTGTCAGGAGCGCGATCCACGGCACGGCGGGCAGTCCTGCGTCCCGTGCCGCGTCCAGCGCCGCCCCGGTGCCCAGGTTCCCGAGGGTGATTCCGATCCCGCAGATCGTGTTGTACAGCCCGTAGTGGGTGGCGACGAGCTTGTCACCGCTGAGCCGGACGATCGTGTCCATCTCGAAGGGGTAGGCGATCATGGTTCCGACTGCCAGCAGCAGGGCGGAAGCCGTCGGAGGTACCGCAGCCAGCAGCCATCGGCCCAGCCCTCCTTCCGGAGGATGCACGGCGGTGGCCGCCAACAGGGGTACGAACGCCAGCCCCATGACCAGGAGACCTCGGACCAGCGCCTGGCCCGGTTCGTACCGTTGCTTGCACCACGCCGTGACCCGCGACTGCAGGAGGATCGTGCTGAGACCGGACACCCCGAACAACAGTGCGACCGCCGCAGTACCGCCGAGGCCGTCCCCGCCGAGACGACGAACCTCCAGGGGCAGCGCGAGGTAGACCTGGAACGTCAGCACGTACGAGCCGATCATGGCGGTCGAGAACAGCAGGAACGACCGGTTGGTCAGGATGCCGATCCATCGAGGTGCTGCGTCGCTGTCAGCACGGTGCGTGTCGTCGCCGTCCCGGCGACGTGTGGGCAGGGCACGCACCTGCACGACGGAGAGCACCGCGAAGATGCCGGCGGCGGTCAGGCAGGTGACGCGGAAGCTGACCCCGGTCAGCACCATGCCGACCAGTGGGCCGAGCAGGATTCCGGCCTGGTAGAAGACGTTGAACAGTGCGAATGCCTCCACCCTGCGCTCTCCGGCGTCCAGCGCCAGGTAGGCCCGGACGGCCGGGTTGAACAGCGCCCCCGCGAGTCCTGTCGCGGCGGACGCGGCGATGAGCGCAGGCACGGAATCCACGAGCCCCAGCGTCGCGAAACCGGCCGTGCGCAGAGTGCAGCCCGCCACGATCAACGGCTTGTACCCGAACCGGTCGGCGAGCATGCCCCCGACCAAGAACATGCCCTGCTGGCTGAAGTTCCGCACACCTAGTACCAGGCCCACCAGCCAGGCGGCGAGCCCCACCGTGCCCGCGAGGTGGGCGGCCAGGTACGGCATGAGCATGTAGAACCCGAGGTTGATGGTGAACTGGTTCACCATCAGGAGCTGAACGCTGCGCTCATAGGTGCGGAACTGTGCGAACGTGCCCGTCACCGGGAGCCCTTTCGGTCGTCGTCGCGCCGAGCGAGGGGGTCGACCACCTCGGTACAGCGGGTCCATCCCAGGACCTCCTTCTCCTCAGCCCGAGCCACGACTTCTGGCTCCTCCGGCGGCTGGATGTCGAGCAGGCCGTTCCGGCGGCAGTACTCGTCGTCGTACACGGTGCCCAGGTAGCGCTGTGGTCCGTCCGGGAAGATCGTCGCGATCCGGGTGTCCGCCGACTCCGTCCGGGCCAGCCACCCCGCGACGAGGGCGACCGCGCCGACACTCCAGCCACCGGTCGCGTAGTGCGAGGCAGCCAGCTGACGGCAGGCCCACACCGCTTCGTGCGGGGCGACCCAGTGGACCTCGGTGAAGCTCTCGTACGCGACGTTCCGCGGGTAGATGCTGGACCCGAGACCGCGCATCAGCCTGGGGCGTGCGGGCTGCCCGAAGATCGTGGATCCGATCGTGTCGACCCCCACGATCCGGATGTCAGGGTAGAGCTGCCGGAGAACCCGCCCCACCCCCGCGGAGTGGCCTCCCGTACCGACGCTGCAGACCAGGACGTCGATGTGGCCCATCTGGGAGGCAAGCTCCAGAGCCAGCGGTGTGTACGCGGCGACGTTGTCGGGGTTGTTGTACTGGTCCGGAGACCAGGAACCAGGATGTTCGCGTAGGAGTTCGGTGACGCGGTCCCGGCGCGCTTGCTGCCAGCCGCCGGTTTCGTGCGGCTCGGAGACCATGTCGACCTCTGCGCCGTACACGCTCAGCAGGCGGGTCATGGACGGCTCCAGGCCGGGGTCGGTCACGAGGGTGACAGGGTGACCGTGGACGGTCCCGGCCAGCGCGAGCCCCAGCCCGAGCGTTCCGCTGGTGGACTCGATGATCTGGCCGCCGGGGCGCAGGTCTCCCCGGGCACGGGCCCTCTCGACCATGTAGAGGCCCGGCCGGTCCTTGATACCTCCGGGGTTGAAGCCCTCTAGCTTTGCCCAGAACCCCCTGCCGGCCGGAGCCAGCGGCTCCGAAACCCGCAGCAGCGGTGTGTTCCCCACCAGGTTCGAGATCCCGGCGCCTATGGGCATGACGGGGTTGTTGGTCGCGGTGCTGTTCATGTGTGCATCACTTTCGTCGTCGCTCGATGAGTGCGTGGTGCGTCGTCATCTCGCGCGGCGGCCTGTGGGGCCGTACGCGGCAACCGGACGTTCGGTTGCGAGTGCGATTTCTAGATGCGCCACCTCGACGTGATGGCCAGAGCAGCCCTCCCTGACCGAACCGGCCGGGAAGGCCGGGAAAGGCGGCGTGCCGACGGCAGCCGGACAAGGGCGGCGATGCCTGCTGGCGCTGGCGACGAGGTGAAGGGGTGACCGGCATCGCTGGCGGACGCAGGTACGAGGGCTTCCGGTGAGCACCATTCACCACCGGTGTGCTGATGGGGCCCGTGAAGCGGTTCGCCGTCGCCAGCTGACGTCGCGGCCGCCGACGTGTCGCGAGCCGCCGGCGCCGGGTCGGCCTCGTAAGAGTGCCCTCCGACCGGCACGTGACCGACGCCGCACCACGAGACCACAACGACGAGCGCTGCGCAGAGCAACGCGAAGACATAGGTTGAGCGGTGCGGCCCGACAAAGCGTGGCCGGGCATGCCGGAGCACGTCCTCAGTAGACAGCAAGATCCCCCCGAGTGCTCACGATGAGCAAAGAGTCCGGCATGGCGTGACCGCTCCTCGGGTGCGGACACGCCATGCCGGTTGACCGTCAGGTCACATGGCGCCGCCCATGAGCTCTTCCATCTCCGCGATCTCGGCGGTCTGGGCGTCGATGATGGTCTGCGCGAGTTCCTTGGCCTCCGGGTTCTGGCCGTCGGCCAGTTCGGTCTCGGACATCTCCACGGCGCCCTCGTGGTGGGCGATCATCAGGTGCAGGAACTCCATGTCGAACTCCGCGCCCGAGAGCTCGCTCAGGGAAGCCATCGCTTCCTCCTGGCTCATGCCCTCCATGTCCATTCCGGAGTGGTCCATGCCCTCCATCTCCGTGCCCGCGGCGTCAGTCTCCTCGCCCCACGCCTCGAGCCAGCCGGTCATGGTGTCGATCTCCGGCTGCTGCGCGCCCGCGATCCGCCCGGCCAGTGCCTTGACCTCGGGGTCGGTCGCCTTCTCGGAGGCCAGGCCGGCCATCTCGACGGCGCCCTCGTGGTGGACGATCATCATCTGCGCGAACTCGGTGTCGGCCGCGTTGTGATCGGCGGACGCCTTCCCACCGTCGTCGCCACCCGAGCACGCGGCGAGACTCGCCCCGGCCAGGAGCGTGACGGCGGCGGTAACCAGGACTCGGCGACGTGACATCACTTGATCTTCCTCTCGATCGATTCCCCACGCTCGGCGGGGCGCGCCGCGACGGCCGCCGGACGCTCCACATCAGTCTGGAACGTCAACACCGTGCATGCTGTCGCTGCTCGATCAAGCTTCGATGAAGACCCCGGTGCGGCCGTCTGACCGTGCTGATCGCCGTCGCGACTGCGGACAATTGACGGGAGCCGGCGTCCTGAGTGCCCTGCGGCGCCGCCGTCGTCGACGACGTGGTCTTACTTGTCCGTCTTGTCGGCGCGTGTTTCTGGCGGGTTCCGGACCCGGCTGGGGCACGACGGCTCGGAGGCGGTCGACGTCCTGCGCCAACTCGATCCGGACGTGATCGTTCTCGATCTGGGCTCGCCCTCGGTGCCTAACCTCGGCAGGCGGTCTGACCAGTGACGTCCCGTGACTCGCGGTGCGGTGTCCGCCTGCCGGGCGTCCGGTCAGGTCGGCGGCCGCAACCGGTTGATCGTCGGCCAGGCCCGTGTGGCACCTGTCGGTGGGAGGTCCACGACGAACGTCGCGCCCCGGCCGGGGCCTTCACTGTGCGCGCTGATGGCACCCCCGTGCGCCATCACGAGGGCCCGGACGATGGCCAGACCGATACCCGAGCCCCCGTGGCCGCGGTCGCGGGCGGCATCGGCCCGGTAGAACCGCTCGAACAGGTGCGGCAGGTGCTCGGCCGCGATGCCCTCACCCGTGTCGACCACCATGAACCGCACGCCCGTCCCGTGGCGCTCGGCTGTCAACCGCACCTCGCCTCCCGCTGGTGTGTGCCGCAGAGCGTTGTCGAGCAGGTTCCCGAGTACCTGTCCCATCCGGTCCCGGTCCACCGCGATCGTGCCAAGCCGCTGCTGGACAGCGGTGGTCAGTCGCACCGATCGCGCCGAGAAGCCGGCACGGGCCGCGTGCGCCGCGAGTTCCACCAGCTCACCCGGGTGAACTGGCGTCAGATCGAGGACCGTCGTACCCGACTCCGCCCGGGCGACGGCCGAAAGATCCTCCACCAGGCGCGTCAGACGAGATGCCTGAGCACGCAGCACCTCGATCGTCTCCGGCCCCAACTGTTCCACGCCGTCGTCTATCGCGTCGAGGTAGGCCGATATCGTGGCCACCGGGGTGCGTAGCTCGTGCGTGACATCGGCCGTCAACTGCCGTCGCATCGACTCGTTCTCGCCCAGCCGCTCGGCCATCGCGTTGATCGCGGCGGCCAACTCGTCGAACTCGCTGCCGACCCGCGGAGACCGCACCCGCACCGAGAACCGCCCGGTGGCGACCTGACCGGCCACGCGGGCCATGTTCCGGAGCGATTTTCCCACCCGGCGGGACATCACAGCCCCGATGGCCAGTGACGTCGCGACGGACACGCCGAGCGCTACCGCGAGCGTGAGCGTTCCCGCCGACATGAACGCCTGGACCGCATGATCGGCCATGCTGCCCGGCTCATGCTCGGCACGTGTCATGTAGCTACGGAAAATGCCCGGGCCGACGACCCGTGCGACGAGCCAGGCGGCGGCGCCGCTCACCATGACCACCAGGGCCATTGCCGTCACCAGCCGCGCACCGAATCCGGAAAGCTGCATGGGCTCATGGGATCCCATGAATCGACCGCGCGTCACCAACCCGCGGGCGACGCTCACACCCGAGCGGCTAGGCTGCGTGGGTCATGTCGGTGATCGCCACGGTCCGCTCGATTCTCCTCGCCGCCCGGCGAGGAGCGCTCGGCGCGCTCCTGATCAGTTCCGTCGTCAGCGGCCTGTTGTCGATGCACGCGCTGTACGGGGCGTTCGCCATGCACTCACACGACGTCGTCGCCACGGCGTCGACCGCGGTGCAAGCCGAAGGCGAGACCGACAGTCTTGACCCGGCCTACAGCTCGGCGAACCATGAGCATCCCGATGCCTGTGAATGCTGCGAGACCGACACACCCTGCCTCACGCTGACGGCAGCTACGGTGCCGCTGCTCCCACCGGCCACGATCTCGATCCAGCCCCCTGGCGTCGGCCTTCCTCACCGGGCGTCGCTCGCATCCACGACAGTCTCAGCCAGGCGTCCGAGCCTGCACGCCCTCGGTATCAGCCGCACGTAGCCATGCGTCGACGGCGCCCCGGACGCCCAGCGGCATTCGGGGCACCACCACGCATGCTCACCGACGACGCGGAAGAACCCCGACGCATGAACTCTACCTTCATAGCCAGGCTCACTCGCGCCCTGCTGACAGTGGCGCTGATCGCCATCTGCACGGCGCCACCCGCCGCGGCGCACACCAAGCTCACGACGACGTCACCCGGCGACGGGTCGATGTCAGCCAGACCCGTCTCGGCCGTGATCCTCACGTTCAGTCTCCCCGTCACGCCGGTCGGCGACGCCGTGGAGATTCACGGCCCCGAGGGCGCCGTGGGCGCCGCAGTCGTCCGGGCGCAGGACGGCACCTCCGTGACGGCGAAGCCTGCGGCGCCGCTGACCGGTGGCCATTACACGGTCTCGTGGACGGTCGCCGCGCAGGACGGCCACACGATTGACGGGAATTTCGAGTTCACCGTCGAGGGACGAACGGACCGTGTCTCCGAGAAGCCCACCAAGGAACCTGCACAGGACCCGGAACAGGAGCAGGACAACTCGCCGTCGCCCCACGCCGGCCACGACATGTCCTCGATGGAGCCGGACCACGAACCACCGCCCATCATCGACGCGAGCGGCCGGTTCGGCAGCGCGGTCATGATGTGGGGATGGCTCGTGGCCGCAGGCGGCCTGGCCTTCGCCGGGCTCGTGCTGCGCGGACGTGACGGCAACGACGAGACGGCGGTCCTGCGAACAGTCCGGTGGTCCGGGGCGCTCGTGCTTGTCGGTACGGCGCTACGAGTCGCCGCGCAGTCCGCCACCCTCACTCACGGAGACCTCGTCGCTGCAGCATCCCCCGACGCCATAGGTGACGCGCTCACAGGGGCCGCCGGATGGGTCGCCGGGCTCCAGGCGGTCGGCGCAATCACCGTCCTGGCCGGGACCGGCCGCACGATCCGGGGATCCGCAGCCGCCCTCGCGGGCGTCGTCGTAGCCGGAGCCGGGTTCGTCCTGGATGGTCACAGCAACATGATGGAGCCCCGCTGGCTGGTCCTGACCGCCGACATCATCCACCTGGCCGCCGCAGCAACCTGGGTCGGTGGCTTGGTCGCGCTCACCGTCGTGCTGCACCGGCACCTGCAGGATGATCGCCGCGCCGACACCGTTCTCGTGGCGGCGCGGTTCTCCGTCGTCGCCGCGGCATCGCTCGCTGCGGTCGCCGTCGCGGGGATCGCGCTGGCTCTCACCATCCTCGAACGTCCTGATCAGCTCTGGACGACCGACTGGGGCCTGGCCCTGCTCGGCAAGACCGCCGTTGTCGTCGCCGTCGGGCTCATCGGCGCCTACAACCACTTCCACACCATCCCGCATCTCACCTCCACAGCCAGTCGTCGCCACGGACGATCCTCACCAGGACCACTCCGCCGAAGTGCGGCACCCGAGATCGCGCTCATGATCGCCGTCGTCCTCCTCACCGGCTGGCTCGTCGGCGCGTCGACGAACGCATAGAGCGTTCTCGCCGGAGTTCCCGCGGGGCCCGGCCCAGATGACAGGAATGTCGCGTCCGTCCACCGATCGAGAGGCCCGACCATGTCCCTGCCGAAGCCGACACTCGCTCTCACCTCGCTGCATCTCGCACTCCTGGTCCTGGCTGGATGCACGAGCGGCGACGCCGCGCCCTCCGGCACCAAGCAGGCGCCGAGGATGGAGCACATTCACGGGATCGACGTCGACCCCGCGGACGGGGATGTGTACGTCGGCACTCACCATGGCTTGTTTCGCGTGGACGACGACGGACCGGAACTCGTGGGCGGGCACGGCCAGGACTTCATGGGATTCACCGTCGCTGGACCAGGACACTTCCTGGCCAGCGGTCATCCGGGCGAGGGGCAGGGCGGGCCGGGCTCGGTCGGGCTGATCGAGAGCACCGACGCCGGCGAGACCTGGAGCGAGGTGTCGCTCGGCGGCGGGGCGGACTTCCACGCCCTGGAGTACCGGCACGACCGGGTGTACGGGCTGAACTCGATGACGGGACAACTGTTGGTCAGCGAGGACCAGGAGAACTGGGAGGAACTCACCCGCACCTTGATGGCGGACTTCGCCGTCGACCCCGGATCGCCCGATGCCCTGATCGCCACCACGCAGGGCGGCCTGGCCCGCAGCACCGACAGCGGCCGGACCTTCGAGGTCCTGTCGGACGCGCCTCTGCTGGTCCTGGTGAGCTGGGCCGATGACGGCACCGTGGTGGGCGTCACCCCCGAGGGCGCTGTTTACCTGGCCGAGGACCCGGCCGGCGAATGGACCGAACGCGGCCGGCTACCCGGACACCCCGAGGCCCTGACCGCGATCTCCGCCTCGGAGATCTACGCCGCCGCGGTCGGCAAGGTCATGCGGTCCAAGGATGAAGGCACCACCTTCTCCGAACTGGGGTAGCGACTTCCGTGAGAATAGCCTCCCGAACGACCAGGAAGATCCGCTCCGCCCGCAGGGGTCATGGATTTCGAGCCTCGTTGCGCGCTGGGGCCGGTCCGGAGCGGCACGCAGCAGGCACGCCGCCCCTAAGTTAGTTAGAAACCCCGAAATTCCAACGATTCGGCGCACCGAACCCACATGATCAACCTCCCATCACTTTGGAACGGCCCGGTCGGGCCGAACCGCCTGGCGAGGGGCTCGGATCCGCTGGATGTTCCAGTCATTTCGCGAGCGTGGAACGCCGGGTGAGCGACGGGTTCTCGGCCGTTCCCGGATGTTCGACGACGACAGCCTGCCGGATGTCTCGTGACGACGCACCGCACTCCAGCCAGTGTGTTCCGGGATCCACGGTCCAGCGCGCGGTCGCCTCGTCCCAGCCCTGCCCACAGCACCGCGCTGGCATGCTCGCGCCATGGCAGAATCTGCACCACGCCGTTGCCGGGGGTCAGTTCCAGCCGGTCGTTCACAGGACCTCCTTCCGTGCCTTGGTCCAGCTCGTAAACCGCGCTCACGAGGCCGGAGTGGTTCGCCCGGACATCGACCACAGCAACCTCTACCTGCTCCAGCACGCCACGCGCGGACTTCTGCGCGGCACGCAAGCGCACGGCGCCCCTCGCCTGGCGGCAACTCGGCGAGTACATGTTCCACGCCTTCCGGGAGGCCGGACCCGATCGGCTCACCCCGCCGTCGAGGATCTGGACCAGGACCCTCGCCGGTGATCCGTCGCGCCGCACCGGGCCAGGCCACCCGCTTGGGTCAGAGGCCCAGATTGCGGTTCGAGTCGTGACACGGTTCCTGACACGATTGCCACCCCTGACACGCGGTCTGACACGGTTGCAACGACCACGGACGCCCACGGTTGCCCACCGATACCCGCCCGTGGGACGCTGGACCCGAACGAGGCGAGAACGGCGGAATCCAGCCGTTCTCGCGGCATGAACAGGGCGCACAAGCGCCCGGCGAGAACAGCCTTCCGAGCGAGCGCGAAGACCCGCTCCACCAGCAGGGGGTTAGGGGTTCGAGTCCCCTTGGCTCCACCTGGTGAAGGCCGCTGACCCGCAGGTCAGCGGCCTTTCATGTACCGCACGGCGGACCGTGGGACCCGGCCCGGGCCGCCGTCGGACATGTAGCTGCAGCCGCTCCGCCCGCCGGGTCGTGAGGACGGCCTCCAGCACCCGGTCGGACAGCAGGGTGGCGAGACGGCCGCGAACGGTTCGCCACTCCGAGCTACGACGAAGGGACCTGCGGCGAGCGTTTTGCCGCAGGTCCCTTCGCGTCGAAATTGCTCAGCGGATCACGTAGAGGTGGCTCGTTGCCGTCATGCCGGAGGCCGCCACCAGGCGGACCCGGCCCGTGAGTTCCCTTGAACTCTCCAGGGTGATGTTCCGCATGCCCCAGGTGGCCCGGTGCGAGTTGACCGTGCCCAGCCGTGTGTCGCCGACGTAGACATGGACCGAGCCCATTGTGGGCCCCGTGACCATGTTCAGGCGGACGGCGTTGACGTGGAAGGACCTCTCGGTCTGGGTCGGGCCCGAGCTGTGGTAGCCGGTGACCATGAGCGCGTCTCCGTAGCTGACGGGCAGCCCGAGGTCACGTGCATACGTGGCGAGTCCCCAGTCCATGCCGAACCGCCAGTCCGCGGGCGCGTTGGAGCACTTCCATCGAGACCAGTCGCTCACGTTGCCGGCGCGGTCCTTGATCCGGACGCGGGCACACTCCTGGTCCACAGGATTCAGCACGAACTTGGTCGAGGTGCTGGTCAGCCAGTCGCTCCTCGACGGCGTGCCCAGGTCGGCGCCTTCCCGTGTCCCCCTCACCTCCCGCTGGTAGCGGTAGACACTCTTGTCGTCGGTCCCGGAGTAGCGGAACGTCGGGTACCACTGGACGAGGCCAGACTTCCAGTCCGGCCAGGTGCCCATCCACCGCTTCACCGAGGCGCTGGATACCTTGGGCTTGATCCCGTCCACGTAGGTGCACCGGGTCTTGGACCAGTCGGACACGTTTCCGGCCTTGTCACTGGCCTTCACCTGGAAGCACACGGTCCTGGACCTGTACCAGGACCTGGTGAACGAGGTCGCGGTCCCCACGTTCTCGTAGGTCCACTCGCCCGTGGACTGCCCGCGTGGCGTCGCCCGGCGGCGGATCGTGTAGTTCCCGATCCTGCCGTTGTCGCTTCCGTACCACCGGAAGGTCACATCAGTCGTCGTGCCTGTCACCTTGGTCGAGCTGGGCAAGCTGCGAGAGGTAACCGACGGGGCCGTGCCGTCGATCTGCACGCATTGCTCGGGGGTCCAGGCACTGAGGTTTCCGGCCTTGTCGGTGGCACGGGTCTGCCAGCAGGTGCGGGAGCCGGCAGAAGCGGTAGCGTCTCGGCTCGAGCCGACGACGATCGGCGAGCTCCAGGCTCCGAAATTCTCCGCTCCGCGCGGACGGCTCCGGTGCCGGGCCTCGATGCGGGCCACACCAGAGGCCATGAATTCATCGCCCGGCTGGTCATCGTCGAAGGCTTTGAAGCGCACCGTGTACGTCCGGGTGGCAGACCATGTCGCAAGGTCCAGGACTGGCCACGGCGCGGCCGAGTCCGGCGGCGAGTCGAGGACCTCTGATGTGACCGGTGTGAGATCGACGGAGTGCAACTCGCCGTTGGAGGCGAACACTGCGGCGTTTCCGTCTGTGTCAAAGGTCGCCAGCGACGCCGGGGCTCCTGGGACTTTCGCGACCACATTCGTCCATGGATTGAACACGAGCGGCCGAGCCGGGTCACCAGGGCTACTAGTCGAGACACCGATGAGCATGCCGTCGCTGAGCGACCACGTAAAGCTGCCGAAATCCTTGTCGACCGACTTCGAGTAGTAGACACCAGCGCTGTCGTGGATGGAGTACAAGCCCTCCCAGCACATCACGAGTGCGAATCGGCCGTCGTAGCCAGCGGACTTCCCTGGCGCTGCCGGATCCCACTCGGGGTCGCCGCAGCCTGTACGCGTGGTCATGCGGACCGCGCCTGTCGGAACGCTGATGTAGCGCAGGTTGTAGCCGTCGACCGCAGTGATCAGCGAGCCCGAGAGTCGGTGCCCGGTGTAGTTGGTCGCTGCTGATCCGAGCGGAACACTTGCGACCACGGTTCCCGAGATTGCGTCCTGGATCGTGACAGACGTGCCTGCTCTGAAGCTCACACGAGTGCCGCTGGGGTCCAGCTGGTAGGAACTTGGGATGGCGCGGTAGGCGCCGTCGGAGGCGCGCAGAACCACGTGGGCGCCATTCGTCATCGTTCCGCGGACGGTGCCCCCTTCGGCGTCCTGCAGCGCTTCCATGCCGTCGATCTGGTGCCATGCGGCTTCTGCGGTACTGCGGTCGAGGGTCCACACCTGGGACGGCAGCCCATCGACGGCAACCTCCAGCGCGATGAGCTTCCCGGTCAGCTCGACTCGGGTAATGGCCCCATCAGGGAGCGCTTCCGCGGTGGCGAAAACTTCGGAGGGCAGGCTCGTCCGGATGTAGGCCGAGGCAGCAGGCGCACCTGCGACGACAAGGGTGGTGCCGGCAAGCGCCGTGATCGCGAGCCCGGCGGTCCATCGCAGGGCTCGGCGGCGCGTGCGCGCCAAGAAGATCTGGGGCATCGAGGGGGTTGCCTTTCGGTTCCGTCTCAGCGCCGGCGGAGGTACGTCCGGGACCAGCGCGAGGAATTCAGACGGAACACTATCCGCTGAACTGGCGGTTCAGCGCGGATCGACCGGGTGAAACAAGCTGTTCAGCGTGTGTTTTCGGGTCGACGCCGCTGCCTTGCGCCCGACATGGATCAAAGCTGGCAACTCCTTGATATTGCCTGGGATGTCGACTACCGATTCCCCACCCAGGACTGGTAGTTCTTGTTGCCGCCCGACAAGTTGTAGACCTTCTCGAAACCCAGGTTGCGCAGGACGTTCTGCCCCGCGTTGCCGGTCACGCCCTTGTTGCAGTACGTCACCGTG
This sequence comes from Myceligenerans crystallogenes, assembly GCF_039529775.1. NCBI lineage: Bacteria > Bacillati > Actinomycetota > Actinomycetes > Micrococcales > Promicromonosporaceae > Myceligenerans > Myceligenerans crystallogenes. The sequence goes on from NZ_BAAANL010000004.1 coordinate 248,898, forward strand.
AAGGCGGCCGGGTCCAGCTCACCGGCCCGCGCCCGCAGTTCCGCCAGGGGGATGTGCACCGACCCGTCGACGAACCCCTTCGCGCGATCCTTGGCCGACCGGACGTCCACGACCTGCACCTTCTCGCCATCGCCCCGGAGCCGCTCCAGTTCCGCGGGCGTGATCAGCCGTGCGCGCCCGCGGATCGCGTTGTCGAGCGCCATGCCCGTGTAGTGCACCGGGTCCTTGGTCGTGGCGTAGGTGGGGGAATACGCCAGGTCCAGGTGGAACAGGTCGGCGACGTCGGCCCTGTAGGTGATCGCGGTGGCGAGCACGTCGATCCGCTTGTCGGCGCCGGAGGCGCCGATCGCCTGCGCACCCAGCAGCCTGCCCGACGCGCGGTCGGCCACGGCCTTGATCAGCAGCGCCTTCCCGCCGAGGTACTCCGGCCGGTCGGGCTTGATGTTGTGCAGCACCTCGACGTCGTACCCCGCCGCGCGCGCCAGGTCCTCCGTCAGCCCGGTCCGGGCCACGGCCAGGTCGAAGACCCGCACGATCGACGTGCCGAGAATCCCGCGGTGCTCCAGCGTGCCACCCGTGATCGCGTCCCCGGTGATGCGGCCGGTCTTGTTCGCCGTGGAGCCCAGCGGCACCCAGGCGGGCTCGCCCGTGACGAGGTCGAACGACTCCGCCACGTCCCCCACCGCCCACACGTGCTCGACGCTGGTTCGTCCCTGCCGGTCGACGGCGATCGCTCCCGTCGGCCCGATCGTCGCACCGGCCTGCTGCGCGAGCTCCAGGTTGGGTCGCACGCCCACCGAGACGATCACGAGGTCGGCCGGCAGGGTCTCGCCGTCGTCGGGTGAACCGACGCGCACGCCGGTCACGGCGTCGTCGTCCCCCTCGATCGCGCCGACGCGCGCCGCGAGGCGCAGGCCGACGCCGTGCCGGCGCAGTTCGGCGTCGACGCGCGCGGACATGTCCGCGTCCATGCGCGGCATGGCGTGCTCGAGCGCCTCGACGACGGTCACCTCGATGCCGCGCCGGGTGAGCTGCTCGGTCATCTCCAGCCCGATGTATCCGGCGCCGACGACGACGGCGCGCCGCACCTCGCGGGCCTCCAGCCACTCGCGGATCCCGCGGGCGTCGGACGGGTTGCGCACGGTGAACACTCCCGGCAGGTCCACGCCGGGCAGCGGCGGGACCACGCTGCGGACACCGGTGGCCAGGATCAGCTCGTCGTAGGTGTCCTCGGACGTGGACCCGGTCGCCAGGTCGCGGACGGTGACCGTGCGGGCCGCGGCGTCCACCGCCGTGACCTCGTGCCCGGTGCGGACGTCGACGTCGTAGCGGGCCTTGAACCAGGCGGCGTCACGCGGCGTGAGCTGGTCGATCGTCTCGACCTCACCGCCCACGAAGTACGGCAGGCCGCAGCCGGAGTAGGAGATGTCGTGATCGCGCTCGTAGACGGTGATCCGGGCGGTCTCGGTGTTGCGGCGAGCCTTCGCGGCGGCGGAGGTGCCGGCCGCGACCGACCCGACGACGACGATCTTGAATGGCGACGAGGTGCTCATCGGGTTCCTCTGCTCTGCGGGCTCGGTGAGGGACGGGGCGTTCGAGCGCACTGCATCGAATCTCTTCTATTTTGACAGTCATCGATATGGCTCGCAAGTCACCTGGCGGGCGCCCTGTCCGACGACGACGAACCGGGTGCCGGACACGAAACGGCCCTCGCGGGCCCCGGATATCCGGGGCCCGCGAGGGCCGTCCCACGCCCTGCTCGAGGGCCTGGGGATGTGTCGCCCGTCGTCAGGCCGGCTTGTCGGTCGGCTTCTCCGGGTCGGCGAGGTCGTCGTACGCGTAGGCGTCGTCGTCCTCCGGGGCGGACGGGCGGAGCGGTTCCGCCGTCGTCGGCTCCGCGGACTGCGGCGTGGCCCCGACCGGGGTCTTCTCCGAGGAAACCGCGCTCGGCTCCGACGGGAACGTGCCGTTCGGCGACAGCGTGTCGTCGACGGCGGTCGCGCCGGCCACCTGACTCGTCGTGCCCGCCGCCGCGTTCCCGGCCGACGGCGAGGTCCACGGTGCCGCCTCGGTCACCTTCTGCGCACCCACGCGGGCGGCCTCGGTGGCCTTCCCGGCGGCGGTGCGGGCCGCCTCGGTCGCCTTGCCCGCCGCGACCGACGCCTTCTGGCCGACGGTGCCCGCGACCTCACGGCCCTTGGACACCGCGGCGCCGGCCCTCTCGCTCACGCTGCTCGCCGCCGCGCTCATCTTGTGCCGGGCGTCCGTCGTGGTGCCGCCCGAGTAGTCGGCCGACGACGCCTGCTCCCACGGCTCCGCCCACGGGTCGCTCTGCGGCTGCGCCCGCTTCCAGAACACGTAGCCCGCGGCGACGGCTCCGACCCCGACGGCGGCCCAGACCCAGCGCTTCCCGGCCGAGCCCGACCTGGCCTCCCTGGCCGCCTGCTTCGCGGCCGCGGCCGCTGCCTTGGAGGCGTGCTTCTCGGCGAGCTCGGCCGCCTTGCGCGCGGCGCGCGCGGCCTTGCCCTTCAGGGGCGGCGCGGCCGCCTCCGCTGCCGCGCGCTGTGCGTCCGCCGCGTGCGCGGCGGCGGCGTTGGCCGCAGCGACGGCCCGCGGGAGCAGGTCGTCGACGAGCTTGTGGTGGGCGGTGTCGATGAGCGGCGCGGCCTTCGCGGCAGCCTGCTGGACCCGGGGCGCGGCGGCCTGAAGGCCGTCACGCCAGGCCTTCTCCGCGCGGGGCCCCGCCCAGTGGCGGAACTCCTCGACCCGCGGCTGCGCCCAGTCCTTGGCATGGAGCGCTTGTTCCTTGGCCTGCCCGGCGAGCGTGCCCGCCTGCTGGGCGGCCCTCGCGCCACGCTCGCTCAGCAACGCGGCGGCGGCGGCCGCCTGCTGCTTCAGCTTCTCCTTGTCGACCTGGTCGACGGTGATCTTGTGTCCCATGGAATGGAACCCCCCGGGTGTCGGCCGATGAGACAATCTGGCATGCACCACCCACTCTGCCATTGCCTGCTCGGTGTGGCGAGGCCGAGCGCTCGCGCGACGTGGAAAGATTGGGTACATGTTCGCAACCCTGCACACGACCGCCGGCGACATCCGTCTTGAGCTCTTCCCGAACCACGCTCCCAAGACGGTCGGCAACTTCGTCGAACTCGCACGTGGTGAGAAGACCTGGACGGACCCGCGCACGGGCGAGGAGCGCAAGGAGCCGTTCTACGACGGGCTGATCTTCCACCGGGTCATCGACGACTTCATGATCCAGGGCGGCTGCCCCCTCGGTACGGGCACGGGCGGCCCCGGGTACACGTTCGACGACGAGATCCACCCCGAGATGTTCGAGTTCAACGAGAAGTACCTGCTCGCGATGGCCAACGCCGGCAAGCGCCGCAACCCCGTCACCGGCGAGCCGGAAGGCACCAACGGCTCGCAGTTCTTCATCAGCACCGCCGAGACGCCCTGGCTGAACGGCAAGCACACCATCTTCGGCAAGGTGGCCGACGACGCGTCGCGTGCCGTGGTCGACGCCATCGGCAAGACGCCGACCCGTCCCGGTGACCGGCCGGTCGACGACATCACGATCACGCGCGTGACCATCGAGGACTGACCGGAGGGCCGGGTCATCACCGACGACGAGGCAAGCGCATCCCCCCACGCACAGGCCGGTCCGCCGGTCTGTCCCCGGCACACCGACCGGGTGTCCTACGTCAGGTGCCAGCGCTGCGGGCGTCCGGCGTGCCCGGAATGCCAGCGGCCCGCCGCCGTCGGCATCCAGTGTGTGGACTGCGTGAAGAAAGCCGCGAGGACGGCGCCGCGCCAGACGACGGTGATGGGCGGCACGGTCACCACCGGGCGGCCCGTCATCACCTTCGGGATCATCGGCGTGTGCGTGGTGAGCTGGTTGCTCCAGCTGATCCCCGGGCTCGGGTGGACCGGGCTTCTCGCCTTCCAGCCGTACGCCGGTGCCTTCGAACCGTGGCGATTCGTCACGGCCGCGATCGTCCACGCGGCACCCAGCCCGCTGCACCTGCTGTTCAACATGTACGCGCTGTGGATGATGGGCCAGTTCCTCGAGCCGCTCCTCGGGCGCGCGCGCTTCGCGGGGCTCTGCCTCGCGGCGGCGGTCGGCGGTTCGGTGGCGGTGCTGCTGCTCGCGGGCTCGCCGGCCGACCCCCAAAGCGGCTGGGGCACACCCGTCGTGGGCGCATCAGGCATGGTCTTCGGCCTGTTCGGCGCGGCGATCCCCGTGCTGAAGCGGATGGGTCGCAACGCGATGCAGATGTGGGTGCTGATCGGGATCAACGCGGTGATCGGCTTCGTGGTCCCGAGCGTGTCGTGGCAGGGGCACCTCGGGGGCCTCGTCACAGGGCTCGCGGTCGGCGCTGCGTTCGCCTTTGCCCCCAGGCGCGCCCAGGCGCTCGTGGGCGTGGCGGCACCGGTGGGCGCGCTGGCTCTCCTCGTGATCGCCGCCACCGTGAGGTACCTGGGTGTCGGCCTCTGGTGACCGCGTCCTTCGGGTGCCCGCGATCGGCCGGCGTCGTCGTCCCTGCTCCAGAAACCGCACCACAACGCCGACCTCGGGACTTTTCCACAGCTTTACCCACAGCTGTGGAAAGTCTGCCGGGGCGGCCCGAAGGGCCTCGCGGCGCGTCAGCGCCAGCGGGTCGTGAGGCCGAACCCGGCGATGATCAGGCCGAACCCGATGGCGAGGTTCCAGTTCCCGATCTGCGGGATCGGCAGGCCCAGATCCGCGCTCGTCAGGTAGAACGTGACGATCCAGGCGAGCCCGAGGACCATGAGCCCGACCATGACCGGTGCGAGCCAGCGGGGGTTCCCCTCCGGCTTCGCCGCCACCGGTGTGTCGCCGGCGGGCTTGGCGACGGCCTTCTTCTTGCGCGATTTCGACTCGGGCACGCTCGTGGGCTCCTGTCCGGGCGGGTACCGGACCGCCCGCGCCAGCGCGGGAAGTCCGGACGTTGTCAGTCTCGTGGACTAGCGTAGTGGCCGAGTCAGGCAAACGGTGACGCGGACATGGAGGTTTCCGTGATCGAAATGGCCCGGGCCCGGGCGATCACGGGCGCGCGGGTGCGGTCCTGGGTGACCGTCGGGGGTGTGCTCGCGGCCGCGGGCCTGTTGTTCGTGGCCAGCGGGCTGCATGCCGCGCAGTCCGGATCGCGGCAGCCGCAGGACATCGCCCAGGTGGTCCAGGCCGAGTCCGAGCGCGTCTCCGAGCTGACCGACGCCGCCGCCCTGCTCGACCAGGAGATCACCCGCCTCACCGCGGACGAGAGCGGGCACGTGCCGCGGGTCGCCCCGCCGGTCGCGGCCCGCGAGGGCATCGCCGCGGGCTCCCGGGCGGTGAGCGGCCCGGGCCTGACGGTCACGCTGGACGACGCACCGCCGTCGGCCCTCGACACCGCCCCCGGCGATCCGCAGCCGAACGACCTGGTGGTCCACCAGCAGGACCTGCAGAACGTCATCAACGCCCTGTGGGCGGGCGGGGCCGAGGCGATGACGCTGCAGGGCGAGCGCGTGACGTCCACCTCCGCTTTCCGCTGCTCCGGCAACATCCTGCTGCTGCACGGCAAGGTCTTCTCGCCGCCGTACGAGGTCACCGTGATCGGCGATCAGGAGGCACTGGCCCAGGCGCTGGAGGAGGATGAGGGCGTCAGGAACTACCGGGCGTTCGTCGACTGGGTGCATCTGGGGTGGGGCGTCGAGAGGCACGACAAGGTCGACGTTCCCGCATCGCAGTCGACCGGCGAGCTCCGCTACGCCCGGGTACCGGAAGGAACGGACGTCTTCGCGTGAACCGCACACCGACATCGGCAGAGCTCTTCCCCGCTCCGGTCCGGCGGGACGTCCCCCGGCGCCGGCACGCCCCCGACCCGCGCAGGCGCCGCGGCGGTGACGCCGTCGCGACCGTGGTCGGGGTGTTCGGTGAGCTCCTGGTCACCTGCGGTGTGCTGCTCGGGCTGTTCGTCGTGTGGCAGCTGTGGTGGACCGACGTCGAGGGCAACCGGGCGCAGCAGCAGATCGTCGCGGACATGGGCTGGGAGGAGCCCGAGAAGGACGGCCCGCGCGTCGCGACGGAGCACCGCGACAAGCCGCCGGGCGTCGCGGCGCCCGCCATGGGCGAGACGTTCGCGCAGATGTTCGTGCCGCGCTGGGGCGACGACTACGTCAAGCCGATCGCGGAGGGCACGGACAAGGCCACGGTGCTCGACACGATCGGCATCGGCCACTACGAGAAGACGGCCCTGCCGGGCGAGCTCGGCAACTTCGCCACCGCCGCCCACCGCACCACGTACGGCAAGCCGTTCAACCAGATCCACGAGCTCAAGGACGGCGACGCGATCGTGGTGCGTACCGAGAAGAACTGGTACGTCTACAAGATCGTCGAGTCCAAGATCGTGCTGCCGTCGAACATCGAGGTCATCTCCCCGATACCGGGCCTGATGCCCGGCGAGCCGCTGCCGGAGCTCAAGGACCGCTACGTCACCCTGACCTCGTGCCACCCGATGTTCTCCGCCGCCGAGCGGTACATCGTGCACGGCAAGCTGGACTACTGGGCCCCGGTCAGCGAGGGCACGCCGAAGGAGATGCTGGACTCGTGACGGCCTGCGAAAGAGGGATGGCGCGCTGATGTACTCCGCACTCTGGAACTTCCTGCCCGGTCCCACCTGGGCGCGCGTGCTGCTGTGCATCGGCCTGGGGATCATCGTGCTGGCGGTCTGCTTCGAGTACTTCTTCCCGTGGCTGAGCGAGTACATGCCGTTCAACGACACGACGGTCGAGTAATCACGGCGGTCGACCAACGGGGCCGACGCCGTAGGCTGTGCCGCATGACGCGGATCCTCGTCGTGGACAACTACGACTCGTTCGTCTACACGATCGTCGGTTACCTGAACCAGCTCGGCGCCGAGACCGTCGTCGTCCGTAACGACGCCGTGCCCGAGCCGGACGGCGACGGCCGGTTCGCCGACGACGCCGGGCCGTTCGACGGCGTGCTCGTCTCCCCCGGCCCCGGCACGCCGTCGCAGGCCGGCGCCTCCGAGTCCGTCATCCGCGCGTGCGCGCGCTCCCGCACGCCGATGCTCGGCGTGTGCCTCGGTCACCAGGCCCTCGCCGAGGTCTACGGCGCGACGGTCACGCACGCGCCGGAACTCATGCACGGCAAGACGAGCGAGGTGTTCGTGTCCGACGCCGCCGCGCCGGGTGCCGGCGCCGGGGCCGACGACGACGGGTCCGTGGTGTCCGACGACGCGGCGGCGCGATTCGACGTCGAGGGCTCGGTGCTGGCCGGGCTGCCCTCACCGTTCACGGCCACGCGGTACCACTCGCTGGCGGCGACGCCGGAGAGCGTGCCGGGCGAGCTGGTGGTGACGTGCGCGACGGAGTCGGGTGTGGTGATGGGGCTGCAGCACCGGGACCTGCCGCTGCACGGGGTGCAGTTCCACCCGGAGTCCGTGCTCACCGAGGGCGGGCACCGGCTGCTGGCGAACTGGCTGGAGATGTGCGGGCTGGAGGGCGCCGTGGAGCGATCGACGGGGATGGCTCCGCTCGTGGCCGGATGAGGAACGCCGGGGCAGCCGGGTCGCGAGGCGACGGCTACCCCGGCGGTTCTGGCTGCCGGTGCCCGGAGATCAGTCGTTGTTCCCGGGCGGGAAGAGGCCGCCACCCTCCGACGGGGTCGCGCTCGGGCTGGCGGACGGGAGCGCCTCGTCGTCGACGACCTGGAGGATGACGTCGCTGCCCGGCTCGATCGCGAGACCCGGTGCCGGGTTGGTGTTGTAGACCTGACCGGGCTCAGCCTGGTCGCTGACGCCGTACTCGACCTCGCAGTGGAAGCTCTGCCGGCAGATCTCGAGTGCCTCGTCCTCCGGCATGCCGATGATCTCGGCGGGGAGCGAGACCTCCTCAGGCTCCTTGGCCACGAAGACCTTCACCGTGCTGCCCACGGCGACGTCACCGCCTCCGACCGGGTCGGTCCGGATGACCTGGCCCGCGGGAAAGTCGGTGGAGTCCTGCGGCACGGTCTCGGGGTAGAAGCCCAGTTCCTTCAGCTGATCCGTGGCCTGCTTCTCGCTGAAGCCCGTCAGGTCGGGAAGCGTGATCATCCCCGACGAGTAGAAGACGTTGACGGACGAGCCCTCTTTCACGGTCGTGCCCGGAGCCGGCTGCGACTCGATGGACTCGTCCTTGGGCTTGGAACTCGACTTGGCGGTCCAGTCGCCCAGCTTCAGACCCACTGCTTCCAGATTCTGCTTCACCTGGGCCTGGGTCATCCCCAGGATGTTGGGGACGCCCACCTCGCCAGGCGCACCCGAGACGAAGATCTTGACCGTCGACCCCGCTTCGACGTCGGTCCCGGCCTCCGGCTCCGTCTTGCCGGTCACCTGGCCCTTCTCCTGTTCGGAGTCCTCCTGGACGGTCTTCTGGCACTCGAGTCCTGCGGCCCTGACGACCCCGCACGCCTCGTCGTACGACGTCCCCGCCGTGACTGCCGGCACGCCAACGGTCTCCGCCGCGGGAGGCTGCTGGTTCATCATGATCCCGATGAGGATCGCCACCAGCGCCGCGATCGCGACGGCCACCAGCGTCCAGATCAGCGTCTTCTTGTTGTCCGTCTCCCGGCGGTCCCCCCGGCTCCCGGGCGGCCCCACCGGCATCGTGCCGGTCGGATATCCCTGCCCGGGGGTGTTCACGGGCGGCTGGGTCGACGTCGGTGGCCCGCCCCACTGCTGCCCGGCCCCGTACCCGGCGGGCATCGGCGCGGTCCCGTACCCGGCGGGTGACATGACCTGCGTCTGCCCGCCGGCCGCCATCGCGCCCACCATCGGCGCGGTGACCTGCCCGCCGCGCAGCGCGGCCTCGAGGTCCGCCCGGAACTCCGCCGCCGACGAGTACCGCTGCTCGCGGTCCTTGGTCAGCGCCTTGAGCGTGATCCGGTCGAGCACGTCGGGCACGTCCACCGCGATCTCGCTCGGCCGCTGCGGCTGCTGCCCCACGTGCTGGTACGCCACCGCCACGGGCGAGTCGCCCTGGAACGGCGGCCGCCCGGTGAGCAGCTCGAACAGCAGGCACCCGGTCGAGTACAGGTCGGAGCGCGAGTCGACGGTCTCGCCGCGGGCCTGCTCGGGCGAGAGGTACTGCGCCGTGCCGATCACCGCGTTGGTCGCGGTCATGGTCGCCGCGGAGTCCGCCATGGCCCGCGCGATGCCGAAGTCCATCACCTTGACGGCGCCGGTCGGCGTGATCATGACGTTCGCGGGCTTGATGTCCCGGTGCACGATCCCGGCCCGGTGCGAGTACTCCAGGGCGGACAGCACCCCGGTGGTGATCTCGATGGCCTCTTCGATGGGCACCGCGGCGCCGTCGGTCAGGATGTCGCGGACGGTGTGCCCCTCGACGTACTCCATGACGATGAAGGGGACGGTGATCTCCCGGTCGCGGTTGTCCTTGGCGCGGTCCTCCCCCGTGTCGTACACGGCGACGATGGCGGGGTGGTTCAGCGCGGCGGCGGACTGCGCCTCACGGCGGAAACGAGCGAGGAAGGACGGGTCCTCCGCGAGGTCGGACCGCAGCACCTTGATGGCGACCGTCCTGCCGAGCCGGGTGTCGTGGCCGACATGCACTTCGGCCATGCCGCCACGGCCGACGAGCTCGCCGACCTCATAGCGGCCGGCGAGCACCCGGGGCGTGTTGTCAACCAACTTGTACGTCCTTCGAAGATTCGGCCGTCCGCGTCGCGGCCGGCGGCTCGTCAAGGAGCATCATCCCAGAATCCACGGCGATGGCCGTGGTGCCAGGATTCAGCATTGCGTCCGTCGTTCGGTAGGAAATCTCACCCATCGACTCCGCATCGTTATCCCCGCCCCCGCCCATGGTCAGAACCAGGATGAGGACGACGACGGCCAGCAGGACGCCCAGGGCGACCAGTGGCCAGGGGATACGGATGCCGAGACGGTCCTCGAACTCGGCCGCCCAGTGCGCGACGCTCGTCGTGAACCCGCCCTTGCGGTTCGATCGTCCGGACTGCTCCTCACGCATCTCCCGCCGCGACCGATACGTCCGCGACGTTCCGTCCGCAGGCGACAGGGTACCCGGCAGGTAGCCGGTCTCCGGGCGGAACCCGCCGCTGATCGGATCATCCACGGCGCTCCCGTGCCGTCCGACGGCGTGTCCCTGCGAGTCCGTGCCCTGATGCCCTGTGCCCTGCCCCGTGGCGGCCTCCGCGGGCAGGTCCGACCCGGGAGCGCCGTGCCGGTGGGGCCGCGCCTGCGGCGTCGTCGTCTGGCTCCGGCCACCCCAGGGGTTCTGGTCCGACGGCGCCGCGGCGGGTGCGGACGACGCCGTCGTCCCGAACGGGTGGGTCGGGCGACCGGCCTGCGCCGGCGGCACCGACTGCGGCACGACCTGGGGCTCCGCGTGAAACATGGCCTCGCCCTGCGCGGCGCGGCGGACTTCGCTGCGCGTCCGCGCGGCGGGCCGTGCGCCACCACGTGTGTGGCCGCGCCGGTTGCCGCCCGCGTGCCGCGACGGCCCGGCGTCGGGCTGCTCGCCGGAGCGCGGGCCGGGGATGACGCGGCGGGTGCCGAACGGGTCCGCCGTGACCTCCGCGGCCAGCGCGTCCATCTCGCGCGCCAGCGACTCGGCCGACGAGAACCGGTGCGCCGGATCCTTCTCCAGCATCTGCATGATCAGCTCGGCGACGCCCGGATGGGCCGACGACGGCAGCGGCGGCACCGGCGCGTTGACGTGCGCGATCGCGATGTCGACCGGGCTCTTGCCCGTGAACGGGCGCCGCCCCGCGGTCGCCTCGTAGGCGACGACGCCGAGCGCGTAGATGTCCGACGCCGCGGTCGCCGACTGGCCGACCGCCTGCTCGGGGGAGAGGTACTGCGCGGTGCCCATGACCATGCCGGTGGCGGTCATCGGGACCTGGTTCTGCGCCACGGAGACGCCGAAGTCGGTGATCTTCACGGTGCCGGAGTGCTCCAGCAGGATGTTGCCGGGCTTGACGTCGCGGTGCACGACGCCGGCCGAGTGCGCCGCGTGCAGGCCGCGCGCCGTCTGCGCGAGCAGCGGCAGCAGGCGGCCGGCGGGCAGCACCGGCTCACGTTCCAGCAGGTCGGCAAGGGGTTCGCCGAGCACGAGCTCCATGACCAGGTAGCCCGCGCCGTCCTCCTCGCCGTAGTCGTACATCTGGGCGATGTTGGGGTGGAGCAGCGTCGAGGAGTTGCGCGCCTCCGTGCGCAGGCGCCGCAGGAAGTCCTCGTTGCCGGTGTACTCCTCGCGCAGCACCTTGATGGCGACCTCGCGGTTGAGCTTCTCGTCGAAGGCGACCCAGACCTCGCCCATACCGCCGATGGCCAGGCGGCGCACCAAGCGGTAGCGCCCCCCGACCAGCACCCCCTCGACGGGTCTCATCGATCGCTCCCGGACTGCAGCGCGGCCTCGAGGACCGCCTTCGCGACCGGGGCCGCCAGCGCGCTCGAGGCGGTCTCCTCGGTCGAGGCGCCGGCGTTCTCGAGGACGACGGCGACCGCGACCTGCGGGTCCTCCGCCGGGGCGAACCCGGTGAACCAGAGCGTCGGCTGCCGCGGCGGGTCCTCCGCCGTACCAGTCTTGCCGGCGACCGTGACGCCCGGGATCTGGGCGTTCACGCCGGAACCGCCCTCCCCGTTGACGACCTCGGTCATCATCGCGCGGAGGTCCTCGGCGGTGGACGACGAGATCGGGTTGCCGAGCACGTCCGGCTGCGTCTTCTCGACGGTGTTGAGCGAGCTGTCGCGGATCTCGTCGACCAGGTACGGCTGCATCTCCGTGCCGCCGTTCGCCACGGTCGCGGTCATCATGGCGACCTGGAGCGGGGAGAGCTTGAGGACACCGCCCTGACCCATGCCGGTCAGCTCGATGGGAGCGGTGGTGGTGCCCTCGTTGTTGTCGACCCCGGGGTAGGTACCGGCGGTCGTGTCGAGCGGGACCTCCAGGGCCTCGTCGAAGTGGAAGTCCTCGAACATGTCGCCCATCGCCTCGGCGCCCACCTTGCCGCCCAGCCACAGGTAGGCGGAGTTGCAGGAGACCTTCAGCGCCTCGGTGAGGGTGATCTCGCTCTGGCCCGCCACGCACTCGTAGCCGCCGAAGTTGTTGACCTTCGTCTGCGTGCCGGTCAGCGTGTAGCCGTTCGGCGCCGGGACCTTGGTGTCGGCACGGAACTTGCCGCTCTCGATCGCGGCGGCCGAGGTGAACACCTTGAACGTCGACCCCGGCGGGTAGAGCGCGTTGATGGTGCGGTTGTGCAGGACGGAGTAGCTGCTGCGCCGCTCTTCGCCGGCGAGGCTGCCGACGACCGGAGTGGTGGCCGCAGCGATGTTGATGGCGGCGCTCGCCTCTTGGCCGTCATGCACGGCCATCGTGTTCGGGTCGTACGACGGTTTGGAGACCATCGCCAGGATGGCGCCCGTCTTGGGATCGAGCGCGACGGCGGCACCGGTGTAGTCGCCGAGCGCGTCCCAGGCAGCCTGCTGGACGGCGGGATCGATCGTGGTGACGACCGAGGAGCCCTCGGCGGTCTGCCCGGTGATGAGGTTCTGCAGCTGGTCGAGCCAGAGGGAGTCCGCGCGCCCCGACAGGTAGTCGTTGTTGGCGTTCTCGAGCCCCGAGACGCTGCCCGTCACGGCGAAGTAGCCGGTGATCGGCGCGTACATCGACGCGACCTCGCCCTTGCCGCCCGCGTAGATGCGCTGGCGCCCGTAGTCGTCGTCGACCTCCTTGGAGATCACGATGTTCTCGTCGCCGACGACGATCGGGCCGCGGGCGGCGCCCAGGTCGCGGTAGATCTTGCGGGCGTTCCGGCTGTCCTCGTTGAGCTCACCCGCCCGGACGTACTGGATGTAGGTGGTCGAGACCATGAGGACGAGGAACATCGCCATGACGACGGCCGACAGGCGGCGCAGGGTGGTGTTCACGCCTGGTCACCTCCTTGGTCCCGGATCGGTGCGTGCATCTGGGTCTTCTCGTCGCTGGGCGCGGGCATGTTCTGCCGTGCGGCCTCTCGGTTCGCGGGACTTGCTCCCGGCCCGACCGGGATCGCGCCCTCGACGCCGGGGTGTTGGGTGCTGGCCGGCACGTCGGCCACCTGGCCGCGTGTCGGCAGGGCCGACGGTCGTCGCGCGGCGTCGGAGATACGCAGCAGAAGCGCTACGACGACCCAGTTCGCCACCATCGACGACCCACCCTGGGCCATGAACGGCAGCGTCAGGCCGGTCAGCGGGATGACCTGGGTGATACCGCCGACGACGACGAACACCTGGAGCGCCATGACGAACGCCAGACCGCCGGCGAGCAGCTTGCCGAACCCGTCCCGGACGCCGACGGCGGTGCGCATGCCACGCTGCACGATCACGAGGTAGACCAGGAGGATGCCGAGCAGGCCGGTCAGCCCGAGTTCCTCACCGAACGTCGCGTAGATCATGTCGGAGAAGGCGAACGGGATCCTCGTCGAGAAGCCCTCACCCCAGCCGGCGCCGAACAAGCCGCCGTACGCCATCCCGAACATGCCCTGCACGATCTGGAAGGAGCCGCCCGGATCCCGTTCGTAGAGTTCCTGGTCGAGCGGGTTGAGCCAGATATCCACGCGCGCCTGCACGTGTCCGAAGATCGTCCAGGCCACGAACGCACCGATGACGAACATCGACAGGCCGATGGCGACCCATCCGCCGCGCTCGGTGGCGAGGTAGAGCATCCCGACGAACAAGCCGAAGAACAGCAGCGACGTCCCGAGGTCCTTCTGGCCCACCAGCACCGTCAGCGAGACCGCCCAGACCACGAGGATCGGGCCGAGGTCACGCATACGGGGAAGCTGCAGGCCGAGGACCTTCTTTCCGGCGAGAGCGAGGGTGTCCCGGTTCGCCACCAGGTACCCGGCGAAGAACACGGCGAACAGCAGCTTCGCGAACTCGGCGGGCTGGAGGGAGAATCCCGCGACGCTGATCCAGATCCGCGCCCCGTTGAGTTCCTTGCCGAGCCCGGGGATCAGGGGCAGGATGACCAGGACCAGCGCCGCGAGCATCGCGGTGTACGTGAACTTGCGCAGCAACCGGTGGTCGCGCAGGAGCACGAGGATGACGCACATCACCACGATGCCCACGACGTTCCACATGAGGTGGCGGGGAGCGTCCGTCAGCCGCATACCCTCGAGCTGGAGCCGCGTGATCATCGCCAGGCTCATGACGCTCAACAGCACGACCGCCGGCAGGATCACCTGGTCCGCGTAGGGTGCGCGGATCCGCAGCACGATGTGTGCCACCAGGGACAGCCCGGTCAGCACCAAGGTGTTCATCCAGAAGCTGTCCGGCAGCTTCCCCTCGATGGTGTAGCCCACCATCGCGAGCCCGCCCAGCCCCAGCACCAGCGCGACGACCAGCAGCACGGCCTCCGCCGCGCGCCCGGGAGCGTTCTCCTCCGGCTGCAGGGCGCCCTGCATGCCCTGGGGGATCCTCTCGGAGAGCAGGCTCATCAGTTGTTCCCCCCGTCGCCGTCGGTCGAACGGTCACTGTCGCGGGACGACGAATCCTTGCTGTCCGCGTTCGAGTCGGTGTTCCTCGAGCCGGAGTCCGAGTCCCTCGACGGCTCGTCCGAGGGCCTCGTCTCCTCCTCCGACGGCGTCGGCGAAGGAATCGGCTCGGCCTCCTCGGCCCGCTCCTCCTCCGCCTGGTCGATCAGCTTCTGCGCGCGCTCGAGCGCGTCCTCGCGCGACGACGCGCGGATCGTTCCCTCGATCCGGTCGCCGATGTACGCGGGCAGCTCGGCGATGTCGGTCCCGGTCAGCACGACCGGCGTCGACAGCGAGAACGGCCCGGCCGTCGCGGGGATCCCGCGGAACACCGCGACCTGACCGTCGGCCTCGCCCACGTAGTACTGCGTCTGCGTCCAGCGGTAGCCGGCCCAGCCGGCCACCCCGATGCCGCCGATCAGCAGCACCGCACCGAGGGCGGTGAGCCACGGCCTGCGCTTGCGGGGCCCCGCCACCTCGGCGTCGGCCTCGTCCCCGCCCTCGGGCATGACGTCCGGCCGGTACTCGGCGCCCTCGGAGCCGCTCACGGCGTGCTCCAGCACCTCGGCCAGGCGCGGGTCGTCGTCGGGCAGCACCGCCGTGCCGACGGCGGCGCCCGTGGCGGCCACCGCGCCGTCGGCCCCGCCGGGGACGGGTCCGTTCGGGTGGATGATCGTGCCCGGGCCGATCGCGGCGGTCACGCCGCGCAGGGCGGCCGCGCCGACGATCTCCGGGTCCGGCGGCGGGAAGGCCTCCGCGTCGTCGTCGACGACGTCGGCCACCACCACCGAGATGTTGTCCGTGGAACCCTCGCGCATGGCCATCGAGACCAGCCGCTCGGCGGCACCGGCGGGGTCGGCGACCTGGCGGAGCGTCTCGGCGAGATCCTCCGGCGAGACGAAGCCCGACAGGCCGTCGGAGCAGAGCATCCAGCGGTCGCCCGGGATCGCCTCGCGGACCGACAGGTCCGGCGTGAGGTCCAGGTCGAAGTCGCCGAGCACCCGCATGACGACGTTGCGCTGCGGGTGGGTCTCGGCCTCGTCGGGCGAGATGCGGCCGGTGTCGACCAGGTGCTGGACGAACGTGTGATCGACCGTGACCTGGGACAGCAGGCCGTCCCGCAGCAGATAGGCACGGGAGTCGCCGAGGTGTGCCATGGCGAGCGTGTTGCCGCTGCGCAGCAGCGCGGTGACCGTGGTGCCCATCCCGGCCAGGTCCGGATCGGCCGCCGTGGCGGAGATCAGGTCCTGACGTGCGCGATCGACCGACTGCTCGAGATCGGTGAGCAGCCGGTCGGTGCTGTGCCCGGGTTGGTCCAGGGGCGTCAGGGCGGCGATCGTCAGGGACGACGCCACGTCGCCCCCCGCGTGGCCGCCCATGCCGTCGGCGACCACCAGGAGGTACGGCCCCGCGTACGCGGAGTCCTGATTGTTGGAGCGGACCAGGCCGACGTCGGAACGCGCGGCATACCGCAGATTCACGGTCACGTGATGGTCATCCCTGGAGCTCGACGACGGACTGGCCGATCTGTACGCCTACCCCCGCTGGCAGCGGGACGGTCCCCTGGATGCGCTGATCGTTCATGTAGGTCCCGTTGGTGGAACCGAGGTCCTCGACGTACCACTGGTTCCCCTGCGGGTAGATGCGGGCGTGCCGCGACGACGAGTAGTCGTCGTCGAGCACGAGAGTGCAGCTCGGGGCCCGGCCGATGAGGATGCCGGACTGCGTGAGCGGGATCGTCGTGCCGGTCAGCGGGCCGGCGACGACGACAAGGCGGGACGGCGCGCCGCTGCGCGGAACGCCGCCCACAGGAGTAGGAGCCGGCCCGCCGGGGGGCGGACCGCCCGCCGCGACGGGTTCCGGCTGACGACGACGCTTGCGGCCACCGGTACGGGGGCCCGCGAGGTCACGCCTCAGGACTGCCACGGCCGAGAGCACGAACACCCACAACAGCACCAGATAACCCAGCCGCAGCAGGGTGAACGTCAACTCGCTCATGAGGGGTCGATCACCAGTCCTCGTTCTCGGCGCCGGAACTCCCCGACCAGAACATGATCCGGGTGCGTCCGATCGTCATGGTGTTGCCGTCGAGCAGCGTGGCCGCCGGCACCTGATGGCCCTCGACGTACAGTCCGTTCGTGGAGCCCATGTCGGAGGCGATGACGCCGTCCGGTGTGACACGGATCTCCAGATGGCGGCGGGAGACGCCCGGGTCGTCCACGACGATGTCGGCCTCGGCGTCGCGCCCGATGACCGTCACCGGGCCGGTCAGCAGATAGCGCTGCCCGTCGATGTCGATCAGCGGGTGCCGAGCGCTGGGCGAACCCGAGGTCGCGGGCGCCACGTTCCCCTGCACGCTGCGGGAACGCACGTTGAACCGGCCCGGCACGAGCTCGAACACCTCGTCGAACGTCACGCTGACGGGCCCGACGAACGCGTAGTGCTGTGTCGCCGCGTAGGCGGTCACGTTCGACGCCAGCTCGTCGGCCAGGGTCTGTGCACCCCAGGCCTCGATCTGGGCGAAGTCGTCCGGGGACAACTCGATCGTGAACTCGTTCGGCGCGACGGTGCGGTCCCTGCCGACGACCGCGGCACGGTCGTCAAGCTCCCGCCTGAGCCGGCTCGCCAGCTCAACGGGTTTCACCTCACCGCGTCCTACCTTGGCGAACGCGTTGTTCATCATGCGCTCCACGCTCTTCTCGAAGCGATCCAGGGCGCCCATGCCACCTCCTTCCCGGCCTGCGCCTGGGCAGACTACATAGATCGTATAGACCGGCAGGTCAACGCGGACCGCAATCCGTGTGGAAGTCCTGCGGATCTTCTCGATCCTGTGCTGTGAGCCTCGGCACTGCCAGTCGGGATGAGGACGGGCGAACCCGCACGCTACCGGAGGTCGCGGTGCGACGGAACCGGGTGCGTCACGAATCCGGTTCGGATCCGACCCCACCTGCGTGCTACTGTCTTCCAGCAGCGCGCGAGTGGCGGAATTGGTAGACGCGCACGGTTCAGGTCCGTGTGCCCGAAAGGGCGTGGGGGTTCGACTCCCCCCTCGCGCACGTGATGCGATTGGGCGGGGTGTGTTTGGGCTGAGGCCCAAACCGCCCCGCCTCTCTTGTTTTTCTGCGGGGGCGCAGCCCCCGCACCCCGCCCGGGAGGGACTTCGTCCCCCCGGACCCCCCTTGGGTCTCCCCGGACCCCCTTTGGCTTCCCCAAACCCCCTTTGGTTCCCCCCGGACCCCCCTCTTACCTGGCGGGATGGGCCCCTCGGGTGCCTGGCCGGCCGTGCGTTAGGTCGCATCGCTGGTTTGCGTCACAATCTGCTGCATGCTTGACGTCTCGATCGCCCCAGCTCCGGCGCGTGGTGCGCCGTTCGAGGAGCACGTCGAATGGGCCCGTAACGCGCCCGCGACCCCTGTGACACCTGCCACCATGCCGGTCTCCTTCGCCGATACGCCGGCGGGGGACGACATCGTCGTCGACCCGCAGCCCTGGGACTACGAGGCCCTGGCGCGCGAGGCGGTGTCCGCGTCGCGGCACGGCGTGCTCGACATCGGGACGGGGGACGGCTCCGCGTTCGTCGCGCTGGGGCCGCTGCCGGAGCGGTCCGCGGCCACCGGCAACGGGCCCGCGTTCCTCGCCGCGCGACGCCGGCTGGAGCCGCTCGGGGTGAACGTCCAGAAGGTCGAGGAGGTCTGGGCCGACGAGCTGATGCTGCCGTTCTTCGACGGCCAGTTCGGCACCGTGATCAGCCGCTGCGGCCTGGTCAGCGCGACCGAGGTGGCGCGCGTGCTGGAACCCGGCGGCGTCTTCGTCACGGAGCAGTTCGACACGCGCGACGGGTTCGCGATCAACGACGCCCTCGGCGTCCCGCTCGGCTGGGACCCGGACGGCATGACCGTCGACGTCCTCGCCGACGGGCTCAAGGCCGAGGGCCTCGAGGTCACGCGCTCGGAGCACCACGCGGGCGTGCGGCGCTTCACGAGCCTCGGCGCGCTGCTCTGGTACCTGAAGCTCGCCCCCTGGCAGGTCCCCGACCTGGCGCAGCTCGCGCCGGGCGCCGTCGCCGCCCACGAGGCGGGCCTGCGCGGCCTGCACATGCAGTTCGCCGCCGGCACCGAGCTGGTCGACGAGGCCCCCCGCATCCTGGTCACGGCCCAGAAGCCCGTCTGACCTGCCGGAGTCGTGCCCGCGATCCGTCGCGCCCGGGACCGGCCCGGCGCGACACCTCGCGGCCACGTTCTCACGGTCCGTTCACAGCGGGGCGGGGATCCGCGGGGGCGACGGCCGCCACCGCCCTGCGCACGGCCGTCACGATCGCCGCGGGGCCCTCGCCGGTGACCGTCTCGACGTGCTGGGGCAGCGTCAGGGCGGCGGGCGCGGCGGTGACGATCCGGCCGTCGTGGGCGATCGTCGGGGCGTGGGCCTCGAGGTCCGCCCAGCTCGGGCAGCGCCGCATGCCCGCGACGTATCCCGGCGGGATGCCCGCGACGTCCAGGAAGAGCTCCACCGCCGAACCTCGATCGCCCTCCGCGACGCACGACTCGACCGCGGCCACCAGGTGGCGCCACGCGTAGGGATCCGCGGCGGCGACGTCGTACCGCGGCCGGTGCACGACGACGGCGGTCACGCGTTCGCCCAGGTCCGCGGCTGCCCGCAGCGCGAGGAACGACCCGGTGGACAGCCCCAGCAGCGCCGCCGGGCGCTCCGCGACGTCGAGCACCGCGGACAGGTCCTCGATCTCCCGTTCGACCGCGTACGGCGGCCTGAACCCGCTCTCGCCCCGGCCGCGCCGGTCGTACCGCACGCAGCTGATCGGACCGCGGAAGTGCCCGCCGTCGTCGTCCGCCACGGGCAGCGCGAGAACGCGCGCGATGGCGCGCGTCGCGGCCGGCCGGTGCGCGAGCACGCCGTCGACCACCACGACCGACGGGCCGCCGCCGGGACCGGTCCTGTCGACGGCGATGGCGGTCCCGTCCGCGGAGGTGACGGTCAGGTCGACGGTCGGGGCCACGGTGTTCGGCGAGGTCATACAAGGTACGACGACGCCGCGGGCCGGAACTGATCGCTCGCGTCCGGAGCCCCGCGCGACCGGTGCGGAAAAAACCTTGGCGCCCCCGCCGGCGCGGCGTAGGTTCCTGCTTACACAAGAAGGGAGGTGATCCGAGATCGTGAAGACACTCGGGACCAGTGAGGTGGTCGCGCGCTGAAGTCGCGTGACGCATGACGTCTACGCGCCGGCCTGGCCGGCGCACGGGACTGGTGGCGAAACCCACGCGACCACCGGGGCCCGCGGGTACCGCGCCCTCGTCCAGCGCGGTACGGAGGTGCACCTCCGAGCCCGCGGGCCTTTTCCATGCTTGCGCACCTATTGCCCGCCGCCGGCAGGGGTTTTCCCTGGTCCGCTCGCGTGAACCCGCCACGTGCGGCTTATTCTCGAAGCTATGGCAGGCGGAGCGGTGGTCCTCGCGGGTGCCGGCGGCGCGGTCGGCGCGCAGCTGGCCTTCCGGCTCGCCGCGGAGGGGACCGAACAGCGGATGATCGTGCCCGGCAGGGGGCAGGAACCCTCGCTGCCGGACGGCAGCCCGTTGCCGGACTCCGAGACCATCGTGCTCGGTCACACCCCGGGCAGGCCGGAACTCGCCACGGCGCTGGAAGGCGCCGAGACCCTGGTCATCGCGGGCGCGGCGCACCGCGACCCGGACCCGTTCGCCCTGATCCGTGCCGCGGCCGAGCTCGGCGTGGGCAGGATCCTGCACCTCTCCCACATCGGCGCCTCCGAGCAGGCCGTCGCGATGGCCGCCCGGCGGCAGTGGCTCGTCGAGCAGGAGGTCCGCGCCTCCGGCGCGACCTGGACGATCCTGCAGTGCTCGATCCTCTTCGGCGCCCTCGTGCGCTCGGTGCACGACGACGTGCTGCGGGCTCCGGCGGGCCACGGCCGGGCGGCGGCCGTGTCCAACGCCGACGTCGCCGACGCGGTGACCGCCGTCCTGCTCGACGAACGCGTCCACGTCCACGATCGCGTCACCTACCGGATCACCGGGCCCACGGCGCTGTCCGGGCCCGAGATCGCCGCGGCGCTGTCCGTCACGATCGGGCGCGTGGTGCGCTACGAGCCGGTCGCCGCCCGCGACCTGTACTCGACCCCGATCCCGTGGGTGCGCGACCTCGACGCCTGGATCTCGTGCTGCGCCGCCGTCGATGCCGGGGTGTACGAGCAGGTCAGCGACGCGGTCCCGGCCCTGGCGGGCCGTCCGGCGCGGGCGTTCTGGCGCTGGCTCGACGACTATCCGGTCGAATGGCTCCACCTCGGCGACTCGCGGGACAGCGGCACCGCGATGTAGGTCCGATGCCGGACGAGGTGACGCGGTTACATTCGGCAGATGTGGACGCCGGACGTGCTCGCGGGTTTCGAGCAGCTCACGCTCGACCTCAGGGCCGACGACGAGGGCGACGTCGTCGCCACCCTGGTGCGCCGGATCGACCCCGGACCGGTCGACGCCGGCGTCGATCTGCTGTACGTGCACGGCTGGAACGACTACTTCTTCCAGGCGCACCTCGCCGGCTTCTGGGAGGAGCTCGGCGTGAGGTTCCATGCCCTCGAACTGCGCAAGTACGGCCGGTCCATCCGGGAGTGGCAGACGCCGAACTACGTCGCCGACCTCGGCACCTACGACGAGGACATCGCGGCGGCGCTCGCGGAGATCGGGCACGACCCGGCCGCGCCGCGCGGGCAGCGGCGCCTGATGCTCATGGGGCACTCGACCGGCGGGCTGATCCTGAGCCTGTGGGCGTCCCGCCACCCGGACAGGGCCGCCGGGGTGGTGCTCAACGCGCCGTGGCTTGAGCTGCAGACGCGCGAGGCGGGGCGCCGCGTGCTGGAGCCGGGGGTGCGGGCGGCCGCCGCGATCAACCCGCGCGGCCCCGTCGTCTACTACGACCGCGGGCTGTACTCCCGGGCGATCTCCGCCGAGTTCGACGGCGAGTGGACCTACGACACCGTCTGGCGGTCCGACGCGGGCCGCCGCCCGACGCCGGCCTGGATGGCCGCGATCCTCAGGGGCCACGACCAGGTGGCGCACGGGCTGGCGATCACCGCGCCAGTCCTGGTGCTGCTGTCGGCCCGGTCCGTCCTGCCCACGCGCTGGACCGACGAGATGCTCCGGGCGGACACGGTGCTCGACGTGACCGGCGTGGCCCGCCGCGTGCCGAACCTCGGGCCGGTCACGACGCTGGTCCGGCTCGACGGCGCGCTGCACGACGTCACGCTCTCCGCCGCCCCGGTCCGCGAGGTGCTGTGGCGCGAGACCGCGCGGTGGTTCCGCGGGTACGTCGGCGGGGAGGTGGTGCGCAGGCCGGTGCCGTCCACCGCCGCCGACGACGCCGTCGCCGCCCGGGTCGGCACCGGCCCGTTCACCTGGTGGCGCCGCCTGCGCCGGCCGCCGGGGTAGCGGCCTCCCGGCGAGGGCGAGCGCCCTGCGGCCGGCGCGGCGTCACATGTCCTGGACGAGGGTGACCACCAGGACGCCCAGGAGCAGGAGCGGGATCGGGAGCGCCGCCCAACGGCGTCGTCGGACGGCGACCACGACCCCCGCGACCAGCAGCGGAGCGGCCGCGTAGCGGGCGATCGCCGAGGACATGCCGATCTCCGCGAAGTCCTCCAGCACCGCCCCGAGGAGCACGACGGTCACGGCGAGGGCGGAGAGGTTGACGACGGAGAAGATCTCGCCCTGAGGCCGGAGCTCCGCCTCTGGTCCGGGGCCCGTCTCGGCGGGCGGGTCCTGCGTGGTGGCGCGGAAGTCGGTCACGTTTCTCCTCTGGGGTGGGAACGCGCAGGTCAGGCAGCATGAATCTGGCTGTGTGGGGGACAGGAAGGGTGGTCTACCCCGAGTCTTGGCGTCGCGTCGGCACAGGTCAAGCAAAGTCCAGGAATCCAGCCACCTTTATCGGGCGCGCCGAGGGGGCATCATTGCCCCCATGAAGGTCTCGCGCCGCTCCGCCGTCCCGCCGTTCGCCGTCATGGAGATCCTCGCCGCCGCGAACGCGCGCCGCGCCGCGGGCGAGGACGTGCTCAACCTCTGCGCGGGCGAACCGAGCACGGGGGCCTCCGACGTCGTCCGCGAGCGTGCCGCCGAGGTGCTGCGCGGCGGCGACATCGGCTACACCGAGGCGCTCGGCGTCCCGGCCCTGCGGGCCGAGATCGCCGCCCACTACGGGCGCTGGTACGACGTCGAGGTCGACCCCGCGCGGATCGCCGTCACCACCGGGTCCAGCGGCGGCTTCCTGCTCGCGTTCCTCGCGGCGTTCGACGTCGGCGACCGGGTGGCGCTCGCCCGGCCCGGGTACCCCGCCTACAAGAACATCCTCGCCGCGCTCGGCTGCGAGGTGGTCGAGCTCGACTGCGGGCCCGAGACCCGCTACCAGCCGACGGTCTCCCAGCTCATGGAGGCGTACTACGAGGGCGGGCTCGACGGCGTGATGGTGGCGAGCCCCGCCAACCCCACCGGCACGATGATCACGTCGGACGAGCTGGACGCCGTCGCCGCCTGGTGCGCCGAGCACGAGGTGCGCCTGATCAGCGACGAGATCTACCACGGCATCGCCTACTCCGACGAGGTCACCCAGGCCACCGCCGCGCGGTACGCCGACCGGGGCGCCGTCGTCGTCAACTCCTTCTCGAAGTACTGGGCCATGACGGGCTGGCGGCTCGGCTGGCTCGTGCTGCCGCAGGAGCTGGTGGCGCCCGTCGGGGCGCTCGCGGGGAACGTGGCGCTGTCGCCGCCCGCGCTGGCGCAGCAGGCGGCGGTGGCGGCGTTCAGCGAGGCCGGGTACGCGGCGGCGACCGAGAACGTCACGCGGTACGCGGACTCCCGCGCCCTGCTCGTGGCGCGGCAGGCCGAGCTGGGCTGGGACCCGGTGGCCCCGGCCGACGGCGCGTTCTACTTCTACGGGAACGTCGCGCGGTTCGGCCTCGACTCGGTGACGTACTGCGACCGGCTGCTGGCCGAGGCGAACGTGGCGATCACGCCCGGCCTCGACTTCGACGCTGTCGGCGGGCGGGACTGGGTGCGGCTGTCGTTCGCGTCGGCCCCGGCGGTCGTCGCCGAGGCGGTGGACCGGATCGTGGCCTGGCACAAGACGTTGTGACCTACGGGCGCATGTCGCGCGCCGCCTCGACCATCTCGTCGATGACGGCGCGCACGGCCGGGCTGGGTTCGTGGCGGCCGATGCGGTGGCGCACCACGAGCTTGCGGGATCCGAGGCCGGCCAGCCGGACCACCGTGACGCCGTCGGGGACGTCGTTCTCGCCCAGGGCCAGCGCGGGCAGCATCGCGACGCCCTGACCGGCCGAGACGAGTGAGAGCGCGGTGTCGAAGTCGTAGTAGGCGTGGCGGGTCGGGATGGCCGTGCCGAGCGTGCGGGACAGACGCCGTAGCGCGCGGTCCGCGGCCGTGTCCGCGATCGGTCCCACCCAGGGGAGGCCCGGGAGGTCGTCGAG
Organism: Myceligenerans crystallogenes; assembly: GCF_039529775.1. Classification (NCBI taxonomy): domain Bacteria; kingdom Bacillati; phylum Actinomycetota; class Actinomycetes; order Micrococcales; family Promicromonosporaceae; genus Myceligenerans; species Myceligenerans crystallogenes. The sequence continues at coordinate 272,948 of NZ_BAAANL010000004.1, forward strand.
GCGCTCGGGTTCGGCGGTCTCCGGGGGGACCACGATGCACCACGGCTCCTCCAGCAGCGGGATCTCGTGGACGCCCCGGGGCGCCGGCGCATCCACGTCCATGTCCCGCTCCAGCACGATCGTGTCCAGGTCGCCCGCGCGCAGGCCCCGGGCCAGCTCGGCCGGGTCGTGCTCGCTGACGCCCACCTCGATGCCCGGGAACCTCGTGGCCAGCGGCGCGAGCATCGGGGCGACGACGGCGCGGATCGCGGTCTGGAAGGCACCGATCATCACGCGGCCCGTCACCTCCTCGCCGAGCGCGGCGATCGCCTGCCGGGCCTCGATGAGCTCGGACTCGATGCGCTCGGCGGTCTCGGCCAGGACCCGGCCAGCCGGGGTGAGCGTGACGCCGCGCGGCCCGCGGTCGAGCACCGTGATGCCCTCCTCGGCCTCCAGCTTGGCGATCTGCTGGGACACGGCGGACGGCGTGACGCGCAGCAGATCCGCGGCGGCGAGCACGCCGCCGGAGCGGTGCACCGCAAGGAGGAAAGCGAGTCGCCGGGGGTCTGCAGCCATGTAGCGATGCTACACCCCGGAGTGCAGGAACATTCGATTGTGCTGAACGGGTTCCAGGGTGCACCATGGTGTTCGGCGCGAGCCCGGGAGGTGCCTCCCGCGGCGCGATGCCGCCCCGCCCGCGCTCGTCGGCGGAGGTTCTACCCACCCTCGCGGCTCGTTTCCGGCGCGGGTGACCCGTGAATTTTCGAATCGATTCGGGAGGTGCTCTGTGTTCTCGCTCACGACTGTCGTCACGGCCTTCGGCTGGGTCGGTGCCGCCGCTGGTCTGGTCGCGTACGCGATGGTCAGCCAGGGCCGGTGGCGCCCCGACTCGATCGCCTTCCAGGTGACGAACCTGGCGGCGGCGATCGTCCTGCTGGCGGTCGCCGCGATCCACGGCGTCTGGCCGTCCGCGGCGTCCAACGCGGCCGCGATCGCCATCGGGCTGAACGCGCTGTACATGGTGGTGCGGGCCCGCGTGCGGCGGGTGCGGGGCGGGCGTGCGGTCCGCGAGGCGACCGCCGAGGTCGCGGAGACGACGCCGGCCTGAGCGCGAGCCTGCCGGACGTGTCTCAGATCACCACCGTGTAATGACAAAAGCCGCGGCCGGTTGAGAGGCTGGACAGGACAGTAAATCACAGTGCAAGGACGCATCGATTCCTGGAGAATTTTGCCAGATGCGATCGCCGGGCGTGATCATGGACCGCTGCAGGCTCCATGCGCAGCTCAGGCGCGCGGCGTGAGACTCACGTCCACGACCAGTGCTCGATGATCGGAGAGCCCCGTGTCCACCGCACGGGGCTCTCCGGTCACCCGCAGCTGGCCGTCGTCGTCCACGAGCACGTGGTCGATCTGGAACCGCGGCCGTTCCACGGGGAACGTCGGCGTCGGCGTGGCGGCCGGCGGCCGCCAGCCGATCTGTTGCACCGGCGCCGTGTCGCGCAGGTTCAGGTCCCCGGTGAGCACGACGGGCCGCGGCGCGCCGCTCAGCGCGTCGCGCAGCCACGGCAGCTGGGCCCACGCGTTGCCGAGCCGCGAGCTCAGGTGCGTCGCGCAGACGGTGATCGTGCCCGACGGCGTCCCGACGTCCGCGGCGACGGCGGCCCGCGGCTCGTCGACGCCCAGCTGGACCGGCCCGGCCCACCGGCTCGCCAGCGGCAGCCGCCAGTGCCGCCATGCCCGCACCGGGAACCGTGAGGCCAGCGCGATCCCGTACGCGGGGTACCGTTCGCGACCCCGGGCCCGCCAGCGCAACCCGGGCACGCTCATCCACCCGGCCACGGTCGGCACGAACCGATGGTCGACGGCGCCCATGGCCTCCGCGCAGATCCGCGCCTGATCGGTGAACCCGCTGCGGGGCTGCCGCCTGTCGACCTCCTGCAGCGCCAGGATGTCCGGGTCCAGGGCCCGCACGGCGGCGGCGAGCCGGCGCGCGTCGCACCTGCCGTCGGGGCCGAGCCCGTGCCGGATGTTGAACGTCACGATGCGCACGCGCCGATCCTGGCGTGCGCCCGGCCGCGCCGCCACCTGGGCTGTCGCCGCGTCGCCTGCGGTCCGCACGGGCGGCCTCTACCGCGGCCGTCCCCTCCACCGTGGCGCGGCCCCGGGGCGGTCGCAACCGTGCGCCTGGCGTGCCCGGCCAGGCAGTAGGCTGGGCACACAACTGAATCCGGCCCGGGCGAGTTCTCTCCCGGGGCCGTGCCGCCAGCAGTCGCGACGGGAGAGCCCGGCCCGGCGTCGTCGTCCCTGACGACCACGCCGATCAGACCGGCGCCGAAGGAGCAACACCCTCCCCGGGAATCTCTCAGGCACCCGTACCGTCGCGGCGAGGCAACTCTGGAAAGCAAACCGCCCGGCCTGGTCATCGCCACGCCGGAACGGTTTCACCGACGGTGCAAGCCGGTGCCTCCCGCGAGGGAACGCGCCGGTCAAACTCTCAGGTCGACCCAGCTCCCCGCACCCGGGCAGCCGGGTCCGATGACAGAGCGGGGAGGGACCCCTTGACGTCCCTCGCCCTCCGACCGCAGGAGCCCGCCCGTGAACCAACAGCACCCGGCCGTGTTCGCCGACCGGCACCTCGGCCCCCGCGGCCGCGAGATCACGACGATGCTCGACGAGCTCGGCTACGCCACGCTGGACGCCCTCGTCGAGGCCGCGGTCCCCAAGTCCATCCGCACGGAACGCCCGCTCGACGTGCCCGCCGCGCGCAGCGAGGCCGAGGTCGTCGCCCACCTGCGGGAGCTCGCGGGCAAGAACGTCCTCAAGCGCCAGCTGATCGGCCAGGGCTTCTACGACACGCACACGCCCGCGGTCATCCGCCGCAACGTGCTGGAGAACCCCGCCTGGTACACGGCCTACACGCCCTACCAGCCCGAGATCAGCCAGGGCCGCCTCGAGGCCCTCCTCAACTTCCAGCAGGCGGTCGAGGACCTGACCGGCCTCGACATCGCCAACGCCTCCCTGCTCGACGAGGCCACTGCCGTGGCCGAGGCCGTCGCCCTGATGTGGCGCGCGTCGCGCGCGAAGGCCGGCTACGTCGTCCTCGACGCCGAGCTCTTCGGGCAGTCCCTCGCCATCGCGCGCGGCCGCGCGGAGGCCATCGGCCTCCCGGTCGTCGTCCTCGGCCTGTCGGCCGGCCTGCGGGCCGGTCTCGAGCGTTTCGTCGCCGACGGCGGCACGCTGCCCGACGGCGACCTGGTGGGCGTCGTGATCCAGCAGGCGGGCGCCGGCGGCCGCGTCCTGGACGCCCGCGGCGTGGTCGCCGAGGCCAAGGAGGCGGGCGCGCTCGTCACGGTGGCCACCGACCTGCTCGCGCTGACGCTGCTGGTCAGCCCGGGCGAGCTGGGCGCGGACATCTCCGTCGGCTCGGCGCAGCGGTTCGGCGTGCCGTTGTTCTACGGCGGCCCGCACGCCGCCTACATGTCGGTGCGCAAGGGACTGGAGCGGCAGCTCCCAGGTCGGCTCGTCGGCGTCTCGGTCGACGCCGACGGCGCGCCCGCCTACCGCCTCGCCCTGGCCACGCGCGAGCAGCACATCCGCCGTGAGCGGGCCACGAGCAACATCTGCACCGCCCAGGCGCTGCTCGCGATCGTCGCGAGCATGTACGCGGTCTATCACGGGCCGGCGGGCCTGAGGGCGATCGCCGAGCGGGTCCACGGCCACGCGCTCACCCTCGCGAACGGCCTGCGGGCCGCCGGGGTCGAGATCGTCCACGACCAGTTCTTCGACACGGTCCGCCTGGCGGTTCCGGGCCGCGCCGACGACGTCCTCCGCTCGGCGTCCGACGCCGGGTACAACCTGTTCGCCCCGGACAGCGGCCACGTGCAGGTCTCCGTCGACGAGACGACGACGCCGGCCGACGTGGACGCGGTGCGCACGGCGATCCTGACCGCGCTCGGCCTGGACGCCGGCGCGGCGCCGTCGTCGTCCGCCGCCGCGACGTTCCCGGCGGAGCTGACCCGGACCACGGACTACCTGCAGCACCCTGTTTTCCACAGGTACCGCTCCGAGACGTCCCTCATGCGGTACCTGCGCAAGCTGTCCGACAAGGACCTCGCGCTGGACCGCACGATGATCCCGCTCGGCTCCTGCACGATGAAGCTCAACGCGGCGGTCGAGATGGAGTCGATCTCCTGGCCCGAGTTCGCCGGGATCCACCCGTACGTGCCGGCCGAGCAGGCCGCCGGCTACGCCGAGCTCATCTCGGCGCTGGAGAGCCAGCTCGCGGAGATCACCGGTTACGCCGCCGTCTCCGTGCAGCCCAACGCCGGCTCGCAGGGCGAGTTCGCCGGGCTGCTGGCGATCAAGGCGTACCACGCCTCGCGCGGCGAGCAGGCGCGCGACATCGTGCTCATCCCGGCCTCGGCGCACGGCACGAACGCGGCGTCGGCGGCGCTCGCGGGGCTGCGCGTCGTCGTCGTCAGGACGGCCGACGACGGCGAGGTGCTGCTCGACGACCTGCACGCCCAGCTGGAGAAGCACGGCCCGCGGGTCGCGGCGATCATGATCACGTACCCCTCCACGCACGGCGTGTACGAGGAGCACGTGCGCGAGGTGTGCGACGCGGTGCACGCGGCGGGCGGCCAGGTGTACATCGACGGCGCGAACCTGAACGCGCTCGTCGGGCTGGCCCGGCCGGGGGAGTTCGGCGGCGATGTGTCGCACCTGAACCTGCACAAGACGTTCTGCGTCCCGCACGGCGGCGGCGGGCCCGGGGTGGGGCCGGTCGCGGTGGCCGAGCACCTGGTGCCGTTCCTGCCGGGGGACCCGACGGCGTCGTCGGCCGGCGAGAACGGACCCGGCGCGGGCGGGACGCCCGTGTCGGGCACGAACCACGGTTCGGCGGGCATCCTGCCGATCTCGTACGCGTACCTCGCGCTGATGGGGCCGGACGGGCTGACCGAGGCGTCGCGGACGGCGGTGCTGACCGCGAACTACGTGTCGTCGCGGCTCGGCGGGTACTTCCCCACGCTCTACACGGGGCCGAACGGCCTGGTGGCGCACGAGTGCATCCTGGACCTGCGCGAGCTGACCGCACGGACCGGCGTCACGGCGGCTGATGTCGCCAAGCGGCTCCAGGACTACGGCTTCCACGCCCCGACGCTCGCGTTCCCGGTGGCCGGCACGCTGATGGTGGAGCCGACGGAGTCGGAGGACCTGGCGGAGCTGGACCGGTTCGTCGCGGCGATGATCGCGATCGCCGGGGAGATCGACGACGTCGCGGCGGGCCGCTGGACGGTCGACGACTCGCCGCTGCGCGGCGCCCCGCACACGGCCGCGTCGGTGGTCGCGGACTCGTGGGACAAGCCGTACTCTCGCGAGCAGGCGGCCTACCCGCTGCCCGGCCTGCGGCACGACAAGTACTGGCCGCCGGTGCGCCGCATCGACGACGCGCACGGGGACCGGAACCTGGTGTGCTCGTGCCCGCCGGTCGAGAACACAGCCTTCGAGGCCCCTGAGACGTCCGCGCCTGCCGAGGAGATCCGATGAGCGACAAGAAGACGCCGCTGCACGACGAGCACGTCGCGCTCGGGGCGCACCTGACGGAGTTCGGCGGCTGGGAGATGCCGCTGCGGTACACCTCCGACCTCGCCGAGCACCGTGCCGTGCGCGAGGCCGCCGGGCTGTTCGACCTGTCCCACATGGGGGACATCGAGGTGACCGGCCCGGACGCCGCCGCGTTCCTGGACCACGCGCTGGTGGGCGCGATCTCGAAGGTCGGCCTGCTGCGGGCCCGCTACACGATGATCTGCGCCGACGACGGCGGCGTGCTCGACGACCTCATCGTCTACCGCACGGGCGACACCGAGTACTTCGTCGTGGCGAACGCGGCCAACACCGACCTCGTGCTGGGCGAGCTGGAGCAGCGGGCGCGCGGCGCCGGTGGCGCGGCGGCGTTTGACGTCGAGATCGCGGCCGTGCCGACCGCTCTGATCGCGGTGCAGGGGCCGCGCGCGGAGGAGATCCTGCGGGCGACCGACGGCTTCGACGAGAGCGCCACGGACCCGGCGGCCTCCGGTGGGACGCTGGCGGACCTGAGGTACTACGCGTGCGCGCCGATGACGTTCGCGGGCGAGCCCGTCGTCGTCGGCCGCACCGGCTACACCGGCGAGGACGGCTTCGAGGTCTGGGTCGCCCCGCACCTCGCCGTCCGCCTGTGGCGGGCGCTGCTCGCCGCCGGCGAGCCGTTCGGCCTGGTCCCGGCCGGGCTGTCCGCGCGCGACTCGCTGCGCCTGGAGGCCGGCATGCCGCTGTACGGGCACGAGCTCGACACCACGACCACGCCGTTCGAGGCGGGCCTCGGCCGCGTCGTGAAGTTCGACAAGGTGTCCGGCGACGGCGCGCCGGTGGCCTTCACCGGGCGCGCCGCGCTCGAGTCGCGGGCCGGGTCCGAGCCGGCGCGGGTGCTGGTCGGGCTGCGCGGGCAGGGGCGGCGTCCCGCCCGCGCGGGCTACGACGTCGTGCTGCGCGGCGCCGCCGGAGCTGCCGGGGCGAAGGTCGGGACGGTGACGTCCGGGGCGCCGTCGCCCACGCTCGGGTACCCGGTCGCGATGGCGTACGTGACCCCGGAGGTGTCCGCCGAGGGCACCGAGCTCGCGGTGGACGTGCGCGGACGGGCGGAACCGTTCGTCGTCGTCCCGCTGCCGTTCTACCGTCGTCCCGGGAAGTGACAGCACTCCCGGGCCGAGCCGGCCAACCGAACTGATCTACGACAGGAGCCCGATATGGCGGACTACCCCGCTGACCTGAAGTACACGACGGAGCACGAGTGGATCGACGGCGGCTCGCCCGCGGCCGTCGGCGTGACGCCCTACGCGGCCGAGGCCCTCGGCGACGTCGTGTTCGTCGAACTGCCCAAGGTCGGGGCGACGATCGAGCACGGCACCGTGGTGGGCGAGATCGAGTCCACGAAGTCCGTCTCGGAGCTGTACTCGCCCGTGAGCGGGACCGTCGTCGAGGTGAACGAGGAGGTCGTCGCCGACCCCGCCCTGGTGAACTCGGACGCGTTCGCGGCCTGGCTGTTCAAGGTCGACGTGACGGCCGAGGGCGAGCTGCTCACCGCCGAGGAGTACGCCGGGCACGCGGGCGGCTGATCCTGCCGGACGTCCATGATCTGTCGCGGCGGAAACAGCTTCACCGCGACAGATCATGGACACTTGACCAAGGCAGCGGGTTTATCCGGTTGGTGGCAGGTTCTTCTCGACGGACAGGGTCGCTCAGGGGCTCTACCTCGCGGTTCTCTCCTCGCGGAGTAGCTACTGACTTATCTTCAGGTTGCGAGACGGTCACGCCTTCGAAATTTCTCGATCCAACCGCGTCACGATTCCCCGCTCACCACGTCTCTCTTGATAGCAGCACCCCACCAAGGCCGAGCCCAGAACCGGCCGCTGCATCGAAGGAGAGCCCACATGAGCACCGTTGTCGTCGATGTACCCGAACTGACCCGTCGCGAGCAGGTCGTCCTTCAGGGCCTGATGAACCTGGACGAGACTCTCGAGCAGATCGCCGACTCCCTGTTCGTCACGCGCAACACGGTGAAGTCGCAGGTCCGTAGCCTCTACCGGAAGCTCGGCGTGACCAGCCGCGAGGCAGCGGTCGAGCGCGCCGCCCTCCTCGGCCTGGCCTGAGGCGGACCACCACCCCGCGACCGCCTCCGCCGCACCCGGCGCGGAAGCCGTCGTGTCGCGGGGCGGTCCATGCCAGGATGCTCGGTATGGCCGCCCCGATCCTCGTCGTCGCCGCCGCGCTGGTGGACGACCTGACCCACCCCACCCGCCTGCTCGCCGCCCGTCGGACGCTTCCGGCGGCGCTCGCGGGCCGCTGGGAGTTCCCCGGCGGCAAGGTGGACGACGGCGAGACGCCCGTTGCCGCACTGCACCGCGAGCTGCGCGAGGAACTCGGCGTCACGGCCGAGCTGGGCCGTGAGCTCCCGGGCCCCGACGACGAGTCGTCGTGGCCGCTCACCGACCGCTACCGCATGCGGCTCTGGCTCGCCCGGATCACCGCCGGCACCCCGGCCCCGCTGGAGGACCACGACGAGCTGCGCTGGCTGCCGGTCACCGACCTGCACTCGGTCCCCTGGCTCGACGGCGACGTCCCCATCGTCCGCGCGCTCGAGGCCGCACTTCACGCGCCCGCCCGGTGAGGGCCCTTGTCAGGCCGGGACGGGCCGGGCGCGGCGGGCCGCCGCGATGCGGTTGCCGAGGGGGACGAACGCGCCGTCCATGAGGACCGGGACGACGTCGGTCGCGTCGACCTCCGAGGCGATGACGACGTCCTCGTCGAAGCCGAGGTCGATCAGCTCGCGCGCGCTCGCCGACTCGCGCAGCAGCTTCTCGGGGCGGGCCACGCCCTTCCACAGCGCCGCGGCGGCGATGCTCTCCGCCGAGAGCCGGGTGGTGTTGTCCGGCAGCATCCCGGTGAGCTTCGCGGCGATCGCGCCGGCGCCGATGTTGTCCTCCAGCGCGGGGCGCAGGGAGCCGTCGGTCCAGTGCTCACCGGCCGGGACGAGGACGACGTCGTGCGCCGGGTTGGCGTTGAGGTGCGCCGCGGCGAGACCCGCGACGGCGGCCGCGTTGCGCAGGCATCCCGCAATCATCAGGGCGCCGCGGCTGGAGATGGTGTGCGCGATCATCGAGCCGTTCGGCGACGGCAGCACGACGCGCTCGGCGTCGAGACCGCGCAGCGACGCGGGCGACAGGCTGATGCCCTCCGACGAGCGGGGCCCGGCCAGGGCGGCGCGCATCGTGCGGGCCAGCCGCGCGGCTCCCGACGCGTCGCTGTAGGGGAACGGGTACACGCCCGCGCCCGCCTCGCACGCCACCGTGACCGACGTCGAGAAGGACAGCACGTCGATCACCACGACCAGGGACCGGCGGGCGTCGGCGTCGGTCAGCGCACGCGCACCGGCCAGTCCCCAGTCGGTACGGACCCGGGCGGGACGCTGGTCATGCGGTGTCGCGGTCACGCAGGCATCGTAGAGCCTTGGGCCTCCCTTGAGGTAGGGCATATGGGACGAAAATCTATACGATCAGGTTTCGGGCGGGTGAAAGCATTCGCAGTACGCTGTGCGCATGACGAATTTCCAGGTCGCCCATCGCGACAAGCAGGAGCCCACCGCGACTCTTCTCGTCCGGGTGATCGTGTGCCTGGCCCTGTTCGTGGGTGGTCTCGCGCTGATCGGGATCGGGTCGGACGGCGCGGACGCCGAGAACCTGGGCAGCGCGCTGACCTTCGTCGGCGGCATCGTGCTGATCTCGCTCGCGTTCGGCCTGCCGATGATGGGCGCGACGGAGCGCTGATCCAGCCGTTCCCCGGCCCCGATCTCACCCGATAAAGGTGCGATCGGGGTTCCGTTGTGTGCCAGGATGACCGATGCGCCGTCATCGACGGCCGCTCCCATCTCATCCTCCCCAGGGGCTGATGTCCATGCGCCCGTTCCTACGCTTCGCCGCCGTGGCCCTGTCCGCGGGAGCTCTCCTCCTGGCCGGGTCGGCCGCGCCTTCCGCGCCGGCTGCCGCAGCCGGCACCCGAAGCGGCACCCTGCACGTCGTGACCCGCGCGGGAACGCTTGACGGCACCTATTCGATCTCCGACGTCGTGACAGGCACCAGCGCACGCGTCGCTCGGATGAAGTTCGTCTTCGACCCGCACGGCCAGACCCTCGACCTCATGTCGGGGACGGCCGGTGGCCGAAGCTCGATCTGCGTGGAGAAGTCCAACGGCGACTACTGCGACCATGCCTACCTCGTCCAGGACTCGAACACCGAGGCCCACGCCGATGTCTACCTCGATGCCAGTGATCCTGCGACCACCTACGAGGCCTACGTCGCGCTGAGATTCAGCCTCGGCGGCCGCACCGGGTTCTGGTTCTACGACCCCGACCCGCTCGAGTTCAAGGTGAAGCGACAGACCAAGGCTCGGGTCACCGCCGAACGTTCTGGGTCTTCGGTGGTCGTGTCCGGCGGGCTGAGCCGTGCCGTTCCGCTCCTGCGCCAGACGGAGGTCGGCTTCCGGCCGTACCCTGGCGCCGACGTCGTGCTCACGTTCGACCCTGAAGGCGACGCTCCTGCCGTCAGCAAGGCAACGGTCACGACATCCGCCGCGGGAACGTTCAGCAGGAAGCTGGCATATCCCGGCCCGGGCCGGTGGATCGCCGCATTCGCGGGCAACTCGGCCTACGCGCCGTCAGGTGTGCTGGCGTCCGGCCGGCCCGCTCCCGCTCCTGAGCCGGCCAAGACGGTCAGGTACACGGACTACGGCGTCACGGCGTCCTTGAAGACCGTGGCGACGAATGTCACCGTCACAGGGTCGGACGAGGTGAAGATGCGCGTCGACATCCGGGGCTCCGCCGACACCGACTGGTTGTCGATCGAAGCGAGGGAGATCTGTGCGGTCAGCCGCGTCGGCCGGTACGACTGGCGCTGCAGCACGGCACGCAAGGTGAGCAGCAACCATGCCTACGCAGTCTTCCCGTTCAGCAGCTTCGACCCCGCGAGCGTGTACGACCTGGCGGTGGCGGGCAAGTTCACGCTGTCCGGATGGGGCAAGATCGACTTCCCGGCGTCCTCCGGCGTCGCCAGCTTCAAGGTCTCCAAGAAGACCAGGCTGACCACGGCGTTGAGCGACACGTCGGCCAGGACGGGTCAGAAGGTCTGGGTCTCGGGATCGCTCAAGGTCCCCACCCTCAAGTCCGACAGCACCAACCCGTCGGGCTTCCACGCGCTGCCCTACGAGCCCGTCCGGATCTGGTTCGACCCGTCCGGCTCTGCCGACCCGGTGCTGAAGGCCAAGATCACGACCGACTCGAAGGGCGCGTACGCGAAGTCGTTCACGGCTCGCACCTCCGGCAGCTGGATCGTCAGGTACGCGGGGGACGAGACCCAGTTCCTCACCTCGTCGTCCGACCGGAAATGGATGTCCGCCGGCTGACGGACGCCGACCCTCGACCCGCTGACGAACGGCCGCCGTCACCCGCATCCGGATGACGGCGGCCGTTCGGCGTCGCTCAGAGAGTCTCGCGGACCTGCCGGGTCGCCGCGATCAGGTTCGTCAGGCTGGCCGTCGTCTCCCCGTAGCCGCGGGTCTTGAGCCCGCAGTCCGGGTTGACCCACACCAGGCGCGGGTCGATCTCCGCGACGGCGAGCTTGAGCAGGTCAGTGATCTCGCCGTCGGACGGTACCCGCGGGCTGTGGATGTCCCAGACCCCCGGGCCGATGCCGCGGGCGTAGCCCGTGGCGGCCAGCGCCGGCACGATCTCCATGCGGGACCGCGCGGCCTCGACGGACGTGACGTCCGCGTCGAGGTCGTCGATCGCGCCGACGACGTCGCCGAACTCCGAGTAGCACAGGTGCGTGTGGATCTGGGTCGACGGCGCCGCGCCGGAGGTCGCCAGGCGGAACGAGCGCACCGACCAGTCGAGGTAGCCCGGCTGCGCACCGGCGTCCAGCGGCAGCAGCTCACGCAGCGCGGCCTCGTCGACCTGGACGATGCCGGTCCCGGCCGCCTCCAGGTCCGCGACCTCGTCGCGCAGCGCGAGCGCGACCTGGTTCGCGGTGTCGCGCAGCGGCTGGTCGTCGCGCACGAACGACCAGGCCAGGATGGTCACCGGGCCGGTGAGCATCCCCTTGACGGGCTTGTCGGTGAGCGACGCCGCGTACTGCGTCCACGGCACCGTGATCGGCTCCGGGCGCGACACGTCGCCCCACAGGATCGGCGGCCGCACGCAGCGCGAGCCGTACGACTGCACCCAGCCGTGCACCGTCGTCGCGAAGCCGGCGAGCCGCTCCGCGAAGTACTGCACCATGTCGTTGCGCTCCGGCTCGCCGTGCACGAGCACGTCCAGGCCCAGCTCCTCCTGCAGCTCGATCACGCGGGCGATCTCCCCGCGGATCCGCGTCGTGTACTCGGCGTCGTCGATCTCGCCGCGCGTCCAGGCGGCGCGCGTGGTGCGGATCTCGGAGGTCTGCGGGAACGAGCCGATCGTGGTGGTGGGCAGCGGCGGCAGGTTCAGCCGGGCCTGCTGCGCCGCGGCGCGATCGGCGTACGGGGCACGGGCGAAGTCCGCGTCGGACAGCTCGCCGAGGCGTTCCCGGACCTCCGGGACGACGACGCCGGCCGCCTCCGCCCGCGCGGCCACCGCGGCGGCCGACGCCGTGAGCTCCTGGGCCACCGCGTCCCGGCCCGCGGCCAGCGCGCGGGACAGGGTGACGACCTCGGCGACCTTCTGGTCGGCGAACGCCAGCCAGCCGGCCAGCGCGGGGTCGAGGCGCGGCTCGTCGTCGACGTCGTGGGGCACGTGCTGCAGCGACGTGGACGTGCCGACCGCGATCGCCGCGGCGCCGGCCGACTCGCGGAGCGTCTCCAGGACGCCGAGCTTCGCGGCGAGATCCGCGCGCCAGATGTTGTGACCGTCGATCACGCCCGCGACCAGGGTCTTGGTCTCCAGCCCGGGAACGGTGGACGACGACGTCGCGGGTGCGGAGGCGGCGTCGGACGCCCCGGAACCGCTGCCCGGCAGCGGGGAGCTGCCGCGCACCAGGTCGACGGCGATCGCCTCGACGGCGGTGCCGGCGAGCACCGACAGGTGGTCACCCGACGCGCGGCGCAGGTCACCGAACGGCGCGGCGACCAGGATCTGCGGGCGCTCGGTCCCGGCGGCCGCGGCGGTGAGCCCGGCGTACGCGCGGCGGACGGCGTCGGACACGGTCTCGTGGTCCGCGGCGATGAGGTCGCTGACCAGCGCCGGCTCGTCGAGCTGTACCCAGGGGGCGCCCGCGGCGGCGAGCGCGGCGAGGAGCTCGCGGTACGCGGCGACGACGTCGTCCAGGCGGGACAGCGGCGAGAAGTCCTCGGGGGCGCCGTCCTCCGGCTTGCTCAGCAGGAGGTACGTGACCGGGCCGACGACGACCGGGCGCGTCACCACGGGAATCCCGCCGTCGGACGGGCGCGCGGCCTCGGTGAACTCGCGGACGATGCGGTCGTCGGCGAACGAGATCGGCGTGGACGGGCCGATCTCCGGGACGAGGTAGTGGTAGTTCGTGTCGAACCACTTGGTCAGCTCGAGCGGCGGCTGCGCGGCGGTGCCGCGCGCCAGGTCGAAGTAGCCGGCGTCCTGTGCGCCGTCCGTGAAGCGGGACGGGATCGCGCCCAGCGTGAACGTGATGTCCAGCACCTGGTCGTAACGGGAGAACGAGCCCGGGATCGCGGCGTTGCCCGCCTCCAGGCCCAGCTCGGCCAGGCGGCGGACCGTGGCGAGGCGCAGGTCGTGGGACGTGCGCTCCAGGTCCTCCTCCGTCGTCCTTCCCGACCAGTACGACTCCAGCGCGCGCTTCAGCTCGCGCCGTCGCCCGATGCGCGGGTAGCCGAGCACCGTGGCGTGGGGGAATGAGGGCAGATTGCTCTCGGTCATCTCTACTCCATCGCACCTGGCATTGAGCACCGTGCCCCGGCAGGGGTGGTTGCTGCGGCGTCACGGAGCCAGGTCTCTCGGCCGCTCTGGATGGGTGAACATGCCTCCGGGAGGAGGCGTGAGGGCCGCCCGGCGGACGTCGTCGTGCGGGCCCTCCGGACCCCGGCTCAGGCCGGGGTTGTCGTGAGTCCGGCGGCGGACAGCAGGTCCAGCGCCGGACGGTGCTTGTTGAACGTGTACACGTGGATGCCGGGCGTGCCCGCGTCGAGGACGGCCCGGGCGAGCCGCACCGTGTACTCGATGCCGCGCTCGTGCTGGGCCTCGACGTCGGGTGAGCCGTCGTCGAGCTGCAGGCCGTCGAGCTCCGCGAGCAGGCCCGGCGGCGGGACGACGCCGGTCAGCTCGTGCACCCGGCGCAGGCGGCGCGGCTCCGTGGCGGGGAGGATGCCGGCCAGGATCGGGATCGTGACCCCGGCCTTCCGGGCCGCCGTCGTGAACCCCGTGTACGAATCGGGCTCGTAGAACAGCTGGGTGATCGCGAAGGAGGCGCCTGCCTCCTGCTTCTCCAGCAGGCGGGCCACCTCCTGCTCGCGGGTCGTGCCGGCGCCGGGGTTCCCGTCCGGGAACGTGGCGACGGCGATGGTGAGCGGCTTGGCCGCGCCCCGCAGCGCGTTCGCGGGGCTGGCGGCGCAGCGCCGGGCGTCGAGGTCGCGCAGCAGGCGGACCAGCTCGGTGCTGGAGTGCACGCCGTCGGCGGCCGGGCGCCAGTCCGGCTGGTCCTTCGGCGGGTCGCCGCGCAGGGCGAGGAACGTGCGGACCCCGGCCTCGAAGAAGTCGTCGATCACCTCCGACACGTCCTCGCGGGACGCGCCGACGCAGGTCAGGTGGGCCACCGGCAGGACGGGCGTGCCCTGCAGCAGCTTGCTCACGACGTTGCGCGCGGTGGCGCGGTCGCCGCCGCCCGCGCCGTAGGTGACGGAGATGAAGTCGGGACGTGTCGCGACGAGCCGCTGCGCGGTCTCCCAGAACTTCGGCGCGGCGTCGGGACGGCGCGGCGGCATGAGCTCGAAGGAGATCGTCGGGCGGCTCGGGTGCGGCGTCTCGACTGCCATGAAAATGATGCTCCCATCGGGCCTGGCGTTAGCACCTTGCCCGCGCCCGGAGGCCGGCAGGTTGCTGCGGTGTCGACGAGCCAGGACTCTCGACCGCTCTTGATGGACGGCAAGTATCGTCACACATGTCCACGACCGGATCGTTGTCGTGCTCACGTGCCGAGACGGCGCGTAGGGTGGCAGGCATGGACAACGAAGAGCGCCTCGCCGTCTTCATCGACTACGAGAACCTTGCGCTCGGTGCCCGGGAGCACCTGGGCGGCATGCAGTTCGACTTCGGGCCCATCGCCGACGCCCTCGCGGTGCGCGGCAGGGTCGTGGTGCGCCGCGCGTACGCGGACTGGTCGTACTTCGACGAGGACCGCCGCGCGCTGACGCGGCACCAGGTCGAGCTGATCGAGATGCCGCAGCGGATGGGGGCCTCCCGGAAGAACGCCGCCGACATCAAGATGGTCGTCGACGTCATCGAGATGGCCTTCGAGCGCGACTACATCTCCACGTTCGTGATGTGCACCGGGGACAGCGACTTCTCGCCGCTCGTGCACAAGCTGCGGGAGCTGAACAAGCGGGTGATCGGCGTCGGCGTGGAGCTGTCGACGTCGCGCCTGCTGCCCGCCGCCTGCGACGAGTTCCTCTTCTACGACCGCCTGGAAGGCGTGGACGTGCCGGACGAGGCCCCGGCCCCGGCGCCGAAGTCCCGCGGACGACGCCGGGCCGGGACGGCGGCCGGCGCGCGCGCCAGGGCCGTGCCGAGCGAGGAACTCGCGGAGAAGGCCCCCGAGGCCGAGGCCGCGGAGCCGGTGGCCCCGGAGGAACCCGCCGCGAAGGACGAGACGGGTGCCAAGGGCCGGGCGGCGTCGTCGTCGGGCCGGCGCCGGAAGCCGAAGGCGACGCCCGAGCCGGCCGACGTCGGCGTGCACGACGACGTCCAGGACGACGAGGCCGACGAGCCGGGCGGCGAGTCGCCGACCATGGAGGTACGGGTCGCGCAGACGCTCAAGGACATGCAGGCGTCCGCCGAGGGGTCGGTGACCGCGTCCATGCTGAAGCGGACGCTGGTGCGCAAGGACCCGACGTTCAGCGAGTCCGACTACGGGTTCCGGACGTTCGGCGAGTTCCTGCGGTTCCTGGCGGAGCGCGGGTTCGTCGTGCTGTCGGACGGCCCGTCGAAGGGCGACCCGGAGGTCTCCCTGCCCGAGGCGGGCAACGCGGACTCCGCGTTCGCGCTGCTGCGTGCGGTGGTGCAGGGGTCGGGCGGGAACGCCGTGCTGTCGGGGCTGAAGAACCGGGTGCGCAAGGAGCGGCCGGACTTCTCGGAGAAGGCGCTCGGGTACCGCGGGTTCCTGCAGTTCGCCAAGGCCGCGCAGACGGCGGGGGCGATCGACCTGACCTGGGACGACGACGCCGACGACTACCTGGTGACCGCGCGCTGACGTCGTGTTGATCACATCCGGCGGTTTGGTCGGATTCCCCTCGGGGGCGGTGTGCCAGGGCACAATGTGCGGGTGACCTACCGGGTACTCAAGCTCATCCTCTCGCTCCTGATCTTCGCGCTCCTGCGGCCGCGGGTCACGGGCGCCGAGAACATCCCGCGCCAGGGCCCGGTGATCATCGCGAGCAACCACCTGTCGTTCATCGACTCGATCCTCATCCCGATCATCGTGCCCCGGCACGTGACGTTCCTGGCCAAGAAGGAGTACTGGACCGGGCGCGGTATCAAGGGCGCGCTGTCGCGGTGGTTCTTCACCACGATGGGGGACATCCCGGTGGACCGCAACGACCCGCGTGCCGGGCAGCGGTCGCTGGAGGACGCGCTCGCGGTGCTGGAGCGGGGCGGGGCGTTCGGGATCTACCCGGAGGGGACGCGGTCCCGGGACGGCAAGCTGCACCGGGGCCACACCGGCGCCGCGTGGCTCGCGCTGCAGGGCCGGGCGAAGGTGGTGCCCGTCGGCCTGATCGGGACCGACAAGGTCAAGCCGATCGGCAAGCTGCCGCGGCTCGGGCGGATCGAGATGCATTTCGGTGCTCCTATCGATCCGTCCCGTCAGATCGAGGCGGGCTCGAAGCCGGCGATGGCCCGCCGCCAGCTGACCGACGAGGTCATGACGTCGATCCAGAAGCTGAGCGGCCAGGAGCGCGCTGACTGACGGACGGGCAGCCGGCCAGGTGATCGTCGACGACGCCGCAGGCCTGCATGGCGGCGTACATCGTCGTCGGGCCGACGAAGCGGAAGCCGGCCTTCTTCAGGGCCTTGCTCAGGGCCTTCGACTCCGGGGTGTGTGCCGGCACGTCCGACCAGACCGCCGGGCGGGCGACGCGCTGGGACGGGTCCGGGGCGAAGGACCAGAACAGCTCGTCGAGGCTGCGCCCGGACTCGTGCAGCGCGACGAGGGCGCGGGCGTTGCCGACCGTCGCCTCGATCTTGCTGCGGTTGCGGATGATGCGGGCGTCCTCGAGGAGCCGTTCGACGTCGTCGTCCGTGAACGCGGCGACCGCCTCCGGGTCGAAGTCCTTGAACACCTCGCGGAAGGCGGGGCGTTTGCGCAGCACCGTGATCCACGAGAGGCCCGACTGGAAGCCCTCGAGGGTGATGCGTTCGTAGAGCGCGGACTCGCCGTGCACGGGCAGGCCCCACTCGGTGTCGTGGTACTGCTCGTAGAGCGGGGTGCCGTCGCCGAAGCAGCGGGCGCCGGACAGTGGCTGCGGTGAGATCAACTCGGTCATGCCACAACTGTGCACCGGGTGGCTGACAGCGGGCCGAAGTTATCCACAATCCGCAGCTCAAGGCGTGTCTCGAGCCCCAGCGTCCGCCGAATCCACGTCGATGTCAGTACTCGATGTCAGTGGCCGGTGTGATGCTAGGGGCCATGGCACGAGACTCTCTGAGCAGATCGCAGGCGCGGCGGGTGGCGCTGGCCGCGCAGGGGCTGGCCCGGCCGCGGGTCGCCGGCGAGGACGGCGCCGGGCCGACGACCAGGCAGGTGCACGGTGCGCTGCAGCGGCTCGGGGTGCTGCAGATCGACTCCGTGAACGTCCTGGCGCGGGCGCACCTGATGCCGCTGTACTCGCGGCTCGGCGCGTACGACGTCGGGCAGCTCGTGCGCCTCGCCTCGCGTGCGCCGCGGCGGATCGTGGAGACCTGGGCTCACGAGGCCTCGTACGTTCCCGTGTCCACCTGGCCGCTGCTCGGGTGGCGGCGGCGTGAGTACCGCGATCACGCCTGGGGATCGATCGCCCGGACCGCCCACGATCACCCGGCGGAGCTCGACGTCGTCCGGCAGATCGTCGCGGCATCCGGACCCGTGACCGCCGCGCAGGTGCACACGATCATGGAGGCCGGCGGCGGCCCGGCGCGTCCCCCGAAGGACAACTGGGGGTGGAACTGGTCCGTCGCGCGACGCTGCCTGGAACTGCTGTTCTTCACCGGGGAGATCGCCGCCGCGGCACGCGACTCCGCGTTCCAGCGCCGGTACGACCTCACCGAACGTGTCGTCCCGCGGCAGATCCTCGCCGCCGGGGAGCCGGACGACGCCGCGGCCGTCCGCGGCCTGATCGAGATCGCCGCCCGGGCGCACGGCGTGGCCACGCAACGCGACCTGAACGACTACTTCCGCATCGGCAGGGGCGGCACCCGGGAACTGGCGAGGCAGGCCGTAGCCGACCTGGTCGACGAGGGCACGCTGCGCCCCGTCACCGTCCGGGACGCCCCCGGGGAGTGGTACCTCCACCGCGACGCCACCATCCCGCGCCGCGCGGAGGCCCATGCCCTGCTCAGTCCGTTCGACCCGGTCGTCTTCGAACGGAACCGGCTGGACGCGCTCTTCGACGTCCACTACCGCATCGAGATCTACGTCCCGAGGCACAAGCGCGTCCACGGCTACTACGTGCTGCCGTTCCTGCAGGGCGAGCACATCACCGCGCGTGCCGACCTCAAGGCGGACCGGCCCGCCGGAACGCTGCTGGTCCAGGCCGTGCACGCCGAGCCCTGGCTCCCCGCCGGGGAACAGCCGGGCACCGCGGAGGCACTCGCCCGGGAACTCCGCGGGCTGGCCGCATGGCTGGGCCTGGAGCAGGTCACCGTCGTCGGGCCCGGGGACCTCGCCCCCGCGCTCAAGGCCTGCCTGTCGTGAACCGCCCCGCAGACGTCGCCTCCCGGTACCCCGCGGCGGCCGCTCTGCAATACTGCCAAGCGTGCTCCGACGTCGCACCGCCCTGATCGTCGCCGCCGCTCTCGCGCTGCCCGCGGCGATCGTCGGCGTCGCCTGGAGCGTGCAGGAGAGCCGCGAGGTGGCCGCCGGGGAGGTCGCCGCGGCAGAGCTCCAGGACGCCCGGGCCTCCGTGGTCCGGCTCGTCGACGAGGGCCACGCCGCACGCGCCGACCTGGGCGAGCGCATCGCCGAGGCACGGGACGTCACGCGCGCGGGCCGCACCGCCGAGCGCGGCGTCATGCAGGCGCTCCAGGAGGCGCTGTCCACCGCGGAATCGCACCGCAGGGCCGAGGCCCCCCGGGTGCCGCCCGCCGACGCCGGCCCGGCAGCCCTCGCGGACGCCCGGTCCGCGGCCCGGGACTGGACCGGCGAGCTCACGTGGATGTCGGGCGAGCTCGCCAGGAACATCGCCGCGGCCGAGAAGTCCCAGCAGGAGTTCCGCCAGGCCCAGGAGGCGAGGCGGGAACGCGAGCGACAGCAGGCGGCCAGGGCCGGGCGGGAGCCGGCGTCCCGGCACGAGCCCGCCCCGCCGGGCACGCTCCCCGAGGCGCGGGACGCCCTCCGCCAGGCGGTCACCGACCTCCCGCCGCTCGTCGAGGACGCCGGGTTCACCATCGACTGGGCCGAGCAGGCGGGAGTCCCCGGCGACCTCGTGTCGCGCCTCCGGGCCCGGCTCGGCGAGGCCCAGGAGGCGCTCGCGGACGGCGAGGCGGTCGCCGGATCGGGCGAGCTCGGTGTCGTCGCCGGAGCGGCACGGCGGCTCGACGCCGCGTTCGCCGCGCTGGAGGAGGCCTCGTGGCGGGCCCGGGACGCCGGGGCGGACGGGACCAACGGGCGCCTCTCGCGTGCCGAGCTGTGCCTGGCGAGCCACAGCCCCGAGGGCCTGCGGCAGTACCTGCGGTGCGACGCCGCCGAGGCGTGGCGGCGGCTCGGCGCCGAGTTCGAGCAGGAGTTCGGTGTGCCGCTGTACGCGGAGTACGGCTACCGCGCCTACGACCTGCAGCTGTGGGCGATGGCCGTGTACGGCGCCGGGCAGGCCGCCGAGCCGGGCACGTCCAACCACGGCTGGGGCGAGGCGGTCGACCTGCAGGACGACGCGGGCTGGGGCTTCGGCGGCGAGTACCACGAGTGGCTCCGCGCGCACGCGCCCGCGTACGGCTGGGACAACCCGCCCTGGGCCCGCCAGGGCAACGGCCGCGAGGAGCCGTGGCACTGGGAGTACGGGACGAGCTGACGGCGCCGGCCCGTGGCCTGCCGGGTCACGGGACCGGCCGGGTCGGCCCGTGGCCTGCCGGGTCACAGGACCGCCGGGCCGGTCCGGGCGCCCGCGGGGCGCCGGGGTCGCCCGGGGGACAATGGCGTGTGCAGTGTTCCCATTACGAGGCCGGTCGCTGCCGTTCGTGCGCCCTGCTGGAGACGCCGTACGCGACCCAGGTCGCGGACAAGCAGGAGCAGGTGGCGCGGCTGCTGGACGCCCCGGGGATCGAGTGGCTGCCGCCGGTGACCGGCCCCGAGTCCGGGTTCCGCAACAAGGCGAAGATGGTGGTCAGCGGCACGATCGACGCGCCGGTGCTCGGCATCCTCGACCCCGCCGGGCGCGGCGTCGACCTCACCGACTGCGGGCTCTACCCGCCCGCGCTCCAGGCGGTGTTCGCCCCGCTCACGGAGTTCGTGACCCGCGCCCGCCTGGAGCCGTACCAGGTGACGGCGCCCCGGAACGCCCCCGCGCGCGGCGAGCTCAAGTACGTCCTGGTCACCATCTCCCCCGACGACGAGTTCATGGTCCGTTTCGTCATGCGCTCCACCGAGGCCGTGGCCCGGATCCGCAAGCACCTGCCCTGGCTCCGCGCGGCCCTCCCTGGCCTGGTGGTCGTCACGGTCAACGTGCAGCCCGCCCACGCGGCCGTTCTCGAGGGTGACCGCGAGATCGTGCTGACCGAACGCGAGGCCCTGACCATGCGAGTGGGCGGCGTCCCGCTCCAGCTCCGCCCGCAGAGCTTCTTCCAGACGAACACCCGGGTCGCGGCGGCGCTCTACCGGCAGGCGCGCGAGTGGGTCGACGACGTCTCGCCCGCCGGCCTCTGGGACCTGTACTGCGGCGTCGGGGGGTTCGCCCTCCACTGCGCGGCGCCGGGCCGGGCCGTGGCGGGGATCGAGCTGAGCGCCGAGGCGGTCGCCGCGGCGTCGGCCACGGCCGCCGGACTCGGGCTGACCGGCGTGACCTTCGAGGCGGGGGACGCGGGCGCCGTCGTCGGACGCCTGGCGGAATCCGCGCCGGAGATGGTGGTCGTGAACCCACCGCGGCGCGGCATCGGGCCGGAGCTCGCCCGCGCGCTGGACGCGTCCGAGGCGCGGCACGTCCTGTACTCGAGCTGCAACGCGACCACCCTCGCCGCGGATCTGGCCCACATGCCCGGACTACGCCCCGTCAGGGGGGTCCTGCTCGACATGTTCCCGCAGACGCGGCACTACGAGGTGCTCATCCACCTGACCCGGGCGTGACGGCGGCGCGGCCCGCGGCACCCGGAACGGCCCCGGGCGCGCGGAGCGTCCCCACCACGAGCACCGGCGAGGCCGCCCGCAGCAGCCAGAACGACTCCCGGACGTCGACGAACGCGCGCGTGCACTCCGCGCAGTCGATCAGGTGGTTCTCGAGCTCCTTGCGGCGGCTCGGCAGGAGGCGGTTGCGGATGTAGTCGTGGATCGCGCCGCGGGTGGTCCGGCACTCGGCGGCGTCGGACACCGGCACCTCCGCGGCCCCGCGCGCCGGGCCGCGCCCGGCGGCGCCGACGGGCCGCGCCGGACGGATCGACGGCGGCATCTCAAGTGGTGCCGCGGCCTCGGCCGACGGCGCGGCGACCAGCACCGGCTGCCCGGCCCGCCGGTGTTCGACGGCGGTCATCGGCGCCCCCAGCGGCGCCTCGACCGACGCCCGTGCCACGTCGACGGAGGCGTGGTGCCAGTAGTCCACCGGGCGGTCGACGACGCCGTGCACGGCGATCTCGTGGCAGAGCTGCTCGAGGCCCCGCCTCGTGGCCAGCACCGGGTCGGCGGCCGGCACCTGCCGAGCGACCGCGAAGATCACCGCGCGGCGGTGGGCAGCCCATTCACTCAGATCGGTGCTGGCGCGCGTCTGCAACTTCGTCCTCCGAATCCGCCGCAGCGCCGTGCCGCCGGCCGGCAGCAGGACGCCATGGCACATGGTGGCACCTGAATGTCTGCGCATGGAAGCGACGACCGGAATATCGTCGCGATCGCTGGGCATCTGCCCAGTTGACCTGTGCGAATGCACAAACAGAAGCGCCGAGGCAGCGCGTCCGGCGGGGGACGCACTGCCTCGGCGAGGTGGGGAACGGAGGTCGTCAGCCCCCGAAGAGCCCGGTGACGGCGCTGATCGTGTCCTCGACCGCCTGGGTGCCGGCGTCCGCCGCACCGGTCAGGCTCTGGGCCGGGTCCGTCAGACCCGGGGTGGTACCGCCGGCCGGCGGGGTCGGCCTCGGGGCAGGGGCCGACGGCGCCGGGGCCGGCGTGCCGCCGCCGATCACGTCGCCCGGTCCGCCGGAGGGCCGGGCGCCGCCGACGAGGTCGCCGAGACCGCCCGGCAGCGACTGCCCGCCGAGCAGGCCGGCGATCCCGCCCGGGATCTCGTCGACGGGGTTCGCCGGGGTAGCGGGTTCGCCCTCGTCCTTGTCCTGGCCGTTCCCGGTGTTGCTGTTGTCGTCGCCCTGGCCCTTGCCGTTGCCGTTCCCGTTCCCCTGGCCGTTCCCGTTGCCCTGACCGTTGCCTTGTCCGTTGCCCGGGCCGGAGGGTTCGGGCGACAGCTCGGGCTCCGGTTCCGGTTCCGGCTCGGGTTCAGGAGCTGGTTCCGGGGTGGGCTGCGGCGAGGGGGCGGGCTCCGGCGCCGGGGCGTCCTCCGGGGACCGGGCCGCGGGCGGGGCCGGCTCGTCACGAGGCTGTGGCTCGGCGGGCGGGACGACCGGCGGCACGTCCTCCGCCGGAGGCTCCGGTGCCGGGGGCTCCGCGGCCGGCGGTTCGGCTGCGGGCGGTGCGTCCGCGGGCGGCGGGGCCGCGGGAGCTTCCGGCGCAGGCTCGGCCGGCGTCTCCACCTCGGGAGACGCCTTGGCCGGCCGGTCCGGCTCCGTGGCCAGGTAGGCCGCGGCACCACCGGCGAGCGCGAGGGCCGCGAGGATGCTCGCGGCGATCGCCGCCTGCTTGCCGGGCGTGTTGTCCTTCGGCTTCGCCGCGCGGGCGACCGCGGCCGCGGTGCCGACGGTGGCGCCGCCGTAGAAGAAGACGTACAGCTTGTCGCCGAACTCGCGGAGCATCCAGGAGACCTCCCGGACGTCCACGAACGCGAGCGTGCACGCCGCGCAGGCGTCCAGGTGGAGCTCGAAGTTCTTCCGGCGCCGGGGAAGCAGCCGGGCCTTGAGGTAGTCGTGCATGGCCGCGCGGGTCCGGCGGCACTCCGGCGCTTCGACCTGCTGCGCGTGCGCCGCGGCGAACGCCCCGGCGAGCTTCTCCTCGGCGCGGCGCAGCCGCATCGTCACGGCGTGCGGCCGCATCCCGAGGTCGTCCGCGATGGCGTTGACGGCCTTGTCGTGCACGTGCCGGTCGAACAGGAGCTGGCGCTCGTCGTTCTTGAGCTTCTCGAGCGCGTCCCGCAGCAGCGTGACGTCGGCCTCGCGCTCGACGGCGCGATCCGCGCCGTCGTCCGCCGGCGCGAGCGCGTCGAGCGTCCCGTCCTCGACGACGACGGCGCGTCCTGCCTCCCGTGTCATGGAGATGCCCTCGTTGAGGGCCGCGCGGCGCCAGTACGCGGGCGGGTTCTCGATCGTCCCGCCGCCGTTGACGATCCGGATCATCTTCTCGAGGGCGCGGCTGGCGGCCTCCTCGGCGTCGATGCCCGAGATCCGGGCGGCGACGGAGCGCACGACGTTCGGCTGGTGGACGACCCAGTCCTTGATCGTGGTGTCGGTGGTGGTCACGGATGCTCCCCCCTTCGTCGTGCGGACCGCTGGACTCGGACACGCTCGCCCATGGTCCCATCCGTCTCGCGGGTGATGGCAAATCTCCAGGCAGGATCCGCCGGAAACGCGCGTCCGGCGCCGTATCACGGACGATGGAACGCCTCGTACACGGCCTCGACACCCCGCGGCCCGGTGGTGGCGTTGATGACCGCGAGGGCGACCTCGCAGGCGGCCGCACACAGATCGGAGGCCCCCCAGGTGTCGGCCAGCCGGTACAGGCTGACCGCGTCGCCGTCCGAGTAGGCGCGCAGGTACTGCGCACCGAGCCGGATGAGCTCGGTGTGTTCGGTGCTCGTCATGTCCGCCTGACGCGCGAGGGGATCCGATGTCACGGCATTCCAGCCCCTCCGTCAGGGTGATCTTCAGGTCGGCGCGCCAGGCGTGGTGCCGGATTTGCGATGGTTCTGCCCGCAAATTTTGCCCGACGCCGGGCGATCCCGCCTGTTGAGCCGATGAACCCATGGTGTGACGTGAGTCACACCCGTTTCCGGCGAGTGTGCCGTGACATCCTCGTGCGTCAGACGTCATCCCATCGACGCACACGAGTCCGGGCCGCGCTGGGGGCGGCCCGATCCGGGTGGGTCGAAGGGAGCCGGCGCCGGACGGACTGCTCTGGGGGCAGGTCGACCGTGCCGGGTCCCGCTTCTTCCGGCCGGGCGCCGGTTCGAACTGCGCTGGGGGCAGGTCGAGCCGGTGCCCGTGCCGGAGCTATGCCGCGTTGGTGCTCTCCCGGGCGCGGAGCTCGGCGAGTTCGGCGCGGATGGCGCGGAGCTCGGTGAGGATCTCCGCCTCCGCCTCGTCCTGCTCCTTGTCGAGCACCTGGATGTCGGCCTCGATGCTCTCCATCCCGCTGACGATCACGGCGATGAAGAGGTTCAGCACGGCGAAGCTGACGATGAGGATGAAGAGCACGAAGAAGATCCACGCGCCGGGGACCGTCTCCCGCACCGTGGCGGCCATGTCCGGCCACGCCTCGCCGGTCATCACCTGGAAGAGGCTGAAGGCCGTGGTTCCCAGGTCCCCGAAGTACTCCGGGGCCGCGGTCTTGAACAGCTCGGTGGCGATGACCGCCGACACGTACATCACGAGCACGAGCAGTGCGCCCACCGACCCGAGGCCGGGGATCGCGGCGACCAGCCCGCTCACGACCCGCTTCATCGACGGCACGGCGTCGATCACCCGCAGGGCCCGCAGGATCCGCAGGGCGCGGAGGGCCCCCAGGGATCCGGACGCCGGGATCAGCGCGATCCCGACGACGACCAGGTCGAACCAGCTCCACGGGTCGCGGAAGAACCGCCGTCCGAGCGCGAACATCCGTGCGGCCAGCTCGAGGACGAAGATCCACAGCATCACGTGGTCGACCTGACGGAGAACTTCTTCGACGGGACCCCCGTCGAGCTGCGCCTCGACGCCCAGGATCAGGGCGTTCGAGATGATCACCACGAGGACGGTCGTCGTGAACCACTTCGCTTCGACGACTGCCTTGACCCGCAGCCTCGCCGCTTCCACGTGCTTCACCCGTGTTCTCCGTTCATGATCGTAGTGCTGGCAACACGCCGACAAGGGAGCCTACCGACACGCCAATGTCCGGCATCAACCTCATAGGGATTTCGCCAACGATGTAAGGAATCGCCGCATACAGTGGGCGAAACCGGCAGTTTTCTGCCATGGTAGGTGCCGCAACACAACTCACTGGAGGGATACCACCATGAACTTCATCCTCTTCCTGATCCTCGGGCTGCTGGCGGGTGTCATCGCCCGCATCATCCTGCCGGGCAAGCAGAAGGGCGGCTTCTGGCTGACGCTGCTGCTCGGCGTGGTCGGCGCCGTGCTCGGCGGCTGGCTGAGCAACCTGATCTTCGGCATCGACATGAACGAGTTCTGGTCGTGGCAGGCCTGGCTCTTCTCGATCATCGGTGCGGTCATCGTCATCGGGATCTTCGAGTTGATCTTCAACAAGCGTCGCTCGGCCTGACGGCCGGGAACAACGTCAGAGCGCCGCGGCGCCGTCGGCAACCCTGCCGACGGCGCCGCGGCGCTCGTCATACGTGCGAAAACCCGGCCCCAGGCGTCAGACGACGCGGATGAAGACCGGGTTGTCCTGCCACATCTCGGTGTACCGGCCGGGCAGGCCCTCCTGGTACCACTCCATGATCATGCCGTCGCCCGCGTACAGGGCCACGTGACCGGGGGACCAGACGATGTCACCGGGCTGGGGGTCGTAGACCTGGTAGCCGGAGCTGAGCATCGCGGAGGACGAGTGCGGCAGGTCGATGCCGTACAGGCCGTAGACGTACTGGATGAAGCCGGAGCAGTCGAACGCGCCGGGGGTCGAGCCGCCCCAGACGTAGGCGCCCGACAGGTAGCTGTAGGCCGTGTTGGTGACCTGGACGTTCAGCGGCGTGGGCGGCGGCTCCGGAGCCGGCGTCACCTCGACGACGCCCTCGACCTGGGTGGCGCCCTCGGCCGTGATGGTGGCGCCCTCGACGTCGAGCTTCGTGTCGGTGCTGACCGTGACGGCCTTCGCCGAGCTGACGGCCTGACCGGCCGACTCCTTTAGCGCGTCGAGGTTGAGCCCGTCGAGCTTCGCCGTCGTCGTCCTGGCGTCGGCGGCGGGGGCCGCGTGCGACGTCGTCGCGAACGTCGAGACCAGGACACCGCCTGCGGCGACAGCCAGCGCGCCGCGGCGAGCGACGACACCGGCGTTCTCGGACGCCGTGCGGGCGATGATCGTTATGGGGGTTGTGGCCTTGCGGTCCGCGCGATGGCGACCGCGCTGGGTGGCGTTGGGCACCGTGTTCTCCTGTAGCGCCTACGAGGTGAGCTGTCGGGTTCGGGTGGGAGATGCTGGCACCCGGCCACGCGGACTTGGGGGGTCCGCCCGGCTTCACCCCAAGAACGCCGGCCCCTCGAAACCTCCTGGCTCCGCTGGCCCGCCGTCCGGAGATGGTTCCCCCGTCCCTGCCATGGTCATCCTGGGTCACGATGCGGTGGCAGGGCTCGGCGTCCGCCTCGTGACTCCACCGATTCCGGTGGAGCGAGACTCAAGGTACACACCTTCGACGAAAAAGTCACGAACGTGTCACGCACCGCGTGAAATCGGCGGCAGTTGGCCGATTTTGCCGAAGGATCGGGCATTCGTGGAGACGCCTGCCGCGCGGCTTCCGATACCCTCCGCCGCATGGCCGACGGCGTGACGGACACCACAGCACACGACACCGACGACTACCTCGACGACGCCGACGAACGACCCGGGAGGATCTCGGGATGGTGGCTGCTGCCGATCGGTGGCCTGCTCTGGTGGGCGGCCGGGTTCCTGCCCTGGCTGCTCCACGAGATCTACCAGGCCGTCGGCCTGGAGCCCGCCTCCCTCGAGGAGATCGACGGCTTCACCCCGTTGCCGCTGGCCGCGCCCGACGCCGTCGCCGTCCTGGTGACGACGAGCGTCATCGGCGGCGCCCTCGCCGGCGGCAGCACGCGCCTGGCGCGGTACCGGGCGAGCGGCGCCGTCGCCGCCGTCGTCGGGACGGCGCTCACGGCGGCCGGGGTCGGGGCCGTCGCCTGGTGGCAGGTCCTCAGCGCCGAGGGGGCCGACGACGCCAAGGCCAACGCCCTCCTGGCCGTCACCGCGGGCGGCACCCTCCTGGGCCTGTTCCTCGGGCTGCTCGCCGCCCTGGCGCCCGCGCCGCTGCGGGCCCTCGCCCTCGCCCTGCCCGTCGTCCTGGCGGACGGCTGGGTGTGGGGGCTCGTGCCCGGTCATTCCGCGGTGCCGCAGGGGACCTGGTGGATCTTCGCGATCGTGCTGGGGATCGCGCTCGGGCTGGGCGTGGACCGCAATCCGCTGCAGATGCTCGGCTGGCTACCGGCGGCGGGGCTCGTCTGGGTGCTCCAGGCGGCGGGCCCGGTGCTGGACGCCGTCGGCGGGTACTTCGCGCCGGGCGCGGCGCCGCTGGCGGTCCCGGCCGTGCTCGACGCGGCCTGGGGGCCGCTCGTGGAGACCACGCTCTCCACGGACGGGCACCACCTGGAGGGGTGGGTCGTGGGACTGCTGATCGGCGTGGCCGTCGCCGGGCTGCGCCTGACCTGGTTCTCCCGGGACGAGGACGACGACGAGGCGTTCGACGCCCTCCGCGGCGAGTTCGCCGGGCCGTGAGGCCCGTCGCCGGGGCGGGCGCGAACCGCAGCGCATCGCGCCGCCCCGGCGAAAGGAGTCTGTCGGTGGCTCGTCAGGCGACCCGGATGAACGTCGGGTTGTCCTGCCACATGGCGCGGTAGCTCAGCGGGGTGCCGTAGCTGATCGCCTCGACCACCATGCCGTTGCCGGCGTAGATGGCGACGTGTCCCGGCGTCCAGACGATGTCGCCCGGCCGCGCCTCGGCGGCCGACACCTGCGTGCCCGCGGAGAGCAGGGACGACGACGAGTGGGGCAGCGAGACGCCCAGCTGCCCGAAGGCGTACACCACCAGGCCGGAGCAGTCGAAGCCGCCGGGCGACGCCCCGCCCCAGGCGTACGGCGTGCCGACGTGCTGCAGCGCGATCGCGACGGCCTGCGCGCCGATCGAACCGTCCGAGACCGGGGCCGCGGCGGGCTCCGCGGCCGGGGCCTCCTCGGCGACGGCCTGCGTCGTGACGGCGGCCTCCGCCACCACGACGGGCTCGGGTTCCGGCTCCGGCGCCGGCTTGACCTTGATCGCCGCCGTGGCGACCTCGAGCTGTGCGTCCGGCGCCACCCGCACCGCCGGCGCCGTCCTGACGCCGTCCCGCGAGACGCGCCCGAGGCTTTCCTGCCGTACCTCCTGGAGGTGCTCGCGGTCGAGCTCCGTGACGTGGGTGTGGCGAGCGTTGTCGGGGGTGGCCGAGGCTGTGCTCGACAGCGTCGTCGCGATGATCCCCGATGCCGCCGCGACCAGGGCGCCCTTGCGGGCGTGGCGCGCGGCGGACTTCGACAGTGCAGTCAGGGGGGTGTGGGGAGCGTGGTCGGCGCGGTGTCGACCGCGCCGGACGTTGGTACTCACCAGTGGTTCTCCGAATCGCACTTGTGGTCCCGGCGGCCACGAGATGGTGCCGTGCGGCCTCCGGGGCTGCGCCTTGGGTGACGCAACGAGAACGACGCTAAGCGACGACATCCACCTTTGTCTCGATCAGATAACAGGTGACGCAGAATATCTTGACAAGATCGTTCGCGGAACTTTTGTACCCGTGGTCGATCCGCAGGTCGTGACGGCTAAATCGATCATGGGTCGACGACGTGGCGATTGCGAAGATTTATCAGCTCTCGGCGTGTCGCCGAGGTAGGTTTCCGGCATGCGTGAGGAGCCGGGAACATCGCCGTCCGCCGCTCGTGTCCGACGCCGGCGCCGGCCGGCCGTCGGCCTGCTCGTGCTCCTGGCCTCGGCCGTCGTCCTCGCGGCCCTCGTGCTCAACGGCGT
This sequence comes from Myceligenerans crystallogenes, assembly GCF_039529775.1. Lineage (NCBI taxonomy): Bacteria > Bacillati > Actinomycetota > Actinomycetes > Micrococcales > Promicromonosporaceae > Myceligenerans > Myceligenerans crystallogenes. The sequence continues at coordinate 302,171 of NZ_BAAANL010000004.1, forward strand.
CCTCTGGCCCAACCGGGTGCTGACCGCCGCCTACGACGTGCGCGGGATCGACGTGTCGCACCACAACGGCACCGTCGACTGGCGGGCCGTCGCGGAACAGGAGATCGACTTCGCGTACGTCAAGGCGACCGAGGGGTCGGGTCACGTCGACGAGCGGTTCGCGGAGAACTGGCGTGGCGCTCGTGAGGCGGGGCTGACCGTCGGGGCGTACCACTTCATGAGCTTCGAGAGCCCTGGCGCGGACCAGGCGGCGAACCTCATGGCCGAGGTGCCCGCGGCGGAAGGCGCGCTACCGCCCGTCGTCGACCTGGAGCCGTACGGCGGGCACGCCCTGCCGCCCGCGGACGACGTGCGCGCGATCCTCGACCCGCTGCTGGCCGCGATCGAGGAGCACTACGGGAAGCCCGCGATCATCTACACGACCTCCCAGGCGTACGACAAGTACCTGACCGGGCGGTACCCGCGCAACCCCGTCTGGATCCGCTCGATCGCGTGGGAGCCGCGGCTCTCCGACGGGCGCGCCTGGACGATCTGGCAGTACTCCGACCGGGACCGGCTGGACGGCGTGGGGAAGGACCCCGGCGTCGAACCGTACGTGGACATGAACGTGGTCGACGGCACCCTCGAGGACCTGGTCGCGGGAACGTAGTACGGGCGAGCGGCGTCGCGACGGGTCAGTTCCGCGGGAGGATGTCGTGGATGTCCGCGAGCAGCGGCTTGAGCAGGGTGGTGCGCCGGGTGCGCAGGACGTCCTCGGTGACGGCGGCGATCCGTTCCAGGAGGGCGAGCGACGTCGTCAGGCGCGGGTCCGGGGCCGGGGCCGGCGGGCGATTCCCCGTGCGGGCCAGGGTGCCGGACCATTCCTGGGCGGCGCCGGTCAGCATCGACGCGAGATCGTCACGCTCGACGGGCCGGGCCGACATCGCGTACGCGATGGCCGCCCGGTGCAGTGCGTTCCGCGCCTCGCCGACGCTGCGCCCCGCCCGGGCGGCCTCGAAGAAGCCGCCCGCGCTGGTCCGCGCGAGCACGGGTTTCAGCTCGGGCGCCTTCTCGATGATGATCGGGCGGGGATCCAGCGGGACCTCGTAGCACAGTCCCGCCGGCACGTCGGCGTCGGGCAGGGACAGCTCGGGAACGGTGGTCATGGTTCCTCCGGGGCCGGCCGACCGTCGTGACGTGTCGGCTGCTGGTTCTTCGTTCCCGGATTACCAGTGAATCGGGCCGGCCGCGCGCCGTGAGCCCGGTGTGGTCAGGCGTTTTCGTGATCGTGCGCGGAACGCAGGTGAGCGTCGGCGCCGGGCATGTCGTCGTCGTCGGACGTGCGGCGCGAGGCGGTCAGCAGTGCGTCGCGCAGCGTGTCGAGGGCGGCGTCGACCGCCGCCTCGCTCCAGAGGTCGGCGGGGCGGTGGGCGGCCCAGGGGGCGGAGTCCGTCAGGTTCGTGTTCATGTCCCGTGGACGCGCGGACCGGCCGGATGTCACGGCACTTCGGCGAAGTCCGCGCAGCCTGCCGGAATCTCGTGCTCACCTGGCGCGACGGTGGTGCCCCGAGGGGCGGACGGAGGTTTGCGGGCCGCTGCGCGGCGGGCAAGAATGATGCTTTGGTGGCTCGGGCAACCATTGCCGCCGATTCCTCGATCGTTCCTGGAAGGGAGCATCACCCATGTCTCTGCGTCCGTTCGTCCGGCACCGTGTGCCTCGTCTCGCCGCGCTCTCCGTCGTCGTCGTCGGTCTCGCCGGCTGCGCGGCGGGAGGATCGGCGCCGGGCGCGGGCGACAGCGCTGTTCCGGTCACCGGGGAGACCGCGGCGGCGCCCGTGGCGGCCGACGAGGCCCACTGGTCCTACGAGGGGCAGACCGGGCCCGCCCACTGGGGCGAGCTGTCGGACGAGTACGCGCTGTGCGCCGACGGATCGCACCAGTCGCCGGTGGACCTGCCGGCCCGGGTGCCGGCCACGGGCGAGAGGGTCGAGTTCGAGGTGGACGAGGTCGAGGGCGTCGTCGAGGACACCGGTCATGCCTTCCAGCTCCCGGCCGACGAGGGCGAGGGAACGAGCCTCGGGTACGACGGCGAGGAGTACGAGCTGGTGCAGATGCACTTCCACACGCCGTCGGAGCACACGGTCGAGAAGGACCCGGCGGACATCGAGTTCCACTTCGTGCACGCGAACGAGCGCGGCGAGCTGCTCGTGCTGGGCCTGCTGGGGGACGAGGGCGCCGAGACGCCCGCGCTGCGGCCGTTCGTCGAGGCGGTCGACGGCGGGCCGGAGGCCGAGCTCGACCTGGCCGGCCTCCTCCCGGAGGGCTCCGCGGCCTACGTGTACGACGGCAGCCTGACGACTCCTCCGTGCTCGGAGGACGTGCACTGGATCGTGCTGGAGGACCGCGTCACGCTCTCGGCGGAGCAGCTCGGCACGCTCACCGGGGCCGGCCACGACCACAACGCGAGGCCGGCGGCGCCGCTCGGGGACCGTGAGATCACCGGCGGCACCGCGACCTTCGACGAGTAGCCCGGCTCAGCTCCTCATGCACGTCATGGACGACGTCGGGGGCGTCCCGCTGCCGATCATGCCGAACGTGGCCGAACCGCCGGCCGGGAGCTGTCCGTTCCAGGTCTCGTTCCGCACGGTGATCAGGTTGCCGTCGGTGGTCATGCGACCGTTCCACACCTGGCTGACGGTCCCGCCGGTCCAGGAGACGCTCCACGACGACGTCGCGAACCTGACCTGCACCGTGACCTCACCCTGGTAACCGCCCTGCCACGAGTTCACCGTGCGGTACGTCGCGCTGCACGCGCCTGCGGGGGTCGGGGTGCCGGGCGTGGTCGGCGAGACGGTCGGCGTCGGGCTCACCGGGGGCGTCGGGCTGACCGACGGCGTCGGGCTGGAGGTGGGCGGCGTCGTCGTCGACGGCAGGGAGGTGAAGAAGTCCCAGACGTACCGCGGGATCCCGATCCCGTTGGCCTGCCACTGGTGACCGCTGTCGGTGGCGATCCAGGTGACGGGGTACCCGTCGCGGCAGGTGTACTCGGTCTTGTAGTGCTGGCCGCTGCCCGGTGCGGGCTCCTGCGCGTTCTTGGCCTGGCAGCCGTTGTTCTGCAGGAACTTGTCGCGCAGGGCACGGCCCTGCGAGATGTTCAGGACGTCGTCGACGACGCCGTGCGAGCCGAGGTACGCGACGGGCTGCGTGCCGCCGGAGCACCCGGACAGCTGGGCGCCGTTGAGGACCGCGACGGCGCGGAACACGTCGGCGCGCGCGCAGGCCAGGGCGTAGCTCATGCCGCCGCCGTAGCTGAAGCCGGTGGCGAACCGCTGGGTGGTGTCGACGCAGAGCGCGTTCTCGACGGTGCGCAGCACGTCGTCGACGAACGTGACGTCCTGGCCGCCGGAGTTGGGCCAGGCGTTGTCGATGCCCTGCGGGGCCACGAAGATCGTGCTCCCGTTCGAGAGCGGCTTCAGGCCGTAGTAGTTCTCGCTCACGACGTTGGAGGACGTGCCGTGCCACCAGTGCAGGCCGACGACGAGCCGGTAGGGCTTGTTCTGGTCGTAGCCGGAGGGCACGTCGAGCTGGAACGTGCGGGACCGCCCGCCGCTCTGGATGGTGTGGTTGCCGGTCGACAGGCCCGCGGGCTTGCCGCAACCAGGGGTCGCCGCCGTGGTGGCCGTGGAGAGCTGGGCCTCGGCGACGGCGGACGCGGGCGCTATCAGGCCCGTGGTCGCCAGCAGGGCGGCGGCCGCCGCGAGCAGGACTCGCCGGCCTCGGGACGGGGTGGGATGGTGCATCGGTGCGCTCCCTTCAGGTTCCCCGGCAGCGTCGCCGGGGACGGTTTTCGCGGGCCGGGCCCGCAGGGCGTGGTGAATATATCGATAAACCGGACGTAGTAGAAGGGACTCAAACGCTTCACTACCGCGGGCTGGATCCGGCGGGCGAGCTGGTCCACACTGCCCTCATGCCGATTTTCCTCGTGCCCGGCCGCGGGCGGGTGCCCCGTCGGGCCGGAGCGCTCTGATGGGGCAGGAGCCGTGGGGCCTGAACGAGGCGCTCGCGGCCCGGCTGAGCCGGCTCCCGGAGCGGGACGTACGGCGGGTGCTCGGGCTCGGCCTGCCCGCGATCGCCCGCGGGGCCGCGGCGGTGGCGCTGCGCCTGCCCGACGGCGCGCTCGTCTCGCAGAAGACCGGGACGACCTGCGGGGCCGCGGTGCTGCTGATGCTCGCGGCGCAGCGGGAACCCGAGCTGGCGTGGTTCCTGTCCACGGGCGAACGGATCGAGGGGCGCGTCCCGGAGTTCCTCTTGGGTGCCCGCATCGGCACGAGGGGTACGACGACGCACGGCGGGGCGCCGGCGGGTGCTCGTGCCGGCGCCGGCGCGTCCGGACCGACGGACCGGCGCCTCGCCGCGGTCCAGGTCGCCGTCCGGCGGCGCACCAACCGCTGGACGTTCTGGCCGGGCGTGTTCTTCGGCTCGGCGCCGTGGGGCTACGTCCGCGAGGTGCGGAGGGTGACCGGGCGGCCCGTCGAGGCGGTGTACTCGGCTCTCGGCCCGCTCGGTCCGGACCGCCTCGACGTCGTCGACCGGGCCGTGGCGGCGGTGGACCGCGGCGTGCTCGTCCCGTTCCTCGCCGGTCCCTCGGCCGGTCAGAGCCGGGCCCGCCTGCCGCGGCACTACGTCCTCCTGGTGGGTCACGACGGCGACACGCTGCGGTTCTACGAACCCGCTTCCGGTGAGGTGCGGCGCGTGCCGCTGACCGCGGTGCGGGGCGGGGACGTCGGCGGGAACGACGTCTTCGGCGGGTGGGGCGCGGTCTACGGGGTCTTCCTGCCGGAGGCGTGAGGTTCACGCCTCGGCCGTGCGGGCCGCGCCGGGCGCGCCGGCCGTGGCGCGTGCGCCGGGCCGGTCCGTGATCCTGGGGTTGTAGCGGGACAGCCCGTCGAGGCGCCAGCGCAGCGGGAACCGGTGCTCGAGCTCGACGACGTGCTGGATCCGGAGGTCCACGAGGCGCTCTGCGCCGGGAAAGCGCGCCGCGCGCGCCTCGTCCCAGTCGACGGTGGCGGTGCCGGTCAGGTGCAGGGTGCGGCCGTTCTCCCAGTCGGCGAACAGCAGCCCTGCCCGCGGGTCGAGCTGGAGGTTCCCGAGCGTCATGTACATGGAGTTGCCGACGTACTCGGGCCAGGTCAGCCGGCCGGGCGTGGCGACGACGAAGCCGGGGTCGCCCCCGCGGTGCGAGGCATCGGCGCCGAGCCCGGGCGCGCGGGTCCCGACGAAGAACGTGTCGGCCGAGCCGATCCACGCGACCTGCTCCGGGCTCAGGGTGGTTCCGGTCCTGGCCACGGTGGCCGGTGACGTGAGCTCGGCCGGTTCCCCGTGCCGCGCGGTGAGGTACTTCGGGCAGTTCGACAGCACCTGATCGGCCTCGACGACGAGCGCCGTCCCGTCGGCGCGGGCCGTGCCGTTGATCCGCATCCGGCGCCGGGTGGCGGGCTCGATCGCGAGCATCCCGATCGGTCGTGGCGTGCCGAACGCCCCGGCCAGCGGGTCGACCGGCGGGAGCGTGGCGTCGACGCGGAAGACGGCGTCGCCGACGTGCCGCACGAATCCCGGCGGACCCGTGAGGATCGTCGTCCACACGGCGTCGTCGGACATCGCGGCGACCACGATCATCGGCTGTTCGTGCAGGAACTGCTCGGCGCGCGGCGGTACGGCGTTGCCCACGCGCGCGCTGCCGTGCGCGACCGCCGGGAACCCCGCGCGCCGCTGGACGGCGACCTCGCCGGAGTGATGCATCGGTTCTCCTCGGGACGGGCCCGGGGCGCGGGGCCCCGGGCCGGTGGGTGGGTGCGGAGGCTCGCGACTCAGAAGAAACCGCAGGTAGGGGCGCCCTTGACGGGTGCGGAGGACCCGTCGACGCCCGCCGGGGTGTAGATCTCGAGCCGGACGCCGTCGGGGTCGCTGAAGAAGACGCCGCCGGAGCCGGCGCCCTCGCCGTGCGCGACGACGCCGTCGTACGCGAACTCCACGCCGAGATCCTTCAGGACCGTCTCGGCCGCGCGCACGGCCTCGACGTCCGGCACCTCGAAGGACAGGTGGTGCAGGCCGGGCAGGCCGGTCGCGAAGGCGCCCTCGCTCTGCTGCCACAGCGCGATGCGCAGGGCGCCGTCGGTGCCGAGCAGCGCCCAGGCGCGCTCGTCGTCGGAGCGGGCAAGGATCTCGACGTCGAACAGGGCCTCGTAGAAATCGATCGATCGGGCCAGATCGGTCACGTTCAGCGCGACGTGGCCGGTCTTGAGCTGGGGCTTGGTCATGAGTCCTCCGGTTGCGAGTGCCTGGGTCTGAACTAACGGTTGTGAAGCCAACAACCATTAGTGGACGCTAGCGGCTAAGCTAATGGAAGGCAAGTGGTTCATCCGTTAGGCCGTTAGGGAAGGGAGGGTTCTCGTGTCGGACGACGTCGTGCCCGACCTGTACCCGGGCGAACCGGCCGTGGTGCGCCTCATGAACACCGTCTGGGCCGACCGGGCGGGGGTCCACGACGCCCTGAGCACGGTGAACGCGCTCGAACGATGGGCGGCGCAGTGCGGCCTCCGGCCGTTCTCGGACCTCGATCGCGCGGATCTCGAGGCGGCCCGCACGCTGCGCGACGCCGCCCGCCGGCTTGCCGCCGCGGCCCTCGACGACGCGCGGCCGGGCGCCGTCGCGGACGACCAGGCGGTGGGCGACGCGCTGGCCGTCCTCAACCGGTTCCAGGCCTCCTGCGCCCCCGAGCTGCAGCGCGCCGAGGGCGGGTTCCGGCAGGGCTGGGCCCACCGCGACGACGGGTTCGACCAGGTGCTCGCCACCCTCGCGCTGGAGACGGCCGCTCTGCTCGACGGCGGCGCCGCCCGCCTCGGCGCCTGCCACGGCCCCGGCTGCGTCCTCTACTTCGCACGCGTCCCGGCCCGCCGCGCCTGGTGCTCCGAGGGCTGCGGCAACCGCGCCCGGGTGGCCCGCCACTACCAGCGCCACAAGGCCGGGGGCGCCTGAACGTCCTGGACCGGGCTGCCGGGTGCTGCGGGTCACCGGTCTACTTTTCTGTTCGTTCTGCCCGGCTGCTGCCAGGATCAGCTCATGACCACCGAGGATGCCGCGGCTGAACCTTCGCCGGATGCGGCCGGCGGGCAGGGAGTTCCGTACGCCTCATGGGGTGCGCGCGTCGTCGCGGCGCTGCTGGACAACGGGATCGTCGCGGGCGTCGCCTGGCTCGCCGGCACCGACGCGGCGGTGCGGCTCTACTTCGGGATGGCGGCGTCGTCGGCCCGGGTGAACGAGGTGGAATGGCCGGCGATCGCCTGGCCGCTCGGCGTCCTGGCCGTGATCCTGGTGGTGCAGGGCGTCACGGGCTGGACGCCGGGGAAGCTGGTGACGGGGATCCGGGTGGTCGACGGAGGGTCCGGGCGTCCGGCGGGTGCGATCAGGGTGCTGGGGCGCCAGCTGTGGCACTTCCTCGACGCGATCTGCTTCCTGGGCTACCTCCGGCCGCTCGTGCACGAGAGGCGCCGCACCATCGCGGACTCGATCACCGGCACCGTCGTCGTCGAGCAGCTGCCCCGGCTGCCGCGGCGGCCGCGGATCGCGATCCATGCGGCAGCCCTCGTGGTCTGTGCGCTGGGCATCGGTTACGGGTATGTGCCGATCTCGGGCGCCGCCGCGTCCGGCACCGATGTCGTCGAGCTCTGTGACGTCGAGAACGACGACCCGCGGCTGACCTCGGGCGAGGTCTCGGTGGGCGGCGAGATCCTGACGGAGTCGGACCGCAGGCTGTGGACCGTGCGGAGCACCGCGACGGCGAAGCCGCGCGTCATCGTCCGCTGGAACAGCGACCAGGCGAGCGACTCGGTCTACCGGATCAAGGTGCGTGTACGGCCGCTGGGCGAGAACGACCCGAGCATCTCGAACACCTGGCGGATCAGCAGGCACCGCGGGGTCAGCCCGCACTTCTCGCGCTGGTCCGTCACCCCGAGCCGTATCGACCGAGCCGACGGCGACGTCGACACCTTCGAGCTGCGGCTGAACCGGGCGCCGGAGAACCTCGGTCAGCACGTGCGGATCGACGTCCGGGTCCTCGCCGGGGACGACGAACTGATGACGTGCAGCGGGACCATGCGCCCGGAGGGCGTGTCCCCGGTCTGACGCCGGGCCCAGCGGTACCGCACGCCCGCCCCAGGAGGTCATGCAGGGACGGACGTGCGGCTGTCGGTCAGACCCGGCTCCACCGCTGGTTGGCGTTGGAGTGGCACGACCACAGGATCACGGCCGTGCCGTTCGCGGTGGCGGCGCCGTTCACGTCGACGCACAGCGACGGGAACCGGACGCTGCTGATCGAGCTGCCGTTGAACGTCCACTGCTGGTTGCTGCCCCCGTTGCAGTCCCACAGCGTCACCCGGGTGCCGTTCACGGCGTTCGTGGGGACGTCCAGGCACTTGCCCAGCATCCGCAGCGTCTGGCCGTTCTGGGTGATCTGCTGGTTGACGCCGTTGTAGCAGTCGTAGATCTGCAGGCCCGTGCCGTTGGTGGTGGTGCCGTTCGGCACGTCGATGCACCGGCCCGCGGACTCGCTCCGCAGGCGGAACGTAGTGCCCGGCTGGGTCGAGCCGCCGTTGAGCGCGTCGAGGACGGAGTAGTAGGCGGCCTTCTTGTTGCCCGAGCGGTCGAACAGCAGCGGGTTGTCGTCACGCCAGGAGGTGTCGTCGCGCACACCCCACGCCGTGATGCCGGTGCAGCGCGAGACCGCGAGGCACGCCCGGGTCACCGCCGCGTAGATGTTGGCCTGGTTGCTGCCCTGCTCCACGTCGAGCTCGGTGATCTGCACGTCGACACCCAGGTCCGCGAACCGCTGCAGGTTGGCCTGGTAGTCGCCGGAGAGCGTGGTCCCCAGGTGCGACTGGAACCCGACGCAGTCGATCGGCACCCCGCGGGCCTTGAAGTCCCGGACCATGTTGTAGATCCCGGTCGACTTCGCGTTGATCCCGTCGGTGTTGTAGTCGTTGTAGCAGAGCTTGGCGCCCGGGTCGGCCGCCCGTGCGGCCCGGAACGCCGCCTCGATCCAGTCGTTCCCCGTGCGCTGCAGGTTCGAGTCGCGCCGGCCGCCCGAACCGCCGTCGGCGAACGCCTCGTTGACCACGTCCCAGGCGTAGACCTTGCCCCGGTAGTGCTCGGCGACCTTGGTCACGTGGTTGAGCAGCGCGCTGCGCAGCGCGCTGCCCGACATGTTCTGCATCCAGCCCGGCTGCTGGGCGTGCCACGCCAGCGTGTGCCCGCGCACCCGCTTGCCGTTGCTGATCGCCCAGTTCGCGATCCGGTCGCCGCTGGTGAAGTTGAACTGGTTCTGCGACGGCTCGGTCGCGTCCATCTTCATCTCGTTCTCGGCCGTGATCATGTTGAACTCACGGTTCAGGATCGTGGTGTAGGCCGACTCGCTCAGCCGGCCGGCCGGCACTGCCGCACCGAAGTACCGCCCGGTCTGCGCGGCCGCGGCACCCAGGGTGCTCTCCGCCGCCTCTGCCGGCGCGGCAGCCGTCAGACCGGCGATCACCGACACGATGCACAACGCCGCACCCACTAGGGCGCGACGGCCTCGCCTTGATGTTGTCCTCAACGCAAACTCCTCCCTACGTCGCCTGGCGTCCTCGACAGGCGTGGACCGAGCGAGAGGTTCCGCTCGTGTTAGCGATCACATAACACCGCTCGGCGACCCTCTGTCGACGTCCTCGCAACGAATGAAACGTTTGATGACCCACAGGCGGGAACGAGCGGCGGATGCCTGACGAGCTGCCCGCCGAGCGGGTTCGCAGCCGCGTCGTGTCCATGTACGTGGGCACCGACACGATGTCCACGTACGTGGACATCGCGGAGCGCTCAGGCCGGGGTAGACCTGATGTCTCAGACCTGCATGTCGACGAAGCGCTGGTAGTGGCCCTGGAAGGCGACCGTGATGACGTCGGTCGGGCCGTTACGGTGCTTGGCGACGATCAGGTCCGCCTCGCCCGCGCGGGGGGACTCCTTCTCGTAGGCGTCCTCGCGGTGAAGCAGGATCACAACGTCGGCATCCTGCTCAATTGATCCACTTTCGCGCAGATCCGACATCTGCGGTTTCTTGTCGCCACGTTGTTCCGGGCCACGGTTCAGCTGGGAGATCGCGATCACCGGGACCTCGAGTTCCTTCGCCAGGAGCTTGAGGGCGCGGGAGAACTCCGAGACCTCCTGCTGACGCGACTCGACGCGCTTGCCGGAGGACATGAGCTGGAGGTAGTCGATCACGACGAGGCTCAGGTTGTGGCGTTGCTTCAGCCGCCGGCACTTGGCCCGGATCTCCATGAGCGACATGTTCGGCGAGTCGTCGATGAACAGCGGGGCGTCCGAGATCTTGCCCATGGTCGCGGCCAGCTTCTGCCAGTCGCCGTCGTCCATCTTCCCGGACCGCATCCGCGTCAGCGGCACCCGCGCCTCGCTCGCGAGCAGGCGCATCGTGATCTCGTTCCGGCTCATCTCGAGCGAGAAGATCACCGCGGCCTTGTTGTGATGAATGGCCGCATGTCCTGCGACATTAATGCCCAAAACGGACTTACCGACCGCAGGTCGGGCGGCCACCACGATCATCTGGCCCGGGTGGAGCCCGTTCGTCAGGCGGTCGAAGTCCGAGTAGCCCGTGGGCACGCCGACCATGCCCTCGCCGCGGCCCTGGGCCGCGTCGATCTCGTCGAAGGTGGGACCGATGATCTCCGAGAGCGGGAGGTAGTCCTCGCTCGCGCGTCGCTCCGTGACCGCGTAGACCTCGGCCTGGGCGTTGTCGACGACGGTGTCCACCTCGCCGTCCGCCGAGTACCCCATCTGCACGATGCGCGTGCCCGCCTCGACGAGCCGCCGCAGGATGGCGCGCTCGCGCACGATCCTGGCGTAGTACCCGGCGTTGGCCGCCGTGGGCACGCCCGCGATCAGGTCGTGCAGGTAGGGGGCGCCGCCGACCTTCGCCAGCGTGCCGCGCTTGTTCAGCTCCGCCGACACCGTGATCGAGTCGGCCGGTTCACCACGCCCGTACAGGTCGATGATCGCGTCGTAGACCATCTCGTGGGCAGGGCGGTAGAAGTCGACGCCGCGGATCTGCTCGATCACGTCCGCGATCGCGTCCTTCGACAGCAGCATGCCGCCGAGCACGCTCATCTCCGCCTGGATGTCCTGGGGCGGTGTGCGGTCGAGACCGTGCCCAGGTCCGGAAAAGCCTGCTTCGAGCTCGTCGATCGACATCCGGACCTCCTTTCGCTGTCTCGCACCGCCTTCACGGCGGCCACCGGTGCCTGCGGTTCGCCCTCGCCGGGCCTGGCTCCAGTTGTACTCCGGGACACTGACATGGCGGCCCGACACCCCGCAACGCGGCCTGTGGATAACTCTGTGGACAAGGATGTGGAAAAGTGGCTCAGGCTGTGTACAGCGGGCCACAACCGGTGGACAACCCTGTGGACAACTGTGGACAGTCGCTGTGCATAACTCGCAGATTCCACCCCTGACCTGCAAGGACATTACCCCCAGCCTGTGGAGGAAGAAAAAGTTGGGCGAGTCTCGTCACGCCACGCCGACACCTGATGACAACACTCCCGACGCCAGGAGTTCAGATACCACGGACCCGCAAGCGCGCCCCGGAGCACGGTTATCCACAGGCCCGGCCCCGTCCGGTACGACCCGGGACAGCCCCGCGATCAACCGCGAGATCCTTGCCCTCGCCGTCCCGGCCCTCGGCGCGCTCGTCGCCGAGCCGTTGTTCGTCCTGGCCGATTCCGCGATCGTCGGCCACCTCGGCACGGCCCAGCTCGCGGGCCTGAGTCTCGCCTCCAACGTCATCCTCACCGTCGTCGGCCTGTGCATCTTCCTCGCCTACACGACGACGGCGCAGGTGGCCCGCCTCATGGGCGCGGGCCGCGAACGCGACGCGCTCCAGGCGGGCCTCGACGGCATCTGGCTCGCCCTCGGCCTGGGCGCCGTCCTCGCCACGACCCTCGTCCTCACCGCCGACGTCACCGTCGCGGCCCTGGGCGGCACCGGCGACGTGGCCCGCCATGCCGTCTCCTACCTGCGGTGGGCCGCCCCCGGCCTGGCCGGGATGCTCATGGTCAACGCGTCGACGGGCGTGCTGCGCGGCCTCCGCGACACCCGCACCCCGCTCGTCGTCGCGGCAGCCGGTGCGGTCGCGAACCTCGTCCTCAACATCGCCCTCGTCTACGGCGCGAACCTCGGCATCGCCGGCTCCGCGATCGGCACCATGCTCACCCAGTTCGGCATGGCCACGGCCCTGGCGGTCATCGTGGTCCGCGGCGCCCGGTCCCGCGGCGCGAACCTCCGCCCGCACGCCCGCGGCATCCTCTCCGGCGCCCGCGCGGGGCTCCCGCTCGTCATCCGCACCCTCAGCCTGCGGGCCGCGATCCTCCTGACCGTCTACGTGGCCACGGGCCTCGGCGCCGTCGCGCTCGCCGCCCACCAGGTCGTCAACAGCATGTGGGGCCTGACCGCCCTCGCCCTCGACGCGCTGGCCATCGCCTCGCAGGCGCTCGTCGGCCATGCGCTCGGCGCGGCCGACGTCCCGCGCGTCCGCGCGATCCTGCGCCGCTGCCTGCACTGGGGCGTCGCCTCCGGCGCCGCGATCGGCCTGCTCATGGCGGCGGGCGGCTGGTTCGTCGCACCGCTGTTCACGCCCGACGACGACGTCCGCGGGGCCATCGCCCTCGCCTTCGCCGTCTGCGGCCTCCTGCTGCCGGTGGCGGGGTACGTCTTCGTGCTCGACGGCGTCCTCATCGGCGCGGGCGACGGCCGCTACCTCGCCTGGGCGGGCCTCGCGACGCTGGTCGTCTATGTCCCGTGCGCCCTCGCCGTCCACGCCTGGGCTCCCCCCGGCCCGGTCGGCCTCGCCTGGCTCTGGGCCGCCTTCGCGGGCGCCTTCATGGCCGCCCGCGCGGTCACGACGGGGCTGCGAGCGCGCACCGATCGCTGGCTGGTCACCGGAGCCTGACATCGCGTGGCCCGCCCTGTCCGACAGCCCGTGCCGGAGATGCCAGGAAATGCCACGTGAATCACGTATCTTCGTTGCCGGACACCCCGATGCGGGTAACTGTGGTTCGAGCCGTCATGAGATGGCCTACCCCATGCGTCCTTGTTCGCGGACGCCGGATCGCAGGAGGCTTCATGCGACGTCGCATCATGTCCGGGAGGAGAGCAGCCGCCGCGCTCGCGGCGGCACTGTCGCTCGCGGCCGTCCCGGCGGGAGGTGCCGTACCGGCACTCGCCGGGCAGGCCGGGGAACCCGGGAGGGCGAGCGCCGTCGCCCCGGCCGCCCTCGTCACCGGTCAGCGGGACGGCTCCCGGCAGGACTCCGCGGACGCCGCCCGGAGGAAGCTCTCCACGACCCTCCGCGCCCGCCTCGAGGCCGAGACGGACCGGCCCACCGGTTTCTGGATCCGCCTCGAGGACCGGGCCGACCTGTCCGCGGCGTCGTCCGTCACCGGCTGGGCCGATCGCGGTCGGTACGTCTACGACGCACTGACCAGCACCGCGAAGGCGTCCCAGGCCGGTGTCGTGAAGGAGCTGCGCGCCGCGGGCGCGCGCTACGAGAGGTTCTGGATCAGCAACGCCATCCTCGTGACCGACGGCGACCTGGGTCTCGCCGAACGTCTCGCCGCGGTGCCCGCCGTCGAGCGCCTCCACGAGCGGGTCACGGCCGAGCGCATCGAGCCGGTCGAGCGCCGGGCCGCGGTCGACGCCCTGACCGGGAGCTCCGACGAGGCCGTCGAGTGGGGCGTCGCGGCCGTCAACGCCCCGGCGGTCTGGGACCTCGGCCACACGGGCGAGGGCATCACGGTCTCCGCCGTCGACTCCGGCGCCGACCTGCGCCACCCCGCGCTCGCGTCGCACTACCGCGGCGCCCGGGAGGACGGCACGTTCAGCCACGACCACAACTGGTTCGACGCCGCCGGCTCCTGTGCCGGCGAGCCCTGCGACACCTACGGCCACGGTACCCACGTGACGGGCACGATGGTCGGCGACGACGGCGCGGAGAACCACACCGGCGTCGCTCCGGGAGCGCGCTGGATCGCGGCGAACGGCTGCCGCTCCTGCGCCGACGCCGATCTGCTCGCGTCCGGCCAGTGGATCCTGGCGCCGACGCGCGCCGACGGCAGGCAGCCCGACCCGGCCATGCGGCCCCACGTCGTGAACAACTCCTGGGGATCCCAGCTGGAGGGCGACATCAACGGCTTCTTCGCGGACGAGGTGGCGGCCTGGGAGGCCGCGGGCATCTTCGCCGTGTGGGCGGCCGGCAACGCCGGCAGGTTCGGCTGTGCGACGGCGTCGTCCCCGGGCGCGAACGCTCCCGCGTTCTCGGTCGGCGCGACGACGGCGGACGGCGAGATCGCGGTCTACTCGTCCCGGGGCCCGGGCGAGAACGGCCTGACCAAGCCGAACGTCGCGGCTCCCGGCCAGGACGTCCGTTCCGCGGTCCCCGGCGGCGGGTACGAGGCGTACTCCGGCACCTCGATGGCCGCCCCGCACGTCGCGGGCGCCGTCGCCCTGCTCTGGTCGGCCGTGCCGAGCCTGATCGGTGACGTCGCCGCGACGCGGGACCTGCTGCACGCGTCCGCCGCCGACCACCCCGACGACGAGTGCGGCGGCGTGGCCGGCAACAACAACGTGTACGGCGAGGGCGACCTCGACGTGCTCGCGCTGGTCCAGGCTGCGGGGCAGGAGGAGCGCGGCCACCTCGCCGGGACCGTCGCCGGCGCGGACGGTGAGGCGCTCGACGGCGCCACCGTCACGGTCGCCGACCGCGGTACCACCGTGCACGACGTCGTCCTCGGCGCGGCGACCAGGACGACGATCACGCACTCCTCCTCGCAGGAGATCGCGCCCGGGAACTCGGCCGCGTGCGTCGAGGCGGCGACGCAGGTGCTGCGGACCTTCACGCTGGACGACTTCGGGATCGCCGGGGACTTCGCCGTGACGAACGTGTCGTTCGGCGTGGAGGTGGCGGACGCCGGCGCCGAGGTGACCGTGAACCTCTACACGCTGGACGGCGCGCTGCTCTACGAGAACCTGGAGCTCCTCGGCTCGGCGCAGGCCACGCTGGAGGCGCAGGAGCTCACGCTGGTGGACGTTCCCGTGACGGGTGTCGCGCCCGCGGGCAGCACGCTCGTGGTGGAGGTCGCGGTGCAGGACGGGCCGTTCTTCTTCGTCGGGTCCAACGCGGAGCCGGAGACGGCGCCCACCTACATCGCGAGCGAGCCGTGCGGTCACACCGAACCGGTCGAGGTCGCCGGGACCGGGTACCCCGGCATGCACGCGGTGATCGACGTGACCGGGGAGGCCGAGACCGAGGTGCCCTGGCTCGACGGGCGGCCGCCGGCTTTCACGCCGAGACCGGGGCGTGGCGGAGCACACCCCGGTGGTCCAGGGGCAGACCGTGGTGAAGAACTTCCCGCTGACGGAGTTCTCCGGGTGAGGTGAGGTGGGCCGGCGGCGCGGACGGCGTCCGCGCCGCCTCCGGTCCTACTCGCCCCGGATCCAGGCCTCCAGGAGGGCGCGGGCCTCCATGTCCTCCCGCTGTTCCGGCGGGGACTTCATGAAGTAGGTCGACGCCGGCTGGATCGGGCCGCCCTCGTTGCGGTCGAGGGCGATCTTGGCGCAGCGCACGGCGTCGATGATGATGCCCGCCGAGTTGGGGGAGTCCCAGACCTCGAGCTTGTACTCCAGGTTGAGCGGGACCTCGCCGAAGGCCCGGCCTTCCAGGCGGACGTAGGCCCACTTGCGGTCGTCGAGCCAGGCGACGTAGTCGGACGGGCCGATGTGGACGTTGCGGTCCTCCGTGACGCCGGCGAGGGGGCCGTCCGTGAGGTTGGAGGTGACGGCCTGCGTCTTGGAGACCTTCTTGGACTCCAGGCGCTCGCGCTGCAGCATGTTCTTGAAGTCCATGTTGCCGCCGACGTTGAGCTGGTAGGTGCGGTCCAGCACGACGCCGCGGTCCTCGAAGAGCTTGGCCAGGACGCGGTGGGTGATGGTCGCGCCGACCTGGGACTTGATGTCGTCGCCGATGATCGGGACGCCCGCGTCCTCGAACTTCTTGGCCCATTCCGGGTCCGAGGCGATGAAGACCGGGAGGGCGTTGACGAAGGCGACGCCGGCGTCGACGGCGCACTGGGCGTAGAACTTGTCCGCCTCCTCGGAACCCACGGGGAGGTAGGAGACCAGGACGTCGGCCCGCGCCTCGCGGAGGGCGGCGACGACGTCGACCGGCTCGGCGTCGGACTCGTCGATCGTGGCCCGGTAGTAGGTGCCCAGGCCGTCGAGGGTGGGCCCGCGCTGGACGTGGACGCCCGTGGGCGGCACGTCGGCGATCTTGATCGTGTTGTTCTCGGACGCGGTGATCGCGTCGGAGAGATCGAAGCCCACCTTCTTCGCGTCGACGTCGAACGCCGCCACGAACTCGAGATCACGCACGTGGTAGTCGCCGAGCTGGACGTGCATCAGCCCCGGCACCTTGTCGTGCGGGTCGGCGTCCCGGTAGAAGTGCACGCCCTGGATCAGGGACGACGCACAGTTCCCTACGCCAACGATCGCGACGCGGATGGAAGGCATCCTTACTCCTTACTGTGACTTCATGGCGTTCACCCCAACAACGGCTCCGGCGCGAGCGTTCCACGGCGCGGGGTGTCGCCGCTCACTGTTCCGCGGGCGCGGCCTGGCGCCGGTCCGAAATGTGGTGAACGCGTGAAGGCGCGGCACGGGGCCTGCGGGCGGCGTGGGGGAACTGGGGCGGCTGCCGGGTGATTCCACTCTCACCGTTGCTTGACGTCGAGGCAGTGCCTCTATTGTGTCGGGTGGTTCGTCGTGCCCTGGACCGTGCGGGTCCTCACCCCAGTTCGGGCACCGGACGCCCCTGAACGAGAGGAAGAGGCAGGACGTGGCTACTTGGAGTGCCCCGCAGATCCCGCCGTTCCGCCCGCGCGCGCGTAAGCAGTTCTGGAACTACCCGCGACCGTACCGCACGGGCTGGAAGGCTTGGCTGCCGTCGTGGCGTTTCGTCGTCGGCACGATGCTGGCCGGCTTCGCCCTGATCGGCGGCGTCGCGGTGGCGGCCTGGACGGGCACGACCATCGAGGGCGAGGTCGCGACGGCGACCCTGGAGACCTCGGTCGTCAAGTTCGCCGGCGACGGCGGAACCCTCGGTGAGTTCAAGGCCGAGGAGGACCGCAAGATCGTGACGGTCGACGAACTGCCGATCTGGGTGGCCAACGCCCCGGTGGCGTCCGAGGAGCGCGACTTCTACGCGCCGAACAACCTCGGCATCAGCATCCCCGGTATCGCGCGCTCGATCATCAACGGATCCGGGGGCGGGTCGACGCTGACCCAGCAGTACGTCGAGCAGTACCACATGGGCTGGAAGGCGTCGCCCACCTACACGGACAAGATCCGCGAGATGATCATGGCGATGAAGGTCCGCCAGGACCCGGAGGGCTATCCGGTCGAGAAGATTCTCGACGGCTACCTCAACGTCATCAACCTGGGCCGCGGCTCGTTCGGGATCCAGTCGGCCGCGAACGCCTACTACGGGAAGCAGGCCAAGGACCTCACGCCGTCGGAGTCCGCGTTCCTCGCCGGGATCATCCCGTCGCCGAACACCTATGACGCGTCCGAGGCGGGCCAGGAATGGGCTCAGGGGCGCTGGAAGCGCACACTCCGCCTGATGCACGAGGACGAGTGGATCGACGACGCGCAGTACGACGAGGCGGTCAAGGCGGGGTTCCCGACGCCCAAGGAGCAGAAGCCCCGGTCCTCGATGGGCGGTCCCAAGGGCTACGTTCTCGCGGAGATCGAGCGAGAGCTCGCCGATCAGGGATTCGATGTCTCAACGCTCAACCGGGACGGTCTCGTGGTCCACACGACGATCGACAAGAAGCTTCAGGCGCGCGCGGAGAAAGAGGCCGAGCTGCCGGATGACGCGAAGCAGAAGACGCGTTCCTCGCTCGTCTCCATCGACCCGAAGACCGGCGCGATCCGCGCGATGTACGGCGGGCCGGATTACACCGAGGAGAAGTTCGGGCAGAACGCGGCGACGGACAACTGGCAGCAGGGCGGTTCGACGTACAAGCCTTTCACCCTGATCGCGGCCCTGGAGAAGAAGATCTCGTTGTACGAGACGTACAACGGCGATG
This sequence comes from Myceligenerans crystallogenes, assembly GCF_039529775.1. NCBI lineage: Bacteria > Bacillati > Actinomycetota > Actinomycetes > Micrococcales > Promicromonosporaceae > Myceligenerans > Myceligenerans crystallogenes. Next base: position 320,386 of record NZ_BAAANL010000004.1, read on the forward strand.
AGCCCCAGGAGTTCGACTTCTACACGCAGAGGAACGAGGCGACAGGACTGGAGGAACCGAAGCCGGTCACGAACTTCGGCAACCAGGACTTCGGTGAGATCAACCTGCTCGACGCGACGGCGCATTCGGTCAACACCGTGTACGTCCAACTCAACAACGACGTGACGTCGGCCGCCTCGGCGGATGTGGCCAAGCGCCTCGGTCTGGGTGTGGAGGGCTCCAACGCCTATCGCAAGTGGGAGGACGGCGGGAAGAAGGAGGGCGGCCCGGGCGAGGCGGAAGACGACATCTCGAACGTGCTCGGAACCTCGTACGTCTACACGGTCGACCTCGCTCGCGCCTACGCCACGATCGCGAACAAGGGCGTACGGACGACGCCGCACCTGGTGGACAAGGTGGTGAACCCGGACACAGGAGAGGTGCTGTACCAGGCCAACTACACGCCGGAGAGCGACCTGTTCGATCAACAGGTTATCGCCGATGCGACCTATGCCATGCAGCAGGTGGTCGACAACCCCGAGGGCTCCGGCCACTTCGCCCGATCGATGATCCCGGAGGAACGGCCCCTGGCAGGGAAGACCGGTTCGTCAAACGACAACTACTCGGCCTGGTTCGCCGGTTTCACACCGCAGCTCGCCACGGTGGTGGGTGTCTATCAGTTCGACACCGAGAAGCCGGGCTTTGAGCCGATCACCCCCTTCGGCGGGTTCGAGGCAGTCACCGGTGGTACCTGGCCGGTCCAGACGTGGACGAAGTTCATGGCGCCGGCGCTCGAGGGTATGCCGATCGAAGAGTTCCCCGAGCCGTCTCTGCAACCGGTACCTTCACCGACGCCTAGCCCGACGATCTCGGAGCCTGCGCTGATCATGGTGCCGACAGATCTGGTGGGGCGGCCGTGGGCAGACGTCCAAGCTGCGTTGATCGCGCTCGGTCTGAATCCTCAGCCGAGGACCGTCCAGGGGCACGGCAATGAGGCACCGGAGACGGTCGTGAACGTGGTCCAAGCCGGTCAGGAGGTACCTGCCGGTACCCAGATCGATGTCGAGATCACCGGCGGCGAGGAAGAGACCAGTACCGTCCCCTACGTCATCGACATGAACGTGGCGGAAGCGGAGACGACGCTGCGGCAGGCCGGATACAACGTGTCCCAGCAATGGGTCGAGAACGACGCGCCGAACGGAACGGTCATCGACCAGTCTCCGGGCGCGGAGACGGAACTGCCGCCCAATCAGACCGTGACCATCGTGGTTTCCAACGGCCCGACCGAGGACCCCGATGACGAGCCGACCTGCGGCGGTATCTTCAACGATCCCTGCGACGACGGCGGAGGGGAGCCCAGTCCGGATCCGACCATGTCGGAGCCCGGTACCGAGCCCGGTCCCGGCGGCGGCAACGGCAACGGGAACGACAGCGCCACCGAGTAGCACGGCCTGGTGACCGACAGCACCCCGTCCCGGATTCGTCCGGGGCGGGGTGCTGTCGGTAGACTCGGCCCTTGCTGCGCTCGACGCCACGCGATCTCGCGTGCTGCGGCCGGGCGCGGCGACGTGAAGAACCCTCCTGTCACGGATCGACCGTGACCGCTGAGACCAGAGGAGGTGGGTATCGACATGCGTCAGTACGAACTGATGGTGATCCTGGACCCGGAGGTCGAGGAGCGCACCGTCCAGCCGTCGCTCGAGAAGCTGCTCACGGTCGTGAAGACCGATGGCGGCTCCATCGACAAGATGGACATCTGGGGCCGGCGCCGCCTGTCCTTCGACATCGAGAAGAAGTCCGAGGGCATCTACGCCGTCATCGACTTCACCTCGACGCCGGACACCGCGAAGGAGCTGGACCGCCAGCTCGGCCTGAACGAGGTCGTGCTGCGCACCAAGATCCTGCGCACGGGCGGCCGCTGAGGCCATCCGGCAACACGCTTGAGCTGAAGTCCCCTCTCGCCCTGACCTCGCCGCACGGCGGATGTCAGTGTCTCGTGATGGGATGTGCGACGAAACGGCGTCGAGACGAATCGAGGAACTGTCATGGCCGGCGAGACCGTCATCACCGTGGTGGGAAACCTGACCGGTGACCCCGAGCTGCGCTTCACCCCGTCGGGTGCGGCCGTGGCGAACTTCACGATCGCGTCCACGCCCCGTGTCTTCGACCGCCAGAGCAACGAGTGGAAGGACGGGGAGACCCTGTTCATGCGCTGCTCGCTCTGGCGTGAGGCCGCGGAGAACGTCGCGGAGTCGCTCACCAAGGGCATGCGCTGCATCGCGCAGGGCCGCCTGGTGCAGCGCTCGTACGAGACCCGCGAGGGCGAGAAGCGCACCGTCGTCGAACTGCAGGTGGACGAGATCGGTCCGTCCCTGCGTCGCGCCACGGCCAAGGTCAGCCGCTCCAACCGGGGCGGCGGAGGCGGCGGCTTCGGCGGCGGCGACAACTTCGGTGGAGGCGGCGGCCAGGCCGGCGGCTTCTCCCAAGGCGGTTCCGGCGGAGGCTTCAGCTCGTCCGGTGGTGGTCAGCAGTCGGACCCGTGGGCCACGGCAGGCCCGGCGTCGTCCGGCGGCGGCGGGTTCTCGGAGGACCCGCCCTTCTGATCGGCACCAACCCAGATACCATCTTTCGCCCGTGCCCCTGGCGCTCGCGCCGGGCACGGACGGCACCTGAAGAAGGAGCAACACCATGGCGAAGCCTGTGGTGCGCAAGCCCAAGAAGAAGATCAACCCGCTGAAGTCGGCGAAGATCGCGAACATCGACTACAAGGACACCGCCCTGCTGCGGAAGTTCATCTCGGACCGCGGCAAGATCCGCGCCCGCCGGGTCACCGGTGTGTCCGTCCAGGAGCAGCGTCAGATCGCGAAGGCCGTGAAGAACGCCCGCGAGATGGCCCTGCTGCCGTACACGTCGACGGCTCGCTGAGGAAGGGATCGAGAACAATGGCAAAGCTGATCCTGACCAACGAGGTGACCGGCCTGGGCGAGCCCGGCGACGTCGTGGAGGTGAAGGACGGGTACGCCCGGAACTTCCTCATCCCGCGTTCGCTGGCCACCCCGTGGACCAAGGGCGCCGAGAAGGACGTCACCGCGATCCGTCGTGCCCGCAAGGCGCGCGAGATCGCCTCGCTCGACGACGCGAAGGCCCTGGCCGACTCGCTCAAGGCCAAGCCGGTCACGGTGAAGGCGAACGCCGGCCCCAGCGGCCGTCTGTTCGGTGCCGTCACCACCGGTGAGATCGCCGAGGCCGTCGCCGCGAACGGCGGCACGGTCGACAAGCGCAAGATCGAGATCGGCCAGCCCATCCGGGCCCTGGGCGACTACTCGGTCTCGATCCGCCTCCACCCGGAGGTCTCGGCCAAGATCAACGTCAAGGTCGTCAAGGGCTGACCCAGCCCGACCAGCGAGGGCCCCGGATCCACCAGGATCCGGGGCCCTTGTCGTCAACACCTGCTCCCACCCTCTGCTCAGCCGTTCGCCAGCGGCACGTACTTGCTGTAGCGCGAGTAGTACCTGTCCTGGAACGACCGGAAGGTGTCCCGCAGGAAACCTGTCTCCACCGCGTATTCCGCGAGCCCTCGGTAGTAGAACAGCTTCTCGTCGTCGAGCACGATGAACGGCATGATCCCCGCGGACAGGCATTGCTCGAACATCACGATGCGGCCCACCCGCCCGTTCCCGTCCTGGAACGGATGGATGGTCTCGAACCGATGGTGGAAATCGCAGATGTCCTCGAAGCTCATCGCCTCCGGATCGGGGTAGGCGGCAAGAAGTTCGGCGATGGCGCCATCCACCTCGTCAGGCGCCGTCGTCTCGATCTCGCCGACCATGTTCGGCACCTGTTTCCAGTCCCCCACGGCGAACCAGTCCTTGGCGGCGCCCCCGGTACCTGACTTGAGGATCCGGTGGTACTCCTTGATCCGCTCGGCGGACACGGCCGTCCCGACGCCGTCGAGCATCGCGTCGAACAGTCTGAAACTGTTGCTGGTCTCGACGACGTCATCTACCCGCGCGACCCCGTCCACGGTCCGGGTCTCGTAGATGTACCGCGTCTGCTCCTCCGACAGTTGGCTCCCCTCGATCCGGTTGGAGTTGTACGCCATCTGGACCTGGTTCAGATGATAGAGCCCTCCGCTGAGCCGCATGGCCCGTTGCTCCAGCAGCACCTCCCGGAACTTACCTCCATCGATCGGGTACTCCTCGCGGCTTCCCATACGCCAATCCTTCCAGGTGCCGGGTCAGAGCGGTCGCGCCTGGCGGGCACATTCCTCGATCGCTGCGATGAAAAGTCCGCCGGTTCCAGTGAGATTCGGGTGAGATTGTGTCCCCGCCTCGCCCACAGCCTTCGCGAAGGCCCCAGTCATCGCCACGTGCAACTTTTTGTGCCACGATCGATCAGCAACCCACGTCCACGTGCAGTTCGGCAGCCGCTTTCAGGGCGAACGCTGAGATGCTTCTCCCATGGACGGGGCGAGGTTCTTGGCGTGTACGTCCGCGCTCGCGATAAGGCAGGTGAATAGTGCAGTCTGGTCTAGGTTAGACCGCGGCGGGTGCTCTCAGACTGTCGGCCACCAATAGCACGCCCGAACTCGCGGCGATGTCGGGCTAGTGTCGGACCGCCGTTCGCATAGTGCTTCTGGTGGCGTGGCAGATCGTGGACCTGGCAGCAATCTTCCTCGGGGCTCTGTTGCAAGCTGTCCATCCGGTCGGGCCTTGCGAGCGATGCCCGTCGTAGTTCATCAACCCGATCACGGCTGCTGCAGTAGTTGGAGTGAGACATCTCACTCTTTATCTACTTTAGGCTCAAAGCAGCTAAGATCTCACATGTCTGTTCACCCGGCATGAGCTCTAGCCAGGGTGGAGTAGGCATGAAATGGCCTCGATTCCAGGAGGATACATGAAGAGATCCAGAGTGGCCGCGTCGGCCGCTGTGCTCGCGCTCGGTCTGGCGATCGGAGCGGCCGCGCCAGCGAGTGCAACGATCACCTACCCGCCGGAGGGTGGTCGTTGGAACCATGGTGCCGACGCAGATACCGTGTGGTCTATCTACTACCACCCGAGCAAGATTCACAAGGCGTCTACGTACGGTGCTAGCGGCTCGAAGAGCAGTGGCTGGAAGTCGTCCAACACGACTGCCTCTTGTGTAGATGGCGCGCGACTGTTCGGCAACAAAGCGTACTACGACGTTCTCTAGATCCTGACAGGTGGGTCGCCCCGTTCAGGGGTGGCCCACCTGCAGCGTTTAGGCCATCAGACAAATTTCGGAGCTTGAGTTCGAGGTGTGAAGATGAAATTTCGTGGAGTTCATTTTTCCTTTGCCGTTGTGTTGGGGCTCTTGACTACGGCCTGCAGTCAGGAAAGTCACACAGATGTGGATGTGCCGAATTTCGATGGGCCGTATGCCAACGAGTTCTCCGAATTCTATTCCAATACGAGTTCGGACTTTGCTAGGGAAGTACTCCACGATGGCGAGATTTCCGACGCCGAATATGCTGATATGGAGAAAATGTTTGGAGATTGCCTTCAAGATGGCGGCATCGAATTTAGTGGGTTCGCGCCGGACGGATCCTATGAAACGTCTGCTGCGCCAAATCCAGATGACACGCGTGGAATCGTCACTGGGTGTGAAGCTAAAATTGGATCCGACGTGATCGGTGCGTTGCACGACATTATTAGAGTAAATCCCGAAAACATCGACGCGGGACAGGCTGCTACTGAATGCCTGGTTGAGAGAGGCGTCGTCGCGGATGGGTATGACGTTAGTGACTACGAGCGCGACCTTGAAGGGAGGTTCGCAGATGCTGGAAGTCTTCCGCTGGAGCTGAGAGGCGCATTTCTCGAATGCGCATCTAATCCGTTTGGCTAACAAGCTGCGTCAGCATCTTCGCAATTCGTTGCTTTCAAGAAGTGCAAGAACCAGGCCGGTCGAGAGCTGAAAGGAGCCCGGCCTATACCGCATCGGCGTCTACATTCGCGGCCCGAATGCTAAGCTCTGATTCATTTCCTGGAGGTCCGCCGACGCCGCGGCCTGCCATCAGACTGGTCGCGTCTGACGGGCACGTTCCTCGATCGCTTCGATGAACCGTTCGCCGGTAGCCGGAACGATGGCCTCGCCCGCGTCGGCCACAGCCTTCGCGAAGGCCTCCGGCATCGCCGCGTGCATCTTGTGTCCGCGCTCGATCAACCAGTCCGCGTCCACCTGCAGTTCGGCGGCTGCCGTTTCGATCTGCGGCCAGCTGATCCGCCGCAGCCCGTACTCCCCGGCGATCTTCATCGCGAGTTTGCCCTTGTAGAACACCTCGCGTGGGGGCAGAACCAGCGCGGCCGACATGAGGTCGTAGAGCGGGGCCAAAGCCGAAGTACCACCGACATGAATCAGCGCGAAGTTCTTGGCGTGCGCGTCGGTGCCCGCGACAAGCCAGTTGAAGAGCGCGGCCTCCGCCAGCGCGTGCCGGGCGCTTTCAGCGCGCCTGCCGCCGACGGCGCGGCCAACCGTCTCCGCGATGACAGGCAAGGTCGGACCACCATCCGCCTGATACTTCTGATGACGAGGCAGACCGAGAGCCTGGCAGAAATCCTCCTGGTGGACTCGGTCCGGCGGCCATGTTCCTGGCGCGCTTCGCCTGTCGAAGCGCTCGACGACCACGGCCGACTGGTCCTCGAACCTCATGAGTTCGACGCGAGCGACATTGAGGCCCAGATGGCTTGCCGCACGCATCGTCACGAACTCGGCTGCATCGCTCTCGTCAAGGTGGCTGATCCCGACCTTCACGATGTGCGTGCTTGGGGCGCTGCCCGTCGGAATCCCCCACTCGCCCTCGTTGAGCGACAGCGCGAACTTGCCCTGCTGCCCGCTGAGAGACCAGCGGTCGCCTGAGTTCTTGACCGTCCAGGAGATGTCGTCCTTGCGCAGCGCGCGGAGACGTGCAGCGATATCTGCTTCGGTAAGCCGCGTGAACTCACCGGTGTCACGGGTGTCACCGGGCGCATTGCTCTCGTCGAAAAACTGAACAGCGCCTGCGCAGTCGAGCCCGATGTGGGAGAGCAGCGCGAATGGTGTCGGGTTCACTTCCTCGAACTCGACGGCCCACCGGGCGCGAACTCTGCCGTTGTCCGGCATCAGGTTGTCGATCCACGGGAAGATCGAGTCATGCGGATGCGTGTCTCGGGTCAGGGGGAGCGACAGAGACAGCGGCGTGGGGCTGAGGCTACTTCGGTAGCCGTCGTCGTACCGGAATGTGAGGCTGCCGTTCTCGGCCTGGCTGAGGTGTCCGGTGAGCCCTCCGTTCAGCCAGACCGTAAGGCAATTTGCCATTTGCAAAGAATCGACGAAATGACGATCCGATGCAAGGTCTTTGATGCGCGGCGTCGGGATGTCAGCAATTCCTTGCACGGCAATCAGACCAGCCCGTGCCGATGGGCCAGCACGACCGCCTGGACGCGGTCGCGGAGGTGGAGCTTGGACAGCAGGTTGGAGACGTGGGTCTTGACCGTGGCCTCGCCCAGCCAGAGGCGCTGGGCGATCTCGCTGTTGGACAGGCCCGTGCCGACCAGTTCCAGGACCTCGCGTTCGCGGGGCGTGAGGGTCGCGAGGGCGGCGTCGTCCGGCACGGGACGATCCGCCGCCCGGAGGGTGTCCGACGACGTCGCCGGGCCCGCGCCGACCGCCGCCCCACCCGCCCCGCCGTCGACCATCTGCCGGATCACGCGCCGCGTGACCTCCGGCGCCAGCAGCGCGTGACCCGCGGCGACCGTGCGGACCGCCTCGACCATGCGTTCCGCGTCCGAGTTCTTCAGGAGGAAGCCGCTCGCGCCCGCCGACAGCGCCTGGAAGACGTACTCGTCGTTGTCGAAGGTGGTCAGGACCAGGACCCGCGCGAGGTCGTCGGCGACGAAGCGCCGGGTCGCCTCGATGCCGTCCATGACCGGCATCTGCACGTCCATGAGGACGACGTCGGGCCGCAGCTCGCGGGCGAGCTCCACGGCCTCGGCGCCGTCGGACGCCTCGCCGACCACCTCGATGTCGTCCTCCACCGAGAGGATGAGCGCGAACCCGGACCGCACCAGCCGCTGGTCGTCGACCAGCATCACCCGGATCACCGCAGTGCCCCTTCCGGCAGGGGGAGGCGGACGCGGACCCGGTAGCCCGTCGTGGCCCGGGGCCCCGCGTCCACCTCGCCGTCGTGGGCCGCCGCCCGTTCCCGGATGCCGAGCAGCCCGAGGCCGCTTCCCGACGTTCCCGGCCGCGGGCGCCCGTCGTCCAGCACCTCGACCTCCGCCCACCCGTGCGGCATCCTCCGGTCCCCGCGCCGGTCCACCCGCAGCGTCACGGACGCGCCCCGGGCCGTCGAGTGTTTCCGCACGTTGTTCAGCGCCTCCTGAGTCGTCCGGTACAACGTCGCCCCTACCGGCCCCGGAACGGACTCGGTCGCGCCCACGGGTTCCTCGACCAGCCGGTACGCACATGTCAGCCCGTCGGTGTCGTCCCCGGCCAGCAACGCGATCCCCGCCAGGTTCGCGGTGCTCGCCGAGTCGGCCGGCGTCGTCCCCTCGGAACCGTCGCCCTGCCGCAGCGTCCCCACCAGACCGCGCATCTGCTCGACCCCCTCCCGCGACGACTTCTCGATCACCGCAAGCGCCTCGGTCGCCTTGTCCGGGTCCCGCGTCAGCACCCGCCGCGCCGCGGCGGCCTGCACGCCGATCACCGACACATGATGTGCGACGACGTCGTGCAGCTCGCGGGCGATCCGCATCCGCTCCTCCAGGATCGCGTGATCCCGCAGCTCCTCGGCCTGGCGCTCGATCGTGGCCGACTGGACCGCGATCTGCTCCCGCCGCCGGGCCCCGTGCCAGCCGGACTGCCCCAGCAGGATCGCACCCCCGAAGTAGACGATGTTCATGAGCAGCTGGTGCAGGGTCAGCGCGACCCACGGCGACAGCAGGCCCGGCTGGTCGCGGCCGATGAACTCCAGGAACTCGTCGCGCACCGTGGCGTCCGAGAGCTGCACCGCGATCCAGCCGAACATCGTCACCAGGACGACGCCGACCCCGATGAGCATCGCCCGCCGGTCCCGCGCCCACGCCACCCCCGAGTACAGCGCCATGAACGAGGCGACCTGTAGCGGAGCCACCTGCGTCACCGCGTTCATCGACAGCCCGGTGCCGAGGAACAGCGCGTACACGACGAGCATCGACGCGATCGGGAACCGCCGCCGCCAGGCCAGCGGCAGCGTGGTCACGGCGGCCAGCACGTGCGGCGCCCATCCCGGCAGGTCCGAGCCCTGGGACGTGCCCAGGAACATGCCGGCGCTGCGCGCCAGCTCGGTCGCGAGGACGCCGAGCGTCATGAGGCACCCGGCGAGGATCAGGTCGTGGCGGTAGGCACGGCGCGGGTCGGCGGGCACGCGTTCCCACTCGGCGTCGGCCCCGAACCACCGCGTCATCCTGGCTAGCGAACTCACGCCCTCACCCTAGGCACGCATCGGGCGCTGCGGTTCCCCCTGCGGGTGGAGGTCGGCGGTGGTGGTCGACCCGGCTGACCTCCAGCAAGTAGGTTGGCGCCGTGATCGTCGACGTTCCCGCCTCGTCCCGCACCACCGTGCTGCTGCGGTACGCCGCGGCCTTCCTCGTGTGCGGGTCGGCGATCCTGCTGTTCGCCGTCCACATCCGGCCGATCGCGTACCTGCCGCTCGTCGCGGGCGTGCTCCTGGGCCTCTGGGTCGACCGAGCGCTCGGCAAGGACCTCGCGCTGATCGCCGTCGGCCTCGGCATCATCTCGACGATCTCCCTGGAAGCGGACCTGTCGAACGCCGGCATGCTGCGCTTCACGCTCGCGCTCGGCGGCGCCGTGCTCGTGCCGTGGGCGCTGTCGCGTTACCTGCTGAAGGACGACGCCGTGAAGTTCCCCGTCGCGACGGGCACCCGGTGGGGGCGCGGCCAGTGGGTCTACCTGGCCGCCGTCGTCGTGATCGGCTACCTGATCCTGCCGTTCTACTTCCTGGGCTCCGGCGCCTACCTCAACTGGCCGGACCTCGAGGGCTCGCAGGACATCTGGCGGCTGTTCGTCGGCGTGAACGCCGTGGGGATCTGGGACGAGCTGTTCTTCATCTGCGTGTGCTTCACGCTGCTGTGCCGCCACTTCCCGGTGTGGCACGCCAACGTGCTGCAGTCGCTGATCTTCGTGTCGTTCCTCTGGGAGCTCGGCTACCGCGAGTGGGGGCCGCTGCTGACCGTCCCGTTCGCGCTGGTCCAGGGGTGGATCTTCGCGAAGTTCAAGTCCCTGCCGTACGTGGTCACGGTCCACCTGCTGTTCGACGCCGTCGTGTTCGCCGTCCTGGTGCACGGCCACCACCCGCAGCTCTTCGACGTCTTCGTCACGGCGCCGTAGGCGCCCCGCACCTCACAGCCCGTCGAGCAGTTCCCTCATGCGGGCCGTCTCCGCCTGCTGGTCGACGCCGATGTTCGCGGCGAGCTCCTGGATCTTCTGGTCGACGCCGGTGGTCGTGATGTCCGAGCACATCGCGATCGCGCCCCGGTGATGCTCGATCATTCCCTCCAGGAACAGGCGGTCGAACTCCGTGCCCGACGCCGCCTCCAGCTCCGCCATCTCGGCCGCCGTGAGCATTCCTGGCATGAGGTCGTGGCCGTGCGGGTCGTCCGGGACGCGCGGGCCGGTGCCGTCGCCGCCGCCGTCGTGCAGGACCGGGACGGGCTGGTCGCGTTCGGTGAGCCAGTCCGACATGAGGCCGATCTCGGCCTCCTGCATGTTGTTCATCCGGTCGGCAAGTGCCTTGACCTGCTCGGACGCGGAGCGCTCCGGCACCCAGGCGGTCATGACCACGGCCTGGTCGTGGTGCCGGATCATGCCGGCGGCGAACTCGGCGTCGGCCTCGTTCCAGTCGTCCTCGGCGGGGGCGCCGGTGAAGTCCTCGGGGGCGACGGTCCGGGCCGGTTCGCCCGGCTTGCCGGGCTGCAGCACCACGGACGACGGCGTGGAGACCGCCGTCGGCTCGGCCCCGCCGGTGCAACCGGCCGCGCCCAGCGCCGCCACGAGCACGCCGCACGCGACCGCCCGGCCGCGCCCCGGACGCCGTCGTCGTGCCACGGCGTTCGCCGGCCTGCGCGTGGGCTGCATCGTTCACTCCAAGAAATCTTCGTGCGGAACTGCGGTTGCCGGAACGATCCTCTCGCGCCCGTGTCACCGGCCTGTAAAAAATGTCCGATCGTGCTGGACGAATCCTCCGAAGAAGGTAAGACTCGCAAGTGACCCTAGCAAGGAGGTGTGACGCACGTGCGTCGATCAACACTGAAGAAATTGCGTCCGAAGGGAGCCGCAGCGACCCTCGCGGTAGCCCTCACGACGGTCATGTTCGCGGCGCCCATGGCCGCTGCCGAGCCCGGCGACGGCGCCGGGGCCGCTGACACGACGACGACGTCGGTCAGCGGTGCAGCCACCAGGAGCGCGGCGGACCCGGACGTCCCGCCGGGCGAGGTCGAGAGCTTCCGCCTGCAGCACCTGCACAACAACCCGAAGAACGGGACCCTGCAGAGCACGGGCTCGGACATCGCGTTCAAGGGCAGGTACGCGTTCGCCGGGAACTACGACGGCTTCACCGTCTACGACCTGTCGAACCCGGCCGCTCCCGAGCAACTGGTGCAGGTGTACTGCCCGGGCGGGCAGAACGACGTGTCGGTCCACGGGAACATCCTGGTGACGTCCACGGACTCGCGGCGTACGGACGACTCGTGCGACAGCACGTCGTCGTCGGACCCCGCGAACTACTGGGAGGGCATCCGGGTCTGGGACATCTCCGACCCGGCGAACCCGGTGTACGTGAAGTCGGTGGAGACGTCCTGCGGTTCGCACACCAACTCGCTCGCGCCGTCGAAGGACGGCAGGAGCGTGTACGTGTACGTGTCCTCGTACTTCCCGAGCGACACGCTCGTGAACTGCACGCGGCCCCACGACCTGATCTCGATCGTGAAGATCCCGAAGGCGGACCTCGCGGCCTCCGAGATCGTGGCCACCCCGGTGCTCTTCCCGGACGGCGGGTACACGCACCCCGAGGGCCCGGACAGCTACTACTCGACGTCGGGCTGCCACGACATCACCACCTACGTGAAGTTCGATCTCGCGGCGGGCGCGTGCATGGGTGACGGCATCCTGATGGACATCTCCGACCGCGAGAAGCCGCGGATCATCAGCAGCGCACGGGACACGGAGAACTTCGCGTTCTGGCACTCGGCGACGTTCAGCAACGACGGCACCAAGGTGGTCTTCACCGACGAGCTCGGCGGCGGCGGTCTGGCGACCTGCACCGACGAGTTCCGGCCGGAGCAGGGCGCCAACGGGATCTACGACATCAAGCGCGGCAAGCTGCGGTTCGCGTCGTACTACAAGATCCCGCGGATCAACACCGCGGCCGAGAACTGCGTGGCCCACAACGGCTCGCTGATCCCGGTCAAGGGCAAGGACCTGATGGTGCAGTCCTGGTACCAGGGCGGCGTCTCGGCGTTTGACTTCACCGACTCGAAGAACCCGAAGGAGATCGCCTGGTTCGACCGCGGCGAGGGCCTGAGCGGCGGCGGCACGTGGTCCACGTACTACTACAACGGCTACGTGTACTCGAACGACCTGTCGGTCGGCTTCGACACCTTCAAGCTCGACCCGTCGATCGACCGCCGGGCGAACAAGCACCTCCCGGGTCTGAACCCGCAGACCCAGACGCAGTTCTGACCGGACCGCCCGGGTAGGGCCGTCGGGTACGGGGTAGGGCCTGCGGGCGCCACGACGAGGCGCTCGCAGGCCCGACGTCGCGCCGTCAGGCTGCTTCCCCCGGCGGTTCCCGGGCGCACGGTTGTGGCGGGACCGGGAGTTCGTATGGGAACCTTCCGGACATGACTTCCGAGGCCGCGGGGCGATCCGGATACGACCTGGGCAAGAGGCTGCGGGTCATGGGGGCGATCCTGGCTGCCGGGATCGCGGCCGTGCTCGCCGTGGTGCTGTGGCTGGGCGTCGCCGTCCCCGCCCAGCAGGCCGCCGACGGCTACAGCGACGCCGACCGGGTGTACGCCCAGGTCATGGCCGAGCACAACGCCCAGGCGATCGAGCTGGCGTCCCTCGCGCCCGCGCGGAGCGACAACCCGGTGGTGCTGGAGCTGGTGCACGAGGTCGGCAGCGCGTCCGCCGAGCAGGCCGACGCCCTCGCGGTGTGGCTGGCCGAGCGGCGGATCCCCGTCCCGGCGTCGGCCACGGCGGCCCTCGCGCTCGTCGAGGCGGGCGGCCTGGACGGCACGAGGGACGACGGCGCCGCCGGGTCCGGCCCCCGGGCGCCGGCCGGCCTGCAGCACGTGCACGGCAAGGGGACCGACCACGGCATGCTCACGCCCGAGCAGATCGACGCGATGTCGCAGCTCGAGGAGGCCGAGTTCGACGCGGCGCTGCTCGGCGCGCTGATCGAGCACCACTACGGCGGCCTGGAACCCGCCGACGAGGAGATCGCCGGCGGCAGGGACGCCGACGCGATCGCGCTGGCGGAAGCCGAGCGCGAACGGATCAGCGGCGAGGCGAACAGGCTCCAGGAGATGCTCGCGGTCGTGGGCCCGACGGCGCAGTAGCCCGCGCCCGCGCCCACCTCCTCGGCACCGAGCCCGCGGGCCGGGCCGCTGCCCCGCGAAGGCCCGACCTCAGGCGGAAGCGACTCCCTCTCCAGGGTGATCTGCGGCGGCTGCCGCAGGTCCTAGCGTGAGCCCCATGAGCACAGCACAGGGGGAGGGCCTCGAGGTCCGGTCCCTCGTTCGCGTCTTCGGCAGCGGCGGCACGGCCGTGCGCGCCGTGGACGACGTCAGCTTCCACGCGCCCGCCGGCCTGCTGACGGGTTTCGTCGGCGGCAACGGCGCCGGCAAGACGTCCACGATGCGGATGATGATGGGCGTCCTGGCGCCGTCGTCGGGCGAGACCCTGTTCGGCGGCCGCCCCGTCACGGCGGCGGACCGGCGCACGTTCGGCTACATGCCCGAGGAACGCGGCCTCTACCCCAAGCAACCCGTCCTCGACCAGCTCGTCTACCTCGCGCGCCTGCGCGGCATCCCCGCCGCGACCGCCCGCGCCGAGGTGCTGGACCACCTCGCCCGCCTCGGCCTCGCGGACCGCGCCCGGGAGCACGTCGAGAAACTCTCCCTCGGGAACCAGCAGCGCGTGCAGATCATCGCCGCGGTCATGGGCTCGCCCCGCGCACTGATCCTCGACGAGCCGTTCAGCGGCCTCGACCCGGCCGCCGTCGACGGCATGGTCGACCTGCTGCGCGAGCACACCTCCCGCGGCGTGCCCGTCCTGTTCTCGTCGCACCAGCTCGACCTGGTCGAACGCCTCTGCGAGCGGCTCGTGATCCTGCGCCAGGGCAAGGTCGTCGCCGACGGCACCCCCGCGAGCCTCGCCGCGCGCGGCGTCGTCCGGCACCGCCTCGTCCTGTCCGGCGACGCCGGCTGGGTGCGCGGCATGGACGGCGTGCACGCCGTCGACATCGACGGTTCCGTCGCGCTCGTCGAGGTGTCCGACGACGACGCCGCCCGCCGCCTGCTCGGCGCGGCCCTGGACCGGGGCGGGGTCCACGAGTTCTCGCCCGTGCGCCCCAGCCTGACCGAGATCTACCGAGAGGTGGCCGCCTGATGCCTGTCTCCGAGCGCGAACGCCCCCTGGCCGCCACGACCGGGCCGCGCCCCGGCCCGGCGGCGCCTGCGGACTCCCCCGCCTGGCTCATCGTCATGCAGCGCGAGATCGTCGCGCGCGTCATGAACAAGGCCTTCCTCCTCGGGCTCGGCGTGACCGTGCTGCTCATCGCGGGCATCGCCGGGTTCTTCGCCTGGCAGGGCGGTCAGGCCGACAGCTACGCCGTCGCCGTCGTCGCGGGCGACGAGCCCGCGGCCGACGCCGTCGGGCTGGCCGACGAGGACCTGCGCGAGAACGGCGGCGAGGGGGAGCTGACCGTGCTGGAGGTCGCCGACGCCGAGGCGGCGCGGGCGGCGCTCGCGGACGAGTCGGCCGACGTGTGGCTGAGCAGCGCGGGCGGCGGCTCCGCCGCGGCGGACGGCGGGGCGGCCGGGGCCGCCCCCGAGTTCGACTGGAACCTCGCCGGCTGGGGCGAGCCGAGCCAGAAGCTCACGCTGCTCCTGGCCCCCGTCGCCGAGCAGGTGACGCTCGCCGAGCGGGCCGAGGCGTCGGGCACGAGCCTGACCGCGCTGTCGCGCGGCGGCGAGCTGGACACCCGGCGGCTGGACGGCAGCGGCGTCGGGGCGGGGGTGGTCGAGTTCGCGAGCTACGCGATGGCGTTCCTCTTCTTCATCGGGGCGCTCGGGTCCGGGCAGATGATCGCGTCCAGCGTCGTCGAGGAGAAGCAGTCCCGGCTGGTGGAGATCATCGCGTCGGCGGTGCCGCTGCGGCACGTCCTGGCGGGCAAGGTGCTGGGGAACTCCGTGATCGCGCTCGCGCAGAACCTCGTGTTCGCGTCCGTGGGGCTGATCGGGCTGGCCCTGACGGACTACAAGGGCGCGGTGCCGGCGATGACCGCCTCGCTGACCTGGTTCGTCGTGTTCTTCACCGTCGGGTTCGTGGCGGTGGCGTCCCTGTACGCGATGTCGGGGGCGCTGGCGTCGCGTACCGAGGACCTGCAGGGCACGACGGCGCCGCTGACGATGGTGCTGATGGCCATCTACCTGACGACCTTCGGGGCGGAGGGGACGCTCGAGCGGGTGCTGTCGTTCGTGCCGCTGACCTCGATCGTCTCCATGCCGACGCGGGTGCTCGCGGGGGACGCGGCGTGGTGGGAGCCGGTGGTCTCCGTCGTCCTCCTCGCGGCGTTCGCCGTGGTGGCCGTGCTGGTGTCGGAGAAGGCGTACCGGCGGGCCCTGCTGCAGACCGGCGGGCGGGTGAGCTGGAGGCACGCGCTCGGCCGCGCCTGACGGGGCCGGGGAGGTAGCTGCCGGAAACATGGGGTGAAGGGGTTTCACGGGCTTGTCCCGCGGCGGCAACACCACCGAAACCGCCCGGCCGCAGCATGGTGGGACCGAGGCGTCGACCCCGACGCCCTGCCCGCCAGGAGGCCGACCATGGATGCCGCGATCCGGATGCAGTCCATCATTGCCGCAGCTGAACGCTCCCGCCCCCTCGGGAACCGGCCGCAGCGCGTCCGGCCCGCCCCGGGCGAGGGGAACGCGGGCGACACGCTGACCACCGACCCCCAGGACCGCAAGCGCCGCGCCCACGCCGCCCTGCTGGACCTCGTCGAGCAGACGGCGGCCAAGCGCCGCCGCTGATCCGGCGGCCGGTGACCCGCCCGCGAGCAGAGCCGCCGCCGCGCGGTCCGCGGCCCCGCGCCGGGACGGCGGGCACCCGTTCGCGCGATCCGTCGTCCCGGAGCGCGGAGGGCATGGCCCGCGGGTGGTGGGCTGTGGAAAACTCCGTTCCATGTCCAGACCGGAGGACGATTCCCACGACGAGAGCGGCGTGCTGCTCGACAGCGTGCCCGAGCACATCAAGAACCCGTCCGGGGACGTGCCCGGCCCGGCCGATCCGGCGGACGACGACGCCGCCGGGGACGGCCGCTCGAACCGGGCGCGGCGGGGTCCGGTCGCGGGTGCGGCGCTGCTGGGTCCGGGGTTGCGGCGCTCCGCTGCCGCGTCCGCCGGCGGGCTGCGCAAGGCGGGCGGCGCGCTGCGGTCGATGGTCCCGGGCAGCGTCACGGGGCGGGCGATCCTCGCCGGTGGCGTCGCCGTCGTCGTCGCGGGCGCCGTCGTCGGCACGACCGTCGTCCAGGCGAACCAGCGCGACGCGCGCCTGCGCGCGGCGCCCGGGGGCGTGCTGACGCTGGCCGAGGCGCCTCGTGAGGCCTGGCACGTCGACCTCGGCGACGCCGTCGAACCGCGCGTCGTCCCCGTCGGGGACCTGGCCGCCGTCACGGCCGGGGGCAGGGTGCTCGGGCTCGACCCGGAGACCGGCGAGCAACGCTGGGCGGTGGAGGTGCTCGGCAAGGCCGCGGTGTCCCAGGGCGCCACGGTGCGGTGCGGGTCGTCACCCCAGCCGGTCGGGTCGATCGCGGTGCGCACGCCGGCGCCGTCGGACCCGCTGGTCTGCGTGACGGAGGGCGGCGGCACGACCGAGGCGATCGTGATCGGCGCCGACGGCGCCGTCGAACGCCGCGAGCTCAAGACGGCCGGGGACGACGCCGCCGGGCTGCCCGCTCCCGTGCTCGCGCCCCTGCCCGACGGCGGGATCGCGGTGCTGACCCGGGACGACACCCCCGTCGACCTCGGCGAGGCCCGCGTCGTCGAGGACGGCAGCACCGCGTCCGTCAAGGGGAACGTGCGATCCGCGCCCGGGCTCACCGTGCGCGTCGAGGACGCCGCGACCGGGGAACCGCGCTGGGAGCGCACGGTGGAGTTCGACGCCGGGGCGCAGGCGAACTCCTGCATCATGTGGACGCCCGAAGGCCCCGAGCTCGACGTGACCGGGGAGCTGACCTGGTCCGCGAACGGCGAGCTGATCAGCGCCGACTCCTGCGGGATCAGCGCGCGCCTGGCGACGTCGGACGGCGCGCCGCAACCCGTCGCCGACGGGGAGCCGACGGCCACGCCGTGGGCGACCGCCGATCCGGACCTCGACCCCGCGCTCGTCCCCCGGATCGAGGACGCGACCGGCGTCCTGGCGCAGACCGCGGGCACCGCGGTGCTGCTCACGGCGAAGGGCGAGATCGTGGCGTACGACGTCCGGTCCGGCGACCGGCGCTGGACCGCGGACGTCCTCGGGAAGGACGCCGCCACCGTCGCCGGCAGCTCCGCCTTCGGCGCGTACACGGACGGGCGGTCCGTGATGCTCGTGCTCGACGGCAGGGCCACCGGTGGCGACGGGCCGCTGCGCCTCGTCGCCCTCGACCTCGCGACCGGCGAGACCACCTGGGACATCTCGCAGGACCAGCCGTACTACCAGGTCGCCGCGATCGACGGGCACCTGGTGCAGATCAACGGGACCGGCGTGTCGGGGCTCGCGACCGCCTCCTGATATCGCCCGCCGCACAACCCTTTCCCGGGCAGGTTCGTCGGGAGGGGTATGACGCCACGGATCGGAGCCCGCCATGGGCTGGCATGACGAGCTCGAGACGCTCGCCAGGGAGCGCGGCAGCGCGCTGACCGGGTACGCCTACACCCTGTGCGGCGATCCGCGGCAGGCCGAGGACCTCGTGCAGGAGGCGCTCGTGCGCTACTGCTCCCGGCTCGTGACCCCGCGCGCGGTGCGCGGCCAGGACCACGGCGAGGCCGGGATGCGCGCCGTCCCCCTGGACGACGTCGGCGCCGGCCCGGCCGGGTCACCCGTGCGCGTCGAGCGGGTCGAGGCGTTCGTGCGCCGCACCATCCTCAACCTCTACCTCGACGGGTGGCGGCGCAGGAAGCGCTGGACGCTGCTCGAACCGCGCGTCGCGGAGGCCGGGTACATCCCCTTCCCCGACTCGGGCATCACCGCGCGCGCCGACGTCGTCCTCGCCCTGCGGTCGCTCACGCCCCGCCAGCGCTCCGCCGTCGTGCTGCGGTTCTTCGAGGACATGACGATCAATCAGGTCGCCGAGGCGCTCGGCACCGCGCCCGGCACCGTCAAGCGGTACCTGCACGAGGCGATGCGCACCCTGCGCGGCGTCCTGGAGCCGATGAACGCGGGCGGAGGTCTGTGATGAACCACGAGGACGACTGGAACCAGGACTACGGCTGGGCCGACCCCGAGGGGAGCAGGATCTTGGCCGAGACGCTCATCGCGATGGCCGACGGCGTCGACCCCTACTCGCCGACCGGGCCCGCCGCGAACGTCCGCGGGATGGCGGGCAGCGTGCGGCGGCGCCGGGCCGCGAAGCTCGGGGCGGCCGGCGGCGGGGCGCTCGCGGTCGCCGCGCTGCTGGTGTTCGGCGGGCCGCAGCTCGTGCCCGACGGCGACGCGGCGCCGGTGCTGCCGGGGAACCCGTCGCCGTCGTCGAGGGCGACCGAGGCGCCGGAGCGGTCCGCCGCGGTGGCGCCGCGGGCGCCGAGGCCGGTGCCGGTCGACGGCGCCCAGCTGCGGATCGACGAGGCCGCCGAGCAGCCCCCGCTGCTCCGGGGGACCCGGCTGCGGTGCGGGGAGTCGTGGTCGCGGGTGGGGACGTCGTTCGACACGCGGCTGGAGCTCTCCGGGCTCACCAGCACCGCGTCCTGGTACGAGGGCGAGTGGTACTTCGGCGAGCGGGCGGCGGTCAGGGCCGTGGACGCCGCCGGCGGGCCGGTGGTCCGTGCCGGCCTGCAGTGGCCGAACCTCGTGTGGACGACGCGCGCGGGCACCGTGGTCGACCTCGGTTCCGGCTGGGAGACCCCGGACTCGTTCACCAACACCGAGAACACGTCCGGCGTCACCGAGGCGTGGGACGACCGGTCCAGCGAGTGCCTGGACTCGAAGGACGGCGCCCTGCCGGACGGCACGTACCAGGTGCGGGCCGTGTCGGTCGAGGACGGCACGCTGGTGGCGAGCGAGCCGGTGGCGGTCACGATCGTGGCGGGCGAACGCTTCCTCGCCGGCGGCGGCCTGGAGACCGCGGAGCCGCTCGACCTTCCGCAGGGGCCGGACGCGGCGCTCCTGGAGCAGGGCGGGATCAACAGCGTCGTCCTGGACCGCACCGGCGAGTACGAGCGGCTGATCGGTTACGTCGGGGACTGGGCCGCGCTGGAGAAGACGGTGGCGCGGGACGTGGTGTTCGAGGTCCGCGGGAGCTGCTCCGTGGCCGCGGGCGTCACCGAGGCGCGCAGCGTCGGGCTGACGGTGCGCGGCTCGTTCAACGGCGCGATCGAGGCCGCGGAGCGGATCCGGTGCGACGGCCGGGAGCACGCGACGGGCGAGTACGTCCACAGCGGGATCCCGTTCAGCGCCGACGGCGACGTCGGGCTCTACCTGACCCAGGTGCCGGACGACGTCGCCCAGGCGAACGTGCGGCTGGTCCCGGCACAGGCCCCCGCCCCGGGCCCGACCGTGGCCACGGCCGGGTAGGGCCCTACCGCGCGGCCGGAGCCTCCGGCAGGGCCGCGCGCACCGCGTCCCAGACGCCCAGGAGGTACTGGATGCCGAGGGCGCGGTCGTAGAGGCCGTAGCCCGGGCGGGGGCGGTGGGTCGTGTTCTCGTCCCAGAGGTGCCGGCCGTGGTCCGGCCGGAGGTATCCCGTGTAGCCGGCCTCGGCGTAGGCGCGCATGATGCCGACGGTGTCGACGTCGCCCTCGCAGGCGCGGTGCGCCACCTCGGTGAAGTCGCCGCCGCCGAGGTGCTTGATGTTGCGCACGTGGCTGAAGTGGATGCGGTCCATGAACGTGACCACGGCGTCGACGGCGTCGGCCCCCTCGTTCGCCGAGAAGCTCCCGAGGCAGAGCGCGAGGCCGTGGCGCGGGCTGTCGTTCAGCGCGAGGACGCGCGCCAGGTCCTCCTTCGTGGACACGACGCGCGGCCAGCCGAACACGTCGAACGGCGGGTCGTCGGGGTGCACCGCGAGGCTGATGCCGAACTCGTCGCAGACCGGGACGACCGCGTCCAGGAAGTACTCGTAGTGCGCGTACATGTCGTCGTGGGTGACGCCCTCGTAGGCGGCGGCGATCTCGGGGAGGCGGGCCATGCGCTCGGGCTCCCAGCCGGGCAGGGTGAGCTCCGCCGCGCCGGACAGGACGGCGTCGGCCGCCTTGGCCGGATCCATCCGGTCGACGACGGCCTGCTCGTAGAACAACGCGGTCGAGCCGTCCGGGAGCGGGTGCCACAGGTCGGTGCGCAGCCAGTCGAAGACCGGCATGAAGTTGTACGTGACGACCTTGACGCCCGCGCGGGCGAGCCGTTCCAGCGTGGCGGCGTAGTTCTCGATCGCCTCGTCGCGGTCCATCCCGAGCACCCGCTTGCCGACCTTGATCGACTCGTGGACGTTCACCGACTCCACGACCTCGGCGTCGAACGTGCGCGTGACGCCGCGCTCGCGGGCCTCGGCGGGGATCGTGGTGATCCGCGCGACCTCGGCGTCGATCTCCTCCTGGCTCCACGCCTCGCCCGCCTGCTTGTGGTGCAGGGACCAGACGATCGTCTCGACTCCGGGGATCTGGCGGATGTGGTCGAGGGTGACGGTGTCGTTGCCGTCGCCGTACCAGCGAAAGCCCATCTTCATCGCGTGCGAGCTCCATCGGTCGTGGGTGAGTGCAAACGTTTGCACGATCGTAGCGCGCTCGAAGACGTCACTGGGGCATCGTCCGGGCGGGCGCCGTCCGCGGCCCTGCGGACACGGCCGACGGAGCCGGCCCACCAGGAACCGGGCCGTCCGCCGGTGGGTGGTCAGGCCGGGAGGCGGTCCCGGAGCCAGGTGATGTCCGGGGCCATGGCGCCCTTGGTCTCGCAGATGACCGGGGCGCCGGCCGCCGCGATGACGGCGACCAGCTCGGCCTCGGGGATCTGGCCCTGGCCGAAGTTGGTGTGGCGGTCCGCGCCGGAGCCCGCCGCGTCGCGGGAGTCGTTGGCGTGGACCAGGTCGATGCGGCCGGTGATCGCGCGGACCTGGGCGGCGGCCTCGCCGAGGTCCAGCCCGCCCGCCCAGGCGTGGCACGTGTCGAGGCAGAAACCCACCTTCGCCGCGCCGTCGGCCTGCTGGATCGCGGCCCAGAGCTGCTCGATCCGCTCCAGGCGGCGTGTCATGGAGTGATCGCCGCCCGCGGTGTTCTCGATGAGCACCGGGACGTCGGTCTCCAGCGCGTCGATCGCCTTGCGCCAGTTGTCGAAGCCCTTGGCGGGCTCGTCCTTCTCCCCGACGTGCCCGCCGTGCACGACGACGCCGAGCGCGCCCACCTCGGCGGCCCGGTCCATCGTGGTCTGCAGCAGCTTCCGGCTCGGGATCCGGATGCGGTTGTTCGTCGAGGCCACGTTGATGACGTAGGGCGCGTGGACGTACACGTCGAGCCCGGCCTCGGCGACGTCGGCCCGGAACCGGTCCACGCCGCCCTCGTACGGCAGGTCGCCGACCTTCCACTGCTGCGGATTGCTGAGGAACACCTGCACCTGGTCCGCCGCGAGCTCCTTCGCCGCCGCGACGGCCCCGGCCAGCTCCACGTGCGCGCCGATCTTCACCATGCGGACCACACTACGGCGACTCACTGACATCGGGGCCGCCGGAGATCAGTCGCTCAGCTCCCGGTCGATCCAGAAGGCCACGATCACCATGACCAGGCCCGCGACAGCGATCCCCCAGTCGACCGTGCCCTGCGGCTGGACCTGTGCCCAGTAGGCCTCGAACCATTCCGGGAAGGAGTCCGCCTGCGCCATCGGCGACGACCCCGGGTCGTCGTTGCTGGCAAGCACCCGGGCGGGAAAGAGCATCGTGATCCCGAAGGCGAGCAGCAGCACGACGAGGTGCACGGCGGGAGGCATCGACCCGACGCCGAACTGCGTGACCACCAGCAGCGCAAGGGCCAGGAGCGCGAGCAGCGACAGCACGCCCGTGAGCCATTCCGGCAGGGCAGGGGGAGCGATCGTGACCACCCACACCCCCGCGTAGAAGATCAGTGCCGGCGGGCACAGGAGCCTCTTGATCGCACCGCGCACCACCTGCCTCTGGCCCACCAGCACCAGGGGCAGGGCGGCGGGCATGATCATCAGGCAGAGCGCCGACCAGATCGCGAGCAGGGGCACGAACGCGCTCCGGAGCGCGGCGATGCCCGCATCGACGTCCGTCCCCTGCACGGTCCACCCGAACGTGTTGACCCAGTCGATCGCGCCGAGCACGAAGGCGATCACCAGCTCGGCCCCGAAGAGGGCCAGCGTGACCGGCCAGTTGTCCGGCCACCAGCACGTGAGCCAGCTCTCGTCGTCGTCCATCCGGAAGCCTCCCCACATATCGGGCCACATCAGATCGTGGATCCGCGCGAGGCGCAACCCCCTTCCGGCCGCTCCCGTCTGCTTGGATGCTGCCTGTGATCGGATACGACGCCGAGTTCATCGGTCCCGGCGAGCTCGCCGTGCCCCTGCCCGTTCCCGCCCAGGACACCCGGCGGCTCGACTACACGCACTTCACGGTGCTGCTGGACCCCGCCCGGCGCCTCGCCGCCGCCACGGCCTGTGCCATCGACGGCGGCAAGCTGGTCGACTTCCCCCGCACCGGCACCTGGCGTCTCGACGCCCGCGTCCCGGTCACGGAGCAGGCCGGCAACGCCCTCTACGAGAACAACTCCTTCGACCGCGGCCACCTCGTGCGCCGCCTCGACCCGGTCTGGGGCGACGCGGCCGCGGCCGGGCAGGCCAACGCCGACACCTTCACCTTCACGAACGCCGCCCCGCAGGTGGACGCGTTCAACCAGTCGAAGGACCTGTGGAACGGCCTGGAGGACCACGTCCTCGAGTACGCCGACGCCCACGACCACCGCATCGTCGTCCTGACCGGTCCCGTCCTCGAGGACGACGACCCGGTCTACCGCGGCGTCGGCATCCCGCGCATGTTCTGGAAGGTGGTCGCGTGGGCGTCGTCGTACGACGACGTCCCGGGGGACGACGACGTCCCGGCGGACCCGGCCGGCCCGCCGTCGTCCGGCCCGCGCCTCTACGCCGCCGCCTTCGTGCTCGACCAGACCCCCCTGCTCGACGAGGCCGAGCTCGCCCGGATCACCACGCAGGCGCTCGCCCGCGACCAGATCCCCCCGCTCGGTCCCTTCCGGACCTATCAGGTCCCCGTGGTCGACGTGGCGTCCCTCACATCGATCGACCTGGGCAACCTCCTCACCGCGGACGTGCTCGGCCTCCAGCCGGAACCGCAGCCGGACGCGGAACCGGGCGAGATCCTCATCCAGCGCGTCCCTCAGGCGCGCCGCTGGACCGAGCTGTCCGGAAGCGACCAGATCCACCTGCGGGCCGGATCGTGACCGATCGGAACCGTTCGTAGAACGGACGCAAAGTTCTCACCAACGCCGGATACCAATAGTCTCAGAGGCGTGAGCGACACAACCACCGCCCGCGGCTCGGCACCCCACGAGGTTCCCGACCCGCTGCGAGACGACGTCCGACTGCTCGGCCGCCTTCTCGGCGAGATCCTGCGCGAGGCCGGCGGGCAGGAACTGCTCGACGACGTGGAGCGCCTGCGTGAGCTGACCATCAGGGCCTACGGCAACGGCCACGACGGCGCGCTCGACGAGGCGTCGGCGCTGGTCGACGGCTTCACCCTGGAACGCGCCGAACAGGTCGCCCGGGCCTTCACCTGCTACTTCCACCTCGCCAACCTGGCCGAGGAGTTCCACCGCGTACGCGTGCTGCGCGCCCGCGAGGGTCAGACCACGAGCGGCCCCGCCGTCATGGAGGACACCCTCCCGGAGGCGTTCGCGCAGCTCACCGAGGAGGTCGGCCGGGACGAGGCGCTGCGCCGCCTCGACGAGCTCGAGTTCCGGCCGGTCCTGACCGCCCACCCGACCGAGGCCCGTCGTCGTGCCATCAGCGGCACGATCCGGCGTATCGCCGACCTGCTCGCCGAGCGCGACGCCGTGACGCTCGGCGGCGTCTCCCTCGTGGAGAACGAGCGCAAGCTGCTCGCCGAGATCGACACGATGTGGCGCACCTCCCCGATCCGGCAGTCCAAGCCGTCGGTGCTCGACGAGGTCAAGACGATCATGGGCGTCTTCGACGCCGTCATGGTCGACGTCTTCCCGGACGTGTACCGCCGTCTCGACGACTGGCTGCTGGCCGACGACGCCGGGCGGGTCGCGCCCGTGGCCAAGCCGTTCGTGCGGCTCGGCTCGTGGATCGGCGGCGACCGCGACGGCAACCCGAACGTGACCGCCGACGTGACGCGCCAGGCCGCGACGCTCGCCTCCGAGCACGCGCTCGCCGCCCTGGAGCGGGTCGCGACCGACGCCGGCCGCCGGCTGACCCTCGACGAGGCCGACACCGCGCCGTCGTCGGACCTGGTGAGCCTGCTGCAGCGGCAGAAGCAGCTGTCCGCCGAGCTCGCCGGCCGCGCCGCGGCGGCGTCGCCGCGCGAGCCGCACCGCGCGGCGGTGCTCGCGATCGCGGAGCGGATCGCCGCGACCCGCACGCGCAACGCCGACCTCGCCTACCGCGACGCCGAGGAGCTGGAGCAGGACCTGCGCATCGTGCAGGACTCGCTCGCGGCCGCCGGGGCGTCGCGTGCGGCGTACGGCGACCTGCAGCGGCTCGTGTGGCAGGTGCAGACGTTCGGCTTCCACCTCGCGGAGCTCGAGATCCGGCAGCACTCGCAGGTGCACGCCGCGGCGCTCGAGGAGATCCGGGAGAAGGGCGTCCGCGGGGCGCTCTCGGAGCGCACCGTCGAGGTACTGGACACGTTCCGCGCGCTCGGCGCGGTGCAGAAGCGGTTCGGGATCCGGGCGGCGCGGCGGTACATCGTGTCGTTCACGCAGGAGCCCGCGCACCTCGCCGCCGTCTACGAGCTGGCCTCGCTGGCCTTCGACCAGGCGGACGACGCGCCGGTGATCGACGCGATCCCGCTCTTCGAGACCTTCGCCGACCTGCAGAACTCCGTGGACATCCTGGAGTCGATGCTGGAGCTGCCCGTGGTGCAGAAGCGCCTGGCGGACAACGGGCGCCGGGTCGAGGTCATGCTCGGCTACTCGGACTCGTCGAAGGACGTCGGGCCGGTCTCGGCGACGCTCGCGACCGACCAGGCGCAGTCGCGGATCGCGGAGTGGGCGGCGCGGCACGACATCACGCTCACGCTGTTCCACGGCCGCGGCGGCGCGCTCGGCCGCGGCGGCGGCCCCGCGAACCGCGCGGTGCTCGCGCAGCCGCCGCACTCGGTGGACGGGCGGTTCAAGCTGACCGAGCAGGGCGAGGTCATCCTGGCCCGCTACGGCGACCCGACGATCGCCGCGCGGCACATCGAGCAGGTGGCGGCGGCGACGCTGCTCGCCTCGGCGCCGTCGGTGGAGAAGCGCAACGCCGACGCCGCGGCGGAGTTCACGGAGCTCGCCGTGCGGCTCGACGCCGCCTCGCGGACCCGGTTCCACGAGCTGGTCAAGGCCGAGGGGTTCCCGCAGTGGTTCGCGCAGGTGACGCCGCTGGAGGAGGTCGGCATGCTGCCGATCGGCTCCCGGCCCGCCAAGCGTGGCCTGTCCGTGAACTCGCTGGACGACCTGCGGGCGATCCCGTGGGTGTTCTCCTGGTCGCAGGCGCGGATCAACCTGGCCGGCTGGTACGGCCTGGGCACGGCGCTGCGCGAGTTCGGGGAGAGCGAGGGCGGGCTGGAGCGCCTGCGCGACGCACGCAGGCAGTGGCCGCTGTTCGCGACGCTGCTGGACAACGTCGAGATGTCGCTCGCCAAGACCGACGAGCGCATCGCGGAGATGTACCTGGCGCTGGGCGACCGTGACGACCTGGCGCGGCTCGTGCTGGAGGAGCTGCGGCTCACCCGCGAGTGGGTGCTGAAGATCTCGGGGCGGGCGTACCCGCTCGAGGGCCGGCGCGTGCTGGGCCGCGCGGTGCAGCTCCGCTCGCCGTACGTCGACGCGCTGAGCCTGCTCCAGGTCCGCGCCCTGCGCGGCCTGCGCACGGGCGCCGACGGCGCGTCGAAGGTGGACGAGAGCTACCGCGCCCGCCTGCAGCACCTGCTGCTCCTGACGGTCAACGGCGTCTCGGCCGGCCTGCAGAACACGGGCTGACCCGCTGTGGTCCGCGAGCTGGTGCGTCCTACGGGGCGCACCGGCTCGCCGTTTCTTGCGCGTGGTGAAGGGAAGGATCGGCATGGCGCCAGTACTGGTGGGGACGTCGCACGGGACCGACGACGTGGACGGGCAGGCGGCCGTGCGGGCCCTGTTCGACGGCGTGCGGGCCGCGCGGCCGGGGCTCGACGTGCGGGAGGCGTTCGTCGACGTCCAGCAGCCCGAGGTCGGTGACGTGCTCGCCGGGGCGGTGGGCGACGCCGGGAGCGCCGTCGTCGTGCCGCTGCTGCTGTCGACCGGGTATCACGTGCGGCACGACATCGCGCGGGCCGTGGCCGCGCACGACGGCGCCGCCGTCGCGGCGGAGCCGCTGGGGCCGGACGCGCGGCTGGTCGACCTGCTCGCGGACCGGTTGTCCGCGATCGACGACGGCGCCGGGCTGCGGGACGACGACGCCGTGGTGCTCGCCGCCGCCGGGTCCACCGTCGCCGCGGCGGCCGTCGCGGTCGAGGAAGTGGCCTCCGGCCTCGCCGAACGCCTGGGCCGCCCGGTCACGCCGTCGTACGGCGCCGGCGCGGAACCCCGCGTCCCGGCCGCGGTCGCGGCCGTCCGGGCGGGCGGTGCGACCGGCGCCGATGGTGCGACCGAGCGCGTCGTCGTCGCCTCCTACCTCCTTGCTCCGGGCTACTTCCACGACCGGGTGCTGGAGGCCGGGGCGGACGTCGTGAGCGCGCCCCTGGCGCCGTCGGGCCGCGCCGACGACCGCCTGGTGCGGATCGTTCTCGACCGGTACGACGCCGCGGCGTCGCGGCTCGGCTGAGCCGGGCCATGGCGGCGTCGCGCCGCCGCGTCATCAGGCCGTGGCGCTGGGGGTCGCACCGTCGCGTCAACATTGTGGCGCGGGTGAGCGCCGCCGCCGCGGCTCGGCCGAGACGTCAGTCGTTCACGCCGATGATGTTGAACGGGACGCCCGCCGGATCGACGGCGGTGCCCCAACGGCCGTACGGCGAGTCACGCGGTTCCTCCGCCACGGCGCCGCCGAGCGTCTTGACCCGCTCGAACGAGGCGTCGACGTCGTCCGAGCCGAAGTACACGCGCCAGGTGCCCGGGGCTTCCGCCGGGAGGGTCGCCGCGGCGTCGTAGATGCCCGCGACGGCGTCCCGGTCCTTGCCGAGCGTGGTGTATCGCATCTCCGGCGTGTCCATCATGACGTGCGCGTCCCAGAGGGCTGCCTCGGTGTAGAAGGCGACCGAGGCGTCGTAGTCCTTGGCCATGAGCTCGTACCACGCGGGGGCGCCGGCCTCCATGACCAGCTCGGTGCCGGTGTGCCGTGCGGCCTCCCAGAAGCCGACGCCGGCCCCGGCGGGGTCGATCACGAAGGTGAAGCGGCCCAGGTCACCGACGGGGTGCACCGGGAACAGCGCCGTCGCCCCGGCGGCGGTGGCGCGGGCGAGGGCGGCGTCGACGTCGCTCGTCTTGAGGTAGACACCCCACATCGCGGGCTGCTCGGGTGACTGCAGGGGCATGCTGCCGGCGATGGCCGCGCCGTTCTTGGTGAACGTGCCGTAGCCCCCGAACTCCGCCGAACCCTCGGTGTGCTCCCAGCCGAACAGCTCGCCGTAGAACGAGACCGCAGCGGGGACGTCCGGGGTGTTCAGGTCGATCCAGATCGGCGCGCCCTCGGGCAGGGCCGGTGTTGCGGGCATGGTCGGCTCCCTCGTCGTGGTGTCTCTTGGTACCCGGAACCACTCTCGCACAGGTGTTCGATCGCTGCTACTCGTGGTTCGGCGCGGCCCTTCCTGCAGCGCTGCACGCGTGGGGTTCCCACCTGTCCCGCGAGCTCAGGCCCGCGATCCGCGGTGCGCTCAGCTTGCCCAGCCGAGGGCGTCGTGGACGCGTTTCACGCTGGACTGCAGGCCCCAGCGGGCGGTCAGGGCGGTGAGGGCGCCGGGGTCGGCGGGGGCCGCCGGGAGCTTGTCGTCGAACTCCGGGAGCGGGGCCTCCCGGGCGACCTGGACGACGAGCGGTGCGACCTCGAGGTAGGCGGCCGCTTCCAGGAGGCGCTTGCGCTGGGTCGCGGTGAGGCCCTTGTCGGCCGCGTCGTCGCGCGCGCGCAGGATCCCGGCGAGGTCGCCGTAGCGTTCCAGCAGCTTCGCCGCCGTCTTCTCGCCGATCCCCGGCACGCCCGGCAGGCCGTCCGAGGGGTCGCCGCGGAGGGTCGCCATGTCGGCGTAGGCCTGGCCCGTCGGCACGGCGTACCTCTCGGCGAGCTTCGCCTGGTCGATGACGTCCGGGTCGCGGACGCCGCGCGCCGGGTAGAGCACGCGGACGGCGGCGTCGTCGTCGACGAGCTGGAACAGGTCCCGGTCGCCGGTGACGATGTCGACGCCGCCGGCCGGCTCGCGGGCGGTGAGGGTGCCGATGACGTCGTCGGCCTCGTAGCCCGGTACGCCCACGCGCGCGATGCCGATCGCGGCCAGCACCTCGGCGATCACCGGGACCTGCGGCGCCAGCGTGTCCGGGATCTCCTCGGTGCCGGCGGCCTCGTCGGCGACGCGGTGGGCCTTGTAGGACGGGATGGCCGTGACGCGGAAGGCCGGGCGCCAGTCGTCGTCCCAGCAGGCCACCATCCGGTCCGGGCCGTGCTCGGTGATCAGCCACGCGATGGTGTCGAGCAGGCCCCGCACGGCGTTGACGGGCTCGCCCTGCGGGGAGCGGAGGGAGTCGGGCACGCCGAAGTACGCCCGGAAGTAGAGGGACGCGGTATCGAGGAGCATCAGGCTCATGGAGTCAGACTGCCACTGCTCTCTGACATCGACGACGGGTGAGGCGGAGGGTGAGGGCCGAGGAACGAGGCGCCCGCCGAAGGGCAGTGCACGGCGCCGTAAACGGTTCCGCCAGCTTGTTAAACGTTTTACATCTAGCCTGCCATGTTAAGTCAGCGGTAAAACTAACCCGGGGACCAGCCGCTCCTGTCTTGGGTCCCCTCCGCCTGACGTCTGCTGACAAAGGAGTGCGCAGCATGTCTAAAACGATTTCCAAGAGGAGCCGGGCAGCTCGGCTGCTCGGAGCCGCCGCCGCTGCGGTGGCGCTCGTCGTCACCGCGGCCAACCCGGCCGCCGCCATCGACACCAACCAGGAGGGCACCCACAACGGGTTCTTCTACTCCTTCTGGACCGACACCCCCGGCACCGCGTCGATGAACCTCGGCTCGGGCGGCAACTACTCCATGAACTGGGGCAGCGGGAACAACAACGTGGTGGGCGGGAAGGGCTGGAACCCGGGCACCAACACCCGCAAGATCAACTACTCGGCGAGCTACAACCCGAACGGGAACTCGTACCTCACCCTGTACGGCTGGACCCGTAACCCGCTGGTCGAGTACTACGTGGTCGAGTCGTACGGCACCTGGAAGCCCCCGGGCGGCACCCCGGTCGGCACCGTCTCGTCGGACGGCGGGACCTACGAGATCTACCGCACCCAGCGCGTCAACCAGCCCTCGATCGACGGCACCAGGACGTTCTACCAGTACTGGAGCGTCCGGACCTCGAAGCGCACCAGCGGCACGATCACCTTCGCGAACCACGTCAACGCGTGGGCCTCGAAGGGCTACAACCTGGGCAACCACTACTACCAGATCATGGCGACCGAGGGCTATCAGTCCTCCGGCTCCTCGAACGTCACGGTCAGCGACGGTGGCAGCAGCGGCGGAGGCGGCACCGACCCGACGCCGAACCCGACGGGCGGGACCGGCGACGTCACCCGCCTGCAGAATGCCCAGCACGGCACCTGCCTCGACCTGCCGAACGGCAACACCGCGAGCGGCACGCAGCTCCAGACCTATGCCTGCGCGCAGAACGACAACCAGCGGTTCACGTTCGGCTCGGACGGGTCGCTCACCGTGAAGGGTAAATGCGTCAATGCCCCGAGCGGCAGCAATGGCACCCGCGTGCAGATCAACGACTGCAACGGCGCCGGCAGCCAGAAGTGGACGCGTAGTTCCGGCGGCGAGATCCGCAACCAGCAGTACGGCGTCTGCATTGACATCTACAGCAACAGCAATGGCGCGCCCGTTCAGCTGTACAGCTGCTCGGGTGGTAACAACCAGAAGTGGAACCGTGTCTGACGGATTCTCGGCCCGGATCGCGGGCTGAGGCGAGGGCGGGGCACCGAGACGGCCGGTGTCCCGCCCTTCGCGTACGCGGGGCCGCACACGCCGCTGCCTTTCATTAAACGATTGAAAGGGCTTGAATCCGCCGATTCCGCCGCGCAGGCTCCTCGGTGCGGGAGCAGGTTTCCCGCATCCGACACAACCTTGCACGAGGGAGTGCGCAGCATGCTGAAATCGTTTTCACACACCAGATCCGCCCCGAGACGGCGTCGTCGTCTCGGCATGGCACTCGCGAGCGCGGGCGCCGCGCTCGCGCTGGTCGTGACCGCGGCCAATCCCGCGGCCGCCATCGACACCAACCAGGAGGGCACCCACAACGGGTACTTCTTCTCCTTCTGGACCGACACCCAGGGCTCGGTCTCGATGGACCTGGGCTCCGGCGGCAGCTACTCCACCCGCTGGAGCAACACGAACAACTTCGTGGCCGGCAAGGGCTGGAACCCCGGCACGAACAACCGCGTCGTCAACTACTCGTCGAGCTACAACCCCAGCGGCAACTCGTACCTCACGCTGTACGGCTGGACGCGCAGCCCGCTGATCGAGTACTACGTCGTCGAGGCGTGGGGCTCGTGGCGCCCGCCGGGCGCGACGTCGATGGGCACGGTGACGTCCGACGGCGGCACCTACGACATCTACCGCACCCAGCGCGTCCAGCAGCCGTCCATCGACGGGATCCAGACGTTCTACCAGTACTGGAGCGTCCGCACGAGCAAGAAGACCAGCGGCACGATCACGTTCCAGAACCACGTGAACGCCTGGGCCCAGAAGGGCATGAACCTGGGCAACCACTACTACCAGATCATGGCCACCGAGGGTTACCAGTCGAGCGGTTCGTCGAGCGTGACGGTCAGCTCCGGCTCGGGGAACAACAACCCGAGCACGACGCCGACGGCGACCTCGAGCCCGAGCACCTCGCAGCCGCCGGTGAGCGGCAGTTGTTCCGCGAGCCTGCGGGTCGTCAACACGTGGGGCGGGGGCTACCAGGCCGACGTCACCGTGACCGCCGGATCCGGCGGCCTCAACGGCTGGCGCACCACGCTCCCCTCGGGCGTGACCGTCACCCAGGTGTGGAACGGCACCCTGAGCGGCAACACGGTGTCCAACGTGAGCTGGAACGGCAATCTTGGTGCGGGCCAGTCGACGAGCTACGGCTTCGTCGGTTCCGGCTCCCCGCCGTCCGCCAGCTCGATCACCTGCGGCTGACACCTGCGGCTGCTTTCGCCGGCCCGCGCGAGGCGGACCTTCCGTGCGCGGAAGGCCCGCCTCGCGCCGGGGTCAGGTTAGGAGGGCTGCGAGGGCCAGGCCGGCTGTGACCGCCAGGAGGGTCGTCGCGAGGGTGGCCAGGGTGCTGGTCAGGGCCGTGCGGAGGCGGTTCGAGCGGGCCAGGCGGACGGTCTCGACCATGGCGGTCGAGAAGGTGGTGAAGCCCCCGCACAGGCCCGTCGCCAGCGCCAGGCGCCAGGGCTCGACGGCCGGCGACGGGCCGCCGCCCGACAGCACGACGCCCGCGATCACGCCGATGAGCAGCGAGCCCAGGACGTTCACCGTGAACGTGCCCCAGGGGAAGGCGCCGTGGTGCCGGGTGCGGATCACGCCGTCGAGCACGAAGCGGGCCGCCGCGCCGATCGCCCCGCCCGCGGCGACGAGGAGGAAGCCGGTCATCCGTGGCCCCCTGCCGGTGCGGGCGGCATGGACCGGGCCCGGGCCCGCCGCAGGTACGCGACCCCGGTGCGGTCCCCGAGCACGACACCGGCGACGCAGCAGGCCACCCCGGCGACGAGCGTCACCAGCAGGTACCCGGCGGCGACCGCGGCGGCGCCGCCGGACAGCAGCTGCTGACCCTCCAGCGCCAGCGCCGAGTACGTGGTGAACCCGCCGAGGAATCCCGTGCCGCCCGCGAGCCGCACGTTCCGCCGGCGGGGCGTCTCGCGGCCGAGCCGCGCGAGCATCTCCAGGCCGAACCCGAGCGCGAACGCTCCCAGCAGGTTGACCGTGAGCGTGGCCAGGGGCCATCCACCCGTCGCCGCGGCGTCCGGGAGCAGGAGCTCGACGCCGTACCGTCCGGCGGACCCGAGGGCGCCGCCCGCGGCCACCAGCCCGATCAGCCCGGGCCGCAGGTGCGCGGGCATGCCGCGGCGGCCCGCCTCGGGGGCGGGCGCGGGGGCAGGTTCGGGGCGTGAGCCGTTCATCGTGGTCCACGATGCCGCATGCGACCCCGTCCGCGCCGTGACGCTCATCGTTCGTCCTCGGCGTCGTCCACGAGGGCGGCCTCCGGCAGGACGACGACGGGGCGGCGCTGCCCGTGGATCAGGTGGCCCGCGACCGTGCCTCCCACCATGCTCGTCGCCCACCCGCGCAGCCCGCCGCGGCGTGCGCCGATCACGATCATGGCGGCACCGACTTCGTCGGCGATCCGGGTCAGCTCACGGGACGGCTCGCCGGCGCCGCGCACCGCCGTCCAGGGCAGGCCGACGTCGGCCATGGACCGGTTCAGGCCCGCGAGGACATCGGCGGCGTAGTTGTCGTCGGTCACGACGATGTCCGGGTCGACCGAGACCGAGAACCCGTTCGGCTCGGTCACCGCGGTCTCGTCGACCCACACGCAGACGAGCTCGACGAGCGATCCGCCCAGGCTCTGCACGAGGGACGCCGCACGCCGAGCGAGGTCCGGTTGCCGGTGGTCCACGCCGACCACGACGGATCTCATCGTCACGCCATGAGATTACCCAGGTATGTGAGCCACGTCACCAAGGCGCGACCATCGGACCTTCGGTATTCCTGCTGACGCCCTGGCGCTCGGCTGCGGGCGAGCGCTCGTTCCTCGCCCTCACCCTCCGCCGGGCCCTGCGTCGGGTCAGTCGAGGTGACCGGGCAGGCCGAACAGCGGGAACAGCCGCTCCGGCGAGCGGAACGTGGTGATGCCCGTGACCTTCTCGCCGTCGTCCTCCAGGACCGCGAGACCCCACGGGAACCAGCCGCCGTCCGGATCCGGCCGGTACTGGCCGTAGGCGAGGGAGCCGTTGGCGCGGACCGGCACGCAGCGCGAGCCGCGGCAGCCGGAGCCGACGCCGAGCATCCACTCCTGGATGTGCTCCACACCCTGCAGCCACATGGCGTACGGCGGCATGTTCATCACGGCGTCCTCGCGCAGCAGCGCGCTCAGGGCCGTCATGTCGTACCGCTCGAACGCGTCGATGTACCGCTCCAGCAGGGCGCTCTCCGCCTCGGTGGGCTCGGTGCGCGGGGTGACGCTCGCCTCGTCGAGGTGCAGGTCGCGTTCCGCCAGTGTGGCGCGCGCCCGCTGCAGCGCGCTGTTCACCGAGGGGACCGAGGTCTCCAGCAGGTCGGCGACCTCCTGGGCCGGCCAGCGCAGCACCTCGCGCAGCACCAGGACCGCCCGCTGCTTCGCCGGCAGGGTCTGGAGCGCGGCGACGAAGGCCAGGCGCACGGACTCGCGCGCGACCGCGGTGTCCGCGGGGTCCCCCGGGCCGGGCAGCACCCGGTCGTCCGGGACGGGCTCGATCCAGCGCTCCTCGGGCAGCTCGGCGGCGAGGCTCTCCACCACCGGCTCCGACGCGGCTCCCAGCCCCATCGGCCGCTCCCGCTTGGCCCGCGCGGAGCCGAGCATGTCGAGGCAGACGTTGCCCGCGATCCGGTACAGCCAGGTCCGCAGGGACGAGCGTCCCTCGAAGCGGTCGTAGGAGCGCCAGGCGCGCAGCAGCGTCTCCTGAACGGCGTCCTCGGCGTCGAACGCGCCGCCGAGCATGCGGTAGCAGTATCCCGTCAGCTCCCGGCGGTGCTGCTCGAGTGCCGTGGTGAGCTCGGGGTCGATCTCTTGCGTGCCGGCCTCGGAGCCGGGTGAGATGCCAGCCGTCTGTGTCATGTGACACACGCTACGCCGGGTGTCTGACACTCGGTTTTCCCGGGGCCGCAGGCCCTCGTCGTACCCGGGCTCGCCCCCGTCCGGTGCGCTCCCGCGCCTATCCGGAGGGCGTCAGCGATCGATCTCGAACCACACGGTCTTGCCCGTCTCGGCGCCGTCGGCCGCGAACGGGTCGACGCCCCAGCGCGACGCCAGCCGCTCCAGCAGCTGCACCCCGCGCCCGCTGAACTCCCGCAGGCCCGGGTCCCTGACCTGCGGCCGCGCGGTCGAGGCGTCCCGCACTCCGATCCGCACGCGCTCGGGGCCGACGTCGATCGAGGCCACGATCGGCGCCTTCCCGTGGTCCAGGGCGTTGGTCAGGATCTCCGACGCGAGCAGGCTGACGGTGCGGCGCTGCGAGAGCGGGACCCCGTTGGTCTCGAGCATGTCGTCGATCCACAGCCGGGTCGGGGCGAGGTCCAGGACGCCGTCCTCGATCTCGCGCCGGGCGCGGGCGGTCCCCGTCCCGCGGCAGCCGCCCGCCGGGACGCGCACGCGCACGGCCAGCACCGCGACGTCGTCGTGCTGCTCCTGGCTGATCAGGCGGCGGACGAGCGTGATCGGGAGCGCCGCCGTCGCGGTCTCGGAGAGCGCGCCGAGCGCCTTCTCGAGCTCGGTCAGGGCCTCGTCCTGCGACGAGGAGTGCTGGTCGGTCAGCCCGTCGGTGTACAGCAGCAGGGTCTCGCCGGGCTCCAGCATCGTGGCGTGGTCGGTCCGTGGCGCGGTGGGGACGACGCCGAGCATCATGTCCGTGCGCTCGTCGAGCCGCTCCACCGCGCCGTCGTGCCGCAGCACGAGCGGCGGGGGGTGCCCCGCGCTGGACCACGTCATCTTGTACGCGCCGGAGCCGTCCGGGATGCGGTCCAGCCGCACCAGCACGCCGGTGCCCGAGGCCTTCAGCCCCAGCCCGTCGTTGGCCTTGTCGAGCAGGCGCAGCAGTTCCGACGGCGCCGCGTCGTGACTCCAGGCCAGGGCGCGCAGCAGGGAGCGGAGCTGGCCCATGGTGGCCGCGGCCCGCATGTCGTGCCCGGTCACGTCGCCGACCATGAAGACCGACGTGTCGTCGTCCAGGCACACGGCGTCGTACCAGTCGCCGCCCACCTGGTCGGAGCGCGTGGCCGGGGAGTACGTGCAGGCCAGGTCCAGATGGGCGATCTGCGGCAGCCGGCTGAGCATGGAGCGCTGCAGGGTCGTCGCGGCCCGCCGGCGCTCCTCGAGCAGCCACGCGCGCTCGAGCGCGTCGCCCGCGTACTGGGCCAGCGCCGCGCCGAGCGCGAACATGTCATGGGCGTTGCGGCGCTGCCGCTCCCAGACGAAGGCCACGACGCCGACGACGCCGCCCGGCCGGATCCCGAACGCGGTGCCGCTCGGCGAGAGCACCGGGAAGAACGCGCGCGCCCCCATCTCGTGGTTCGCGTACGACACCGTCTCGGGGAACCGCGCCACCACCTCCTCGTGGGACGAGAAGTACAGCGGCCGGCCGGTGCGCGCGACCTCGCAGATGGGGCGGTTCTCCGACAGGTCGGCATGCCGCGCCGCGGCGGGGAAGCCGGGTTCGGCGTGGGCCAGCGACGTGTAGGTGATGCCCCGGCGGTCGGTGTCGATCAGGGCGAGCCCGCAGTAGTGGGCGCCGATCCCGGTGATGCCGATGTCGGCGATGACGGCGTCGACGTCGTGAAGGGACTGCGCGCCGGCGAACGCCTCGCTCAGCGACAGGAGGAACCTGCTGCGCCGGTTCGCCCGGACCGCCGCGTGCTGCACGCGGCGGGCGCGCTCGCGTTCCGCCTGGAGGCGAGCCTCGGCGCTGCAGGCGGCGGCCAGATCCTCCAGGGTGGCGAGGGCGTCGTCGGACCACGTGCGCGGCCGGCCGTCCACCGCGACGAGCGCCCCGATGGGGCGCCCGCGCAGGTCGTGCACGGGGAATCCCACGTAGGCGACGACGCCGAGGCGCCGCACGGCGGAGTCGGCGGGAAAGGCCCGGGAAGCGGCGATCCCGGGGGCCGCCGCCGGCGGGTCCGTGCGGAGATCGCCGACGACGACGGGCGCGTCGGCGTCGATCACGGGCCGGACCAGTTCGGCGCGGAGCCGGGCGGTGCCCTCCGGCGGCTCCGTACCGGCCGCGTCGCGCGCGGCGCCCGGCCAGGAGGTACCGCCCGCGTCCTCGGGCACGACGACGTCGTCGAACACGTCGTCGGACAGGATGACCACGACGGCCGCGGGCACGTCGAGGTGACGGCGCACGAGCCGGGCGAACCTGTCGAACGCCTCGTCGGCGTCAGGGCTCCCGAGGCCGACGTGCGCCAGGTCGTTCACAGCCTGGAGGTCCGTCGGCATCTTCCCAGTATCACGGGAAACATCCGGTCTCGCCCGCCGACGGCGAAGAACGTCTCGCCCGAGCGCAGGCCGGGCGCGCGGGAAGTCATACCCGACCGGTCGGCGAAAACCTTCACAAGCTGACCTGCCTTTGTGTAGGTATTGCGATCTGCGTCACACCGCGCGCACACTGGACGAAGTATCGAACCACAGTGGGGGTGGATCGTGACCAGTGCAGCAGCCTTCGACATCCTGCCCATGCTCGGCAGGGGCAAGCACAGGAACCCGAAGAAGGGCGCCTGCTTCATGGAACTGGCGTCGTTCCTCGCGGGAGAGAGGTGGAGCGACCACCCGTCGTGCACCCACCCGCTCGTGGCCATGCTGGCCAGGGCGGTGAACGACCTGACCGCGGACCGCGCGCGCCCGCAGCTCGCCCTGCTGATCCCGTCGGTGATCGGCCTGACGAGCGACGACCCGCGCTGGGACGTGCGGATCGCCCTGCGCGCCGCGCAGACGGCGCTGCCGATCTCGCCGGCCGACAGGCAGCAGACGCTCGCCGTCGCCGTCTACGGTGCCGAGCGCATGCT
Organism: Myceligenerans crystallogenes; assembly: GCF_039529775.1. Taxonomy (NCBI): domain Bacteria; kingdom Bacillati; phylum Actinomycetota; class Actinomycetes; order Micrococcales; family Promicromonosporaceae; genus Myceligenerans; species Myceligenerans crystallogenes. The sequence goes on from NZ_BAAANL010000004.1 coordinate 358,051, forward strand.
CGACGTCCTCGACGACCGCCCGGCCGGGACCCTCGCGCCCGAGTCGGTCGCCGCGCTCGCCACGGTGCCCAAGACGGCGGCCTGGGCGGAGCGGTTCTGCGCGGGCACCACCGTGCGGCCCAAGCGCTTCGTGCGGGACGCCGCCCCGAGCGTCGTCTCGACGGCGGTGCAGGGCATCTCCGAGGCGTTCGTGCCCGACGTCGACGCCCGCCTCCGCAAGCTCCTGCAGGACACCATCGAGGACGCGCGAGCCTGGGCGGGGATGGCCGGCGGCGGGGAGCTGAACCCCGACGAGTGGCGCGGAGTCGTCAAGGAGGTTCCCGCGGGGTGAAATCCGCGGTGCGGGTCACGGTTTCCCCGTGAACCTTCGGTGAGGACGCATGACCTGGGCAACGGGCTGAACTAGCCTCGAGTCGTGCAGCCCGAAACCGGACCCAGTGCCGTCCCGCCGCCCGTCGGGCAGCGGCCGCCCTCGCGGCCGCCGATGGTTCCGCCGCCGCCCGGAGGTGGCGTGGCGGGCGGCGGTTCCCGGCGGCGGGGCCTCACGGTGCTGATCGTCGTCGCGGTGGTGCTCCTCGCGGCCGCCGCGGTCGCGGTGGGCTGGTACCTGCTCCGCGTGCCGCCGATCCCGCCGCAGGACGAGGCCGCCGAGCGGTTCGGCACGGCCCTGCGGACGGGCTCCTTCGGCGAGATCCCGGTGTTCACCGAGACCTCGGCGGACCCCGCCGAGCAGCACGAGGCCGTGTTCGCCGGGCTGAAGGAGGTCACCGAGGACGTCGACGTCGTCGTCGAGTCCACGACGCCCGTCAAGGAGAACGACGACGGCACGGCGACCTTCACCGCCGTCTACGCCTGGTCCTGGCCGCTGGCCGACGGCGTGAGCTGGGACTACACCACCGAGGTCGCGTTCGCGTACCCCGGGCCGGAGGGGCGTGAGCCGGGCGAGTGGCGCGCCACCTGGTCGCCGGCGGTGTTCGCCCCGGAGCTGGAGGCGGGGGAACGGCTCGCGGTGGAACGCGTCGCGGCCGAGCGCGGCGAGATCCTGGGCGCGGGCGGCGAGACGATCGTCGAGGAGCGGAACGTCTACACGGTGGGCGTGGACAAGTCGCGCGTCGAGGAAGGCCGGTGGGACTGGACGGCCCGCAGGCTGGCCCAGCTCCTCGACTTCGACGAGGCGGCGCGGGACGACCTCGTCGCGCGTACCGAGGCGGCTGGGAACTCGGCGTTCGTCCAGGCGATCGTGATCCGCGAGAACGACGAGAACTTCGACGTCGACGCCCTTATCGCGACGCCCGGCGTGCTGCTCGTCCCCGGGAAGCGCGCGCTCGCCCCCACGGCGGACTTCGCGCGGCCGATCCTCGGCACCACCGGCGAGGCCACAGCCGAGATCATCGAGAAGTCCGAGGGCAGGATCGCCGCGGGGGACATCGTCGGCGTCTCCGGCATCCACGCCGCCTACGACGAGCAGCTCGCCGGGACGCCGGGCCTGCGCGTCACCGCGAAGGATCCCGACGCGGGCGGCGAGAGCCGCGAGCTCTGGTCCCAGGAGGCGGAGCCCGGCGATCCGGTGGAGCTGACCCTCGACGTCGAGCTGCAGGAGGCCGCCGAGAAGGTGCTGGTCGACGCCGGCGAGAAGTCCCCGAGCGCGATCGTCGCCGTGGACGGACGGACCGGCGGGGTGCTCGCCGCGGCCTCCGGGCCGGGCAGCCAGGGCTACAACACCGCCATGCTCGGCCAGTACCCGCCCGGCTCGACGTTCAAGGTCGCGTCCGCGCTCGGCATGCTGCGCAACGGCCTGACGCCGGACAGCACCGTGGAGTGCCCCGAGCGCATCGTGGTGGGCAAGGAGTTCGACAACGTCGACGGGTATCCCGCCGGCGCGCTCGGCAAGGTGCCGTTCCGCACCGCGTTCGCGCACTCCTGCAACACCGCGATGGTGGGCCAGCACGAGCGCGTCCCGCAGCAGGATCTGCACGACGCCGCCGCGTCGCTGGGGCTGGGGCTCGAGCCGTCGCGGCTCGGAGCCGCGGGTTACCTCGGCGACGTGCCCGCCGAGGCGCTGCACGAGGGCGACCACGCGGCGACGTTCATCGGCCAGGCGCGCGTGCTCGCCTCGCCGCTCGGCATGGCGACCGTCGCGGCGAGCGTCGCGGGCGGCCGGACGGTCAGCCCGGTGCTCGTGTCCGACGCCGGCGGCGCGGGCGACAAGAAGGCCGACGGCGAGCAGGCCGACGCCGACGCGAAGGGCACCCTGACCGAGCAGGAGGCGGCCACCCTCCGCGAACTCATGAAGGGTGTCGTCACCGAGGGCTCGGCCCGGGAGGCGCTCGCGGGCGTGCCCGGCGTCGACGGCGCGAAGACCGGCAGCGCCGAGGGCAACGGGGGAAAGACGAACACCTGGATGATCGCGGTCAAGGGCGACGTCGGCGTGGCGGTCTTCGTCGAGGACGGCGACTTCGGCTCCACGACGGCGGGCCCGATCATGGCCGACTTCCTGAAGTCCTTCTGACCGTCCCGGCGTGGTGGTGCCCCCGGTCGCGCGACCGGAGGCACCACCACGCGGACTCGGGGACTACCCGGCGTCGGCGGCCGGAGGGGTGGAGGAACGCAGGACGTCGAGGCGGCTGCGGTACTCCGTCTCGTCGATCTCGCCGCGGGCGTAGCGCTCGCCGAGGATGGCGACCGGGTTCGGGCCGGCGGTGGCGTGGTGGGCCCACGGCGGCCCGTTGCGGAACCGGCGCCGTGCGCCGCGGGCGACGAGGAACACGATCGCGACGGCGAGCAGGAACCACAGGATCGGGAAGACGATGAACCAGCCGGGACCACCGCCCCAGCCGTCGTGCGGCATGTGGGCCGCGACCTGAGCGAGGGTGTGCGTGTGCATGTCGGACTCCTTGGACGACGCGACCCGACGACGAGCCGCGAACCACGATGCGATCCGCACCGGCGGCAGGATCCCCGGCCGCACCCCCCACCCTCGCGCCGGACCCTTCGGCAGTCGTCACCCTGCTGTGCCGACTACCCCGGCACCGGGGTAGTGGTCGTTCGGAAGGCGAGAAGTCGGTCGCCCGGGCGGCCGACCGCACGGACATCGGGCCGACCGCCCCCCTTTTCTACGGAGCCGCGGTCCAGCCTGGCCGGATCAGGCCGGATTCGTACGCGAGCACCACCAGCTGGGCGCGGTCGCGCGCCGCCAGCTTGGTCAGCACGCGCGAGACGTGCGTCTTCACCGTGGACTCCGAGAGGTAGAGCTTCCGGGCGATCTCCTCGTTGGCCAGCCCTCCTGCGACCTCGACGAGGATCCCCCGTTCGCGCGGCGTGAGGTCCGCCAGCCCGGGCGGCACCACCACCTCCCGCGCCGCGCTCGCCACGCGCGCGAGCAGCCGCCGCGTCACGCTCGGCGACAGCAGCCCCTCCCCCGACGCCGCGACCCGCACGGCCCGCACCAGTTCCGCCGGCTCGGTGTCCTTCACCAGGAACCCCGCGGCGCCCGCGCGGATCGCCTCGGTGACGTACTCGTCGAGCTCGAACGTCGTCACGACGACCACGTGTACTCCGCTCGCCCGGGGCTCCGCCGCGATCCGCCGGGTCGCGGCCAGCCCGTCCGTCCCGGGCATCCGGATGTCCATGAGGACGACGTCGGGCAGGTGCTCCAGAGTGAGCGAGACGGCGTCGTCGCCGGTCGCGGCCTCGGCCACGACGCGCATGTCCGGTTCGGAGTCGACGAGGGCGCGGAATCCGCCCCGGACGAGCGCCTGGTCGTCGGCGAGCAGGACGTCGATCATTCGGGTTCCTCCGGACGTTCGGTCGTTCGATCAGGATGCCCGACGCCGCCGCCGTCGTCGGACACGGACGTGCCGGACGGGAACCGGCCTGGCCGGGGCGCGCCGTCCGGGGTCCGGCCGGGTTCGGGCTCGCCGGACGCGGGCGGGCTGGGCTCGGACGTACCGGAGGGGGACCGGCCAGGCTCGGACGTGCCGGACGAGGCCCGGCCGGCTGCCGGGGTACCTGCCGTGGAGCCGGTTGGCATGGGTTCACTCGGCTCTGCCCAGGGCGGCCGGTCCGGGCCGGGGAGCGGGAACGTCGCACGGACGAGCCAGCCGGCGTCGTCCGGTCCCGTGCGGAGCGTGCCGCCGAGGGCCTCGACGCGTTCCCGCATGCCGCGCAGGCCGTAGCCGGCTCGGTGGCCGGGGGTGGCCGCACCGCCGTCGTCGGACACGACGACGACGCACGACGCACCCTCCCGGCGCACCGAGACGGCCACGCGCGTCGCGCCGGAGGCGTGGCGCCGGATGTTCGTCAGGGATTCCTGAACCACCCGGTGGATCGCCCCGGCGACGCGCTCGGGGATACCGGGGGCGTCGACGTCGAGCGTCACGGCGAGGCCCTCGGCGCGGGTCTGCGCCACGAGGCGGTCGAGCCCCGAGAGATCCCAGGTGACGGCGAGGGGCGCGGAGAGGTCGGGGGACGACGACGGCGGGTGCGGCCCGGGCAGCTCCGCGGCCTGCGGTGCGCCCGGCGATCGGGTCGTGTCGGGCGATCGGGTCGCGTCCGGCGGCGCGGGATCCGGGGCCTCCGCGCGCACGATGCCGAGGACGGTGCGGACCTCAGCGAGGGCGTCGCGGCTGGTGTCGCGGATGTTGGTGAGGGCGATGCGGGCCTGTTCCGGGTCCCGGCCGAGGAGATGGAGGCCGACGCCCGCCTGGACGTTGATGCCGGACAGGGAGTGGGCGAGCACGTCGTGCAGTTCGCGGGCGATGCGCAGGCGCTCGGCGGTGACGGCGGTGCGCTCGCGTTCGGCGGCGGTCTCCCGGGCCGCCGCGCGGGCGGCGACCCGGCGGGTCACGCGGTCCCGCATGGCGCCCGCCATCAGGAGCGTGACCGCGGTCCAGGCCGTGCCCGCGCCGAGGCCGGTGAGCGAGAGGCCGACGTCGGGGGGCCCGGGGGAGCCTCCGGCGCCGCCTCCGGGTTCCCGGTGCTGCGGGCCCCAGCCGTTCCGCGGGCCGCCCCAGCCGCGATCGGCCCAGCCGCGATCGGCCCAGCCGGGATCGGCCCAGACCGGCGGTTCGAGCATGCCGGCCGTGACGACGACGCCGAGCAGCAGGGCCGCGCCCGCCCAGGCGAGCACGCGTGCGCGGCGCGGGGGCCCGCACAGGATCACGGCGGCGAGCAGCACGACTGGTGCGGCGATCGCCGGGCCCCAGGGCCGGCCCGTCAGGAGGAAGACGAAGGTCGCGCCCGCCGAGGCGACGACGGCGGCGGCGGGACGGCCGGGCAGCAGGAACACGAGGGCCAACGGCGTGACGAGGAGCAACGCGACGCCGGCCAGGCCGATCTCGCGTGCCTCGGGCTGCCCGAACGACGCGCCGGCGCTCCCGGCCAGGGTCACCACGAAGAGCGCGACCGCGACGAAGACGCGTCCGCGGGTCCGCCCGAGCGGTCCCCGCTCCGGCCCTCCCCACGGGCCCCACTGGTCGAGCGACATGCTCGCCACGCTAGCGGGACCGGGCACGTGCCGCGTCCCCCTGCGGTGCCGTGTGTACCGGCACCCTGGTCGCACGCCGGCCCGGCAGGCCGGAACGCCGGCGGCCCGGCGCCGGAACGGCGGTCCGGCAGGCCGGAACGGCGGACGCACGCCGGCTTGTCCGGCCGGAACCGTGCCCGCCTGCAGCGACGCCGGTCGCGCCCGACGGCGTCGGGCCGCGATCCAGGCCGCGCCCGCGCAGGTCCCGGACCGCCTCAGCTCGCCGGGACGTCGCGGTGCAGTTCCGCGAGCCAGGTCGTCGCCTTCGCGTCGGACGGCATCCGCCAGTCCCCGCGCGGCGACAGCGTGCCGCCGGCCAGGACCTTCGGCCCGTTCGGGATCGCCGACCGCTTGAACTGGTTCGCGAAGAACCGCTTCAGGAACAGCTCGAGCCAGCGCCGGATCGTCGCCAGGTCGTAGGCGGCCCGGTCCGCGTCGCGGTAGCCGGGCGGCCAGGCGCCGGCGTCCAGGTCGTGCCAGGCGTGCCAGGCGAGGAAGGCGATGCGGCTCGGCCGCAGGCCGTAGCGCAGCAGCCAGTAGAGCGTGAAGTCCTGCAGCGCGTACGGGCCGACGGACGCCTCCGTGGACTGCGGCTTCTCGCCGTCGCGCGCCGGGATCAGCTCCGGCGAGATCTCCTGCTCCAGGATCTCGGCGAGCACCGTGTTGGTCACCGAGCCGGCCGAGCCGAGCTGCTCCGTGTCGATCGCCCACCGGATCAGGTGCTGGATCAGGGTCTTCGGCACGCCGGTGTTCACCGCGTAGTGCGACATCTGGTCGCCGACCCCGTAGGTCGCCCAGCCGAGCGCCAGCTCCGACAGGTCCCCCGTGCCCAGCACGATCCCGCCGCGGTGGTTCGCGAGGCGGAACAGGTAGTCGGTGCGCAGGCCCGCCTGGACGTTCTCGAAGGTCACGTCGTACTGCGCGCTGCCGCCGGAGTACGGGTGGTCCAGATCCTTGAGCATCTGCTCCGCGGCGGGCCTGATGTCGAGCTCCTCGAACGTCACGCCCAGCGACGTCGACAGCCGCGTCGCCCGCTCCTTCGTCTCCTTCGACGTCGCGAACCCCGGCATCGTGAACGCGTGGATGTCGCTGCGCGGCCGCCCGAGCCGGTCCATCGCCTTGGCGGCCACGACGAGCGCGTGCGTCGAGTCGAGCCCGCCCGACACCCCGAGGATCACCTTCGGCGACCCGATCGCCGTCAGTCGTCGTTCCAGCCCGCTGACCTGGATGTTGTACGCCTCGTAGCAGTCCTGCGCGAGCCGTTCGGCGTCGTCGGGCACGAACGGGAACCGGTCGACGCGCCGCCGCAGGCCGATGTCGCCGGACGGCGGATTCACGTGAAACGCGATCTCGCGGAAGGTGTCCGACGACGCGGCGCCGCGCGCCGTGGCCGCCGAGCCGTGCCCGCCGGCTGCGCCGTTTCCGCCGGCCGCGCCACGGCCGTCGTCGGACAGGATCCCGAGCGACGTGGCGTTGTCGTCGAACGTGCCCTGGCGCAGGCGTTCCTGGCGGAGGCGGTCGAGGTCGACGTCGACGACGGTGCGGCGCGGGCCGTCGGGGAAGCGTTCCGTCTCGCCGAGCAGGTCGCCGCCCTCGTAGACCATGGTCTGGCCGTCCCAGGAGAGGTCCGTGGTGGACTCGCCCTGGCCCGCCGCCGTGTAGACGTAGGCCGCGTTGCAGCGCGCGCTCGCGCTGCGCACCAGCAGGCGCCGATCCTCGGCGCGCGCCACGGTGATGGGGCTGGCGCTGAGGTTGAGCAGGACGGTCGCGCCGGCGAGGGCCGCGCGGGCCGACGGCGGGACGGGCACCCACATGTCCTCGCACACCTCGACGTGCACGGCCAGGCCGGGGACGTCGTCGGCCCGGAAGATCAGGTCCGTGCCGAGCGGGACGTCCTCGCCGAGCAGCCGGATGCTGTCGCCCCGCACCTCGCTGCCCGGCGCGAAGTGGCGCTTCTCGTAGAACTCCCGGTAGTTCGGCAGGAAGGACTTGGGCGCGACGCCGAGGATCCGCCCGCGATGCACGACGACGGCGCAGTTCAGCAGCCGGTTCCCGGACAGCAGCGGCGTCCCGACGACGAGCACCGGGGTGAGCTCGGCGCTCGCGGCGACCAGCGCGCGCAGGGCCTCCAGCACGCCGTCGAGCAGCGTGTCCTGCAGGAGCAGGTCGTCGATCGCGTACCCGCTCAGGCACAGCTCGGGGAACACCGCGACAGCGACGCCCTCGGCGTGACACGCCCGCGCCTGCTCCAGCACGGACGCCACGTTGGCGCCCGGATCCGCGGGCGTCACGGGAACGGTGCATGCCGCGACCCGAGCAAACCCCTGGGCATACGCGTTGTAGAAGTCCACGCTCCGAGTCTAGGTTCGCGAGGTCAGGGACCTTCGATCAGGGGTTCCTGTGCCAGGTGACGGAAACGTTCCATCGGCCCGGTGTCACGGTGCGTGCCGAACAGGGTCCACGGGATACCCGCCGACCTGCGGATGTGACTGCTACATCACATCCGGGAATGTGCCTCACGAGTCACATTCGCAGATGTGCGCTAGAATCCACATTGGCAGATGTGACCCAGGAGTCACATCGCACGCTCAGGAGGCCGCCATGCAGGTGCAGACATTGGTGGATATCGGTGCGCTGGTGCGTGGCGCCCGGGAGGATGCCGGACTGACTCAAGCCGAACTCGCCCGGCGGGCGCGTGTCTCACGTGAGTGGCTGGTGCGCTTCGAGGCCGGCCGCACCAACCCGCAGCTCCCGCGGATCCTGGCGGTACTGGCGCAGCTTGATCTCGTACTCGAAGTCGTCAAGGAGGAGGGGTGAGCAATGCCTGACAAGCAGCTCGACGTCTACATGGACGGCCTACGCGCCGGCGCCGTGGTCATGACGGGGGCAGGCGCATTGTCGTTCTTCTACGACGACGACTATCGATCGAGACCCGATACCTCGCCGCTCTCCCTGTCGATGCCCAAGGCGATCTCCCGTCACAAGCAGCGCGCCGTCCGACCCTTTCTTCAAGGTCTGCTGCCCGACAACGACCAGGCGCTCGGTGCCATGGCGGCCACCCATCAGGTCTCGGCACGTTCACCGTTCGCCATCCTCCAGCACGTGGGCCACGACGTCGCGGGAGCCCTCCAGTTCATCGAACCGGGAGGCGAGAGCGAGGATGCGGTAGCCGATCGCAAGGCGGTCACACCGATGAGTGACGAGGAGGTGGCCGACGACCTGCGCTCTGTCATCGATGCGTACCGCACTGGTCGGCCTGTGCCCGCCGGTGGTCCGCTGAGGATGAGCCTGGCCGGCGCGCAGCCGAAGATCGCTCTGGTTCGTACTGCGGACGGGGCCTGGGCCCGTCCGCAGCGGGGAGCGCCGACGACCCACATTCTCAAGCCCGAGTACTCCACCGCACGCTACCTGGCCGACGAGCGATTCCCTGACATGACGGTCGTGGAGATGTACAGCCTCGCCGTGACGCGGCACGCCGGGATACCTGCGCCCGACGCCAGGTACTGGCGGTCACCGGACGGAGACCTGCGTGCCCTCGTTCTCGAGAGGTACGACCGGCATGTCGGAGATGACGGGCTGATCCACCGCGATCACCAGGAGGATCTCTGTCAGGCGCTCTCGGTTCCACCGGAGAAGAAGTACCAGCACAATGACGGAGGGCCCGGTGTCGGCCAGATCGGCGAGCTGTTCGGGCGAGCTGTTGCGGTGGGTGAGGTCCGACAGCTGGCCACCGACTTCCTGGCGTTGCTCACACTCAATATCGCACTGGTCAACACTGACGCGCACGCCAAGAATTACTCGCTGATGCTGCGCGGGAAGTCGGTGTCCCTTGCCCCTGCCTACGATGTTCTGTCGATCGCGCTCTACGTGGATCGCGACGACCCGCGAAGCCCGTTGTACTTCCCGATGCGGATCGGGAACACGTATGCGCTCAGGGGCATCATTCCGTCGGCGATCGCGGCCGAAGGGGTTCGCCTCGGTCTGCCCGGGGACGAAGCGCGTGACGTCGTCGATTCCGTGCTCGCGCGCGTTCCCGCGGCCCTGGAGCTGGCGCGCGAGGATGTCGCCGAGGTACCAGATGGCAAGGCCATCGCGGACAGGATCATGACGAACCTGCGCAAGATCTCACCGCTGTACGTCGACGATGCCCCGATCATGCTCACCAGTGCGCGGCTATGACACCGGTTCGCGTGACGCGACGTCGTCGGGCATACGCCCTCGGGTGAACAGGGCGAATGCCGCGGGGAGCAGGAGGATCGCTCCGGCGATGTTGACGGCCTGGAAGCCGCCGAAGGCGAGGACCGGGCCGGCCAGGGCCGCGGCGGCCGCGCCCGCGTAGTTCATCAGGGCGTCGGTGGCGCCCTGGAGGGGGAGCTTGAACCTGGGGTCGCTGACGTCGGCCAGCAGGGCCGACGCGGAGATGAGGCAGGCTGACCAGCCGAGACCCAGCAGGATCAGGGCGGCGGCCGTGACCACGGTCGCGGCGGGGTCGGGAGTTGCCGTGGCGTGGTGTTCGGCGTGGGTGGCGGCGTCGGACGCCATGACGGCGGCCGTGAAGCCGAGGGCGACCGCGGACGTCTGCAGGGCGAGGCCGAGGACGGCGGTGCGGGCCGCGCCCCAGGTGTCGGCGAGCCAGCCGAACAGCGGGCTGAGGGCGAACATGCCCAGGACGTGCAGGCTGATGACGATCCCGACCAGTTCCAGGGACATCCCGCCGTGCTGCATGTGGAGCGGCGTCATCACCATGACCATGATCATCACGGTGTGAGCGGTGGCCGTGGTCACGACGGCGAACCGGGCCCGGCCGTGGGTCCATGCCCAGGCGAGGGCGCCTATCGCGGTGGCCGGGCGTTCGTCCGGTGCAGGAGCGCCGTCCGCCGGCGAGAGCGCGGGATCATTGGCCGAGGCAGCCGAGGCAGCCGAGGCAGCCGGGGCAGCCGAGGCAGCCGGGGCAGCCGAGGCAGCCGGGGCAGCCGGGGCCGGCGAGGGGTCGCCGGAGGTTGCTGCCCCGGGTTCGTCCTCCTGGCCCGTGGCGTCCGCCGTGCTCGCCGGGCGGGCCGGGTCGCGATAGGCGAGGACGACGACCAGGCCCGCCAGCACGTAGGCGACCACCGAGAAGAGATAGGGGCCGGAAAGCGCCGGCAGGTCGAGCGCGTGGCCCAGTGCCTCGCCCGGGGCCGCGAGGTTCGGGCCCGCCACCGATCCGATCGTCGTCGCCCAGATCACGAGCGACATGGTGCGGGCGCGTGTCGCCGCCGAGGCGTTCTCCGCGCCGGCGTAGCGCGACTGCAGGTTGGCGGCGCTGGCCACCCCGTACAGCGCCATCGCGACCAGGAAGAGCACGGGCTGGTCCAGGATCGCCGCACCGACGATCAGCACCGCGCCGAGGACCGCCAGCCCGTAGCCCCAGGTCAACGCGAGGCGGCGCCCGCGACGGGCCGCGACCCCCGCCAGCGGGATGGCCGTGACGGCGGCGCCCAACACACCGGCGGCCTGGGCGAGCCCGCCCATCGCGGTCCCCCCGAGACGCTCCGCGAGGAGCGCGCCGACCGCCGCCCCCGACGCGACGCCGACCCCGCCCAGCAGGTTGCTCACGACGAGCACCGCCACGTTCCGGAGGCGGTGCGGGTTCGGGCCAGGAGCATGCTGGGTCATCGGGGTCACTTTCGGTCGGCAGGTCTCCATGAACGGTAGACGGGGACTCTGACATCGACGAAGGGCGCCGCGGAAGGTACGGGCCGAGGGACTCGCTGTCGACGGCACGTGCAGCGCAGGGTGGGGACCGAGGAACGAGGTTCCCGCCCGGAGCGGAACGTGACGGAGACGGCGCGAAAACACGGCACGTGCCTGGAGCGGAACCCGAGGAGATGTCAGCGACAGGTACTGACATGAACTCATCCCGGAGCTCCGGGGGTTCTGGGGTTCTGGGGTCCGGCCGGGACTCGTGGGCAACGCAACAAGGCGGTTCCGGCCGGGTGTTCAGAGTGCCGGAGTAGGGTGCGGACCATGGCTGATGTCGTCGCGAGGGCCCGGGTGCGGGTCGCCGTTCGTCCGGATCCTGTTCGTCGGGTCGCCGCTCTTGCCGGGGTGATGCTGGCCGCGATGCTGGCGTTCGCCGCGGTGTTCCTCGTGGTGCCGTCCGCCGCGGCGCACGACGCGCTGCTGTCGAGCGAGCCCGCCGACGGGGCAGAGGTCGAGGAACTGCCCGGTGAGATCGTGCTGACGTTCTCCGGGGAGCCCCTGGAGAGCGGCGCCGAGGTCGTCCTGACGGGGGACGACGGCGAGAAGACCGGCCTCAAGGGCCTGACGGCCGCCGGCGCCGTGCTGACGGCGCCCGTTCCGGCCGGCCTGCCCGCCGGGGCCTACGACGTCGCCTGGCACATCGTGTCCGGCGACGGGCACCCGCTGGAGGGCGCGTTCTCGTTCACCGTCGAGGAGTCTCCGGCAGAGAAGGCGGCCGACGTCACCGCGGAGGACGAGACCGGCCGGACGGACCCCGACACCACCGACGAGCCGGAGGCCGCGGAGGACGTCGCGACCGACGCGTCCGCCGCGACGACCGCGGACACCTCGGCCGAGGACACCGCGGCCGACGCCGCCGCTGCCGACGAGGCCCCGGCCTCCGACCCGATCGACGCCACGACACCGGATCTCGGCGGCATCCCCACCCCCGTCGTGCTGGCGGTCGCCGGGATCGCCACGGTCGCGGTCGTGCTCGCCGTCGTCGTGGGCATGCGCCGCAAGCTGAACGCGGACGAGGACATGCGGAGCCGCGGCTACGGCGGCGGCACCTCGGGCGCCGCCGGTTACGTCGCGTCCGACGCCGGGGCGGGCGAGGGTATCGACGACGACGAGAAGGACGGCGAGCGCGACGGCTCCGGCGACGCCGGTGACGGCCCGGGACCTGACGGCAGCTCCGGCCGGTCCGGCAGCGAGACCGGTCCCGGATCCTCGTCCGGCGGCAGCTCGGATTCCTCGGGCGGCAGCTCAGGCTCCTCCGGCTCGAGCGGTTCCTCGGGCTCCTCCGGTTCCGGAGGCGGCTTCTTCTCCAGTTTCTTCGGCGGGGGCGACGGCGGAGGCGGCTGGGGCGGCGGTGACGGCGGCTCGTCCGGCGGGGGTGGCGACGGCGGCGGAGGCGGCGGATCCTGACGACCGCCACGAACAGGTGTCCGATTCGCCGCATGAACGCCAGCGGACCTTCACGGAACCGTGGATGAGGTCTTCGTCACGTGACGACTCGCGGAAGAAATACCGTTCTTCGCGAATTTCTGCTGATCTGCTGGCATGATCGGACATCGACGTCGGCGTGACCGCCGACCTCGTCCGAAGAAGGGAACCGCATGTCGCTCAACAAGACCGAGCTCGTCTCGGCCATCGCGTCCAAGTCCGGCCTCACGAAGGCCGACGCCGACAAGGCGCTGGACGCCTTCCAGGAGGTGCTGATCGAGTCGCTCGGCAAGGGCGAGGCCGTCAAGGTGACCGGCCTGTTCTCCGCCGAGCGTGTCGAGCGCGCCGCCCGGACCGGTCGCAACCCGCGTACCGGTGAGGAGATCCAGATCCCCGCGAACTTCGGTGTGAAGATCAGCGCCGGATCGCTCCTCAAGAAGGCCGTCGCCAAGTGATGCGACGCTGACGTGGTCAGCGAAAGAGGCCCGGCACACCCCAGGGGTGCCGGGCCTCAGGCATGCGGGCCGCCCCCCGGCCCCGCCACATCCTTACAGGTCCCCCTGCCGCTCCAGCCGCTTCATCGCGAGCCACCCCACCGGGATCCGTCCCCAGTAGGTGACCGCCCGGTACAGCAGCGCGCCGGACACCGCCAGCGCCGGTGAGAGCCCCGCGGCGGCCAGCCCGGCCGTCAGGGCGCCCTCCACGCCGCCCAGGCCGCCGGGTGTCGGCAGCAGCGCTCCCAGCGCGTTCCCGACCAGGTACACCAGCGCGATGTCGACCAGGGGCAGGGACTCCCCGATCGCCCGCAGGCAGGCGTCGAACGTGAGCGCGTACCCCACGGTCATCACGAGGCTCCCGGCCACGCCCACCGCGAGCCGCCCGGGGTGCGACAGCATCGCCGCGAGCCGCGGCCACACCTGCTTGACCCGCGGCACCACGAACTCCAGCGCCTTGTTCCGCACCTTCGGCACCAGCAGCATCGCCACCACCGCGACGGCCAGGGCGCCCAGCACGATCAGCACGGGTGCGGAGGGCAGCTCGACCAGCACGCCCTCCCCGCTGAACACCGACATCACGAGCAGGAGCAGCACCGTCACCACGAACTGCGACACCTGCACCAGCGCGACGGTCGCCACGCCCATCGAGACGCTCACGCCCTTCTGGGTCAGCAGGCGCAGGTTGAGCGCCGCGGGCCCGATCCCCGCCGGGGCCGCGAGCGCCACGAACGACCCGGCGGCCTGGGTCAGGGTCGCCCGCCACAGCGACACCTTCACGGGCGAGAACGCCGCGAGGGTCAGCGCCGCGCCGAACCAGGTGATGACGGCGTAGGCGTAGGCGCCCGCGAGCCACCAGGGGTTGGCGTCGCGGACGGCGCCGGCGATCTGCTCGAAGCTGATCGTGCCGACCACCACGGCCACGGCCACGATGGTCAGGCTGAGCATGATGATGGTGCGGGCCCCGAACCGCGTGATGCGCTGCGGCTGGACGTCGGCCTCGGGCAGGTGCTCGACGATGGCGTCGCGCAGCCGGCCGATGAGTCCCTTGCGGGCGCGCACGGCCTCGCGCGTCGGCCGGGGCAGCGCGATCGACTGGATCAGCGGCCCGATGGCCGCGATCTCCTCCTCGGGCAGGGCCCGCACGGCGGAGGCGACCGCGCGTCGCGCGCCGACCTTGAGCGACAGCACGCCGAGCAGCTGGACGACGTCGAGCCGCCGGGACAGGGGCGTGGACGCGATGTCGCCCTGTTCCCAGGCGGTGAGCCAGACGTGGGGCGCGCCGTCGTCGTCCCGGTGCACGAGCAGGACGTCGGGGGTGAGCGCGCGGTGGGTCAGGCCGGCGCCGTGCGCGCGGCCGAGCTGGTCCCAGGCCTCGGCGAGGATGTCGTCGCCGACGTCGTCGTCGGGGATCTCCGCGAGGGGGCGCGCCCCGGCGGGGTGCTCCAGGACGAGGGCGACGGAGTCGTCGGCCTCGCCGATGCCGTGCAGCCGGGGGGTGCGGACCCCGGCGGCGGCCGCGGCGTACGAGAGCAGGGCGTGCCGTTCGGCCACGGCCTTGAGGGAGATCGCGGCGCGGCCCTCGATGCCGCGCATCCGCAGGGCGCGCCACAGCCGGGTCAGGGTGCCGACGACCTGCCGGTCGCCGTCGAGCACGACGACGTCGCGGCGGACGCCGTCGTCGGCGGTCATGGCGTAGACGCGGGTGTCGCCGGTGCGGGCGAGGGCGAGCGTGGCGACGTCGGTCACCCGCTCGTCGGGGCCAGGATCTGCGCGGTCGTCACGGTCGTGACCGTCGTCAGGGCCGACGCCGTCGTCGGCCCGATCACCGTCGCGGTCGCCGTCGGCGTCGTCGGACACGTCCCGGACGCGGATGAGCGACACCGGGCGGAAGCCCGCGCGCCGGACCGCGGCGACGAGGTCCGGGCCGTAGGCCCGTTCGCTGCGGATGCCGGAGATGTACTGCACGGCCTGCCCGACGGTCCGGCCGAGGAACAGCGCGACGAGCACGCCGGGCAGCGACACGCGGCCGGTGACGAGCACGATCAGCAGGGCGAGGAACATCAGGTTCCAGGTCCAGCGCACGGTACGACGGCGCGTGGCGGGCCCGGCGACGGTCAGCAGCGCGGTGAGGGCGACGGCGTAGGTGGGGATGGTGAGCTCGAAGCCCCGGCCGAGCACCCACACGGACAGGCCGCGCACCAGCTCGTCGCTGCCCAGGTGCCGGATGCTCAGGCCGAACAGGATGCCGATGACGAGGCCGCCCACGCACGCGACGATCGACTCCACGACCTGCCGCCCGTGCCGCCGGACGCCGAGTTCCGTGAGCACGGCCAGCGGCCCGACCACGGCGAGCACGCCCTGCAGCACGACCACGGGGATGAACAGGATCTGCGCGACGAGGTCGTTGAACGAGCGCACGTCCTGCGTGACGCCCTCGGTGGTGCCGTGCGCGACGACGGACATCACCAGGACGAGGACGACGCCGAGCGCGTTGCCCACCAGCCCCAGCAGGTCCCGCGGATGCCGGACGCGCCGGGCCGGGGTGTCCACGACGCGGACCATGCCGTCGTCCGCCGCGGCCGTGCCCGGCCGGGCCGGTCCGGTGTCCGGGCCGTACCTGGCTCCCGCCGGGCCGGGCTCGGCGTGGCCGCCGGGGCCGGCGGCCCGTTCGGTCACGTCGGGCATGTCTCGGAGTCTATGGCGCGGCCCTGGACGACGGCCGGAGAACACGTCAAGGTGCTGGTCACACGATGCCGAGCGCCGCCCGCCATTCCGCCGGGACGAGGGCGTACCCGACGAACGCCACGACGTCGAGAAGGGTGTGCGCGACGACGAGGGGAACCACCCGGCTCCGCCCCCGGCGGGACGTGTAGAACCAGGAGAACACCACCCCCATGACCACGTTCCCCAGGAACGGCCCGGGCCCCTGGTACAGGTGGTAGCTCCCGCGCAGCAGGGAGCTCGTCACGATGAACCGCACCCGGCTCCAGCCCAGGTCCCGGCACCCGCGCTCGGCGAGGTAGGCCACCGCGATGACCTCCTCCAGCACCCCGTTCTGCAGTGCCGCCAGCAGCAGCACCGGGACCGTCCACCAGTGGTCGTCGAGCGCGCTGGCCCGCACCTCCACCGTGATGCCGAGCGCCCGCCCGAGCGCGTAGAACGCGAGCCCGGGAATGCCGATCACCGCGGCGAGGCCGAAGCCCCAGGCGAGGTCCCGCGCCGGTCGCGCCCGGTCCAGCCCGATCCGGGCGAGCGCGTCCCGGCCGTGCGAGCTCAGCAGGTACAGCGCGAGCGCGACCGGGACGAGCGCGAACCCGATCCCCAGGAGCTGGTACGTCAGGTCCAGCCAGGGCCGTTCCGTCCGGCTCGCGTTGAGGGTGGCGGTCTGCTGGGCGAGCGGGGTGCCCGCGGTGAGGCGCGCGGCGATGTTCACGACCGCGTAGACGGCGGCCTTGCCGAGACTCAGCCCCAGCACGATCCAGATCTCGGCCCCGATCCGCCGCCGGCTCTCCACGTCAGTCACGCGCCCCATTCTCACCCGGGCCGGGGCCCGCCCCGGCCCGGGTGCGGGTCAGCGGTTCGACGCCCGCTCCACGAACGCCGCCAGGTCCGCCGACTGCGCCAGCCGCGACTCCTCGTCCACGTACATCATGTGGCCGGCCGGATACGTCCGGGTCTCGATGCGCTCGCGGTCCGCACGGGGGATGGTGAGCGCGTCGAGGCTGTACTCGATCGCCTCGACGGGCACGCCGCCGTCGTACCGCCCCATCGCCACGTGCACCCGCAGGTGCGGGTTCGCGATCATGGCGGCCGCCAGCTTGTCCGCGACGTCGATCGCGCGGCCCTCGAACTCCTTGTACGACCAGGGGTGCACCTTCGGCGTCAGCACCTCGTACACGGCGTCCTGGGCGTACTCCAGCTCGCCGCGCAGGTAGTGGTGCAGCGCCGCCGCGTACGGGCCGGTGATCGCGTCGATGAACGGATCCGCGGGCATCTGCTCGTGCAGGTAGTGGTCGGCCGGCCGGGTGTACCGGGTGTCGAGCCGCCCGGTCACGAGCCGCCGGTCGCGCTGCAGCTCGGCGTACACGCGCGTGTGCTCCAGACGGAGGTTGGCGCGGTCCACGTAGTCCTCCGTCAGCCCCGAGATCGCGGCGACCCGCGCGACGGCGGCCGCGCGGGCGGCGTCGTCCAGCGCCTGGCCGCGGGCCAGGACGGCGCGGTACTCGTCCGCGTAGCCGCGCGCCTCGGCGACCACCTCGGCCAGCGGCCGGTCCCCGTGCAGCCCGTGGTAGTGCGCCGTGGCGGCGTACACCGGCAGGAACAGGGGGTTCGGCAGGTCCGATCCCTCGGCGTGGTAGAGCGTCTCCATGTTCAGGGCGGGCGCGATGAGCATCACCCCGTTCAGGTACATCCCGAACCGCCGCTGCAGGTACTCCGCGAGCGCCGCGCCCCGCGTCCCGCCGTACGACTCCCCGACGATGAACTTCGGGCTCATCCACCGGTCGTGGCGCGAGGTCCACAGCCGGATCACCTCGCCCACGGACTCGAGGTCCCCCGTGAACCCGTGGTAGGGCCCCGCCTTCTCGCCCTCGGCGGCCCGCGAGTACCCGGTCGACACCGGGTCGATGAACACCAGGTCGCTCACCCGCAGCAGCGTCTCGGGGTTGTCGAGCAGACCGTACGGGGGTGGCGTCAGGTGCCCGACGTCGCCCGAGTCCACGCGCCGCGGCCCGAGCAGCCCGAGATGCAGCCACACGCTGGAGGATCCCGGCCCGCCGTTGAACGCGAAGGTGACCGGGCGCCGGGTGACGTCGGCGTCGTCCAGCGTGTAGTAGGTCAGGGACATCTCGGCCCGGGGCTTGCGCCCGTCGTAGGTGTCGTCCTTGGTGATCTCCTCGTGGAGCACGATCCGCCCGGTCGTGGCCGTGTAGGCGAGCTCGCCGCCGGGCGTGCGCAGGGTGTGCCGGGTGGTGACGAGGTCGTCGCGCGGGGCGGTCCGCGCGCTGGTGTTCCCGCCCGGTGCCGACGCTGGCGCGCCGCCGTCCTGGGCCGCGGGGGTGCTGGTGGTCTCGGGTTCCGGAGTGTCGCTCACCCGAGGGAAAGTACCCCACTTGTCTCAATCCGCTTAGTGTGGCAGAGTAGTTTGCAATACAAACCACAACCCCAGGAGGGCACCGCCGATGTCAACGGACCACGGCACGCCGTCGGACAGCCGAGGCGTGGAGAGCAGGGACGACGGCGCGGAGCTCGACGCCGCCGCCCGGCTACGGCTGATCGACGAGCAGCAGCGCCGCGCGCGCAGCGGGCTCGACCCGGACTCCCGGCTGCTGTACGGGGCGTGGGGCGTCGCCTGGCTCGCCGGATACCTCGCGATGTGGTTCACCTCCCGCGACGGCAGCGACCCGGCCGCCTGGGCGGGATGGACCCTGGCCGGGCTGATCGTCGCCGCGATGGTGCTGACCATGGTCCACTCGATCGGGCGGTCGAGGGGGACCCGCGGCGTGTCGTCGCGCACCGGGGCGATGTACGGCTGGGGCTGGTTCCTCGGCTTCGTGACGATGTGGGCCGTCCTCAACGGCATGATCCGTGCCGGGCTGACCGACGGCGCGGTGATCGCCGTGGCCGCCAACGGGATCGCCTGCCTCATCGTGGGGCTCATGTACCTGGGCGGCGGGATGGTCTTCCAGGACACCGGGCTCTATGTGCTCGGCGTCTGGATGCTGCTCACGGCGGCCGTCGCGACGCTCGTCGGGCTGCCCGGGACCAACCTGGTCATGGCGCTCATGGGCGGCGGCGGGTTCCTGGTGGCCGGGGCGGTGACCGCCGTCGTCGTCCACCCGCGGCGCCAGGCGGGCGCGCATGCCTGAGGAGTCCCTCGACACCGTCATCCATGCGCCCGCGCGCCTGCGGATCGTGGCGACGCTCGCCACCCTCGGTCCCGGCGACGAGATCGCCTTCCCCCGGCTGCGCGCGCTGCTCGACATGACCGCCGGGAACCTCTCGACGCACCTGCGCAAGCTCGAGGACGCCGGGTACGTCGCGGTCACCAAGACCCACGAGGGGCGCACCCCCGTCACCTACCTCAAGCTCACCGACAGCGGACGCGCCGCGTTCCGCGCCTACCAGGCCGCCCTGGCCGACCTGCTGAAAGGAGCCGGAACATGAACGACCACCACGACGCCGTCGTCCGCGTCACGAACGTGCGGCGCACGTTCGGGGAGGTCGTCGCGCTCGACGGCGTCTCGCTGGACGTCGGGCCGGGCGAGCTCGTCGGGCTGCTCGGGCCGAACGGCGCCGGGAAATCCACGCTGCTGTCCCTGATCAGCGGGCTGCGCCGGCCCGACTCCGGGACCGTGCGGCTGCTCGGGCAGGATCCGGCGGACCCCAGCGCCCGGATCGCGCTCGGCATGACGCCGCAGGAGACCGGGCTGCCCGCCACGCTCCGGGTCGGCGAGGTCGTGGACTTCGTGGGCGGGCACTACCCCGACGCCGTGCCGACGGCGGAGCTGCTCGGCCGCTTCGGGCTGGACGACCTGGCCCGGCGGCAGACCGGGTCGCTGTCCGGCGGGCAGAAGCGGCGGCTCGCCGTGGCGCTCGCGATGGTGGGACGGCCGCGCGTCGTGCTGCTCGACGAGCCCACCACCGGCCTCGACGTCGCCGGGCGCGGCGTGCTGTGGGACGCGATCCGCGAGTACCACCGCTCGGGCGTGACCGTGCTGCTCACCTCGCACTACCTCGAGGAGATCCAGGCGCTCGCGGAACGGGTGGTCGTGGTCGACCACGGCCACGTGCTGGCCGATGACAGCCTCGGCGCGATCCTCCGCCGCGTCGGCGCGAACCGCGTCGAGTACACCGGGGCCGACGGCGTCCGGCGGGAACACGTCGTCGCCGACTCCGACGCCTTCGTCCGGGAGCTGGTGGCCTCCGGCGAGGAGTTCTCCGGGCTGGAGATCCGGCACGCCTCGCTGGAGGAGGCGTTCACCAAGCTCACGAGCGAGGCGGGCGGGGCGGGCACGACGCCGCCGTCGTCGGACGCCACGCGACCGCAGGCGCTGACCGAAGGAGCGAACCGATGAGCGCGACGACGATCCCGGCCGGGCAGGCGCGGACCCGCCCCTTCCTGACCCTGTCCTGGCTGCATTTCAGGTACCAGTTCCTGGAGACCGTGCGGATCCCCGTCGCGGTGCTGGGGAACACGGTGTTCCCGGCGCTGTCGATGGTGTTCTTCGTGGTGCCGCAGCAGCAGGTGGCCGGCAACCCGGAGTTCGCCACGATCGCCGTGGCCGGGCTGGGGATGTTCGCCGTCGTCTCGGCGAGCCTGTTCACGCACGGCCTCGGCGTCGCCGAGGACCGGCAGCTCCCGTTCTACCCGTACCTGCGCTCGCTGCCCACGGGGCCCGGGCCGCAGATGGTGGGCCGCGTCCTGAACGGCGCGGTGTTCGCGCTGTTCGGCCTGATCCCGCTGATCGTCGTCGCCGCGCTGTTCACGGAGGCGACGGCGACGCCGGGCCGGCTGCTCGCGGGCGTCGTCACGATCCTCGCGACCGCTGTGCCGTTCGTCCTGTTCGGCCTGGGAATCGGCTACGCCCTCTCGGCCAAGGCTGCCCTCCCGGTGGTCCAGCTGATCCTCTTCCCGATGGCGTTCGCGGGCGGCCTGTTCCTGCCCGCGGAACTCTTCCCGGACTGGCTGGACGGTCTCTCGCAGGCGTTGCCCACGCGGGCGGGCCGGGACCTGCTGGTCCAGGCGCTGACCGGGAACGAGGCGTACCGGCTGGCCGTCCCGGTGCTGCTGGGCTGGACGGTGGCGTTCGCGGCTCTCACGGTCTGGTCCTACCGGCGCGACGAGGGGCGCAAGTTCCGCTGACCTGGGTCTCGTCGACGGGCGGCCCGGCGCCAGACGGACGACGGCGTGGTGGACCACGAGGTTGCCGTCCGCAGCCACGAGGTTGTGTCGCATCGCCCCAGGACGGGCGAACAGCATCCTCGTGGCGCGGACAGCAACCTCGTGGTCAACCACGCCGTCGTTGTCAGGGCGTCGTTGTCAGGCCGCTCGGCGGAGGCGGAGGCTGTTGGCCACCACCAGGATCGAGCTCGCCGCCATGGCCGCGCCGGCGATCATCGGGTTGAGCAGGCCGCTCGCCGCGAGCGGGATGGCGGCGACGTTGTAGGCGAAGGCCCAGAACAGGTTCTGCTTGATGATGCGCAGGGTCTGGCGGGAGAGCCGGACCGCGGTGGGCGCCGCGCGGAGGTCACCACGGACGAGGGTGATGTCGCTGGCCTCCATCGCCACATCCGTGCCGGTCCCCATGGCCAGGCCGAGATCCGCGGTGGCGAGGGCGGCGGCGTCGTTCACGCCGTCGCCGACCATCGCCACCGTGCCGCCCTCGGCCTTCAGCCTGGCCACGACCGCGGCCTTCTCGTCGGGCAGCACCCGGGCGATCACGTCGTCGTCGCCGATCCCGACGGCGCGCGCGGCATGCCGCGCCGCGCCCTCGTTGTCGCCGGTCAGGAGGATCGGCCGCAGGCCGAGCTCCTTGAGCTCGGCGATCGCGGCCGACGACGTCGGCTTGGCCGGGTCCCGCAGCACGAGCGCGCCGCGGGCGGTGCCGTCCAGGGAGACGACGACGGCGGTCGCGCCGGAGTCCTCGGCCCGCGCGACGGCGTCCGAGACCTCGGCGGGGACCGTGACGCCCTGGCCCTCCAGCCAGGAGATCCGCCCGACGGCGACCCGCCGGGTGTTCAGCCCGAGGCCGTCCGACCCCAGCCCGGAGTGCGACCTGCGGACCAGGCCCTCGACCCCGCCGCCCGGGTGGGCGACGAACTGGCTGACCTCCAGCCCTGACTCCGCGGGTTCGGCGACGGGCCGGGCGGCGGCGATCGCCTGGGCGATCGGGTGCTCGCTGAGGGCCTCGACCGCGGCCGCGTGGCGGAGCACCTCGTCCTCGCCCGGGCCGGAGGGGGCCTCGACCGATTCCAGGGTCATCCGGCCCTGCGTGACCGTGCCGGTCTTGTCCAGGACGACCGTGTCGATGCGGCGGGTCTGCTCCAGGATCTCCGGGCCGCGGATGAGGATGCCCAGCTGGGCGCCGCGGCCCGTGCCGACCAGGATCGCCGTCGGCGTCGCGAGGCCCAGGGCGCACGGGCAGGCGATGATCAGCACCGCGACCGCCGCCGTGAACGCCGCGTTCGGGTCCTGGGTCACCAGCAGCCAGCCCACCAGGGTCAGCAGGGCGATGACCAGCACCACCGGCACGAACACGGCCGAGATCCGGTCCGCGAGCCGCGCCACGGGGGCCTTGCCCGTCTGGGCCTGGCTCACCAGCCGCCCGATCCGCGCGAGCGTCGTCTCCTCACCGACTCGCGTGGCCCGCACGAGCAGGTGCCCGGACGTGTTCACCGTGCCGCCGACGACGGCGTCGCCCGCCGCCACGTCCACCGGGACCGGCTCGCCGGTGACCAGGGACGTGTCGATCGCCGAGGTGCCCTCGACCACCGTGCCGTCCGTGGCGACCGTCGCGCCCGGCCGGACGGTGAAGACGTCCCCGGTCAGGAGCTCCGACACCGGGACCGGCGTGGTGCGCCAGCGCCCGTCGCCGGACCGCAGCGGCGTGCCGTCCGGGCCGACGTCGACGCGCTCGGCGTCCTTCGCGCCGAGCGCGAGGAGCGCGCGCAGCGCGTCGCCGGCCGTGCGCTTGCTGCGCCACTCGGTGTAGCGCCCGGCGAGCAGGAACGTCGTCACGACGGCCGCGACCTCGAAGTAGAGCTCGGGGCCTTCGCCCATCGCGCCGCCGCCCGCGGGCCCGCCGACGGCGTCGGCCACGAGCACCCACAGCGACCAGAGCGTCGCCGCGATCACGCCGAGCGACACGAGCGTGTCCATGGTGGACGCGCCGTGCCGCGCGGCGCGCGCCGCCGCGGCGTGGAACGGCCACGCGGCCCACGTCGCGACCGGCAGCGCGAGCGCCGCGATGACCCACGCCTGACCGGCGAAGTCGATCGCCGGAACCATCGACAGCACGAGCACGGGAACGGTCAGCACCACCGCGACCCGCAGCCGCCTGCGCAGATCGGCCCCGCGGTACTCGGTGTGCTGGTGCCCGCCGCCGTGCGCGTCGTGTGCCTCGTGCGCGCCCGGCTCCTGCGCCGCGGTGCCGTGCCCGCCGTGCGCGTCGTCGTGCGATCGGCCGCCCGAGCCCGCGTCGTTCCCGGCCTCCGCCGCCTGCGCACGCCGCCGCGACCGGGTCACCCGCGCGCCGTAGCCCGCCGAGCGCACCGCCGCGATCAGCGCCTCGTCGTCCACGTCGGCGGACAGCCGCACGTGCGCGGACTCCAGCGGCAGGTTGACCGTCGCCTCGACGCCGTCGACCTTGTTGAGCTTGCGCTCCACCCGCGCCACGCACGAGGCGCAGGTCATTCCCTCCACGGCGAGTTCCACCTCGCCGGCCGTCCCGGTGTGTGTCTCGTGCCCTGCGTGGGTGGTCATCGGAAACCTCTCGCTCGGAATGTGCTCTACTGGCCGACGATCGGCAGCATGTGCGTCGCCTGCCGGGCCGGCGCCTGGGCGCTCGACTCCGCGGCGACCGCGTTCTCCAGCACCTCGACGCTCGCGACCGCGTACCCGGCCTCGGCGACGGCGTCCCGCAGCGGTGCCTCGGCCAGCGGCAGCGCCGAGATCACCGACACCTTCGAGGTGCTCCCGGCGTGCAGCTCGACGGACACGTCCTGCACGCCCTCGACGGACGTCAGCTCGCTCGTCACGGACGAGGCGCAGTGCCCGCAGGTCATCCCGGTCACGTTCAGGGTGGTCACGGTGGTCATCTCAGGTCTCCTTCATCGGGGTTGACTACTGGGGTCCGGTGGTTCGTGCCCGACGCCGCCCGCCTGCCCGCGCACGGCGGCCGACGACGGCGCGGGGCGGGCTACATCCGTACGAGCCGGCCGATCGCCTCGGTCGCCTCGCGGACCTTGGCGGTGGCGTCGTCGTCGGACATCCGGGCGGCGTCCACGACGCAGTGGCCGAGGTGGTCCTCGACGAGCGCGAGGCTCACCGCCTGCAGGGCCTTGGTCACCGCGGCGACCTGGGTCAGGACGTCGATGCAGTAGGCGTCCTTGTCGATCATCTTGGCGATGCCGCGCACCTGGCCCTCGATCCGGCTCATCCGCCGCAGGTACGCCTCCTTGTCGGACGCGTAGCCGTGCGGGCCGTCGTGCTCGCCGCCGAGGCCGTCGTGATGGCCCTCGTGTGCCGCGTGGTGGTCGTGGCCGGCGCCGTGACCCCCGTGCCTGTTGTGCTCGCTCATGTGATCACCATACCCCTCAGGGGTACCAACTCCGCAAGTCTCTGGGATGTTCCCGGGCAGTCGGCACCGCCATAAACGTTAAGAAACCGCAGGTGGGGGGCCAATTTTCGCCCAGGGCTTGGCGCGGGGTCCGAGAAACCGGTATCTTGCGGAAAGCGGTATCCGCCGTCGGTCACGGCGACCGGCGGCCGTGGCCGGCACTTTGCGGCGCGGCGCCGCGCAGTCCCACACTTCAACGATGAACGTGAGGAAGACGATGAGACGACCGAGAGCAATCATCGCGGGGGTCGCCACCGCGACCCTTGCGGCCACCCTCGGCTTGGTGGCCACTCAGTTCATGCCCGAGGCGCAGGCCGTCGGAAACGCGACCGGCTTCGCGACGCAGAACGGCGGCACGACCGGTGGTGCCGGCGGCGCGACCGTGAAGGCGACCAGCGGTACCCAGATCCACCAGGCCCTGTGCTCGCGCGCCAGCAGCAGCACCCCGATCACCATCCAGGTCGAGGGCACGATCAACCACGGCAACACGAGCGACGTCGACGGCAACAGCTGCAACACCACCTCCGGTGTCATCGAGCTGCGCGACATCAGCAACGTGACCATCCTCGGCGTCGGCGGCGGCGCGGTGTTCGACCAGATCGGCATCCACATCCGTGAGGCCGAGAACATCATCATCCAGAACGTCACGGTCAGGAACGTCAAGAAGTCGGGCTCCCCGACCTCGAACGGCGGCGACGCCATCGGCATGGAGTCGAACGTCAGCAACGTCTGGGTGGACCACGTCGACCTGATCGCCTCCGGCGGCGAGTCCGAGGGCTACGACGGCCTCTTCGACATGAAGGCCGGCACCAAGTACGTGACCCTCTCGTACAGCACCCTGAGCAACTCCGGCCGTGGCGGCCTGGTCGGCTCGGGCGACAGCGACACGTCGAACGGCCCGATCACGTTCCACCAC
This sequence comes from Myceligenerans crystallogenes, assembly GCF_039529775.1. Classification (NCBI taxonomy): domain Bacteria; kingdom Bacillati; phylum Actinomycetota; class Actinomycetes; order Micrococcales; family Promicromonosporaceae; genus Myceligenerans; species Myceligenerans crystallogenes. The sequence continues at coordinate 383,494 of NZ_BAAANL010000004.1, forward strand.
AACCTGTACCGGAACATCGACTCGCGCGCCCCGCTGCTGCGTGCCGCGACGGCGCACACGTACAACAACCACTTCAACGGCATCAACGAGTCCGGCATCAACTCCCGGCTCGGCGCCAAGGTGAAGGTGGAGAACAACTACTTCCAGAACGCCCTCAACCCGCTCGGCACGTTCTACACCGACGCGCGGGGCTACTGGGAGGTCTCCGGCAACATCTGGGACAACGTCACCTGGGGCACCGAGGACTACCCGGCCGGCCCGAACCCGACGTCGACCACCACGGTCAGCATCCCGTACTCGTACTCGATGGACCGTGCGGAGTGCATCCCGGCGCTGCTCGCCAAGACGGCCGGCTCGCACACGAACCTCGCGGTCTCGGACGGCAGCTGCTCGCCGACCCAGCCGACCGCCACGCCGACGTCGAACCCCACCACGAGCCCGACGTCGAACCCGACCACCTCGCCGACCCCGGACCCCACGCCCACCGGCGGCACGCCGTCGGGGACGAACCTGAGCATCGGCGCGGGCGCGGACGGCTCGAGCAAGCTCGACGGCACCAGCTACGGCAACGTGATCGACGGCAACATGAGCACCTACTGGTCGCCGACCGGCACCACCGGCCGAATCTCGGTCAAGTGGAGCAGCGCGAAGACCGTCGGCGCGATCAGCATCCGTGAGGCCGCGGGCGCGTCGGGCCGCATCGGCTCGTGGAAGGTCGTCAACTACGGCACCGGCGCGACCCTCGCGTCGGGCAGCGGTGCGGGCGTCATCACGTTCACGCCGGTGTCGCTGAGCAAGATCAGCTTCGACGTCGTGAGCGCGTCGAGCACGCCGCGGATCGCGGAGTTCGAGACCTACGCGAGCGCCACGGGCGGCGGCAACCCGACGCCGACCCCCACGCCGACGTCGGACCCGACCACCTCCCCGACCCCGACCACCGAGCCGACGGCTCCGGCCGCGGACGCGCTGTACGTCGCTCCGGGCGGCTCCGACGGCGCGGCCGGGACCATCTCGGCCCCGACCACGCTGGCCTCGGCCGTCTCCCGCATCACCCCGGGCGGCACGATCTACCTGCGCGGCGGCACGTACAACCTGTCCTCGACGGTGGACATCACCAGGGACGGCCTGTCGGGCAACCGCACGGAGCTGCACGCCTACGGCAGCGAGAAGCCGGTGCTGAACTTCTCGGCGCAGGCTCTGAGCACCTCGAACCGCGGCCTCGCGATCGGCGCCGACTGGTGGCACCTCAAGGGCATCACGGTCGAGCGCGCGGGTGACAACGGCATCCTGCTCGGTGGCAGCAACAACATCGTCGAGCGCGTCGTGACCCGCTACAACCGCGACTCCGGCCTGCAGCTCTCGCGGTACACCGCGGGCGCCCCGAGCTCGGAGTGGCCGGCCAACAACCTCGTGGTGAGCTCCGTGTCGCACGACAACGCGGACCCCGACGGCGAGGACGCGGACGGCTTCGCCCCGAAGCTCACGGTCGGTTCCGGCAACGTGTTCCGCAACACCGTGTCGCACAACAACATCGACGACGGCTGGGACCTGTACACGAAGTCCGACACCGGCCCGATCGGCGTCGTCACCATCGAGGACTCGCTGGCCTTCGAGAACGGCACGCTCTCCAACGGCGGGCAGGCCGGCGCGGGTGACCGCAACGGCTACAAGCTCGGCGGCGAGGGCATCAAGGTGAACCACGTCGTGCGCCGCAGCATCGCGTTCGACAACGGCAAGCACGGGTTCACGTACAACTCGAACCCGGGCTCCATCACCGTCGCGAGCAACCTGAGCATCGGCAGCAGCGAGCGGAACTTCCAGTTCGACGCCGGTTCGCACGTGTTCAGCAACAACACCTCGTGCAACGGCGGGTCGAGCGACCGGACCGTCGGCAGCGACGCGGGCGGCAACCAGTGGTTCTCGGGCTCGAACGGCTCGCGCTGCTCGCAGTACTCGGGCTCGCTGGCCTGGAGCTTCGACGCCAGCGGCAAGCTCGTGGTGACCATCGGCGGCACGACCGTCAACCTGTCCTGACCGCACCCCCCCGCACCCCGCCGTCGTCGGCCGTGATCCAGCTCCGGCCGACGACGGCGGTACCAACCTCCTGACACGGGGCAGGCCCTCCGTCCCCGAGCACCGGCTCGGGGACGGAGGGCCTGTCCCGTGTCCGGGCCGGCTAGCTGGATGCGACCAGCGCGGCGCCGTCGGGGCGGCCGGCCGGCCGCGCCTCCTCCCAGGGCTCGTTGACCTCGCGCCAGATCTCGTCGAGCGAGAGCCCGAGCACCGCGGCGATGCCGGCGACGGTGGGAAAGGCCGGCGTGGCGACGCGCCCGGACTCGATCTTCCGCAGCGTCTCGGGCGACACGCCGGCGTCCAGCGCGACCTCGAGCATGGAGCGGTTCCCCCGCGCGCGACGGAGGAGTGCGCCGAGGCGTTCCCCGCGCCGGACCTCGTCGGGCGTGAGCGGCAGTCTGACCATGACGCCGATTCTAATCCCGGTATAGTATTACCGGGATAGTTATTGGATGACAGAAAGCTTCCCATGATCGAGATCCTGAGCCCGGCCCAGCTCGCGCGCGCGAGAGTGACCGGACGCCTCGTCGGCGACATCCTGCACACGCTCAAGGCCCGGTGCCAGGCCGGCACGAACCTGCTCGAGATCGACCGGTGGGCGAAGGGGATGATCCTCGACGCCGGGGCGACGTCCTGCTACGTCGACTACGCGCCGTCCTTCGGCCGCGGGCCGTTCGGCCACTACATCTGCACGGGCGTCAACGACGCGGTCCTCCACGGCAGGCCGCACGACCACCGGCTCGCGGACGGCGACCTGCTGACCCTCGACCTCGCGGTCGTCAAGGGCGGCGTGGCCGCCGACGCCGCCATCAGCTTCGTCGTCGGCAGCAGGCGCGCCCCGGCGGACGTGGCCATGATCGCCGCCACCGAGCAGGCGCTCGACGCCGCGATCGCGGAGGCCCGGCCCGGCGCGCGCGTCGGCGACCTCTCCCACGCGATCGAGCGGGTGCTGTCCGCGGCCGGTTATCCGGTCAACACGGAGTTCGGCGGGCACGGCATCGGCTCGACCATGCACCAGGACCCGCACGTGGCCAACGCCGGCAGGCCCGGCCGCGGCTTCATGCTGCGGCCGGGCCTGATGCTCGCGCTCGAGCCGTGGGTCATGGCGGGCACGGACCGCCTCGTCACCGACGCCGACGGGTGGACCCTGCGGAGCGCGACCGGAAGCCGCACCGCCCACAGCGAGCACACGATCGCGATCACCGACGACGGCGCCGAGATCCTCACCCTCCCCGGAGCCCCCGGCCTTCGGTGAGGTCCAGGGCGCCGGCGCTTCGCGGGGCTTCCGGCGCTACCGGGAATCCGGGCGCATCGCGGCCGCGGTGTCCGCCGCGACGGCGACCGCGTCCGTGATCGGGCGGCCCAGCAGGTCCGCGAGGTCGCCGCTCGTGCCGCGCAGGAGCCCGTGACGGACGTTGGTCGCGAGCGAGGCGAGATAGGCCGGCTCGAAGGGCAGCAGGCCGCCGTCGGCGAGCAGCCGGTCGCGGTACTCGCCGAGGCCGAGCGTGCGATGCGCGACACCGAGCCTTCCCGCGACGTCGGCAGCGGTGATCGGCGCCCCGACGAGGTCGTAGCTCCTGCCGGCGTGGGCCTCGGGCTTGCCGGCCACGACGGCTGCCGCGGCAGCCAGGTCGTGCCGCGCGACCGCGGAGAGCGCGCCGTCGCCGAAGGCGGACTCCAGGCCGGTGCCGGACCAGAGCAGGAGCGCGCCGAAGAGCTCGGCGTAGAGCCCGTTGCGCAGGATCGTCCAGTCGAGGCCGCTGGCCTCGATCGCCCGCTCGGTGACGCGGTGCGCGAGCGCGAAGGCGAGATGATCCCCGGCGGTCGTCAGGCTGGTGTAGACGACGTGACCGACGCCGTCGCGTCGTGCTGCCTCGAGAGCGGCCAGGTGGCGGGCGGTGACCCGGTCGTCCTCGGCGTATCCGGCCGAGACGAGGACGAGGGTCGAGACGCCCGTCAGGTCGAGGGACCCGGGGTCGTCGAAGTCGATGCGGCGCTGCCCCTCGGCGGGCTTCCGGGTCCCGCCCACGGCGGGCACCCCCAGATCGGCCAGCTCCTGGAGGACGAGTGCGGCGAGCTGTCCGTTCGCGCCGGTCACCATGATCGTCACGGTTCGATCTCCTGTCGTGGTTCTCTTCGGTAACTACGCTGGAATCCTCGCCCGCGCACCACCGGCCCACAAGGAGGCAGTTTCATGTCAGTGACGCACACCGAGGTAACCGCAGGGCCCGCCGACCTGGACCCCTGCGGGCAGGCGGGGTACCCGGACTGCGGGATCCGCGACGTCCTCGACCGGGTCGGCGACAAGTGGTCCGTTCTCGTGATCGTCGAGCTCGCGAACGGTGCCCGGCGCTTCCGGGAGCTCCAGCGCGCCGTCGACGGGATCTCGCAGCGGATGCTGACCCTGACCGTGCGCCGGCTGGAGCGCGACGGCCTGGTCCTCCGGACCGTCTACCCGACCGTGCCCGCCCAGGTCGACTACCGCCTCACCGAGACCGGCGCCAGCCTGACCCACCTCGTCAAGGCGCTGGCCGACTGGTCGCTCGGGCACCGGGACGGCATCGCCCGTGCGCGCCAGGCCTACGACGCGCGGCATCCCGGCAACGAGATCCGCTGACCGCCCGACGACTTGACGCCGAGCGGGCCGGTCCCCGATCCTGAAAAACTTTCTTCCGCACGATGGATCGAGGTCACATGTCCCTGCCGCCCGAGCACGCCGCCACCGTCGACCGGCTCGTCGCCTCCGTCTCGGCCGATCCCCGCTTCGACGGCCTGGCCGCCGGGGGATCACTTCTCACCGGCGGCGTCGACGAGTTCTCCGACCTGGACCTCGTGGTCGTGGTCGCGGAGGCGCACCACCGCGACGTGATGGGAGCGCGGGCCGGCATCGCCGCGGGGTGGGGCCGGCTGCTCGCGGCCTTCACGGGCGAGCACGTCGGGGAGCCCCGGCTCCTGATCTGCCTGTTCGACGATCCGCTCCTGCACGTGGACCTGAAGTTCGTGACCGCCGCCGAGCTCGCCGTACGGATCGAGGATCCGCTGGTCCTGTGGGAGCGGGACGACGTCGTCACGCGCCGCCTCCGCGAGACCTCCGCGGCTCCCCTCGTGGCGGACCCGCAGTGGATCGAGGACCGGTTCTGGATCTGGGTGCACTACGCGGCGACGAAGCTCGGGCGCGGGGAACTGTTCGAGACGCTCGACTTCCTGGCGTTCCTCCGCGCCACCGCGCTGGTGCCCCTCGCCCTGCACCTGCGAGGGCTCGAGCCGCGGGGGGTGCGGCGCGCCGAGGTCCTCGTGCCCGAGCTCGTGCCGGCGCTGGGCGCGACGGTCGCCGGGCACGACGCCCGCGAGTGCGCGGCGGCGGTCGGGCGGGCGATCCGCCTGTACCGCGACCTGCGGGACCAGCTCCCGGAGCCGCTGCGCCGAGGTGCGGAGGCCGAGGCCGCGGCGGTTCGTTACCTCGAGGGGGTCGTCGCCCGCGGCGCGGCCGGTCGCTGACCGCGGGCAACGGGGGTCACCCGGAGGCGACGCGGGCCAGCGCCATGATCGCCGGCGAACGCGTGCCGGCCGGCCACGCGAGGACGGTCGTGATGCGCGGTGCGTCCGTGACGGGTACGGCGGCGTGCTCGGGCCACTGCCAGGCGCGGCTGGACGCCGGGATGACGAGCAGGGTCTTCCCCAGCGCCACGAGCTGGGCGATCTGTGACTGCGTGCGCACCTCCGGCCCGGGCCCGCCGGGATAGGTGCCGTCCAGCCGGGGCCACCTGGCCATCGGCAGCCCGGCGACGTCCCGCACGTCGGCGAGCGTGACCTCGTCGCGCCGGGCGAGCGGGTGGGCCGCGGGAACGACCGCGACCTGGCCCTCGGTGAACAGCTCCGCCGTGTCGAACCCCGCAAGGTCGTCGACGGGTCGGTGCATGATCGCCACGTCGGCGGCCCCGGAGCGCAGCAGGCCGGCCTGCTCGCCGACCTCGCACAGCCGCACCTCCAGCGGCCCGATCGCGGGTTCGTCCGCGACGGCGTCGAGCAGCTGCCGCAGCAGCTCGTGCGACGCGCCGGCCTTCGTGGCGAGCACCAGCGGCTGCCGCGAGGTCCCGGCGCGCCGGGTTCGTTTCGTGGCGGCCGAGATCGCGTCCAGCACCGTCCGTGCCTCGCCGAGCAGCACCGTGCCCGCGTCGGTGAGCGTCACGCCTCGGCTGCCCCGCTCCAGGAGCTGGACCCCGAGCCGGCGTTCGAGCTGCCGGACGGCCCGTGACAACGGGGGCTGGGCGATCCCGAGGCGCTCGGCGGCGCGCCGGAAGTGCAGTTCCTCCGCAACGGCGACGAAGTAGCGCAGCTCGCGGGTCTCCAGGTCGGGCACGGGTCCAGGCTACCCCCGTGATACCCGCCGGGTATCACCGCGGACCGGATCGGTCTTGGACGCCGACGCCGGCCGCGGCCGACACTCGATGTCATGAACGAGAAGAAGACCGCGCTGGTGACCGGCGCGAACAAGGGCATCGGTTTCGCCGTGGCCGAAGGCCTGGGCGAGCTCGGCTTCACCGTCGCGGTGGGGGCCCGGGACGAGGCCCGTCGCACCGAGGCCGTCGGCCGCCTGCGGGCGGCGGGCGTGGACGCGTTCGGCGTCGCCCTCGACGTCACCTCCGACGACAGCGCGGCGCGGGCGGCCGAGGCGATCGAGCAGCGAACGGGTCGTCTCGACGTCCTGGTCAACAACGCCGGCATCGGCGGCAGCTACCTGAACGGCGAGCAGGATCCGACCACCCTCGACCTCGACGTCCTGCGTACGGTGCTGGACACCAACGTCTTCGGCGTGGTGCGCGTGACCAACGCGATGCTCCCGCTCCTGCACCGGTCGCCCGCGCCGCGCGTCGTCAACGCCTCCAGCAACATGGGCTCCCTGACCCTGCAGACCGGACCGCAGCTGGCCGCCTACGCGCCGTCCAAGACCATGCTCAACAGCATCACCGCCCAGTACAGCCGCAGGCTCGCCGGCACCGGCGTCATCGTCAACGCCTACTGCCCCGGCTACGTCGCGACCGACTTCACCGGCCACGCCTCGGACCGCACCCCCGAGCAGGGCGCCGCCGTCGCGATCAGGCTCGCGACCCTTCCCGACGACGGGCCGCGCGGCGGTTTCTTCGACGACGACGGCGTCGTGCCGTGGTGACCGGCGTGCGGATCACGCCTGCGGCCCGGCCTCACGGTCCCGCCGCGGCCGGGCCGCGGGACAGCCTCTAGGCCGGCGTGGCCGCGGCGGCCGCCCGGGCCGCCGCGGGCAGGGCCTCCAGGACGCGGTTCACCGCGGCGTCGTCGTGCGCCGCGGAGACGAACCAGGCCTCGAAGACCGACGGCGGGAGCGTCACCCCGGCCTCCAGCATCGCGTGGAAGAACGCCGTGTAGCGGTAGGTCTCCTGGGCCTGCGCCTGGCGGTAGTCGCGGACGCCGGACGACGCCGCCAGCGGGCCGAAGAACACGCTGAACAGGGAGCCCGCCCGCTGCACCACGTGCTCGACGCCGGCCCGCGAGAACGCCTCGCCCACCGCGTCGGCCAGCGCGTTCGCGGTCCGGTCCACCTGCGCGTACACGGCGTCGTCGGCGAGGCGCAGCGTCGTGAGGCCCGCCGCCACCGCGACCGGGTTCCCGGACAGCGTGCCCGCCTGGTACACCGGGCCGAGCGGTGCGAGGTGGTCCATGATCGCCGCCGGCCCGCCGAGCGCGGCCACCGGCATGCCGCCGCCGATCACCTTGCCGAAGGTGAACAGGTCCGGGACGTAGCCGGCGCCGCCGTCGGCCTGGATCCGGGCGTTCTCCAGCCCCCACCAGCCGGACGGGCCGACGCGGAACCCCGTCAGCACCTCGTCCAGCACGAACAGGGCCCCGTGCTCGCGCGTGATGCGCCGCAGGCCCTCGTTGAAGCCCTCGTGCGGGGGGACCACGCCCATGTTCGCCGGGCTCGCCTCCGTGATGACCGCGGCGATCCGCGAGCCGTGCTGCGTGAACGCGGCCTCCACGGCGGCGAGGTCGTTGTACGGGAGCACCAGGGTCTCGGCCGCCGCGGTCTCGGTGACGCCGGCGGACCCCGGCATCGCGAGGGTCGCGACGCCGGAGCCCGCCTCGGCCAGGAGCGCGTCGACGTGGCCGTGGTAGCAGCCCGCGAACTTCACGACCAGCGGCCGGCCCGTGACGCCGCGGGCCAGGCGGATCGCCGTCATGGTGGCCTCGGTGCCGGTGGAGACGAGGCGGACGCGCTCGGCGGCGGGGACGCGCCGTCGTACCTCTTCCGCGAGATCGACCTCCGCGACGGTCGGGGCGCCGAACGAGAGGCCGCGGGACGCGGCCTCCTGCACGGCCGCGACGACGTCGGGATGCGCGTGCCCGAGCAGCGCCGGGCCCCACGAGCACACCAGGTCCACGTACTCGCGCCCCGCCACGTCGGTGACGTAGGCGCCGCGCGCCGACGCGAGGAACCGCGGGTCCCCGCCCACGCTGCGGTACGCCCGCACCGGCGAGCTCACCCCGCCGGGGATGACCTGCTGCGCCCGGAGGAAGGCGTCGTTGTTCGGATCGCTCACGGGAGTCCTTGTCTGTGGGTCAGCGGAGCCAGGACGCGATGTCCAGGGCGTAGTAGGTCAGGATCAGGTCGGCCCCCGCGCGGCGGATCGCCGTGACCGACTCCAGCGCGGCGGCGCGCCGGTCGATCCAGCCGTTCGCGGCGGCCGCCTCGATCATCGAGTACTCGCCCGACACCTGGTACGCCGCCACCGGCACGTCGCTGCGGTCCGCGACCGCGCGCAGGATGTCCAGGTACGAGCCCGCGGGCTTCACCATGACCATGTCCGCGCCCTCGGCCAGGTCGAGGTCCGCCTCGCGCAGGCCCTCGCGGGCGTTGGCCGGGTCCATCTGGTAGGTACGGCGGTCGCCCTCGAGCTGCGAGTCGACGGCGTCGCGGAACGGCCCGTAGAACGCGCTCGCGTACTTGGCGCTGTAGGCGAGGATCACCGTGTCCTCGAAGCCGGCCTCGTCCAGCGCCTCGCGGATCATCGCGACCTGGCCGTCCATCATGCCGCTCGGCGCGACGACGTCGGCCCCCGCGCGCGCCTGCGCGACGGCCATACGGGCGTACCGGTCGAGCGTGGCGTCGTTGTCGACGCGGCCGGCGGAGTCCAGCACGCCGCAGTGGCCGTGGTCGGTGAACTCGTCGAGGCAGGTGTCGGCCATGACGACGAGCGAAGGACGGGGCCCGGAGCTGTCAGGACGGGCCTCGGCCACGGCGTGCCGGGCGATCCGGATCGCGCGCTGCAGGATTCCGTTCTCGGCGTCGCCCTGGCTGCCCGTGGCGTCGCGCCGCTCGGGGATGCCGAACAGCATGACCCCGCCGAGACCGGCGTCGGCCGCCTCCGCGACGGCCTTGCCGAGCGTCTCCTCGGTGTGCTGCACCTGCCCCGGCATCGACGGGATCGGGCTCGGCTCGAGCAGGCCCTCCTTGACGAAGAGCGGCAGGACCAGGTCGGCGGGATGCAGGCGCGTCTCGGCGACGAGGCGCCGCAGGGCGGGCGTGCCGCGCAGGCGGCGCGGCCGGTAGACGATCCCGGATTGACTCACGATCTCTCCTTCGAATCTGTGCTGGCGTTCGTGCGTGTGACGGCGTCGGCGACGGCGCTCGCCAGCGCCTCGTCCGTGGGCCGCGCCGCGACGGCGGCGACGTCGTGCCCGGCCCGCCGCGCCGCCGCCGCGGACGGCTCGCCGATCGCGACGACCCGCTGCGGCCCGAGCTGCGCCGCGATCTCCCGCGCGGCCGACCCGGAGGCGACGACGACGACGTCGTACCCGGCCGTACGCGCGTGCCCGACGACGCCGGGCGGCAGCGCGCGGGACACGGTCCGGTAGGCGACGACGACGTCGGGGGCCCACCCCTTGGCGCGCAGGCCGTCGGGGAGCGTCGGCGCCGCGAGGTCCCCGAGGGGGACGAGCACACGGGTGGACGACGCGGCGAGGGCGTCCGGATCTCCCGCGGCGGGAGCCGCGGCCGACCCCAGGGCCGATCCCGTGGCCGGACCGGCGTCCGGACTCCGCGTGGCCGATCCCGTGGCCGGGAACGACTCGACCAGCCCCGCTGCTGTCATGCGCCGGGCGGGGACGATGTCGGCGACGAGACCGTGCGCCTCGATCGACCGCCGGGTCGCGGGCCCGACACAGGCCCAGCGGGTCGCGGATCGCTCGACCGGTGCCGGGCCGAGCAGCGCGTCGACCGCGTTCACGCTGGTGACGGCCACCCAGGCGTAGTCGCCTCGGCTCAGGGAAGCCCGGGCCCGTGCCAGCTCGGCCCGCTGCCCGGCGTCGATCACCGGCGCCCGTTCGATCACCGGGGCGGCGACCGCCTCGATGCCCGCCTCGCGCAGGAGAACGATCAGGGGCGTCGCCCGGTCGTCGCCGCGGGCGATCAGCACCGTCGGGGCAGGCAACTGCGTGGTCATTTCCCGGGGGCGGGGTGCGCGGGGCCGGCGGGCGGCGTCGGACCTGACGCGACCGCGACCGGGCCGCCCAGCGGCGCGAGGCGATCCGCGCCGAGCGCGAGCAGGGTCTCCGCCATGCGGACGCCCAGGTCGCGGGCGATCTCGTCCAGGCCGGGGTCGGCGCAGGCGCGGTCGCCCGCCGCGAACGGGCCGAGATCGGCGCTCGCCGTCCGTTCCATCCGGCCCGCGCCGCTGACCGCGGCGACGACCGACCGCAGGTGGAGCGCGCCGTCGGACACCACCGCGTACGCGCCGACCGGCGCGGCGCAGCCCGCCTCCAGCCGCGCCAGCACGGAGCGCTCTGCCAGGACGGACAGGCGCGTGGCGGGGTGGTCGAGGGTGGAGAGGGCATCGGCGAGGTCCGCGACGGGGATCCGCCCGGAGGCATCGGGGACGACGTCGGCCGTGCGGACCTCGACGGCCAGCGCGCCCTGCCCGGGGGCGGGCGCCATCGTCTCGACGGGGATGTACTCGCTGATCACGTCGGTGCGGTCGATGCGCTTGAGGCCGGCGACGGCGAGCACCACGGCGTCCAGGTCGGCCTCCGCGCCGAGCGCCCGGTCCAGCCGCGTGCCGACGTTGCCGCGGATGTCCACGACCTCGACGTCGGGCCGCGCGGCGCGCACCTGCGCGGCCCGGCGGGGCGATCCGGTGCCGATGCGGGCGCCGGTCGGCAGGGTGTCGAGCGTCAGTCCGTCGCGCGCGCACAGCGCGTCGCGCGCGTCCTCGCGTTCCGGGCTGACGTAGGTGAGGCCGGGGTGCGGTGCGACGGGCAGGTCCTTGAGGGAGTGGACGGCGACGTCGCACCGTCCGTCCAGCAGCGCCTCCCGCAGCGCGGCCACGAAGACGCCGGTCCCGCCGAGGGTCGCGAGCGACGCCCGGTTGACGTCCCCCTCGGTCCGGATCCGGACCAGTTCCACCGGCCTGCCCGTCAGCTCCTCGATCCGCCGCGCGATCGTCCCGCTCTGCGTCATCGCGAGCGTACTGCCGCGGGTCCCGAGCCGGATCGGCGCGGGGGAGGCGGCGGGCGGGGTGCTGACGTCGGACGGTTTCGAGGTCACCAACCCAGTGTCCACCCTCCACCCCCGGGACACGAAAATCCGGACCGTGAAACCGGCGAATCTCACACCACGGCACTCAGGCGGATATCCGTGATCCGTCCCACCGGACGGGCCCAGGTGGCCGCACGTCAGGGCCCCGGCCCGGTCAGTTGGTGGGGTGGTGGGCCGTGTCGGCGCCGGCGGCGCGGGTGATCGACTCCGCGCTGGCGATGAGGGCCGCTTCCTGGGCCTTCGCGCGGGCCCGTGCCGAGGCGCGCACCGCGACGATCTTTGGGTGCAGGTCCGTGTGGACGCGGCGGCGGATGTCGCGGGTCAGGGCCTCGATCTCGTCCGACGACGGCGCGGGGGCGCCCGACGCCGCCCGCTCGGCGGTCAGCCGGGTGACCGCGGCGTCCGCCTCCGCGCACACCGTCGCCTCGGCCTCGTCGAACAGCGCGACCACGGCGGCGTCCGCCTCGCGGCCCAGGCGCGTGTCCTCGAACGTGTCCACCGCGGCGTCCACCATGTCCTGCGCCTGCCGGACCACGTCGACCGCGATCGCGGGGGCGTGCGCCTTCAGGGTGGCCAGGTCGTAGAGGAGCACGCCCTCGACGTCGGCCACCCGCGGGTCGACGTCCCGGTGCAGCGCGAGGTCCAGGATGACCAGGGCGTCCGGCTCCGGCTCGTCCCCGGCACGGTCCGCGAGGCGCTCCCGGGCGCGCACGACGGCGGCCGCGTCGAGCACATGACCCAGGCTGGCCTCGGGCGCGGGGCGGTCGTCGGACGACGGCCCCGGTTCGTCCCCGCCGGCCCCGGCGAAGAGGGCTCCGGCAGACCCGGCGGTGAGGGTTCCCGCGGCCCCGGTGGCGGGAGCTCCGGCGGCCTCGGTGGCGAGGGTTCCGGCGGCCCCGGTCGAGGGAGCTCCCGCGGGCCCGGACGCCCGGTGCGCGGCGGCGTCGTCCGCGGCCGGCGTCGCCGGCGGGACGACCGCGCGGCCGCGTGCGCCGCTGCAGGAGACCACGAGATCGGCGTCGGCGAGCGCCTCGACCAGGTCGTCGACCGGCTCGACGTCGTGCGACTCGGCGAACGTGCCGGCCCTGCCGGAGCGCGAGTACACGCGGATGTCCTCGCAGCCGCGGGCGCGCAGCGCCGCGACCGACGCGCCGGCGTACGAGCCCGTGCCGATGAGGATCGCGCGCACGTTGTCCCAGCGCGGCAGCGCACCCTCCTCGGCGAGGTCGAGCGCGAGCGACACGACCGACCGGCCCGCGCCGCCCAGCTCGGTGCGCGTCCCCACCTGCTTCGACGTGCGCGACGCCGTCTGGAACAGCAGCTCGAGCGTCTTCGACGTCGTCTCCTGCTCGCGGGCGACGGCGAGCGACCGCTTGACCTGGCCGGCGATCTCGCGCTCGCCCACCACCATCGAGTCGAGGCCCGCGGCGACGGCGAACAGGTGCGCGCTCACCTCCGGCCCGGTGCGGACCGTGAACGAGTCGACCGCGGCCTGCGTCGTCACGCCAGACTCCCCCGCGACCAGCTCGGCGACGTGCCGGGTCGCGTGCCGCACGGAGTCGCCGTCCAGCGGGGCGTCGACGTCGAGGTACAGCTCGAAGCGGTTGCAGGTGGAGATCACCACCGCGCCCACCACCGGCCGGCACGTGCGTACGACGGTACGTCCCACCGACGCGGATCCCATGGAGAGGCGTTCCAGCGCATCCAGGTCGAGTTCGCGGTGGGAGGCGGTGAGGGAGAGGAGGACCACAGTCCTCAAACTTTATGGGTTGACGCCCGGCAAGCAATAATCGGTAAGCGTGAACCTCGCCACCTTCGTGCCCGCCGGTACCGCATCGTCCGACGACGGCCGGGCGGGTGCGCTCCCGGCCGGTCACCCCCTGTCCGACGGGCGCACCAGCGCCGCCCCGCTGATCCGGGCGCTGCGTGGTGACCGGCCGGAACACCTGCCGGTGTGGTTCATGCGGCAGGCGGGGCGCTCCCTGCCGGAGTACCGCGAGGCGCGGCAGGGGACCGAGATGCTGGAGGCGTGCCTCCGGCCGGAGCTCGCGTCCGAGATCACGCTGCAGCCCGTGCGGCGGCACGGGGTGGACGCCGGGATCTTCTTCAGCGACATCGTCGTGCCGCTGAAACTGGCCGGGGTCGGCGTGGAGATCGCCTCGGGGGTGGGCCCGGTGATGGATCAGCCCTACCGGACGGTGTCGGACGTGGACCGGCTCGTCGAGCTGTCCGTGGACGACGACGCCCTGGCGCCGATCCGTGAGGCCGTGGCCCTGACCGTGGCCGAGCTGGGGACGACGCCCCTGATCGGGTTCGGCGGCGCGCCGTTCACGCTCGCCGCGTACCTGGTGGAGGGGCGGCCGTCGCGGGACCACCTCGCCGCGCGCACCATGATGCACGCCGCGCCCGAGACCTGGGGCCGGCTACTGGCCTGGACCGCCGACCTGACCGGGGCGTTCCTGCGGGCGCAGGTCACCGCGGGGGCGTCGGCGGTGCAGCTGTTCGACTCGTGGGCCGGGTCGCTGTCGCTGACCGACTACCGGGAGCGGGTGGCGGGGGCATCGGCCCGGGCGCTGTCGCACGTCGCGGGGACGGGCGTGCCGGGGATCCACTTCGGGACCGGGACCGGGCACCTGCTCGGGGCGATGCGGGACGTGCTGGTCGCTGCGGGGATCTCGGACCACACGGTCGGGATCGACTACCGGACGCCCCTGGACGAGGCGGCGCGGCTGCTGCCCGGCGTGCCGCTGCAGGGCAACGTGGACCCGGCGCTGCTGGGCGCGCCGTGGCCGGTGCTGGAGGCGCACGTCCGCGACGTGGCGGCCCGCGGGGCGGAGGCTCCCGGCCACGTGCTGAACCTCGGGCACGGCGTCCCGCCGGAGACGGACCCGGCGGTGCTGACCCGCGTGGTGGAGCTGGCGCACTCGCTGTGACCGTGGAGGCCGTCGTCGTCGGCGGGGGGATCGGCGGGCTGGTCGCCGGCTGGGAGCTGGCCGGGCGCGGGCTCGACGTCGTCGTGCTGGAAGCCGGCGAGCGGCCCGGCGGGCCTGTGCGCGGTGGGGCGTTCTCCTCGCTTCCCGGGGTCCCCCTCGATCTGGGCGCCGAATCCTTCGCGGTGCGCGGCGGCGTCGTCGAACGACTCGCCGGAGAACTCGGCCTGCCGGTGGAACCGCCCGCCGGGCTCGGTGCCTGGGGATACGCGGCCGGGCGGGCGTTCCCGCTGCCCGCCGCCGGAATCCTGGGGATCCCATCGCGGCCGTGGGCGGCCGACGTGCGGCGGGCCGTCGGGTGGCCCGGCGTGCTGCGCGGCAGCCTCGACCGCCTGCTGCCGCGGCGGTTCACGTCGTTCGACGACGTCGGCGCGCTGGTGCGCTCGCGGATGGGCGGCCGGATCACGGACCGGCTGGTCGCGGCGGTCGCGGCGGGGGTCCACTCCGCGCCGCTCGGCCGGCTGGACGTCGATGCCGTGGCTCCTGGCCTGCGCCGGGCCTTCGAGGAGACGGGCTCGCTGTCGCGGGCGGTGGCCCGGCTGCGGGCCGCGGCGCCGCCCGGGTCGGCGGTCAAGGGAATCGACGGCGGGGTTCATGCGCTGGTGACGGCTCTGGCCGGGCGCCTGGACGTCCGCACCGGTCACCGGGTCACGGGCATCGAACGGCTCGGCGACGAGTGGCGGGTGGCGACGGAGCGCGGCGAGTTCCGGGGGAGCCGGCTCGTGGTCGCGACCGCGGCAGCGGCGGGCCTGCTGGAGATCGGCGGCGCACCGGTTCCCGAGCGCGGCGCCGACATCTGGCTGGCGACCCTCCTGCTGGACGCGCCCGAGCTCGACGCCGCCCCGCGAGGCACAGGAATGCTCGTCGCCGCGACCGACGAGCCGGCCGGGCGTCGTCGGACATCCGGTGAAGCCTCAGGTGACGACCGGCGTCACGCCTCCGGCGAGATCCGGCCCGCGGGGCGTCGTCGGGCAGGGGATGAAGCGCGAGGCGACGACCGGCGTCACCCATCCGGCGAGGCCTGGCCGGCCGGGCGTCGTCGCGCAGTGGTGCGGGCCAAGGCGCTGACCCACGCCAGCGCGAAGTGGCCGTGGCTCGCGCGCCGGCTGCGGGACGCGGCCGGACCGGGCACGCACGTGGTGCGGCTCAGCTACGGCAGGATCGGCGAGGCCACGGCCGAACCCACCCGGGAGGAGGCGATCCAGGACGCCTCGGCGTTGCTGGGCGTCGACCTCACCGGCCGTGCCCGCGACTTCCTCACCCAGCACTGGGACGGATCCCTCCCCCCGCCCACACCCGCCTACCGCGCCCGGGTCCGCGAGTTCACGGAACGCGCCGGCGCGATCCCCGGCCTCGCGGTCACCGGCGGCTGGATCGCGGGTACGGGCCTGGCGGCAGTCGTCGCCCACGCTCGCCAGGCAGCGGCCCAGCTCCCGTGAAGACGATCCGGGATGGGCCCTCACCCCTCAAACCCCGATTGGGTCGCGAGTCAGTAGAACCTTGAGCCCCCAGGAGCGGCTTTCAAATGGATTCGAACTGCTACTGACACCCCGTCAGCGCGGGGAAATGGGCCGCCGCCCCGGGTAGGCCCGGGGCGGCGGTTGGTGCGGTGGTGTTGCCGGCGAGCCAGGTCAGCTGGTCGGGAAGTTGTCCGCCGTCACGATGCGGCTGCGGACGAACTGGCCGGACTCGCTGAGCTGCGAGGTGCCGTAGTTGCCGCCCGCGCAGGTGCCGGAGCGGAACGCGCCGCTGCCCTCGTTCGCGTCGGAGTAGGTCCAGTTCACGTGGCTGATCTTCAGCGAGTCGAGCAGGTCGAGCCACGCCGTGGAGCTCTGGATGTCGACGGCGCCGCCGCCGGTCGCGCTCACGGTGCCCCACTCGGTGACGAACAGCGGCAGCTTGGCGGCCGCGGCCCGCACCTCGGAGCGGTAGTTGTCCTTGTGCGACGCCGCGTAGAAGTGGAACGTGTACATGATGTTGTCGAAGTTGAGCGGGGCGTTCAGGATCTCCTGGTGCGTCGCGCCGTTCGAGACGCCCAGCGAGGACCAGCCGCGCGTGCCGACGAGGATGACCGCGTCGGGGTCGGCGGCCTTGATGATCGGGATCACCTGGTTCGCGTAGGTGCGGATCTGCTCCCAGCTGACGCCGTTCGGCTCGTTCGCGATCTCGTAGATGACGTTCTTCTTGGCGGCGTTGCGCGTGGCCACGTTCCGGAAGAAGGTCTTGGCGTTCTCGAGGTTCACGTTCGGGTCACCCGGCGTGAGGGTGTGGAAGTCGATGATCGAGTACATGCCGCGCTGCTCGGCCTCGTCCACGAGGGTGTTGACCTTCGCGGTGAAGCCGGCCGGGTCGGTCACGTAGCCGTCCTCGTTGACGTACATGGCGGCGCGGAAGACGTCGGCCTTCCAGTCGTTGGCCAGGACGTCGATCGACGCGTCGTTGTAGCAGCCCCAGAACCACTGCAGCCCGTGCGTGCTCATGCCGCGCAGCTGGATCGGCTTGTTGTACTGGTTGCAGAGGTTGACGCCGCACACCTTGAGCTGGCCGTTGATCGCCACCGGCGTCGTGCCGGTCGGCTGGGAGGGCGTGACGCTCGGGCTGGGCGACGTGCTCGGCGTGGCGCTCGGGCTGGAGGTGACCCCGCCCGTGCACGCGACGCCGTTGAGCGTGAAGGCGCTCGGCGTCGTCCCGCCGCCGCTCGAGATGAAGCCGAACGTCGCCGTGCCGTTGGTGCCGAGGTTGCCGTTCCAGGAGACGTTCTTCGCGGAGATCGCCGAGCCGGACTGCGTCACCGTGGCGTTCCACGCCTGGCTGACGGTCTGGCCGGACGCCGCCGTCCACTGGAGGTTCCAGGAGGAGACGGGCGAACCCAGGTTCTTGACCGTGACGTCACCCTGGAAGCCACCGCTCCACTGGTTGACGATCTTGAAGCTGACCGAGCAGCCTTCGGCGGCGGACGCGGTGGTCGCGGTTCCGATGCCGAGGGCGCCCGCGGTGAGAAGGCTGACGACAGCACCGAGTGCTGCCGCCAAGCGGGCACGTCGTCGTACCTGCGCCATGGGGAACTCCGTTCGGGTCATGCTGATGATGGACGGCGTCAACCTACGGGACGCGCCCAGGGCGCGGCAGTCGCTCGAAACGTTTCGCGTTGTCCGACGCCGCTGGGCGCGCCCCGCGCATTTCCTGCTTGTCGCCGGCCTCCGCCGGTACCATGCCGGTGGCGCGATGAGCAGGCGCGACGTGACCGCGCCGCCGTATGACGACGAACCACGAGCACAGGGGTCGCAGGTTGGGAAGCATCGAGCGCTACACGGGATCCTCGGCGCCGGTCCGGGCGTCCGGCGCGCAGGGCGGCCCGCGCCCCGCGGCGGGCAGCGGCCGGTCCGTCGACGCCGACGAGTGGAACGGCGAGATCCTCACCTTCCGCGAGCTGGCCGGGGTGGTGCTGCCGGGTACGCCGATCGCGAGCATGGCCAGGCTCCTGCCCGGCGCGCGCCGCCGCGGCACCCCTCCCCGCTACTTCCGGCGTCGCACCGGCTGGTGGGCCGATCAGAGCCGCATCGTCACGGCGATCGGCGAGCAGGAGCTGGCCCCGCGCGCCGACGGGAAGTTCCGCGCGTCCGGCGGCTGGTCGCAGGCGACCCTGCAGGAGTTCCGGGCGCTCGAGGTCCCGAGGCGCCGCGTCGGCGACGTCCGGCACGACACGGGCTTCGTCCCCGACGGCGCCGCCGCCTCCCCGGGCGGCGGCGGGAACCCGTTCCAGGACGCCCTGGAACAGGTCGCCTACCTGCCCGAACCCGTCCGTCGCGGCATCGCCGCGCGCATCGGCGAACCCACCTTCTTCGAGGCACAGGCGATCCGGTACACGCCGGACCGGGGCTGGCCGTACCACACGGTGAGCGTGCTGAAGATGGACGACGTCGCCGCGCTCGTCGTGCTCGCCTCGCGCCAGGAGCGCGCGGCGACCTGGCAGGTGGAGCAGGTCGACTACCGGTTGTCCGCCCAGCGCAGGCAGCTGACGACATGACCGCGGAGGTCTTCGACGCGTACGCCGAGCTGCACGTGGCCCGCGACGCGAGCCCCGCGGTCATCCGCGCGGTGCACCGCGAGCTGGCCAAGCAGCACCACCCGGACCGCGCGGGAGCCGGCGCCGACCCGGCCGCGATGACCCGGATCAACCGCGCCCGCGACATCCTGCTGGACCCGTCGGCGCGTGCCGCGCTCGACGGGGACCTGGAGCGGCAGGACGCCGCCCGGGCGCGGCCCGGCCCGTCCGGCGGTGACGGCGGCCGGCCGACGACGTCGTCGTACACCGGCGAGACGACCTACGACCTGCCCTACGAGGACGAGTGGGGCCAGGAGACCGACTGGTCGGCGCGGCGGGACGCGCCGCCGGCCCGCCCGGAGCCGGACCACGAGCCGGCGTACCACGAGCCGGCGTACCGCGAGCCGGTGCGGACGCAGCCGTACGACGGGTACGTGGAGGCGACCACCCACCACGAGCCGGGCCCGTACCCGCAGCCCGTGCCCTACCACTACGGCGCTCGGGGCTGGGCGCCGATGTCTCCCGAGCCCCAGACCGACCAGATCTCGATCGCCGCCTTCGTGCTGGCCCTGGCCTGCTCGGGCGTGCTCGGCATCCCGTTCGGGATCGCCGGGCTGATCCGGACCCGGAACGGCCGGCGCAAGGGCCGCTGGGCCGCCGTGTGGGCCATCGTCATCGGCGTCGTGACGACGACGTTCTACGGGGTGTGGATCTGGCTGGTCCTCGGCAACGGGAGGTGACGGGCCAGGCCCGCCGGCCCCTCTGATCCGTCCGCCACACACCCCTTCCTGTAGGTGTAAACGCCCGACATTCCGGCTATCTTGGGCCTCGGATATTCGCCCCCGGCACAGCACCTGACCTGGCAAGGAAGGCCCCCGTGGCAGTAACGATCGACGAGCGACGCAGAGCCCCCCGCACCTACGGCAACTGGCGCCGTCCCACCTCGGCCGGGCTGTTCGGGCTCGGCACGTTCGGTACCTACGGCCTGATGATCGGCCTGGTGGTCGTGGTCTTCACGGTGATGATCGCGAACCTGGTCACCGCGGCGGTCGTCTTCGGCGTGCTGGTCCTCGCCGGCGCGACGCTCGTGATCCGCGACGTGCACGGGAAGAACGCCCTGTCGCGCATGGGAGCACGCGCGGGCTGGTTCCGGGCGAGGTCCGCGGGCCTGCACCTCTACCGCAGCGGCCCGCTCGGCCGCGCGCTCTGGGGCACCTACCAGCTGCCGGGCATCCTCGCCCCGACCCGGCTCAGCGAGCACACCGACTCCTACGGCCGCCCGTTCGCCCTGCTGTACACGCCGGCGGTCGGCACGTACTCCGTGGTCATCGGCGCGGAGCCGGACGGCGCGTCCCTGGTGGACCAGGACCAGATCGACAGCTGGGTCGCGGACTGGGGCCACTGGCTCGCGAGCCTCGGGAACGAGATCGGCGTCGAGGCGACGGCGGTCACCGTGGAGACCGCGCCGGACACGGGCACGCGGCTGCGCCGCGAGGTCGAGGCCAACATCGACGACGACGCCCCCGAGTTCGCCCGTGCGATGCTGCGCGAGGCCGCCGCGAGCTACCCCGTGGGTTCGTCCACGGTGCGGGCCTACGTCTCGGTGACGTTCTCCGCCACTCCGCGAGCGGGCGCCAGGCGGCGCGACCCGGACGAGATGGGCCGCGACCTCGCCTCCCGCCTGCCCGGCCTGACCGCGTCCCTCCAGGAGGCGGGCGCGGGCGCCACGCATCCCCTGTCCGCGCAGGAGGTCTGCGAGGTCGTCCGCATCGCGTACGACCCGGCCGTCGCGCCGCTGATCGACGAGGCCCACGCCGCGGGCGAGTGGCCGGAGATCTCGTGGACCGACGTCGGCCCGAGCGCGACCGAGGCCTCGTGGGACTCCTACCGGCACGACTCCGCCCGGTCGGTGACATGGGCGATGTCCGCCGCGCCGTCGGGCGTCGTCCAGTCCGGGGTGCTGGCGCGGCTGCTCGCGCCGCACCACGACATCGCGCGCAAGCGCGTCACCCTCCTCTACAAGCCGATCGACGCCGCCCGCGCGGCCGCGATGGTCGAGGCGGACCTGCGGGCCGCCGAGTTCCGGCAGACCGCGACCCGCAAGCCCGCGGCCCGGGACACGGCGGCCGTCCGCGCCGCGGCGTCCACCGCCGCGGAGGAGGCGTCCGGCGCCGGCCTGGTGAACTTCGGCATGCTGGTCACGGCCACGGTGCTGGACCCGGCCAAGGAGGCCGACGCCCGCGCCGCGGTGGACAACCTCTCGGCGATCGCCCGGCTCCGGATCCGGCCCGTCTACGGCGCGCAGGACTCGGCGTTCGCCGCCGCGCTCCCGCTGGGACTGGTGCTGAGCAAGCACCTGTCGCTGCCCGCCGAGGTCCGGGAGCGCATCTGATGGCGGCGCAGGAGGACGCACGCCCGCAGGGGGTCCGCGGGCTCAGGAGGTCCGACGGCGGCAAGCCCGCCGCCAGGCCGGTCCGCCCGCTGCGACCCGGCCCGCGGGGCTGGTTCGGTCACGGGCGCGGGACGTCGTCGTACATCGAGGCGCCGGACGAGTGGCGCGGGACGACGGTGCAGGTGTGCGGGCTGTTCCCGTTCTCCGTCGGTACCGGGGCGCCGATGATCGGCGTGCCGCTGGGCCGGCACATCAACACCGGCGCGACGCTGTGCTGCGACCCGATCTCCTGGTTCCAGCGGGCCAAGCTGATCAGCAACCCGAGCACGTTCGTGCTGGGCAAGCCGGGCCTGGGGAAGTCCACCGTGGTGCGGCGCATGGCGACCGGGCTCGCCGGGTACGGCGTCATGCCGCTGGTGCTGGGCGACCTCAAGCCGGACTACCTGGACATGGTGCGCGCGCTCGGGGGCCAGGTCATCACCCTGGGCCGGGACCGGGGGTTCCTGAACATCCTCGACCCGGGTGAGGCGACCGGCGCCGCCGCGCGGCTCCGGGCGGCCGGTCACGTGAAGGAGGCGGGCGAGGTGCTCGCCGACGCGCACGGGCGCCGGCTCAACATGGTGCTCGCGCTGCTGACGATCGTGCGCGGCGAACCGCCGTCGGACCACGAGGCCACGCTGCTGGACCGCGCGCTGCGCGTGCTCGACGACGAGCACGACGGCGTGCCCGTGCTGCGGGACCTGCTGAAGGTCATCCAGGTGGGGCCGCCCGCGGTGCGCGCGGTCGCCGTCGACCGCGGCGACGAGGGCAACTACCAGCGCATCACCGAGCGGCTCGAGCGGTCGCTGATCGGGCTGGTCGAGGGCGGCCGGTTCGGCCGGATGTTCTCCGAGCAGACCACCAACCCGATGCGGCGCGACAAGCCCGTCGTGTACGACGTCTCCGCGATCGACGACTCCGAGATGGACCTGCAGGCGGCCGTGCTGCTGGCGTGCTGGTCGGCCGGGTTCGGGACCGTCAACATCGCGAACGTGCTGGCCGACGTCGGGCTGGAACCGCGGCGGCACTACTTCGTGATCCTCGACGAGCTGTGGCGGGCGCTGCGGGCCGGGCGCGGGATGGTGGACCGCGTCGACGCGCTGACGCGGCTGAACCGGCAGCGGGGCGTCGGGATGGCGATGGTCTCGCACACGATGAGCGACCTCCTGGCCCTGCCGACCGAGGAGGACCGGATGAAGGCGAAGGGGTTCGTCGAACGGTCCGGGATGGTGATCTGCGGCGGGTTGCCCGCCGCCGAGATGCCGCAGCTCACGTCGGCGATCCCGATGTCGGAGGCCGAGCAGGAGATGGTGACCGGGTGGCAGGACCCGCCCGCGTGGGATCCCGCGACGGGCCGCGAGACGGCCGCCCCGGGCCTGGGGAAGTTCCTGGTCAAGGTGGGCGGGCGCCCCGGGATCCCGATCACCGTCGAGCTGACGGCGGCCGAGCTCTCGATCAACGACACGAACCAGCGCTGGCACCAGCAGAGCCGGGTGGGTCCCGGCGCGGGCGAGCCGGCGGGATCCGAGGTCGAGGACGACGTCACCAACGTGCGGTCCCGGCCCGCGCTGCTGCCGTCCGAGACGGACTCGCCGTAGGCCGGGCCGCTCGCTCCAGCGCTGCAGAGGGAGGAGTCGGCATGCCGGCCGGCGTCCGCGATCAGGCGCTTCCCGTCGGGCCCTCCTCGCCGGCGGCCTCCCGGGCGCGGCGTTCCGCCGCGCCCGGCCCGGCCGTGCGCCGCGTACCCGCCGCGCTCGCCCCGGCCGCCGTCCCGGCAGGTCCCTCGGCCGGACCGGTGCCGGTGCCCGCGCCGTCGGACCCCGCTCCGCCACCCGGGCGCGCTCCCGGACGGGCGGACGTCCCTGCCGGGGACCTGCCGCCGGCGGCGCTGCCCGCGCCGTTGACGCGAGGCTTGCCGGGCGCCGCGTGACCGCTCCCGCCGCCGCTCGGGTGCGCGACGACGCCGGCCGGGCCCGGCGGACCGGACCAGCCCGGCGCGCCCGGACGGCGGCCGGTGGCGGCGGGCGCACCGGAGGGGCCGGACAGGCCGGAGCCGTTGCTCGGCCTGGCGCCGGTGGGCACCTCGACCGCGGCGGCGTCGGGCAGGTTGCCGCCGCCGGTCGCGGCGCCGACCACCGGCACCACGAAGCGCATGAGCGCGGGCAGCGCCAGCACCGCGAGGACCATGAACATGAGCCCGGCGAGCACGGAGTAGAGGCCGGTTCCGCCGTCCGAGCACAGGTCGCCGCTCGTGCACGCGTTCCACGCGCCGGCCTCGCCGGACGCGCGCCCGGGCGGTGCGCCGACGAGCTGGAAGGCTCCCGCGTAGATCACCGCCGCCGCGGGCTTGTACAGGATGAAGGCCGCGATCCACCCGACGGAGCGCTTGAACCACGTCTGTCCCGTCTCCGTGGTGGTGGCCGAGGCGGCGAGCGGCAGGACTCCCGCCAGGACGACGAGCATCCCGGAGCGGGCGATCATCAGGATGATCTGCGCGAAGGACACGAGGATCGCGGTCAGCCCCAGGATGATGATCGTGAGCGAACCCAGCTCCAGATCGGCGACCGCCCTGTCCGGACCGGGGATGACGAGGATGTCGCTCATGCGTTCCTCGAAGCACGCGGCCGTCTCCGACGGCCCGCATCCCAGGGATCGATCGATGATCCACCGCGAGAAGCTGTCGGAGATCGCGATGAGGGTCTGGATGATCGTCACGCCCGCGCCGGCCACCACGACCAGGGTGATCATCCCCCGTACGAGGTCCCTGCCCGGCTGGGCCCGCTGCTCCCAGGCCATGCGGATCCCCGCGATGATCACGGCGACCACCGCGGCGGCACCCATGTACCACCACAACGCGGACTGCAGGAAGTAGACGGCCCCGCCGCCACGGGGCCCGCTCCCCTCGAGCACGAAACCCGCGAGGCTCGACGCACCGCCGATGAGGACCACCCCGCCCAGGACCAGCCCGATGCGCCCGACGGCGGCCGTACGCTCCCCGCGCCTCGCCCGCGCGCCGATCCGGGCCAGGAGCAGGATGAGCCCGACCGCGGCGACGACCAGCCCGATCCACTGCAGGTAGCCCAGCACCTCGGAGACGTCCCGGCCGGCTTCCGCCGCGAGGTCACCGGCGGCGGCGCCGGTCCGGTCGCCGGCGCGCAGGTCGACGGGCGAGACGTCGACCCACATCCCGCCCAGCGACGAGACCACGTCGCCGGTCGCCTCGACGACGCCCCGGCGCAGTTCGTCCAGGGCCCCGTCGAACGCGGTCGCGGCCGCCTCCTTCGCGCACCTGCCGGGATCGAGCAGCGTGGTGGCGTCACAGGCCATGGCTATTCCACTCCCCACGGGATGTACCCGGCGGCATCCGGGATCTCCGCCATCGAGCCGGGATCCATGCCGCCGGAGTCCAGTTTCCAGTCACCGTCCCGCCAGATCAGCGGGTAGACGAGGGAGAAGTACAGCTCGTCGCCGTCGACGACCGCCGTCGCCGCGATCTCGACGCGTGCCGACCCGCCGTCGTAGGAGAGCAGCCGGAACCCCGCGGGCGCGAACCTGACGTCCGGGTCCGCGGGCCGTCGCGCCGCGGCCAGCAACTGCTCCCGCGATCCGCCGGGTGCGACGAAGTGCTCCGCGAACGCCGCCTTCACGGTCCCGTCGGTGGCTTGCGCCAGCGCGTTCGACGCGGCGTACAGCGCTCCTTCGGGGGACCGCTGGTAGCAGTGGCGCACCCCCTCGTCGGTGACGGCCCCGGGTCCGTGGTCGGCCGAGACCGGGTACGGCACGGTGACCTGGTACTCCCAGGCGTCCACCTCGGGCGCGCTGGTGAGCCGCCCTTCCGTGACCTCGCCCTCGAGGCCGCAGACGCTGGGCTCGTCGGCCGGCGCGGCGGACGAGGGCGCCGTGGAGCCGGCGGGCTCGCTGACCGGCTCGGGCGTCTCCTCGTCGGTGAGGAGCAGGACGACGGCGAGCAGGATCACGCCGGCCACCGCCACCGCGGCGACGAGGAATCCCGGCCGGCTGAACGGGCTCGGTGCGTCTGCGGCGTCGTTCATCGTGCCTAGCCGGCGATCCAGCCGACCACGCTGATGGCCGCGCCGATGCCCATCGCGGCGCCCATCGACCAGGCGAGGCCCTGCACGTGCTCCTGGCCGTCGCCGCGCCGCGAGGCCCAGGCCCACCCGGCGATCTGACCGATCAGACCGAGGGCCACGATGACGAGCCCGATCCACTTCGCGGCGCCGAGGATGCGTGCCATGCCGTCGCTCAGGCCGGCGGGGGCCTGCGGCTCGGGGTCGGGAATGGCCTGGGGAACGACGGTCACGATCTCGGCCGCGACGTCGGCCACTGCCGAGATGAGTTCGATCGACACGAGGAGGTTCCTTTCAGCGGGACAAGCCGGTGGAGCCCTGACCGGCCAGGGCGTTCAGGTCTTTGACGATCTTGCGGACGGGGTCCGGGGCGGAGGCCGGCGACGGCGGCACCCCGAGGCGCCAGTCCTCGACCCACGGGAAGTTCCACACGCGGGGGACGCCGCCCGCGACGTCCTTGGCGAGATCCCTGAGCGGCTTCGGCAGGGCTCCGGGCGCGTCGGCGACGACGACCAGCCCGACCACCTCCGCGAAACCCACCTGCCCGGACGCCCACTGGGTCGCGGCGATCCGCGCGGTCTCGAGGCCGACGGCGTTCGACCGGGCCGCGAGGACCACCCGTGCGCCCTCTTGCCCGGTGTACGGCCAGCCGTGCTGTGCCGGCCGCCAGTCCGGGTCGAGGAGCGCCAGCGAGGTCTCGCCCGCGCCCCCGTGGACGCCGAGGATCCACAGCCGCGCGGCGGCGTCGTGCCGGACGACGCGCAGACCCGTGCCCGCGCGCGGTCCGGGCACGCCGCGCTGCGGCGCCGTCGGGCCGGTCGCGGGGGGCAGCTCATGTCCGGTCTGCCCGGGCTGGGACGGGAGCCGTCCTGCGACCGCCGCTGCGGGCACGGGGGATTGCGCCTGCCCGTTGACCCAGGGGTTACCGCCGTCGTCCACTGCCTGTTCCTCCTGATGGCCCGCATGATCGGGCACCGACCCCGCCGTGCCCGAAGATAGCCCGGATGGTGCGCCCGCACCAGTAAAAGGCCGCAGTTCCGCCGAGGTCCGATCTGTAGTGATACGGCGGATGTGCCGCTCATCGGTGCGGGCGATTGACGGCCGCCCGGCCGGCCGTAATCCTTTCGGTGTCCTCGTCCACGTGCAAGGAGCGGCCGTGACCCCATGGGCCACAGTGATCAGCCTGGCAGCGACCCTGACGGTCCTCACCGGATGCACCTCCGGGCCGGACGCCGCCGACCGCGCCCGCACGGCGTCACCCGGCCCCGCGCCGTCGTCGTCGGCCTGGCCCACGGAAGTCGCTCCCCTGCCGACGGCGTCGGGCGTGATCATCGACGAGGACACCGGCGAGGTCTACGAGCCCGAGCAGCTCCCCGAGTGGGACGGCGCGTCGCGCCGGACCGCCCGCGACGCCGCGGTCGCGGTCATGGAGGCGTTCGCCGCGACCGACGTGCCCCGGGACACGTGGTGGCGGAGGCTCGAACCCCACCTCACCCAGCTCGCCGCGCAGGACTACGCCTGGGTCGACCCCGCGAACGTCCCGGTCGGCCGCGTCACGGGCGAGCCGGAGATCGTCGAGGCCGGCAGCGGCTACGTCGGCCGGGTCGAGGTCCCCACCGACATCGGCCCGTACCTCGTCACCGTCGTCCGCGAGGACGCGGACGCGCCCTGGCTCGTCGACCGGCTCACGCCACCCGCGGAGTGACGGGATGAACGACAAGGCCGCCCGCATCGGGGCGGTCCTCCTGCTCCTGAGCCCGCTCGGCCTGCTCGCGTTCCTGTTGTTCTTCGTTCTCGTCGCGAGCGACTCGAACGCGGCGGTCTGCAACCCGGACCGCGGGATCACGGCCACGATCGACGACGACGTCGTCCCCGACGTCGAGGGGTACGACGCCGAACAGCTCACCAACGCCGCCCACATCATCCGGGCCGGCTCCGACCTGAAGCTGAGCGGCCGCGACGTCACCATCGGCGTCATGACCGCCATCGGCGAGTCGACGCTCCGGGTCCTGGACCACGGCGACGCCGCCGGCCCGGACAGCCGTGGCCTGTTCCAGCAGCGCGCCAACGGCGCGTGGGGCTCCTACGCCGATCGCATGGACCCGTACATCAGCGCCACCAACTTCTTCGAGGTGCTGCGCGACGTCGAGGGCCGGGACGCCCTCCCGCCCACGATCGTCGCCCACCGCGTGCAGGTCAACGCCGACCCCTATCACTACGAGCCGTTCTTCGCCGACGCCGTCACCATCGTCGAGGCCATCGGCGGCGTCGACCTCGGGCTCGAGCAGCGCGACGGCGGCGCGGCGTGCTCGGGCATCCCCGCGGAAGAGGGCGAGGTCGCCCCGGGCGGCTGGGCGCAACCCGGCCGCGGGCCGGTCACCTCGGGTTTCGGGATGCGCACCAACCCCGTGACCGGGATCTACCGGCTGCACGCGGGGACCGACCTCGCCGCGGGCGGTTGCGACGGCCCCATCTGGGCCGCGCAGTCCGGCACGGTCACGTTCGCCGGGTTCGACAGCTCGGGCACCGGCATCATCGAGATCGACCACGGCCGCGGGACCATCACCAAGTACCTGCACATGTGGTCGCACGGGATCAACGTGAGCGTGGGGCAGCGGGTCGAGGCGGGGCAGCCGATCGGCCTGGTGGGCGACTCCGGCAACTCCACCGCCTGCCACCTCCACTTCGAGGTCCACGTCAACGGGCAGCCCACGGATCCCGAGCCCTTCATGACCCGGGTGGGGGCGCCGCTCGCCTGACCCGGCGAGGGGCAGCCGAGGACGCAGGGAGTGTGATCTTCGTCACGGAACCTCGAATCGGGTGAATTCGTGACCTCATCCAGCCATCCCGGTTGATGGCGGTTGGCGGGAAAGTTGCTCCGGGCGCACGCTTTCCCGCCCTGGTCCGCGTCGCTAGTTTCAAGGGCACGCAAGGGGATTCGAATTGCGCGCATCGCGCCTGAGCCATGGGGGTAGCTCCTTGAAGCACGCAGCACCGAAGAAGAGGACCGGCTCGTCGCCGGTCACCCGCCTCGTCGCGACCGTGGGCATGACCGCGGCCGCGGCAGGTGCGGCAGGCCCGGCCCTGGCGGCCGAGCTGCCGGCGACCGAGCTCGACCTCAGCAACCTGCCCACCACCGATGTCGTCGAAACCCCCAGTGCTGACGACATCGTCTCCAACCTGCCGGCCACCCCGGCCGCCGGAGGCGTGGCGCAGGGCCTGGCCGGCAAGGCGACCGCACTCACCAAGGGCGCCATGCCCGCGGCGATCGCCCCGGCCGCCACGAACGTCGCACCCGACTACACGCTGCCCGCGTTCTCCGCGCGGGGTGTCACCGGTACGGCCGGCTCGGCCGCCGGCACCGTCCTCGGCACTGCCGGTTCGGCGGTGCCCGGCACCGTCGCGGCCGTCCCGGCCGTCGCGGAGCAGGCCACGACCCCGGCGGCGGCCGTCGTCGCGAACCTGCCCGGCGCGGCCTCGGGCGCGACGGCGCTGGCCGCGAGCGTCCTCGGGAACCTGCCGGGCACCGTCGCGCCGGTCACCAACGCCGTCGCGGGGGCGCTCTCCACGACGCTGAACGGGATCGTCCCCGGCGTGGCCGGCCCGGTCACGGACCAGGTCGTGCCGGGAACGGTCGGCGCCGTGAAGAACGACGTCGTCCCGGGGGTGACCGGCCCCGTGACGGAGCAGGTCGTGCCGGGCACCGTCGGCCACGTCAAGGACGGCATCGCGCCCGGCCTGCTGACCGGCGCGCAGGCGGTCAAGTCCACCGCCAAGCACACCGTGAAGGAGGCTCCGGCCGCCGTCGCGGGCGTGGCCGGCCCGGCTGTGGACGGCACCGTGGGCGCCGTCGACGGCCAGGGCGTCGTCGGCGGCATCGCCGGGACGGTCGCCGACGCGACCGGCACGTCCGGCGTCGTCGCCGGCGTGACGGAGAAGGTCGCCGGCGTGACCGGCAAGGTCGACGGCGTCACCGGCACCGTGGACGGCGTGACCGGCAAGGTCCAGGACACGGCCGGCACGGTCGGGTCGACCGTCGCGGACGTGCCCGTGGCGGGCGACGTCGTGGGCGGGGCGGCCGAGAAGGTCACCGGCACGGTCGACGGCGTCACCGGCGCCACGGGCCTGGACGGCGTGACCGGTACGGTCACGGGTCTGGCCGACTGACGAGAACACCGTTCCCGTCGCGCTCCACGAGCGGGTTCCCGGCTGCGGCCGGGGGCCCGCTCGCGTGCGTCCGGCGAGGCGACGAATTCCAGGGCATGGTGTTCCGGCGGTACTGCGTGACCGATTTGACCCGCTGTGACACCATCGTTATCGTGCGCAGGCATAGATCGCCCGTTCCGGTGATATGCGCGCCACGCCGGAACGGCACGGTCCACCAGCAAGGGCAAGGTGCCGAAGGACTCACGGGTTCCACCGCACAGTTCGGAGCAGCTGATGAAGCAGGCGAAGATGACTCTCAAGAGCACGGCGAAGAAGCACGTCAACCGCGTTGTCGCCACGATCGCCCTGGCGACGGCCGCGGGTGCCGCGACGGCACCGGCCTTCGCCGCCGACCCTGACTCCGAGCGCGGCGCGGACGGCTACGGCCGTGACCTCGGCGCCGACGGCCACCGCGCGTTGTTCGGCGGCACCGGGCACGGCGTCCAGGTGAACGACGACGGCACGGTCACGGTGCGGGCGGACGTCGCCGACGGGTCCGGCGACCACGGGGACGGCGTCCCGGCCGGCGGCGGGGACCAGGTGAGCGACGCCGCGCTCGGTGGACTCGTCTCCGAGATCGTCGAGGGGGCGGCGGCCGCCGCGGAGGCGGGCGTGGTCGGCGATGACGCGACCGATGACGCCGGGGCCCCCGCGGACGACGTGCTGTCCGGCGTCGTCGAGGAGACCGTCGAGGTCGTCGACGAGACTGCCGGTGCGGTCGGCGAGACGGCCGAGCAGGTGACGGAGGCTGCCGCCGAGGTGGCGGAGCCCGCCGCGGAGGTGCTGCCCGAGACGGAGTCCGCCGGGTCCCGTCCGCAGGAGGCGCAGCAGGGCGCCGGGAACTCGGGGAACTCCGGGAAGCAGGCCGGGCCGGACGCCGGGCAGGGCAAGGGCGAGAAGAACGAGGGCTCGCAGCAGGAGTCCGGTGGCGACTCGGACGAGGACGTCCCGCGGCTCGAGCGCGGCCTGGAGAAGGACGCGGAGTACTGGGCGCCGCTGGACATCGACTACGGCCTGTCCGGCGACTCCGAGGACCTTCCGCCGGCCGTCCCCGCCGACGAGGACGCCGCGAGCGGCGACCTGCTGGCCTTCGAGGCGACCGCCAAGGCGCTCGGCTACGACGTCGACGGCGAGCGGACGGACTACCAGCCGCGGCACAAGGCCGCGGACCTCGGCGACGAGCCGCAGGCGCTCGACGTGGGCCAGGTCGTGGCGGACGCCGGGCGCGTGCTCTCGGACGCTCTCGCCGACATCGAGGTCACGGTGTCAACCGACGACGGCCGGATCGAGGCCGACGCCGAGGTCGGTGGCGCCACGGTCCACGTCGGCGCCGGGCAGGACGGGCTTGCGGCCGAGGCCGGCGTGCCGGGCGTCGCGGACGCCACGGTCGACGCGAACGACCGGGGCGTCGGCGTGTCGGCCGGGGTCGCGGAGACCGCCGGGGCCGACGTGCGCGCGGGTGTCCCCGCGGGCGACGTGGCGGAGCGGACCGGCGACGCCGCGCAGCTGCCGACGGCCGCGCCGGCCGGCGAGGAGACCGTTGCCGGCGGCGGTGCGCGCGAGAACATGCTGCTCGCCGACCGGGGCGCCGAGTACGACACCGGCGCCGAGTACCTGTCGCACACGCCGAGCGCCCTCGACGAGGTGGGCGAGGCGGCCGACGCCGCGACCGAGCAGGCCACCATCGACGCGCCGCTGCGGATGGCGACCACGGGTTCCGAGGCCGCGGCGCTGACGGGCGCGGCCGGGGCGCTGGTCGTGGGTGGCGCGGCCGCCCTCGTCATGGCCAACCGGACCGGGCGCCGGGAGGCCGCGTTCGCGCTGTCGAAGACCCGCCCGGCTCTCTGATCGCGACGTTCGCCGGGGCTTCCCGCCATCAGGCGGGACCCGGTGACGCGAAACACCACCCGCGCGCAACCACCGTTGCGTATACGCACAATATGTGACTTCCCTTCTGCGCGGATAGACTCGCCGGCATGGCTCAGAACGACTTCGTGCTCCGCCCCTTCGAGGGGCTTTCCGGCGAACCTGATTGGGTCGCGTTCCGTGAGGTGGTGCCGTCGGCGACGGGGACGGCGCGCACCACGTCCGAGTACGGGTCGCGGGACGTCACCGTCGTCACGAACCTCCCGGCGGGCTGGGTCGCCCTCCACCGGGCCGACGGCGCGATCCTGCTCGCGGTGCAGGGTCTGGTCGGGTCCGGTGACGTCAGCCGCGACCTGGCCGCCGCCCTGCTCGCCGCGCTCGACGCCGAGCCCGGCACGCCCGTCGAGCCCGCCGGCGTGCCCGCCGCGGACGCGCCGCGCCTGCAGGACGTCCTCGACCCGGCGGTCCCCTTCGAGGTGACGGTCCAGGACGGTTTCGACTACTGGCTCGCGCCCGACGCCGAGGTCACGCCGGACGTCAAGGCGTCGCTCGAGGAGGCCGCGGCGAGCGCGATCCCGACGGTGAAGCTCGACGGCGTCGAGGCCGCGTACTGGTGCCGGATGTCCAAGGAGTTCGTCAGGTGGGCACGCCCGGAGCCCGAGGACGAGTTCGTCGACGCGATCGCCCGGCTCCAGGCCAAGCGCGAGTCAGGACTCGCCGGTGGGCGTTTTCTCGGCATGTTCCGCGCGTCGGGCCTGATCGTGCCCGTCTGGGAGCTGCCCGCCGGCACCGAGGCGGACGTCCTCGCGGAGCCCCTCGCGGACCTCGCGGAGCGGCTCACGAAAGCACTTTCCACGGAGGCGCCCCTCGATGCGAACGAGCGACGCGCGAGAGCGGGTATCGTCTCGCGGCAGGTCACGCTCCGGTGAGACGGGCGACGCTCATATCACCGGGTGTTCACCGGAACTTCCCAACTCTTGGAGTAGGATCCCACGGGTAAACCTTTGCACTTCGTTGTGCCGAGGTTGCCCGTCAGCACGCAGACCAACGCTCTAGGCAGGACAGGTGTGAACGCTCTTCCGGTCGCTAAGACCCGGCGTCCGACCAGCAGTCGACAAGGGAAGAACGTCCAGCGGGCCGCGGTGATCGTCCCCGCCAAGGACGAGGCCGAGACGATCGCCTCGACGGTGCGGTCGGCCCGCGCGATTCCTCACGTCGATCTCGTGCTGGTCGTCGACGACGGGTCCGAGGACGACACGTCGAACGTCGCCCGCGCCGCGGGCGCCGTCGTCGTCCGTCACTCGCACAACCGCGGGAAGGCGGCCGCGATGGAAACCGGCGCGGCCGTCGTCGCGATGCGTGACGTCGAGGACCGGCCCGCCCGCCTGCTGCTGTTCATCGACGGGGACCTGGGCGACACCGCCGTCAACACCGCTCCGCTCGTGCGGCCGGTCCTGGAGGGCGTGGCCGACGTCGCGATCGCCCTCCTGCCGAAGCAGGCCGGGGCCGGGGGCCGGGGGATCGTCGTGGGGACGGCACGCAAGGCGATCCAGGGCATGACGGGCTGGAGCCCCAAGCAGCCGCTGTCGGGGATGCGGTGCATCACCCGGGAGGCCTTCGAGGCCGCCACGCCGCTGGCCAAGGGCTGGGGCGTGGAGACGGGGATGACGATCGACCTGCTGCGCAAGGGGTACGTCGCCGTCGAGGTGCCGTGCGACCTGAAGCACCGGGTGTCGTCGAACGACCTCAAGGGACAGATGCACCGCGCGGCCCAGTACCGGGACGTCCTGGTGGCGGTGAACTTCCGCAAGCTGAGCGGGGCCGTGAACTCGGTGCGGCACCCGAACCACGTACGGTCGTGAGGGCGCGGGGTTCCGCGCCCTCACCACGTCACTTGACCGGGGTCAGAACCTCCTGGCCGCCCAGGTACGGGCGCAGCGCCTCGGGGACGTGGATCGAGCCGTCCGGGAGCTGGTGGTTCTCCAGGATGGCGACGATCCAGCGGGTCGTGCCCAGGGTGCCGTTGAGGGTGGCGACGGTGCGGGTCGAACCCTCTTCGGTGCGCTCGCGCACGTTGAGGCGGCGGGCCTGGAACGTGGTGCAGTTCGACGTCGAGGTGAGCTCCAGGTAGCGCTCCTGGGTGGGGAGCCAGGCCTCGCAGTCGAACTTGCGGGCGGCGCTCGAGCCGAGGTCCCCGGCCGCCGTGTCGATGACGCGGTAGGGCAGCTCGACCTTGGCGAGCATGGCCTCTTCCCAGGCGAGGAGGCGTTCGTGCTCGGCGGCGGCGTCCTCCGGGCGGCACCAGCTGAACATCTCGACCTTGTGGAACTGGTGCACGCGGATGATGCCGCGCACGTCCTTGCCGCCCGAGCCCGCCTCGCGGCGGTAGCAGGCGCTCCAGCCCGCGTAGCGCAGGGGGCCGTCGTTCAGGTCGAGGATCTCGTCCGAGTGGTAGCCGGCGAGCGCCACCTCGGAGGTGCCGACCAGGTAGAGGTCGTCCTTCTCGAGGCGGTAGATCTCGTCGGCGTGCTTGCCGAGGAAGCCGGTGCCCTGCATGGTCTCCGGCTTGACCAGGGTCGGCGTGATGACCGGGGTGAAGCCGTGCTCCACGGCCTGGTCCATGGCCATGTTCAGCAGGGCCAGCTCGAGCCGCGCGCCGATGCCCGTGAGGTAGTAGAACCGCGAGCCCGAGACCTTGGCGCCGCGCTGGGTGTCGATCGCGGCGAGGCCCTCGCCCAGGTCGAGGTGGTCGCGCGGCGTGAAGCCCTCGGCGGCGAAGTCACGCGGCGTTCCCTCGTGCCGGAGCACGACGAAGTCCTCCTCGAGGCCCTCCGGTGCGCACTGCGTGACGTTGGGGATCGTCCACAGGATCTCGTCGAGGCGCGCCTGGGCGTCGTTCGCCGTCGTCTGCAGGTCCTTGACCCGCTGCGCCAGGTCCTTCGTGCGGGCCAGCAGCTGGGCCTTCTCGTCGCCGGAAGCCTGCGCGACCTGCTTGCCGAGCGACTTCTGCTCGGCGCGCAGCGACTCGAACTCCGCCAGGGAGGACCGGCGCGTCGCGTCGGCCTCCAGGGCCGCGTCCACCAGGGCGGGGTCGTCTCGGCGGGCCGTCTGGCTCGCGCGCACGACATCGGGGTTCTCGCGCAGCTGCTTCAGATCGATCACGCGCACAGCCTACTTCCCTGGGGCGCCCCGGCCCTGGGGTTTTGTCCCCGGCGTCCGCGCCGGCCGGCGCGAGGATAATCACCCCCATGGACTGGCAGGTGTGGCTCGGCGTCGCCGCGATCGTCATCGCCGTGGCCGCGCTGGTCGTCGCGCTCCTGATCTACGCGCGGGTGGCGGTCATGCGGCGTCGCATCGGGCCGCTGATTCCCCAGGCGGCGGCCGGCGACGGGCCGCGCCACATCGCCGTCGTCCTCAATCCGTCGAAGAACGGGACGGCCGGGCTGCGCAGCCGCGTGCGGGCGGCGTGCGTCGAGCGGGGGCTGCCGGCGCCGGTCTTCTACGAGACGTCCGTGGCCGACCCCGGGCAGGGCCAGACGCGGCGGGCGATCGAGGAGGGGGCCGACGTCGTGGTCGCGGCGGGCGGGGACGGCACGGTGCGCGCGGTCGCTGAGGTGCTCGTGGGCGGGGACGTGCCGATGGGCGTCATTCCCGTCGGCACGGGGAACCTGCTGGCGCGTAACCTCGACGTGCCCGTCGCGGACGTCGAGCGGGCGATCGCCGTGATCCTCGACGGGCGCACGCGGGCGATCGACGTCGGCTGGCTGCGGGTGGAGGAGTTCGCGCGCGACGACGACGAGCTCCCGGGCGAGCCGCCGCACGTGACCGACAAGGAGCACATCTTCCTGGTCATCGCGGGTCTCGGGTTCGACGCCGCGATGGTCGCCGGGGCGGACCCCGAGCTGAAACGGCGGGTCGGCTGGGTGGCGTACTTCCTCGCCGGCGTGCCGCACATGCGGGGCCGGCGGCTGCGGGCGCGCATCTGGCTCGACGACGAGCCGCCGGTCGACGCCCGCCTGCGCAGCGTGATGATCGGCAACTGCGGCCGGCTCCCGGGCGGCATCACGCTGCTGCCCGACGCGGTGCTGGACGACGGCGTGCTCGACGTCGCCGCGGCCGACGTGCGCGGAGGCGTGTTCGGCTGGGCCCAGCTCACGGCCGAGGTCGCGATGCAGGGCTTCGGCGTGAGCTCCGACCTGCCGGAGAAGCTCGGGCGGATCGACCACTCGACGTGCCGCCGGGCGCGCGTCCGCGTCTCCGGCGGCGACGAGGTCCAGGTCGACGGGGATCCGCTGGGGCGGGCGGTGGAGGTCTCGGCCCGGGTGGAGCCGTCGGCCCTGAGGGTCCGCGCCCGCTGAGTCGCGGCCGTGAACCGGCACCGACCGGGGCCGCGACGCGCGACGCGTCCTGCCGGCCCGATCGCGGCCGCCGCCCGGGTTCCTGCCCGGGTCGCCGGTGAACCCGCAGGTGAACGGAGGATGTCAGCGGGGCGACGTAATGTTGCCGCGTGACACGGGTTCATCGGGGCGGGGCGCTCGCGTTCCTGACGCTGCTGGCGGTGCTGGCAGCGGTGCTGGTCGTGCCCGGGGCGTCGGGGTTCGGGGCCGCCGGCGGCAGCTCCGGAGCCGTGTCCGAGGCCCGGGCCGCGGTGCCCGAGGGGCCGGTGGTGCTGATCGGGACCACGGGCATCCGGTGGCGTGACCTGACGGGTACGCGCGGCGACCTCGCACCGGGTGAGGTCGCCGTGGCCGCCCCGTTCCTCGCGGGCCTCCTCGACGGCGGACGCGCCCGGCGCGCCCCGGCGGACGTCGCCGCGCTGTCCCTGACGACCGGAGCGGCGGCCCGCTGCCCGGCCGGCGGGTGGCTGGCCCTGTCCGCCGCGGGCCCTGCCGAGTCGTCGGCCGCACGGGACGCGCCCTGCGGCGAACCGCGCACGGACCAGGCGGCCGTCGCGGGAACAGGCGCGTGCCCGGGCGAGGATCGCCCGCGGTCGAGGCCGGGTTGCGCGTCGGGCGGCACCGTCGCGTCCGTCGTCACGGACTGGCAGGGGTGGCAGGGCCTGCAGCGACGTTCCGCCTACGGCGCCCGGCTCGGGCGCCTCGGCGAGGCCCTGGACGGCGTGTGCACGACGGCGATCGGGCCGGGCGCGGCGATCGCGCTGGCGCGGGCGGACGGCTCGGTCGGGCGGTACGCCGAGCGCGCCGCGCCGGGGCGGTTCGGGTGCCCGGTCACGGTGGTGGACGCCGGGAGCGCGCTGCTCACCGCGGCCGAGGTCGAGCGCGACGACGCCGGCGCACTGCGGGCCGTGCGGGTGGCGGCCGTGGACAACGAGGTCCGGCGGGTCCTGGACGCCGTCCCGGACGACGCGACGGTCGTGATCGCGGACCTGGCGAACCAGGTCGAACGGCAGCCGGAGCTCGGCGTCGGCCTGGTCCTGAGGCCCATGCCCGTGTCCGGAGACGCCGTGTCCGGCGACGTCATCTCCGACGACGCCGTGTCCGACGACTCCGTGTCCGGCGACGCCGGGGCGCCCGGCTACCTCACGTCGTCGGCGACCCGGACCACCGGGGTGGCGCGCGCGGCCGACCTGCCCGGGACGCTGCTGGCCGCGGCGGGCCTGCCCGGCGCCGGCGGGATCGAGGCGACGCCGCTTCTCGCGGGCGAGGCCAGGCCGGCGGCCGGAGCCGAGGCCGCCGACGCCCTGGCGGACCTGACCGAACGCGACCACGCCCGGCGTGGCGCCTACACGGTCCTCGTGGGTGCGGGGTTCTGGGTCGCGCTCGCGCTGGCCGCAGCGTGCTGGTGGGCGGGCGCCCGCGCCCGCCGGAGGCTGCTCCCCGTGCCGCCCCGGTGGCGCCGTGCGGCGCGCGGCGCCGCCCTGTTCCTGGGCGCGCTCCCGGCCGCCGGATTCCTGGCGTCCCTGACCGGCTGGTGGCGGTTTCCCGCGCCGTCCCTCGCTCTCGGCCTGGCGGTGACGGCGATCGCCGGGCTGGTCGCCGGCGCCGTCGCGCTCCTGCCGGGAGTCATCGCACGCCCGGCAGGCGCCTCGTGGCCGGCGCCAGGCGTCCTGGCCGGGCTCACGTTCGTGGTGCTCACCGTGGACGGCCTGCTCGACACGCCGCTGAACCGGGCCGCGCCGCTCGGGGCGGCCCCGTCGTACGGGGCGCGGTTCTACGGGTTCGGGAACCCGACGTTCTGCGTCTACGCGGTCGCGGCGATCGTGCTGGCGGGGGCCGTGGCGCAGTGGCTCGTGTCCCGCGGGCGGCGCGGGGCCGCCGCCCTGGCGGTCGCCGGGATCGGGGCGGTGGCCCTGGTCGTGGACGTCCTGCCCCGGTTCGGCGCGGACCTCGGCGGCGGCCCCGCCCTCGTCCCCGCCTTCGCGGTGCTCGGCATCGCCGCCTACGGCGGGCGGGCGGGCGTGTGGCGTATCGCGGCGGTCACCGCGGGCGGCGTCCTCCTGGTCGCGGCCGTCGGCGTCGTCGACTGGCTGCGGCCGGAGGCGGAGCGGTCGCACCTCGGGCGGTTCGTCGCCGACGTCGTCGACGGCGAGGCGTGGGCCTTGCTGGCCCGCAAGGCCGGCTACGCCCTCCGGTCCGTGCTCGCCGGTCCGTCGGTGTGGGTCGCCGTGCTCGTGCTGGTGGCCGTCGCCGTCGTCCTGTTCACCGCCGTGCCGGGCCGGCGGATCGAACCGCTCTGGTCCCGGTCCGCGCGCGAGGCGTGGCCCCTGCTGCGGCCCACGGCCGCGGCGATCTGGCTGGTGGCGGTGGCCGGATCATTCGTGAACGACTTCGGCCTGCGCATCGCCGTCCTCTGCCTCCTGGTGGCGCTACCCTGGCTGACACTCGCATCCCTGCGGCAGGACGGGGTTCGTCATGAACAGATCTAGGACCCGGGCGGCGCACGGCGTGACCGGCTCGCCCGCGCCGTCGCCGGGCGTCGTGCCCTGGCTCGTCGCGCTCGACATCGACGGGACGCTCGTCACCTACGACGAGGTGCTGTCGGACGCCGCGCGCGACGCGGTGGCCGACGTCCGGGCCGCGGGTCACCACGTGGTCCTCGCCTCGGGCCGCTCGCTCATCTCGATGACGCCGCTCGCCGCGGAGCTCAAGATCGACGAGGGCTGGATCGTCGCCTCGAACGGCGCGGTGGTCGCCCGCCTGGACCCGGCGGCACAGGAGGGCTACGTCCTGGAGCACGTCGAGACGTTCGACCCGGAACCCGCGCTGCGCCTGCTGCGCGAGCACCTGCCGGAGGCCCGCTACGCGGTCGAGGACGTCGGCATCGGCTTCCGGCTCACCGAGCACTTCCCCGACGGCGAGCTCCAGGGCAAGCACGAGATCGTCGACTTCGAGGAGCTGTGGGCCGGAGACGTGACCCGCGTCGTCGTGCGCGCCCCCG
Source organism: Myceligenerans crystallogenes (assembly GCF_039529775.1). Classification (NCBI taxonomy): domain Bacteria; kingdom Bacillati; phylum Actinomycetota; class Actinomycetes; order Micrococcales; family Promicromonosporaceae; genus Myceligenerans; species Myceligenerans crystallogenes. The sequence goes on from NZ_BAAANL010000004.1 coordinate 422,159, forward strand.
GCCGCACGAGCGCCGACTTCCACCGGCTCGCCGAGGCGGTCGGCCTGGAGGACGTCACCTACGCCGTCGGCTGGTCGGCCTGGATGGACATCGCGCCGATGGGCGTGACGAAGGCGTCGGCGCTCGAGCGGGTGCGCGGCGAGCTCGGCGTGCCGGCGGAGCGGACGATCGCCGTCGGCGACGGGGCGAACGACATCGACATGCTCCGCTGGGCGGCGCGCGGCGTGGCGATGGGACACGCCTCGGAACCCGTCCGCTCCGCGGCCGACGAGGTCACGGCCGGTATCGAGGGCGACGGCGTCGTGGCGGTCCTCCGCAGCGTGTTGGACAGTCGTCCACACGGTTAACATCGACCGCTATTTCCGCCTGAATCACGGACACGGCTATGTGCAGCGGCATGAATCGGATACCTTGTGATCTGTCTCACCGGTGCGGGTGAGATTCAACGAGGCGACGCCGGAGGTATGCGGCATGCAATGGGAGCCCATGTCGTCCACACGGACGACCGAACCCGTCACCGTTCGCGTTGGCCCCGCGCATGCCGCAACGACCACCCGGAGGCCGGACGCCCGGCCCGTGCTCGCACAGGCGGTCGACACCGCACTCGTCGCCCTCGACATCGACGGCACCATCGCCGTGTCCGGAACCTCCGAGATCACCGGGCCCGTGCGTGACGCCGTGGCGCGCGTGCGCGCGGCGGGACACCACGTCGTGCTCGCCTCGGGCCGCTCGCTCGTCGGGATCGTGCCGATCGCCCGGGAGCTCGGCATCAGCACCGGCTGGGTCGTGGCGTCGAACGGCGCGGTCACCGCCCGCCTGAGCCCCGGCACCACCGGCGGTTACCAGCTCTCGGACGTGCGCACCTTCGACCCCGAGCCCGTGCTGCAGCGCGCGCTGGCCCTGATGCCCGAGGTCAACCTCGCCGTCGAGGAGATCGGCTGGGGCTACCGCGTCCTCGACCGCTTCGCGGAGGGCGGGATCAACGGGGCGCAGGAGGTGGTGCCGCTCGCGGACCTCTGGTCCGTCCCGGTCACCCGCGCCGTCGTCAAGGGCCCCCGGGCGGCGGAGGTGCTGCTCGGGCCGCTCCGCTCGCTGGAGGTCACGGCGACCCCGGCCGCCGAGGACTGGATCGACGTCACCCCGATGAACCTCTCCAAGGCGACGTCCCTGGAGATCATCCGCCGCACGCTGCACGTGTCGCAGGAACGGACCATCGCCGTCGGCGACGGCGTGAACGACCTCGAGATGATGGAATGGGCGGCGCGCGGCGTCGCGATGGGCCACTCGTCCGACGCCGTCAAGGCGGGCGCGGACGAGATCACCGGAACCCTGGCCGACGACGGCCTGGTCCCGGTGCTCCTGTCGGTCTGAGAGCGTTTGCGCGAACTGACGCGGGGTCAGTCGCGAGCCGTCAGGATGATCGGCCCGTCCTCCGTGACGGCGATGGTGTGCTCGCTGTGCGCGCCGCGGGAGCCGTCCTTCGAGCGGAGGGTCCAGCCGTCCGGGTCGGTCCAGATCTCGTCGGTGGTCTCCAGGAACCACGGCTCGACGGCGATGACCAGGCCCGGCTTGAGCGGGAAGCCGCGCCCGGCGCGCCCGTTGTTCGGGACGTGCGGGTCGCCGTGCATGGTGCGGCCGACGCCGTGCCCGCCGAAGTCCGTGTTGATCGAGTACCCGGCGGCGTGCCCGACCTCGGCGATGGCCACCGAGATGTCACCGATCTTGTTGCCGGCCGTGGCCGCCGCGATGCCGGCCGCCAGGGCCAGCTCCGTGGTGCGGATCAGCTTCGCGTCGGCCTCGGCCCGGCCCGGCAGCGCGTCGCCCACCACGAGCGACAGCGCGGAGTCGGACACCCAGCCGTCCACGGAGCAGGCGAAGTCGATGGACAGCAGGTCGCCGTCGCGCAGCGAGTAGTCGAACGGGAGGCCGTGCAGGACGGCGTCGTTCACGGACGTGCAGATCACCTTGCCGAACGGCATGGCGCCGAACGACGGGTGGTAGTCGATGTAGCACGACTCGGCGCCGCGGTCGCGGATCATCTTGTGCGCGAGCTCGTCGAGCTCGAGGAGGTTCACCCCGGGCTTCGCAGCCTCCCGGACCGTGGTCAGCACCTCGGCCACGAAGCGGCCGGCGGGCCGCATCTCCTCGATCTCGCGGGGCGTCCTGAGCTCGATCATGTCCGTCCTTCGGGTCGGCGCGTGGTGGAAGTTCCTTGTGAAGATCCGCGCGTGGCCTCGCCGGGAGGCAGGCGCGGGGACAAGCCTACGTCGCGCGGGCAAGGTCGCGTGCTGCGACGTGTCGTCCTATTGCAACTGTTTCGTAATGTTGCAACAACGTTGAAATGCTTGCGTTCCGTGCCGAAGCAGGGTTGCGTAGGTCTTGGGTGGGCCCGGCGTTGGTGTCGGGATGTCCCCGCACGTCAGATTCATTTACCACATGGCAGTGGAGGAACCGATGAGGATCCAGAAGTCCGGCGTACGACGCCGAGGGCTCGCTCTGGCGGCCGGCGTCGCAAGCACGGCGCTCCTGCTGGGCGCCTGCGCCGACACGGGAGACGGCGGCGGCGGGGGTGGCGGCGGCGAGGCTGAGGCCTACGAGATCGACTGCTCCGCCTACGAGGAGTTCGGTGACCTCGAGGGCAAGAAGGTGTCGGTCTACACCACGATCGTCGAGCCCGAGGCCGAGACCCAGCAGGCCTCGTACGAGCCGTTCGAGGAGTGCACCGGCGCCGAGATCGAGTACGAGGCCTCCCGCGAGATGGAGGCCCAGCTCCCGGTCCGCGTCCAGGCCGGCAACCCGCCGGACATCGCGATCATCCCGCAGCCGGGACTGCTGCAGACCCTGGTCCGTGAGTACGACGCCGTGCTGCCCGCTCCCGAGCAGGTCGTGGCGAACGTCGACTCGGGCTGGGCCCCGGAGTGGAAGGAGTACGGCACGGTCGACGGCACGTTCTACGCCGCGCCGCTGGGCTCCAACGTCAAGTCGTTCGTCTGGTACTCGCCGAGCATGTTCTCCGAGGCCGGCTACGAGGTCCCGGAGACCTGGGACGACATGATGGCGCTCACCGAGGAGATCGCCGCGAACAACGAGGGCGCCACGCGCCCGTGGTGCGCGGGCGTGGAGTCCGGCGACGCCACCGGCTGGCCGGGCACCGACTGGATCGAGGACGTCGTGCTGCGCACGGCGGGCCCGGACGTCTACGACCAGTGGTACACGCACGAGATCCCCTTCGACGACCCGAAGATCATCGAGGCGTTCGACGCCGCGGGCGAGATCCTCAAGAACGAGGACCACGTGAACGGCGGCCTCGGCGGCGTCGACTCCATCGCGACCGCGCCGTGGGGCGAGGCCGGCTACCCGATCCTCACCGGTGACTGCTGGATGCACCGCGCCGCGAACTTCTACGCGACGCAGTGGCCCGAGGGCACCGAGGTCGGCCCGGATGGTGACGTCTACGCGTTCTACCTGCCGTCCATGTCGGCCGAGGAGAAGCCGACCCTCGTGGCCGGCGAGTTCATCGGCGCGTTCACGGACCGCCCCGAGGTCCAGGCGTTCCAGACCTACCTGTCGTCGGCGGACTGGGCCAACGCCAAGGCCGCGGCCACCCCGAGCGGCGGCTGGGTCAGCGCGCACAAGGAGCTCGACCCGGCGAACCTCGCGACCGACTTCGACAAGATGTCGGCCGAGATCCTGGCCGACGAGGCGACGGTCGCCCGGTTCGACGCGTCCGACCTGATGCCGGCCGCCGTCGGCGCCGACTCGTTCTGGCAGGGCATCACGGAGTGGTTCGCGAGCGACGCGTCCAGCAAGGACATCGCGGGCGACATCGAGAAGTCCTGGCCCAAGGACTGATACACATCCCGACCCACGCGGCCGGGGTAGTGCCTCCCGCCGCGAGGTAGGGCCGGGCACCGCGAGGTAGGGCCTCTCGTAGGCCCTACCTCGCGGCGCAAGGGCCGGCCTCGCGCACCCGGGCGCTGCCTCGGCGGTGGGTGTCATCCTCGGAGTCAGGAGTTTCCCGTGGACTGGCTACTGCACGCCGGTGACGACCCGGTGCAAAAGCTGCTTCTCATGCTCATCGCCATCGCCCTGTTCGTGGGGCTGATGGCCGTCATCCTCTTCGTCGTCGACCGGCCGCGGAACCCGCCGCGGTGGTTCGTCGGCTTCGGTTTCATCGGCGTCGCGCTGCTGTTGCTGACGCTCGGACTGCTGTACCCGGCGGTGTCGACCATCGGGAAGTCCTTCCTGCGGCGCAACTCGGACGATTTCATCGGCCTCGACAACTACGTGCGGGCGTTCACCGAGCCCCAGTTCCTGATCGTGCTGGGGAACACGGCGCTGTGGGTGCTCGTGGCGCCTCTCATCGCGACCTTCTTCGGCCTCGTCTACGCCTACCTCGTGGACCGCAGCCGGTTCGAGAAGGTCGCCAAGGGGCTCGTGTTCCTCCCCATGGCGGTCTCGATGGTCGGCGCGTCGCTCATCTGGAAGTTCGTCTACGACTTCAAGCCGGCCGGCGTCGACCAGACGGGCCTGCTCAACCAGTTCCTCGTCTGGCTCGGCGGTGAACCGCAGCAGTTCCTGCTGCTGGACCGGCCGTGGAACACGTTCCTCATCATGAACGTCTTCATCTGGATCCAGACCGGTTTCGCGATGACGCTGCTGTCGGCGTCGATCAAGGCGATCCCGACCGACATCGTCGAGGCGGCGAAGCTCGACGGCGTCAGCGGGTTCGGCATGTTCTGGCGGATCACGATCCCGAGCATCCGCCCGGCGCTCGTCGTCGTCCTCACCACGATCGCCATGACCACGCTGAAGACGTTCGACATCGTCCGGACGATGACGGCCGGCAAGTTCGACACGTCCATCGTGGCTCTCGAGTTCTACGAGCAGGGCTTCCGGCAGCAGGACGCCGGCATGGCCGCGGCGCTGGCCGTGCTGCTGTTCGTCATCGTCATCCCCGTGATCGTGTACAACGTGCGGCAGATGCGCAAGGTGGAGGAGATCCGATGAGTGCAGAGGCGACGACGACGAAGCCCGCACGCCCGGCGTCGGACATCAACGGCCGCGCGCGCAAGGCGCGCAAGGCGCTCAGCAACCCGTGGGCCAGCACCCTGGCGATCGTCATCGCGATCCTGTGGACGCTCCCGACGGTCGGGCTGCTGGTCACGTCCTTCCGGCCGGAGTTCGACATCAAGACGAGCGGGTGGTGGACGGTCTTCGGGCAGGCGGCCTCCGGCGAGGGCGTCGTGACGTTCAAGAACTACGAGGAGGCGCTGTTCGGTAGTTCGACGAACATGTTCGACTTCTTCGTGAACTCGTTCGTGGTGACGCTGCCCGCGGTGTTCATCCCGATCTCGATCGCGCTGCTCGCGGCCTACGGCTTCGCATGGATCGAGTTCAAGGGGCGCGACATCCTGTTCGTGGCGGTGTTCGCGCTGCAGATCGTGCCGATTCAGATCACGCTGGTGCCGCTGCTGACGGGGTACGTCAGTCTGGGCATCAACGGCACGTTCTGGGCGATCTGGTTGTCGCACTCGGCGTTCGCGCTGCCGCTGGCGATCTTCCTGCTGCACAACTTCATGAAGGAGGTTCCCCGGTCGCTGGTCGAGGCCGCCCGGGTCGACGGGGCGGGGCACGTGAAGATCTTCTTCCAGGTGATGCTGCCGCTGCTGACGCCGGCCATCGCCGCGTTCGGGATCTTCCAGTTCCTGTGGGTGTGGAACGACCTGCTGGTCGCCCTGGTCATGGGTGATCTGCGGACGTTCCCGCTGACCGTGCGGATCGCCGAGCTGGCGGGGTCGCGTGGTGGGGACTGGCACGTGCTCTCGGCGGGGGCGTTCATCTCGATGGTGGTGCCGGTGATCGTCTTCCTGGCGCTGCAGCGGTACTTCGTGCGGGGGATGCTGGCCGGCGCCGTCAAGGGCTGAGCCCCGGATCGTCCGACGAGGCCGGAAACACGACGACAGACGGAACGACATGGTGTCGTTCCGTCTGTCGTCGCGTTTCCCACCGCACCCGGTCCTGGGTGCGGCCCTGCGGGTGGTTCGTCAGGATCGTTCGCGGGTCAGCAGGGCCTGCTTGATATCCAGGCCGTAGCGGAAGCCGCCCAGGGTGCCGTCGGTGCGGAGGATGCGGTGGCAGGGGACGAAGAGGGCCGCGGCGTTGAAGGCGCAGGCGCCGGCTGCGGCGCGGACGGCCTTCGGGCGGCCGGTTCGCTGGGCGTACCCGGTGTAGGTGAGGCGTTCGCCGGCGGCGACGTCGCGGAGGATCTTCCAGGCGTGCATGCGGTAGTCGCCGCTGGTCTGGTGCACCGGGATCGCCGCTGGGGCGTCGTGGTCGCCGCCGTAGTAGGCCTCGACGGCCCGGAGGGCGTCGTTGAGGACGGCGGACGACGACGGCGCGGGGCCGGGTTCCGGGCGCAGGGTGGGGTGGATCAGGGCGACGAGGGAGTCGACGTCGGCGGTCCAGCCGGAGGCGAGGAGGGTGTCGTCGGAGGTGATGACGGTGAACTTGCCGTCGGGGGTGTCGATGGTCGCGGTGTGCATGAGTGGGTGCTCCGGGTCAGAGGGGCGGGTGTGAGGTGCGGTCAGGCGGCGGCGGCTCGCCAGAGGTGCATGGCGGCGTAGGAGCGCCAGGGCGCCCAGGCCGCGCCTCTGGTGGCGAGGGCGCGGAACTGGTCCGGGCGGGTCAGGCCGGGGTCGACGAGGCCGAGGTTGCGGGCGCCCGCGAGGAGGGCGACGTCGCGGTCCATGAGGATGTCCGGGTCGCCGAGGACGCGCAGTGCCACGTAGCCGGCGGTCCAGGGGCCGATGCCCGGGCGGGCCACCAGGCGTTCGCGGAGGTCGGAGGGGTCGTCGCCGATTGACAGGGGGAGCTCGCCGTCGGCCAGGGCCGTGGCCGTCGCCGTGATCGTGGCGAGGTTGCGGGCGGGGAGGCGCAGGTGGTCGCCGGCGGCGTCGGCCACGGCTCCGGGGGTGGGGAACAGGCGGGTGAGGCCGGGGACGGCCGAGTCGTAGGGCGCGCCGGCCGCCGCGGTGAGGCGGGTCAGGTGGGTGCGGGCGGCCGCGACGCTGATCTGCTGGCCGATGATCGCCCGGATCAGGAGCTCGGCGGGGTCGACGGCGCCGGGGACCCGGATGCCCGGGGCGGCGGCGACGCCTGCCGCGAGGGCGGGGTCGGCGCCGAGGGCCTGGTCGACGGCGACGGGGTCCGCGTCGAGGTCGAGCAGGCGGCGGATGCGAGCCGCGGCGACGGGGACGTCGGCGAGATGGGAGACCTCGAGGGTGACGTCGACGCTGCCGGGCCCCGCGTGGCAGCGGAGCTCGAAGGCCGCCGGGCCGTGCGGGAGGGAGACGGTCCGGGCGTAGCGGAGGTGCGGGCCGGTGAGGTCCGCGGTCTCCACGCCGTCGATCGCGCGGGCGGCGAGGAAACCGAACACGCCCCGGGCGTCGAACGGCCGGCGTACCGGGAGGCTGAGGTGGAGCAACGGGCGGTCGGTCACGCAGCCGGTTCCTTCTCGTGCGGCCGGGGAATCGTACGCGGGGAGGACGGGCGAGCCGGCCCGCGAGCCCGCCCGTGCGCCGGTGGCTCTGCGGCGGATCTCCGTGGGCGTGCTCGCGAAGACGTCGGTCATGGTCTCGTTGAACTGGCGGATCGAGCCGAAGCCCGCCGCGAACGCGACGTCGGCCAGTTTCAGGTCGGTGCCCGTCAGGAGGGTGCGGGCGGTCTGGGCGCGCTGGGCGCGGGCCAGGGCCAGCGGGCCCGCGCCGAGTTCCGTGACGAGGAGGCGGTTGACCTGGCGGGCCGAGTAGCCGAGGCGGGTCGCCAGGCCGTCGACGCCCTCGCGGTCGACGACGCCGTCGGCGATCAGACGCATCGCCCGGCCCGCGAGGTCGCGGCGCAGGTTCCACTCGGGGGTGCCCGGCGTCGCCTCGGGGAGGCAGCGCTTGCAGGCCCGGAAACCGGCGTCGTGGGCGGCGGCGCTGGTCAGGTAGAACCTGACGTTCTCGGGCTTCGGGGTGCGCGCGGGGCAGGACGGGCGGCAGTAGATGCCGGTGGTGCGGACCGCCGTGAAGAACTGGCCGTCGAAGCGCGCGTCGCGCGCGGAGATCGCCCGGTAACGCTCGGCGAAGTCGGCCCCGCCGTGGGCGGTCGGCGTGTCGCTCGGATCGTGGACGACGTCGGTCATGCGCCCATCCTCTGTCACGCCCGGCGCCTTGCCTAGCGGGAATCGGACACGACGGCCGCCGACGCCGGACCGCGGGATCCTGCCGGTGAGCCCGCTCCGGCCGGGTGAATTGCTGGGGAGAAGATGGGAAGGTTCGGGGCGGAGCCGGACAAAACCTCCCTGATGTTGAGTCAGCGTCCGCCAGGGTGAACCGCATGACCGACAACTGGGGGCCCTGGGGCGACCTCGCACGCCGCCTGGTCGACACGCGGAGGTGCCCGGCCTGCGGCGCGGACCTCGCGCGCCCCGCGTGCGACCGGTGCGGGCTCGACCTGCGGGCCGAGCGCGCGCACGAGGTGCACCGGTTGTCGCTCGACGCCGCCAGCCTGCTGCGCGAGCGGGGCGAGGTGATCGCCCGGATGCGTGAGGACCAGGCCCGGAAGGTGCATCCCGCGCCGGCCGTCCCCCCGGCCGGCTCCGGCAGGGACGACGTCATCTCCCGCGTCCCCACGGCGGGCGGTCGCGTCCCCACAGCAGGCGCTCCCGGCACCGGGGCCCCCGATCGCCCGGAGGCGCGTACCGGACAGGCGGAACCCGCACCCGCCTCAGGCGCGGCCGCGGCCCACCAGCCGTCGTCGTCGCTCATCGACGAGGCCCCCGCGGCGCCCGCGGAGCAAGCGCCCGTCCCGGCCGGTCTGAAGGCCGCGGCCGCGATCGCCGCCCAGCTCGGCTCGCAGGAGCCGGCGGCCCCGGGATCCGGCCCGGCGTCGTCGGCCCCGGGACCTGGCCCGGCGCCGGCGGCCCCTGCGCCGGGGCCCCGCACGGATCCCCCGATGCCGCCCGCGTCGCGGGCGAAGCCCGCGGCCCCGCGCCGGGACATCGCGATGCAGCCGATCCTCGCCGGGGCGGGAGCGCTGCTCCTCGCCGTCGCGGCGGTCGTGTTCGTGTTCTTCACGTTCGGCGACAACCTGGCGTTGCGCGCGGTCGTCACGGGGCTCGTCACGGTCGCCGCCGCGACGGTCGCCGCGCTGCTGCGCCGTGCCGGGCTGCGGACGACGTCCGAGGCCGTCGCGGGCCTGGCGGCGGTGCTGTGCTGGGTCGACGTCGAGCTCGCGATGCAGGCGGGACTCCTCGACGGGCTGGAACCGGCGATGGCCCGGGCCGTCGTCCTCGCCGGGCTGGCGCCGCTGTTCGTCGTCGTCGGGCACCGGCTGGAGGTGCGGTCCTGGGTGTCGGCGGGGCTGGCGGCCGCGCTCGTGGTGCCGTTCTCCGCGGTGATCGGGACCCCGGCGTCGGCGTGGACCTCCTGGTGGTGGGCGTTCGCGTGCTCCGCCGTCGCGGGGCTGGCCTGGGTGGAGCTGCGGCTGCTGCCGGCGACGTCGCGCCGCCTCGGCGCGCGCTTCCGTCCGGAGCGCCGGGTACTGCGGGTGGTGCGGGCCGCGGGCCTGCCGCTCGCCCTGGTGATCGCGCTGCTGCCCACCGAGCTGCCCGGCCTGAACCGCTGGGGGGCGACGGCGGTGCTCTGGAGCGCGATCGTCCTGGCGGCGGGCGCGGGCGGGTACCTGCTGCGGGTGCGGTCCTGGGCGTCCACGGCCGTGGTGGCGGCGCCGGTCGCGCCCGTGCTCGTGGTCGCGGGGATCCCGGGTGCGGTCTGGTCGTCGTCGCGGTTGTTCCTCGAGGCGAGCGCGCTCACCTCGTGGGCCGCATGGTGGTGGACCCTCGCGTTCGTGCTGGTCGCGGCCGTCGCGCACGTCGGCTTGCGGGCACTGCCGCGCCTGGCGCGGCGGCTCGGCGACCAGCTCGGCGGGCCGTTCACCACGGAGGGGCAGCTGCTGCGGGTGGCGCGCGCCGCCGCGGTGCCGGTCGCGTTGCTCGTGACGCTCTTCGCCGCGGATCTTCCCGGCGTGAGCCGCTGGGGCGCGACGGCGATCCTGTGGAGCGGCGTCGTGGCCGTCGGCGTCGCGGGCGGCCTCCTGCTGCGGGTGCGCTCGTGGATCACCACGGGCCTCCTCGCGGTCCCGGTCGTTCCCGCCCTGGTGGCGGCCGAGCTGTCGGCCTCGACCGCCTCCGCCGCCGCGAGCTGGGCCACCTGGTGCTGGACGCTCGCCTTCGCCGTCACCGCGTTCGCCGCGCACGCCGCACGCGCGGCGCTGCCCGGCGTCGCACGACGTCTCGGCGACCAGTTCGGCCCGGCGCCGGACGTGGAGTCCCGCCTGCTGCGCGTCGCTCGCGGGGCGAGCTTCCCGCTCGCCCTCGGCGCCTCATGGTCCGCGGTGTCGTGGTGGGGCGCGGACCCCCTGGACGGATGGACGACGACGGCGTCGTGGTGCGTCGTCACCGTCGCCGCGCTGGGCGCCGGGCTGGGACTTCGCGTCCGCTCCTGGGTCTCGGCCGGCGTCCTCGCCGCGCCGGTGATCCCGGTCCTGGTGGTCGCGCGGCTCGACGTGCCCGGGCCCTCGGTGTGGTCGGCGTGGTGGTGGGTGGCGGCGCTGGTCCTCGTCGCCTTCGCCGCGCTGGCCGGGATGCGCGGCCTGCGGCCTGCGGCACGGCGGCTGGGGGACCGGCTCGGGCTGCCGTTCGCGCCGGAGGCGGCGGTGCTGCGGGTCGTGCGGGGCGCGGCGTTGCCTGCCGCGCTGGGGGTCTCGCTCCTCGCGGCGGAGTCGGTGGCGCACCTCGGCCAGGTGGCGATCGTGTTCTCCCGCGAGGGCGCGATCACCCTGCTGTGGGCGGCGGTCGTCGTCGTCGGCCTGCTGGCGGGAACGGCCCTGCGCGTCCGCTCGTGGATCACGGCGGGCCTCGTCGTGCTGCCTGTGCTCCCGGTCCTCGTCGTGGTCACCGCGACGACCCGGAACCTCGCCGCCGGCTGGTTCCCCTGGGCCTGGACGCTCGCGTTCGTCCTGGTCGCGGTGCTGGGCTGGGCGGCGCGGGCAGCCCTCGCGCCGCTGGCGCGACGGCTGGGCCAGGACCGGCACGGGTTCTTCCTCGAGCTGGCGTTCCTGCAGTCCGTGCGTGGAGCCGGCCTGCCGCTCGCGCTCCTCGCGGCCGTGATCACGTCGACCGTGTACGACTACTCCGCCGCACAGCCCCAGGATCTTCCGGACGCCGAGGTCCGGCTGACCCTCCTGTGGGCGGCCGTCCTGACCTTCGGTGCGATCGCCGGCCACCTGCTGCGCGTCCGGTCGTGGATGTCGGCCGCGGTGTCCGCCGCTCCGGTGCTCCCGTTCCTCGTGCTCGCGGCGCTGCCGGACGGACCCGGCTCCTGGTGGCCCGCCGTCGCCTGCCTGGCCGCCGCGCTCCTGACGCTGCTCCCCCGCGCGGCCGTCGCCGTCTCCGGGACGCGTCTCGGCAGCAGGCTCGCGCCCGAGCACGCGGTCGCCGACGTCGTCGCCGTCCTGACGCTGCTCGCGGCCGGCGCCCTGTCGATCGACGTGGCGCAGCCCCGCTGGCTCCCCGGCATGGGCGGCACGGCCGTCCTGATCGCCCTCATCGCCGCGGTCACCGCGGTGCTGCGCCGCCTCACGCACCACCGGCACTGGTCGGTCGCCGGCGGGGCTCTCGCCGTCGCGGCGGGCGTCGCGTCCGGGCTGACCAGCGGTGACGACGCCGTCGGCTGGGCCCCGCTCGGCGCGGCCTGCGCCTGGATCCTGCTCGCCGTCGCCACCGCGCCCCGGCTGCTGCGCGGGGCCGGCCTCGGATCCGTCCGCGGCGCCCTCGCCGTGCGCACCCGCGACGACCTGCTGATCAGCGGCTGGATCGTGGCGGTCCTCGCGGCCCTTCCCGCCGCGGGCCTCGGCATCACCCGCGTGACGGAACTCGTGCGGGCCGCCGCCCTCGCGCCGCGTGCCGACTGGTTCCTGCCCGGCGACGTCGTCGGCCCCGTCGTCCTCGGCGCGGCCCCTACCGGCTGGGCGACGCTCGGCGTCGCCGCGCTCGCCGCCGTGACCCTCCTCGCCGCGCGGCTCGCCCCCGGCGAGGGGATCCGGCGCGCCGAGCGGTTCGCCGCGCCGTTCCTCGCGCTCGGCGCGGTGGCCGGCGCCGCGATGCATCCGGCGTTGCCGCCGGTCATCACACTGATCGCGCTCGCCGTGACCGGCGTTCTTCTGGTCGCCGCCACGGCGGACCGCGCCACCGCCTGGCCGCGCCTGCGTCCCGTCGTCGACGCCGTCCAGGAGGCCGGCCGCGCGCTCGCCGGTGCGGCGAACGGCCTGCGCGTGATCGGCGGCCGCCCCGTGTCCGGCGCCGAGCGCCGCCTCGCCCGCCACGCCGCGATCATCGGCGCGATCGTGGTGATCGCCCTGCTGGCGACGTCCTCCTGGATCTCCCGGACCACCGCCGCGGGCGGCGCGCTCGTCGTCTGCGGGCTCGTGCTGGCGTTGCGCGGGACGGCGCGGCGGCCGCTCCACCCCCTGCTGGTCGGCGTCGGCTACGTCTACCCGCTGCTGGCGCTGGGTGCGGTGCTGGGCTGGTTGGACCTGTCGCTGGTCGCCGCGATCTGCACGGTCTCCGCCGTCGCCTCGCTCGTGACGATCGTGGTGACCCTCAGCACCCGCACGTCGCGCGGCGAGTGGTACGTGGTGCTCGGTATCACGGCGGCGCCGTTCGTGGCGGGCGTCGGCACGGTCGTGTTCGAGCGCAGCTGGTGGTCGGTGGGCGCGGCCGGGGCGATGCTCTGCCTCGAACTGGTGCTGCTGCTCACCGCGCGCCTCGGGCTCCCGGTCGCGGTCCGGGCGGCCGCGGCGTTCCTGCTGCTGCCCACCTCGGGCGTCATGGTCACGAGCGCCGGCGGCGAGATCGCCGAACTGTACGACCTGTCCGGCTCGCCGTTCGTGCTCCCGGTCGCCGCGACGTTCGTGTCGGCCGTCGCGGCCGCCGCCGCGCGGATCGCGGAACGCATCGCGACGCGCGTGCCCGACGGCGGCCCGGGCCTCCCCGGCTCCATCCGCGCCCAGCTGGAGCGCTCGGCCCTCCTGACCGGCGCGATCACCGTCTACCTCGCCTACACGCGCGAGGCGGCCGGGCCCGACATCGCCGTCGCCGTCCTGCTCGTCCTCGCCGTCGGCGCCGCGCTCGTCGCGCGCGAACCCGGGCGCAGGCGGCTGTGGATCCTGGTGTGGGCGCTGGGCCTGGCGGCCCTGTGGACCGCGCTCGGCTCGCGCGGCGTCGGCCTGGTCGAGGCGTACACGTTCCCGCCGGCGGTGGTCGCGGGCGTCGTCGGCCTGGTCATGGCGTGGCGCCTGCGCAGGTCGGTGCCGGGCGGGGCCGGCCGGGAGCGGGCCGTGCGGAACATGCTCGCGCTGGCCGTCGCCGGCGGGGCGCTCGTGTTCGTGCCGAGCTTCGTGGTGTACCTGACGCGGACCGAGCCGGGGGACTGGCGGGCCTGGGCGCTGGTCGGGTTCGCGGCCGCGGCGCTCGTGGCCGGGTTCCTGGGCGTGCGCGGGGGGTTGCCGAGGCTGGTCGGGGGTTCGCTGGCCGGGTTCGCCGCCTTCGCCTCGGTGGCGGGCGTGATCGAGTCGTGGCGCGTGGCGCCCGCGCCGTGGGCGTGGCCGAACGACCGGGGTTTCCGGAGCGCGGAGCTGCTCGAGACGGCGTCGTACCGTACGGACGAGCTGCGCGACGCGGCGGCCGCCACGGCCGAAGGGGTCGCTCAGCCCTACGTGCCCGTCGGGATCCCGGGGGCGACGGAGGTGTCGTTCGTCGTCGGGCTCGGGTGGGCGGCGGCCGTCGTCGTCGTGCTGACGCTGTGCGTCCGCCTGCTGCGGCCGATCGCCGGGCCGCGTCTGACCGAACTGCTGCGCGGGTACGGGTTCGTGCCCGCGCTGGTGGTGGGGACGCTCGCGGCGCTCTGGCACATGGAGCCCGCCTGGGGCGCCGTGATCACGCTGTTCGTGCTCGAGCTGGCGCTGCTCGCGCTGCTGGTACTGGGCGTGCGGCGGCTGGTCGCCGGGCGCGCGACGGGCGCGGCCCCGTGGGTGGTCTGGGTGTGCGCCACGCTGATCGCGATCGCGGCCTGGTCGCCGCGTGAGCTGCGCGTGGAGGCGTTCTCGGCGCCGCTCGGGATCGCGCTGATCGCGGCGGGGTGGATCGCGATGCGCGGCGCGCAGGGCGGGACGGCGTCGTCGGACGAACGGCCGCGGCTCGGGCGATGGCCGGTGGGCTTCGCGGGCTCCTGGCCGACCCTCGCGCTGGGCGTGCTCGCGCTCGTGGGCCCGTCCGTGCTCTCCACGGCGACGGACCCGTTGACGATCCGCGCCTCGGCGGTCGTGTTCGTGGCGCTGATGGCGGTGCTCGCCGGATCGCGGCTGCGGCTCTCGGCGCCGTTCTGGCTGGGCGTGGTCACGCTGGGGGTCGAGGTCGTGGTGGTCTTCGCGAAGCTGGGCGTCGGGGTTTCCCCGCTCCCCTGGATCCTCACCCTGGTCCCGGCGGCCCTGGTCCTGCTGATCATCGCCACCCTGGACGAACGCCGCACGGCGGCCTCGGGAGGCACCGCCGCGTACCTCCGAGACCTCCGCTGACATCGGCCCCCTGTCGAGCGGTCGGCCGCTTGTCAGTGCGGTCGGCCCCTCGGGCTGCCGACTTCTCGACAACGGGCCGACCGCGGCGCTCGATCTGCCGACCGCATCGGAACCGTCAGAAAGTGGCGTCTAGCCAGGTGGTGATCGTCTTCAGGTAGTGCTTGCGGGCCGTGGGTGGGGACAGGGCCAGGTCGTGGGCGCCGCCGGGGATGATCTCGACCTGGACGTTCTCGCCGAGTGCCGGGGCCAGGTCCCACATGTGCCGGACGTTCAGCACCGTGTCCGTGGTGAGGTGCTCCTCGCGGGTGCGGCCCGGTGAGGTCGCGTCGGAGGTCGTCACCAGGACCGGGACGTCGATCGACAGGCCGCGGGCGAGCTTCGCCTGCGCGCGGCGGATCGAGGCGAACCAGGCGGCGCGGACCGGGAACGCGCTGTCCGGCTTCCAGCGCAGGTCGAAGTCCCACTCGCCCTCGTGGTGGCGGTGCATCGCGGTGGCGTAGTCGCCGCCCAGCGCGTTGACCTTGGCCCGGGGCAGGGCCGGCGCGATTCCGTAGACCAGGCGCGTCGAGACGACCCGGTCGAACCAGCCGCGGTTCAGGCCGAACCACGGGGAGTTCAGCATCAGGCCGACGACGGCGCCCGGGTGGGCCGCGACCCAGAGCGAGGACAGCAGCCCGCCCATCGAGTGGGCGAGCAGGACGACCCGCTCGTGGCCCTCGTCGCGCAGCACCCGCAGCGCGGCGTCGAGATCGGCGGAATGCTCCTGCAGCAGCGGGACCGCGGTCCGGTCCTCGCCGTCGCGCACCGACCTGCCGTACCCGTACAGGTCGACGGCGTAGAACGGGTGACCGGCCGTGACGATGTGCTCGGCGACGTGGGTCTGGAAGAAGTAGTCCACGAAGCCGTGCACGTAGAGCACAGCGGGCTTGGCGGCGCCGTCCTGGCCCGAGCCGTCCGCCGTCGTGGAGGGCACGTGCCGCACGACGGTGACGACGCGATCGTCATCGGGCGCATTGACCGGCCGGGCCTCGAAACCATCGCCGAGGACATCGGGAGACCACGAACTCATCGGGCGGCTCCATCGCTGCTGGGGGACGGTGGTCCGTTGATCCTATGACGTGGGCGCGCAGCGCCTCACCGGCGCGGCGGGATGCTGGGTGGGCGGTGGGGGTCCTGGTAGGGGGTGTGCTGCCGGGGATACGGCGCGGCCGGAGGCTGCGGGTAGGGCGGCCGTGCGACCTGGGGTGCGTCGTTGCGGCGGCGGACGCGGAGGGCCTGCCAGACGACGATGCCGAGCAGGAGAAGGATGAGGAGGCCGCCACCGCCGATCACGGGGATCAGCCATTCCGGGACCGACGACGGCGCGTCGGCCGCGCCCGCATCACCGGTGGCCGCGGCGGCCGGCGTCGGTGAGGGCTTCGGGGCCGACAGGTCGACGGCGGAGCCGCGGGCGTGGATCTCGTAGTCGCCGCCGAGGGGCGGTTCCCAGTGGACCTTCCGGCCGCTGATCGCGCCGTTCGACTCGGTGACGGGCCCCGGGAAGGTGATGTCGACGGTGACGCTCAGGTCGTCGAGCGAGCCCTGGCCGCGGAGGCCCAGCGCCTTCTCGCTGAGGTCGAGGACGCCGGAGACGACGTACTCGTCGCCCTCCCGGACCACGTTCACCAACTGGCCGACGGCCTTGCCGACCCTGTCGATGTCCTGGACCTCGTAGACGTACCGCTCGCCGGTGTACCCGTCCTGGGCGTAGGTCTCGATGTCCCTGGCACCGTCGGCGGGATCGTTCTTCCCGACCAGCTGGTCGATGAAGTCGCCGGCCGCCTGGCCGGTGGCCTCGAGGACGCCGTCCTCGACGGCGACGACCACGCTCGGCCGGGCGACGTCGTCGGGCCGCAGCTCCAGCTCCACGCCCAGCCGCACGCATCCGGACAGCACGATCGCGAGCGTTGCCGCGATCGCGGCGGCGAGCGGGCGGCGGACGGTTCCGGGACGGATCACCCGGCCAGTGTGCCGCACCCGGCGGCTCCGCCCAAGGGTTCGATCCGAGCTGGCACTTCCGAAGTTGAGCGGAATAGACTCAACTTTGAGATAGTTGGATCCGGTGCGGCGCCGACGGCGTCGTCCCGGGCATGTGGACGGACCCGCGATTGGCGGACGGAGGACTGATGGACAGCAAGTTCACGACCAGGTCACAGGAGGCGATTGGTGACGCCCTGCGGACGGCGTCGGCCGCGGGGAACCCGCTGATCGAACCGGTGCACCTGCTGGGCGCGCTGATCGCGCAGCAGGGTGGGGTCGCTGCCGGCCTGCTGGAGGCGGTCGGGGCGGACACCGGCGCCGTCGGGCAGAAGACGCGCGCCGCGCTCGTCGCGCTGCCGCAGGTCAGCGGGGACAGCACGGCGCAGCCGGGGGCCAGCCGGCCCATGGCCACGGTGCTCGACCTCGCGGGCAAGGAGGCCCAGGCGCTCGGCGACGAGTACATCTCCACCGAGCACCTGCTCATCGGCCTGGCCGCGGGCCGGTCGCCCGCCGCGCAGATCCTCGCCGAGGCCGGGGCGAACGCCGACGCCCTGCGTTCCGCCCTTCCCGCCGTGCGCGGTTCGGGCCGCGTCACCAGCCCCAACCCGGAGGGCACGTACAAGGCGCTGGAGCAGTACGGCACCGACCTCACCGAACGCGCCCGCGACGGCGCGCTCGACCCGGTGATCGGCCGCGACTCCGAGATCCGCCGCGTGATCCAGGTGCTCAGCCGCCGCACCAAGAACAACCCCGTGCTCATCGGTGAACCCGGCGTCGGCAAGACCGCCGTCGTCGAAGGGCTCGCGCAGCGCATCGTCGACGGCGACGTCCCCGAGTCGCTCAAGGGCAAGCGCCTGGTCGCGCTGGACCTGGCGAGCATGGTCGCCGGCGCGAAGTACCGCGGCGAGTTCGAGGAGCGGCTCAAGGCGGTCCTGGAGGAGATCACCGCGTCCGACGGCGAGGTGGTGACCTTCATCGACGAGCTGCACACCGTCGTGGGCGCCGGGGCCGGCGGCGAGGGCGCCATGGACGCGGGCAACATGCTCAAGCCCATGCTCGCCCGCGGCGAGCTGCGCATGGTGGGCGCGACGACGCTCGACGAGTTCCGCGAGCACGTCGAGAAGGACCCGGCGCTGGAGCGCAGGTTCCAGCAGGTGTTCGTGGGCGAGCCGTCCGTCGAGGACACGGTCGCGATCCTGCGCGGCCTCAAGGAGCGCTACGAGGCGCACCACAAGGTGACCATCGCCGACAACGCACTCGTCGCGGCGGCCGCGCTCTCGGACCGCTACATCACGGGCCGCCAGCTGCCCGACAAGGCGATCGACCTGGTCGACGAGGCCGCCTCGCGCCTGCGGATGGAGCTCGACTCGTCGCCGGTGGAGATCGACGAGCTGCAGCGCGCGGTGACGCGGCTGGAGATGGAGGAGGTCGTCCTGTCGGAGAGCGAGGACGCCGCCTCCCGCGACCGCCTCGGCAAGCTCCGCGCCGACCTCGCCGACAAGCGCGAGGCGCTCGCGTCGCTCACCGCCCGCTGGGAGGCCGAGAAGAGCGGCCGGAACCTGGTCGGTGACCTGCGCGCGCGGCTCGACCAGCTGCGCACGGACGCCGACCGCGCCGAGCGCGAGGGCCGCTACGAGGACGCCGGCCGGCTGCGGTTCGGGGAGATGCCCGTCGTGGAGCAGCAGATCGCCGACGCGGAGGCCGCCGAGGGCTCCGAGGAGCAGGCGGCAGCCGAACAACCCCCGCTCGTCGCCGACAAGGTCTCGGCCGACGAGATCGCCGAGGTCGTCTCCGCCTGGACCGGCATCCCGGCGGGACGCCTGCTCCAGGGCGAGCAGGAGAAGCTCCTGCACATGGAGGAGGTCATCGGGGCGCGGCTCATCGGTCAGGCCTCCGCGGTCCGCACGGTGTCCGACGCCGTCCGCCGCGCGCGGGCCGGGGTCGCCGACCCGGACCGGCCCACGGGGTCGTTCCTGTTCCTGGGCCCCACCGGCGTGGGCAAGACCGAGCTGGCCAAGTCCCTCGCCGATTTCCTGTTCGACGACGAGCGCGCCATGGTGCGCATCGACATGTCGGAGTACTCGGAGAAGCACGCGGTGGCCCGGCTCGTCGGCGCGCCTCCGGGGTACGTCGGCTACGAGGAGGGCGGCCAGCTCACCGAGGCCGTCCGGCGTCGTCCCTACTCCGTGGTGCTGCTCGACGAGGTGGAGAAGGCTCACCCCGAGGTCTTCGACATCCTGCTCCAGGTGCTCGACGACGGCCGTCTCACCGACGGCCAGGGCCGCACCGTGGACTTCCGGTCCACGATCCTGGTCCTGACGTCGAACCTCGGCTCGCAGTTCCTCGTCGACCCGATGCTCGACGAGCAGCAGAAGCGCGACTCGGTGATGCAGGCGGTGCGAGTGGCCTTCAAGCCGGAGTTCCTCAACCGCCTGGACGACGTCGTCATCTTCGACGCGCTCTCCCTCGACGAGCTGGGCCACATCGTGAACCTGCAGGTCGAAGCCCTGGCCAAGCGCCTCTCCGACCGCCGCATCACGGTCGAGGTCACCCCGGCCGCCCGTGAGTGGCTGGCCCTGGAAGGCTACGACCCGGCCTACGGCGCCCGCCCGCTACGCCGCCTGATCCAGCGCGAGATCGGCGACAAGCTCGCCAAGCGCCTGCTCGCGGGCGAGGTCACGGACGGCGACACGGTCACGATCGACCGCCTCCCGGACGCCGCCGGCCTGTCCGTCACGACGGGACCCGTCACAAAAGCTGACGATATCGCTCGGTAATGTGAATGGTCTGGCGGCCGGCGCGCAGAATCAGTCGAGGAGGCTTGCGGTGAGGGCTGTGTCGCTGGCCGCGACGCAGAGGCCTACGCGGTCGCCGTCGCCCCAGGACCGCTCGGTCGGGGTCCAGACGAGGTAGCGGAGGCGCTTGGCCTGGTCGGTGCCGCGGATCTTCCCGCTGAGCTGCTTGCCGCCGCAGACCCGTGCGACCTCCTGGCCGGCGACGGCCGGGCCGGGCCAGAGTGCGTCCTCGCCGAAGTCGGTGCGCCCCACGACCTGGGCCTCGTGGGGGTCGCCGCACGGGACCGCGCGCACGGTGTCGACCTCGCCGTCGAGCGGGATCTTGTCCATGCACGAGCCGAGCACGAGCTGGACGGAGTTCACGTCCCGCGCCGCCGCGATGTCGGCGGGCACGGGCTCCCAGCCCTTCTGGACCTGGAGGTTCCCGAGGATCGACAGCACGACGACGATCGCGACGACCCCGGCGGCGGCCAGGCCGAACAGCCCGAGCTTCTTGCGGCGCTCGGCCCGGGCGGCCGCCGCGGCGGCCGGGTCCCAGCCCGCGTACGACGGCGCGGCCGCGTAGTCCTGCTCCCAGGCGGCGGGCTGGAACTGCGGTTGCCGGGCCGATGCGTCATGCGCCGCCGGGGCGCTCGCGCCGGCCTGAGCACCCGGGCCGGTCGGCGCGAACGCCGGCTGCGGTACCGGCACCGGTTGCTGCACCGGACGGGGCGGCTGCGGAACCGGTGGGGCCGGAACGGGACGTGCCTGAACCGGACGTGCCTGAACCGGCGAAGCCGGGACGGGCGGAAGCGGAACCGGAGACGGCGAGGTGGGCGACGCGAACAACGGTTCGGCGGTGTCCGGGGCGTCGTCGTCCGGCGTGGAGGTGTCCGGTTCGACGGCGTCCTGGTCGACAGAGGCGTCCGGGTCGACGGAAACCTCGTCCTCGGGACGCGCGATGGCCTCGATCGATTCGGTCGGCTCTCCCGGCGGCGTCTCCTCCGTGTCCGACGCTGCGGGCTCGGCAGCGGGTGGCGCCTCGGCCGCGTCGCCGTCCCGCTCGTCTGGCTCGACGGCCGCTTCGTCGTCGGCGTCCGTGACGGCATCGGCGCCGGTCACGTCCGCGGGCTTCTCGGAGGAGTCGTCCTGCGCCGTGTCCTCGGCGGGCTTCACCGGCTGAATCGTGCGCGGTCCGAGCTGTTCCTGATGGGCCGAGGCAATCGCGACGAGGGCAAGATCCTCGAAGCCCACCTTGGCGGTTGCGTCAGGTTCGACGGCGCCGGCGGGCTCCCGCGACCCGGCAGTCTCCGTCTCTGCAACGGCGTCGTCTCCGGCTCGAACCTCGGTCTTCGAGTCCTCGTCAACCGTCTGTGGGCCCTCGGGCTCACTCGGAGCCTCTTCGGCGGACCCTTCCGCCTCGCCTTCAGGGCCACCCTCGGCACTCTCACCAGGCTCGACGACACCCTCGGCCGCAACCGCCTCGGCGCTACCGTCGCCGTCGGTGCTCCCGGCCGTCTCCGGCACGCCGGACTCCGCCGACTGCGGCGCTGGCGTCGACTCGTCCGTCTCGGTGGCCTCGGGCTGCTCGGGCGACGTCATGGGGGCAACTTATAGCAAATCGCGTTCCATCGAGGCCACTTCCGCGACGGTTCGATCGAGTCGCCACGCTGGTCGGACTGCCCTGGTCGGGACGTCACCGGGTGAATTTGCCATGAGATTTCTCGCATATCGCATTCATCGATATAAGGTGCGGCCTGGCGCCCCATGTACGGGCGCAGTTTCTCCTGCTGAATACCGTGGAGTGGTCCGATGTCATCTCGCAAGTTGTCCGCCTCTTCATGGAAGAGGGATCGCAATCAATCTTCCGAGAGAATCCAAGAAATAGTCAAAAATGCGATGAGGCGATCGCGCATCGCGCTGGCGGCCTCGGCCTGTCTTGCGACTCTTGGCGCCGGGCTGGTTCCCGCGTCGGCGTCCGAGGCGCACTCGGTGTCGACAGACGTGCTGACCAGCGTGAGCGCCGCCACGACCTCGAACCGCCGCCCGCTCGTCCCGGCCACGTCCGACATGAAGCTGTATTTCCAGAGGAGTGCCCACGGCTGCCAGACGTCGAAGTCGAGGCGTACGGTGCTGGCGAGCTTGGACGACGTGAGGCTCACCGGCGTCGGCCGCGACCCGGACGCCGGTGACCGGGTGCAGGTGCGGTTCACCCTGGTGAACGCGTCAACGGGCAGTCGCGTGTGGGAATCGGACTGGACGGCACTGCGGCCCAAGCCGTACACGTTCAGCAGGACGATCGACAGGTCCCGGCTGTCCAACGAGGCGATCTACCGGTGGCGCTACAAGACCAGGGACGCGGCTGGTCGCTCGACGCTGTACTCGGAGGCCCCTGCCTGTTACCTCGAGGTCGACGGGCGGCGCCCGGCGGACCCGGTCATCACCTCGGCGCAGTATCCGGAAGACCAGATCGGGGGCGGAGTCGGCCAGCCGGGGACCTTCACCTTCTCGTCGCGGTCGACCGACGTCGTGGCGTACGAGTACGAGCTAGATCATGACGAGACCTTTGTTCGGGTCGACGCCGGATCGGACGGCAAGGCGTCGCTGACGCCGCCGGCGGGTTTCTTCACCGCGGGTTCGCACAGCATCACGGTGTGGGCCTTCGACAACGCACGTGGGGTTTCGAATACGACGTATCGATTCAGCGTTCGGTTCTCAGGGGGCGATGCGTACTGGCACCTGGACGAGGGCGGCGGCACGGTTGCCGCTGACGCGTCCGGCCAAGGTCATGACCTGACGGTCCTCGGTCCGGATGTGACCTGGGGCGTCGGGCCGATGCAGTCGGTGTTCGCGCAGCGCACCGATGACGCGGCGTTGCGGTTCACGGGGGTGCAGCCCTCGAGGTCGTTCGTGAGCACGGACGGGCCGTTGGTCGACCTGAATCCGGATCCGGACGGAGGACCGCGCGGTTTCACGGTCTCCGCGTTCCTGCTGGCAGAGAGCGGGGACTCGCAGCACCGGGTCGCGCTCTCGCAGGACGGCCGGCGGTCGGCGATGTTCGAGCTGGGCCGTCAGGAGTCCCGCTACTGCGCCAATGGCATGACGACCTGCTGGAGCTTCACGATGGACGGTGTGGACGACGAACCCCCGCACCATGCGGTCTCCGACCGGCCCGTGGTCCCCGGCGAGTGGGTCCACCTGACGGGACGGTACAACGCCGATCAGAAGGTCCTGGACCTCCATGTCTGCCCGATCGGAACGCCGGGTCAGGCGCCTCCCGCAGACTATGGTGTCCCGGTCCTGGAGGACACCACCCCGTACGTGGGCACCGAGTGGGTCGGCGCCGGACCCACGCGACTGGGCCGCGGGTACTACGCGAACTACTGGGACGGCATGATCGATGACGCGCGCGTCTACAACAAGGTCCTGGACATGCCGCGCCTCCGGGCGATCTGCGGCGGGGACCTCACCTAGGCCCGGAAGCAGCGACGTGAGACGGTGGCCTCGGCTCGGCGCCTGACCAGGCGCCACCGGGGCCGCCGTGGCCACCGCTGGATCGGGACTCGTCAAACTCTTCGCCGTTGACCTGACGCGTTCCCCGGACGTGCCGAGTCAGCAGGACATGCCGTCGGCGCCCGACGCCGTCGTCAGTCCGCCAGCTCCAGGATCACCGGCACGTGATCGCTCGCGCCCTTCCCCTTGCGTTCCTCGCGGTCGATCGTCACGGTCCGCACCCGCTCGGCCACGGCCGGCGTCGTCCACCCGAAGTCGATCCGCAGCCCGCGGTTCTTCGGGAACGCCAGCCGCTGGTAGTCCCAGTATGTGTACGCGTGCTCGGCGGGCACGTGCTCGCGCGTGACCTCCGTGTACCCGGCCTCGGCGAAGGCGGCGAACGCGTCCCGCTCCGGCTGCGACACGTGCGTGTGCCCCGCGAAGTCCGCGACGTCGTACACGTCCGTGTCCAGCGGGATCACGTTCCAGTCGCCCAGCAGCGCGACCTGCGCGTCCGGCTCGGCCGCCCAGTTCCGCGCGACGTCGCGCAGGTTCCGCAGCCACGTCAGCTTGTACTCGTAGTGCTGGTCGCCGAGCGCCCGCCCGTGCGGCACGTACAGGCTCCACACCCGCACGCCGCCGCAGGTCGCGCCGATGGCGCGCGCCTCGACGGGCGGTTCGACCTCCAGCAGGGCGTCCGACGCCGCCGCGTCGTCGTCCGCCTTCGCGACCTTCGCGAACCCGGGCTGCCCGGGGAACGACGTCGCCACGTCCTCGAGACCGACCCGCGACGCGATCGCCACGCCGTTCCACTGGCTCAGCCCGGTGTGCGCGACCTCGTACCCGGCCTCCTGGAACGCGCCCACGGGAAACTGCTCGTCCCGGCACTTCGTCTCCTGGATCGCGAGCACATCCAGATCCCACCGCTCCAGCACACCGAGCGTCCGGTCCAGCCGCGCACGAAGACTGTTGACGTTCCAGGTAGCGATCCGCACCGGCCCACTCTACGGCGGCCGGGGTTGAGTCCCCGCGCTCAGATCTTCTCGAAGCCCATTCCCGGAAGGTTCAGGTCCCCGCCCGACTCGAACACCGGCTGCCCCTTCTCCAGCGGCACGGTGAGCCGTGCGACCTCGACGAGCTTGCCCGACTTCTTCGACAGGTTCTCGACGTTGGTCTTGCCGTCGGTCCACAGCATCACGGCCGGCCCGTCCACGCGGATGTTGGTCTTCTGGTAGTCCGGCAGCATGAGCATCGACATGAACCGCGGGTCGAGCACGCGCCGGGCGAAGACGTCGTCGGACGCGCGCACCCGCCAGGCGTCGTCGAACGCCGGGTTGCCGAGCTGCACGTCCTGACCGCCGAACACCTTCTGGATCTTGTCGCGCCAGCCCTCGGGCGTCAGCTCGAGCCGCGGCTCGGCGGCGTCCTCGTCGAGGGCGATGACGTGCGCGTAGCGCTTGCGCGAGAAGCGCGAGCCCTCCTTGCCGGTGCGCCAGGTGTGCGTGAACGAGATCATCCGGTGGCCGGAGACGTTCCCGTACATCACGTCGGTGGCCGGCTCCTTGCGCTGCTCCAGGAACGGGCCACCCGGCCAGCGGTACGGCAGCTGGGCGTCGGTGGCGGCCTCGGCCCGCTCCCAGCCGTTCATGTCCGCCCACTCCGTGATGTCCTTGACGCGGCGGCGCTCCCGCAGCGGCCGGGTGACGAGGTACGCGAGGCCGAGCGCGGCCGCCACTCCGAGAAAGAGGACAAGGGGCTCCATGGCGGTAAATTTACCGTCAAGTCAGTCCCATGTCTTCGCCTGCGGTGATATCAGTGCAGGTCCTTCACCAGAAGCGGCGTGGCGCTGTGGGACTACGACAAAAGCGCAGCTCAGGCCAGCCCGAGATCCTTCAGTCCGATGGGGAAGTGGTACTCCAGCCCGAGCGCCTCGATCTTCTCCTTCGCGCCGGTGTCGCGGTCGACGAGCGTCGCCACGCCCGCCACCTCCGCGCCCGCCTCGCGCACCGCGTCGATCGCCTGCAGCAGCGATCCGCCGGTGGTCGTGGTGTCGTCGACGACGACGACGCGCCGCCCCTCGATCCCCGGCCCCTCGACACGGCGGCCCATCCCGTGGGACTTCGCCTCCTTGCGGATCACGAACGCGTCCAGGTCCTGCCCGCGCGACGCCGCCGCGTGCAGCAGGGCCGTCGCGATCGGGTCCGCCCCCATCGTCAGGCCGCCGACGGCGTCCACCTCCGCGGTGCCGAGCCCGGCCTCCTCCAGGTGGTCCAGCAGCACGTGCCCGATCAGCGGCGCGGCCCGGTGGTGCAGGGTCACGCGGCGCAGGTCGACGTAGTAGTCCGCCTCGCGGCCGGAGCTCAGCGTGACCTTGCCGTGCACGACGGCGAGCTCCTTGATGAGGTCGATCAGCTGCTCGCGGGGAGTCGGGGAGAAGTCAGTGCTCACGCGGCCAAGCCTACGTGGGACGGACGCGGGGGCGCCCCGCCCGCGGTCACCGCCGCGGGCGCCTTTTCGGATTGCGGCCGCCGTCTGCCAGGGTTCACTCTGTGACCATCATGGACATCGCCGTGTACGACGACGGACGGCGGCGCACCGAGCCCGTCGAGCTGGCCCAGGCCCACGAGGTCGCCCGGAGCGGCGGCGGGCTCGCCTGGGTCGATCTCGCCTGGCCGTCCACGGAGGAGATCGAGGACGTCGCCAAGGAGTTCGGCGTCCACGCGCTGGCCGTCGAGGACTCCGTCCGCGCCCATCAGCGCCCCAAGACGGAGCTGTACGACGAGTCGATGTTCGTCGTCCTGCACCCCGCACGGACGGTCGACGACGACGGCGACGGGCTCGTCGACCGCATCGAGTTCGGCGAGGTGCACGCCTGGATCGGCCCCGACTACGCGATCACGATCCGCCGCTCGAAGGTGCCGCGCGTCGAGACCCTGCAGGCGGCCCTGGACGCGGACCTCCTGCGGAGCGGTCCGGGCGCCGTGCTCTTCTCGCTCTTCGACGCCGTCGTGGACACGTACCGTCCGGTGGTCGCGCGGCTGCGCCGTGTGGTGGACGACGTCGAGGACGACCTCTTCTCCCGCGATCCCCAGGTCTCCCGGCGCATCTACGAGGCGACCCGCGAGGTGATCGCCCTGCAGCGGGCCATCCATCCGGTCGTGGACATGCTCCGCCCGATGGCCAAGGACGCCGGCAAGCCGGTCGAGCTGCGGCAGAACTTCCGCAACGTCCTGGACCACGCGATCCGGTACGCCGACGCCGCCGACCACCTGCGTCTCCTGCTCGCCAACGCCCTGAACGCCCACTCCACCCTCGTGGCGCAGGAGCAGAACGACGAGATGCGGCGGCTGTCCGAGGTGGGCGTGCAGCAGGCCGAGGCAGCCAAGAAGATCTCGTCCTGGGCGGCCATCCTGTTCGCACCGACGATGGTCGCGTCGATCTACGGCATGAACTTCGACCACATGCCCGAGCTGCACTGGACGTTCGGCTACCCGCTGGCGCTGCTGATCATGCTGGGCGCGGGGATCGGGTTCTGGCGCATCTTCAAGAAGGTCGGCTGGCTGTAACGGCAGCCGCGGCCTGCCGCCCGCCGTCCGCCCGTCGCTATGGGTCGCCGCCCGAGGTGGTCGGACACCGTTTGCCGTCGAGGGTCGCCGCCCGACGTGGTCGGACGCCGTTGCCGTCGAGGGTCGCCACCCACCGTTCGGGTCTGCCGGGGGCTGCCGCCCGCCGTTCCGGCCTGCCGTCCGGCGCCGTTGGTCGCCCGTTGCCGGGCCACCGCCAGCGCCGCCCGCCGTCCGGAGCTCTAGTCTCCGCCCGCCGTCGTCGGACGTTGCCTGCCGCCGTCGGGTGTCTACAGCTTGCCGAGCGCGCGGACGCCCCAGCGCGGGAGCGCGCGCAGCGCGACCGACGCCGCCTTGTACCGGAGCGACGGCGTGGAGACGACGACGCCGCGGCGCACGTCGGCGAGCGCCTGCTTCACCACGAACGGCGCGTCGAGCCAGCCCCAGCCGGGGACGCTCGACTCGGGGATGCCGGCGCGCTCGTGGAACTCGGTGTGCGTGAAGCCGGGGCAGACGGCGGTGGCGGTGACGCCGGTGCCCTTGAGGTCGATCGCGAGGCCCTCGGTGAACGTGACCACGTACGCCTTGGCGGCGGCGTAGGTGCCGCCCGCGGTGAAGGCGGCGACGGAGGCGACGTTGAGCACGGCGCCCCGCCCGCGCGGGACCATCTGCTGGACGGCCGCATGGCTGAGGCGGACGACGGCGCGCACCATGACGTCGACGCCGCGCAGCTCGGTGGTGGCGCGGCTGCGGGTGAAGTCGCGGGACGTGGCGAAGCCGGCGTTGTTGACGAGCAGGCCGACGGCGGCCGGGGTGCCGCCCTCGCCCGTGGAGGCGAGCCGGTCCGCGACCCGCTCGACGTCGTCGGGCACGGAGAGGTCGGCGGGGAGAACCTCCACCCGGACGTCCGTGACCTCGCGGATCCGTGCGGCGACCTCCGCGAGGCGTTCCTCGTTCCGCGCGACCAGCACGAGGTCGTGCCCCGCAGCGGCGAGCTGCCAGGCGAACTCCAGCCCAAGCCCGGCGGACCCGCCGGTGATCAGTGCGATACCCATGACCGCACTGTAAATCGTCGTGCGGACGGCACTATGTCGTGCGGTCGGTCGGATGTCGGTGCGGTCGGCTCCCCGAGGGGCCGACTTCTCGACTTTCGGCCGACCCCGCTCCGCAGACTACCGACCTCGCTCCGCAGGCGGCCGGTCGCATCCGGATGGCTCAGGATGGGGGGATGGATGTTGCGGGAGTGCTGCTGACGCCTGGGGCCGGGGCCTCGCGGGACCATCACACGCTGGTCGCCGTGGAGGAGGCGCTCGCGGCGCTGGAGCCGGCGGTGGCCGTCCGGCGGGTCGACTTTCCCTACCGGATCGCGGGGAAGCGGATGCCGGACCGGCCGCCGGTCGCCGTTGCCCACCTGGTGCAGGAGGCCGCGGCCTTCGCCGAGGAACTCGGGACGACGACGGACCGGCTCCTGCTCGGCGGACGTTCCTACGGCGGCCGGATGTGCTCGATGGCGGTCGCGGAGGGCCTTCCGGCGGCGGGCCTCGTGCTGCTGAGCTACCCGCTGCACCCGCCGGGTAAACCCGGGAACCTGCGGGTGGACCACTTCGGCGAGCTGACGGTCCCGGTGCTGTTCGTCTCGGGCGACAAGGACCCGTTCGGCACCCCGGAGGAGCTCGCCGAGCACACGGCCACCATTCCGGGCGAGGTCACGCGCATCACCCTCCCGGGTGCCCACGACCTGCGCGGCAAGGATCGGGAGACGGCACAGGCCGTGGCGGGCTGGCTCACTGACGCGGAGTGAGGGGCCGCCGGTGCGGGTCGGCTCAGTGCCGCGGTGCGAGACGCTGAGGCGGCGGGCCGGCTCAACGACGCGGCGTGAGACGCGGCCGGAGCGGGCTGGCTCAGTGACCCGGTGCGAGACGCTGAGGTAGCGGGCCGACTCACCGACGAGCAGCGACATGCTGCCGGGGCACATCCGTTCTGCCGGAGTCCTCCGGCCTCACGGCTGCGGGCGCGGACAATTCCGATGCTCGTCCCCGCTCGTCCCCGCTCGTCCCCGCTCGTCCCCGCTCAGCCGCGCGAGTGCCGCGGCGGCCCGGCCGGCGCCTCGGCGTCGTCGCCCGCGGCGGCCTTCGCCTCGCGCCGCTGCTTCCACAGCTCGAACGCCATCGGGAGCACCGAGATCAGCACGATCACGATGAGCAGCGCCTCGATGTTCTCCTTGACGAACGGGATGTTGCCCAGCGCGAACCCGAGCATCGTCACGCCCACCGCCCACAGCAGGCCGCCGATCGCGTTGTACGTGAGGAAGTGCCGGTACGGCATCCGCCCCACGCCCGCCGCCACCGGGGCGTACGTCCGCACGATCGGCACGAACCGCGCGACGATGATCGTGCGGCCGCCGTACTTGTCGAAGTAGGCGTTGGTCTGGTCGATGTACGACCGCTTGAAGAGCCTCGAGTCCGGCTTGTCGAACAGCGCCGGGCCGAACTTCCGGCCGATCATGTAGCCCACCTGGTCACCCGCGAACGCCGCGACGAACAGGATCACGCACAGCAGCGCGATGTTGATCTGCAGCGTGCCCTGCGCCACGAGCGCGCCCGCCGTGAACAGCAGCGAGTCGCCCGGCAGGATCGGGAACAGCAGACCCGTCTCGACGAAGATGACGAGCGCGATGCCGATCAGCGCCGCGTCCCCGAACTTCTCGATCAGCCAGTCGGGGTCCATCCAGTCCAGGCCGAGCAGCATCGGCGTCGGCACGGCGGCGAGCTGGGAGGTGGCGTCGATGAGCACGCGCCCAGGGTATCGGCTGGACGGTCGGGTCCTGTACGGACGGCGTGCGCACAATGGGCGCATGCAATCCGACGACGACGGCGCCGGGCGCGCCGCACCGGACGGTGCCGTACCGGCTGGTCACACCGCCCCGGCGGCCGCCGGCCAACCGGCAACCGCCGACCCGGCCGCCGCGCCCGAACCGGCCGTCGCGGCCGCAACCGCCGGCCAGCCGGTCGGTGTCGGGCCGTGGCCCGGCGGTCCCGAGGCGTGGCCCACCGTGTCCGACGACGACGGCGGGCGCCGCCCCGATCCCCGCTACGACCCCGAGCTGCTCGCCGCGGGGGACCGCCGCAACGTCGCCGACCACTACCGCTACTGGACCGTCGAGGCGATCGTCGCGGACATGGACGCGCGCCGGCCCGCCGGCCGGCAGCTGCACGTGGCGATCGAGAACTGGGCGCACGACCTCAACATCGGGTCGGTGGTGCGCACCGCCAACGCGTTCAACGCCGCGGGCGTGCACGTGGTGGGCCGGCGCCGGTGGAACCGCCGCGGCGCCATGGTCACCGACCGGTACCTGCACGTGCACCACCACCCGGACGTCGCGTCCCTGGCGGAGTGGGCCGCGGGTGCCGCGACGCCCGTCGTCGGCATCGACAACGTCCCCGGCTCCGTCCCGATCGAGGGGTACGAGCTCCCGGCGAGCTGCGTGCTGCTGTTCGGGCAGGAGTCCACGGGGCTGACCGACGAGGCACAGGCGGCCTGCGACGTCGTCCTGCACATCACGCAGCACGGGTCGACGCGGTCGATCAACGCGGGTGCCGCCGCGGCGATCGCGATGCACCGGTGGGCGGCGCGCTGGCTGTGAGGGACCGGCCCGGTGGCCGTGAACGGCAAACCAGGCGTCATGTTCTTGTCGCGGAACGCCGGGACCCCGGTCACGCGCCGCGCATAAGATCGGGGTTGCATACCCGGGCGGACCAAGGACCGCGGAAGCGACGGCCGCCCCACACCACGAGAAATTTGGAGCTGGAGCAGATGCCCATCGCAACCCCCGAGGTCTACGGCGAGATGATCGACCGGGCCAAGGCCGGCAAGTTCGCCTACCCCGCGGTCAACATCACGTCGTCGCAGACGATCACCGCCGCGCTGCGCGGCTTCGCCGAGGCCGAGTCCGACGGCATCATCCAGGTGTCGGTCGGCGGCGCCGAGTACGGCTCGGGCGCGACCGTCAAGGACCGCATCGCCGGGTCGCTGGCGCTGGCCGCGTACGCCACCGAGGTCGCCAAGGGCTACCCGGTGAACATCGCGATCCACACGGACCACTGCGTCAAGGAGAACCTCGACTCCTGGGTGAAGCCGCTGCTGGCCATCGAGGCGGAGCAGGTCAAGAACGGCCAGAACCCGACCTTCCAGTCGCACATGTACGACGGCTCGACGGTCCCGCTGGACGAGAACCTCGTCATCTCGGCCGAGCTGCTGGAGCTCTCGCAGGCCGCGCGGACGATCCTCGAGATCGAGGTCGGCGTCGTCGGCGGCGAGGAGGACGGCCACGAGGCCGAGATCAACGAGAAGCTGTACACCACGCCCGAGGACGGCCTGGCCACGGTCCGCGCCCTCGGCGCCGGCGAGAAGGGCCGCTACCTGACGGCCCTCACGTTCGGCAACGTGCACGGCGTCTACAAGCCGGGCGCCGTGAAGCTGCGCCCGTCGATCCTGGCCGAGATCCAGAAGGCCGTCGGCGCCGAGATCGGCAAGGAGAACCCGTTCGACCTGGTCTTCCACGGCGGCTCGGGCTCGACGGAGGCGGAGATCGCCGAGGCCGTCGACAACGGCGTCATCAAGATGAACATCGACACGGACACGCAGTACGCGTTCAGCCGTCCGGTCGCCGACCACTTCTTCAAGAACTACGACGGCGTCCTGAAGGTGGACGGCGAGGTCGGCAACAAGAAGGCCTACGACCCGCGCGCCTGGGGCAAGCTGGCCGAGGCCGGCATGGCCGCCCGTATCCTGGAGGCCTGCCAGCAGCTGCGCAGCGCCGGCACCAAGATGAAGTGACCTGGTCGGACTGACCCGCGGCTCCGCGACCGGGCGGCTATTTCGCCTGGTCGCGGAGCTTCGCCCAGACCAGCTTGCCCGTGCCCGCCGGGCGCCAGCCCCATTCCGCCAGGCGTTCCACGATCTGCATCCCGAAGCCGCCGAGCCGGTTCGGGTGCCCGTCCGTCGCCACCGGCGGGGCCGGGTTGGAGTCCTCGACCTCGATCCGCAGACCCTCGCCCGTGTCGTAGAGCCGCAGCGTGATGTGCCCCCAGCCGTGCAGCACACCGTTGGCCACCAGCTCCGACACGACCAGCTCCGCCTGCGCCGACTCCTCCACGCCCCACGCCTGGCAGGTGCGCAGCACCGCGTGCCGGGCCCGCCCGATCGACGACGGCTCGCTCGGCAGCATCCACCGCCGCCACCGCGGGGACAGGCTCGGCTCGGCCTTGTCGCCCTCCGGATCGGGAAGGCGCACGACGACGATCGCGACGTCGTCCTCGGGCTTGTCCGCGAGCCGGGCGAGCAGTTCCTCGCCGACCCCGGCGGCGTCCTTGGACTGGATCGCCGCCGCCGTCTCCAGCAGTTTCTCCAGCCCGATCCGCAGCGAGCGGTCGCGCCGCTCGATCAGGCCGTCCGTGTAGAAGAGCAGCGTGTCGCCGGGCAGCAGATCGTAGCTGCCGGTGGTGCGCTCCCGCGAGCCGAACCCCACCAGCGCCCCGCCGCCCTCGTCGAGCGTGACCACCTCGCCGCCACGCAGCAGCAGCGGCGGCAGGTGCCCGGCACGCGAGTACTCGATCGACTGGCTGCCGGACTCGCTCTTGAGCAGCGTCGCGTAGACCATGCTCGCCGACCGGGGGATGCCCATCCCGGCCACGAGCTGGTCGACCTTCTGCAGCACGCTGCCGGGCGCGCTCATCTCGAACGCGTAGGACCGCACCACGGACCGCAGCTGCCCCATCGTGGCCGCCGCCTCGACGTCGTGCCCGACGACGTCGCCGATCACCAGCCCCACGACGTCCGCCGAGATCTGCAGGATGTCGTACCAGTCCCCGCCCACCTGCGCGTGCTCCGCGTTGGGCGCGTAGTAGGTCCACACGTCCAGGCCCGGCACGTCGGCCTGCTCCGGCAGCATGGCGCGCTGCAGCGTCTCCGCGAGGCGGTGCTCGCGCGCGTACAGGCGCGCGTTGTCGATCGCGTTCCCGGCCCGGCGCGCGACCACCTCGAGCACCGCCCGGACCTCCTCCGACTCCTCGGTGCCGTCGTAGAGCTGCGCGGCGTCCCCGGCGTCCTCGAGCCACACCACCAGCAGGCCGAGCGTGGACTTCCGCCCGGCGACGGGATGCACCACGACCGTCCGCGGCACGCCGTCCATCTCCTCCGACAGGCGGCGGGTGAGATCCCGCTGCAGCCAGCCGGACGCCGAGTACTGCGCGTGCGGGATGTCCAGGTGCAGGGCGACGGGTTCGTCGCCCTGCCCGTCCAGCAGGCTCTGGACGTCGTCCACGATCTCGAGCAGCCGGCCGGGCGTGGGCGTCGCGTCGCCCGACGACGTCGCGTCGCCGAGCTGGTCCTGGACGCCGCGGTGCCCGGTGCCGCCGCGGGACTGGTCGTCCCCGGCGACGTAGCGTGCGTGCCGCCGCCCGCGGCCCGAGGGCGGGTTCTTCACGTCGATGCCCTCGGCCGGCATCAGGCCGTCGTCGTTCACGTAGAACCCGGCCCACCGCACGACGTGGCCGAGCAGCTCGGCGATGTCCCGCAGGGCGTACGGGTACTCGAGGTCCGCGAGGAGCTCGGTGGTCTGCGTGATGAGGTCGCTGTCCTCGCGCTGGCGGTGCTGCGCCGTGAGGGTCGCGAGGTGCGCGGCCTGGCGTTCCATGTGCTCGGAGACGTCGACGCCGATGCCGATCCAGTGCGTCACCCGGTCGTCGTGACCCGCGCGGGCCGGGGTGAGGGAGACCTGCGCCCAGCCCGCCACGCCGCCGCGCGGGGCCGAGCGCACCATCATGTGCACCTCCTCGCCGGCCGCCAGCTGCTCGCGCATCCTCGCGGACTCCTCCGGGGTGCCAAGGCGGTCCCCGAGGATCGACAGCGGGCGCCCGGCGACGTCGGAGAAGCGCACGTCGGCGTGCTTCTCGAACGCCTCGTTGGCCCAGAGCAGCGGCATCCCGTCCTCGAACCGCCCGGCCACGAACACCGGCACGCCGATCGTCGCGGCGCCGCGCAGCAGCAGCTCGCCGATCGACGGCGGCATCGGGCGGCGGGCCCGGGGCGGGTCGGTGCGCGGTGGCGCGCTCAGGGGGTGCCGGGCGGGTTCGGGCGCGCGTGCGCCGGGGTCGGGCGGTGCGGGCGCGGCCGGCGTCGCCGTCGGCAGTCCCGGGGGGACCGACGGGCGCGTGGCCGACAGGGGCGGGGTGCGGCCGGGGGCGCCGGCGGGCGCGCCCGGTTCCCGGGCGGACGACGCCGGGGTGGCGGCGCCGGGCGCCGGGACCTGCGGTGTGCGACCCTGGCCTGGACCCTCAGGGGGGACCGACCAGGACAAGTTGCCTATCATCAGACCCCCCTTTCGACAATCCGTGCCCGACGTCTGTTCCGACAGGACATTCAACCGTAGATTGGGACCGTCGGAGAGGCGAACGCCGAACCTCTATCATCTCAATGACGTCACCAGAGCCGATGGCAGCCCAGCCGAAGCCGTAACCGGAGCCGATCGCCTCGGGAGGAGAACCGTGCAGGACGACCGAAACGACTCGAACGCCCAGCCCGAGTACGGCGAACCGGCGAGTGTCCATGTCCTCACCGTGGATCAGCGCTCCCGGCTCGTGCTCGCAGGCGAGATCGACGCGAAGATCGCCGGCGAGCTGCAGAACGCCATCACCGAGGCAGAGGGCTCCCGCCTTCCTGTCGAGATCGATGCGCATCACGTCACCTTCATGGATTCCTCGGGTGTGGCGTTCCTCGCCCGTCTCGCGAGCCGGAGCCCGCACAAGGTGCGCGTGCTCCGTGCGCCGCCGACGGTGCGATTTCTGCTGGAGGTCACCCGGATCGGCGACCTGCTGGAGATCGTGGACGAGGACCTGGCCGCGAACTGATGGTGTTTTCCCGGGCCGCCGGGCGGCGGCCGCCCTCGGCTCGTACCTCGCCTGCGGGCGGCCGCCGCAACGCTTCGCACCGGCGGCCGGGGACCGGCTGCTTCTGTGAGAACACGCGCTCAGATCGCGCGGCGCCTCGTTCTGTCCGCGGCGATCATCCGCGGTGTGACGACGTGGAACCCCGTGGCCGGGGTCACCGGCTCGCAGTGGTGCTCGCCGTCGATCCGGAACAGGTCCATGGCGCCGCACACCTCCAGGACGAAGAGGTCCCGCTCCGCCGCACCCTTGATCACGGTGGCGCCCCCGCGCTTCGCGCCGGAATCGGCGAGCGAGATGAGGAACGCCGCCCCGGTCGAGTCCATGAACGTGACCCGGCACATGTCGATCACCAGGAGCTGACGGCGCAGGCCGACGACTCGCGCCGCGATGCCGGGAAACTGGTCCCGTTCGGACAGGTCGAGCTCACCGGCGATCACGAGAGTCGTCGTCGTCGGTGACGTCGCGATCTCGATCATGCTCACGAGCGTAACCACAGATCGCCGATCCCACCGGCTGAGTGGAAGAATTCGCCCGGATCCGAAGCGTCCGGGAAATGTGGACCAGCCTGGGCCCGCACGAGGGAGAATGTCCTCATGAGCCATGACAACCTGCTCGCGGGCCCCGCTCCGGTCGAGCTCCCGGACGATCTCGCCGCCGCCCGCACCCGGATCGAGGCCGGTGAGGACCCGGCCGCGGTCGCGGCCGACCACCCGGCGTCGTCCCTCGCGTGGGCCGTGCTGGCCGAGCGCGCCCTCGCCTCGACCGCCCCGGGCGGCGCCGCGGCGGTCGAGGCGTACGCCTACGCCCGCACCGGGTACCACCGCGGGCTCGACGCGCTGCGCCGCGCGGGCTGGCGCGGCCAGGGCCCGGTCCCGGCCGCCCACGTGCCGAACCAGGGCTTCCTGCGCGCGCTCCTGGCCCTCTCCGACGCGGCCGGCCGGATCGGCGAGACCGCGGAGCAGGAGCGCTGCGCCCAGTTCCTGGTGGACTCCGGGTCCTCCGTGGACGAGGTGCGGGGACTGGTCGCCGGCGCCCGCTGACCATGCGCGTGTCCGCGTCGTGTCGTGTCCGCCCCTCGTGCCGGTGTCCCCGGGTAAACTCACGGACGCTCAACACACTCCCGAGAAGGTGGGAAATCCATGCCAGGCGTGGTGCTCGTCGGTGCCCAGTGGGGCGATGAGGGCAAGGGGAAGGCGACGGATCTCCTGGGTTCGCGCGTCGACCATGTCGTGAAGTTCAACGGCGGGAACAACGCGGGTCACACCGTGGTCATCGGCGACGAGAAGTACGCCCTGCACCTCCTGCCCTCCGGGATCCTGTCGCCGGGAGTCGTGCCGGTGATCGCGAACGGCGTCGTCGTCGACATCGACGTGCTGTTCGAGGAGCTCGACGCGCTCGAGGCGCGCGGCGTGGACGTCTCGCGGCTGCTGGTCTCCGGCAGCGCGCACGTCATCGCGCCCTACCACCGCACGATCGACAAGGTGACCGAGAGGTTCCTCGGCAAGCGCCGCATCGGCACCACCGGACGCGGGATCGGGCCCGCGTACGCGGACAAGATCAGCCGCGCGGGCCTGCGGATGTGGGACCTGTTCGACGAGAAGATCCTGCGTGCCAAGATCGAGGGTGCGCTGGACCAGAAGAACCACCTGCTCGTGAAGGTCTACAACCGCCGCGCCGTCGAGGTGGACGAGGTGGTCGAGGAGCTGCTGCGCCACGCCGAGCGGCTGCGGCCCATGGTCACCGACACGTCGGTCGTGCTGAACAAGGCGCTCGACGAGGGCAAGAACGTCCTGTTCGAGGCGGGCCAGGCCACCATGCTCGACATCGACCACGGCACCTATCCGTTCGTCACCAGCAGCAACGCGACGGCGGGCGGCGCGGTCACCGGCTCCGGCGTCGGCCCCACCCGGATCGACTCGGTGATCGGCGTCATCAAGGCCTACACGACGCGCGTCGGCGAGGGCCCGTTCCCCACGGAGCTGTTCGACGACAAGGGCGAGTTCCTGCTCAAGCAGGGCGGCGAGTACGGCGTCACCACGGGCCGCGCGCGCCGCTGCGGCTGGTACGACGCCGTCATCGCCCGGTACGCCGCGCGCGTCAACGGCCTCACCGACCTCGTCCTGACCAAGCTCGACATCCTCACCGGCATGGAGAAGGTCCCGGTCTGCGTCGCCTACGACGTCGACGGCGTCCGCCACGACGAGATGCCCACGGACCAGACGGCGTTCCACCACGCCAAGCCGATCTACGAGGAGTTCGACGGCTGGTGGGAGGACATCTCCACCGCCCGCAGCCTGGCGGACCTCCCGAAGAACGCGCGCACCTACGTGGACGCCCTGGAGCAGATGTCGGGAACCCGCATCTCCGCCATCGGCGTCGGCCCGGCGCGCGACCAGATCATCCCGGTCCACGACCTGATCCACCCTCGCTGAGCCAACCGCCGTAGACTCGGGGTCCGTGAAGATCCTCGTCGTCGGGCCCGGGGCCCGTGAGCACGCCATCGTCCATGCCCTCGCCGCCGAGTCGGCGTCCGGCGAGGCTCACGAGCTCCACGCCGCGCCGGGCAACCCCGGAATCGCCGCCCGGGCCACGCTGCACGCGGTGGACGCGAGCGACGGCGCCGCCGTGACGGCTCTCGCGCAGGAGATCGGCGCGGAGCTCGTCGTCGTCGGCCCGGAGGCGCCGCTCGTCGCCGGGGTCGGCGACGCGCTGCGCGAGGCCGGCTTCGCCGTCTTCGGCCCGGGCGGCGAGGCCGCCCGCCTCGAGGGCAGCAAGGCGTTCGCGAAGGAGGTCATGGCCGCCGCGAACGTCCCGACCGCGATGGCCCACGTCTGCACCGACCTCGACGAGGTCGCCGCGGCGCTCGACGCCTTCGGCGCCCCCTACGTCGTCAAGGACGACGGCCTCGCGGCCGGCAAGGGCGTCGTCGTCACCGACGACCGCGCCGCCGCCCTCGCCCACGCCCGCGACGCCCTGGAGGCCCGCGGCGAGGAAGGCCGCGTCGTGATCGAGGAATACCTCGACGGCCCCGAGGTCTCGCTCTTCTGCGTCTGCGACGGCACCACGGTCGTCCCGCTCGCCCCC
Organism: Myceligenerans crystallogenes; assembly: GCF_039529775.1. Lineage (NCBI taxonomy): Bacteria > Bacillati > Actinomycetota > Actinomycetes > Micrococcales > Promicromonosporaceae > Myceligenerans > Myceligenerans crystallogenes. The sequence continues at coordinate 459,716 of NZ_BAAANL010000004.1, forward strand.
GCCCAGGACTTCAAGCGGATCTTCGACGGCGACGAGGGCCCCAACACCGGCGGCATGGGCGCCTACAGCCCGCTCCCCTGGGCCCCCGAAGGCCTGGTCGACGAGGTCGTGACCCGCGTCGCCCAGCCCACCGTCGACGAGATGGCCCGCCGCGGCACCCCGTTCAGCGGCATCCTCTACTGCGGCCTCGCCCTCACCTCACGCGGCCTGCGCGTGGTCGAGTTCAACGCCCGCTTCGGCGACCCGGAGACCCAGTCGGTCCTGGCCCGCCTGATCACCCCCCTGAGCGTGGTCATGCGCGCCGCCGCCCGCGGCGAGCTCGCCGCCCTGCCCCCGCTCCGCTGGCGCGACGACGCCGCGGTCACGGTGGTCATCGCCTCCGCCGGCTACCCGGCGTCGTCCCGCACGGGCGACCCGATCACCGGCCTGGGCGAGGCGGAGGCCGCCGACGGCGTCCACGTCCTCCACGCCGGCACCGCCCTCGACGACGAGGGCACCCTGATCTCCGCGGGCGGCCGGGTCCTCTCCGTGGTCGCCCTGGCCCCCGACCTGACGTCAGCCCGGGACAAGGCCTACGAGGCCGTCGGGAAGATCGACCTCGAGGGCTCCCGGCACCGCACCGACATCGCGGCCAAGGCGGCCGCGGGCACCCTGACCACCCCGGTCTGACCCTCGGCGCAGACGCGACGACGTCGTTCCGTCGTCGTCGCGTCCGCGCCGCGACGTCAGGCGCAGCTCACCGCCAGAGCAGCAGGCGCCGACCCGCTGGCCTGGAACCCGTACGTCACCGACGCAGCAGGTCCGATGTTCCCGTTCCACGCCAGGTTCTTCACCGTCACCGGCGAGGTCCCCGACATCGTCCCGTTCCACAGGCTGCCGATCGTGACCCCGCTCGGCAGCGTGAACGTCGTCGTCCAGCCCGACCTCGCAGCCGCGGCCGTGACCGTGACCTCGGCCTGGAAGCCGCCGGACCACGAGTTCACGACCCGGTAGGCGGCGGTGCACGCACCGGTCCCGCCCGTGGGGCTGACCGAGGGCGACGCCGTCGGCGTCACGCTCGGCGTCGGGGACGACGACGGCGTCGCGCTGGGCGACGGCACCGTGCCGCCGTTGAGCTCCGTCACCGAGATCCCGGTGGTGGAGCCGGCCCCGCCCAGCGGCACCTGGTGGTCGGCCGAGACGAACTTCCCGCCGCTCTGCCACAGCGTCGGCTTCAGCAGCGCGTACTTCTCCTCGTCCCAGCTCGCCCAGTCGTTGAGCAGCAGCCCGCCCGTGTCACCCGAGTTCGGGTTGAGGCACCAGAACGTGTGGCTCAGGCCGCGGTCCACGATGAGGTCCGCCATCGCCTGCATCCACTTCTCGTTCGGGCCGCCGTCCATGAACCCGCCCCACTCGCCGATGAGCAGCGGCGAGGTGCCCTCCTTGTGCAGGTAGAGCCAGTTCGGGTCCCACACGTCCCGCTCGAGGGTCGCGCGCGACCACTCACCCTTGAACCACGGCTGCTCGAACACCAGGGGCCCGTAGTCGTGCGGGCTGTAGACGAGCTGGTCCTGCTGCGCGCCCAGGTCGATCGGGTGCTGCCGGGCGCCGCGGAAGTTCCCGCCCCACCAGGTGTTGTGGTACTGCGTCTTGTCGGTCGAGGACCAGGAGACGCCGTCCTTCGGGTAGGTCTCGTTGCCCTCGACGAAGATCAGCAGGTTCGGGTTGATCGCCAGGATGCGCTGGGCCGCCGTCTCCGCGACGTGCTTCCAGTTGTCGGCATCTGTCGAGCCGTCCCACTTCGCGCGCGGCGTCTCGTCGGCCTTGCCGTGGGGCTCGTTCTTGATGTCGGCGCCGACGATCGTGTCGTTGTTCCTGTACGTCGTCGCCACCCACTCCCACGCCTGGTAGAACTGCTCCGTCGTGAAGCTCGCGTTCCACCACACGGGGTGGATGTGGCCCGAGTTGTCCGCGGCGGCCGAGTGCACGTCCAGCACGACCTTGAGGCCGTACTTCTCGCACAGGCTCAGGAACTGGTCGAACACCTGCTTGCTGTTCTTCCCCTCCAGCTCGGGGTTCGCGTAGGTGTTGACGCTGATCGGCTTGTAGGTCCCGGCCTTCCACTCCGTGAGGAGCTCCACCGAGATCGGCACGCGCACGGTGTTGATGCCGCGGTCGGCCATGCTCCTGGTGATCTTGTCCATGTTCCCCGACCACAGGCCGTGGAACACGCGCTCGCCGGCGTTGAAGCCGAACCAGTTGGCGCCGGTCAGCTTCACCTCCTTGCCGGCGGCGTCGACGATCTTGTTGCCGCTGGTGTGCAGCCAGTCGTCGCCGGAGGCGGCGGGTGCCGCCGCGGCGACTCCCGCGGCGGGCAGGGCGGCGCTCGCCGCGCCGGCCGCGGAGGCGGCGGGCCCGGTCAGGCCGACGACGGCGACCGCCGCGAGGGCTACGGCCGCCGTGCCGAGCCGGGCGGCCCGTCCGGCCACCGCCCGGGCGACGATGCCCGGGGCGTGATGCAGTCTCATCGGAGACTCCTTACTTTCTGTTGCGGGGTTTCCCTCGTGCTGCCCGGCACGGGCCGGGAGCCCGAGGGCGGTGCCCGGGGGACCGGACGGTCCCGGACACGAGCCGCGCGGGGGAGGTCGCCGTCCGGCGACGCTCCCCCGCGCGGGGTTTCACTGCTGCGGCACCATCGTGCCGGTCTTGCGGGTGGAGCTCAGCGGGTCAGGCTCAGGCGCAGGTCAGGGCGCCCGCGGTCGGGGCCGTGCCGTTGCCGATGAAGCCGAACGCTGCGGTGCCGCCGGCACCGAGGTTGCCGTTCCACCCGACGTTCGAGACGGACGTACCCGACAGGGTGCCGTTCCAGACCTGGTTCACGGTGGTGCCGGAGGGCAGCGTGACCTTCCAGCCCGTGATCGGGGCGGAGCCCGCGGTCACGGTGACGTCGGCCTGGTAGCCGCCGCCCCACGAGTTCGTGATCCGCAGGACGGCGGAGCACTTGCCGGTGACCGGGTTCGACGGGGACGCCGAGACCGACGGGGAGACCGAGGGCGACGCGGACACCGAGGGGGAGACCGACGGCGACGCGGAAGCCGACGGGGAGACCGAGGGCGACGCGGACACCGACGGGGAGACCGACGGCGACGGGACCGTGCCGTCCGGGCTGATCACCGGGTAGGCGTTCTGCACCAGCATCTCGAACTGGGCCTGGAACCACTGGCCCGAGAGCGGGGCGCCGGGCAGGGCGCCCGTCAGGTTGCCGCCGAGCGTGCCCGAGGAGTACGTCGGGTCGCACATGCGGTCGAGGCGCTTGCCCTCGTCGTTCGGGATCTCCTCGGAGGAGCCGTCCGACTCACCCGGGGGCTTCACCCAGACGTAGGCGTCGAGGTGCGAGCTCGTGTAGCCGGACGGAGCGACGGTGGGCCGCTCGCCGATGCCGGCGCCGGACGGGTTGCACCACGCACCGCGGTGGGTGCGGCGGTCGATGCGCGACTCGTTCACGTAGGTGTCGAGCGACGTCGACGTCGAGACCTTGGTCGGACGGGCCGAACCGCCCCAGCCGTTACGCGAGGTGTCGACGAGCATGCCGATGCTCGACGGCGCGCCCTGCGCGGTCATGAGCGAGTAGAGGCGAGCGGTCCAGTCGACCTCGTCGAAGTTCGAGTTCCACTCGTAGAACTTCGAGGAGCGCACCTGGCCGCCGCCGACCTGCAGGGTCGGGTCGGTCAGGTAGGGCTCGACCAGCGGGGTCGAGTTCGCCGTGTTGGTGACGAAGCCCGCCACCGACGCCCAGCCGTACCGCGAGCCCTTGATCACGTTCGAGAACTCGGTCGCCATCTTGGTGGCGTTGTCGTCCCAGCCGAGCCAGCCCGAGTGGGCCGCGTCGATGTAGGAGTAGACGTTGCCGACCTCGTACAGCTCGCTGAGCGCGTACTGCACGCCCTCGCGGTAGTACGGCGCGGACACGCTGCAGTCCGGGTCGGACATGTTGGTGACCATGTTCGGCAGCGAGTCCGGCTCGATCGTCGCGACGATCCGCAGGTTGTCGTAGGCCGGGTCGTCGAGCAGCGCGACGATCGGGTCGATGTACTCGGTCTTGTAGCGCGTCATGCCCTCGGCCGTGGGGGGCAGCTCGCCGTTCGAGGCGAGCGCGAAGCAGTCACGGCCGGGCAGGTCGTAGATGACCAGGTTGAAGACCAGGGCCTCGCCGCCGGACTGGGCGTCCGCCTGGTCGAGGTGCCACTTCAGGCCGTGCTGGCGGTCGGTCCCCTCGATGGCCCGGATGCGGTCCATCCAGACCGAGGTCGGCTGCGTGCGGATGGCGGCCATCTGCTTCGCGAGGGTCGGGTTGCTGCCCGCCACCTGCGCCGCGGCGCCGTCCACGGATGCCTGCCAGTCAGGGTTGATGTACTGCTTCGCGCCGACGAACGGGTTGTCGACGAGGGCTGCCGATGCCGTCGGGGCGGTGGCTACCGCGATCATTGCCGACGCGGCGATGAGCGCCCCCGCGGCCCCGGCCGCGGCGCTCGCCCGCAGCCTCTTGTTTCGTTGCACGATGACCTCCCGGGTCGTTCTTGGCGGCGCCGCCGGTCCTCCTTCATCGGTGGGACCGGCAGGCGCGCGCACCCCGCAGGCCTTTCTGCGGCGGCTGTCGAATCGTTGCCCGGTCGGATCTTTGGCCGACACCTGACGAATCGTTTAGGTACCCGGATCCGCAGGGCGGCGAAAACCTCCGCCTAGGGGGTGGGGGGTGCCGTGGAGCCGCGGATCAGCAGGCCTCCGACGTCGACCGGCTTGGTCTGCGGGGCCTTCTCGCCCTTCGCGTCGTCGGCGCGCAGCACGCCGAGCAGCGCGTGCCCGACGGCGTTGCCCAGGGCGTGGACCGGGTACGGCACCGCCGTGAGCGACGGCGTCGTGAGCCGGCACGCGGGTGAGTCCGTGCCCGCGACGACCGAGAGCTGCCATGGCACGGCGATGTCGAGCCGGCGTGCGACGTCGAGCACGATCCCGGCGGTGACGTCGTCGTCCGTGACGACCGCCGTGGGCCGGCTGCCGGACGATAGGAGCGATCCCACCGCCGCGGCGGCGCGATCCACGCCGTCGCCGGACACCGCGTCGAACTCGATGCCCGATCCGGCGAGCGCGCTGCGGATCGCGGTGGCACGACGGCGCGTGGCCAGCAGTCCCTCCGCCCCGGTCAGCATCGCCACGCGCCGGTGCCCCAGGTCCGCCAGGAACTCGCCGACCTGTGCGAAGGCGGTCGCGTCGTCGAGCACGACGCTGCGCCACGCGGCCGGCGTCGGCACCAGCGGCTCGTCGATGAGGACCACGGGCGCGGGCAGGTGGCGCAGGGCCGCCAGGCGCGCGTCCTCGGTCCGCAGGCCGGTGACGACGAAGCCCGCGTACCGGCGTTCGGCCCACCACCGGCGCATCAGGTGCGCCGCGTGCTCGACGCTGCTGGCCGCGTGCACGGCGAGCGTGACGTCGCCGTCGTCCAGGATCTCCGAGGCCGCGGTGACCAGGTCGAGCGTGGAGCCGGCCCGTGCGCCCGCGGCGCCGTCGTGCACCGCGACGAGCGCGGCCGCGCCGGGCCCCGCGCGGAGCGAGCGTGCGGCCGTGGCGGGGCGCCAGCCCAGCTCGTCGGCCACCCGGAGCACGCGTTCGCGCGTGACCTCCGCGACGCCGCGCCGCCCGTTCAGGGCGTACGAGACCACCGCGGTGGACACCCCCGCAGCCCGTGCGACGTCCACGATCGTGGGTCGCCGTTTACCGCCGCCGGGGCGCGATGGAGCGCCCCGGGGGCGGGGTGAGGGCCGAACTTCGCCCTTGCCGGTCGGGTTTTCAGAATCTTCGTGATGATTCGGTCGCGCCGTCGAGACCATTCCCGTAGCATGCCCTGTCAGCACATACTTTGCACAGCGTCGACGAGGACGGGGTGTAGCCATGACATCCGTAAGAGGCAAGTACTCACTGGCAGTGTTGTCGCCGGTGGTGGGAGGGCACTACTTCGGCAAGGTGCTTGCCGGGGTGTCGCGTGCGGCGCGCTCCGGGGGACACCGGGTCGTCGTCGTGCAGACGTATCCGGCGGATCTCGAGCGGGCGCAGTTCCCCGAGGAGCCGCCCATCGGCGTGCCCGTGGGGCTCGACGCCGCCGACGGCCTGATCATCGTGACCCAGGCCGTCGACGCCGACACCATCGAGCGGCTGGGGAACGAGGAGCGGCCGATGGTGCTGGTCGGGGAGCATGCGGCCGGGCCGCAGGCCCCCGCCGTCGCGCCCGACAACGCGGGGGGCACGCGAGCGGCGGTCGAGCATCTTGTGAGCCATGGACACACCGAAATCGGTTTCGTGGGGAACCTGCGGCAGTCCGACATCGTGGAGCGCTTCGAGGCGTACCAGGCCACGCTGCGCGATCACGGCATCGAGCCGCAGAACAAGTGGGTCTACCACGCCGCGGACAACCAGGAGGCGTCGGGCGCGGCCGCCGCGCGCGAGGCCCTGGCCGCCGGGATGCCCACGACGGCGACCTTCGCCGCGACGGACCGCAACGCCGCCGGTTTCACGCGGATGCTGCAGGTCAGCGGGCTCGCGCTGCCCAAGCGGCAGGCGGTCATCGGCTTCGACCACTCCGACCTGGGCGCGCGCATGCGGCCCCGGCTGGCGACGGTCGACCCGCACCACGACGGCGTCGGCGAGCTCGCCGTGTCGCTGCTCGTGGCCCAGATCCGGGGCGAGCGGCCGCGCGGGCGGCACCTGTCGGCGGCCAGCCTCATCACGCGCGAGTCGTGCGGGTGCCGCGAGCCGAGCGTCGGCCTGGTGCAGGGCGGCGACGAGGCGGCGTCGTCCTGGGCGCGGCTGGCGGGCGTCGCGGGGATCGTGCTGGACGGCGCGGGGGCGACCCCGGGCGTCGAGGCGTGGATGCGCAGCGTGCAGCGGATCGTGCGCAGCGCGGACACCCTCGCGCTGCTGCCCGACGCCGATGCGCTGGCCTCGCTCTCGGACATCACGCGGGCCCTGCGCCCGCACCCGGAGGCGCTCGAACAGCTGGTCCCGGCGCTGCGGGAGCTCGAGGAGGAACTCGCCCGGGCGCGCAAGGCGGGCACGGGCCGGACCTCCGGGGACCCGGGGCCGACGGCGCGCCGGCGCGCGGTGGCGCGCGCGATGACCGACGTCGTCGTCGCCGTGAGCACCGGCTGCACGCAGACCCTGCTGGCCCGCGCGGGCCGCCTGGAACGGACCATCGGCGAGCAGTACGAGCTCGACCTGGGCCTGCTGCACGCGGACGCCGCCACGATCCGGACGCTGCGCTGGCTGCCGAAGGGCCACCAGGGCCCGGCGACCCTCGCGCTGTGGTCGGACGCCGCCGAGCGGCTCGCGCATCCGCCCGTGCCGGACGAGGTGCCGCGCCCGGGGCTGCCGGACTACGCCGGGGAGATCGACGGCCCGGCGCCGCGCCCGCCGGCGGGGACGGCCGCGGATCCCGCGCGGCTGCTCACCGTGGTGGGAACGACGGCGACGTCGCCGCAGGTCAGGTCGCTCGTGGGGCAGAAGCTGCCCGTGTCGCAGTTCCCGACCCGCGCGCTGCTGGACTCAGCGGACGGCATGGCGTTCGTGATCCCGGTCACGTTCGACACCAGCGACTGGGGGCTGCTGCTCATCGGCGGGGCCGTCGACACGCACGCGACCAGCGCGCGCGACAAGTTCGACCACTGGGCGGCGATGCTCGCCGTCGCGCTCGACCGGGAGGCGCGCCTGGTGTCGCTGCGCACCCAGCGGGCCGCGCTGGCGGACATGGCCGCCCGGGAGCGGGCGCTCGCGCTCGACCTGCGGGCCGGGCAGGTGCGGTACCGGCTCGTGGAGGAGGTCGCCCTGGAGGGCACCTGGGACTGGGACATCACCACGGGTCACGTCTACTACTCGAAGACGTGGAAGTCCCTGCTGGGGCTGCCCTGCGACGCGGTCGGCTCCGGCATCGAGGAATGGACCGGGCGGGTGCACCCGGACGACCAGCGATCCGTGCAGTCGGCCATCGCGAAGCAGCTCGCGGGGGCGCCGGAGCCGCTGGACCTGGAGCACCGCCTGCGGGCCGCCGACGGGCGCGAGCTGTGGGTGCGCGCGCGGGCCACGACGGTCACGGACGACGCCGGCGTGCGGGCCCGGATGGTGGGCGTCCTGATGGTGCTGGGCCGCGAGGGCGAACGGGGGCCCGTGCGGGTCGCGGGCGGCGTCGAGAGAGGGCTGGGGACCTGAGGGCCGGCGGCGGCCGGGGGCCGGCTGACCGCCGGCCCGCTGTCGGCGGAGGGCCAACCGATAGCCTCAGCCAACAACCTTGGCCAACATCACAGTTGTGACTTGTGAATCGCCGCGACGCCCGGGGCGTGCCTCCCAGTAGAATCGGCCCCGGTATCCCAACGTCATTCAAGGAGCCCCGCGTGGGACGCGTCGTCGTCGAGGTCATGCCCAAGCCCGAGATCCTGGACCCCCAGGGCAAGGCTGTCGTCGGGGCGCTGCCGCGCCTCGGCTTCACGCAGTTCAGCGGTGTCCGGCAGGGCAAGCGTTTCGAGCTCGAGGTCGACGGCGAGGTCACGCCGGAGATCCTCGAGCAGGCGCGGAAGGCCGCCGAGGAAGTGCTGTCGAACCCGATCATCGAGGACGTCGTGTCGGTGACGGCGTCCGACGCCTCGACCGCCCCGGCCGCCTGATGGGCACGCTGAACAGCGCCCGGATCGGCGTGGTCACGTTCCCGGGCACGCTCGACGACCGCGACGCGGCGCGCGCGATCCGGCTCGCCGGCGGCGAGCCGGTCGCGCTGTGGCACGCGGACGCGGACCTGCAGGGAGTCGACGCCGTCGTGCTGCCGGGCGGCTTCTCGTACGGCGACTACCTGCGCGCCGGTGCGATCAGCCGGTTCGCCCCGGCGATGGCCTCGATCGTGGACGCCGCGAACGGCGGCATGCCCGTGCTCGGCATCTGCAACGGCTTCCAGGTCCTCACCGAGGCCCACCTGCTGCCGGGCTCGATGATCAAGAACGACCACCTGCACTTCGTCTGCCGTGAGCAGACGCTCAAGGTCACCAACGCCAATACGGCCTGGACCAACGAGTTCGCCACGGGTCAGAGGATCACGATCCCGCTGAAGAACCAGGACGGCCAGTTCGTCGCCGACGACGCCACGCTCGACCGCCTCGAGGGCGAGGGCCGCGTCGTCTTCCGCTACGACGGCCGGAACCCGAACGGCTCCCGCCGCGACATCGCGGGCATCACGAACGAGCGCGGCAACGTCGTCGGCCTCATGCCGCACCCGGAGCACGCGGTGGAACCGGGCTTCGGCCCCGCGGGCGCCGACGGGCCGCGCTCGGGCACGGACGGCCTGCAGTTCTTCCGCTCGGTCCTGGCGTCCCTGGTCCGCGCGTGACGATGACGACCGGCACCACGTTCGGCCGGCTCACGGCGGTCCGGGTGCCATTCGATCACCCGGACGCCGTCGCCCTGCGCCAGGCCGCCGTCCGCGAGCTCGCCGAACGCTACGGCAACGACGAGGACAGCAAGGAAGTCATCGAACCGGCCACGATCGCCGCGACGATCGTCCTCCGCGTCGCCGACGTCGCCGCCGCGGGCGGCAGCATCCGCGACGTCTCGCTGTCCGACGACGGCGTCGGCGGCCACCACCCTCCGGCCACCGGCGAGCTCAAGCGCATGTTCGTCGTCAAGGACTTCCGCCGCCGCGGCCTGGCGAAGCGCCTGATGGAGGAGCTGGAGTCCGCGGCACGGGAGGCGGGCCTGACCCGGCTGGTCCTGGAGACGGGCACGGGACAACCGGAAGCCGTCGCCCTCTACGAGAAACTCGGCTGGACCCGCATCCCGCCCTACGGCAAATGGGCGGACAGCGACGACCAGCTCTGCTACGGCAAGAGCCTCTGATGTTCCACTTCCCCACGCCTCAGTAGACCGGCATCTGGTCCAGGACACGTGCGGCCATGTCGATGATCTTCTCTGCCTTGGGAAGGTCCTCGAGTACGTCGTCCTTCTCTGCGTGCGGCCCGTCGAAGTCCGGGTACTCGTTCTGGTTGCGGGTCCGGCGTATGAGATCGAAGGGGCGGAGTACCTGACCGAGAGGAGGTACGAGTTGCGCTGCGACTGCCTCGTGGGTGGCGATGTGGCCGCCACTGGATGTCGGACGCAGGCCCTGGTTCGCCAGGACGGCTACCAGTGATTTCCGTGCGGCGTCGTACAGCGCCGTGTAGGCCAGGGCCGGGTCTGTCATCGCCAGGTCGCGCGCTGCCGAGGCGTGCAGGCGAGCTTGCTCGAGCAAGAAATCTGCCTGTTCACGACTCGCTGGTACTCGCTGCAGGTGGCGCTCCTTGATCATCCTGTCGATGTGCTCGCGTCCCTGTTCCCATCGAAGCATTCCTGGATTTTCCCTTGCCTGGTCTGATGTCGATCCGTGGCCTCGTGAGGACCGACTGGACGAACGGATCGGGACTGTCTGCGTTCCAGGCAGCGGGCCTTATCCGCCGGATATTGACCTCGAACCCGCCGAGCCGTTCGCTGGATCGCGTTGCGACGTCGTACAGGACATCGCGATCTGCGGTACCGACGACGAGCACGTCGACGTCGTTCGGGGGAGGTCCGGGCTCGCCCTCGTATCGGGCAGCCCATGATCCGTAGATAAAGGCTAGATCAATTCCGTCGATCTCGCACAGTTCGTCCTCGAGGACCGGAAGTGGGCCAAAGGTCGCGATCAGGAGGTCCGTGAGCGGGCGGGTCAGGCGGCTGCTCTCGCCTCGCCTGACCAGGCGGACGTTCCCGAGGCGCCGGTCAGTGAGCAATCCCGCTTCCACCAGTCGGCTCACCTCGCGAGACGTGGCGCCGTGGGTCGCGTGGGCGGCCTCGGTCAGTTCGCCGACCGTGTACTCACGATCGGGCCGGAGGTAGGTCTGAGCGAGGATGCTGCCCTGAACGCGAGAACGCAGGATCGGGAGCAGTTCGGGATGGCCAGTGTGCACAACTCTCACCGTAGCGTGCCTGATGTGGATTAAGTCTATGTAACTTGATCCTAGCTTACAACCCCCCGCGGAGGTAGCGGAGCTGGGCCAGGACGCTCTGGCGGGCGGCGGGAAGGACCGACGGGTCGACGTCGTCGTACACGGCACGGACGACGTCGTCCGTCAGGGTCGAGAGGTCTCCGTCAGGGATCGCGTCGTCCGTCCCCAGGTGCTTGAGGGCCTTGCGGATCTGTTCGAGGCGGTCGATGCGGTGGGCCCGGTAGAGGCGGACCGCCGCTGCCAGGTCGGGGAGGGGGTCGCCGTGGGCGGGGAGGCCCGTCGTCGACTCGCCCGCGACGGATTCCAGGAGATCGAGGCTCTCCAGGTAGGCGCCGAGGGAGCCGTCCGGTTCGGCGATGACCGTGGTGCCCTTGCCCAGGACCGTGTCGCCGGTGAGGACGACGGTCTCCGGGAACGGGGTGAGGCCGTTGGTCGGGCCCGTGACCGCGAACGACACCGAGTCGCCGGTGTGGCCGGGGGTGGCCAGGACCTCGATGCGGAGGCCCGCCGCCCGGATCAGCTCGCCGCCGCGGAGCGGTTCCGCGCCGAGGCAGTGCGCGGGGTCCATGGCCCGGACCGGGGCGCCGGTGCGGTGGCGCAACCCCGCGGAGCCCGCCGTGTGATCGGCGTGCCGGTGCGTGATCAGCACCAGTTCCACCGGGCCGGCTGCCGCGAGGGCATCGAGGTGTGGCCCCAGGTCCGGCCCCGGGTCGACGACCACCGAACTCTCGGAACCCGGTGCGCGCAGCACGTAGGAACGCGTCCCGTCGAGGGTCATCGGCCCGGGGTTCTCGGCACGTTGCACGGAGACGAACGGCGTCACGGTCCTCACCCGCCCCACGCTACGCGTCTCGCCGGGGTCGCGGGCTCCGGCGGGAGACCCACGACCCGGCGTGCCGGGATCACCCGATCGTGTAGGCGCGCTGGATCGTCTCCTTGACCGTGTTGCCCGCGGCGTCCGTGGCCTCGGCGCGGAGGGCGATCACGCCGGCGCCCGAGGGCGCGTTCACGGTGGCGACACCGTTGGTGAGCGTGGCGCGGTGCCAGGTGGTGCCCTTGTCCGCCGACCACTATGAGGGCCGACGGTATGCCAGACCTGGACGGAGGACGTCCTGCGGTTTGTTCCGGACGGTTCTGTGTGTGACTCCGGCGCCCTGTGTGAGCCGTCTCCCCGTCGTAACGTTTCGGGTCCTGGAGGCCGGCGGTGGGATGGCCTGCACTGGTGGAGCGCTCTCTATCCATTCCAGGTAAAGATCTGGCCATTCTGACGTCCCGGGCGGGCTCGATCACGAGCACGCCGGCCAGTTCGCGTGTCCGCTCACCGACGAGAGGAACGTCATGCACCGCACCAGCAAGTCGCCACGGCCCGGACATCGCCACCGGCAGATACCCGGGAAGCCCGTCCGCGCCGTCGTCGTCCCCGCGATCCTGGCCGCGGCCACGCTCGCGTCGGCCGGGATCGTCGCCGCTCCGGCGTCCGGGAGCGTGACGAGCGCCGAGCGCGGAGCCGCCCCGGCCGCCGTCGTCTCCGCCGCGGCACCGGCCGTTCCGCTGAGCGACGCCGCCTACCGCGACGCCGAGCTGCCGACCGAGGATCGTGTCGCCGATCTGCTCGCCCGCATGACCCTGGCCGAGAAGGCCGGTCAGATGACCCAGGGCGAACGCGGCAGCCTGGCCGGGAACCCGCAGCACATCGCGGAGCTCGGCCTGGGGTCCGTCCTGTCGGGTGGCGGTTCGGCGCCCGGCACGAACACGCCTCAGGGCTGGGCCGACATGGTCGACGGCTTCCAGAGGCAGGCCCTCTCGACCCGTCTCGGGATCCCGATCCTGTACGGCGTCGACGCCGTGCACGGGCACAACAACCTCGCCGGCGCCACGATCTTCCCGCACAACATCGGCCTCGGCGCCACGCGCGACCCGGAGCTGGTCCGTGAGGCCGCCCGCGTGACGGCCGTCGAGACGCGCGCCACCGGCATCCCGTGGACGTTCTCGCCGTGCGTCTGCGTCGTCCGTGACGACCGCTGGGGCCGCACCTACGAGTCCTTCGGCGAGGACCCCGAACTGGCCACCACGCTCGGGGCCGCCGCGATCGGCGGTTACCAGGAGGCCGGCGTGCTCGCGACCGCCAAGCACTTCGCCGCCGACGGCGACACCCAGTTCGGCACGGGCGAGGGCAACTACACCGTCGACCAGGGCATCACCGTCCAGAGCCGCGAGCAGCTCGGCAGGATCAGCCTGCCCCCGTACAAGGCCGCCGTCGCGGCCGGCGTCGGCTCGGTCATGCCGAGCTACTCCAGCGTCGACCTCACCGACGACGGCACCGGGAACCCGGTCAAGATGCACGCGCACCGCGACCTGATCACCGGCTGGCTCAAGGGGCAGCAGGGCTTCGACGGCTTCGTCGTCAGCGACTGGGAGGCCATCCACCAGATCCCGCCGCGCGCGTCGGACTCCCCCACCCGCGCCCAGATCGTCGCGTCCGTCAACGCGGGCGTCGACATGGCCATGGAGCCCACCCAGTACCGGCGCTTCCACACCCGCCTGATCGAGGCCGTCCAGGCCGGTGAGATCCCCGTGTCGCGGATCGACGACGCCGTCTCGCGGATCCTGACCGCCAAGTTCGAGCTCGGCCTGTTCGAGAACCCGTGGGCGGATCGAACCGGCGCGGCCCGCATCGGGTCGAGCGAGCACCGCGCGGTCGCCCGCGAGGCGGTCGCGGCGTCGCAGGTGCTCCTGAAGAACGACGGGGGCGCCCTGCCGCTCGACCCGTCCGGCACCGTCTACGTGGCCGGCCGCAACGCCGACGACCTGGGCAACCAGATGGGCGGCTGGACCCGCACCTGGCAGGGCTACTCGGGCAACGGCCACACCGGGACCACCATCCTCGAGGGAATCCGGGCCACCGGCAGCGCGGTCACGTACAGCAAGGACGCGTCCGCGCCGATGAACGGGGCCGACGCCGCGGTCGTCGTCGTCGGCGAGACGCCCTACGCGGAGGGCTGGGGCGACGTCGGCGGGCCGCGGTGGTCCGACGGCGGCGTGCTGCGGGAGCCCAGGTCGATGTCGCTGCAGTCCGGCGACGCCGCCCTGGTGGACCGCGTCTGCGCGGCGATCGAGACCTGCGTGGTGCTGGTCGTCTCGGGCCGTCCCCAGGTCGTGACCAGCCAGCTGGCCGGCATCGATGCCCTGGTGGCCTCCTGGCTCCCGGGCTCGGAGGGCGCGGGCGTCGCGGACGTCCTGTTCGGCCGCACCCCGTTCACCGGCAAGCTCCCTGTGTCGTGGCCGCGGGACGCGGCATCGCCGGTCACCAACGTCGGCGACGCGAGCTACGACCCCCAGTTCCCCTACGGCTGGGGCCTGACGACCGGCGGCCCGAGCCCGACGCCGTCGCCCACGCCGACCCCGACGCCCACGCCGACCCCGACCCCGACGCCGACCCCGACCCCGTCGACGAGCCCGTCGCCGTCGCCCACCCCGTCGACGTCGCCGACGCCGTCACCGACCAGCGGAACCTGCTCGGCGAGCCTGCGCGTCGTCAACTCATGGGGCGGCGGCTATCAGGCCGAGGTCACCGTGACCGCCGGATCCGGCGGTCTCAACGGCTGGCGCACCACGCTTCCGTCCGGCGTCACCGTGACCCAGGTCTGGAACGGCACCCTGAGCGGCAACACGGTGTCCAACGTCAGCTGGAACGGCAACCTCGGCGCGGGCCAGTCCGCGAGCTACGGCTTCATCGGCTCCGGCTCCACGCCCTCCACCACCACGTTGACCTGCGGCTGAACCGGTAGCCCTGGCCCTGCGGCGAGTCTCGCCGCGCGAGGTGGCCCTCCGGTCCCGGCGTGGCACCGCGAAAGCGCATCGCCGGGGCGGTACCCCTGTAGCGGGTACCGCCCCGGCGATGTGGCGCTCACGATCCGAGGGTGCGGACTACTCGATCGTGTAGGCCTTGCGCACCGTCTCCTTCACCGCGTTCCCGGCGGCGTCGGACGCCTCGGCGCGGAGCGCGACCGCGGTCGTGCCCGCCGGGGCGTTCACGGTGGCGACGCCGTCGTGCAGCGGCGCACTCCGCCACGTGGTGCCGTTGTCGGCGGACCACCAGAGGCGAACCTCGGAGGCGCCGTCGGCGCCCTTGACCTTGACGCCGATCTCGGTGCGGCGCGGGGCCGCCCCGCGGGTGGTGATCCCGTCGACGTCGTAGCGGACGTCGAGCAGGGTCCGCGTCGCGAACTCCTCCTCGGCGACGGGCTCGGCCCGGAAGGTCCACTCGCCGGTCACCTTCTTGCCCGTGTACCACCACGAGGAGCCCGGGGTGGAGCTGTAGGAGACCTGATACCGCGCCCCGGCCTCCGGCGTCGTCAGCTCGGCGAACTCCGCGTCCCCGTCGAAGACGGTCTCGCCGTCCTGGACCACCGTGATGTGGCTCGCGTTCTTCTCGTCGATGCTCCAGTACTCGTGTCCCGCGGCGTCCGACCAGCCGCTCGGCACGACGGCGAGCTGGTCGCCGAGCTGCTGGACGGTGCCCAGCGGGGAGCGCGGCGCCCCGGCGAACTCCGTCGCGTGCCGCGAGCCGGGCGCGTAGGAGGCCAGCGGTGAGGCGTAGATGCCCGTCAGCCAGTCACCGTCGTCCTCGAACCGGTCGTACCACGCGTCCTGGTACCACCGCACGTTCCGGGTGCTGACGTAGTCGACCCGGCGGCCGGGCTCGGCCTCCGTCAGCATGCCCATCGCGAAGGTGCGCCCGGTCGCCAGCGGTGCCCAGCCGGCCGAGACGACCGAACCGCGTGCCGCGTCGTGGAACGTCGTCCTCATCCGGGCGAGGTCCTCGGCCCGCGCGACGAAGCTGCCCTTGCGCACCACGGTCTGCCGGAAGGCGAGCTGGTAGTTGTAGGCCGGGGTCTCGCCGCGCCGGGTGGGCTGGCTGAGGTCGCCGCCGACCACGAGGTCGAACGTGCCGACGGTCACCGGCTTGGTCGGCGAGACGAAGGTCTTCGTCTCGGCGCCGAGCATGGTGCCCGCACCCATGCTGAACCCCTTGGCGTCCGTGCGCTCCGTGTCGAGTGTGAGCAGGTTGAGGTCCGCCGGCTTGGGCGTGTCCATGGAGACCGGCATCGCCTTGCGGGCGTCCAGCGTGATCGTCCTCGGGCCCGTCACGGTGAACTCCGGGGCGTACGCCTGCACGATCCTGGTGAACGACGAGTTGGCCATCGTCGTCGTGACCGAGTACCTGCCCGCCGGGACGCGGAACTTCTTGGCGGAGCCCTCGGAGAAGCCGAACTTCGCGTACTTGCCGGCGTCGTTCACGTTGAGCACGGAGTGGTCCCCGAGGCCGTTGAACGGCTTGCCGTTCTGCCCGGTCATCTTGACCGTGAGGTCGAAGAGCTGCGGCTGCTTGCGCCAGCCCACGACGGTCCGCACGGCCTCGCCGTCGGCCGCGGTCGCGACGAGCGTGCCGCCGTACAGGCCGATGCGGCCCGGTCCCTGGTCCACGGTGATCGTCACCTTGGCGGTCCCGCGGGCCGGGACGGTCACCTGCTCGGCCGAGAGCCGCGCGCCCGTGGCGGGCTTGCCCGACGGGCCGTTCACCGCGAGGTCCAGGTCCAGCACGGCCTCGGTGTCACCGGTGTTCCGGTAGGTCACGGTCTTGCTGACCGTGTCGTCGTGCGGGTACTCGAACATCCCGAAGGACACCGACCCCGGCAGCGCCAGGACCTGCTGCTCGATCGCCGTCGGCAGGAAGATGCGCCCCGCGCCCTCCTGGAACACCGTCGCCCCGGTGGTTTCGGCCGATCCCATCAGCGCGGCCTTCAGCCGAGCGGCGGACAGCTTCGGCCGGGCCTCCAGCAGCACGGCCGCGGCCCCCGCGACGTGCGGCGCGGCCATCGACGTGCCGCTCGCGGCCACGTACCGGGTGCCGACGACCTCGCCCATGGTCGTGCCCGCGGCGCGCGCCGCGACGATCCCGTCACCGGGGGCGACGACGTCGGGCTTGATCGCCCCGTCGACGCGCGGACCCCTGCTCGAGAAGTCCGTCAGCTTGTCGTCGTCGCCCACGGCGCCGACGGTCAGGGCCGACGACGCGGCGCCGGGCGTCCCGATCGTCTCGTCGCCGCCGTCGTTGCCCGCGGCGATGACGAACAGGGTGTCGTGCTCGGCGGTGAGCCTGTCGACGGCCCGCGACATCGCGTCGCTGCCGTCCGTGTACCGGGACGAGCCCAGGGACATGTTCACGACGTCGGCGCCGTTGACCGCGGCCCACTCCATGCCGTCGATGATCGACGACGTGTCGCCGTACCCGTCGTCGGTCAGCACCTTGCCGACCATGAGGTCGGCGCCCGGCGCCATGCCGGAGTTCTCGCCGCCGGACGCCTCGCCGGAGCCCGCGACGATCGAGGCGACGTGCGTGCCGTGCCCGTGGCCGTCCTTGACCGAGCCCGTGCCGGAGAAGTCCTTCTTCGCCACGACCAGCTCGTCGAGGTCGGGGTGTGTCGCGTCGATGCCGGTGTCGAGCACCGCCACCTTGACGCCCGCGCCGGTGTACCCGGCCTCCCAGGCCTGCGGCGCGCCGATCTGCGGCGCCGAGTCCGCGTCGAGCGCCTGGACCGGGGCGTCCAGCCAGACGTGCGCGATCTCGGGTGCGTCGCCCGCGGCGAAGGTGGTGACGCCGGCCGTGCCGGTCTGCTCGAGCAGGGCGTCGATCAGCTTCGCCCCGGCGGCGGCGTCGACGTCGTCGGACACCGCGTTGACGGACTCGAGGACGCGTGCGGGCGTGACGCCCGCCTCCGCCCAGCCGGGGCCGGACGCGAGCGTCGAGGCGTTCCCGCTCCGGGCCGAGGTGCCGTGCTCCGCCTGCTGCACGATCACCGGCAGCGTGCCGCGGTTGCCGAACCCCGCGTCGGCGAGCCCGGCGACGTCGAACAGGGCCTCGTCGAGCTGTTCGCCCACGAGCCCGGCGACGTCCGCGGGGATGACGTAGAAGCGCTCGCCCGCGGTGCGCTGGAAGAAGGCGATGTCGCCGCGGCCCGCGGCGGGGCGGACGGCGACCGACCGGGTGCCGTCCGGCGCCGTGGTGACCTGCACGCGGTCGCCGGTCAGGAGCGTGACGGTGACGGGCTTCGCGACGGTCCGTGGAGCTGCCGCAGGTGGTGCCGTGGGCGCGGCGAAGGCGCTGGGTATCGCGCCTCCGCTGGTCAGCAGCGCCACGGCGAGGGCCGCGGCGGCGGTTGCTCGGGTACGCATTGAGGAGATCCCTTCCTCGTTCTGGGGAGACGATCACCGGCGTCCGCCGGCGATCGTTCCCCGAACGTAAACCCGGCCTACCAGGCGAAACAATCAAAGTAGGCAGGGTGGATGGTGACCTGGATCACACGGTCCAAAGCGTTGTGGCCGAAGAAGGAAGTTTTTCGGAGATCGCGTGAATCAGTGCGCCGCGAGGGCCTGCTCGACGTCCTCGACGAGGTCCCGGACGTCCTCCAGGCCCACCGAGAGCCGGACCGTGGTCCCCGTGATGCCGACCGCCGCGCGGCCCTCCGCGCCGAGCTTGCGGTGCGTCGTCGTCGCCGGGTGCGTGATCAGGGACTTGGCGTCGCCGAGGTTGTTGGAGATGTCGATGACCCGCAGCGCGTCGAGGAAGGCGAAGGTGCGCTTCTTCGCGGCGTCGTCGTCGGACCCGGGCGGGACCCGCAGGTCGAAGGTCACGACCGTCCCGCCGCCCGACATCTGCGACCGGGCCAGCTCCACCTGCGGGTGCGAGTCCAGGAACGGGTAGCGCACGCCTGTCACGCCGTCGAACCCTTCCAGCGCCTGCGCCACCTCGACGGCCGACGCCGACTGCGCCGCCACCCGCACCGGCAGCGTCTCCAGCCCCTTGAGCAGCGTCCACGCGTTGAACGGCGACAGCGACGGCCCGGTGTTGCGGATCAGCGTCTGCACGGGCCCGGTGATGAACTCCTCGGAGCCGAGGACGGCGCCGCCCAGCACGCGGCCCTGGCCGTCGATGTGCTTGGTCGCGGAGTAGACGACGACGTCGGCGCCGAGCTCCAGCGGCTGCTGCAGCAGCGGCGTCGCGAACACGTTGTCGAGGATCACGGTGGCGCCGGCCTGGTGGGCGAGCTCGCACACGGCGCGGGCGTCCACGATGTCCTGCATGGGGTTCGACGGCGTCTCGAAGAACACGACGTCGGCCGGCGTGGCCAGCGCCTCCTCCCACTGGGCGAGCACGTGCCCGTCCACGTAGTCCGTCCGCACGCCCCACTTGGCGAGGATCTCGTCGAAGATCACGACGCTCGACCCGAACAGGGCCCGCGCCGCCACGATCCGCGAGCCGCTCCGGACCAGCGCCGCCAGCGCGGTGAACACCGCCGACATGCCGCTGGCCGTCGCGTAGCAGGCCTCGGCGCCCTCCAGGACGCGCAGCCGCTCCTCGAACGTGTGCACGGTCGGGTTGCCGTAGCGGGAGTACACGAACCGGTCGAGGTCGCCCTTGAAGGCGGCCTCGGCGTCGGCGGCGGAGTCGTAGGTGTAGCCCTGCGTGAGGAAGACGGCCTCGCTCGTCTCCTGGAACTCGGAGCGCGCGTGGCCCGCACGCACGGCGAGGGTCCGGGGACGGGCGTTGGCGGGCAGGGGCTTGCGCCCGGACCCGCCCGGGATGCCGCCGGCGGGGGAGGCGCCGGTGCTCAGCCTCCGTCGCTCCTCGTGCTCGCCGGTCGTCACGCGCCGGCCTCGTCGATGATGCCCTTCCAGGGCAGCTCGCGGACCTTCCAGCCGTTGTGGTTCCGCACGCCGTCGGGCCCTGCCGGGCCCTCGAAGCCCTCGAGCACGTTGTACGACGGCGCGATGCCCGCGCTGGTGGCGAGCCGCGCCGCGCCGATCGAGCGCTGGCCGGAGCGGCACAGGAAGACGACGGGGCCGGTGCTCTCGCCGACGCCCGACTTCAGCTCCTCCAGGAACGCCGGGTTCGGGCGGCCGTCGGCGTGCACCCACTGCGTGAACACGACGTCCTTGCCCAGGGAGGCGGCGTCGGGCACGCCGATCGTGCGCCACTCGCCCTCGGTACGGACGTCCACGAGGACGGCGCCGGGCTCGCCGGCGAGGAGGTCCCAGGCCTGCTGCGGGGTGATGTCGCCTGCGTAACCGGCGGCGGGACGCACGCTGCTCGCGTCGAAGGGCCGCGGTTCGGGCTGGGCCTGGGTGGGGTTACCGGGGTCGGTCATCGCACTCCTCCATCGGTCGTGGCGGTAGCACCCTGGGCCGGTCGCCCGCGTCCGGTGCGCGCGGGTCTCCCGCGGGTTGCTGCGGGGTCGACGTGCCACGTCACTCGCCCGCTCGGGATGGTCGTTCGGAATCGTACGCCAGGGCCGCGGGCTGCCCACAGGACGGGACCAAAATGTGGACGCTCGTTGACGCTGCTGCAACCGGGTCGCAGGATGACCGCGGGTCATGAGATTCAGCGCTAAGCCCCGGCTGGCTGACCGGCAACCCTCCTACCGCGGTGGGGTGCCCCGGGTGACGACCTGGTCGTACGCGAGAACGCGTGCGACAAGTGCGGGGAGGGTTCCCCCAGGATGTACTGGAGGACGGCATGACGGCGACGACCGGCATCACCAAGATCGACACCACCGAGGCTTCCGGGGCAGCGGCTCCGGGCGATGTGACGAACGTCGCCCCGCTCCTGCCCGTCGTCGGGCACGACACGTACGTGCCCCTCGTGGACGGGCGGCGGGTCACGTACGCGAACCTCGACGTGGCCGCGTCGGCACCGGCCCTGGAGTCCGTGGCGCAGCGCGTCGCGGAGACCCTGCCGCTGTACGCGAGCGTGCATCGCGGCGCCGGCTACCTGTCGCAGGTCTCCACGGCGCTCTACGAGGCGGCCCGCCAGGCGATCGGCGCGTTCGTCGGGGCGCGCGAGGGCGACCTGACGGTCGTCACCCGTAACACCACCGACTCCCTCAACCTCCTCGCGGGCTGCGTCCCGGCGGGAGCCGACGGCGGACCGGGCCGCGTGCTCGTGCTCGACGTCGAGCACCACGCCAACTTCCTGCCCTGGCAGCGCGAGGCCGACGCGACGGTGCTGTCCGGCGGCCCGACCGTCGCCGGGACCGTGGCCCAGGTCCGGGAGGAACTGGCCGGCGCCGCCGCGGCGGGTGCGCCGTACGCGCTGCTCGCGGTCACCGGCGCGTCCAACGTGACCGGCGAGTCCCTTCCGGTCGGCGACCTGGTGGCAGCCGCCCACGAGAACGGTGCGCGCATCGTCCTCGACGGCGCGCAGCTCGTGCCCCACCGCCGCTTCTCGCTGGCGGACACCGGCGTCGACTACCTGGCCTTCTCCGGGCACAAGACGTACGCGCCGTACGGCGCGGGCGTGCTGATCGGCCGCCGCGACTGGCTCGACGCCGGGACGCCGTACCTCGCGGGAGGCGGCGCCGTCCGGCGCGTGCGCACCGGCACGACGGAGTGGCACGAGGGCCCCGCCCGGCACGAGGCGGGCTCGCCGAACGTCATCGGCGCCGTCGCGCTGGCCGCGGCGTGCGAGGCGCTGGCCGCGCTGGACCCCGCCCGCGTGCACGAGCACGAGAGCGCGCTGCGGCGCCGCCTCGTGGACGGCCTCGAGGCGATCGACCGCGTGTCGGTCGTCCGGGTGTGGACCGACGCCGCCGACCCGGTCGGCGTCGTCACCTTCAACGTCACGGGGTACGACCCGGGGCTGGTGGCCGCGTACCTGTCGGCCGAGCACGGCATCGGGGTGCGCGACGGCAGGTTCTGCGCGCACCCGCTGCTCGGCCGTCTCGGGTTCGACGCCGGGGCCGTGCGGGCGTCCGTCGGCGTCGGCACCGCCGGCGAGGAGATCGAGCGGCTGCTGGCCGCCGTGCGCGCGCTCGTCGAGGACGGGCCGCGGGGGAGGTACGACGTCGTCGACGGGCTGTGGATCGTCGTCGACGACCCGCGGCCGGTGCCGGAGGGGTCCGGGCTGGCCGGCCTGCTGGCCACCGCCGCGGCGGGCTACCTGGCCGAGGCAGTGGGCTGCCTACCCGACGAAGTCTGACATGTGTGAAATTCCCTTGAATGGCGGCTGACCTGGGGCGATAGCCCCAGTACCGTTATTGATTTCCCTTCACCGCATTTCTTGCGCGCGCGAGTTAGCCCTCGTCGGGCTACGTTCGAGAGGTGCCGGACGTGCCCGGGGGTAAAACCCCCGGGCATCACGAGAATCATCTCGGAGGGGGAGAGGGGAAAATCATGGACTGGATGTCAGGCCTGACAAGTGCGTGGAGCTCGGTCGCAAGCTTCGTCCCGAAGCTGCTCGTGTTCCTCGTCATTCTTCTGATCGGCTGGATCATCGCCAAGGCGGTGTCCAAGTTCGTCGGCATGATCCTGAACCGGATCGGGTTCACCAAGGTTCTCGACAAGGCGGGCGCGGGGCGTTTGCTGGGCGGCTCGGGAATCGAGCCGATCACGCTGCTGACCAAGATCATCTACTACTTCATCCTGCTGATCGTCCTGCAGCTCGCGCTCAGCGCTTTCGGGCCCACCAACCCGGTGACGCAGATCGTCAACGACATCGTCGCGTGGCTCCCGAAGCTCGTGGTGGCAATTGTCATCGTGGTGATCGCCGGTGCCATCGCGAATGCCGTCAAGGATCTGATCATGGCGAGCATGGGGGGCGTGTCCTACGGCCCCATGCTGGCGAAGATCGCCCACATCGCGATCCTGTTCTTCGGAATCGTCGCGGCGCTCAACCAGGTCGGTATCGCGGTTTCCGTGACCACCTCGGTGATGACCGCGGTTCTCGCCGCGATCGTCGGCGTCGTCGTCGTGGGTGTCGGCGGTGGTCTCATCGGCCCGATGCGCGCGCGCTGGGAGGGCTGGCTGGCCGCGATGGACAGCGCGTCCGCCCAGGCCGGTACCCGCGGCGTGCACCGTGGTGCGACGACGCAGGCGACGCAGCAGGTCCCGCCGCAGCAGCCCCCGGCGGGCGGCTACAACCCGCCGGTGAGCGGCTGACGGCACGACCACGTCGAACCGGCACGTCGAGGCCCCGCATCCCGAGGACGGAGTGCGGGGCCTCGCCCGTGCCCGCGGCGCCCCTGACCGGAGCATCGACCGCGGCGATTCCCGCGCGCCACGCGTGAGATCCCCTGGCGGTATCCCGCCATGGCGTATCCTCGCCGCATTCTCGATGCATCGGTATCGGCTGGAGGTGAGAGATGTTCGGGAACGTCCTCGGTCTGTCGCAGGCACAGGCCCTCGCGTACCGCGAGCTCGTCGGCACGCCCTCGCTCGACGCGGGCGACCTGGCGCGGCGGATGGGCACCGAGCCCGGTGAGGCGTACGCCGTGCTCCAGGTGCTCGAGGAGCACGGGCTGGCCGCCCGGCAGGGCACCGACGACTCCCGGTTCCAGGCCGCGCCCCCGGAGATCGCGCTCGGCGCCATCCTCGCCCGGCGCACGGACGAGCTCCGCACCGCGCAGCTCGAGATGCTGGACCTCGAGGAGGAGTACCGCCGCGCCGCCGACCTGCGCCCCGCGAGCGACATCGTCGACCTCGTGCGCGGTTCCGACGCCGTGCTGCAGCGCATCCTGCAGTTGCAGGCCGGCGCCCGCGAGACCGTCGAGACGTTCCAGCGCCCGCCCGTCCTGGTGATGGGACCGGACGAGAACACCGCCGAGGAGGACGCCGTCCGGCGCGGCGTGCGCTACCGGGCCGTCACCGACCGCTCGATGATCGACGAGGGCATCACCACGATCGACGTGATGACGGAGGACATCCGCGCCGGCGAGGAGATCCGGATCGCGGACAACGTCCCCATCAAGGCGTTCATCATCGACCGCCGGCTCGCGATCGTCCCCGTGCAGAGCCAGCTGCGGCCCGACGACGAGGTCGACACCGTCTCGGCCCTCATCATCCACGAGAGCGGGCTGCTCGACGGGATCATCGCGTTGTTCGAGGCGTTCTGGCGGGACGCGGTGCCGCTGCGCGTCCAGCCCGACGGGATGACCGGCGAGCTGGACGACGTCGACCTGAAGATCCTGGGGCTCATGCTGTCGGGGCTGACGGATCAGGCCGTCGCCAAGCACCTGGAGCTCGGGCTGCGGACGGTGCAGCGCCGGGTGAAGTCGATGATGGACACGGCCGGGGTGGCGACGCGGATCCAGCTGGGCTGGCACGCGGCGCGCAAGGGGTGGCTCTGAGGAACCCCTTGCGCGCCGGCGGGCTCAGGCCTTGCGGAGGGACTTCTCCGATCGCGGGGCCCGGCCGGAGGCGGCGAGGGTCTGGTAGTAGGTGATGGCCTCGTTCTGGCGTTCGCGTTCCGAGCCGTCGGCGATGGGCGCGCGGAGGTGCTCCGGGCCGTAGCCGAAGGCGTCCACCAGGTCGACCGCGTGGGGGCGGAGCTTCTTGAGCAGGTGGTGGATCGTCGTGGTGACCGCCTTGGCCCGGGTGGCGGAGAGGCGGTTGTTGGCGAGGTACCAGTCGAGATGGCGCTCGATGACGGTGAGGCCGTAGACGTCGCGGACCGTCGTCATGATCTTCCGGGTGGCCGGGTCCTCGAGCTGCGTGAGGGCCTTGGTGAAGGCGTCCCAGCGGACCAGCTCGGCCCATGCCGCGGCCGAGGTGATGAGCTCGACCTGGTTGTCGTCGAAGATCTCCTGTGCCCGGGCGACGTCCTTCAGGCCGACCGCGGGGCGCATGCCCGTCGCGACGGAGTGCAGCAGGCCGTCGAGGCGCTCCTGGAGGAGGGCGCGCTGGGTGGCGGCGTCGAGCAGGTGGCCCGGGGCGCGGTTGCCGGCGTCGGACAGGTTCTGGCCGAGCTTGCGCAGGGGAACCTTGTGCAGCAGCGCGTCCTTCACCTGGCCGCCGACCAGGCCCGCCATGCCGGCCGGGGTTCGCGCGGCGCGCGCCAGGTTCTTGCCGTAGTCGCCCACCAGGCGCTTCGCCGCGAGCTGGAGCAGCACGTGGTTGTCGCCCTCGAACGTGGTGTAGACGTCGAGGTCCGAACGCATCGACGTGAAGCGGTTCTCGGACAGGAAGCCCGCGCCCCCGCACGCCTGGCGGCAGGTCTGCAGCGTGTCCATCGCGAACCAGGTCGACGTCGCCTTCAGCGCGGCCGCCGTGGTCTCCAGGTTCTCCCGGCTCTCCGGGGTGTCGTTCTCGCCGGAGAAGACGCCGTGGAAGAGGTCCAGCAGCTCGTCGTGCGCGAACGAGATCGCGTACGTCTCCGCGATGCGGGGGAACAGGCGCTTGCGGTGCATCGCGTAGTCGAGCAGCGTGACCTCCTCGTGGCCCGCGCCCGGCGTGAACTGGCGGCGCTCGGCCGCGTACTTCGTCGCGATCGCGAGCCCGATCTTCGCCGCGACCGAGGCCGAGCCGTCGAGGGAGACGCGGCCCTGCACGAGGGCGCCGAGCATCGTGAAGAAGCGCCGGCCCGGGCTGTCGATCGAGGAGGTGTAGGTGCCGTCCGCGGCGACCTGCCCGTAGCGTGCCAGCAGGTCGCGGCGGGGGATCCGGACGCCGGTGAAGTGCAGCTTGCCGTTGTCGATGCCGTTCAGGCCGCCCTTGTGACCGTCGTCCTCGCCGCCCACGCCGGGCAGGAACTCCATGGTCTCGGGGTCCCGGATCGGCACGTAGAAGCAGTGCACGCCGTGGTTCACGCCGTTCGTGACGAGCTGGGCGAAGACCGTCGCCGCCACGCCGTGCCGTGCGGCGTTGCCGAGGTACTGCTTCCAGGCGCCGCGGAACGGGGTGTCGACGACGAACTCCTCGGTGGCGGGGTCGTACGTCGCCGTCGTGCCCACCGAGGCGACGTCGGACCCGTGGCCCGTCTCGGTCATCGCGAACGCGCCGGGGACCGACAGGTCCATGGCGCCCGGCAGCAGGCGGTCCTGCTGCTCCTGGGTGCCGAGGTGGAGGATGGCGGCTGCGAAGAGGCCCCACTGCACGCCGGCCTTGATCTGCAGCGACGGGTCCGCGACGAACAGTTCCTCGAAGCTGACGAGGTTGCCGCCGGCGTTGTCACCGCCGCCCAGGCGCCCGGGGAAGGCGCGCAGCACCTGGCTGCCCTCCTCGGCGCACATCGCCTTCATGATCGCGAGCGTGCGCTCGCGGTGCTCCTCGAAGCCGATGCCGTCGATCTTCCAGATCTCGGACCGTTCGCCGACGAGGCGCCGCGCGTTCGCGCGCTCCTCCTTCCAGCGCCCGAGCAGCAGGCGGTCCAGCTCGGCGACGTCGAGCCGCGGCCGCCTCGCCGACGACGACGGCCGGGGCTCGGCGGGTGCGGAGCGCGGGGTCGCGTCCGGGGCCTCGGGGAGGGGGGTCCCTGCGGCAGGTGCGGCCGCCGTCGTCTCCATGGGTCCGGAGGTGGTCGTCATCGGTTCTCCTCGGGGGATCGGCGGCGGGTCGCCGCGTGATGAGGCGGGGTGGATGGAGGGATCAGGCGGGATCCCCGCCGGCGTCCTCGGGGTGCAGGACGCCGACGGGCCCGGTCCAGAGCCAGAGGCTGACGCGTTCGGTGAGCTGCTCGCGGCTGACGGACTTCCCGGCGACGCCGTGGCCGAGCCACCACTCGCCGGAGCCCCGGACGAAGCCGACGGCGCCGGATGCCCAGGCCGCGGCGTCCTCCGGGGTGACATGGGTGGCCTGCGCGAACGGCTCGGCCACGAGTTCGATCACGGAGTCCAGGTAGGCGCCCAGCGGGGCGTCGGACGAGCCGACGGGCGACGGGGCGGACTGCTCGTGGCCCGCCCGCCCGCCCGCGGCGTCGCCGGGCGTCGCCGGGTCGTTGCCGCCGATCGACGTCCGGGTCACGAACCAGTACACGTTCGGAGAGGATTCGATCATCTCCAGGTAGACGCGGACCATGGCGCGCAGGGCGCCCTCCGGCGTCCGCGCGCCGTGCGCGGCCTCCCGGAGCGTGTCGTGCATCTGCGCGACGACGGCCTCGGCCACGGCGAGCCGCAGGCCCGCCTTGTCGTCGAAGTACCGGTACACGATCGACTTCGACGTCCCCGCCTCCGCGGCGATCTCGTCCATGGATACCGTGGGACCGAGACGGTGCACGGCCTTGCGGGCCGCGCGCACGAGTTCCGCGCGGCGCGCGGTGCGGTGGTCCGCCCAGCGGGTCGATCGCCCGTCGACGCTGACGCTCATCGTGTGGTGCCTCCGGCTCTTGTGCTCCGCCTCACGAGACTGACAGTATCAGGTACTGTGAGTCTCGGACACCGTCCGAGTTCGTTTCCGCCCAAGTTTTCCCAACGACGACGTGAAGGACCTGACGAACATGGCCTCTTCCATCCCCACCACCCGAGAGGCCGTCATCATCGGCGGCAACCGCATCCCGTTCTCCCGGGCGGGCAAGAAGTACGTCCGGACCAGCAACCAGGACATGTTCACCGCCGCGCTCGAGGGCCTGGTCGCCCGCTTCGGGCTGCAGGGCGAGCGCCTCGGCGAGGTCGTCGGCGGGGCCGTGCTGAAGAACAGCCGGAACTTCAACCTGATCCGCGAGAGCGTGCTGGGCTCGTCGCTCTCGCCGGCCACGCCCGCCTACGACCTGCAGCAGGCCTGCGGCACCGGGCTGGAGGCGGCGATCGCGGTCACGAACAAGATCAAGCTGGGCCAGATCGAGTCCGCGGTCGCCGGCGGCACCGACACGATCTCGGACGCGCCCATCGCGGTCGCCGACGACCTGCGGCGCCAGCTGCTCCAGGCGAACCACGCGCGCGGCACGGCCGACAAGATCAAGGCGCTGCTGCCCGTCCTGGCCCACCCGAGGTGGCTCGCGCCGGAGGCCCCGGACACCGCCGAGCCCCGCACCGGCCTGTCCATGGGCGAGCACCAGGCGATCACCACCGCGAGGTGGGGCATCAGCCGCGAGGCGCAGGACGAGATCGCGCTGGCCTCGCACCAGAACCTCCACCGCGCCTGGGAGGAGGGCTTCTTCGACGACCTGGTGACCCCGTACAAGGGCCTCACCCGCGACGACAACCTGCGCGGCGACACATCGGCCGAGAAGCTCGCGAGGCTCAAGCCGGTCTTCGGCACCAAGCTCGCCGGCGACGACGGCGCCCCGTTGCCCGCCACCATGACCGCCGGCAACTCCACCCCGCTGACCGACGGCGCGTCCGCGGTGCTGTTCGGCTCGCGCAAGTGGGCGCAGGAGCGCAACCTGCCGGTGCTGGCGAAGTTCGTCGACGCCGAGACCGCCGCCGTCGACTTCGTGCACGGCCACGAGGGCCTCCTCATGGCCCCGGCCGCCGCCGTCCCGCGCCTCCTGGCCCGCAACGGCCTGACGCTGGAGGACATCGACTTCCTCGAGATCCACGAGGCGTTCGCCGCCACGGTCCTCACCACGCTCGCGGCCTGGGAGGACGAGGAGTACTGCCGTACCGAGCTCGGCCTGCCGGGCGCGTTCGGCAAGGTGGATCGCAGCAAGCTCAACGTGAACGGCTCCTCGCTCGCGGCGGGCCATCCCTTCGCGGCGACGGGCGGCCGGATCGTCGCCACCGCGGCCAAGCTCGTGCACGCCCGCGCCGCGGAGACCGGGGCGCCCGCCCGCGCTCTCATCTCCGTCTGCGCGGCCGGCGGCCTCGGCGTCACCGCCCTGGTGGAGTCCGCCTGACGCCTGGCCTCCTCCCGGGCCCGGCACCACGAGAACCGCACAACCACGATGAGGACACCGTGACCGACAGCTACACCCGATTCGCCAATGGCGGACTCAAGCCGCTCGTCAAGAAGCTCGGGCTGCCGCAGCCCGCGATCCTGCGCCGGCACCAGCCCGGCAGCCCGCTGACCGTCGGCCCGGTTCTCGTGGTGTCCGACGCCGCCTCGGCCGCCGACGCCGACGCCGTGGCCACGGTGCTCACCGGCTGGGAGCTCGACGTCCGCCGGTCGCCCGAGCTGGGCGAGCGGGAGAGGTTCGGCGCCGTCGTCGTCGTCCTCACCGGCGCGCAGCGGCCCGAGGACGTCTCGGCGCCCGTGCTCGCCGCGGGCGGGACCCTGCGTCGGCTGGCCGGGAACGGCCGTGTCGTCACCGTCGCCCGCGCGCCCGAGGCGGGCGACGCCCCGGCGCTCGCCGCGACCCGGGCGGGCGTCGACGGCATCGTGCGCTCCCTCGGCAAGGAGCTGCGCGGCGGCGCGACCGCGAACGGCGTGCAGCTCACCGGCGGCGCCGCCGTGGACTCGCCGTCCGCCGTCGCGACGCTGCGGTTCTTCCTGTCCGCGAAGTCGGCGTACGTGGACGGGCAGATCCTTCCCGTGGGGCCGTCCGAGGCCTCCGGCGACATCGACTGGGAGCGGCCGCTCGAGGGCAAGGTCGCGGTCGTGACCGGCGCGGCGCGCGGCATCGGCGCGGCCATCGCCCGGACCATGGCGCGGGACGGCGCGCGCGTCGTCGTCGTCGACGTGCCTGCCGCCGGGGAGGCGCTGGCCGGCGTCGCGAACGCCGTGAACGGCGTCGCGCTGCAGCTCGACGTCACCGCCGACGACGCCGCGGACAAGATCCTCGCCGCGGCCGCGCCGCTGGGCGGGCTCGGCGTCGTGGTGCACAACGCGGGCATCACCCGGGACAAGCTGCTGGCCAACATGAAGGCCGACCGCTGGGACCCCGTCGTCGCCGTGAACCTGGCCGCCCAGCTGCGGATCAACGAGCGGCTGCTGGCCGCGGGCGTCGCGGGGCTGCTGGCCGCGGGCGTCGCGGGGCTGCGGATCGTGTCGCTGGCCTCGACGTCGGGCATCGCGGGGAACAAGGGCCAGACCAACTACGCCTACTCGAAGGCGGGCGTCATCGGGCAGACCGCGGCGACCGCGGGGATCGTCGCGGAGACCGGCGGGACGGCCAACGCGGTCGCGCCGGGCTTCATCGAGACGGAGATGACGGCGAGGATGCCGTTCGTCACGCGCAACGTGGCGAGCATGCTGCCGTCGCTCGCCCAGGGCGGCAAGCCCGTGGACATCGCCGAGGCGATCTGCTTCCTCGCCTCCGACGCCGCGCGCGGCGTGAACGGGCAGACGCTGCGGGTGTGCGGTCAGCACCTGGTGGGCAAGTGACCGCCGTGACGGCTCACGCGGGCACGACGGCGGAGCCGGGCGGGGCGGACGGCTCCGCCGCGCCGGCGTCCGCGGCCGTGCCGTACCCGGTGACCGACCTGGCGGACGTCCCCGCGCTCGGCGGGCTCTACGTGAAGGGCGTCGCGGGGTCGGTGACCAAGCGGCCGGGGCGCGGCGTCGTGCTGCCCCCCGTCACGTACCGCGTGGCCGACGTCGCCACGACGGGCGGGGCCGCGCAGCTCGCCGCGTACCAGCGGGTGGTGGGGGAACCGTCGTCGGACGTGCTGCCGGCCGGGTTCCTGCACGTCCTCGCGTTCCCGCTGGCGACGGCGGTGATGGTGCGGCCCGACTTCCCCCTCGGGCTCCTCGGGATGGTCCACCTGCGCAACGTCGTGCGCGTGCCGCGGCCCGTGCGGCTCGGCGAGCGGCTCGAGATCCGCGCCTGGGCCGAGAACGCCCGGCCGCACCGCCGCGGCGTCCAGGTGGACATGATCGCGGAGGTGCTCGCGGGCGGCGAGCTCGCCTACCGCGGGGTCTCGACGTACCTGGCCAAGGGATTCCGGGTCGACGACGCCGGCGCCGGGCACCAGGAGCGAGTGCCCGCCCCGTGGGCACAGCCGCTGCCGACGGCGCGATGGCGGCTCGGCAAGGGCATCGGGCCGCGGTACGCGGCCGTGTCCGGCGACCGGAACCCGATCCACATGTCGGTGCTCGGGGCGCGGGCGCTCGGGTTCCCGCGCGCGATCGCCCACGGGATGTACACGGCGGCGCGGGCGCTCGCGGAGGTGGGGCCCGCCCGGCGCGGCGACGCGTACGAGTGGAGCGTGGAGTTCTTCCAGCCGGTGCTGCTGCCCGGGTCGGTGGACGTGGCGATCCGGCACCCCGCCCCGGGGGACGCCGGCTACGTCTTCGACGGCTGGCGCACCGGCAGGCCGTCCCGCCACTTCAGCGGGACCGTCACCCCGCTCTGAGCAGCCGGACGGCCGCGATCCGCCGCGCTTCCGGTCCTGGAAGCGCGGCGGACCGCGGTCGCTCGACGGCCGGGTGCCGTCACGCCAGGGCGGGTGCCGTCACGCCGCGGTGGGCACCGGGGCGTTGGGGTTGAGACGGAGGACCGGGGCGGGCTCCCGGGTGGGAGCGGTGTCCGGTTCGGTCTCCGGGTCCGGCGCCTCGGGATCCTCCTCGAGTTCGACCGTCGGGCTGACGACGGGTCCGCTGAGGATCACGGGCGCGACTGCGGGGACGGGTTCGGTGCCGGCGAGGGCGACGACGCTCGCGCCGCCCACTCCGAGGATCAACGCGCCCATCGCGAAGACCCATTGCTCGTAGGCGACGGTGGCGCCGAGCAGTACTCCGCACCCGATCGCGACGATTGTTCCCAGGACAAGCACACGGATCATGAGGAGCCTCCCTGCCGAGGTTCTGCCGTGCTGGTGCTGGTAGCCCCTGCGCGGGGCTCCCACGTGCTCTGGGGACACGGGGTGGTGCTCGGCGGGTCGCCGAGATCAGCTGGGGCTGCTGACGGTTGTTCACGGATACCGCGACGCCCTCTGCCGGCGACCGGCACCACTCGTCCCAGGAAACCTCATCACAGCCTGACACGCACGCCGAGAAGTGTTGTGGTAAGTCACGATCCCGTCACGGCTCCGTCGTCCCGGGCCGCCGGGGCCGGCGGGCTAGTCGACGGGGTTGCAGCGGGCCGCGACGGTCCCGATGATCCCGGCGTCGGGCCGCCACGGCTCGAGGTTCCACGACGCCTTGTCGGGCGCGCCGAGGTGGTGGCAGGTCAGCTGGTCGCGCATCGTGTCGCTGCCCGCGTCGGGCTCGGCGGCGGTGAGCTGCGCGGCGAGCAGCTCGAGCGTGGCCTCCCCGCCGCCGCGGATCCAGGGCGCCGGGACGACGGCGAGCGACAGCCCGCCCTCGAAGTCGCGCTCCGCCCAGGTCGCGGACTCCAGCGCGGTGTCACCCGCGACGAGGGCGGACCCGGCCCGGGACGTTCCCGTCGTCCCCGCGGGTTCCCGGGCGGCGGTCAGCGCGGCGACCGGCGTGCCGTCGAGGAGGACCGTGACGCTGTCGTCGCCGTGCTCGTCGACGCGCGCGCCGGGGGTCCCGGTCGAGTAGGCGATGCGGCCCGACGTCGTGATCCGGCGCGTGCCGTCGGCCCGGGGCTCGCCGGGCCGGACCTCTGCTGCCGTGATCGTGAGGTCGACGCCGCCGAGCCGGATCGTGCGCGAGGTGCGCGCGGGTTCCGGGGAGGGTTCCCCGGACGGCGCGGGAGCGGCGTCCTCGACGCCCGGGGAGGGGGGTGTCGGTGTCCCGGAGGATGATGCCGCCGGAGCCGGGTGGTCGGTCGCGGGCGCCCCGTCGTCACCGACGCGGGTCGCGATGAACGCGGCCAGCACGAGGGCGGTGGCCGCGACGGCGATGACATGGGTGGCGCGCACGCGGTCATTCTCCCGGACGTGTCGGCTGGCGGCTCGCCCCGGGCAGCGCTACGGTTAGAACACCTGTTCGAACAGCAATGGCGAGAGGGTGAGTCGAGTGATTGTTACCACCAGCGGTTCGGTCGTCGTGACGGAAGGTTCGGCGGTGAAGGCCGTCGCGTCGGGACGGCGCGGGTTCGAGTCCCTGGCGGAGGCGATCGACGCGGTCGCGGCCGTCGACGCGCTCCTCGCCTCGCTCGCCGCATCGCGCGCGGTGCTGATGAGCGAGGTCGGCGCCTGGGCGGCCGGGCACGTCGAGGAGATCGCCGAGGAGTGGCTGCCCGGCCCTGACGGCGCGGAGCCGCCGGCCGACGAGATCGCGGCCGGCATCGTCGCGGGGCGGCTCGCCGACGTGCTGCGGGTCTCCCCGGAGGGCGCGGCCTCGCTGGTCGAGGAGTCCCGCGTGCTCGTGCACCAGCACCCGCGGACGCTCGCGGCCCTGCGCAGCGGCAAGATCACCTACGGGCACGCCCAGACGATCCTCGGCTACACCTGCGGGCTGCACCGGGGCGGCCGTACGGCGCTCGAGACGAGGCTGCTGCGGTACGCGCGCACCGCGACGGTGGCGGAGCTGAGCGGGATCGCCCGGATCGAGCGGGAGCGCCGGCTGCGCACCCCGCGGCCCGGGGGGCACCGCCGCGCCGCGGAGGGGGCGCCTGGTGCGGAGGCGAAGGCCGGCGCGGGTGCCGGGACTCAGCGGCGCCAGAGCTCGTCCCAGGCGGGCGGGTCGCCGGCCTGGACGTAGCCACCGGCCTGGACGTAGCCACCGGCCTGGACGTAACCGCCGGTCTGCGCGAACTCGCCGGTCTGCGCGAAGGGCCGCGGGTCCTCGTGCGGGGTGTCCGGAGGGGTCGCGGAGTGCCGCGGGGCGGCGTGCGGGTCCGCGAAGTGCGCGCCCCTGGTGGTGCGCGCGTCGTGGGCGGCCGCGGCCTGCGGGTCGTAGTGCGGGAACGTGCCCGTCTCGTACGCGGCGCGCGCGTCGTCGACCGGCAGGTGGCCGTAGGGCCCCACCACCGCGAAGGAGCCGGTGGGCGGGTGCGGCTCGGCGTAGGCCGGGTGCGCGGTGTCGACGCGGACGGGCGGCATCGTCGTGGTCCAGTGGGCGGCCGCCGCCTGCGGCTGCGGTGCCTGCTGGTAGGCGGGTGCCTGCGGCTGCGCCAGGGCGGTCTGCCGGAGCTGTTCGTGCATCGTCCCGGCCCAGTTCAGGGCCAGGTCGAACCGCATGATCATCAGGGTGTCGGCCGTCATGTCCCCGCCGAGGGCGGGATGCGGGTTGAAGGTGAAGATGTCCTTCGGGCCCGGCCTCAGCCCGCGGTGCTCGGCGTCGCGCACGAGGTCGTCCATGAGGTACGTCGTGCGCCCCTCGGCCGATTCGAGCTCGGCGTACATGTCGACCGCCGTCGACCAGCGCAGCTCGAGCGTGCCCTCCATCGTGTCCATGAACCACCAGCCCTCGAGCGACTCCAGGAAGACGTCGCCGAAGCAGGTCGTGAACCGGGGGGTCTTGCCGCTGATGCCCAGCCACCGCCAGGACGTCAGCCCGAATCGGAAGGCGTCCTTGGCAAAGGTGCGGAGCATCTGCATGTGCGAATCAAACCACCTTATGGTATGAGCGCGAAACCCCCTGGCCAGAACCAATTTTTACGCAGCTCAGTAAGGCAGGCAAGGGCGAAATATCCGATCTAGCGGGCACGAAACGATTCGGAGGTCGGCACTGTGGCGCGTCTCTCAGAGTGACCTGCGCCCGTCCGCCAGGTGGACACCGGATGTCCTCCCAGCCCGCCGCGCCGCGGCCCGTGCGCCGCCGCCGGAAAGCCCGCCGGAAGTGTCCTCGGCGCATCACGGATAGAATGTGCCCGCGCCCACGGCGCACCGTTCCCGCGCAGCCGAGCGCTGCGTTCCCCACTGCACGCGAGGGATACATGACCGCGCCCGCGCCTCAGGCCGCACGTCCCGTCCTCGACACCGTCGAGCACGCGAAGGTCACGCCCGACGAGGTCCAGCCGTATGCCGAGCTGGGCCTGAAGACGGACGAGTACCAGCGCATCCGCGACATCCTCGGCCGCCGCCCGACGGCCGCCGAGCTCGCGATGTACTCCGTGATGTGGAGCGAGCACTGCTCCTACAAGTCGTCCAAGGTGCACCTGCGCAAGTTCGGTGAACGCATCACCGACGAGATGAAGCAGCACCTGCTCGTCGGCATCGGCGAGAACGCCGGCGTCGTCGACATCGGCGACGGCTGGGCCGTGACGTTCAAGGTCGAGTCCCACAACCACCCGTCGTTCGTCGAGCCCTACCAGGGCGCCGCGACGGGCGTCGGCGGCATCGTGCGCGACATCATCTCGATGGGCGCGCGCCCGGTCGCCGTCATGGACCAGCTCCGCTTCGGCGACGTGAACCACCCCGACACCGCACGCGTCGTGCACGGCGTCGTGTCCGGCGTCGGCGGCTACGGCAACTCCCTCGGCCTGCCCAACGTGGGCGGCGAGCTCGTCTTCGACGGCTCCTACCAGGGCAACCCGCTCGTCAACGCGCTCTGCCTCGGCGTGCTGCGGCACGAGGACATCCACCTCGCCAACGCCACCGGCAAGGGCAACAAGGTCGTGCTGTTCGGCGCCCGCACCGGCGGCGACGGCATCGGCGGCGCGTCCATCCTCGCCAGCGAGACGTTCGAGGACGGCGTCCCCGCGAAGCGCCCGTCCGTGCAGGTGGGCGACCCCTTCATGGAGAAGGTCCTCATCGAGTGCTGCCTCGAGCTGTTCGGGGCCGACGTCGTCGAGGGCATCCAGGATCTCGGCGCCGCCGGCATCTCCTGCGCCACCAGCGAGCTCGCGTCCAACGGCGACGGCGGCATGCACGTCGACCTCGACGACGTCCTGCTGCGGGACCCGACGCTGAACGCGGGCGAGATCCTCATGTCCGAGTCGCAGGAGCGCATGATGGCCGTCGTCCGGCCCGAGAAGCTCGACGAGTTCCTCGCGATCACCGGCAGGTGGGACGTCGAGACCGCCGTCATCGGCGAGGTCAACGACTCCGGCCGCCTCACCATCGACCACCACGGCCAGCGCATCGTCGACGTCGACCCGAAGACGGTCGCCCACGAGGGCCCCGTCTACGACCGCCCGTACGCGCGTCCCGCCTGGCAGGACGAGCTCAATGCGAACGGCAACGTCGCCGCGGGCCTTGCCCGCCCGGCGTCGGGCGACGAACTGCGCGAGACCGCGCTGCGCCTGCTCGGCTCGCCGAACCTCGCCTCCAAGGCCTGGGTGACGGACCAGTACGACCGGTTCGTCCAGGGCAACACGGCCCTCGCCCAGCCCGACGACGGCGGCGTCATCCGCGTCGACGAGGAGACCGGCCTCGGCGTCGCGCTCGCCACCGACGCCAACGGCCGCTACGGCAAGCTCGACCCGCGCACGGGCGCCGCCCTCGCGCTCGCGGAGGCGTACCGCAACGTCGCCACCGTCGGCGCCGAGCCGCTCGCCGTCACCGACTGCCTCAACTTCGGCTCGCCCGAGCACCCCGACTCGATGTGGCAGCTCGTCGAGGCGATCGAGGGCCTGGCCGACGCCTGCCGCACGCTCGCCGTGCCGGTCACCGGCGGCAACGTCTCCCTCTACAACGGCACCGGCGAGCCCGGCCAGATCGACTCGGCGATCCACCCCACCCCCGTGGTGGGCGTGCTCGGCGTGCTCGACGACGTCCGCACCGCCCTGCCGTCCGGCTGGCGCACCGAGGGCCTGTCCGTGATGCTGCTCGGCACCACGCGGGACGAGCTCGACGGCTCGGCCTGGGCCGACGTCGTCCACCAGCACCTCGGCGGGCTGCCGCCGCAGGTGGACCTGGAGGCGGAGCGGGCGCTCGCGGAACTCCTCGTGGCCGCGCGCAGGGAGGGCCTCGACGTCGCCGCGCACGACCTCTCGGAGGGCGGTCTCGCCCAGGCGGTGCTGGAGGCGTCGTTGCGGTTCGGCGTCGGGTCGAGGATCGCGCTGGAGGGCGTGACCGGCCGCGACAAGGTGGACCCGTTCGTGGCCCTGTTCAGCGAGTCGACGGCGCGCGTGCTGGTCGCCGTCACGCAGGATCACGAGGGCGACCTGATCCACCTGGCCGACGAGCACGGCGTCCCGGCGCTGCGGCTCGGCGTCACGGGCGGCGAGTCCGTCGAGGTCGAGGGGCACTTCGAGATCTCGCTGGCGGAGGCGCGCGAGATCCACGAGAGCACGCTGCCGACCATCTTCGGCTGACGAGCGCGCCGCGGGTCGGCGGCGGGAGACCCGCCGCCGGCCGCACCGCCCGTCGACCGGGCGGGTTGTCCGGTTCCGGCGTGGCGGGCGTGTCGCCGCGGTCAAGTCGCGAGATCTGGCATTCGTTGTACCTTCGGCACCATGCCGAACCGTCAGCTGCGCCTCGTGCCCGCCCCGCCCGACGACGTCGTCGGCGCCCTCGCGGCGCTGCGCGCCGAGACCGGACTTCCGCCGATGTTCCCCGAGGACGTCCTCGCGGAGGCCCGTGCCGCCGCCGAGCGCACCTTCACCCCCGCACCCGGCGGCGGCGACGCCCCGGATGCCGTCGCCCGGCAGGACCGCCGCGACATCGAGTTCGTCACCATCGATCCGCCCGGCGCGATGGACCTCGACCAGGCGGTCCACGTGGCCCATTCGGGCGACGGCTACATCGTCCGGTATGCCATCGCCGATCTGGGCGCCTTTGTCACCCCGGGCGGCGCGCTCGACGCCGAGGTGCATCGCCGTGGCCTCACGGTCTACGGCCCGGACACCAAGACGCCCCTGCATCCCAAGGAACTCTCGGAGGGCGCCGCGAGCCTGCTCCCGGGCGTGGACCGCCCGGCCGCGTTGTGGACGATCGGGCTCGACGCGCGCGGTGAGATCACGTCGGCCACCGTGGTCCGCGCGCTGGTCAGCAGCCGCGAACGCCTCACCTACGCGGAGGCGCAGGCCGCCCTCGACGACGGCACGGCCTCGGAGTCGCTCCAGCTCCTGGCCGACGTCGGCCGCCTGCGCCAGGAGATCGAGCGGGGCCGGGGCGGCGTCCACCTGGACGTCCCCGAGCAGGAGGTCGTGGAGACGGAGGACGGCACCTACCAGCTGACCTTCCGCCGCAACCTGCCGGTCGAGGAGTGGAACGCGCAGATCTCGCTGCTCACGGGGATGGCCGCGGCGAAGATGATGCGCGACGCCGGCGTCGGCGTGCTGCGCACGCTCCCCGAGGCCGACGACCGCGACGTGGCCCGCCTGCGCCGCACCGCCAAGGCCCTCGGCATCGAGTGGCCGTACAGCCTGCCGTACGCCGGGCTGCTGCCGGGCCTGCAGTCGCGCGTCCCGCAGCACGCGGCGTTCCTCAACGAGGCGACGACGCTGTTCCGCGGGGCCGCCTACGTCGCGTTCGGCCACGAGGCCGAGGACGGCACGGGCACCGTCCCCGTTCCCGCCGACACCCTGCATCACGCGCTCGCGACCGACTACGCCCATGTCACCGCCCCGCTGCGCAGGCTCGTGGACCGCTACACCACCGAGATCTGCCTGGCGCTGGCGGCGAGCGAGCCGGTCCCGGGCTGGGCGCTGGACGCCCTGGGAGCGCTGCCCGGCGAGATGGCGGCGGCCGGGCGCCGCGCCTCGGGCTTCGAGCGCGCGGTCCTCGAGATCGTCGAGGCGACGCTCCTCGCCGGCCGCGTCGGCGAGGTGTTCGACGGCGTCGTCGTCGACGTGGAGGACGACGGCGACCGGGGCACCGTCGTCGTGGGCGAGCAGGCCGTCCGGGCGACCGTGACGGGGCGGGGGCTCCCGCTCGGCGCGGCCGTCAGGGTCCGGCTGACCGTGGCCGACGTCGTCGGGCGCAAGGTGGAGTTCGCCCTGGCGGACGCCTCGGTCCCTGCCCGGGACGCCGGGGACGCCGCAGCGGGCCGGGACGAGACCGCCGGCGGGGTGGCGGACACGGCCAGGGACGGGGCCACCGGCGAGGCCACGGCCTCCGGCGGCGACGCCGCCGCCGGGGATGCCGCCGGCGGCGCGCAGACCGCGGCCGGCAGGGAGGCACCGGCGGCCGAGGGCGCTCCGCTCAGTCCCGCCGGCTGACGACGATCGTCGACAGCACCGCCCGGTGGTCGGTGCCCGGCACGATCTGGGAGCGGGTGTCGCCCACCCGCATCGTCTCGTCGACGACCACGTGGTCGATCGCGACGAGCGCGGGGATCGCCGTGCCGGCCACCGGGAGGGTGCGGCCCTCGGGCCAGGTGCGCTCGAGGCCCGCGCCCGTGTCCCGCCAGGCGTCGTGGAAGCGGTCGCCGAGCAGGGCGCGGAACGTGGCGTGGTCCCACGTCGCGTTGAAGTCCCCGAGCAGGATCTGGGCCGTGTCGTCCGTGCGCGCCGTCAGCCCGAGCTCGCGCAGCTCGCGCTGCCACACGTCCGTGCTGCCCGGCACGGGCGGAACGGGGTGGACGCAGCGGATCCGCACGTCGGTGCCGTCGGCGTCGACCACCGCGGACGGCATCGCGAACGTCGAGTTCTCGCCCGGGTTCCGCTCGGTCAGCTCCGTCGCGGAGTAGATCCCGCCGCCGGCGGCGCTCCCCGGGGCCACCTTGCCGGTCACCTTGTAGGGCAGCAGCTCGTCCAGCCCGGCCGCCGTCAGCGCCTCCTCGAACTCCGGCGTGAGTTCCTGGACCGCGAGCACCTCGACCGCCTCGCCCGCGACGAGATCGACCACCCGTTCCGCGTCGGCGCGGCCGTACTCCGTGTTGACCGACATGACGCGCAGCGTCCCCGGCGCCGCCCGGTCGGCGCCCGTGGCCTGCTGGGCGGAGGGGAAGAACGCCGGCGCCGTGAGGTACCCGCCCACCGACACCGTCACGAGGAGCAGCAGCGACAGGACGTAGCGCCGCCCCATCACCGCGAGGACGGCCAGCGGGACCGCCGCCACCACGCCGTACGGGAAGAAGGGCACGACCTGCGCCACGGGCGTGATCGAGTCGTCGGGCACGAGACGCGCCGCGAAGAGGGCCAGCACCGGCAGCGACAGGATCCACAGCAGCCAGGTCACGAACCGCTGCAGGCGGCCGGGCCGGTACCGCTCGTCGTCGTACCGCGCGTCGTCGTAGTAGACGTCGTCGTACCGCTCGGCACCGCCGTCGTCGTACGTGCCGCTCCCCTCGTACCCGCCGCCCGGCCGGCCGGTCCCCGGGGTCGTCGCCTGGGCCGTGAACGGATCGTGGTGCTGGCTCATCCGCGAAAGAGTGCCACAACTCGACGCGGCCCGGACACCACGCGCCACGTAGGGTTCTCGCATGCCGCCTCGTCGTCGCACCGATCCCGTCGCCGGTCGCAAGGCGCTCGTGGCGTGGGCCGACGGCGAGGCCGAGCGGGCCGACGTGACCACGGCCGTGCGGTTCACGCTGGAGGAGCTGGCCGCCGTCGCCCCCGGCAACGCCGTCGAGGTGCGCGTCCCGCCTGCCGGCGCCGTGCAGGCGGTGGCGGGTCCCCGCCACACTCGCGGCACCCCGCCGAATGTCGTCGAGATGGCTCCGGAGACCTGGCTGTCCCTCGTGACCGGGCGTGTGGCCTGGTCCGACGCGGTCTCCGACGGGCGGGTCAGCGCCTCGGGCGAGCGCTCGGACATCTCGGATCTGCTGCCCCTGCACCTGCGCGTGAGCTGATCCCGGGGCGGGAACGCGTCTCTGCCGGATCCGTGTCGGTGACCCCCGCTACAGTCCCGGTGGTGATCGTGACAAGGATGCGATGGCGTGACAGCCCTTGCCATGCTGTGACATTGCCGCCCACGTCCCGACGTGTCGCCGTAACCCGCGGTTCACGGTGTGGTGATGGGGTGCGATCTGATGCCGTACCCGGCCGCCCGCGCCAGAGCGTGGTGAGCCGATGACCATGCGGTCGACGCCGTCGGCGTCGCACACCATTTTTCACGCAGTTGTTGCAGGCAATTTTTCCCACGGCAGAGCTGTCCCCCTGGCCGCACCTGGCGGCCGGCCACTGCAGAAGGAGTCGGCGTGATTCCCAGCACGCTGCGGTCCCCGCGACCGCGCAAGAAGCTCCCCGGGAGGCCCGCGGTCGCCGCGGTCCTGGCCGGGGTCCTCACCGTGCCGCTCGGTGCGGTCCTCGCAAGCCCCGTGATCGCGGCCGACGGCCCCGACGCCGGGCACGTCGTCATCAGCGAGGCCTACCTCGTGGGCGGCAGCTCCGGCCAGCCGTTCACCCACAAGTTCGTCGAGCTGCACAACCCGACCGGCCAGCCGGTCAGCCTCGACGGCTGGTCCGTGCAGTACAAGTCGGCCACGGGCGCCTCGTTCACCGGGATCACCGCGCTGAGCGGCACCATCGCCGCCGGCGGTCACTTCCTGGTGCAGGGCGCGTCGAACTCGACGAACGGGGCGCCGCTGCCGTCGCCCGACGTCGTCGGCACCCTCAACCCGAGCGGCACCTCGGGCGTCATCGCGCTCGCGTCGCAGGCCACGGCGGTCACGCCGGCCAAGGGCGCGGTCCCGGCGGATGGCGTCACCGGCGTCGTCGACCTGCTGGGCTACGGCGCGGGTGACACGTTCGAGGTCGCCGCCGCCCCGGCCGGCCAGGGCACCGCCGTCGTCGGCTCGCTGACGCGCGGCGGCTCGGCGAACGACAACTCGGCCGACTTCGCCTTCGGCGCCGCGGTCACCCCCACAGGCAGCAGCTCGGGCACCGAGCCGAGCCCGACCGCGAGCCCGTCCCCGTCCGCCAGCCCGTCGCCGTCGGCCCCGGCTGAGGTCACGCCGATCGCGCGGATCCAGGGCACGGGGGACGCCTCCCCGCTCGCCGGGCAGACCGTCACGACGCGCGGCGTCGTCAGCGCCGTCTACCCGACCGGCGGCTTCAACGGCTTCTACCTGCAGACGGCGGGCACCGGCGGGACGACGGACGCGACCCCGGGTGCGTCCGACGCCGTCTTCGTGTTCTCCTCCGCGGCGGCGCAGCAGCTCACCGCGGGCGACCACGTCGAGGTCACCGGCGCGGTGTCCGAGTGGAACGGCCTCACCCAGATCACTCCTGCCGCCGGTGGCTGGACGAAGCTCACCGAGCCGGCCGCCGTCGAGCCGACGGCGACCACCTGGCCCGCCGGCGCCGCCGAGCGCGAGGCCCTGGAGGGCATGCTGCTGGCGCCGCAGGGCGAGTTCACGGTGACGAACAACTACGACACCAACTTCTACGCCACGATCGGCCTGGCCGCGGGGGACAAGCCCCTGGTGCAGCCCACCTCGGTGGGCCGCCCGTTGTCGGCCGCGTACGAGGCGCAGATCGCGGACAACAAGGCACGCGCCGTCCAGCTCGACGACGGCTCGTCGATGAACTACAACTCGACGGCCAACAAGTCGCAGCCGCTGCCGTGGCTCACCGGCGGCGCCCCGGTGCGCGTCGGCGCGGCCGTCACCTTCACGCGGCCGGTCGTCCTGGACTTCCGCTACGACGAGTGGAGCTTCCAGCCGACGGCGCACCTCACGCCGGCCGTGGCCGACGCCGTCCAGCCCGCCACGTTCGAGAACACCCGCGAGGCGGCGCCGGCCGAGGTCGGCGGCAACCTCCAGGTGGGCACGTTCAACGTGCTGAACTACTTCAGCACCACGGGCGACGAGCTCACGGGCTGCACGTACTACACCGACCGCGCCGGCGACCCCGTCACCGTGTCCGGCGGCTGCGACGCGCGCGGCGCGGCGGAGGACGAGGACCTGGCCCGCCAGCAGGTGAAGATCGTCGAGGCGATCAACGCGCTCGGCGCTGACGTCGTCTCGCTCCTCGAGGTCGAGAACTCGCGGCACTTCCTCGGCAAGTCGCGCGACCAGGCGCTGTCCGACCTGGTCGACGCCCTGAACGCGGACGCCGGCGCGGGCACCTGGGCGTTCGTCGCCTCGCCCGCCGAGCTGCCGGAGTCCGAGGACGTCATCCGCAACGCCTTCATCTACCGGACGGCCTCGGCCGAGCCGGTGGGCGACTCGACGATCCTGCTCGGCGGGGACGCGTTCGACAACGCGCGCCGTCCGCTGTCGCAGGTGTTCCAGCCCGCGGGCGGCGCGGCCGGCGCGAGCGACGACGTCGTCGTCATCTCGAACCATTTCAAGTCGAAGGGCTCGGCGGGCCCGTGGCCGGGCGACGCCGACCAGGGTGACGGCCAGGGTGCCTCGAACGAGTCCCGGGTGCGCCAGGCGAACGCGCTGGTGGCGTTCGCCGACGCGCAGGCCGAGGCCGCCGGCACCGAGAAGGTGCTGCTGGTCGGTGACTTCAACGCGTACGAGCACGAGGACCCGATCAAGGTCATGACCGACGCGGGCTACGTGGACCTCGCCGCGGGCACGGGCGAGTTCTCGTACAACTACCAGGGCCTCGTGGGCTCGCTCGACCACGAGCTGGCCTCGCCGGCCGCGGCCGCGGCGGTCACCGGCGTCGACATCTGGAACATCAACGCGTACGAGCCGGTCGCCAACGAGTACAGCCGGCACAACTACAACGCGACGATCCTCTACGACGAGACGCCGTTCCGGTCCTCCGACCACGACCCGGCGCTCGTCGGCCTCGACCTGACCGGCGACGGTACGAGCGGCGGCACCACGACGATCGACCTCGTGGACATCAACGACTTCCACGGCCGGATCGACGCCAACACCGTCGCCTTCGCCGGAACGGTCGAGGAGGTCCGCGCGCAGAACCCCGAGGGCACCGCGTTCGTCTCCGCGGGTGACAACATCGGCGCGTCCCTGTTCGCCTCCTCGGTGGCGAAGGACAAGCCGACCCTCGACGTGCTGAACGCGCTCGGCCTCACGGCGTCGGCCGTGGGCAACCACGAGTTCGACCAGGGCATGAGCGACCTGACCGGCCGGGTCGACGACATCGCGGAGTTCGAGTACCTGGGGGCGAACGTCTACACCGCCGCCACGGGCGAGCCCGCGCTGCCCGAGTACAAGGTGCAGGAGATCAACGGGGTCGACGTCGGCTTCGTGGGCGTCGTCACGCAGGAGACGCCGACACTGGTCACCCCGGCCGGCGTCGCGGGCCTGGAGTTCGGCGACCCGGTCGAGGCGCTCAACCGCGTGACCGGGCAGCTCAAGGACGGCGACACCGCGAACGGCGAGGCCGACGTGGTCATCGCGCTCGCGCACGACGGCGCCGGCTCCGGCACGCCCGAGGGCGCCACCCTGCAGGAGGAGCTCGCCGCGGGCGGTCCGTTCGCCGACCTGGTGCAGCACACCGACCCGCGGGTCGCCGCGATCTTCACCGGTCACACGCACAAGCAGTACGCGTGGGACGCCCCGGTCCCCGGCGCGGAGGGCAGGACCCGCCCC
This sequence comes from Myceligenerans crystallogenes, assembly GCF_039529775.1. Taxonomy (NCBI): domain Bacteria; kingdom Bacillati; phylum Actinomycetota; class Actinomycetes; order Micrococcales; family Promicromonosporaceae; genus Myceligenerans; species Myceligenerans crystallogenes. The sequence continues at coordinate 503,587 of NZ_BAAANL010000004.1, forward strand.
GTCATCCAGACCGGCAACTACGGTGAGTTCGTCGGCCACCTGTCGCTGACGGTCGACACCGCCACGGGCGACGTCACCGCCTACACCGCGAGGAACGTGGCCCGCACCAAGACCCCGGCCGCGGATCTGATCGCCGCGTACCCGCGGGTCGCCGCCGTGAACGACATCGTCACGGCGGCGCTCGCCGAGGCCCAGGTCATCGGGGCCCAGCCGGTCGGCAAGGTCACGGCCGACATCACGACGGCCTTCTCCGGAGGCTCCTACGCCGACGGCAGGTGGACCGGCGGGAACCGGGACGACCGCGCCTCGGAGTCGGCGCTCGGCAACCTCGTGGCGAACTCGCTGCGTGACTCGCTGGCCGCCCCGGAGCGCGGCGGCGCCGACCTCGGGGTCGCGAACCCGGGTGGCCTGCGCAACGAGCTCTACCACGGCCCGGACGGCGTGATCACCTACGCCGAGGCCAACGCGGTGCTGCCCTTCGTCAACAACCTGTGGACGGTCACGCTCACGGGAGCGCAGCTCGACGAGCTCCTGGAGCAGCAGTGGCAGACGGACGCGAACGGCAACCGCCCGTCGCGCCCGTACCTGGCGCTGGGCCTGTCGGACAACGTGACCTACACGGCCACCACCGCCGACCCGAGCGCGACCCCCGGCGACAACGTCTCGTCGATCATGATCGACGGCGTCCCGGTGGACCCGGCGGCCGAGTACCGCGTGGCCACGTTCTCGTTCCTGGTCTCCGGGGGCGACAACTTCCGGGCGTTCACCCAGGGCACCGACGGCCGCGACTCCGGCCTGGTGGACCGGGACGCCTGGATGGACTACATCGGGGCCAACTCGCCGCTGTCGCCGTCGTTCGCGCGGTCGCACGCCGTCGTCGGCGCCCTGCCGGGCACCGTCACCGCGGGCGAGAACGTCGCGGCGGAGCTCTCCGCACTCGACCTGACGTCGCTCGGTTCGCCGCGGAACACGCAGGCGGAGGCCGCCCTGGTCCCCGCCGGCGCACCGGGATCGGAGGCCGGTGTCGCGCTGGGCTCCTTCCCGGTCACGGAGGGGGCGGCGTCGGTCTCGGCGACGGTCCCCGCCGCCACCGCCGCGGGCGAGTACACCCTGCGGGTCGTCGCGGAGCCGTCCGGCACCACGGTGTCGCTGCCGGTGACCGTCGAGCAGCCCGAGCCGGCCGCCCCGGCGTGGCGCCCCTGGCGGCTCTACTGGTGGGGCGACCAGGTGACGTACGACGGTCACCTGTGGGAGGCGAAGCGCGTCAACCTCCACTCCAAGCCGGGCACGAAGAAGAACAGCCCGTGGATCCTCGTGAGGTGACCCTTGTGAGGTGACCGGGCGAGGCGCGAGCCTCGCCCGAGGCCGGATCGTGCGCCGCATCCCTTCGGGGTGTGGCGCACGACTCGTTCCCGGGCGGGCATCGGAGCGCAATCGCACTACTACCGGAGTGGGTGAGTCGTTAGGCTGGGGGCGTGAGCGACGGGACTTCGAACGCGGCGTCGTCCGGCCCCGAGAGGGACGGCCAGGGCGGCGAGACGGTGGCGTCCGACGTCGACCTCCACGACGTCGTGGACCGGGCGGACGTGCGGCGTGCTCCGCGCTACAGCCGGTTCCTGCTCGTCGGCGTGGTCGCGGGACTCGTGATCGGCCTGGTCGTGAGCTTGATCTTCCTGCAGACGCCCGAGGCCGAGGCGATGATGAAGCCCGGCGTCTACGTCACGGTCATGACCGCCTTCATCGTCACGTTCACGACGCTCGTGGCCGGCCTGCTCGCGGTCCTCGCGGACCGCCGCAGCCTGAGCAGGTTCCAGCGCGGTCGCGCCGGCCGCTGAGCCGGTCACCGACGTCACAGCGGTCCGCCGGAACCGCGGGCCCCGGCTCGGCTCCGTCGTGGGATACTCGGGGCATGCCTCTGCGCCCGGACGGCCGTCTGAACCATGATCTGATGCCCGGGGAGAAGGGTCCCCAGGACGCCTGTGGCGTCTTCGGAGTGTGGGCTCCCGGCGAGGAAGTCGCCAAGCTCACCTACTTCGGCCTCTACTCGCTGCAGCACCGCGGGCAGGAGTCCGCCGGTATCGCCACCAGCAACGGCGAGCAGATCCTCGTCTACAAGGACATGGGCCTCGTGTCCCAGGTCTTCGACGAGACCGCCCTGAACGCCCTGACCGGCCACATCGCCGTCGGTCACTGCCGCTACTCCACGACGGGCGGGGTGACCTGGGAGAACGCCCAGCCGACGCTCGGCCCGACGGCGTCGGGCACCGTGGCCCTGGGGCACAACGGCAACCTGACGAACACCGCCGCGCTCGTCGACCTCGTCGCCGAGCGCCACGGCGCGCAGCGCCGCGGCGAGCTCGCCCGCGGCAACACCACCGACACGGCGCTGATCACCGCGCTGTTCGCGGGCGACGCCGATCACACCCTGGAGACGACGGCGCTCGAGGTGCTCCCGCGCCTGCGCGGGGCGTTCTCGCTGGTCTTCATGGACGAGAACACCCTGTACGCCGCCCGCGACCCGCAGGGCGTGCGCCCGCTGGTGCTGGGCCGGCTGGAGCGCGGCTGGGTGGTCGCCTCGGAGACCCCGGCGCTCGACATCGTGGGTGCCTCCTACGTGCGCGACGTCGAACCGGGCGAGCTGATCTGCATAGACGCGGAGGGGCTGCGCTCGACGCGGTTCGCGCCCGTGGAGCGGGCGACCTGCGTCTTCGAGTACGTCTACCTGGCCCGCCCGGACCACACCATGAACGGCCGGTCCGTCCACGCGGCCCGCGTCGAGATGGGCCGCGCGCTCGCGCGCGAGCACCCCGTGGACGCGGACCTCGTCATCGCGACGCCCGAGTCGGGCACGCCCGCCGCGATCGGGTACGCCACCGAGTCCGGGATCCCGTTCGGGCAGGGCCTGACCAAGAACGCCTACGTGGGGCGCACGTTCATCCAGCCGTCGGACACGCTGCGGCAGCTCGGCATCCGCCTGAAGCTGAACCCGCTGAAGGAGAACGTCCGGGGCAGGAGACTCGTCGTCGTCGACGACTCGATCGTGCGCGGCAACACCCAGCGCGCCCTGATCCGGATGCTGCGGGAGGCCGGCGCGGCCGAGGTGCACGTGCGGATCTCGTCGCCGCCGGTGAAGTGGCCGTGCTTCTACGGCATCGACTTCGCATCGCGCGCGGAACTCATCGCCAACGGGCTGAGCCCCGACGAGATCGGGCAGTCGCTCGGCGCCGACAGCCTCGGCTACATCTCGGCGGAGGGCATGATCGCCGCGACCGAGCAGCCCGCCTCGCAGCTGTGCGCGGCCTGCTTCACGGGCAAGTACCCGATCGAGCTGCCGCCGGCCGACCAGCTCGGCAAGCACCTCCTCGAACAGGCCGAGCTGCCGCTCGGCGCGCCCGAGGACGGCCTGCGGTCCCTCGCCGTCTCGGCGGGCGGCTCGGGCGCGCTCGAGCGCCCCTGACGCCACACACGCCGGACCTCCCGATGTGTCCCGCCCGTCCGACATCCCGCACCTCGCCGTACGGCCGCAGCGCCGTCGTCGTACCCGAACACCGACCCGACCAGTGATGGAGTACCAGTGACATCCGAAGGGCTCACCTACGCGGCCGCAGGGGTCGACACCGAGGCCGGCGACAAGGCCGTCGAGCTGATGAAGGACGCCGTGCGGCGCACGCAGGGGCCCGCCGTGCTCGGCGGCGTCGGCGGGTTCGCCGGGCTCTACGACCTGTCGGCGTTCCGGGACTACCGGCAGCCGCTGCTGGCGACGTCGACGGACGGCGTCGGCACCAAGGTGGCGATCGCGCAGGCGCTGGACAAGCACGACACGATCGGGTTCGACCTGGTGGGCATGGTCGTGGACGACATCGTCGTGGTGGGCGCGAAGCCGCTGTTCATGACCGACTACATCGCCACCGGCAAGGTCGTCCCGGAGCGGGTCGCGGACATCGTGCGCGGGATCGCCCAGGCGTGCGAGGTGGCCGGGACGGCCCTCGTGGGCGGCGAGACGGCCGAGCACCCGGGGCTGCTCGCACCGGACGAGTACGACGTCGCGGGCGCGGCGACGGGCATCGTCGAGGCCGACCGCGTGCTGGGGCCGGACCGCGTCCGCGAGGGCGACGTGCTCATCGCCATGGCGTCCTCGGGGCTGCACTCGAACGGCTACTCGCTGGTCCGTGCGGTGGTGAAGCACGCCGGCTGGGAGCTGGACCGCCACGTCGAGGAGTTCGGCCGCACGCTCGGCGAGGAACTGCTCGAGCCCACGCGGGTCTACGCCGCCGACGTGCTGGCGCTGGCCGACGACGACGCCGCGCGGGTGCACGCCTTCACGCACGTGACCGGTGGCGGGCTCGCGGCCAACCTGGCGCGCGTGCTGCCCGAGGGCAGCGTGGCGACGGTGGACCGGGCCTCGTGGGAGGTGCCCCCGGTCTTCCGGATGGTCCGTGAGCTGGGCGGGGTACCCCGCGGCGACCTCGAGAACACGCTCAACCTGGGGGTGGGCATGATCGCGGTGGTGGACGCCGAAGGCGCCGACGCCGCCCTGCGGAATCTCGCTGCCCGGAACCTGCCGGCATGGGAGCTGGGCCGGGTCGAACTGATCGACCCGGCGGCAGGTCCGTCCGAGGATCTGGTGCGGGGCACCAAGGGCGTGCAGGGCGGCGCGGTGCGGTTGGTGAACGACTACCGATGAGAAGGGGCCCGCCTCGGCGGGCCCTGCTCTCGCTGCGGCCGACTACCGCCGGCCGCAGGTCAACTACGGGCGGGCACGGGAGTCAATGCTCCTTACGCCCGTTCGAGTCGTCGAAATCGGCCCAGTCACCATAGCGATTGTCCTGGTCCCCGTCCTCGGGGGCCTCCCAGCGCGAATCATCTGTCGCTACATCCGTCGACGAGTTACCACGCAGCTCCTGCTCGAGGGCGTGGTAGTTGGTGTCAGGGCTGTAGTACTTCAGCGCTCGAGCAACCTTGGTCTGCTTTGCCTTCTGACGGCCGCGGCCCATGGCTCCGACCCCCTCAACGTAGGAGCGGGGCGGCTACGTACAACAGACGTGCGGCCCCGGAGTGTGCTTGATCTGTCCAGGCTCCAACGGTACATGGTTGTACGCGGTTTCCTCCAGTCTGCCGGTGTGATTCGTCCGATGCGCCGGTGATCTTGGGCACCTTTGGCGGGCCGATGCGGCGCGCCTGCTGACCTGACGCGGCCCCGTGGATGTGTCGTGAAGGTTCCTTGTTCGCGCGTCGCGAACTGGTCGCGTGTAACAATTTGGCTGCCAGGTGGTACCGGATGGTGGCGGAAGGCGGCGACATATGATGACGAATCGTTTTCCCGCCGACGGTTCGCGCTATGGTTGCGTCATTAGGCGCTCCGTTGCGGTCACACGCGTCGGAGTATGTGAGGGAAATGAGTTCGCTCCCAAGTCGCCTAAATCCTGTTTGCTGCTAACAATGGTGAGAGAGCGGGAGCCGTCAAGAACCTGGTACCGCCAGGGCCGGCGCCGTTCCGGAGGAGGTGCAGGGATGTCCATCCACGGAGAATCCGAGGTCCTGCTCACGCCTGCCGAGGTAGCGAGCTTGTTCCGTGTTGACCCCAAGACAGTAACGCGTTGGGCAAAGGCGGGAAAGCTTTCTTCGATCCGCACGCTCGGTGGACACCGCCGGTACAAGGAGTCCGAGGTGCGGGCGCTACTTGGCGCGGCGTCCGAGAACCCCGAAGATTCCGACGCGTAGCCGACGAAGTCGGCAGGTAGTGACAACGACGCGCCGGGTGCTGCCCCAGCTCAGCCCCGTGCGCGTCGCAGGACCACCACGGTGATCGTGGCCGCGCCCAGGGCTGCAAGGCCCAGCGCGGTCACCACGAGAAGCTTGGTGTTTCGAGCCCGGTGCTCCTCAGGCACCGGGTTCTTCTTGTCCCGGTGGAAGGCGCCCGCGGCCTTGCTGCCGGCGCCCGCCGCAGCCTGCTTCGCGCTCTGCGCGAGGCGTTGTGCCTGGTGAGCGGGGTTGAGCTTGAGCGTGAGCTCGTCGATCGTCGCCGCGATCTCGGCGCGGGTCCGCAGGACCTCCGCCTCCATCTCCTCGCGGCTCGGCGTGCGCGGACCCTGGTGCTCGGCGGTGCTCATCGGTGCAACCCTTCCTGAAGACCGGTGCGGATGGTCGTGACGTCGTCCTTGATGCGCTGGACGCTGTCGGGCTTGCGGGTGCCCTTCTTGAGCAGCGCCGCGCCGATCAGGGCGAGGATCAGCGTCACCAGGACCAGGAAGCCGCCCACGGCGAGCGCGGCGAGCCACAGCGGCCAGACGGTGCCCAGGCCGTACACGGCGGCCAGCAGGAGCACCCCGACCCCGTAGAGCAGCACGACGAGGGCGCCGATCAGCAGCCCGGCGCCGATCCCGGACTTCTTCGCCTTGTCGGTGAGCTCGGCGCGGGCGAGGGCGATCTCGGCCCTGACCAGGCGTGTGGCCTGCTCGCTGAGGTGCTCGACGAGCCCCCCGAGCGAGGTCGGGCGATCTTGCGGTGGTGCGCCGTTCATCGTGTCCTGACTCATGACCCCTCCTTTGCCCGGCCACCTGCGCCGGGCCTCGTGGCCGCGACCGTGCGTTCTCTGAGGTCAACTCAACAGGCATGGGGCGCCGACGGCAATTCCAAGGGGCGGCGCGCCTCCGATCGCCCCGCCACGCCCTGTCTCACGCCCCGCCCATGTGAAGGCAATGTAACAGTCTCACCACAAAGTTGGACGACCGACCAACTCTGAAGCACACACTGCTCACACGCGCGGCTTCAAGGCCGCCTCCCACCCACAGTTGTAGAGGGTGAATTCCACCGCACAAGGTCAGCCCCTCCCGCGACCCCCACCGGACCCCGCCCCGACTCCTTTGAGCACCCGCGATCCGCCCCGCTCCCACCCTTCATCCGCGACACATCACACCTACTCAACGGCCCTCACAACGGAGCCCCACCAATGCCCGGGAAAGGGACGCGCGACCCGACCGCTCCCGGCAGCAACCCGCAACCCGCAGCTCGCCGGCCCGCCCGCCGGCCCGAGGCCCCACCACGCCCCCACCCCAGCATCAACGGCCTCCTACCCCACGCGGGTAACAGCCTCACCGATCAGGCTTCCGAGGCCCGGAGGATCAGAGAAGGCACAAGCCGCCCGCCGAGTCCCCAGCACACGAGGGCGCAGGTCACAGAGGCAGCTGCTCATGGGACGCGCGTCACAGGGACACCAGCTGATGGGGACACGAGCACGCAGGCCGGCCGGAAGGCCACCTCACGGAGAAACAAGCCAGAGGACCCCCGCCCGCAACCGGAGCGCACCAGCCCCGACGGCCACCAAAGCCGCGGAGGCCCTCACCAGGGGGGTCCGGGGGGACGAAGTCCCTCCCGGGGCGGGGCGCGGGGGCTCCGCCCCCGCAAGAAACAACGAGGCGGAGTGGTCTGGCTCAGCCAGACACACCCCGCCCATCCGTCTCGTGGCTCCGACCGGCGTCGATCCGGTGACCTTTCGATTTTCAGTCGAACGCTCTACCAACTGAGCTACAGAGCCGTGGCACCTGACGTGCCGTGCGCGAAAGCCTGGCGCGTCATACCGACGATGCCGGGCGATGCTGCGCGACCCTGACGGGACTTGAACCCGCGACCTCCGCCGTGACAGGGCGGCGCGCTAACCAACTGCGCTACAGGGCCTCGATCGCTGCTGCGATCAAGTGGTCCGGCGTGCGAACCGAGAGAAGCCTAACCCACGCTCCGACCGATCCGGAAATTGAATCCCGGCCTCGCTGTCATGGCGTGGATCACACCCGATGAAACCTGGTCTCAGCTGGTGCGACGACGACTGCTCGTACCCCCAACGGGATTCGAACCCGTGCTACCGCCGTGAAAGGGCGGGGTCCTGGGCCGCTAGACGATGGGGGCTGGACGCGAAGAGTCTACAGCCCTCGCGTCCTGCGTCCACGCGGTTTCCGTCACACCGTCCCGCCGTCGGCGATGATGGGCCGGTGGTGGAGATGACGCGCGAGGAGTTCGAGGCGGCTGTCAGCGAGGGCCTCGATCTGGTCCCGGAGGATCTGGCGGCACGGATGGACAACGTCGTCGTCCTCGTGGAGGACGACGCGCCCGCCGAGGACCCTGAACTGCTCGGGCTGTACGAGGGCGTGCCGCTGACCGAACGGGACCACCACTGGGCGGCCGGCTCCCTCCCGGATCGCATCACGATCTTCCGCAACCCGACCCTCGCGTTCTGCGAGACCCGCGAGGAGGTGGCCGAGGAGGTGGCCGTCACCGTCGTGCACGAGATCGCGCACCACTTCGGTATCGACGACGACCGCCTCCACGAACTGGGCTGGGCCTGACCCGTGCCCGGGCGTCAGCCCGCGTACTCCCAGTGCCACGCCTCGGGCTTGGACCCCGTCGGCTCCGCCCAGTCCGGGTGGACCCACCCGAACCCGGGGGCCTTGGCCTTCATCCAGTTGTACTCGGCCGAGCCGAAGGTCGAGATCCCGCCGCCCAGGTCGAGGGCCTGGCCCCAGCCGTGGTTCGACGTGCCGGGAGGCGCGGCGAGCGCGCCGTGGGTCGCCTTCACGGCCACCTGGTCCTCGTAGGACCGGTACGCGTCGTTGACCGTCAGGTTCCGCCCGAACGCGGACCGGAAGGCGGCGTTCAGCTTCTCGGCGGCCACGGCCGCGTCGCAGCGCAGGGAGTCCGAGGTGAAGGAGACCCCGCAGAGCAGGCTGCCGGGCAGCTGGCCGTTGCCGTACTGCTGGGCCTCGGCGGCGAGGTTCTCGACCACCCGCAGCTTCGGCGCGGCATTGGCGGGCGCCTTGGACCGCGCGCCGGCCCGCGAGGCCTTCGCCTGAGCCGCGGCCTTCTGCTCCGCCTTCTTCTCCGCCTTCCGTTCGGCCGCCTCCTCGGCGGCGGCGCGCGCTTCGGCCGCGGCCCGTTCCTTGGCGGCCGCACGCGCCTTCGCGGCGGCGATCTCCCGCTTCGAGGGCCCGGGGACGACGTCCGACGCCGTGCTGGTCGCCGGACGCGCGATGAGGGTCGACAGGTTGTCGGTCGCCTCGGCCAGGCTGGCCGCCGAGACCTCGCGGACCTTGGCGGTGCCGGTCGACGCCTTCGCGCCGGCTCCGTCCTGCCCGGCCGAGGCCGGCAGGGCCGTACGCCCGCCGGAGCGGGACGCGCGCTCGGCGCGGTTCGCGCCGGCGCCCGCCGGGACGGCGGTCGCGTCGGCCACGAGGGTGGTGACCTCCTGGACGGCGGCCTCGATGCGCTTCGCGCGCTTCGGCGTCAGTTTCGAACCGCCCGTGAGCTGCTGGGCGCGTACCAGGGTGCTGGTCGCCTCGGCGAGTGCCTCGCGGGTTCGCGGTTCGAACCGCGCGGTGGCGCCGGCCAGAGCGGTGACGGGGAAGACGGCCGACGTGTCGGCCACGACCTGCTCGGTCCAGGTCGCGACGGGCGCCAGGGCGTCCGCGGTGCTGCTGACAGGGGAGGCCGCGGCGGGTGCGCTCATGCTGAGCGCGCCGATCAGGACGACCGCGGCGAAGGCTGTGCCACGTGCAAAAGGGCGTGCGGTGGCAGAGGTGTAGTGCGTCACGTAGCGTTTCCGTATCTGCACCGGCGCGAGGCGCTGGGGAACTCGCGGATCCGTGAGGGGAAGACCCCTCCAGGGGACGGATCCGCTGTGCGCTGATGCTTTGTCGGTGCCACGGCGCGCGCTCGTCCTCGGACGAGGGCCATGGCTGTCACCGGGAAGACCCAGGGGGGTTCTGACTCAGGGGTGTCGAGTCGGTCTTCCGGAACTGCGGTGCCGGATTGTCCTGCGGCCCGTTGGCTCGCACGGCGGGCCTCGGTGGGCCCACGCCGGCATCGGCGACTCATCCATGGTGGAGTACGCCGGCGGTCAGACCACGGAACATTTCGCCCCTCTTGGAAGTGGAGTCAGTAGTCTTTTCGTGGAATTCCTGTGAAGATCGGGACGCAGGTTATAGGCCGATCCTCGAAATGTGGGACCGCTCTCACCCGCAACGCCCGCCGGTCGGCCGACCGGTGCACCCTCTGGCGCGTCAGTCGCCGACGTGGTTGGTTGGGACTTATGAGTCGTTCCGGATTCGTACCGCCGTACCTCCTCCAGCAGGTGGCCCAGGCTGCCTCGTCCGGGCTGCTGCCCGAACCCGCCCTGGGTGACGCCTCCCGTCACACCCTCGAACTGGACGCGGGGTTCCGTGGCGGCCGCAGCCGGCACGCCGCCCGTCCGCAGGCCGCCGCGCCCGCGCCCGAGCCCGCCCCCGGACAGCCGGAACCGGCCGCCCTCGCCTGGACGGTCCACACCGCGAACAACACGCAGAACCTCCCCGGCGAGCCCGTCCGCGACGAGACCGCGGCCGAGCCGTCCGGCGACGTCACGGTCGACGAGGCGTGGGACGGCGTGCGGGCCAGTCTCGAGATGTTCTCGGAGGTGTTCGCCAGGACGTCGTACGACGGCGCCGGGGCCCGGGTCAGCTCGACCGTGCACTACGGCCGGAACTACCAGAATGCGTTCTGGGACGGCACGCAGCTCGTCTTCGGCGACGGCGACGGGCGGATCTTCAACCGCTTCACGATCGCCGTCGACATCCTGGCCCATGAGCTGGGGCACGCGGTCACCGAGCACACCGCCGGCCTCGTCTACCGCGGGCAGCCCGGTGCGCTCAACGAGTCGATGTCCGACGTGTTCGGCTCCTGCCTCAAGCAGCGCGTGCTCGGCCAGGACGCCGCCGGCGCCGACTGGCTGATCGGCGCCGGCCTGTTCACCGAGCAGGTCCAGGGCAAGGCGCTGCGCTCCATGTCCGAGCCGGGCACCGCGTACGACGACCCCGCGCTCGGCAAGGACCCGCAGCCCGGCCACATGGACGACTTCGTGGACACCGCCGAGGACAACGGCGGTGTGCACATCAACTCCGGCATCCCGAACAAGGCGTTCTACCTGGCGGCGACCGCGATCGGCGGCAGCTCCGCGGAGGGTGCCGGCAAGATCTGGTACGACGCCCTGCTCGCCGTCGGCCCGGCCACCGATTTCGCCGGCTTCGCCGCCGCGACCATCGCGGCGGCGGGCGATCACGCGGACGCGGTCCGCACGGCGTGGGAGGGCGTGGGCGTCGTCACGGCCGACGACGGCGCGGACGCCCCGCAAGACGAGGGCACCGGCCGGCCCGCCCCGGGCGAGCCGGGCGACGACACCGGCCCGGCCGAGCCGCCGTCGGACACCGGCGGCGAGACGCCGCCCGTCCCGCCGTCGGACGGCGACGTGCCCGGCGGCGTCGTGGAGGTGCGCCGCAGCGGCGGCGTCGCCGGTCTCACCATGACCGGCGAGCTCGACCTGGACGGCGACGACCCGCGCGCCGAGGAGGCGCGGATGCTCGTGCACCGCGTCGACATCGTGATGCTGGCGCAGGAGGCGTCGGCGTGGGAGGAACAGCCGGGCCGCCCGGACTCCTTCACGTACGTCATCGTCGTGGCGGGCTACGAGGCGGTCGTTCCCGAGGACCACGCGGCCCCGGAGATCCTCCGCCTCGCCGAGATCGTCCTGACCCCGCCGAACTGACCCCTCCGCCGGCGAGGCAGGCCCTCGGGTTCGTCTCGCCGGCGGGCGCGGTCAGCGGGAGAGCCAGCCCAGGAGGCGGTCCGGGCGGTCGGTGATGACGGCGTCGACGCCCGCGCCGTCGTCGACCGAGATCAGGTGGGACCAGCCGGACGGGTCGTTCTCGGTCCAGACCATGACGCGCAGGCCCGCGCGGTGCAGGCGCGTGACGATGCCCGGGTCGCGCCGCACCATCTCCGCCGACGGGTTGCAGGCGATCACGCCCAGGCCGGCGCAGACGTCGAGCACGTCCGGCGGCTCGAACGCGAGCAGCAGCCCGCGCGGCAGGTGCGGCGCGACGTCGCGCGCGGCGGCGACGGTGTCCGGCCAGAAGCACTGGACGACGACGCGGTCCTCCAGCCCGGCCTCGTCGATCGCGGCGGTCACCCCGCGCAGCTCGTCGGGGCCCCAGACGTCCTTCAGCTCCAGCAGCAGCTGGACCCCGGGGTAGCGGCCCAGCAGCTCCAGCACGTCGCCGAACAGCGGGACCTGCTGTCCCGCGTACCCCGGGCCGAACCAGCGGCCGGCGTCGAGGCCGCGCAGCGTCGCGAGGTTCAGTTCCGCGACCACGCCGTGGCCGTCGGTGGTGGCGTCGACGGTGTCGTCGTGGATGACGACGGCGGCGCCGTCGGAGGTGCGCTGCAGGTCGATCTCGACGGCGTCGGCCCCGGCGCGGCACGCGGCCTCGATCGCGGCCAGCGTGTTCTGCGGCGCGACCGACGAGTTGCCGCGGTGCGCGATCACCGCGGGCCTGGTCCCGAGGCCGGGGCCTGCCGCCGGCGCGGACGCCTCGGCAGATGCGGTCCGGGGCGTCGTGATCGGGACGACGGCGGGCGCCGGGACGGCGGCCGCGTGCGGCGTGCTCGGTGTCATGGCGCCCGAACGTACCGCCTGCCGGGCGTGGCGGCGATGGTCGGCGAGCAGCGCGAGCCAGACCAGCGGGGTCCAGCGCGGCACCCGCTGCCGGGCTCGGCTCCTGACCCGGCCGCCGGCACCCGCGGCGGGGCGCGGGACGGGACGAGGCGCGGGAGCGTGCCCGGCGGAGGTCCGTGCGACGGCGGCGGGCAGCACCGGGGTGGCCGGGCGTTCCAGGAGAGCCATATCAGGCATCCAATCTGCAGACTCTCTCCTCACGATAGGTCTGGGCAGGCCGCGTCGTCCCTGGTCTTGCGCTGAATTTCGCGAACCTTCCGCGCCCGTTCAACTCCGGGCCCGCACAGTTCCCTGCGGGGTCATGCGCGCGTCATCGAGCCGCCCGTTCCCGGGGTGCGGCGGTACCCCGGTGCCACGCACGGGCCAACTCCGGGGCGATGACGACGCCGCCGCGGTCCGGAACCGTAGGTGGCATGGCGAACACACAGGTGGCCCGGAGATCGCGGCCGCGCGGGGCGATGCTGTCCCCGCCGCTGCGGAAGCTCGTGCTCACGGCGCTCACGCTCGCGATGTGGATCGCGGTGGCGAAGCCGTGGGGGACGGTACGCCGGAGGTCGCACGCGCCGGGGAACCCGCCCGGGGAGCGGTGAGTGCCGCCGGAACCCGGCGCTCCCGCTACTCGAGGATCCCCTGGCGCCACAGCTCCGCGGCGTGCTCCAGCTCCTCGGCCGTGCGCAGCAGGGAGCTCGCGCCACGCGTCATCCTCGTGGCGGCGTGTGGGTCGGAGTGCTCGCGGGCGTCGGCGTCGAAGGCCGCGCCGGTGGACAGGATGCGGCAGAACGCCCCGGCGCGCTCCAGCGCCACGGCGAGATCGCCGGTGAAGACGCCGGACAGCACGGCGTCGGCCAGCCGGCGCAGGTCCGCGGGTTCGGGCGGGCTCGGCACCCCGGCGACGGCCTCGCTGACGGGCGCGGCGTCGACGCCGAGGCGGTATCGCAGCAGGATCGTCTGCAGGTCCCGCCGCACCCACTCGCGCAGCACGTAGATCCGCCAGAGCGCACCCGGCAGGGACGACGGCGCCGCGTCCGCCCAGAGCTCCGCGACCGTGTCCAGCCCTTCGCGCTCCACGAGCCGCACCAGCCGGTCCACCACCTCGGGATCCTCGGTGCTGCGGGCGCGGTCCACCAGGATGCGCGCGGTGACATGGGCGACCTCGTCGCGCATCGCGGGATCCAGTTCGCCCGGGATGGCGTCGGCGTCTCGGGGATCCAGCATGGCGGGGCGGCGTGGCAGGCGATGGTCGTCCATGCCATCAAGTGTCTCTTTCGCCCCGCCCGACGGCGAGACCCCTGGCGTTCGCGTGGAGCGCAACCCGGGAGCGTCACACCGGGGCCCGACGGGGGTCCGGCGACGGCATCCGCGCCGAGATCCGCCGCGCGAGCGGCGCTCCCGCCCGGCCACCCTCCGCAAATGCGCGTGCCGAAACCGGTGGGTGAAAATCGCCGTCGGACGCCCCGCGTAGTGTGCGGGCCGCGGCCGACACGGAATGATGGGCTCTATGTCCGAGACAACTACTCACGGCAACGGCGCTGATCGTCCGGACGACGATCCGTTCACCGCGCTCGAGCGCGAGCTCCGCCTGGTCATCCGGCGGGCCCAGTCCTCCGGCACGAAGATCGCGCAGCGGGTGCACCCGGAGCTGGAGGCGAGCGCCTATCCGCTGCTCGCCCACATCGCGCAGTTCCCCGGGACGCGTGGCTCGGACCTCGCCGCGCACTTCGGCGTCGGCCGGGCGACCGTGTCACGCCAGCTCAGCCGCCTCGCCGACCTCGGGCTCGTCGAACGCGACACCGATCCGGAGGACAGCCGCGGCCAGCGCATCACCCTGACCGCCGACGGCGAGCAGCGCTTCGCCCGGGCCCGCGCCAGCCGCGTGGAGATGTTCGCCCGCGCCCTGGCGGACTGGGACCGGGACGACGTCCGGCAGCTGGCCGATCTGCTGCACCGCTACTCGGAGGACCTGGTCTCCTGGCACGGCCGGCAGAGCTGAGCCGCGGGAGCCGCAGGGCTCCCGCGGCGCCCGCTACCGGGAGCCGTCGGCTTCCTCGAACGTCAGGCTGATCGAGTTCATGCAGAACCGGTCGCCCGTCGGGGTCTGCGGGGCGTCGTCGAACACGTGCCCCAGATGGGAACCGCAGCGTGCGCAGCGGACCTCGGTGCGCACCATCCCCAGCGACCGGTCCTCCAGCAGCTCGACCCGGTCACCGGCCAGCGGGCTGTAGAACGACGGCCAGCCGCAGTGCGCGTCGAACTTCGTGTCGGACCGGAACAGCTCGTTCCGGCACGCCCGGCAGCGGTAGACGCCGGTGCGCCTCTCGTCGAGCAGCTCGCCGGTCCAGGCCCGCTCGGTCCCGGCCTGGCGCAGCACCGCGAACTCCTCGGGCGACAGCTCGGCCCGCCACTCGTCGTCGGACCTGGACACCTCGTAGGACATGACCCGCCTCCTCGTGCGTGGAACCGACCGTTGCCGGCCTCAGGAGAACCTATTCCGCGGCGCTGGTGTTCCGGCCGCGCCCGCGCCCGCCCCGGCGCCGCCGGCTGCCGCCGCCGTTCGCGCCGCCACCCGCCGCGCCGCCACCCGCCGTACCGCCTGCGCC
>NZ_BAAANL010000005.1:0-469079 GCF_039529775.1 Myceligenerans crystallogenes
CCTGCGGCATCCAGATGCCACTGGTCCGGTCATGGTGGCTCGGCAAGAAGAAGGGCAAGGAGGCGTACGTCATCCCGAAGGTGGTAGACGACGACGCCATGCTGGCGGGCAGGCGTGTCGTGTTCCATATTGGACACGACCCAAAGAAATCACCTACCAAGGAAACCGACGGGACTGTTGGCCGCCTCGGCGCAACATGTGTTGCATGCAGCAGCGTCGCACCGCTGACCTACATCCGAACAGAGGGACAAGGTCATCGGATCAGTCAGCAGTTGATGGCCACCGTCGCAATTGGGACCCGAGGTAGGACGTACCTAGAAACCGACCCGAAACAGGTTGCAATAGCTGCAGTGCCTGAGCCTGATGATGTCCCGGTCCAGGCCATGCCCAATCATAGCGTGAGCCCTGCCAGTCATCAGACGATAAGGATCTATGGATTTGAGCGCTGGTCCAGTCTGTTCACGAACCGGCAGCTCAGCGCTCTCACGACATTCAGCGACCTCGTCTCCGAGACCAGGGGGCAAGTCCTCAAGGACGCGATCGCAGCAGGCATGTCCGGCAGTACTCATCGCCGTGACCGAGATGCCGACGCCTACGCCGATGCGATCTCCACCTATCTCGCGTTCGCGATCAGCCGCACGACGAACAAGTTGACTGCAATCTGCTCGTGGGACAGCAGTCCAAAAATGGAGGCCGTCCGAGGTCTGTTCGCTCGCCAACAGATTCCCATGGCCTGGGACTTTGCGGAGGCGAACCCGTTCGGCGGCTCCTCAGGCGACCTCGTCGAAGACGTCATATGGGTCGCTGGATCACTCGACAAGGTTTCCGGGACCGTCGATGCCAACGTCAGGCAGGCCGACGCATCGACCCGCCCTTACACCGAAGTGGTAATCAGCACCGACCCGCCCTACTATGACAACATCGGCTATAGCGACCTTTCCGATTTCTTTTACGTCTGGCTCCGCCGCGCACTGCGACCGATCCATCCAGACCTGTTCGGCACCATGCTCGTCCCCAAAGCCGAGGAACTCGTCGCCAACCCGCATCGCCACGGCAGCAAGGAACTGGCCGAGAAGTTCTTCGAAACCGGCTTCGAGCACGTCTTCAGCCGCGCCCGCGAGTCGGCGAACCCGGACTACCCGATCACCGTCTTCTACGCCTTCAAGCAGGCCGAGCTGGAGAAGGAAGGCGTCGTCAGCACCGGCTGGTCCACCTTCCTCGAAGGCATGATCCGCCAGGGTTGGACGATCACTGCGACCTGGCCGGTCCGCTCGGAACTGAGCAACCGCATGATCGCGTCCGGCACCAACGCACTCGCCTCCTCCATCGTCCTCTCCCTCCGCCCGCGTCCCGAGAGCGCAGCGGCCACGGACCGCACCGGCTTCCTCGCCGCCCTCCGCGAGGAACTCGAAGAAGCCTTGCCCCGCATCCGCGAAGGCGCCATCGCTCCGGCGGACCTTCGCCAGACGGTCCTGGGCCCGGGTATGGCCGTCTACTCCCGATACTCCCGTGTCCTCGAGGCCGACGGCTCGCGCATGTCCGTCAAGAGCGCCCTTGCGCTGATCAACGCCACCTTCGACGCGATCGAAACCGAGCAGGATGCCGACGTCGATCCCGACACTCGCTTCTGCCTCGACTGGTACAAGTCGTACGGCTGGGCCGTTCGCCCCTACGGCGACGCCGAATCGCTCGCCGTCCCACTCGGCCTGTCGGTCGACGGCATCACGCGAGGTGGTGTCCTGACCTCCGGTGGCGGCAAGGTGACTCTCATCAAGCCCCTTGACCTCGATCCCGCATGGAACCCGGCACACGACGACCGCATCTCTGTCTGGGAGGCGACCTGTCACCTGGCCCGCACCTATGCCCAGGAAGGTCGCGAGGCTGCTGCCCGCCTGATGGCCGGCCTGACAGGCCAGGCGCCCGACGCGTCGTCGGCGGGCTCGAGCAAGGTCTCTCTCGACGACGTCCAACGCCTCGCCCTGCGCCTTTACGAACTCATGGAGACCAAGGACCCCGCGACCGCCGGCCTCTTCAACGGGATCGGCGGCGCCTGGGCCGAGGTTGCCGCCACAGCCCAGAACCTGCCGAAACCCGCCGTTCAGGACGGGTTCGACTTCGACTCCGTCACCGAGGAGACCAGCTGAAATGGCCACCCTGACGAACAACGAGAAAGTACTGCGCGGTCTCGACTTCCTGCAGGAGGGGATGCTCCCGTGGGTCGACCTGCGCATGGCGATGCACACCCCGGCCGGCTCCGACTGGCTGGAGCTGTGGGCTGCGGCAGAGAACGCGAAGTTCGGTACCGCGAAGACCTACACCAAGGACGACGTCCGGGTTCTCCTTCGCGTCGTGACCGAGAAGTGGCAGATCTTCAAGGACGATCTGGAGCGCCCTCAGTCGGCCCTTGCCACCGAGCTGCGGGACACCGCGAACCGCGCGCACCACGGTGAGAAGTTCTCCTCGGACGACGCGTACCGGGCGCTGGACACGATCGAACGTCTGCTCACGGCGATCGGCGCGACCGACCAGGCCGATGCTGCCGCGACCCTGCGCTCCGAGCACCAGCGCGAGGTCTACGAGAAGCAGGCCCGCAACCGCGCCTCGAAGGTCACCCCTCTCGCCGTCGCCGGCACCCTGGCGGGCGTGACGGTCAAACCGTGGCGCGACGTCGTCGTCCCGCACCCCGATGTCATGAAGAAGGGGCAGTTCTCCACGGCCGAGTTTGCCGCAGACCTGCATCAAGTTGCGACCGGGCGGTCGTCGTCACCCGAATACACCGACCCGCGGGAGTTCTTCGCGCGGACCTTTATCACCTCCGGCTTGAAGGACCTTCTGGAGCGGGCCCTGCGCCGGCTCTCCGGGGACGCCGGCGCCTCGCCGGTCGTCAACCTGCAGACCCAGTTCGGTGGGGGTAAGACGCATTCGATGCTCGCGCTCTACCACTTGTTCTCCGGGATCGAAGGGCGATCGCTGCCCGCGGGCGCCCAGGACGTCGTCGGCGACGTGCTCACGGCCGCGACCGACGAGCCCGACCCGCTGGGCGCGCTGCGCGTGAGGCGCATCACCCTCGTCGGAACCCGCCTGTCTCCTGGTCAGACCGCAACCAAGCCGGACGGGACCACGATCCGTACGCTCTGGGGCGAGCTCGCCTGGCAGCTCGGTGAGGCGGGCGCAGCGGGCGGCGGCCCGGCCGCCTATGCGCGCGTCGCTGAGGCCGATGCGAACGGAACACCGCCTGGCACCGTACTCGACGAGCTGGTTCGTGAGGTGATCGACGGCGGCGAGCGGATCCTGATCCTGGTCGACGAGTGGGTCGCCTACGCCCGCCTGCTCGTCGATACACCGGCTCCGCTTCCGGGCGGCACCTTCGAGGGGCAGTTCACGTTCGCCCAGCACCTCACCGAACTTGCGAAGTCCACGCCTGGCGTGATGCTCGTGGTCTCGATCCCGGACTCGGAATCCATCGACAACGGGGGCGGCGGTTCCGCACTGGAGGTCGGCGGGCCCAAGGGCCGGGTGGCGCTGGAGATGCTGCAGCAGGTCATCGGCCGCAACGCGGACGACTGGCGGCCGGCTACCGGCCTGGAGTCCTTCGAGATCGTCCGGCGGCGGCTCTTCCAGGAGCCCGATGCGACGGCCCTCGCGGACATCGCTGCTGTGGCCAAGCAGTACGTGAAGTTCTACCAGGAGAACAACGGTTTCTTCCCCAAGGAAGTCACCACCGGCGCCTACGAGAACCGGATCAAGGCGGCCTACCCGATCCACCCGGAGCTGTTCGACCGGCTCTACGAGGACTGGTCGGCACTGCCGAAGTTCCAGCGCACCCGCGGTGTACTCCGGCTGATGAGCCAGGTGATCTCGGCCCTGTGGAACGCCGGGGACACCGCACCGCTGATCACGCCGGGCGTGGTGCCGGTCTCGTCGTCGGACGTGTACTCGGAGATCACGCACTACCTGGACGACAACTGGCGCCCCATCATCGACAAGGACGTGGACGGCCCGGGCTCGACACCCGTGGTGATCGATGGTGAGCGGCCGGCCTTCGGGTCCCGGCACCTGACCCGCCGTGTGGCGCGCACCGTCTTCATGGCGACCGTGCCGACCCTGCGCACCCAGCACGTCGGCGTCGACATCCGCCGGCTGCGACTTGGTGCGGCCGTGCCGGGCGACGTGATGAACCACCTGGGCGACGCCCGGGAGCTGCTGTCGACCCGCGCGACCTATTTCTATGAGGACGGGGACCGGTCCTGGTATGACACCGCGGCGTCGTCGACCCGACTCGCCACGGAGAAGGCCGCTGGATACTCCGAGGAGGACGTCTACACGGAGATCGTCACCCTGTTGCGGAAGGAGAACAGCAAGGCCAAGGGGCTGTTCGCCTCCGTGCACGCCGCGCCGGAGGACGCGGGCGACGTTCCCGACGGCGACGCCCTGCGGCTCGTCCTGGTTCACCCGCGGCGGACCTGGGCGAAGGATGCGTCTCAGGCGACGGAGTTCGCCGAGGAGGCGCTCACGCGGGCGGGGTCGGGTCAACGGCAGCGCCGGAACCAGATCGTCTTCCTGGCCGCCGACCGCGGTCGCTACGGCGACTTGGAGAACGCGGTGCGCGAAGGGCTGGGCTGGCGCCACGTCGTCGAGCGCGCCGAGGAGCTCGGCCTGTCGCTGCAGCAGAAGAACCAGGCGATCAAGCGGTCGGCAGATCTGGACGTCATGGTCGAGGCCCGGCTGCGGGCTGCCTACACCGCGCTCCTCACACCGGTTGGGCAGCCCGGGGCGAAGGTCACGCTGTCGTTCGACAGGCTCCCTGACTCCCAGACCTCGATGGCCGAGCGGGTCACGGCCAAGCTCAAGAGCGTCGGCAAACTCACCGACGTGTACGGAACCGCGCTGGTGCGGATCGCTCTGGACAGACCGCTAGCCTCGGTCTGGGCGGACGGGCACCTGGCCTTCGGAACGCTGTGGAACTGGTACACGCAGTACCCGTACCTGCAGCGGCTTCCGCGTCGTGAGGTGCTGGAGCAGGCGGTGCTGGCGGCCGGCAACTCGCTGGTGTGGCAGACCGAGGGCTTTGCCCTGGCCTCGGCGTATGACGAGGCGACCGGGCGATACCTCGACCTGTGGCTGCCTGGCGACCTGCCGGAGCCTCCGTCCGTGCCGGACAGCTGGCTGCTCGTACGGCCGGACAAGGCGGTTGCGCAGCGCGCAGGTGAGACGGTCGACGATGGATCCGGGAACGGGTCCGGGGACGAGGAAGGTGACAGGGACGAGACCATCCTCATCGAACCTCCCGACCCGAACCTCCCGTCACGGGAGCAGCCGAAGCGCCGCTTCTACGGTTCCAAGGTCCTCGATCCGATCTCCTACGTCAAGGACTGGAACCTGCTGCGTGAGGAGCTCTTCGCCGCGCTGACCGGCGCGGACGGCACCTCACTGCGGATCACCGTCGAGATCGAGGCGGAGAACCCGGACGGCTTCTCGGAGAGCACCGTGCGGACCGTCAGCGAGAACGCCAACACGCTCGGGCTGGAGCAGAAGGGCTTCGAGGAGAGGTAGCGATGTCGATCGCGGATGGGCGCAGGACCGTCTCCCCCAGGGAACTGCTGGATCTGAGGGAGGAGAGTTGGGGCAAGGCACTGGCGCACGTCTCACTGGTGACCGAGGCCCTGGACAGGATCAAGCCGGCGTACCGGCAGCAGGCGCTTGAGGTCCTGGGCCGGGTCTATCGGAGGGCAGATCCCCGTGACCACCGCCGGATCCTGAGACGTTGGCCAGCTGTCCACGTCCTCGGCACGACGGGGGCAGCGACCGACGAATATGCCTCGAACACCTTCTGGCCGTTCCTGGCGAAGTCAGTCGGGGCAAGCAGTCATACCCCAGGGTTCCAACAGGCTTGGGGCACCGCATTCCTCGACAATCTCGACACCTTGAACCTGCCGACCTTCGAGGACAGCGACGACGCAGGGACCCGGTATGTGGGCCGGATTCTGATGCACTCCGGCATGCCCACATCGTGCCTACCCGCATTCTTCGAACTGATAAGCAAGCGCCGGGCCGGCATCGCTGGTCTGAGCCCCGACGCCTTCGTTGCGTGGGCCGCCGCCCAGGCGGGACGAGGTTCGCTCTACCAGGTCGAGCAGCCCGTCAAGAGATTCGTCCAGTACGGCGGCGAGTTCGCTGTCGATGTCACTGCTCGCGTCTTCGACCTGCTCGACGCCGTCGCCAGTGGCGGTGACGGCTCTGACGTAGCCCTCCCTGGGCGGTTTGCCGCTGTCGCCCAGGACCTGCACCGCACCGGCCGTGTGCTCCGAGCAGCCCGCGGTTCGACGTCGTCGGCCGCGAGCGCCGCGGACGAACAGCCGCGCCTGCGGCTGGACCCGTTCGGGTTCGGCGTGGTGCTGCGCCTGCCATCGGCGTCGTCCGTCGGCGACCGGGCAACGACCTGGATCGTGGATGCGGACGGGACGAGGCAGCGCGTCAAGGCCAACGTCGTGCCGCCGGGCCTGGACGAGGCTCCGCCGACCGACGTCCCGTTGCATCACCCTGCCCGCCTGGTCTCGGCGTCGATCGCGGACCATGAAGACCTCACGACCACCGTCAATGTGGTGGACGACGGAGACCCGCTGCTGACGTTCGACGAGAACGGTGAACTGCGATCGCCGGCCGTGCCGCTTCCCGGCGGGCACATCTGGTTCCTGTTCCCTGGCACGCCCGACAGCTTGGTGGTGAACGGTACCCGGAACGTACGGACCGAGAGTCCTCTGCCGCCTGGGTGGGCAGGCTGGTCTCTGCTGCTGGTCGATCTGGACGGCGTGCAGTCGGTCTCGCTGGCGGGTACGGAGTCACGGCGACTCGTGCGGAGCTACGCCTCGGCGCGCGTGGAGATCGGCGATCCGGTGACGGGGATCCGTACCACGCTGGGGCGGCCGGTCTACGCCGGTCTGCCGTCGATCCGGCTTCCTGAGGAGTTGCGTGCCGCCGAGTGGGAGGTCTCCCTGCTCGGGGCGGACGGGCTCCTCGCGGCACGGTGGCGGAGTGGCGGCGGTGGCGATCCTGACTCGATCTGGGACCGGATCGGACGTCCTGTGGTCGGCTCGTTCACCGTCCAGGTCCGCGGGCCGTGGGGACGCGGCACGTCTCGGGCCCTCGACGTCGTCGAAGGACTGCGGGCCACGTCCGTTCCTGCATGGCGGCGGTTCGACGCGGGTGGACTGCAGCCTGCGAAGGTCCTGCTGGAGGCAGCCCGCGGTGTGACGCTTGCTCGCAACAGCCTCGACCTCTCACCGATCGAACGAGAGACGTTCGTACGAGTCGGCGCCCAGGACCGGTGGCTGACCTTGGTCGTCGGTCCCCCGCACATGACTGTCTCCCATCAGGCCACGGATTCGAGTGTCGCGCCGTCGATCCGTCCGCTGCAGTTCGCACAGGAAGACCTGACTGCTGATCCGGGGAGGCTCATCCTGGATGTCGGCCAGACAGCCGATCCTCAGCTGCACTTTCTGACCCCTGGCGGAGTTCAGCAGGTCGTCGAGCCCGGGGCCGGGCGCCATGGGGTCTACCAGTTCAATCTGGCCAAGCTCACGGACACCCTGAGTGTCCACCCGCACGGGCGTCTCGCGCTCGATGCGGAGGGCAGGCTCGTCGTCGGGCACATCCGTCCGCGGCGGCTGTGCTCCGCGATCGTTCCAGCCGGGGACGGACTGGAGTTCGTCGACTCCGTCGACGTCGAGGACCTGACGGCGATCGTCTACGCGACGACCGCACCGTGGAGGGCACCCGTTTCGCTGCCTGTGTTGGGCGGTCGCGCGGAGCTTCCGGCGGAGCTGCGGAACGCGGGACCGCTGCTCGTCGTCGTACGCGTCGAGGACCCATGGATCCCTGCGGACGTTCCCGAGTGGCCAGGACAGGGCGAGGGGCGACTCGTCGAGATCGGCGGGTACGTGCGATCCGACGAGACAGACCTGACCGCGCTGTCGGCCTTCCTCGCCGACGAGGGTCCGGAGCCGGACGCCGTGGCCGACCTCGAGGCCGTCTGGACCGCCCGCGGTCTGGCCAGGCGGATCACCAGCGGGTCCCGGGCCGAGGCCATCGGGTCGGCCCTGGACCGGATCCTGCGGTCCAGTCCTCGCGAAGCCCTGCTTGCGGTGACCGAGTCCCGCGCTCCGGGCGAGATGGTCCCCTCGTTCATCGTGCAGTCCGGACTGGCGTGGGCCGATCTCGCCGACGCCCATGACGACGAGCCCGTCGTCTGGAACCTGCGCAACGCCGTGCCTGCGACGCTACTTGCGGCGGCGGACGGCGAGTGGTCGGACGACGAGGTCCAGGCTGCCGTCACGGTCTGCGGGTCCGAGGTGCTCTCGCTGCTCGATGACGGGGATGCCTTTCCGAAGGCAGGCCTGCTCGACCAGTCGGCCGTGCACTTCGACCGGGCACCGGCCGCGTTACGCGACGCGATGCTCAGGCAGATGGGCTTGATCCCCAAGGGGCTGCTCAGCCTGGATGCCCGGACGGCTGCGAGCATCGCCTTCGTGGAGAGACGCCGTGACGGACAGCTGCCGAAGGTCGTGGCAAGCTCCCGGGATCTGCTCACGGAGTGCCGCCGCTTCCTGCCGCTCCTCAACGACCCGGTGGCGGTGGCGAGCGTGGACGCCCGCATTCCCGACGACGCCGACGATGGCTGGCGGGTCGTCCCGGCGATCTCGCTCACCTACGCCTTCGCCGCCCGCCACGCAGCACGTGGCCACCAGATGGGCACGACCTGGCTGAACGGCCGCCGCAAGGCGACCTGGACGGCCGTCGCCGAGGTCGCGCCGGAGCTGGTCACCGTCGACCTGATCCTTGCCGAGCTGCTGGTCTCCAGCACCCATCGAACGGAGCCCTGATGGCCGAAAGCCTGGACGCGATCCGCACCTCCCGAGAGATCACCACGACGTATCGCCGCTACCTGCAGACGCTCCTGGCGGTCCGGGACTCCGAGATCAGCGACGCGCTCGCCGACACGATCGACCGGACCCCGATGCTCGACAAGGGACCGTATCTGGAAGCCACACCGCCGTACGCGCCGGGGGGCACGCTGCGATCCCTTATCGACGAAGGTGTTCTGTCGCCCGGGTTCGCGAAACTCGGCAGCACAGCTCTGCCCCTGGACCGGCCGCTCTACGTCCACCAGGAGAAGTCGATCCGGAAGGCCGCTCAGGGGCGCAACGTCGTCGTCGCCACCGGTACCGGCTCGGGCAAGACGGAGTCGTTCCTTCTGCCGATCCTGGACAGCCTCGTGCGCGAGCACGAGGCCGGCACGCTGGGACCGGGCGTCCGAGCCCTGCTGCTCTACCCGATGAACGCCCTGGCCAACGACCAGATGAAGCGTCTCCGCCAGATCCTCGCCGCTTACCCGGACATCACGTTCGGCCGGTACACCGGCGACACGGAGACCGATCCCGCCCGCGCTCGCGAGGCCTTCGGGAATCTCAACATCGGTGAACCGATCCTGCCCAACGAGCTGCTCAGCCGCACCGAGATGCGACAGACGCCGCCGCACCTGCTGCTGACCAACTACGCGATGCTGGAGTACCTCCTCCTGCGGCCGCTCGACCTGGAACTGTTCGGCAGCGGCAAGAACAGCCCGTGGCGCTTCATCGTGGTGGACGAAGCCCACGTCTACGACGGCAGCCAGGGCGCAGAGGTCGCCATGCTGCTGCGCCGGGTTCGCGACCGGGTGGCCCCGGACCGGCCGATCCAGTGCCTCGCGACTTCGGCAACCGTCGGCGCCGACACCGATCCGGCCGCGGTGACGAGGTTCGCGACGAACCTGTTCGGAGAGTCGTTCGAGTGGGAGCCTGACGACTCGGCCCGGCAGGACCTCATCAGTGCGCAACGAGTCGCGATGCCGAACGGTCCGTTCTGGGGTCCGCTGGACGCGAAGGCCTACATCGGGCTGGCCGAGGACTGGGACCGTGAGGAGGCTGTGCTCTCCGCGGCCAGGTCCGCCGGCTGGCAGGGCGACGGCTCGGCCGCCGACGCGATCCTGCACGAGAAGACGCTGGCGACCCTTCGAAGCCGCCTCACCGAAGGACCCGATACCTTCCGCCGTGTCCAGCAGGCCATCTTCGGCAACGACCCTGACGGTGAGCGTGGGCTCGCCTCTCTCGTCGAGCTCGCGAGCGCCTTACGCCAGCCAGACGGGACGACGGCGATCTCGGCCCGGTACCACCTGTTCCTGCGCGCGACCGAGGGCGCATTCACGTGCCTCTCGCCGTCGGGCCCACACGTCCAGCTCGCCCGACACACGAACTGCGGGGACTGTGACGCGCCGGTCTTCGAGATCGGCTCCTGCCGACGCTGCGGTTCCGTGCATGTTCTGGGCACCCCCGAGATCCACGAGAACTTGTTCCACCTGCGCCCGCGCAAGGCGATGACCCGTGGCACCTGGTATGTACTGGGGGACCAACCTCCCGTTGACGACGAGGACGAGGACGCAACCGTCGATCTCGCCCCCGGTGACGGGAAGAACCCAGCGGAGTCGACCCCAGGTGACGACGTTCCCGTGACCGCCGTCGGTGAGGACGAGACGCTCTGCACCGCGTGCAGTGCGATCAACCCCGGTTCGACGCAGACCTGCAAGGCCTGCGGATCAAGCTCGCTGCGGACGGTTCGCAAGCTCAAGCAGCGGGGAGACGAGATCGCGGGATGCCTCGTGTGCGGGGCGCGCGGCCCCGGGACGGTTCGCGTCTTCGAGACCGGCTCCGATGCGAGCGGTGCAGTGATCGCGACCTCGCTCTACCAGAACCTTCCGGCGGCCGACGACCAGGCCACAGGTGGTTCCTTGCCCGGCGAAGGTCGCAAGCTCCTCGCGTTCAGCGACTCACGTCAAGCCGCTGCGTACTTCGCCCCGTACCTCCAGGACTCCTACGGAAAGGTCCAGCGGCGACGCCTGATCACCGAAGGGCTCGCCAAGGCCCGCGCCGACGAGGATCCCGTCTCGGTCGACGATCTCATCTTCACCACGCGCAGCGCCGCAAAGAAGGTGCAGTTCTTCAAGAACGGGCTGACAGCGCAGGGCGAGTCGCGCATCGTCGCGCCGTGGATCATGGCGGAGGCCGTAGCCACCGACGATCGCCAGTCGCTCGAAGGCCTGGGCCTGGTCGGAATCCTCCTGGAGCGGCCGTCAGAGTTGGCCGCGCCGGGCCCGTTGGCTGCCCTGGGTCTATCTAACGACGAGGCATGGAACCTCCTGCAGGAGCTTGTCCGCACCCTCCGTCAGCAGGGCGCCGTGGAGATGCCGGAGTCCGTCCCGTCGAACGACGAGATCTTTGCTCCTCGTCTGGGTCCGATCCGCGTCCGCGGGGAGGGATCCGAACCGATGCGCAAGGTGCTCTCCTGGCTACCGACAAAGGGAACCAACCGCCGCGTCGACTACCTGACCAAGGTCCTCGCAGCACTCGGTTCAGAAGCCGAACCGACCGAGCTTCTCAGAAACATCTGGCGGATGCTCACGGCTTCGGCCTCCCCGGTCAAGTGGCTCAGCTCCAACACCGAGAAGTCGCTGGGCGTGGTCCACCAGATCAATCACGAGCTGCTGCGATTCTCCTTGGTGACAGACAAGACGCCCGTGTACCGCTGCTCGGTCTGCCGCAGGACCACACCCGTGTCAGTCCGTGATGTCTGTCCCGCGCTGCGCTGCGAGGGAACGCTCGAACGGTTTTCTCCCCCGCCTGTTGGCGAGGACCGGGATCACTACCGGACCGTGTACCGCACCCTCAACGCGGTCTCTTTGAGCGCGATCGAGCACACCGCCCAATGGACCAACACCCGGGCGGCGGAGATCCAGCACCAATTCGTCAAGGGCGAGGTCAACACGCTCTCCTGCTCGACGACATTCGAGCTCGGCGTCGACGTCGGCGAGCTGCAGGCCGTGATGCTGCGGAACATGCCGCCGATGACCGCGAACTACCTCCAGCGGGCCGGACGGGCCGGACGACGTTCCGGCGCGGCCGCCCTCGTGGTGACCTTCGCCCAGCGCCGGTCCCACGACCTCACCAAGTTCGCCGACCCCAGGGTGATGATCAGTGGCCAGGTGAGGGCGCCATACATCCCGCTCGTCAACGAGCGCATCGACCGGCGCCACGCCCAGTCGATCGCGATGGCGGCCTTCTTCCGCTGGGTCTTCGAGAGCACCGGGAGGATCTACCGGAAGGCCGGTGAGTTCTTCCTGCCTGGTGAGGGCGGGAGTGCCGCTCCTGTCACCCTGGTCGAGGGTTTCCTGAACCCGGTGCCGGCAGAAGTGAGCGAGTCACTCGCGCGCGTAATTCCGCCAGAGATCGCCGCCGAGGTCGGCGTGCGCGACGGGTCCTGGGCCGCGCGCCTCGTCGAACTCCTGGAACGGGTCCGTCGCGATCTGGCCAAAGAGGTCGAGGATCTTGAGAACCTCAGCACCGAGGCCTCTGACAAGAAGGTGTACTGGATGGCCGAGCGGTACCAGAAGGTCAGCAACACCCTGCGCAACCGCGATCTGCTGGGCTACCTCGCGAACCGTAACGTCCTGCCGAAGTACGGCTTCCCTGTGGACTCGGTCGAGCTCCGCACTGACTTCGGGTACGGCAAGGACGGCGGCGCAGACCTCGACCTCACCCGGGACCTCTCCTCGGCGATCCACGAGTACGCCCCGGATGCCGAGCTTGTGGCTGGTGGACGGCTCTGGACATCACGTGGCCTCCACAAGCTTCCAGGACGCGACCTTCAGGAGTTCAAGTACCAGGTCTGCGGAAACTGCGGCGCGTTCTGGCAGGGTCTGGAAGCGCTCGACAGCGTGTGCTCTGTCTGCGAGTACGTGAACCAGACCTCTCCGCGAGTCCTGACGATCCCGGAGTTCGGCTTCGTCGCCGACTCCGAGCCGAAGCGTCCTGGGGCTCGCCCGCCACGGCGCTCTTGGAGCGGTGCCGTGCACGTCCTGGCAAAGTCCCCGGAAGCAAGTACCCGGGAACTGCAACTGACGGGTGGCAGGATCGAGGCGGAGGCCGGCCCACGAGGTCGTCTCGTCTCTGTCGCAGACGGTCCCGGAAAGATGGGCTTCTGGATCTGCGACTGGTGCGGGTTCGGAACCTCACGAGCCAACCATCCGAAGGTTCCGCCGGCCAAGCACAAGCGCCCCTCGCGCGACCTCGCCTGCACAGGGCCGATGAAGTTGCTCGACCTGGCTCATCAGTACGAGACGGACCTCGTCTCCCTCCGCTTCTCGGTCCGCGGGGGCCGAAGGACGCAGGGCGCCTGGAAGTCGGTCCTGTACGCGATCGTCGAGGCCGCCAGCGACACGCTGGAGATCGCCCGCGACGACATCGGTGGCTCCCTCGTTCCCGAGGGCCCGGAGGACTGGTCCATCTCCCTGTTCGACCGGGTCCCCGGCGGCGCCGGGCACGTGCTGAACGTCTACGCGAACCTGAAGCAGGTACTCGACGCAGCCCTGCGGCGGGTGACGACCTGCGAGTGCGGGCCGGAGACCTCGTGTTACGGCTGCCTCCGATCGTTCAGCAACCAGCGCGATCACGACGAGCTCTCCCGCGGCGAAGCGGCCGAGATCCTGAGCAGTCTCCTGGGCGCTGAGTCTGCCGTCCCTGCGGGATGGGAACAGATCTTCTCCCTCGCAAACCCCGAGGAACATGACGTCCTCCAGACGCTCGCCGAGCACAGCGTCCCTGTCCCGGACATCGCGTTCGAGCATCGCGGCATTCCGCTCACGATTTCCTGGGCCGATCAGCAGATCGCCCTGGAGATGGGCGACCTCGACGAGGCCGAGCGGCACGACCTCGCTGCCGAAGGCTGGGTAATCCTGCCTCTGGGAACCGAACTCTGGGATCGGCTCGCCGGGTGACATCGGACGACGGCTCTCAGGTCGAGGCGGCGCTCGGGAACGAGCTGGAACGGCACGTCTCCGTGCGCCGCCCGGAGGACCCTGCCCGGCGGCCCTTCGACGCCGACCCTGCCGAGTGGAGACTCGCCGCAGAAGCACTTCGCATCCGGTATGCCGCGCTCTACGACCCGATGCTCGCCGTCTCGACGTCGGACCTGGATCCGCTGCCCCACCAGCTGCGCGCGGTGTACGAGGAGTTGCTCCCCCGCACTCCGCTGCGGTTCCTGCTGGCCGACGATCCCGGCGCCGGCAAGACGATCATGGCTGGCCTGTACATCAAGGAGCTTCTCCTCCGCGGGGACCTCGAACGATGCCTCGTCGTTGCGCCGGGCAGCCTCGTCGAGCAGTGGCAGGACGAACTCGCGGACAAGTTCGGGCTCTCCTTCGACGTCCTCACGAAGAGCTTGATCGACGCCGCTGAGGATCCCGCTGATGTTTTCGCGGGCTCTCCACTGCTGATCTCTCGGATGGACCAGCTCGCCCGGCACGAGGGCCTGCTCGACGCCCTCGAGGCGAGCGACTGGGATCTCGTCGTCGTAGACGAGGCGCACCGGATGTCAGCCCATTGGGCGGGTCAGGAACTCAAGCGGACCAGGCGGTACCAGCTCGGGATGCTGCTGGGCCGGATTGCCCGGCACCTGCTCCTCATGACCGCGACGCCCCACTCCGGGCATGCCGACGACTTCCAACTCTTCCTCGCGCTACTGGACGCCGACAGGTTCGAAGGTCGGCTCCGGAGCGGGTCCGTGGTGAAGCCCGGCGATCTCATGCTGCGACGGGTCAAGGAGCAGCTGCTCACCCTCGACGGAAGGCCGCTGTTCCCCGAGCGACGGGCCTACACGGTGCCGTACGTGTTGTCAGACGGCGAGGCTGAACTGTACGAGCGCGTCACCGAGTACGTACGAATCGAGATGGGCCGGGCCGAACGGCTCGCAGCAGACTCTGGGCGTCGCAGCACCGTTGGCTTCGCCCTGACCGTTCTGCAACGCCGTCTGGCCTCCAGCCCCGCGGCAATCCTCCGAAGTCTGGAACGTCGCCGCGACCGACTCAGCTCAAGCGTCCGTGAGCTTGAGGCGGGAGGAACACCCGACGTCGTCGGGCATCGCGAGACGCGGCTGCAGGCCTGGGACGGAGATGATCTCGACGAGCGCCTCGACGACCTCGAAGCCGGGGAGATCGAAGGTCTCGAGGACGAAGTGCTCGATGCGGCCACTGCTGCAAGGACCGTCGCCGAGCTCCGGGCCGAGATCGCTGTCCTGGACGACCTCGTCGTCCTGGCACAGAGGGTCAGGCTCTCAGGTACCGACCGCAAATGGACGGAACTGCGCTCGATCCTCATCGATCAGGGCGTGGCGGCCGACGCCCAGGGCATGCCCCGCAAACTGATCGTCTTCACCGAGCACAAGGACACACTGGGCTACCTGGTCGACCAGATCGGGACGCTGCTCGGAGACCCCGGCGCCGTCGTGTCCATCCACGGCGGGCTGGCCCGCGATTCCCGACGCGCCGTCACGGAGCAGTTCACTCAAGACCGCGAAGTCAGGGTCCTGGTTGCGACCGACGCAGCCGGCGAGGGGCTCAACCTGCAGCGCGCTCACCTGATGGTCAACTACGACCTGCCCTGGAACCCGAACCGGATCGAACAGCGGTTCGGGCGCATCCACAGGATCGGGCAGACCGAGACCTGTCACCTGTGGAACCTCGTGGCCGAAGGCACCCGGGAAGGGCAGGTCTTCACCCGGCTACTGGCAAAGGTGGAACAGCAACGCCAGGACTACGGCGGGCAGGTCTTCGACGTGCTCGGCGAGGCCTTCGAGGATCAGCCGCTGCGAGACCTGCTGCTGGAGGCGATTCGGTACGGCGACCGGCCCGACGTGCGGGCCCGGCTCGATGAAGTCATCGACTCAACAGTCGGCGAAGGTCTCGACCGGCTGCTCGCCGAACGCGCCCTGAACTCGGATGCGCTCACCTCGACCGACTCCGAGGAGCTCGCGCGTCTGCTGGAGTTGGCCCGAGCACGGCGGCTTCAGCCCCACTACGTACGGGCGTTCTTCCAGGCGGCATTCTCGCGGCTCGGCGGTCGGATCATCGCGCGGGAAGCCGGGCGATACGAGATCACCCGGGTTCCGCGCCGCCTACGCGAGCGCCGCCGCCACCGTGCCGGCCCACCTGTGCTGGAGCGGTACGAGCGAGTGGTCTTCGAGCGTTCCGAGATCCGGAGGCCCGGGCTTCCGGTCGCAGAACTTCTCGCGCCCGGGCATCCCCTGCTCGACGTCGTCGTCGACCTGACGATCGAGGACCTCCGGTCCGCTCTGGAGCGCGGCACCATCCTGTACGACGAGCGCTCCGAGGAGACCGAACCACGCCTGCTCGTCGCCTCGACAGAGGCGATCCACGACGGCCACGGGCGAGTCGCCTCCCGGCGCTTCGCATACACCGAACTGAATCCGTCGGGCGAAGCGCGCGCGGGTGGTCCCGCCCCGTACCTCGATTACAGCCCCCTACCCGATGATCTGGCCGACGCCGTCGAGCAAGCCTCCGATCACGCTTGGTTGTCCGACGGCGCCGAGTCTGTGGCTCTCGCCTGGGCGGCGGAGCACACGTTGCCTGTGCATGCCGACCATGTCGCGCGCGCGGTCGCCGAGAAGGTCACGAAGACCCGGGCAGCAGTCCGGACCCGTCTGATCGCCGAGATCAACCACTGGGACGCCGAGCACGCCAGGTTGGCGGATCAAGTCGCAGCAGGCAAAAGAGTTCGGATGAGGCCCGAGACCGCCCACCGGCGAGCCCGCGAGCTGGAGGACCGACTCCGTCAGCGATTGAACTCGCTCGATCTTGAAGAGCAGCTGACGGTGCAGCCGCCGCTCGTGCGTGGAGCCGCGATCGTCGTTCCCGCGGGAATGCTCCGGCGGAATCTTGCCGTCGAGGAGAAGGCCGAGGCCCCGTTGCACGCGCGCGACACCAGCCGTGTGGATCGCCGTGCCATTGACGCCGTGCTCGCGGCCGAACGTGCCCTCGGCGCCGAACCCGAAGAGATGCCGCACAACAACCCAGGCTTTGACATCAGGTCGGTCAGGGCAGACGGCTCTGTGGTGCACATCGAGGTCAAGGGGCGGATCATCGGCGCGATCGACTTCACCGTCACCAAGAACGAGGTGATCTACGCCAAGAACCTCGGCGACGACCACCGCTTAGCCCTCGTCGAGGTCTCGTTCGACTCCGCGGCCGAAGACCGCGTCCGCTATGCTCTACGCGCCTTCGACGACACGGACACCGACGACTTCACGACGACGAAGTACATCAAAGACTGGAGAAAACTCTGGGCTCTCGGCGCCGAACCACGATGAGCGCGACCGAGACTTTCGATGCTTTCAGCAACTACTGCGGGCTGATCTCCTGAACCTCAAAGGGGAACGGGAGCGGGTCCGCGCCGAGCTGGCTCGCCAGAACCTCGGCTGATCCGCGCGTGAAGTCGCCGGAGATCTGGGCTTCGCCGCTGGTGATGGCGGTGCCCGGCATGAGGGCCGGGGCCGAGATGACCGCGCCGTCCACCGTGATCGCGAACTGGTTGCGCGGGCTGTCCTCGGCCTGCAGGCGGTCGACGATGTCGGCGAACGCCGTCGTCCCTTGATCGTCGAAGCGCAGGTTGACGATCCAGCCCGACGACGCCCCCTCCTGGCGGCCGGCGTTCGCTTCGGCAACGTCAGTCCCGTCGATTTCGGGCGGGCCGAGAACGTACTTGCTGGTGCCGGCGGCGTCGCAGACGAGCAGGAACTCGTCCGAGCCTGCGGCGTCGGCCTGGTGACTGGCTTCGTCGGTGCAGTCCAGTGCGTCGAACCCGGCGATGACGTCGCGCGGGATGTCGGGCAGCGCCGACGCGGACGCGGTGGTGCCCGAGACGCCCAGGGCGAGAACCTGACGGAACGAGATCACGCCAGGCTCGGTGAGGAGCAGGCGGGTTTCGTCGTCGACCTTGCCGTTGACGTCAAGCGTGACGGTGCTGCCGTCGACGGTTGCGTCCGCGACCGTACGACCGCCGGCTTCGAGGCGGGCTCGGAACGCATCGGCCGCCGCCTTCATGTCCTCGGGTGTGGCCTCGGTCCCGTTGGGCGGGGCAGCGGTGAGCACGATCCTGGTCGACGGTTCATCCGGTTCAAGCGCGCCGCCCGTCAGGCCGCATGCGGAGGCCGCGAGCAGCACCGCACATCCCATGAGAATCGACACCGTGCGGCGAATCATCGTCTCCTCCTTCGTCAGGCCCTGCGTTCCGTGGTCGTCGCGGCCGCACCATCGGCGCTCACCCTATCGGCTTGTCCGTCGTGAGCGGACAAACATGGATATGTCGCCGCAGCCGCTCCGCCGAGCCAATCACAGCCTTTCGGCGACCAGCGCGATGAGCGACATGACGGACTTTCCTTGCGCTCCATCCGCGCCCCTGTTGGGATGGCTCCAGGACGGCTCACCACTCGGTGAACTGCATCGACACGTCAAGGGGGCTCCGGTGGGGGAGAAGTTCTCCATGGAGTATGAGGTCGCGCCGCCGAGTGCGTCCCGGGTACTGGACGAGACCGGGCAGCATGTTCGTGAGCTGGCGGGGCTGGTGAACGGGATGGCACAGCGGGCCGGTCAGGATCAGGGTGTGCCGAACGTGGTCGCGGAGAACGCGATCAAGGGGTTCCAGGCGCAGTGCGGTATCCG
This sequence comes from Myceligenerans crystallogenes, assembly GCF_039529775.1. Classification (NCBI taxonomy): domain Bacteria; kingdom Bacillati; phylum Actinomycetota; class Actinomycetes; order Micrococcales; family Promicromonosporaceae; genus Myceligenerans; species Myceligenerans crystallogenes. The sequence continues at coordinate 18,599 of NZ_BAAANL010000005.1, forward strand.
GGGCCAGAAGATCGTCGAACACGCGACGTCGGTGGTGGAGGCAGGTCACCGGATCGTCGCGATCTACGACGCCGCCGATCAGGAGATGGCTGACGGCACGGATCGTGCGGCTTCGCGGTCGGGTGGCCGGGCCTTGTTCGGAGGCGATCGGTGATGGCGGGCTTGGAGACGGTCGTACGGCGGGATGTCGTGGACGGCGTCGGTGAACATGCGCTAATTGCTCCGGATCGGTGGCCGTACCGGGCGGGGAAGCTGGGGCATGAGGAGGTGGCCGAGCAGGCGCGGTTGACGCGGTTCTTCGCGGATCAGGTCCGTTCCCGGACCGCGCTGGCCGTCACGAGGCTCGGCGGAGTCACGGAGTACTACACGAGCCAGGAGGCCCTCGCGTTCGTGAACGCGATGGAGTCCAACCAGGCCAAGGCGGATGAGATCGGCGATCTGCTGGACGACGGCGCCCGGATGATGGAACGGTTCGCCGAGACCGTGGCTGGGATCGACCCGCGTCTGGGGTGGCTGGAGCGAGATGCCGAGGACTTCCTCGCGGAGGTGCAGCGTGGCTACTACGTCGACGACGCCGCAGACGCCGACCGCAAGCTCGTGCCCGGCTGGCGATACATAGAGCCCGGCCTCTCCGCGCAACTTCCCGAGATCGATTCCGTCACCACCGGCGGGATCGCTCAGGGGCCGGTCCGGGTCCCCTGGCACGTGTGGCGGACCGCCGTGGAGACGAACGACGACCTGACCGATCAGGCGGTGAAGCTGATCAACGAGATCCGTCAGGCCGAGCACGACCTGGACAACCAGCTCGGCGCGCTGGCCACGGGCCTCCCACTCAAGGGCTTCCGCGTCCCCCGGGAAACCCAGCAGGCGCTGGATCTGCTGGACGACGCCGGTGTCGACATCAAGGACATGGACCCGGCCACGATCGGTAACGCTGTCGCCGATCGGATCCGCGGGGTCGCCGACGGCGCGACTCACGGGGACATCGAGGCACTGACGGACCTGCTGGATGCGTTCGGAAACGACATCATGAACGCTGCTGTGCTGGGCGCCGGTGCGGCAGTGACTGCGAAGGCCTTCCAGGACCTGGGACGCATCGCCTCGTTCTCGGGCGAGCAGTCGGCCGACCGCGCACGGGCGCTGGAACTCGCGAAGGATCTGCGTGATGCCGTCGCCGGCGCATCCCAGACGTGGAACGCGGAACAAGCGCGGAAGTTCGCGCACGACCTGTTCGGGCAGATCCCCGACCGTCCGTCGGCTGTTGCGTACCTGTTCGCCGACCCGGACAAGGACCCGATGGGTGAGGCGGTCGCGGTTGCGCTGGCGGACGAGATCGACCGGTGGGAACGCCAGCGCGACGGGAAGACGGCCGGGAAGTTCTACCACCCGGACGACGCCCGGGCGCTGGACACGGGAGGGCCGTGCCTGGACGACCCCATGGCACGCGTCCTGGAGACGCTGGGTGGGTATCCGGATGCCGCTCTCGAATGGCTGACCACCCGTGAACCCGACCCGCACGGTGGCACCGATCTCGGGCAGGCACGGGTCGACTACTACTACGGCACGCGCAACTCCGCCGACCCCACCCCCGAAGGCACCTCCGCCTGGGCACTGGGCGCTGCGGACAACGCCACCGGCGACGGGTTCGCAGGAGTAGCCGCACTCTGGGCCGGCGCCCAGCGAGCGGAGGGATCACTGCTGGACCCGGGACAATCCGACCCCGCCGTCCAGGAACAGGTCGCGGATCTTTCGACCCGGATATTCGAGCAACTCGCCGGGAACGACGCCCTGATCGCCGAAGGCATCAACGCTCACGGCTCCGAGGAACTCGCGACCGCCGTCACCCAGCAGCTCGACCAGCTCGCCGTCAACGGCATCGGCGGGACACCGACAGGTGTTGAACGTGCCGATGCCGCCCTGTTCGAGAGATACGGTCCGGAGCACGGCAACTACCTCGTCCATGTCGTCAACGCGGAGCGGGACAAGATCGCCGCGGTAATCGGTGTGGCGTTGACGCGTCCGGAAGGACTGGCGGTGGCTGCCGCTGCTTCGGCCGAGTACGGGAACCGGGTGGCACAGTCACTCATCGACGACGCCGATGTCATCACGACCGAAGAGGCGAATCGGCAGGCTGACCGTGTCCTGCAGATCGATCTGGCGTTCGAGGGCTCCCGGATCGGCGCGCTGGCCGATGCAGCCGCGCGTGACGAGGCACGGGTACGCCAGATCATCGACTACGGCGTGGGCTACGCGTCCGGGAAACTCGACCACACCTTCGGCACCACCGTCCCCATCACAGACGCGGCCGGTGGGATCACGGACTACGCGACCGATCTCTTCTCCGATCACGACGAGACGATCCGGAATGCCGAGGCCGACCGTGCCGCGCACGCCGACCGGCAGATCGAACGCAAGGCACACGACCTCGGAGCATTACTCTCTCGCCACTACGACCAAGGCAGCACCGACTCCTACGTCGAACACCACAGAGGCCAGGCCGAAATCTTCTTCGCCGGGTGGAAGGAAATCCAGCAATGAGACCACCAACCCGCCAGACCCTGACTGCCGGAACGGTAATCGCGACCGCAGCCATGCTCCTGGCAGGCTGCGCGGCCCGTGGGCTGCCGGTCCACGCCGACGTCGAGTGGGAGGGCACGAACACCGGCCCGCACGAGGACGACCCACGCGTCAAGATCCTGCGCGAGTACGTCGTTCAGCTGAACGCAGCCGACAACGCCCTCAACTATTCCGACGACGCACTCACCAGTCTGGCGACCGAGTGGGGGCTGGAAAGCAGCGCCTCCAACACCGCTGGCTCCGCAACGGGGTTCTGGGGAGACAGCGTGACCCTCTGGGAGGGACCCACGTCGTTCAGCGTCGTCGGGATCGAGGACCTGCCGTACGAGCGCGCGGAGGTCACGGTCTGCGAGCGCTGGGCACCCTGGTGGAGCCTGGATAAGCGACATTCTGAAACCTCGGAACTCGTCGACGAGCGTGATGGGATGTACCGGTTCGAGCAGCCTGAATTCACCATCTCCGAGTACGAGCTGGTGAAGCGAGACGGTCGCTGGTGGATCGACGGCGGGGGTCACGGCTTCGGAGGCGACGCTTGCGATCCCGGCAAGATCGCCATCGGTACTTACACCACACCCCCGGACCTCGACCTCCTCCGCAAAGCAACCCCCGACATGGTGATCGGCCCGGACGGCCGCCCCGCGGACAGCTGACCCGACCCCGACAGGTCGCTTCCTCGCCGGATGGAAGGAAATCCAGCAATGAGACCACCAACCCGCCAGACCCTGACTGCCGGAACGGTGATCGCGGCGGCAACGATGCTGCTGGCAGGCTGCACGAACAGCGGCCTGCCGGTTCACGCCGAGGTCGAGTGGGAGGGTTCGAACACCGGTCCCTACGAGGACGACCCGCGTGTCAAGGCCCTGCGCGAGTACGTCGTTCAGCTGAACGCAGCCGACAACGCCCTCAACTATTCCGACGATGCGCTCACTCGTCTGGCAACGGAGTCGGAGCTGGAAAGCATTGCATCCAACACCTCGGGATCTGCGAGCGGACAATGGGGGGACAGCGTGTCCCTGTGGGAGGGCCCGACATCGTTCAGTGTGATCGGGATCGAAGACCTGCCGTACGGACGCGCAGAGGTCACGGTCTGTGAGCGCTGGGCACCGTGGTGGACGCTCGACAAGCGGAGCAACGAGCACGGCGAGATCGTCGAGGAACGCGACGGCATGTACCGCCTCGAACAGACTGAGTTCCATGAGAACGACTACGAACTGCTGAAGCAGGACGACCACTGGAGGATCGACCTCGGCGGCCACAGCTTCGGCGGCCCCGTCTGCGACCCCGGCAAGGTCGCCACCGGCACCTACACCACCCCGCCGGACCTCGACCTCCTCCGCGAAGCAACCCCCGGCATGGTGATCGGCCCGGACGGCCGCCCCGCGGACAGCTGACCGACCCCGGCACGTCGCTTCCTCGCCGGATGGAAGGAACTCCAGCAGTGAGACCACCAGCCCGCAGGACACTGGTAGCCGGAGCGGTAGCTGTCACGGCGATGACCCTCGTGTCCGGATGCACCCCTGCCGGCCTGCCGATCCACGCGGAAGTCCAGTGGGAAGGAAGGAACGTCGGCCGGTACGAGGACGACCCCCGCGTCGAGATCCTGCGTGAGTACGTCGTACAGCTTCACGCGGCAGACAACGCCCTCAACTACTCGGACGACGCACTCACGAGCGTCGCGACGAAATCGGGGCTGGAGAGCAGTTCCTCGAACACCGCCGGCTCCGCAACGGGACTCTGGGGGGACAGCGTGACTCTCTGGGAGGGCCCTCCGTCCTTCAGCGTCGTCGGGATCCAGGAGCTGCCGTACGACCGCGCAGAGATCACGGTCTGTGAGCGCTCGGCCCCGTGGTGGAGTCTGGACTCGAGGCTCGACGACACCTCCGAGATCGTGGAGGAACGCGATGGGATGTACCGCTTCGAGCAGACCGACTTCCGAGAGATCACGTACGAACTGGTGAAGCAGGACAACCGCTGGCTGGTCGACGGAGGCTGCGGCGGCCCCGTCTGCGACCCCGGCGAGGTCGCCACCGGCACCTACACCACCCCGCCGGACCTCGACCTCCTCCGCGAAGCAACCCCCGACATGGTGATCGGCCCGGACGGCCGCCCCGCGGACAGCTGACCCGACCCCGGCACGCCACGACCACCCAGATCCGGACCCGGGGACACAGCCGCGGCCCGGCATCGGAAAGAACCATCCCAGAGCCAACACATGCAGGGCGACCCACCCAAGGAGACCCCATGTCACGTCGCCCGGCCCAGCCCACAACAGGTTCGTCCCGTCCCCAGCTCGGCGCCGTCGTCGGACATCCCGCAGGACCGTCACGCCGCTCGCGCGCCCTCATCGGCGGAGTCGCCACAACGCTCGCCGTCACGCTCACCGCGTGTGCCGGCCCCGCACCCGACGAGGGAGTCATCCGGTCCGACGCCGAGTACGTCGCCGTCGTCCCAGCCGACGCGCCGGCAGCACCCGACGCCGTCGCCGCGACCGAGCGGCTCGGCCTGCTCGCGTTGCGGTCGTCCGACCAAGCCAATGCGCTCGTCTCCCCCGCCTCACTGACGTTCGCCCTGGCGATGCTGGCCGAGGGCGCGCACGGGGAGACCGCGGCGTCCCTGGACGACGCGCTCGGCGCGAGCGGCGCGGAGCGCAGCGACGCGTACAACGCGCTGCTCGGGGCGCTGTCGGGGTACGACGGCGATCCGGGCGTCGCCGACGACGACGAACTGCCCGACCGGCCGCTGCTGCACCTGGCGAACCAGGCCGTCCTCGACGACCAGCTCGACGCCGAACCCGCCTACCTGGACTCGCTCGCGACGGCGTTCGACGCCGGGATCCAGCGCACCGACCTGGGGTCCGGCGAGGGGAAGGCCCTGCTGGACTCATGGGTGCGGCATCACACCGGAGGGCTCGTGGACGCCTCGGCGATCCAGCCGGATCCGGACCTGCGGCTCGTGCTGCAGAACGCGGTGGTGCTGGCCGCGCGGTGGGAGCAGCCGTTCGACGAGCACGCGACGAGCGACGAGGATTTCACCGGCCCGGACGGCACCGAGCCCACCGAGATGGTGCATCAGGCGAGCCGGTGGGCCTACGCGGAGTCCGGCGGCTGGCAGGCCGTCCGGCTCCCCTACGTCGAGGCGTTCCACGCCGACGTCCTGCTGCCACCCGACGGCACCGACCCCGCCGACGTCCCGGCCGAGACGCTGACCGAACTGACGACGGCGCTGGACGTGGCGGAGCCACAGCAGGTCGATCTGACCATGCCGACCCTCAAGCTCGAACCACCCTCTCTGGATCTCGGGCCGGCCCTGGAGGACGCGGGGCTCGGCGGCTTGTACGACGCGCCCGACCTGTCCGGGATCAGCGCCGAACCCCTGGTTCTCGGCGGGGCCCACCAGCAGGCCTACCTGCGGCTCGACGAGGAGGGCACCGTCGCGGCGGCCGTCACGGAACTCGGCGTGGAAGCCGGCGCCGCGCCGTCGGACGATCCCGTCCCGATGGACGTGAACCGGCCGTACCTGCTGCGGATCGCGCACACCGAGACGGCGCTGCCGTTGTTCCTGGCCGCGGTGCGCAGCCCGCGCCACTGAGCACCCGGGCCTCGCTGTCCCGCTTCCGACCCGGCAAAGTGGATCTCAGATCACCGATCGAGCCATGGCCGTCGGGTGAAGGCAAAGGTAACGTCGTTACTGAAGTCGTCACTCGGGACGAGAGCACCACCTCACCGTGACCACCCGCCGGCGAGCGGAAGCGGCAAGACCGTCCTGGTCTCCCCCGGACGGCCCATCGACCAGACGAGGTCGTGAGGAAGATGGCAGATACGGAACGGCCGGCCCCGGCATGGCAGACGCTGGTGATCGGGGCACTTCTGTCGGTATTGGCGTTGGTCGGGTTGCAGGCGTGCTCATGGGGCGACGGGCCCTCAGGAAGGGAAGACACGAACAACGGCGGTATCCGCGGCGGTGACGGCAACGACGGCGCTGTTGCCTCCCCGATCGTCGTCATCAGTGCCACCCAGCAAGCCGATGGCTTCCTTACCGTGGGTGAGATCAAGGCCCAGGTCCTCGATGAAGTTGCCGACCAGTGCGATGACGATCCGGGATGCATAACGATCGTCAGCGAACCGGACGACCCGGCATGCGTGTACGAAGGCTCCGAGCCGTTGAACCTGTCCGGCCCTATCGAGGTCAAGGTCGGCGACACGCTGATCCTCCACGGCAACTGCGACGTCCCGGAGCCGGACGAGCCCGGCGAACCGCCGGCAGTTGAAGAACCGCCGGCTGTCGAGGAACCGCCCGCCGTCGAGGAACCACCGGCCGTCGAGGAGCCGGACACCTCCGGCGAGTCCCCGGCCGTCGAGAACCAGTAGCCGATGTCCGACGACGCCCGACCCGCGGCGACCCCGGCTCCGGCGGCAGCCGGGCCGGCCGCCACCGCCCCCGAGGCCGCCCAGATCGACGTCGGCCGGATCCTGCGCATCGCGACCGAGGTGGTCGCGCCGATCACGCTGATCACCGCCCTGCTGTACTTCTTCGGGCTGAAGCAGATGACGTTCTTCTACGGCTGGTTCGGCGTGGAGATCTCGTCGCTGCGGATGACCACGGCCGACTACCTCCTGCTCGCGCAGGACGGCCTGCTGGTCCCGCTGATCGTCGTGTCGGCGGGCGTGCTGGTGACGCTGTGGGTGCGCGGGCGAGTGACGGGTGCCGCGCTCGGGCCCAGGACGAAGGCCCTGGCCGAGCAGATCGTGGCGGGACTCGGCGGGCTCCTGACGGTGTTCGGGCTCGCCCAGGCCTTCTGGCCCGGGCTCGGCCTGGCCGGCTGGGTGCCGGCCTGGGTCGCACCGCTCTGCCTGGCGGGTGGCGTGCTGGTGCTCGGCGCCGTCGTCCGGCGACGTCGTCGGACACACCCCGCGTGGAGGACGCCGGCGGAGCCAGCACGGCTCGCCGAGTGGGGTGCGGGGTTCGCGCTCGTCGCGGTGGCGCTGTTCTGGGCCGCGGGGAACTACTCCGCGGCGGTCGGCACGGCACGCGCCCACCAGTTCGTGCGCGAGCTGCCGGCCTCACCGGGCGTCGTCGTGCGCAGCACCACCGACCTGGGCATCGCCGCACCGGGCGTGACCGCCGCGGCCTGCCCCGGCGACGGATACCGGTACCGCTACGACGGCATGGTCCTGATGATCGCGTCGGCGGACCGCTACCTGCTCGTCCCCCGCGACTGGACGCCGGACGCGTCCGCCGTGATCGCCGTGCCCGTGTCCGACGACGTCCGGCTGGACCACCTGGCCCCGCCGGCCGACGGTCGCCGCACCACGACCCCGGCCGATCCGTGCGCGGCACCCCCGGAAGGCGGATGATCGAAGGCATGGCCCGTTCCGTGCTCGACATGTCCATGTCGCTCGACGGTTTCATCGCGGGGCCCGACGACGGCCCGGCGAACGGCCTGGGCACCGGCGGCGAGCGGCTGCACGCGTGGCTGTTCGACGGCGACCAGGTCCGGGAGACCGCCGGCACCCCGACCCTCCGGACCAGCGCGGAAAGCGTCCCGCTGGTCGACGAGATGCTGGCCACCGGCGCCGTGCTGACCGGGCGACGCACGTTCGACGCCGCCGGCGGCTGGGGCGGCGACCACCACGACGGCGTCCGCATCGAGGTGCTCACCCGCACGGGACCCGGCCCCGACGCCGTCCGGGGCCCGCACGTCCACTACGCCACCGACGGCATCGAGGCCGCGATGGCCCGGGCCAGGGCGGCCGCGGGCGACCGCGACGTCCTGGTCCACGGCGCGACGACCGCGCAGCTGGCACTCCGGGCCGGAGTCCTCGACGAACTCCAGATCCATCTCGTCCCGGTCCTGCTCGGCGGCGGCCGATCCCTCTTCGGCACCCTCGGCATCGAACCCCGCCACCTCGACGTCACACGCGTTGTCGACGCCCCAGGCGTCACCCACCTGCGCTACCACGTGACCAACCCGGACCCCTAGCACGTTCGAATTTTTCGTTTTACAGTGTGCCTATGGCGGTTCTGGATAACCACACCACGGTGCCCGACGCGGCTACGGGCGATGCACTGAACGCGCTCGCCGAGACGCTCGCGTCGCTGTCGCGCGCAGACATCGTCGGCGACGACGGGTCTCGTGTCGAGATGCCCGAGGATGTCGTCGCGCTTCTGCGGGACGCCGTCACGACCCTGGCGACTGGCAGGGCCGTTGCCCTGACAGTGGTCGACACGGTGCTCACGACGCAGGAAGTCGCGGACCTGCTTGGCGTCTCTCGTCCTACGGTGGTCCGGTTGCTCGACGAGGGGGAGATCCCGTACACGCGCCCCAAGAACCACCGCAGGATCCTCCTGGCTGACGTCCTGACCTATCGGGCACGCCTCCGCGCGATTCAGCGAGAAGCTTTGCGGGAAATGGCCGAAGATGTACAGGACGACGATCTCACCGGATTTGTAAGGACTCGCTAATGATGACGCACAGGGCCGTGATCGACACCTGTGTCCTGCTACCGATCACGCTCTGTGACACGCTCCTTCGGCTCGCCTACCGGGACGTGTTCGCCCCGCAGTGGACCGATCACATCCTCGCTGAGCTGGAACGGAACCTCGGCCCCGTGGCGCACCTCGACCAGGATGCCGTTGCACGCCGGGTCGGGACGATGCGCCGCGCGTTCCCGCTCGCCATGGTCACCGGATACGAGCCACTGATCGATCAGATGCGGAACGACCCGCGCGACCGGCACGTGGCCGCCGCAGCGGTCCACTCCGAGAGCAAGCAGATCGTGACGGCAAACCTCAAGGACTTTCCGGACCACGCCCTCGCCCCGTACGGGATCGCAGCCGTGCACCCGGACGACTTCTTGCTCTCGTTGCTCGAGAGCCGACCAGGTGAGGTCATCGCCGCGATACGGCACCAGGCCCAGAGCTACCGCAAACCACCGATGTCGGTCCCCGACCTCCTGGGCAAGCTCAAGCAGTTCGTCCCCGCCTTCGTCGACGACTTGTCTGCACTGACCTCATAACGGACCCGCAGGCCGGGACACCGGCACTTCGGACGTCGCTCACACGCCGGACGACGTCAGGCCACCTCCGCCGAACGCCGCGGCCGCCCCCGCCGTCCGGTCTACCGCATCCCCGCGCCGGCCAGCTTCAGGTACCGGATGCGGATGTCCTTCGTGACGAGCCGGTGCAGCTTCGACTGGCCCGGCCTGCGCGCCTCGCGCCGCAGTTCCTTGACCGTGCTGGCGCACACCAGCTCCTTGAGCCAGGCGCCGGACCGGCCGCTGCCGACGGAGCGCGGCGTCGCGCGGTCGTCCATGGTCGCGAGCTGGAACAGCCCGTCGCCCCGGCCGAGGCTCAGGCACTGCCCCGCGAAGACGACGTTCGCGGTGCGGGGCTCGCGGCCCTCGATCCCGGCCAGGACGGTGTCCGCGGCGATCGCGCCGAGCGGGAGCGCCGCCTGGCAACTCATGCGGAACGGGGCGTCCGACGGCGCGGCGGAGTCGCCGGCCGCGACGATCCGGTCGTCGTCGATGCTCGTCAGGGTCTCGTCCGTCAGCAGGCGCCCGGCGTCGTCGGTACTCAGCCCGCTGCGCCGCGCCAGGTCCGGGACGCCGAAACCGGCGGTCCAGACGGTCGCCGCGGCCGGGAGGGTGCGGCCGTCGGCCAGCCGGACGGCGTCGGGCATCACCTGCTCGACGCTCGCGCCGGCGCCCTGCAGCACGCTCACGCCGAGACGGGCGAGGCGCTCCCCCACGACGCCGCGGAGCCGCGGGTGCAGGTACGGCCCGAGCCGCTCGCCGCAGACCAGCGTCACGGCGCGGCCCTGCTCCGCGAGCTCGGCGGCGGACTCGATGCCGGTCGGGCCGGCGCCGACGACGACGATCGGCGCGCCCGGTGCGATCTCGTCGAGGCGGGCACGCAGGCTCCGGGCCTCCTCCACGGTCGAGAGCCGGTACGCGTGTTCGGCGGCGCCTGGCACGTCGGGCGTGGTGGACCGGCTGCCGACGGCGTAGACCAGCCGGTCGTAGCCGACGTGCTCGCCCGACGCGAGCGTCAGGTCCCGTGCCGGTGCGTCGATCCGCTCGACGGCGTCGACCAGCAGCCGCGCGCGCGGTGCGAGGACGTCCTCCAGGCGGTGGACGGCGCTGTGGTTGCCCGCGACGAGCTGGTGGAGGCGGATGCGCTCCACGAACTCGGCGCGCGGGTTGATCAGGGTGACGGCGACGTCGTCGCGCTGGGTGAGCCGGTTCGCGGCCAGCACTCCCGCGTACCCGGCTCCGATCACGACAACTCGGGTGCTGCTCATGGTGACTCCCATGCTGCTCGATCTGCTGTTACCCCTGACGACAGGAGACCACCAGCAGAACGTGACGGCCAGGGGACGTGACGTGACGCACAGCAACGGCAGCTTCCGACCGCTCACGTGGCGGATCCCTTCGGGCGCTGCACGGGAGTTCGAGATCATCGTGCTTTCAATCAGACCGCCGGTCCCAGAATGCGCTTGTCACACCGACAGCGATCAAGGCAACAACAAGCAGGGCCCACTCGTACCCAGGAACTGGTCGTACCTCAGGATCTGCTTTCGGGTACTTTTTCAGATGGGCGGCCTCCGCCTCAGCCAGACCGAGTTCTACCTGTTCCTCGAGCAACACCGTGATCGCTGGGTCGCCGACCGTCGCCGGGTCGTACACCACGCGAACGCGGTCACCCTCCTGAAATCCAGCATAACCGTCCGTGCCCAGCTGGACCTCTGCCGAGACCGGAGCGTCCACCCACAACATCACGGGTAGCTCGCGCCTTTCCATTGTGGCGTCCCCGTCATGCATGACGAGGTGCTCTGTGGTCGTAGCCCGGGCAGTCACCCGCGCGGTCGTCACGACCCCGACCTTGTCCAGGTGCTCTCGAAGTAATTCCTTGCCGCGACCCTCCAGGCGGAGATTAACAATCATTCCCACAATCACCAAGATGAAGACCAGAGCCACTCCGACAGCTCTCACGGCAACATTCACCCCCGTCATAATGAAATATTAAGAGCATTGCTCCGATCCGTGATCAATCCGAAGGTGTGGCGATCGCCGACAAAGACGAGGCCGCTCTCACAATCTTAGGTGCGCAGATGCGAAATCTGCAAGGAAACCCGCCCAATCGGACACCAGGCCGTCCGCCGTCGTCAGGCGTCGTGGCGGAGCAGCGTGGACCAGCAGGCGGGGGCTGGGGCGACCTCGTCCCAGGCCGCGTCGTCGAACTCCGGGGCCTCGAAGCCCTCGGTCAGGTCGTGCTGCCCCGCGCCCAGGCGGAACGCCCGGCCGCCGTCGAGCGAGAGCTCCGGCGCGCCGGAACGGAGCCGCGCGCGGGCGGGCAGTCGCCCGGAGCCGGGCGCCAGGGAGGTCAGGGCAGGTTCGGCGGGGTGGGTCGCGGGCGTCGTCGTCCGGCGGCTTCCGTGCACGTTCACGTTTTGACCGTACACGGACGCCGTCGAGCGGTGGCGCCATCCCTCAGCGAGCGGCCGGCACCGGCGCGCCGCGGTCCGTGTCGCGGTCGCCGTCCCGGGCACCGTCACGGGTGACGCCGCGCTGCTCGAGGAACAGCAGCGCCGAGGCGATCAGGACGAGGACGACGGCTGTGCCGTGGACCGCGAGCGCCTGGCCGACGGTGCCTCCGTGGGTCATCACCGCGATCATGTCGCCGGCCGGGATGACGGCGTCGACGAGGAGGACCCAGGCCAGCGCGCGGCGCTGTCCCTGGACCAGGAGCACGAGGGCGGTCAGCCCGTAGGCGATGTCCCGGACGCCTTTGACCGTGTAGTAGCCGGCGGCGTTGCCGGTGGGCCAGGGTTCGATGCCGAATCCGGCCGCGGCGCCGGCGCCCAGGACGAGGAAGTTCAGGCCGAAGAACAGCCCTGCGCAGACGGTCAGGGCGACGAGGACGGTGTTGAGGTGCTTCACGAGGGCTCCAGTTTCTAGCGGTGCTAGGTTTCGGGGCAACGCTACATCTACCGGCGATCGCCTGTCTAGCACTGCTAGGATCAGCGCATGGCCATCGAGGAGCGGCGGGAGCGGGAGCGCGCTCAACGGCACCGCCTCATCGTGCGGACCGCACGGGACATCGCCGAGTCCGAGGGGTGGGACGCCGTCACCGTGCGGCGCCTCGCGCGGGAGATCGAGTACAGCCAGCCCGTGCTCTACGGCCACTTCCCCGGCAAGGAGGCGATCGTCCGGGCGGTCGCGATCGAGGCGTTCGACGAGCTCGGCGAGCTGACCCGGGCGGCCCGCGCCGGGGCGGCGGATCCGCGGGCGGCGCTGCGCGCCCTCGCCGAGGCGTACCTGGCGTTCGCGGCCGCGCACCCGGCGCTCTACGAGGCCATGTTCGTGCGGCCGCTCGGCATCCCCTTCGGCACCGCGGAGACCCCCGCGCCCCTGCGATCCGCGTTCGCCGAGATCGTCGAGGTGGTCACCCCGTTCGCCGGCGGGACGGACACGGAGACCGCGACCGAGGTGCTGTGGAGCGGCCTGCACGGCCTGGCCACCCTGGGCACCGCCCGCCGGCTGCGCCCCGACCAGGCCGCCGACCGGCTGGACCGCTTCCTGACCGGCTTCACCGGCCCGCCCACAGGCTCACCTGCGGGCCCGCCGGCCTGAAGGGTAGACCGGGTGAATTTCGCACGATAATATCCGGGAATGCGTGAGCTCCGCGATATCGCCGGAACGAACGACCTGATGCTTTCGTACCGGTGGGTACGACGACGCGCGCGGGGAGCGTGGGCCGTCCTGCTGGCGGTCTGTGTCTCGATGTCGGTGCTGGTGTCGGTGCCCGCCGCCGGCGCTGCCCCCGCACCCGCCGGCGTCGGTCGCGTCACCACCGATGACGTACCCGGCCCGGGAACGCCCGCCGCCGACGTCGGCATCCTCGCGGAACCCAAGCGGACGCCGCCGGCGGAACCGAGCGGCGAGGACGTCGAGGACTGCCTGGCCAGCGACGAGGCGCACTCAGAGGCCGGACGCGTCTACAACCGGTTCATGTGGTGCCAGCGGTGGCACCACCACGCGGTACGCGGCGTGGCCGGTCGCGTCGTGGCGACGATGGAGATGGACTACTCGATCGTCGGGTACGGCCGCGACGACCAGCAGCGGTCGGTGGTGATCTTCTTCCGCGGCGACGACGTCGACTACTGGCCGACGCCGAAGGGGCAGATCCGGCCGACGTCCTACATCGAGCAGGGCATCTCGTGCCCCGAGAACCAGTGCGACGACACCGACTGGGAGCGCAAGCAGATCAAGGACTGGGTCGGCTCGTGGACCAGGTTCGAGGTCACCTCCGACCCCGCCTTCGGGAGCGGGCCTGACCAGGTGTCGCATGCCCCCTGGTTCTTCACCGGCACGCTGAACGATCCGGACTGGGGGTATCAGCTCACGATGGCGAACTCGGCCCGGCACAACATCCGGTGTGATTCCGCGGCCTACTTCCCGGGGAGGGAGGGCGCGTGCGTCTTCAACGACGTGATCCCCCGCTTCGAGCTATCGACCCGGGACCCGCTGGTCGACGAGGTGTCGGAGCACATCAGATGCGCGCAGGCGGAGCCGAACTGCTATCGCGACGGCGCCCGGCACAACACCTACCCGTACTTCGACGGCAAGACGATCCCGGGGGAGTACGTCTCCGGAGAGCCCCGCGCCGGAGCACTGCACCGGATCTCACCAGAGGAGGCCGAGGCGAACCGAAAGGTCGTGCAGTCGACGTGCGGCAAGGCGCCGACCAGTGTCTATGACCCGGCCGCCGGTGAGCAGTGCGACGAGTACCCGATGGCCTCGACAGCGGAGGGCGCGGCCCACGGGGCCGAGGACTACTCCGTGGAGGGGGTCTCCGCGGACGACAACGAATGCGCGGGCACCGCCCTCCAGCACTACTACCGCAAGGACCGGATCCTGCGGTCCTACCGCGCCCAGACCGGCACCTTCATCCACCAGGACGACTTCTTCGTGCACGTGGGCGAGAAGGATGAGGTGGTCACCGCCACGTGCGAGCCGTTGCTCGGGCTGAGCCCGGGCGGCTGCGGCAGCACGGCGGCCGGTGCGTCCGACGACGTGGGGGTCCTGTGCTTCCCCCGCCCGCCCCACCCCGACGATCCCCCGCCCCCGGTGAACCAGCCGCCGCACGTGGACGCGGGGCCGGACCGGACGACGCCCGAGGGCACGCCGGTCGGCCTCACGGGAACGGTGACCGATCCGGAGGACGATCCCGCGGTGTCCTGGTCCTACGGCCAGGGCGAGCAGTTCGACCCCGGCGCGGCCTGCGCCCTCGGCACGCCCGGCTCGACGGCCACCACCTTCGTGTGCGACGACGACGGCGACGCCGTCGTGGCCCTGACCGCCGACGACGGCCACAACCCTCCGGTCACGGACCCGGCCTTCGTCCAGGTGACGAACGTGGCACCCAGCTCGGGCATCACGGCGCCCGCCGCCGGCGAGCTCGTCAACGCGAGAGTGCCGGCGCCGGTCACCGTGGCCTTCACCGACCCCGGGGCGAACGACACCCACTCCTGTGCGGTCGACTTCGGCGACGGGACGCCCGCGGTTCCCGGGACGGTGAGCCAGGAACGCGGTCGCGGGACGTGCACCGCCTCGCACACGTACGGTTTCGACGGGCTGGGGCCGCGCACGATCACCACGACCGTCACCGACGACGACGGCGGTGCCGACGTGCGGTCGGTCGACGTGGTGGTGTTCGTCCCCGGAGCGGGACACGCGCTGTCCGCGGACGGGACGATCGACGTCGGCCGCACCCCCGACGTGCGATGCCCGCCGGACGACGAACAGGCCGCCGCGAGTCTCGGCACCCCGGTCGCGGACCTCCGCGCGCTCGCCGTCTCGTGCTCGGTGAACACGACCAGCGGCCGGACCGAGGTGCACTCCGAGGTCGGCGACGTCGCCCTGCTCGGCGGGCTGGTCCGGATCGAGGACATCGTCAGCACGTGCACGGCCGACGCCGCGGGGATCGTCCGGACCTCGGCCGTCGGCACGATCAACGGGATCCCGATCGGCACGGGAACGGGCTCGCTCTCGGTGCTCGGGCTCGTCGAGATCCACTACAACGAGCAGACCATCGACCCGGAGGGACGCCTGGTCCAGAACGCGATCCGCGCCGTCGCCCTCGGGCAGGAGATCACCGTGAGCTCGTGCAGGCTCGGCTGACCGGGCGGTCATCACGACGGTGACCTCGCGGGCGCGGCCCCGGGACGACGTCCCGCGGGCCGCGCCGGGGTGGTCGGTCAGACCGGGCGTTCCCCGGCCAGGTCCGCCTGGCGGCGCAGGTAGCTCACCACCACCGTGTGCAGCTCGGCGATCATCGCCTCGCGCTCACGCCCGTCGTCGGCGCCCGTGACCAGCGGGATCATGCCTCGCACGAGCTGGATCGAGACCGTGGCGACCCGCGCCACCTCCCCGTCCGGGCGGCCGGGCAGGAGCCGGCCGACGAGTTCGGCGACCCGGCCGTGGATCGCGGCCTGCACGGGCGCGACGGCGTCGCGCAGCCCGGCGGGCATGTCGGTACGGGCGAACAACGCCTTGAACCCCGGGTGGGCCAGGTTGAACGCGACCAGCGGGCCGAGCACGTCCGCGGCCAGCTCCTCCAGGTCCTGGCCGTCGCCCGGGTCCCCCACGGTCCCGAGCTCGGCCCGCAGGGTCTCGAGCCGGGCCGCGTAACGTTCCGCGAGCGCCCGGGCCACCTCGTCCTTGTTGCCGAAGAACTGGTACAGCGAGCCGGGCGACACCCCGGCGCGGGCGGCGATCGCGTTCGTGGTCGTCGCGTCGTAGCCCTGCTCGCCGAACACCTCGGCCGCCGCGTGCAGGATCTCCTCGATCCGCTTCTGCCCGCGGGCCTGCCGGCGCCGCACGGGCGCGCCGTCGCCGGCCTCCGCCGTCCCGGTCGTCCCCGTCGTCCCGCCCATGGCGCGCACACCTCCGTCCCGCCGACACTCGACAATGCGAGTAATCGCTCGTATTCTCGGTCGCGAACCTCGGATCGCGAGCATTCGCTCGCATCAGCCTAGCAAGCAGCGGAGACACCATGACGAACCTTCCCCGGGCGGCGTCCGCCCTCGAACGCCTCGCCGACGTCCTGTACTGCAGGCGCCGCACCGTGCTCGTCGCCGCGTGCGCCGCTCTCGTGGCGTTCGGCGTGGTGGCGGCGGGGGCGATGTCGTCCTTCGTGCTCAGCCGCTGGGAGGCGCCCGGCACCGAATCGGTCGCCGCGCAGGACCTGCTGCGCCGGGAGTTCGGCACCGGCAACGCCAACGTGGTGCTGCTGGTCTCGGCGCACGCCGGCGACGTCGACGCCCCGGACGTGGCCCGCTCCGCGAGCGCCGTCGCCGGCGACCTCGCCCGGGAGCCTGCCGTCGCCGAGGTCTGGTCCTACTGGTCCACGGGCGATACGACCATGCGCAGCGAGGACGGCGCGTCCGCGCTCGTGCTCGCCCACGTGACCGGTGACGCCACCGCCGCGCGGGCCGAGATCGCCCGCTACATCCAGGAGTTCACCCGGGACGACGGCACGGTCGCCGTGCGCGTGGCCGGGCCCGAGGCGGCCTCCACGCAGATCGGCGCGCAGGCCGCGCAGGACCTCGTCCGCGCGGAGCTGATCATCGTCCCGCTGATGCTGGTGCTCCTGACGATCATCCACCGGCGGGTGAGCGCCGCCCTGCTGACGCTCGGCGTGGGCGTGTTCTCCGTGGTCCTGACCCTGGCGGTGCTGCGGGCCCTGACCTCGCTGGTCGAGATCGCGACGTTCGCGGCCAACATCGTGCTCGTGATGGGCATCGGGCTGGGGGTGGACTACTGCCTGTTCGTCATCTCGCGGTTCCGTGAGGCGCTCGGTCGCGGCGCGCAGGTGCGGGCGGCGCTGCGGGAGACGCTCGGTACCGCGGGCCGCACCGTGATCCTCAGCGGCCTGACGGTCGCCGCCTCGGTGGCCGTGCTGGCGGCGCTCCCGTTCCCGTTCCTGCGCTCGTTCGCGTACGCGGGCGTGGCGACGGTGCTCACCGCGGCGCTGGGTGCCCTGGTGGTGCTGCCCGCGGCGCTCGCCGTGCTGGGCGAGCGCTGGGCCCGGCGCGGGGTGGTGCTCCCGGCGCCGCGGCCGGTCGAGGCCGGCGGCTGGTACCGGCTGGGGCTGCACGTGATGCGCCGCCCGGTGGTGTGGGGTACGGCCGCGCTCCTGGTGCTGCTCGCCGCGGCGGCGCCCGTCGCGGTGCTGCGGGTCGGGGTCCCGGACGACCGGGTCCTCGCCCAGGGCTCCTCGGTGCGCGACACCTACGACCTGATGCGGCGGGACTTCGCCACCGAGCCGCACGACGCGCTCCAGGTCGTCGGGACGGCCGCGGCCCCGCCGTCGGACGGCGCCGTCGCGGCCTACGCCACCGAGCTGTCGCGCCTGCCGGGCGTGATCCAGGTCGGCTCGGCCGCGGGGGTCTTTCGCCGCGGCGAGCCGGTGACCGGCGGCCGCACCGAGGCGACCGGTGACAGGCTCGACGGCGGGACGCACCAGCGCCTGGAGGTGGTCCTGGCCCGGGACGCGCTGGAGGCGGGCGCCGGCGAGGCGGTGGCCGGGGTGCGCGCCGCGCCGTCGCCGTTCGACGACGTCCTGGTGGGCGGCTACCCCGCGCAGCTCGCCGACTTCCGTGCCGTGCTGCTGGACCGGCTGCCGCTGGTCGGCGGCCTGATCCTCGCGATGACCTTCGTGGTGCTGTTCGCCCTGTCCCGCAGCGTGGTGGTGCCGCTCAAGGCGACCCTGCTCAACCTGCTCAGCATCGGCGTCATGTTCGGCGTGCTGACCCTCGTGTTCCAGGAGGGCCTGCTGGCCGGGGTCATCGGGTTCACGCCCGTGGGCACCCTCGACCCGGCGTTCCCGATCCTGATGTTCTGCCTGGTCTACGGGCTGTCCATGGACTACGAGGTGTTCATGGTGTCCCGCATCCGGGAGGAGTACGAGCGCACCGGCGACAACCGGCGGGCGGTGCTGGCGGGACTGCAGCGCAGTGCCCCGCTCATCACCGCCGCCGCCGTCACCCTCGCCGTCTCGTTCGGCGTCTACGCCACCGGGTCGGTCATGTACCTGCAGATGATCGGGATCGGCACCGCCGTCGCCATCCTGGTGGACGCCACGGTGATCCGCGGGATCCTGGTGCCCGCCCTCATGCGGCTCGCCGGGGACGCGAACTGGTGGGCGCCGTCGTGGCCCGGCACCCGCCGGAGGCGTCTCACGTCACGGCACCCGAGGTGAGGCCGTTCCCGCCTCAGAACCGGCCGCGTGGCAGGCGAGCAGGGTGACAGCGATCAGCGCGGCGGCCCGGAGGACGGCGACGACGGGCCACGCCGGATGCGCCCCCGCCGCGATCAGGCCGATCAGCGCCCAGACCATGTCGAGCACCAGCGCGCCTGCCAGGAAGCCGGCCACGCGCAGGCCGCGCGGACCACCCGTGCACAGCAGGATCACGAGTGCCACGGTGACCGCGGGGACGACGACGGCGTCGGCCACCAGGGTGACGAACACGCCGGGCGGCTGCTCGAAGAGGTAGAACACCGGCCCCACCGTGCCCAGCAGCGTGTGCACGCCCCACCAGATCGCGGCGGCGGCGAGGAAACCCGCGCCCACCCGGCGCCAGAGCCGCCGGCCCGTCTCCGTCTCGGCCAGAGCGATGGCCAGGCCTGCGTCGATGAGCACGACGGCGATCGTCAGTTCGTCCACGGAGGCAGGCAGGTCCGCGCCCGAGGTCTCCGCGAACCCGATGGCGGTAGTCCATGCCGCGGTCAGCACGAGTGCGGCCATGACCACGAGCCGCCGCCCGAGCAGGACCAGCGCGACCGACGCCACCACCACGGGGAGGACCAGCACCCCCGCCAGCGTGACGACGACCTCGGGCAAGGAGGCCCCGTCGACCTCGGCCGCCTGGGCCGGATCCGCGACCCTCCCGATCAGCAGCAGCACCGGCTGCACGGCCACGAGCACCACGGCGAGCAGTGCAGCCCTCGAGCCGGCCATCCGAAGATTCACCGGCGAAGCATACCGATACCAGCCCGAACCGGACAACGAACGGCCGCCGGGCCTGGGGTGTGTCAGGCGTCGAAGGTGTCGATCACGTCCGGCTCGCCGTCGCCCGTCGTGTCGACCCCGATCGTCTCGACACCGGCCGCCACCTCGCGGACGACGTCCGGGTGGCCGTCGCCGTCCGTGTCGTGGAGCTCCAGGTCGGGGACGCCGTCGCCGTCGTAGTCCTCGTACTGGGCGTCGACGACACCGTCGCCGTCCGTGTCGCGGGTCTCGACGTCGGTGACGCCGTCACCGTCCAGGTCGTGCTCGCCCGGCTGCTGGGACAGGAACTCGGACTCGGACATGCGGTTCTCCTCGGTCGGTGGGTCCGTCGACCCGGTCGGTCGGTGCTCATCATCGCATCCGCGCGGGGGCGCGCCCGCGCGGGGGCGGACGACGACGCCGCGCGCCCCTCACCATTTCTCCACCGGTGAATGCGCAGGTAGAGCCAACCTCACCGCCCCCGCCCGCGTCTTGGAAGGCATGAACGACACACGCACGATGCGCTCCAAGGTCCTGTCCGCCGGCCTCGCCGTCGGACTCCTCGCGACACCCGCGGCGATCGCCGTCGCCGGTGCCGCACCCGCCGCGGCCTGCTCCCCGGCCGCGCGCGTCGCCGCCGCCGACACCCCGGCGGACTGCGACCCCGTCGGCACGCCCATCACCCTCGGCGAGCCCACCCCGGGCGCGACCGACGGCTGGCAGGCCACCGCCACCAACGGCGTCGGCTACCAGCTCCCCGCCGACTGGACCGGCCGGGCGATCTCCGGCGACGGCGGCGACGGCCACGAGTGGGAGTCGCCCGAGGTCGCCGTCTCCGACGAGTTCGGCGACCTGCACTGGCGGGTCCTCGTCCAGTCCCCGTTCTTCGACCAGCGGATGCCCCGGCCGGCGGAGCTGAACCGGCTCGGGTTCCACGCCTCGTACGTCGAGGTCGAGGGCGCCTCGAAGGCCGTGCTCGTCGCCGCGCAGACCGGCCACTGGGCCGACGCGTCCGTCGAGACCATCGACTTCCAGCTCTTCGTGAAGTCGGCCGAGACGCGGGTCGTCACCCGCTTCATGGGCGAGCTGCCCGCCGGCGAGGAGGGCCAGTTCCTCCTCGACAACTTCGTCCCCACCGTCCAGCCCTGATCCGCTGACCCGTGCGGCGGGTCCGGGCCGGGAGTCTCCCGGCCCGGGCCCGCCGCACTGCGGCTCTCACCTGGTCGCAGATTTCACCTGGTCACAGGGTTTCCTGGGAGCGAGCTGCGGCCCTAGCCTCGGCTCGTGGAGTGGTGGGAGTCCTTCGTCGGGGACATCGGGTTCGGGGACCTCGAGCCGTTCCTCGGCGAGCTCGGACCGGACGAGCTGGGCGGCATCCTGCGGATCGCCGCGGCGGCCGTAGGCATCTACGTCACGTACAAGGTGGTGCGGTGGCTCGTCGGCGCGGCCGACGGCGTGATCGGGTTCGTCCGCACCAAGATCCGGGAGCGAGCCTGGCGCGACCCGGGCCAGCTGAGCACCTTCGTCTCGCTCGTGCTGCTCGTGGTGGCGTACGGCCTGTTCCCCGGCGAGCAGGTGGATCCGGCCGATCAGGCGAGCCGCCTGGTCACCGATCTCCTCGGCACGATCGCCCCGGCCGCGATCCTCACGCAGACGATCGTCCTCGGCGTGAGCTGGCTGCTGCTCGCCTGGCTCAGCGGGGTCCGCGGCCCGGGCCTGCGGGGACCGTTCGTCGCCGTGATCGGCGGCACCGCCTTCCTCGCGCTGATGTTCGTGCTGTCGGTGGTGCCGTTCGCGCTCACCGGCGGGAACGCCCGGGTGCTCGGCGACCTCAACGCGTACGTGTTCGGCGGGCTGCTCGTCCTCGGTGTCCCGGCCGCCCTCGCCCTGGACCGCATCCTGCGGAAGCGGGGTGCGCAGGCCCGAAGCCTGGTGTACGGCGTCATCGCCCTCGTGCTGCTCACGGTGGTGCTCGCGCTCCCCACCGCCTGGATCTACGCCTCGACGGCGTCCGAACCGTCCGTTCCCGGTCTGCTCGGCGCCGTCCTGCCGATCGCGTCCTACATCTTCCTCTTCCTGTGCTTCGGCTTCCGCCTGTCGCTCGACGGCCACATCGAGGAGAGCGGCGCCCCGCCCGTCGTCGGGCACCTCATCGACCTGTGCGGCGCCGTCACGGCCTCCGCGATCTCCCTGACCGGGCATCCCGCCCTGGAGGTCGTCCTGGGCACCGTGCCGGCGATCGTCGTCGGCATCCTGCCGGGTCTCGCGGTCGCCGCGATGATCGCGGCGGTCCACCTCCGCGGGGCCCGGGACACCCCGCGCCTGCGCACGAGCATCGCCGTCGCCGTCGGGCTCGGCCTCCTGGTCGTCCCGCTGCGCGAGCTCCTCCTCGCGGCGGACCTCGCCGCCGTCCTCCCCCTCGGCTGAGGCGCCTGAGCCCGTCACCAGGGCGAACCTCTCACCACGGCGTGGTGGTCCCCGGCGTGCGGTCGTGCCGACCGGCAGGTCCGCCGCGCCCCTTCCCCGCTACGTCCGTGCCGGCTCTGTACACGTGGATGTCCGGTCTGTACGATCCTGCAAGACGTGCTGCAAGTTTCTGAAATCTTGCTACGCCGCAGCTCCGGGCCGCCGCAGTGTCGTGGCCGCCGGGCACGAAGCATCCGGTCGCGACGGCGCGACCGGTGAGGGAGGACAGGATCATGTACGGATCACTGCTCGCGAAGAGGCGAGCTGCCGCAGGGCCGCGCATCGGCGCACGATCGCGGGTGGCCGCGACGAGGCGAGCGGTCGCCGCGGTGCTCGCCGCCACGATCGCCGCACCCGTGGCCGCGCTGGCGGGGATACCCGCCGCCGGGGCGCAGAACGCCGTGACGACCGTGTACTACAAGGACCGGGCGGAATGGGCCCTGACCAACATCCACTACGGCGTCGACGGGCAGTCGTGGACCGCCGTCCCCGGCCACCCGATGACGAAGGCCTGCGACGGCTGGCTCCGCTACGACATCGACCTCGGCCCGGCCTCGGGCGTCCAGCTCACCTTCAACAACGGCCAGGGCTGGTGGGACAACAACCGCGGTGCGAACTACCGTGCGGGCGCCGGGATCGTGCGGGTCGCCGACGGTGTCCTGACGACCGGCACCGCACCGTGTGCCGCACCCAGCCCGACGCCGTCGGCCACGAACCCGACGACGAGCCCGAGCCCGACCACCTCGCCCAGCCCCAGCCCGACCCCGTCGTCGTCCCCGGGCACGACGCCGACGCCCTCCCCGACACCGACCTCGAGCGCCCCCGCCGGCGCACCGCTGGGCGGCGACCCGCGCGAGGACTCGATCTACTTCGTGATGACGGCGCGGTTCAACGACGGCGCGGCGGCGAACAACCGCGGCGGGTCGCAGCACGTGGCCTCAGGGAACGCAGCGAACGGCGATCCGATGTTCCGCGGCGACTTCCAGGGGCTGGTGGACAAGCTCGACTACGTCAAGGCGCTGGGGTTCTCGGCGATCTGGATCACGCCGGTGGTGCTGAACCGGTCGGACTACGACTTCCACGGGTATCACGGCTGGGACTTCTTCCGGGTGGACCCGCGGCTGGAGAGTCCGGGGGCGTCGTACCAGGAGCTGATCGACGCGGCGCACGCCGAGGGAATCAAGATCTACCAGGACGTCGTGTACAACCACTCGTCGCGCTGGGGCGCGAAGGGGCTGTTCACGCCGACCGTGTGGGGTGCGCGGGACGGGCAGTGGGACTGGATGTACTCGGCGAAGGAGGCGGGACGCGGGTACGACCCCCTGGAGGAGCACGACGGCGCCGATCCGGCGCTGACGCCGGCGCAGAACGCGCTCGCGAAGGGCCGTCCGTACAACGGGGACCTGTGGTCGACGACGGCGCCCGCGGGCACCGCGTGCGCGAACTACGGCGCGCCGACGGGTGGCTACAGCCGGGAGGGCTTCGCGCTGCACCACTGCCAGTGGCCGTCGCCGACGTCGGGGATGTTCCCGGCGGACCGGTACCACCGGTGCTGGATCGGGAACTGGGAGGGCAAGGACGCGCAGGACTGCTGGCTGCACGAGGACCTGGCGGACCTGAACACCGAGAACGCCGTGGTGCAGCAGTACCTGATCGACGCGTACAACAGGTACATCGACATGGGCGTGGACGGCTTCCGGGTGGACACGGCCGTGCACGTCCCGCGCGTCATGTGGAACCGGCACTTCCTGCCCGCGATCCGCGAGCACGCGGTGGCGACGCACGGGGCCAAGGGAAACGACTTCTACGTGTTCGGCGAGGTCGCGGCGTTCGTGCACGACAAGTGGAACCGCGGGTCCGTGAACCACTCGGCGCAGTTCTACACGTGGAAGGAGCGGCGGGAGTACTCGCTCGACGACGTCGTGGCGGCGGCCGAGCAGTTCGAGTACGAGAACCTGCAGGGCACGGGCAACCAGCCGACGTCGGACAACGCGTTCCTGACCGGAACGGACGGGAACACGTACCACGCGCCGGACCACTCGAGGTTCTCGGGCATGAACGTGATCGACATGCGCATGCACATGAACTTCGGGGACGCCGGGAACGCGTTCTGGGCGGGGAAGGACTCGGACGACTCGTACAACGACTCGACCTACAACGCCGTGTACGTGGACTCGCACGACTACGGGCCGAACAAGTCCACGGTGCGGTACGACGGCGGGACGGACGCGTGGGCCGAGAACATGGCCCTGATGTGGACGTTCCGCGGGATCCCGACGCTGTACTACGGGTCGGAGATCGAGTTCCGGAAGGGCAGCCGGATCGACTGCGGGCCGACGTGCCCGCTCGCCACGACCGGGCGGGCATACTACGGCGACCATCTGGCGGGGTCGGTGACGGCGAGTGACTTCGGGGTGGTGTCGAGCGCGTCGGGGGCGGTGGCGCAGACCCTCGCGCAGCCGCTGGTCAAGCACGTGCAGCGGCTCAACCTGATCCGGCGGGCCGTGCCGGCCCTGCAGAAGGGGCAGTACTCGACGGTGGGCGTGACCGGATCGACGGCGTACAAGCGGCGGTTCACCCAGGGGTCCACGGACAGCTTCGTGCTGGTGACCGTGTCCGGCGGGGCGACGTTCTCGCGGATCCCGGACGGGACGTACGTCGACGCCGTGACGGGCGACCGCCGCACGGTCTCGAACGGGACCCTGACGGTCGCGGCCCCGGGCAAGGGCAACCTGCGCGCGTACGTCCTGGAACTGCCGGGCAACCCGGCCCCCGGGAAGGTCGGCGCCACGGGTCCGTACCTGAGGTAGCCGGGCTCCGTGTCGTGCCCTCCGCCGCGGCCGGTGGCCGGGTGCCGCGGCGGAGGGCATCACCCGGGAACGGTCAGAGGTCGGCGGCGGGCTTGGCGTCCAGGACGTCCATGGTGGACAGGAGGCGGAGGTAGTCGGCGAAGGTCTCCTGGACCTGGTCCGGGGTGAAGCCGTAGCGGGACAGGTCGTAGCGGTGCGGCTTGGCGCCCGCCGGGCGGGCGATCACCTGGGCGAGCTTCTCGGCGTCGGCCGCGGTCCAGGTCGCGCCGATCGCCTCGTAGAGGCGCGGCACCTCGGTGTGGGGGTCCGCGGCGAGCGTGTGGTACGGCACGTCCACGAGGGACGACGGCGGCAGGTCGAGCCGCGCCTCGAGCGCGTTACCCAGCCAGGTGACCATCCAGTTCATGACCACCTGGCCCACCTCCAGCGGGTCCGGGTCCTTCTGGTACATCGCCCAGCCGGTCTCCACCAGGCTGCACGCCGAGGCGACGACGGACGACGGGTCGCGGTGCGTCCACACGAACGTCGCGTCCGGGAACACCTCCCGGATGGTCGGCATGTCGTTGAGGTGCCCCGGGTACTTCAGGATCCACCGCTTGGGCTCCCGCCCGTGCTGCAGCACCTTCAGCGCGTCGTGCACGAACCGGTAGTCCGCGGTCAGGTCCGCCGCGGGGCGCTGCTCGAACCACTCGACGTAGGGCGCGAGGGTGCCGAACATCCCCGCGTAGAAGGGGCCGTGCGGCAGGAGCCACAGGGTCTCCTCGGGCATGCCCGCACCGGTGGGGTGCATGTTCTTCATGTCCGGCGCGAGCAGGCCGGTGACGACCTTGCTGCCCCGGTCCATCATCCTGATCTGCTTCTCGGCGCGCTCCCGGTTCTCCAGGTCCGTCCAGCTCATCTCCCACAGCAGCGGGCCGCGATGGGCGGCCGACGCCGCGAGCACCCGGTGGGTGAGCGTCGTGGCCGTGCGGGGCAGCCCGAGCACGAACACGGGATTCTCGATCCGCTCCCCCGCGATCCCGGGGTGCTCGGCCAGCAGGCGCCGGACGCGGAGCTTGTTCGCGTAACGGCCCTTGAGGTCGGTGAGCGCCAGGGTCCAGCCCAGCGGCGTGAGCCGGGGCTCGGCCGCGACGGCCCGGACCA
Organism: Myceligenerans crystallogenes; assembly: GCF_039529775.1. Taxonomy (NCBI): domain Bacteria; kingdom Bacillati; phylum Actinomycetota; class Actinomycetes; order Micrococcales; family Promicromonosporaceae; genus Myceligenerans; species Myceligenerans crystallogenes. The sequence continues at coordinate 44,650 of NZ_BAAANL010000005.1, forward strand.
GGACGCCGAGGCCGTCGGCGTACGCCGGGTCCTGGGTACCGGCGTCCTGCTCGATCTGCGCGACGGCGTCGGCCCAGGTCCGGACGGGATCCTCGCGTCCCTTGACGACCGGTGCGAGGAGCGTGTTGACGACCTTCGAGGCGCGGGTGGTGCGGCTCACGATGTTTCCTTCCGGGGAACGTCTCTGACGTGGCCGAGACTGCCGGATATTTCGACCGGTGTCCAAGATTCCCGGCATGCAGATGCCCCGTGGCCTGCGATGCGTCTTTACCAGGCGGCCGCCGGACGAGCATCTTGACTCCTTGGTCAAGAGGCCCGGGCTTGCGCCAGACCCCTACGTTCGCCTCGTCCGCACACGACGAAAGGAATCCAGGTGCACCACAAGATCCTCAACAGCGCCATGGAAGCCGCGAAGGCCGGTCTGCGCATGAAGCGCATGCACGTCGAGTTCTGGTTCATCGAGTGCCCCTGCGGCTGGAGCACGAAGATCCACACCCCGAGCCAGAACCCGGGTGAGGAGGCCGCCAAGATCGACCGGATCTTCGGCGAGCACCGCGCCCATCTCTGACCCGGCGGCGAGCGGCCGGGAACGACGGGCCGGCGGCCCGCCGTTCCCGGCCGGTCAGAAGACCGGGCGGCCGCCCGTGACGCCCAGCACCGTCCCGGAGACGTACGACCCCGTGACCGGCGAGGCCAGGAAGACGAAGGCCGGGGCGACCTCGGCCGGCTGGCCCGCGCGGCCCAGCGGGGTGTCGGCGCCGAAGGTGCCGATCTTCTCCGCGGGCTGCGTCGCCGGCTGCAGCGGCGTCCAGATCGGGCCGGGGGCCACCGCGTTGACCCGGATGCCCCGCGGGCCCAGCTCCGCGGCGAGGTTCACCGTGATGTTGTTGATCGCCGCCTTCGTGGCCGCGTAGTCCAGCAGGGCGTTCGACGGCTGGTACGCCTGGATGGACGAGTTGTTGATGATCGCGCCGCCCTCCCCCAGGTGCTCCAGGGCCGACTGCGTCACCCAGAACAGCGCGTACAGGTTGGTCTTGAGCACGCGGTCCAGCTCGTCGGTGGTGATGTCGGCCATCGACTCGCGGCGGGCCATCTGGTAGCCCGCGTTGTTCACGAGGACGTCGAGCCCGCCCAGCTCGATCGCGGCGCGGTGGACGACGCCGCGCGCCGTGGCCTCGTCCCGCAGGTCGCCGGGCAGCAGCACGCACCGCGCCCCGGCGTCCTGCACCCACTGGGCCGTGACAGCTGCATCCATCTCCTCCTCGGGCAGGTAGGACAGGGCGACGTCGGCCCCCTCCCGGGCGAAGGCGATCGCGACCGCGCGGCCGATGCCGGAGTCGCCGCCGGTGATCAGCGCCCGCTGCCCGGCGAGCTTGTCGCTGCCCACGTAGCTGCCCTCGCCGTGGTCCGGCACCGGGTCCATGTGCTCGGTCAGGCCGGGCGGGTCCTGCTGCTGGGGCGGGAACTCTGTCTCGTCGCTCATGACGTCCTCCGGGAACCGATGCGGGTGGTTGCTGTCTGGGGGCGTGCGTCGCGGCGGGGTGACCGTGCCCCCACCGTAGGCCGGGCCCAGGTCACTCGCATGGGCGGGAGACCGGGACGGGCGCCCGCGGGCCGTGTGCGAGCGGCGGTACCCGGGGTTACGTTGAGAAGGCCGACCACCACGACCCGAGGAGGACGACATGGGACCGCAGAAGGTCATGGATGTCATGACCGACGTCGGCCCTCGCGGACATCTCCGACGCCCCGCCGAACAAGTAGTACCGGTCAGGCGATCGTGTCCGCGGTCCGCCGCGCCTGCGGGACAGGAGGCGTGACGGGCCGCGGGCACGATCGCCCCGTGCGGGACGCGACGAGTGGCAGGACGCGACGAGGACCGAGGGGGAGCCATGAACGGCGGACGCGGGAAAGGGCCCGGGGCCGGGCCGGTGTTCTGGGTGCTGCTGGGGCTGGTCGGGGCGGGGCTGGCGCTGATGATCGCCGTGCCGCTGGCGGGGCGGTGACGAGGCCCGTGCGGCGGGTCGTGCGCGACAACGGCCTGAGCCTCGCCTTCACCGGGATGTTCCTGCTGACGCTCGCGGGGCAGTCCCTGGTGGGACACGCGCAGCGCAACGAGGAGCTGGCCGGGCACGGCGCGGCCGCGGAGCCGTACCTCCGGTACGTGAGCTCGTCGGCGTTCGTGGTCGACGTCGCCGAGAACTGGCAGTCCGAGTTCCTGCAGTTCTTCATGTTCATCCTCGCGACCGTCTGGCTGGTGCAGCGCGGGTCGCCCGAGTCGAAGCAGCCCGGCGACGAGGGCCTCGGCACGGACGAGGAGCAGCTGATCGGCGAGTACGCCCGGGACGACTCCCCGGCCTGGGCACGCGTGCGCGGCCTGCGGCTGTGGCTCCTGTCCAACTCGCTCCTGCTGGTGATGGGGACGATCTTCCTGCTCTCGTGGCTGGCTCAGGCCCTGGCCGGGCACCGGGTCGCGAACCAGGAGAGCGCCCTGCACGGCGAACCGGCACCGTCCCTGGCGCAGTACGTGGCGTCCCCGGAGTTCTGGAACCGCACGCTGCAGAACTGGCAGTCCGAGTTCCTGGCCGTCGCGGCGATGGTCACGTTCTCGATCTACCTGCGGCAGCGCGGGTCGAGCGAGTCGAAGCCCGTCGGGATCCCGCACCACACCACGAGCGTCGTGGCGGAGTAGGGGCCGGGCGTCGTCGTCGTGCCCGACGACGCCGGGCCCCGCCGCCGTCCGGGCAGATCTCCCCATGGCTCCTGACCGGCGGCCTTGCTAGGTTCTCCGCAGCCGGATCCGCCGGCATGCCCGGCGGGGCCGACTGCAGGACGGGGAGACCATTGGGTGAGCTATGGGGCGCGGACATCGCCTCGCTGCGCGAGCTCGCGACCACGATGCTCCGCGAGGCGCAGGCCCTGGAGGCCGCGCGCACGCAGGTGGACGTCGCCGTCGACGACGTGCAGTGGTTCGGCCAGGACTCCGACGGGTTCCGCGAGGAGTGGACCGGCACGCACCGCCTGACGATGACCGAGGCCATCGACACCCTCACCCGGGCCGGCGAGACCCTCGAGCGGAACGCGGACGACCAGGAACGGACCAGCGACGACGCCGGCGGCGCGGGAGCGGGCGCCGGCACCGGCACGAACTCCGGCGGCGGGCCCGACCCGGCGGGGCACCCGAGCACCGCCCCCACGGCCCCGCAGGCCCTGACGATCACCCCGGACGAGTACGAGGACATGTCCGAGGCCGAGCGCCAGGAGTGGCTGGCCACCGCCACCGACCAGGAGGTCGCCGACCTGCTCGCCGCGATGGAGGCCCAGGGCCTGTACCCGGGCCCGGACGCGGGCGCCGTCGCCAGCGAGCACTGGACCCGGCAGGCCGCGCAGGACGCCGGGATCGACTACCTCTCCTGGGACCCGAGCAAGGGCTCCGAGGCCAACCGCGCGAACATCGAGGCGGTCTACGAGTACTACGCCCAGCTCTACCTGGAGAACCCGGACCTGCAGTGGGCCGGGATGGCGGCGATGATCGGCCCGTCGTTCGCCGCGGGCTTCCTCGACCTGGACATGATGCGAGACGTCGCGCAGGGCTTCGAGGTGGGCGGCGACGTGCTGCAGCACGGCAACGTGCCCGGCGCGGAGCTGATCGAGCTGGCCGGCTCCATGACCGACGAGGAGCTGGCCTTCTACGAGACCACCTTCCTGTCGATGCAGCAGGAGATCTTCCACGACCAGGCCTCGATGCACGCCGCCTACGAGCACGGCGGCATGGCCGAGATCGAGCGGATGTACGAGTCCGGGGCCATCGACGAGGCCACCTACGACGCCTGGGCGGACATCGACTCCGGCGACCCGGACCGCGTCTCGGAGGGCAACGTGGAGATGCTGCGCCGCGAGCAGCAGGACATCATCCACGACGACTACCAGGCGATGATGGACCGCCCCGTCACGGGCGAGGCCATGACGTACATGATGACGCTCGTGGGCGAGGCGTCCATCCCCGGGACCAGCACGTTCGCCGAGGTCAACCCGCTGACCATCACGGCGGAGACGCCCGGCCCGGACAACATCCCGTTCACCGGCATCGACAACCCGCTCCAGGGCTCGGTCAGCATCGAGACCCCGTTGCCGGACGGCAACATCGCCGACACGCCGCAGCGGTGGGAGTACATCCAGGCGGACACGCTCCCCGCCTACCAGGACCTGCTCGCGAACGACCCCGGCCGCATCCAGGAGATCCTGGAGACGCCCGTCTCCGAGCGCATCGACGAGTACCGCCTGACCAACCCGGACCGGCTCGGCCGCATCACGGAGCGCCTGGCGACCGACTGGAGCGTCGATGCGGACCAGTGAGCCCGCACGGCCGCCTCGCGGTACGGCCCGGCGCGACGCCCCGCGGGGACGCGACGAGAAGCATGACAAGGTGGACCCATGTCAGTACGTCAGGTGATCCTCGCGGCAGCAGCGATCGTCGCCCTCGTGGCCACGGCGGGCTGCTCGATCCGGGTCGGCGGTGCCGGCGACGACGGCGCGAAGGTGTTCGAAGAGGGGAACAGCATGGAGTGGGACCTGACGAAGCCGCTGGAGGCCGAGGCCCTGGGACTGCCGTCCGATCAGATGGTGGTCGTGGAGGTGCCCGGCGACGCCACGGTGAGCCTCGTCCTGGCGACCGGCACCTGGACCGGGCGCACCGAGGAGATGACGGTCTCGACGCGCCACGGCTACGTGGACTCCGTCGACCTGTTCTGGACCGAGCCGGACGGGCAGGCCGCCGCCGACCGGATGGTCGCCGACGCCGCCCTGCTGGGCGTGGACGCCGCCCGCGTGGCGGAGTGGGCCGAGGTCGCGCGGTGGGCGGAGACCGCCACCACCCACCGGACCCGCGAGAAGGCCAACTACAACGGCGCGGCCGGCGAGGTCTCCACCTCCGTCAAGCCCAGCACCGAGGTGGGCCAGGGCGAGGGCACCCCGACCCGCCTCTGGTACAAGTTCTACGTCCGCGACGTGGTCGAGACCGCGACCTGACGGCGGCGCCGCGCCGCGGTCAGGCGGCCGGTCAGGTGGGACAGACCGTCGGGCTGGCCTCGGCCCCCGCGGGAGGCGCCGTCGCCGCCCCGTGCGTCAGCGGCTCCCAGGCGGTCAGCAGCTCCCCGCTGCCGTACGGGAGCTGCGTCACCGCGTTGTGCTGCCGGGACCACGACATCTCGCAGCCGTACCACCCGGTCAGCGTCGTGAGCGCGGAGTCGGGCAGGTACTCCAGCTCCCCGCTGAGCGAGCCGTCGCACAGCCAGGACGGCACCTCGCCCGTCACCGCGATCCTGGCGTGCAGCTCGAACGCCTCGGCGAGCCGGCGGCCCGCCGTGCCGTAGAGGTTGTCGCCCTGGATCGCCGTGGTCGCCAGGTTGTGCGACATCCCCGCCAGGCCCAGCCCCGCGTGGTTCAGGTCGCGGCAGGTCTCCTGGGTGGCGCCCTCGCCGAAGTCGTCGTCGCGCCAGAACGCGACGATCTCCAGCAGGGTGTTGTAAGGGCTGCCCGCGGCCTCCAGCGGTGCGGCGCCGTCGGACGCCAGGTAGACGTACGCCTCGGCCCGGTCCTGGAACACGGCCCGCGCCCGGTCGTACGCCGGGCGGTCGTCGGTGAACACGGCGATCGCGATCGCCGCCTCCGTCATCGCCAGCTCCCAGTTGCCGTTCGCGTAGTTGCGCACCGACACGTCGGGCAGGTAGGCGGTGCGGAGCATGTGCTCGAACCGCTCCACGTCCGGGGCGGCCCAGCCGTCGTACGTGTACCGGATGATCTCGGCCGCGCGCGGCCAGATCGCCCCGGCCCACCCCGCCTGCAGGTGCTCGTTGACGTTCGTGTGGTCCTTGATCGTCGCCGACCAGGCGTCCATGATCTCGATCGCCTTCTCGGCGTGCCGGGAGTCCTCGGTGACGTACCAGGCCAGGGCGTGCGCGTACGCCGCGTGGGCGTCGAACCGCTCCTCGCGGCAGCCGTTGTCCGGGTTGTCGTGCGCGCCGCACTCGACGTAGCCGTACGGGTGCGGGACGACGTCGAGCGAACCCCACCTCGAGCCGAGGAGCTGGTCGAACTCCGACGCCCACGGCTCGGCGCCGGAGGCCACCCGGGACCGCATGCGATCGAGCTTGCCCTGGTCGAGGAGGATCCCCGGGTGCTCGAACCCGCCGTCGGGGGCCGCGCCCGCGTCCGGCCGCGGGGCGCCGTCGTCCCGGCCGGCGCCGTCGTCCCCGTCACGGCCGCCACCGCGGCGTCCGTCGTCACCCTCGCGACCGTCCTCGTCCGGCGCGGGCCGGACCCCGACGACGGGAGGCGGCGCGAGCCCGCCGGGGCTCGTCGTCGCGTCGGACTCCGCGGGAGCCCCCGGCCCGGCCAGGCCGAGTCCCTGCTCCGGTTCCGAGGCCGCACGCGGCTCCGCGGAGGCACGCTGGACCGCACCGGGAGCGCAGCCGCTCACGACGATCAGCACGGTCATCACCAAAGCGATGCAAGGTCGCATAAGGGGAGAGTGCCACACGAGCGGCGTCGGTGCGCGGTTTCAGGGCGTCGGCACCAGCACCGTCCGCAGCTCCCCGTCCCCCAGGTGCACCAGGGCCTTGCCCGGCGTCACCTGCGACACCACCGCCGACCGCGCGAGGCTCGCGCCCACCAGGTCGCCGTCGAACCGGTCCTGCGGGCTGAGCAGCGCACCCCGCCGGTGCTTCTTGGCGTCGACCTGCCAGCCGGAGAACCCGCTCGCGACCTCCTTCGCGTCCCCGCCGAGCACCAGGGCCTGCCGGTGGTCCGCGGCGGTCCGGAACCAGGTGCGCAGCCAGTTCTTCGCCGGGCAGTCGGCCACCAGCTCGGCGTCGTCCACCAGCAGGACGACCGGCGCCCCCGGCGCGAGGTGCCGCCCGAGCGCCTCCTCGGTCAGCTCGCCGGCCTCGGTCAGCACGGCACGCACGCCGTCGCGCCCGGCGAGGTCCCGCAGCACGCTCGGCCGGGGCGCCGCCACCAGCAGCTCGGTCCCGCCGCGCAGCAGCGACTCGGCCATGACGGCGAGCATCGTGGACCGCCCGGAGCGCGCCGGGCCGGCCACGACGAACGACGGCGCGTCCCCGGCCAGGTCCATCCCCATCGCCGTGAGGTCGTCGCCGCCGACGCCGAGCATCGCCCACAGCGGCCCCGCCGCGGCCGCCGGGGCGTACCGGTAGGCGGCCTCCACCGTGATGGTCGACGGCAGGTCGTCCACCCGGAACGGCCCCGTGCCCGGCGCGACGTCCTCCCGCTCCCGGATCGCCGCGGCCATGGCCCGCGCCGTCGCGCTCTGCGCGCGGCCCGCCGGGTCCTCGCCGAGGATCGCGATCTGCAGCTCGAGCCCGCTCCCCCCGCGATACCCGCGGCCGGGCGGCACCTCGTCCGGCACCTTCTTGTGGTTGATCCCGGCCATGCCGTAGTCGAGCCGGTCGGTCAGGCGCAGGACGACGACGTCGTCCGTGAGCACGCTCATCCGGCTCGTGAGCAGGCTGCGGTCGCCGGCCACGATCACGTGGATCCCGGCGCCGGCGCCGTCGCGCAGCAGCTCGGTCACGGCGTCCAGGAGCGCGCCGCCGTCGGACTCGCCGTAGGTGGTCAGGAAGCTCTCCCACCGGTCGAGGAACACCAGCACGCGCGGCAGCCGTTCGCCGGGGCCCGCGATCTCGCGCTGCTCGGTGACGTTGGCGAAGTTCCCGGCGGCGAGGATCTGCTGCCGCCGGGACAGCTCGGCGCGCAGCCGGGTCAGGAGGCGCTGCGCGCGCTCCTCCTGCCCGCGCTGGACGACGGCGCCCGTGTGCGGCAGCTCGTCCAGCACCGCGAGCGCCCCGTTGCCGCAGTCGATCGCGTAGATGTTCAGGTCGGCGACGGACAGGGCGTGCGCGGCCGCGAACGCCGTGGTGCGCAGGGCGGTGGACCGGCCGCTGCCGGGGGCGCCGACGACGTAGCGGTGGGTGAACTCGTCGAGGTCGATGACCGCGGGGCCCTGGCGCTGGGAGGCGGGTTCGTCCTCGAGGGCCCAGCCGAACGCGGACGCCCCTGCGGGCCCGGCCGACGGCCGCGGCACGGCGTCCAGCGCGAGCAGCCCGGGCAGCGGCGGCAGCCAGGGCTTGCGGGGCGTGTCCCAGCCGCCGAGGTGCGCCGCCTCGCGCAGGGTCGCGACGAGGGCGGCGAGGTCGGTCTCGATCTCCTGGCGTCGTTCGGTCCGGCGGCGGCGCGGGGTCGGGTTGCCGAGCTCGGCCACGGGCACGCGGGCCACGAAGGGCGGCGGCACCTCGGCGACGTCGGCCCGCGTGAGCCTGCGTCCGCCGACGCGGGCGGACTGGAACGGGATGACGGACCCGTGCCCGAGGCGCGCGTACGCGCGGCCGGGCTGGGACTTGGCGATCTCGGCGGCGTCGGGGGCGTCGATGACGTCCTGGGACTCGCCCTTGTCGGTCATCCGGAGGGCGACGCGCAGGTTGGTGTTGGCGCGGATCTCCGGGGAGACGACGCCGCCGGGCCGCTGCGTGGCCAGGATGAGGTGGATGCCGAGGGAGCGCCCGCGCTGGGCGATGTTGACCAGGCCTGCCACGAAGTCGGGCAGCTCGGTGGCCATGGCGGCGAACTCGTCGATGACGATGAGCAGCCGCGGCAGGGTCGGCCCCTGGTGCCCGCGGTTCTGCGCGTCGAGGTAGTCCTCGAGGTCCTTGGCGCCCACGGCGGCGAGCACGTGCTCGCGGTGGGTGAGCTCCGCGCGCAGCGAGTCCAGGGCCCGCTCCACGAGATGGGAGTCGAGGTCGGTGACCATGCCGACGGTGTGCGGCAGGTGCTCGCACTGGCTGAACGCGGCGCCGCCCTTGTAGTCCACCAGCACGAAGTTCATGGTGTCGGGCGTGTTGACGACGGCGAGCGCGGCGACCACGGTCTGCAGGAACTCGGACTTGCCGGAGCCGGTGGTGCCGCCCACCAGGCCGTGCGGCCCGTCCTTGACGAGGTCGAGCCCGAAGGGCCCGTCGATGGAGACGCCGATGACGGCCAGGGAGCTGCCGGTGTTCCCGATGCCGCGCCAGCGCGCGGCGAACTGGTCCGCGCCGGCCTCCTCGATGCCGAGCACCTCCACGAGCCGGGCGGAGCCGGGGATCATCCCCTCGCCCTCGGCGGCGGTGACGTCCTGGACGGCGGCGACGGCGCGGGCGACGGGCTCGAACCAGTCGTCGGCGACCTCGTCGGGGGTGACCGCGCGCAGGTCGTCGGCGTCCTGCCGGCGCAGCATGAGGCCGCCGTCGGCCCGGACCTGCGCGACGACGGTGCACTCCTCGGGAAGCAGCTGCTCGTCGCCGTCGAGGCAGACGACGCTGACGCCGACGGCGGGCCCGTCCCGCAGGATGGCCACGACGCCGGGCAGGGCGCGCAGGCGGCGGGCGCCGTCGAGCACGACGACGACCTGCGGCCCGAGCGCGACCTTGCCGCCGCCGATGCTCTGCGCGAGCGCGCGGCGCTGGGTGATCAGGGAGTTCACCTCGGCGACGCGCGCCGACAGCGTCTCGGTGGTGGTGCCGATCAGCGCGACGGCCTCCTGCCCCAGGCCGGGGCGCACGTGCGGGAGCCAGGCGGCCCAGGCCCACTGGTCCACGTGCTCGGGGCCGGTCAGGAGGTACACCTGCACGTCGCGCGGGGACTGCAGGACGCCGAGCTGGCCGACGATCCAGCGCGCGCGGCGCCGGGGCCAGGCGCCGGGACCGGCGATGCCGACGACGCCCGCCTCGCGCAGCGAGACCGTCACGGGGACGGACTGCACGGTGGCCCGGGACTTGCGGCGGTGCTCGGGCTCGGCGGAGTCCTCGACCTCGACCTGGCTGGTCGCGTCCGCGAGGCCGAGGCGCACGGCGAGGTGGTCGGCGTCGGTCTCACGGCGTTCCCACAGGCGGCGGGTCGGCGTGGTGGCGATGATCCGCAGCTCGGCCGCCCCGGGGCTGGACAGCCGGCGGCGGTGCTGCTCGCGCCGGACGGCGTCGAGCACCTCGGCCTCCAGCGCCGCGCGTTCCTCGGCGTGCTGCTGCAGGCGTTCCTTGTGCGTGGTCCTCCCGTTGCGCTTGCCCATCCACCAGTTGCCGAGAAACATCAGCGGCGAGGCCAGGGCGAACATCAGGTAGTACGGCGACCGGAACACGATCGCCATCACGATGCCCAGCACCGCGGGCATCGCCATGCCGAGCCACGGCAGCGGGTTGCGCACGGGCGGCGGGGGTTCGGCGGGCAGCCGGAAGTGCGTGGCGGGCATGGGCGGGACCAGCCGCGGGGGCCGGTTGTAGTCGAGCGTGCCCGGTTGCTCCCCGGGGCGCAGGTCGGCGTCGGCCCGCGTGGCGGACTGCACCGTGAGCACGCTCGGGCCGATGCGCAGCTGCGTGCCCGCGGGCCAGGCGACGTCGTCGTCCCCGAGCGGCTCCATCAGACGGTCGTGGCGCACGTCCTGACCCGCGGACCGCGGGTCGGGGACGCGCCGTACCGTCACGCCGCCGTCGAGCGCGACGACGACGGCGACGGCGGGCAGGCCGCCCTCCGGCCGCTCGTCCACGCGGACCCGCCCGTCGTGCCCGACCTGCAGCACCGACTCCCCCACGCCGAGCCGCACGACGGCGCCCGCGCCGAGCCCGCCCGTCACGCACAGGTCGACGGGGCCGCCGACGCCGGCGGCGCGGTCGGGCGCGGCCGGGGCGAAGGTGACCACGGAACCGTCGCGGACCGGGCTGTCGGCGGCGAGCGCCGGGCCGCCGGCCGGCCGGGTGTCCGCCACCGGCCGGCCGTCCACGTGCAGCACGCTCCCGCGCGGCGCCCCCACCTCCGCGGCAAGCCGCTCGGCGAGCTCCGCGACGGGCGTCGCCTCGTCGGCGTCCACGGACAGCAGCGCCTCGCGCGCACCGTGCCGCGCCGTGATCAGTACCCGCATCAGTCGTTCCCCCGTCGTACCGCGGCTTGTTCGTCGAAGCGGACCTCCGGGAGGAAGCCGCTGCGCAGCCACCCGTCGTCGCGGGCCGTGAAGCGCCACTTCGCGGCGGGCCAGGAGCCCAGCACGACCACGACCCAGTGGAACTCCGGGTCCGCGAAGCGCTCGGCGAGCAGGTCGCGATCGGCCGACGACGGCGGCTGGGACAGCACCAGCACCCCGCCCTCGCCGACCTCCATCTCGGACTTGACCTGGTCGAACGCCGAGGCGTGCTCCACCTGGTCGGGGCGGGGCAGGCCGTCGCCCACCATCACCACGCGCGGCTCGCCCGACCAGGGGTTGCCGGTGAACTCCCCCAGCCAGCGGCGCAGCACCTCGTGCCGCGCGCGGACCGAGCCGTCGAGGCTGATCGCGCCCCGGGCGAGGGAGAAGTCGACGAGCACGCGGCCGGTCTCGCTCATGCCGAGGTTGACCAGGCGCGCGAACTGCGCCGTCGAGCCGTCCGACACGGGCGCGCCCTGCAGCCTCGACAGCGGCGCCAGCCAGTTCTGGCCGTCCTCGCTCACCGTCCACGGCTCGGGCGCGGGCGAGGCGGGGTTGGTCAGGCGCAGGCGCAGCGCGCTCCCCTCGATGAACACGGCGGTCACGCCGGGGACCTCGAGGCCGTCGCGCTCGCAGGCCGCGATGAGGGCGCGCAGCGCGTGGTTCACGGTCCACGCGGCCGAGGTGTCGGTGCGCAGCATGCTGTCGTCGAACGTGACCTTCGCGGCGCGGCGCCGCCGGGCCGCGGCCACGAGCCGCACGCCCGCCAGGACCAGGCCGGCGAGCACCAGCAGCGCGCCCAGCCCGAGGCCGATCGGGAGCAGCACGGGCGGCAGCCGGAAGCCCTGGCCCGCGCGGTCCTGGCTGACCTCGGCCGCCGCCGGGGACGGCGTCGGCGAGGGCGAGGGGCTCTTGGCCGTGAACCCGGGCAGCGGGCCGAACCGCACGCCCTCGCCGACGGCGTCCTCGGGCAGCTGCAGCACCCAGCCGGGGCGGAGCTGGTGCGGGTCGGTGAGGAACTTGCCGTCCCGCTGGCGGTGGGCCTTGCTGAGCGCGACGATTTCCTTCCACCGGCCGGCGCTGCCGAGGAACCGCTCGGCGATGCCCTCGATCTTCTCGGCGGTGCCGTCCTGCTTCTTCTTCACGATGTAGTGGACGACCGATCCGGGCGGGCCCTTGCGGTCCGGTACCGGGCGGGCGGACGGCGACGGGGAGGGCGACGGCGGCACCGGGACGACAGGCGCGGCCGAGGGCGTCGGGCTCGGGCTCGGCTCCCGCGCGGGCTCGGCCTGCGCCTGCTCCTTCTTCTTCGCCGGCTCCTCGTCCTCCTGCTCCGGCTCCTGCTCGGCGGGCTCCGGGACCGGCGTGCCGTACACGCGGAACTCCCACATCGAGTGCCCGGCGATGTTGTTCCGCGTGTTGCCGAACATCCGCACGTAGCGCCCGGTGCCGGTGAACTCCAGGACGTCCGTGCCGCCGTCGGCCGGGTTCACCACGCCGATGTTCGTCCAGTTCTCGCCGTCGCCGGACACGTCGATCCCGTACATCGTGGAGTGGGCGGCCTCCCAGACGATCTCGACGCGCTGGATGTCGGAGCTCCTGCCGAGGTCGACCGCGATCCACTGCGGGTCGGCGTGGTGGCTCGCCCAGCGCGTGGCCATCGAGCCGTCCACGGCGTGCGCGGCCACGAGCTCCGGGTCGTTGTTCTCGACGCTCGAGGCCCACACCGGCTTGCCCTGCGACAGCAGCTCGGGCTCGGCGGCGGCGGGCGCCGCGGGGCCCGCCAGCGCCGTCGTCGTCCCCGTCGCCACGACGACGGCGGCGACCGCCACCCGTCGCAGGATCCTCGTGTGCCACCTCATCGTGTTCCCGCCCGTCGTACCGCCGTCTGCTCGTCGAAGCGCACGTCCGGCAGGAAGCTGCTGCGCAGCCAGCCGTCGTCGCGCGCCGTGAACCGCCACCGCGCGACCGGCACCTGGCCGAGCACGATGACCACCCAGCCGAACCGCGGGTCGGAGAACCGCGAGGCCAGGAGTTCCTGCTGCGCGGGGGCGGGCGCCCGCGAGAGCACCAGCACGCCGCCGTGGCCCAGCACCAGCTCGGGCACGACCTGCTCGATCCCGGCCACGTGCTCGGCGGCCTCCGGCCGCGGCAGCCCGTTGCCGACCATCACCACGCGCGGGGAAGCGGACCAGGGGTTCCCGGTGAGCTCGCCGAGCCAGCGGCGCAGCACCTCGTGGCGCGCGGCGGCGGGCCCCTCGATGCTGATGATGCCGCGCGCCCGCGCGAAGTCGATCAGCACCCGGCCCGTCTCGCCGACGCCGAGGGTGACGAGGCGCGAGTAGCGCTCCGTGGACGCGGTGGACGCCGGTTCGGTCTGCAGCGTGCCGATCGGGGCCGACCAGCTGCCGCCGTCGTCGGACACCACCCACGGCGCGGGCGCGGGGTTGGCCGGGTGCTGCAGGCGCAGCCGCAGGTTCGGCCCCTCGACGAAGACCGCGGTGAGCGGCGGCACGTCGAGGCCGTCGCGCTCGCAGCCCGCCAGCAGCACGCGCAGCGCGCGGTCCACCACCCAGGCCGACGACGTGTCGGTGCGCAGCAGGCTGTCGTCGAACGGCGGGTCGGACGGCGCCCGGCGGCGCCGGACGAGCAGGACGACGCCGCCGGCGAGCACGACGACCAGCAGGCCCGCGGCCGACAGCGTCAGGACGAGCCAGAGCGGGGCCTGCGGGGTGTCCGCGTCGCCGGTCGCGGCGGGCTCGGGGGACGCGGCGGGCGGCGGGGTCACCTCGGGCAGCGGGCCGGTGACGATGCCCTCGCCCTCGGCGTCGTCGGGCATCAGGAGGATCCAGCCGGGCAGGACGACCTCGGGGACGGTCAGCGCGTTGCCGTCCGGCTGGGGCCGGTCCTTGTTGAGCTCGAAGATCTCGGTGTAGCGGTTGCCGTCGCCGAGGTAGCGCTGGGCGATCTCGAACAGGAACTCCGGCTCGCCGTTCTGCTTGACCTGGATGACGTAGTACCTGACGTCCTCGCCGGGGGCCACGGTCGCCGCGCCCGGGCTCGCCGCCGCCGGGCTCGCCGTCGCCGCGGCCGCGGGCGGCCCGCCGGCGGGCGGCGCGACGGCCGCGATCGTCGCGATCGCCGCCGTGAGCACGGCGGCGATCAGGTGACGGGTTCGGGTCACTGGGGCTCCGGTGTTCTCGTGTCAGGGCCCGCCGGCGTGGCGGCGAGCGCCGCGAACTCGCTGCCCGGGCCCGCCCAGCGGAAGGTGGTCATGACGGCGTCGAAGAAGAAGACGAGGGCCTCGGCGAGCGTCTCGCCCTCCTCGCTGTTCCAGACGACGCTGAAGTTCAGGACGAGCCAGTCGCCGGCGGCCTCGTCGCGGGACAGCACGTACAGCACCTGCCGGGTCGAGACCTCGGGCAGGTCGCTCCCGTGCTGCGCCTCGCGGGTGGTCTCGGCGACGCGGACGCCGGGGCGGCCGTCGATCTCGACGAGCTCGCTGTCCTCGTAGCCGTCGGTGAGGATGCCCGCGGCGACCTCGACGGGGTTGGCCCCGGGGTCGCTGACCAGCTCCAGCTCGGTGAGCGAGGCGGGGATCATCACGCCGTTCATCGGCTCGGTGGGCAGGTAGACGGCGCCGGCGCCCGCGTCGCGGGCGTCGTCGAGGGAGGAGCGCAGGCCGTCGGCGAGCATGCGGCGGTGGGGTTCGGCGGAGTCGCGCGGCAGGTCGGCCGGGAGGGCCTGGGCGACGACGTCCTCGATCGCCTGGTCGAGCTCGCGGACGAACTCGGGCGCGGTCGGGAAGCGCACCCAGCCGGGCGGCAGGAGCAGGGCCCAGGTGTCGGTGGGACGGCCGTCGCCGGCCGTGTCGTCCTGCGGCGACGTCGTGTCCGGGTGCTTCTCGTTCATTCGGCGCTCCTGGTGATGCGGACCGCGGGCAGCAGGTCGTCGAGCAGTTCGGTCATCGCCGGGGCGTACAGCAGTTCCTGCGAGCGCCACTGGATCACGGTGTCGACGACGGCGTCCGGGTGCTCGGTGCGCCTGCCGAGGCAGATGCTGATCCGGGCGGCGCCGGTGGCGGGGTCGAGGTCGAGGCGGGTCACGCGCATCCCGTCGCCGTCGGGCAGGTCGAGGTGCTCGATCCGCGGTGGCGCGATCGCGGTGCCGCCGGTGGCGCCGAGCGCCTCCATGAGGTCGTCGCCGGGGTCCCCGGGCGGTTCGACGCCGACGACGACGAGCACCGGCGCCGGGGTCGTCCCGGGGACGCGGTAGGTGGCGGCCACCACGGCGCCCGCCTCGGCGACGCCGTCGGCGAAGGCGCGCAGGTTGGCCACCGAGGCCGTGGCGGCCTGCCTGCGCAGGTCGGCGATCACCGCGTCGTGCTGCTCGGCGGCCGCGGCACCGGCGGCGGACGACGGCGCGACGTCGTCGTGCACGACACCGTCGTCGAACGCCTCGGCGATCACGTCGGACGCCGTGCTCTCCCAGGCCGCGAGTGCGCCGGGCGGGAGGGCGCCGGCGCGCGGGACCACGATCCAGCCGTGCGTCTCCTGGACGTGGAAGGTCCAGCCGTCGGTGCCCATCAGACCGGGTTCTCCCCGGTCAGCCCGGCGTAGTTGGCGTCGTGCCAGCCGGTGTTGTCCTTGCGCGTGTCGTTCGGGTTGAGGATCGACGGGTTCATCATGCTGAACGGACGGCCGAACCAGCCGATGCCGTAGGAGATCGGCCCGATGTACATCCAGGGCTTGATCTGGAAGATGTTCCCGAACAGGCCGACGTTGCCGGCGATCTGGCGGACGTCCCGGATGTCGCTGACGCCGATGAGACGGTCCCAGCGGTAGTCGCCGCGGGGCCACGCCTTCAGCAGCCGGCTCCAGTCCTCCTTGAGCACCCACTTCGGGTCCTTGAACATGTGCCACCAGCCGGGACTCACCGTCTTGGTCTCCAGGAAGGCCCGCAGGTTCCTGGCGTTCGTCACGTTCTTGACCAGCTTGTCGATGGTGAGCTTGTTGAAGCCCCGGAAGCCGTTCTGCAGGGCGAGGCGGCTGAGGTTCTTGCCCAGGGCGATGTCGTCCATCAGCCCGGCCAGCTTGCCCGGCCCCGCCGCCAGACCCGCCCGCTGGACGTGCTTGAGGTTGTTGGCGAGCTTGGCCGCGATGCCGATCCCGACGAGGCTGAGCACGCCGAGGATGACGCCGAGCCAGCTGCCCTCGCCCTGGATGGCCAGGATGAAGCTGGCCACCACGGAGACCACGGCCACGCCGATGCCGATCAGGGCGATGACGTTGAGCCCGGGGATGAGGATCGCCAGGACCGCGAGCGCCAGCCCGATGTAGGTGAGGATCTCGACCAGCTTCTTGAGGAACTTGTTGAGCCGGTGCTTGAACGCCTCCCAGCCCGTGGTGTGCAGGCCGTCGACGTGCCAGTTCTCGCGGATCTTGGTGGCTGCCGCCTCGGCGGCGACCCGCAGGGCCTCGAGGGCGCCCGCGACCTTGGCCTTCGCGCTCTCCAGGTTGCCGTTGGCCGTGCTGATCGCCGTGCTGCGGTCCGCCGACTCCTTCTTCTGCGCCTCCGTGAGCGGCTCTGCGTCGTCGGGCCGCGGTGCGTTGACCGGGTCCGGCATGCCCTCGGCGGTGCCGAGGGCCCGGTTGGCCGCGACCGCCTCGTTCAGCCCGCTCCAGGTGTCGGTGCGCGCGGTCAGGAGGGCCGGCTGGTAGACGACGAGCGCCGCGTGCACGTCGGCGTACCGGCCGGCCGCCTTGTCGAGCGCCCCGGCGCTCTCGCGGGATCGCTTCCGCATCGCGTCCGCGGACTTGCCCTTGAGGAGACGGACGTCGCCGTCGCCGATCTTCTTGAGCAGGGCCGCCTGCTCGGTCATCGCCTCGGAGATCTTCTTGTAGTGCCTGATGATCTCGTCCAGCCCCTCGGAACCGGCCGGGACCGGATCCGAGTCGTGGCCGACCAGCGGCCACTCTCCCTGGCGGGCGGCGCTCATCCGTCTCCTCATCTCGTGCTGCGGGTGCGGCGGGGTACTGCGGGTGTCACTACGGCGGGGGCGTGCCCTGCTGGTCGAACGTCGACGCGAGCTGATCCTCGGTGTCGGTCCAGGCCTTGGCGGCTTCGTCCATCTTCTTGGTGAGGTTGTCGAGCTGCTCCTGGAGCTTCTCGCGCTTGACCCACCAGTCGTCGATGAAGTCGTCCATGGCCCGCTTCAGGACGTCGTGACCCCAGACGTTGCCGTTGTCCCAGAGCTTGGACATGTTCTTGAACTCGTCGTTGATCCGCTTGAGATCCGCGGCCGAGTCCTCCAGGACGGCCTTCGTGACGATGACGTCGGCCATGGCGTCACTTGTTCAGCGCGTTGGCGAGTTCCTCGTCGGTCTTGCGCAGCGCCTCCGCGGCCTCCTTGAGGTACGTGCCGATGCCGTCGAGGCCCTCCATGATCTGCTTGCCGCCCTTGTCGAGCTCCTGGTAGGCCTCGTCGAACCGCTTGGACGACTTGTCGGTGACGTAACCGTCCTGGACCAGGTTCTGGACCATGTTGCGCAGCTGGTCCAGCTTCGACTGCATGTCCGACGCTTCCTGCTGCATGCGCTGGGCAGCGTCTTCCATCTGCTGGAAGGTCACATTGATGTTCGGCATGACGGTTCCTCTCCTCCGGTGCGTGAACGAGGGGAGTTTCGCAGGTCGGACTTGTCCGAACACGCTGGCCCGGTGAACGGGGGATGAAAGGTTTTCATCTAACTGTCAACGAGCTGAGCTGGGCAAACACTCGCCTGGATGGTGCAGACGAACGACCGGGCCGCGAGGTTGTGCGGCCGGAGTTCTCCGGGAGATCGCCCGCCCGGCGGGTACGATGCCAGCGCGAATCGGTGCATGCCGGATTCGCGGTCGACGCGCGAGAGGAAGGCCCGTCCGGTGGCCCAGGACGTAACCACACCGTGGACGGCTCCGGCGTCCGAACCCGCGCCGCTCGTGCCCGGCGATCCGCGCACGATCGGCCCGTTCCGGATCCGCGGGCGGATCGCGAGCGGCGGCATGGGCTCGGTCTACCTCGGGACGGGCCGCCGCGGGCAGCGGGTCGCGGTCAAGCTGGTGCGTGGCGAGCACCTGGACGACGCCGAGTTCCGCGCCCGGTTCAAGCGCGAGGTCCGCGCCGCGGCCGGGCTGCGCAGCCGGTACTTCGCGAAGCTGGTCGACGCCGACCCGGAGGCCGCCCACCCCTGGCTCGCGACCGAGTACGTCCCCGGCCCGACCCTCACCCAGGCCGTCAGCTCGCACGGCCCGCTGCCCCGCGACGTCGTCCTGACGGTCGTCGCGGGCGTGGCCGAGGCGCTCCGCGAGATCCACGCGGCCGGGCTGGTCCACCGCGACGTCAAGCCGTCCAACGTGATCCTCGGGCCGGACGGCCCCGTCCTGATCGACCTCGGCGTCGTGGCCCTCGCCGGCGCGACCCGCGTGACCATGACCGGGCAGGCCATCGGCACGCCGATCTACATGGCGCCGGAACAGGCCATGGGCGGTACGACGACGCCGGCCGCCGACGTCTGGGCGCTCAGCGCGCTCGCCTACCACGCGGCCACCGGCGGCTACCTGTTCTCCGGGGAGCATCCCGCCGTCGTCCTGTACCGGGTGTCGTCCGAGAACCCCGCCTACGACGACTGCCCCGCCTACCTGCGGCCGCTCCTGGACGCATGCCTGGTCCGGGACCCGGCCCACCGCCCGTCGATCGAGCGGATCCTCCAGGTCCCCGGCCTGCGCGAGGCGACGGCGGGCGGTTCCTGGCCGGGCACGACGGCGGGCGCGAGCACGGGCGCCCGGCCCGGCGAGCAGCCAGGCGAGCGGTCGAGCGAGCGGCGGCCGGGCGAGCGGCCGGGCCGGCGCCCGTCGCGGATCGCGGTCACCGGGGACGGCGCTCCCCGCGCCGCGCGGCGCCACAGGTCGCGCCGGCTGCTCGTCGGCGGGGTCGTGGCCGCCGCCCTCCTGAGCGCGACGGGGTTCGGGATCCTGCAGTCGTCCGGGACGGGGGACGACGCTGCGGGCGGGGCGTCGTCATCGGCGAGCACGCCGGACGGCGGAAAGAAGGCAGGTCCGTCCGGCCGATCAGCCGCTCCCGGCTCCGAGGGCTCGCCGCAGCCGTCCGCGTCGGCCCTGCCGCCGGGTCTCGGCCGGTTCGAGCGGCTGCCGCTCGGCACGGAGACCAAGCTCGATCCCCAGTCGTGCTGGCATGCCCGCCTGGACGCGGTCGAGGGCCGCCAGGTCCGGTTCACCATCTGGTGCGACAAGGCAGGCACCGAGCTGTACCAGGACACGCTCCCGAGCAGATGGCTCCGCCCCTGGGCGTACGACGCGAACGGGACGTCCCTGGGGCCGGCGAACACGACCGACACCTTCTACACGCAGCCGCACCTGACCGATCCTGGGCAGCGCGCCGAGGTGGAGGTCACCTTCCTGGACTCCGGCGCCGACCTCGCCGCCGTCGGCCTCATCCAGACGACGAAGGGCTACACGAAGGCCTGGGAGGCGCGGCCGTAGAGCCGCATCGCCCGGCCCGGCGCGGATGATAAGGATGATCTCGTGAGAGACCTGGACGGCACAGCATCAGGGGAGCCGTTCAGGTTCCGGGACATCGCGGTGGTCGCCTACCTGCCGTCCGTCGTGAGCTCGCTCGGGCACGGCGCGGTGATCCCCGTGCTGGCGATCCACGCGAAGGATCTCGGCGCGAGCACGGCGGCCGCCGCCTTCGTCGTCGCCCTGGTGGGCATCGGCCAGCTGGTCAACTCCCTGCCCTCCGGCGCGCTCGTGGCGCGGCTCGGCGAGCGCCGCACCCTGGTGGTCGCCGGGCTCGTGGACGCCGCGGCGATGCTCGCGGCGTTCTTCGCGCCGTCGGTCTGGATGCTGTGCGTGTGCGTCTTCGTGGGCGGGATGAGCTGGACGGCGTTCCTGCTGGCCAGGCAGGGCTACCTGATCGACGCCGTGCCGCTCTCCCACCGCGCGCGCGGGATGGCGCTGCTCGGCGGCTCGATGCGCCTCGGCGTCCTGATCGGCCCGCTGGCGGGCGCGCTCCTGATCCACCTGTACGGCCTCGGCTCGGTGTTCCTGCTGGCGGCGGGCGCGTCGCTCGTCTCGGGGCTGATCGCCGCGCGGATGCCGGACTTCGGCCGGGTGCGGCGCGACGTCGTCCCGCGGCCCGTGCACGCCGTGCTCCGGGAGCACCGCAGGATCCTGCTCACCCTCGGCGTCGCCGTCGTCGTCATCGGCGCGTCACGATCCATCCGCACGAGCCTGCTGCCCCTGTGGGCCGACCACGTGCACATCGACGCCGCGACCGTCTCGCTGCTGTTCGCGGTCGCGGCCACGATCGATCTCCTGCTGGTGCTGCCGGGCGGCTGGCTGCTGGACACGCGCGGCCGTCAGGTGGTGGCGATCCCGGTGGTGCTCGCCGTCGGCGCCGGCTGCCTGCTGCTGCCGCTGACCGGGGACGCCCTCGGCGTGGGCGCCGTCCTGGCGCTGATCGCGCTCGGCAACGGGCTCGGCGCCGGGATCGTGATGACGCTCGGGGCCGACGCCGCACCGGTCGAGGGGCGCGCGCAGTTCCTCGGCCGCTGGCGGCTGTGCGGGGACATCGGCAACACCGGCGGGCCCCTGCTGGTCTCGGCGGTGGTGGCGGTCGCGCCGCTGGTCGCCGCGCCCGTGGTGATCGGCGTGCTGGCCCTGGCCGGGACGGTCTGGGTGGGCTACTGGACGGGCGTGGCCGACCGCCGCCGGCGACGGCGGTGACGCGGCCACGCCCGTCCGGCCGCGATCAGCAGGTCGGGTAGAACGTCCGCCCCTTGAACCGGTTGTCGACGAACGCGACCACGGCCGGCGCGGCCGTCACCATCGTCGAGACGTGCTCCCCCAGGTGCCACTGCCAGCGCACGTCGGCACCCGCCGCGCACACCGTGTCCCGGTAGGCCGCGGCCTGACGTGCCGGGACGATCTCGTCGACGAGCCCGTGGTAGAGGAACACCGGGACGCGCGGCGGGTTCTTCCCCGGCTGGTTCTCGGTGAACCGCGCCTGCCAGGCCGCGGTGTAGCGCGGGTCCTCGTCGGTGTAGACGTCGAGGTCCTGGAGCGCGAACGCCAGGGCCGCGTCGACGCACGCGTCCTGCTGCTCGGCGTACATCGCCCTGCCCTTGTCGTTGAGGTAGCCGTCCAGGTCGAGCTCCGGGTAGGCGGCGTCGTACCCGAACGCCGCCAGCAGCAGCAGGCCGAACCCGATCCGGCCGTCGAGGTCCTCGGAGACGGCCGTCAGGTCGGCGGGGACGCCGCCGGCGGCGACGCCGACGACGTCGAGCTCCGGGGCGTAGCTCGCCCACAGCTCCCCCGCCCACGCGGCCGAGGCGCCGCCCTGCGAGTACCCGATGATCGCGACCTTGCCGCCCGCACGCAGGCCCGACGCGGTGAGGTTGGTGGCGGCGCGGACCATGTCGAGCACGGTGCGGCCCTGCGACTGCCCCACCATGTAGGTGTGCGTGCCGGGCGTGCCGAGCCCCTCGTAGTCGGTGATCACCACGGCGTAGCCCTTGAGCAGCAGCGGCTCGACGAACGGGCGCTCGTAGTCGAGCCAGCGCGACGGCGCGCAGTCGTCGCCGACCCCCCGCGTGCCCGACCCGACCGTCACGATCGGCCGCGGGCCCTCGCCCGTCCACGCCTGGTGCGGCACGACGACGCGTCCCGTCACCGGGATGTCCTCGCCCGTGGCGTTGGTGGAGTGGTACATCACCATCCAGGTGCGGGCGTCCCAGCCGGCGGGCTGCTCCCGCACCTTGATCAGCTCGCCGTTCGCGCCGTCGCCGAGCCCGGCGGGCGGGTCGTAGAAGTCGTCCGGCGGGACGGGGAAGATCGTCCCGGGAAGCAGGTTCCCGTCGTCGCCGGTCACGGCGGCCGAACCGGTGTCGGCGAGCAGCCCGGGGCTGGGGTCCGGGTCCGACGACGACGCCGCGGCCGGAGCGAGCGGGACCGCCAGGGCCACCATCGAGGCGAGCGCGACGGCGCGCAGCCGGAGCCGGCGCGCGGACAAGTTCTGGGACATGACGGACCTCCACGTCGAGGACACGAGACGGCGGCGCTGCCGTCTCGGCCTCTTATTTACCATGAGTCAGTAAATAGTGGCAAGATCCTCGCGGCTCCGCGAGGCGGGGCTTCTCAGGTGCGAGGCAGGGCTCCCGCGCACGAAGCAGGGCCTCCGGCCGCGGATCTTCCGCGACCGGAGGCCCTGCTCGACGTGCGCCCTGCCTCGCGCCCCGCGTCAGCGGCGGCCCGCGCCCGCCTGGACGATCGACTTGACCGAGGAGGCCGTGTCAAGCGTGTAGGAGTACGGGATCGAGTTGACCGAGCCGCCGGCCTGGCCGCTGCCCGAGTTCACGAAGTGGTTGTTCCGCGCCACGAGGGAGCCCGCCGACGACGAGCCCTCCCCCAGGTGGAACGGGTCCTCGGTGTTCTCGAAGTAGTTGCCCTCCACCAGCACGCCCGCCTCCTGCGTCGAGGCGACGCCGTAGCTGCCCACGTTGGAGTACAGGTTGTTGTACACGTGCACCGGGTTGCCGAACCGGACCCGGGGGTTGCGCTGGTTGGTGCCGTTGAACCAGTTGTGGTGGTAGGTCACGCGCAGGTGGCCCCGGTCCTGCGAGCCGTTGTCGTCCGAGTGGCCGACCAGCGAGTTCTTGTCCTGGCCGTTGAACCGGTTCCAGGAGAGCGTGACGTAGTCCGAGCCGCGCTTGGTGTCGAGCGAGCCGTCGTAGCCGGTGCCGAACGTGTTGTGGTCGACCCACACGTTCGTGGACTCCTGGATGTTCACGGCGTCGTCGTTCCAGCCGTTGAAGTACAGGTCCTGGATGATGACGTTCCTGGCGCCGCTCACGTTCAGGCCGCACCCGCTGATGGCGCCGCCGCCCGCACCGGTGATGGTCTTGTTGCTGCCGACGCCGATCATCCCGGAGCAGGAGATCGTGCCGGACACCTTCACCACGCGGGCCGTCGTGCCGGACACCGCGCTCGCCAGCGCCGACGAGGACGTGACCGTGGTGGTCGACGCCGAACCGCCGCCCGTGGTGCCGCCGTTCTGGGTGGCCCAGCCCGCGAGCCCGGACGTGCTGCCGCCGCCCCCGCCGCTGCCGATCTGCACGAGCTCCCACTGCTGGTTGTACTGGTTGCCGTCCGTGAGCTGCGTGACCGTGGCGCCGTTCGCCGTGGAGCGGTCCGTCACCGTGACGGCCTTGCCGCTGTGCCGGTTGATCAGGCGGACGCGGCCGCCCTCGGAGTCGGCCGGCCGGAACTGCTGGTTGTAGCCGTTGAGGTCCGTGTACTGACGGAACTGGCCGCCGTCGGCGAGGCTCCACTCCCACAGGTCCAGCACCTTGCCCGAGTGCCGGTTCTGCAGGCGGTAGTAGCCGCCGCCGGAGTCGACGAAGCGCCACTGCTGCCAGGCGCCGTCGTTGCGGTCCCACTGCTGGACGATCCCGCCGTCGGCGGTGGACCAGTCGGCCACTTCCATCGCCTTGCCGCTCTGGCGGTTGACCAGCACGTACCACGCGCCGGTATCGGGGGTGGCCGCACCGGCCGGGACCGCCGCCAGCCCCGCGCCGGCGAGGGCGAGGACCGCTCCGACGGCGACGGCGACCCGCAGCCGTACCTTCTTCATGACGCCGGAGATCTTCATCGATCGCCTCCATGATCGGTCGCGCACGCACGGCGTCGTCGGCGCGCGTGCGCGAGTGTGTGGGGAACTGCCTCCAGCGGCGCGTGCCCGACGACGTCGGGGACGGGTTGCTGGACCTCGGAGCCCGGCGATGTCAGGAACCGGTTTCCCGCATCGCCGGAATCAAGAGTGCATCGATGAAGAACCAGCCGTCAAGAGGTGGGACGCGCGAGAAGCGGTGCTAACCGTTATGGAAAACGTTGAGCCTGACTAGCAGAGCGGCCGGTCAGGCCGTGGGGCGAACGACCGAGCGGCCGGTGACACCATGCGGCCCGGCCGGCTGCGCAGCCGGTCGGGCCGCGCAGCCGCTCGGGCCGTGCAGCCGGTCAGGCCTCCCGCGGGACGAGCCCGGCGGCGCGCTCCGCCCGCTCCACGAGGGCGACCGCCCCCGCCGCGAGCGGCACCAGCACGAGGTTCCCCAGCAGCATCGTGCGGAAGAAGGGCAGGCCCATGACGTAGCTGTCCAGCAGGCCGTCCAGGCCGGGGGCGTAGAAGGTGCCGCGCGACTGCAGCCACACCCCGAGGTTCGTCCAGAGGAAGAACCACACCGAGCCGCCGACGCCCAGCCCGAACGCCGCGCCCAGCCTCGTCCAGCCCGCGGTGCGGCGGACCAGCAGCGCGCCCAGCCCGATCACGGCCCACGCCGACCAGGTGAACAGCAGGATCGTCGTGTTGCCGAGCAGCGCGTCGCTCACGGCGGCGGCGGCGAACGGCACCAGCACCGCGGCCCGGTGCCGCAGCAGCACGGCCGCGAAGAACGTCGCGGCCGTGATCAGCTCGAGGTTGGGCGGCGCGCCCAGGTCCTGGCGGACCAGCCGCCACACCACCGCCACCGCCACGACGAGCACCGCGAGCGCCGGCCGCCACCAGCGGCGGGCGAGCTCGGCGACGGTGAGGTCGCGGGCGGTCAGGTCACTGCCGGCCGAGGTGCCGGCCGCGAGGTCACCGGCAGCGGGGGCGCCGCTGCGGCGACCGCGGGTGCGGTCACCGCCGGCTCCGGACCCGGGCGCGCGGCGCATCAGTAGGTCTCCAGCTTCCAGGTGATCTCCTGGCCGTCCTCGGTCTCCAGGGAGCCGGCGCCGACCTGCGCCATCTCGCCGTCGACGTAGAGGGCCCAGAACTCCTGCTCCTTCTCGGAGGCGGTGTAGCCGCAGATCCCGGTGACGTACGCGTCCTTGCCCTTGCCGGACACCTCGGCCGTCGAGTCCTCCTCCAGCAGGAGGTCCAGGGCGGTCTCGCCCTGCGCACCCTCGTAGGTGAAGTCCTCCTTCTCCGTGCAGGCGGCGGTGAGCCCGCCCGGAGCGGGCGCTTCCGCGGAGGCCGACGCGGAGGCCGACACGCCGGCCGACGCGGAGGCGTCCGCCGAGGGGCCGGCCTCGGTGCCGCTCGGCCCGCACGCGGCGAGGAGCGCGACCGCGGCGGCGGTCGCGAGGATCTGGAGGGTTCGGACGGTGGTGCGTTCTGTGGTCACGGAAGCATCGTAGGAACAGGGACGACGACGCCGCACGCCCGTCTCGCGCCGGAGCTCACGCATCGATGCGCTCCCGGTCGAGTTCCGCGGCGCCGTCGACGATGAACTTCTTGCGCGGGGCGACGTCGGATCCCATGAGGAGCTCGAAGACGCGCTCGGCGGCCTCGGCGTCCTCCGCGCGGACGCGGCGCAGCGTGCGGTGGGCGGGGCTCATGGTGGTCTCCGCGAGCTGGTCCGCGTCCATCTCGCCGAGGCCCTTGTAACGCTGGATGTCGTCCTTGTAGCGGCGCCCGGCCTTGTCGAGGCCGCGCAGGGTGCTCTGCAGCTCGGCCTCGGAGTAGGTGTAGATGTACTCGCCCTTGCGCCGCCCGCTGCCCAGCACCTCGATGCGGTGCAGCGGCGGGACGGCCGCGTACACGCGCCCGGCCTCGATGAGCGGCTTCATGTAGCGGTAGAACAGGGTCAGCAGCAGGGTGCGGATGTGGGCGCCGTCGACGTCGGCGTCGGTCATCAGCACGATCTTGCCGTAGCGGGCGGCCTCCAGGTCGAAGGAGCGCCCGGAGCCCGCGCCGATGACCTGGATGATCGCGGCGCACTCGGCGTTGCGCAGCATGTCGCTGACGGACGCCTTCTGGACGTTGAGGATCTTGCCGCGGATCGGCAGGAGGGCCTGGTAGTCGCTGGAGCGCGCGAGCTTCGCGGTGCCGAGGGCCGAGTCGCCCTCGACGATGAACAGCTCGGACTTGTTGACGTCGTCGCTGCGGCAGTCGGCGAGCTTGGCGGGCAGGGAGGAGGTCTCCAGCGCGTTCTTGCGGCGGCTGATCTCCTTCTGCTTGCGCGCGGTGATGCGGGCGCGCATCTCGGCGACGATCTTCTCGAGCAGCAGCGCCGCCTGCGTCTTGCCGTCCCGGCTGGTGGCGGTGAGCTGGGCGTGGACCTGGTCCTCGATCACGCGGGAGACGATCTGGCGCACCGGGGCGGTGCCCAGCACCTCCTTCGTCTGGCCCTCGAACTGCGGTTCGGCCAGGCGCACGGTGACCACGGCGGTGAGCCCCGCCAGGACGTCGTCCTTCTCGATGCGCTCGCCGTTGTCCTTGGCGGAGACCTTGAGCCTGCGGGCGTTGGTCTCCACGCCCTTGCGGATCACCTTGAGCAGGCCCTGCTCGAAGCCGGCCAGGTGGGTGCCGCCCTTGGGGGTGGAGATGATGTTGACGAAGGAGCGCACCTCGGTCTCGTAGCCGGTGCCCCAGCGCAGCGCGACGTCGACCTCGCAGTCCCGCTGGACCTTCTGGGGCGACATGTGGCCCCTCTCGTCGAGCACGGGCACCGTCTCGGAGAACGTGCCCGAACCCTGCAGCCGCCAGATCGCCGTGACCGGTGCGTCCGGGGCGAGGTGCTCGACGAAGTCGACGACGCCGCCGTCGTGCTTGAAGACCTCCTCGTGCGGGCCGGCCTCCCCCGGCGTGCCGGGCACGCCGCGCTCGTCGCGGATGCGCAGCTCGAGGCCCGGCACGAGGAAGCTCGTCTGCCGGGCCCGGGTGACCAGCTCGTCGTAGCTGAACGTGGCGGTCTTGAGGAAGATCTGCCGGTCCGCCCAGTAGCGCACGCGCGTGCCCGTGACGCCGCGCTTGACCGTGCCGGTGACGGCGAGCTCGGAGTGGTCGGTGAACGGCGCGAAGGGCGCGTCCGGCGAGGGGCCCGCGGCCGGGTCGCCGAAGGTGCCCGGCTCGCCGCGGTGGAAGGTCATCCGGTAGGTCTTCCCGCCGCGGTCCACCTCGACGTCGAGCCGCGAGCTCAGCGCGTTGACCACCGAGGCGCCGACGCCGTGCAGGCCGCCCGAGGCGGCGTACGACCCGCCGCCGAACTTCCCGCCCGCGTGCAGCTTGGTGTAGACGACCTCGACGCCGGTCAGGCCCGTCTTCGGCTCGACGTCGACCGGGATCCCGCGGCCGTCGTCGGACACCGTGACCGAGGAATCCGCGTGCAGCACCACATCGATCCGCGTGGCGTGACCACCCAGCGCCTCGTCGACGGAGTTGTCGATGATCTCCCACAGGCAGTGCATGAGCCCACGCGAATCGGTGGTGCCGATGTACATGCCGGGTCGCTTGCGGACCGCCTCGAGCCCCTCCAGGACGGAGAGATGCCGGGCGGTGTAGCTGGATTCCTTCTCAGGACGGGCGGTCTGGGTCACGCGCACAGCGTAGACGAGGTGACCGACACGCACGTCGGAGCCACACGGGACAGATGCCAAGACGCATAGCGGACGGCATTTCCCGGCGTGACGGCAATTCATCCCGTGGCGGAATTCCGCCTGCGGGGTTTCCTCGGATGTGACGCACACCGCTATGCTCGCGGCGAACGCGGGGCCCGCAGGGGAAGGGACCGTGGGATCCGATGGTTGGATAGGGGCGTGACGACCATGACCACCGAACAGCTCACCGCCGCCGACCGTTGCGACCGCTGCGGGGCCCAGGCCTACGTGCGAGTCGTCCTTCCCGCGGGCGAACTGCTTTTCTGCGGCCACCACGCCCGCGCGCACCAGCCCGCCTACGCCGACGTCGCTACCCACATCCAGGACGAGACCGACCGGCTCCTCGCCGAGCACGGCCAGCCGCAGAACTGATCCCGGCTCCCTCCGACTTCCGGCGTCCGCGCCGCACACGAACGGCCGGTTCCCTCCCGGGGACCGGCCGTTCCGCGTGCCCGGCGCGCCGGCCGGGGCCGCCGCGCCGGGCATCACCGTCCCGCGTTCACTTCCGCGGGGCCACGGCCGAGATCCAGCCGCCCTTGACCCCGGGCGTGGTCCGCCAGCTCTCGGCGGTCCGGGTCACGTAGCGGATGCTCCCGGTGTCCGACGTCGCCTTGATCGTCTTGACCTGACCGCTGGGGTACCAGGCGCTCACGGCGAGCGACCGCACCCAGTTCAGGCCCGAGATGCTCTGCGCCTGCGACTGCGTGAGGCTGTCCGTCCAGGCCGCGTAGGGGTTGCCCGGCGCCGCCAGGGAGTAGGTGTCCGGCTGGTGCCGCAGGTAGGACAGCGCCGCGACCGGCCACACGTCCTCGTTGTCGGCGGTCCCCCGCAGCGTCGAGGTCACCCGACCCGAGCTGGCGAAGTAGGGCGTCTCGGCGAACCCGGCGGACGGGTCGCGCAGCACGCTCACCGTGGACGTGGCGTCCTGCACGGTCGCGTCCACGGCGGCCTTCCAGAGGTCGCCCAGTTCGCCGCCCTCCTTGCGCCAGCCGACGTAGTTCTGGCTGCGGGTGTCGTCGTAGACGTGGCAGTCGCAGCTCGCGTCGAGGCCGGCCGTCTTGGCCCGCAGCGCGTAGGTGCGGGCCGCGATCACCTGGGCCTGCAGGGCCGCGGTGCCGTTGTTGGAGCTCGCGCCCCAGCCCGACGGCATCTCGTCGATCCCGTACAGGTACTCGGTGTTGATGATCACCTCGTTGACGACGTTGAGCCGCCCGCCGATGCTCGTCGCGTGCAGGCGGCCGTGCCGGTAGGTGCCCGGGGCGCCGGAGACCGACACGGTGCCCGCCGTGCCGGACCAGTACGTGGTCCCGGTCCATTCCACGGTCAGCGCGTCGTACGCCGTCGTCGGGCGCACGACGGTGCTGCCCTGCATGACCTTCACGGTGACCGACGACCCGCTGACACCGAGCACCGCCGTCCGCCCCGGCCCCGCCGAGGTAATCGTGGCCCCGGACCCGTCGAGCAGCCGCCACGAGCCCTCGCTGAGGCTGACCGTGGATCTCGCCGTGCTCGACGATCCGCGCAGGATCTGGACCTTCAGGCTGGTCCGAGGGTTGTTCGCGGTGCTCGTCGTCGTCCCGGCGTAGTAGTAGCCGAGAATCTGCGACGCGCTGTAGCCCGAGCGCGACAGCTGGTAGGCGCCCCACTGCGCCATCCCGACGCCGTGCCCGGAACCGGAGCCCGTCAGGGTCCAGGAACCCGGCACGACCTTGACCGTGATCGTGTTGCTCGTGGCCCGGGAGGTCGTGAACCGGTAGTTCCGCGTCGTCGTCGGGTTGACCGACGTCGTCGCCTTGCCGGTGCTGCTCGTCGTCACCGTCCGGACGGTCAGCCACTCGCCGTCCTTCTTCTGCTGCAGCTTCACCGAGGCGCCCGTGACGGGCCGGGTCCCGTTCTTGTAGGTGACCGACAGGGTGCGCGGCGACGACGCCGTCGTCGTGGAACTGCCCGAGGCGGTCAGCGTGTAGGTCGCGGCCTCGGCCGGGACGATCCAGGAGGCGAGCGCGAGCAGCGCCGCGAGCAGCAGCGCCGCGGTGCGCACCGCGCGGGCGGGGGCCGGGGAGAGAACCGCGGCCGCGGGAGGAGTCGTTGTGGACACGCTCCCAAGCTTCCACATCACCGCGCCGGAGCGCGGGAAGGAAATGGAGGAGAACCATGGACGTCTCGAAGCCGGGCGCGCCGTTCGCACGGCGCGCCCGGCCGGTCGAGATCCGGGCCGATCAGTCCAGGTAGTCCCTCAGGACCTGCGAGCGCGACGGGTGCCGCAGCTTCGACATCGTCTTGGACTCGATCTGGCGGATGCGCTCGCGCGTCACGCCGTAGACCTTGCCGATCTCGTCCAGCGTCTTGGGCTGGCCGTCCTGAAGGCCGAAGCGCATCGAGACGACGCCCGCCTCACGCTCGCTGAGGGTGTCCAGCACCTGGTGCAGCTGCTCCTGGAGCAGCGTGAACGACACCGCGTCGGCCGGGACCACGGCCTCGGAGTCCTCGATGAGGTCACCGAACTCGCTGTCGCCGTCCTCGCCCAGGGGCGTGGCCAGGGAGATCGGCTCGCGGCCGTACTTCTGGACCTCGACCACCTTCTCGGGGGTCATGTCCAGTTCCTTGGCCAGCTCCTCCGGGGTGGGCTCGCGGCCCAGGTCCTGGAGCATCTGGCGCTGTACGCGGGCGAGCTTGTTGATGACCTCGACCATGTGCACCGGGATGCGGATGGTGCGGGCCTGGTCCGCCATGGCACGGGTGATGGCCTGCCGGATCCACCAGGTGGCGTACGTGGAGAACTTGTAGCCCTTGGTGTAGTCGAACTTCTCGACCGCGCGGATGAGGCCCAGGTTGCCCTCCTGGATCAGGTCCAGGAAGAGCATGCCGCGGCCCGTGTAGCGCTTGGCCAGCGAGACGACCAGCCGCAGGTTGGCCTCGAGCAGGTGGTTCTTGGCGCGCTTGCCGTCGTGCGCGATCCACTTGAGGTCGCGTTCCATGCGGCGCGCGTTCTTGTCGGCGCGGTCGAAGTCGGTGCTGGCCAGGCGCTCCTCGGCGAACAGGCCGGCCTCGATCCGCTTGGCGAGCTCGACCTCCTGCTCCGCGTTCAGCAGCGCGACCTTACCGATCTGCTTCAGGTAGTCCTTGACCGGGTCCGCGGTGGCCCCGGCGGTGACGACCTGCTGCGCCGGCTGGTCCTCGTCGTCGGTGTCGGAGACGACGAAGCCGCCCTTCTCCTCCGCCTCGGCGCCCTTGCGCCGCTTGGACGACGGCGCGTCGTCCTCCTCCAGGCTCGCCGAGAGGTCGGACAGGTCGTTCTCCTCGAGCACCGGCGCGTCGTCGGCGGTCTTGCGCCGGCGGGACGTGGTGGTCTTCGCCGCAGCCGGGGCCGCGGCGGTCTTCGCGGGGGCCTTCTTGGCCGGGGCCTTCCGCGCGGTGGTCTTCCGCGCCGGCTTCTCGGCGTCCGCCTCGGCGCCGGACTCCGGCGCCTCGGGCTCGGCCTCCCCGGCCGTCGTCCGCACGGCCGTCGTGCGGCGCGTGGTCGTCTTGGCCGCGGCGGTCTTCCGCGCGGCCGGCGTGGCGCGGCGGGTGGTCGTCTTCGTGTCCGACGACGACGCCGCGGCGCCCTCCTCGACGCTCGCCTGCGCCGCGACCGCACTCGAGCGACTGGCCGCCGCCGCGACGGTGGCGGTGGCCGGCAGGCCGACGTCGATCCCCGATCCGGCAAGGGCGCGCAGCACGGCCTTCAGCCGCTTGGCGTCGGCCACCTTGGCGGCCTCGCAGGCGGTGCGGAAGTTCTCGGCATCGACCCTGCCGGCAGCCACACCGACGGTCAGCAACTCCTTCAGGGCGGGATGCTCGAACTCACGGGGGAGATCACGCGCGGGAGCGCGCTCGGGGGCTGTGTCCTGGGCATTGACGGAAGTGGGCGCCACAAACCGACCTTTCGGCGTCGTCGAGGATCCGGTGGTTCCGCTGCCGGGGCCTGCACTGGACCTCGTCTCGATCGGCAACGAACAAGGGATATTGTACCGTTGGCACCCTTGCACGCCCGGCCGAACGGGTCGTCAGTGAAAATTCGCGGGCTCATCTCACAGCCCCGCACAGGCGAAACCCGCTCAACGCGGGGCTTTCCGGGTCCTCACATCTGTTTCTTCGAGGTAGATCCTGTTCAACGACCGGCACACCGGGAAGATTCCCGGAGCGCCGCAGGTCGCCCCCGAAGCCCGGCTCGCGCGCGGCCGGGGCGACGGCCGGGCGCCCGGCCGGCCGGCGGCCGAGCGCCCGCACCCCCTCGCCCCTCAGAGGCGGGCGCCTCCCGTGGCGTCGAGGACCTGGCCCGTGACCCAGCCCGCGTCCGGGGACGCCAGGAAGGCGACGACGTTCGCGACGTCGCTGGTCTCGCCGATCCGGTTCAGCGCCGCGGCGGCCGAGATCTCCCGGCGGACCACGTCGTCGGAGCTCAGCCAGGCGGTGGTCATGTCCGTCTCGACGACGCCGGGGGCCACCGCGTTCACCGTGATGCCGCGCGGGCCGAGCTGGGCGGCGAGCGTCCGCGTCAGGATGTCGACGGCGCCCTTGGTCATGCTGTAGGCGAGGATCTCCGGCGTGGCGATCCTGGTCACGCCGGACGAGATGCCGATGACCCGGCCGCCGCGCCCGAGCCGGGGCAGCGCGTCGCGCGTGACGAAGTAGGGCGCGCGGACGTTGATCGCGTGCTGGCGGTCGAAGTCCCCGGGAGCCAGCTCCTCGATGCCGCCGCGCAGGGTCACGCCCGCGTTGTTGACGAGGACGTCGATGCGGGCGGGGTCCCAGCCGGCGGCCACCGCCGCCTCGTCGTAGGCGCGCCAGAACGTCCCGGCGGCATCGGATGCGGCGAGGTCCGCCGCGAAGGTGACCGCCGCGCGCCCGTGCGCCTCCGCCGCTGCCGCGGATTCCCTGGCGGCCGCGGCGTCCGCGCCATAGTGGATCGCGACGTCGAACCCGTCGCCGGCGAGACGTTCCGTGACGGCGCGGCCGATCCCGCGGCCGCCTCCGGTGATGACTGCGATGCGCTGTGAGGTCATGGCCGCACGCTACGGGCAAACGTGTAGCGATCGATACAGTGAGTTCATATATTGAGACGCTAGGCTGGGGCACGTGAGCGGAGCACGGGGTCAGGGACGGCGGTTCGACGTCGACGAGGCGCTGGAGGCTGCCACGCTCCAGTTCTGGGAGCACGGCTACGAGGCCACGTCGGTGGCGGCCCTCACCGCGGCGATGGGCATCAACCCGCCGAGCCTGTACAAGGCGTTCGGCAGCAAGGAGGAGTTGTTCTTCCGCGTGGTCGAGCGCTACCAGGAGACGCACGGCGCGTTCACCGCCGACGCCTTCGAGCAGGAGGACTCCGCGCTCCCCCTGATCCGGCGGCTGCTGCTGGCCGCCGCCGAGACCTATCCGCGCGGCCCGGCGCCGGGCGGCTGCCTGGTGCTCACGGCGACCGTGACCGTGGGCGAGGCCAACCGGCACGTCGGCGAGCGCCTGGCCGCGATCCGCAACGACCCGGTGACCGGGATCCGGAAGCGGATCCAGGCCGAGATCGACGCCGGGACCGCCCGGCCGGCCGCCGACGCGACGGCCATCGCCCGGTTCGTGGGTGCCTGCATCCAGGGAATGTCCCAGCAGGCTCGCGACGGGGCCGACGCCGGGCGGCTCCGGGAGGTCGCCCGGATCGCGATCCGGGCGGTGGAGGCCGAACTCTCGTGAACCGGCCGGGTCAGACCGCGTGGACGGCCCGGTCAGACCCCGCGAACCAGCCCGGTCAGACCCCGCGAACCAGCCCGGTCAGACCCCGCGAACCAGCCCGGTCAGACCCCGCGAACCAGCCGGGTCAGACCGCGGGGACCGGCTGGGTCAGACCGCGGGGACCGGCTGGGTCAGACCTTGACGGCCAGGACCGGGCAGGGGGCCTCGATGAGGATGCGCTGGGCGCCCGCGCCCAGGATGAGCTTGCCGACGGGGCCGCGGCGGCGCAGGCCGATCACGACCAGGTCGGCGCCCGTCTCCAGGGCCGTGCGGACGAGGTCGTCGGCGAGGTCGCCCGTTCCCGGGTCGAGCCGGACCGCCACGCCCGCGGCGGCCAGCCGTTCGGTCAGGCCGGCGGTGTCCTGACCCGGCTCGCCCGGCCCCGCGACGACGACAAGCGTCGCCCGGCGCTGCTCGGCCTCGGTCACGGCGGCATCCAGCGCAGCCCGTCCCTCGGGGGTGGCCAGATTGCCCACGACGATCGTCATGGTTACCGAAACTACCGGAAACCCAGCCCTCGGTCAGGCCGTGTCCCACGTCTCCGGGCAGATCGCCCCGGCGCCGCCCGGCATGGCCGCGGCCCGGCCCGGGGCTCACCGGACGCCCGCGCGCCGCGAGAACCCCTCATGCCGTCCCCAGTTCCGCCGCGGCGCGCTCCTCGCGCCTGAGCTCCGCCGTCTCCCGCCGTACCCAGCCGGGCGGCAGCCCGGCGGTCAGGGCGCTGACGACGAGATTCGCCAGGGTGTACCCGTCGTCCACCGCGAGCGCCGCGTCGAGCCTGCCGGACGCCATCGCGCCGTCGCCGCTCCACCAGGCCACGACGCCGAGCAGGGTGAGCGGCGCGACCTGCCGGCTGCGCGGGACGTGCGCGGCGACCGCCTCCAGCACGTGCACGGCGGGCCCGACCCGGTCCTGGTCCGGCCGGGTCGCGCCGGCCGGGTCGACGATCCGGGACATCGCGCGGGACGCGGCGGCGTCGGTCTCCGCGTCGGGGGTGCCGCGGGCGGTGCGCAGCACGGTGTCGCCGTCCTCGGTGGTGAGCCAGAGCAGCACGGCGTCGCGCAGGGGCCGGTGGGCGAGCGCCGCGGCGAGCTTCCCGTAGAGGGCCGGCGAGATCTCGGCGGGCTCGCCCGGCTCGGCCGCACCCGTGCGGCGCACCGCGGTGCGCCAGGCATCGAGGGACCGGTCCGCCCAGTCCGGGGTGGTGGTCCGGGCCCGGGCCCACCTGGTGGCGGCCCGGGCGGCCGAGCGGCGGGCCTGCTCGGGCGCGAGCGGGATCCGGAGGCGTGCGTCGCGGCTGGGGGCGACGGAGCGGCCCGCGAGCACCATGGAGGCCGCGGTCCGGCTGTGGGCGAGGTCGTCGGCCGGGCGGCCCGTGGCGGGGCAGCACAGCGGGTCGGAGCAGTCGAGCGCGCGGTAGCCGCCCGGCGTGACGACCCAGGCCTCGGTTCCGGGCAGTTCCGTCTCGATCCGCGCGGCCGTCGCCTCGACCGCGCGCCGCAGGCGCGTGCCCGGTGCGATGGCGCCGGGTAGCTCGCCCCGGGTGTACCCGACCACGACGACGCGGTCCGCCCCGTCCGTCGCCACGACCCGGGCGAGCGATTCCGCGGCGGCGCCGGCGGCCGGCCGCCCGTCGGGGCAGCGCCCGTCGTAGGCGTCGAGCTCCAGCCGGGCCACGA
Source organism: Myceligenerans crystallogenes (assembly GCF_039529775.1). Lineage (NCBI taxonomy): Bacteria > Bacillati > Actinomycetota > Actinomycetes > Micrococcales > Promicromonosporaceae > Myceligenerans > Myceligenerans crystallogenes. The sequence continues at coordinate 79,561 of NZ_BAAANL010000005.1, forward strand.
GCCCGACGATCTCGCGCCTGCCGCGCACGCTGACCACGACGACGCACTCGGACGGCTGGTAGCCGAGGCGGAAGGGGATGAAGGCAAGGAGGTCCTGCGGGCCTCGCACGCGAACTGTGGTGGCGTTGATGTCCATGACGACCATCAGAATCCGGCCGCCCGCGGGCCGCCGGGTTTCCCGCGGTGCGCCTGTCGACAATTCTGCCCGCCAGGCCCTTGTGGTAAGCGTCGGACCAGCCTGTTCCCGTGACGGCGGTACCACGGGCTACCGTATCCGCGTGCCGAATTTCTCCGGAGCCTCCCGGGCACCCCGCGCGCGACGCGACGCGACCGCCGCCGGCGTCGTCGTCCTCGCGACCGCGACGGCCCTGCTGCTGACCGCCTGCGACCCGCTCGCCACCGCCGAGGACATCGGCGAGGAGTTCGGCAACGCCCGCCAGGTCGAGGAGACGGCCACGGGTGCCGCCACGGCCGCGGCCCCCGGCACGACGCCGGGCGCCGGGGGATCCGCCTCCCCCAGCCCCAGTCCCTCCCCCGAGGTCCTGCCCAGCTTCGACGCCGCGACCGTCGTGGGCGACTACGCCCCGGGCTTCCCGTCCGGGCTGCTGCCCATGCCGGAGGGCGCCCAGCTGCTGGCGACGTCGGCCGAGCCGGTCAAGGGCTCCAAGCCGGCGACCGTGCAGGTCACGCTCAACCTCTCGTCGAAGAAGGCGCCCGGGACGGTCATGGAGCAGGTCGCCGGCCTGCTCGGCAAGAAGGGCTTCGAGGCGCTGGACGCCCCCGCGGAGAGCGGGATGTCGGAGCAGGCCGCGTTCACCCGCACCACAACCGTGAAGGGCGCCGAGGTCGCCGAATCCCTGCTGGTAGGCGTACTGAAGGACGGCAAGCGGTCCCTTCTCACCCTGAGCGGCACCGTGGCGGCGGTCAAGGCGTCATAGGCTGGCGTCGTGGCCCTCACTCCCCCGACCGCACCCACCACGGCTCCGCCGGTCCCCGCAGCCGCGGCTCCGCCGGCCCCCGTCACCCCGGCTCCGGCTGGTCCCGCCACCCGCGCGCTGCCTGCTCCCGCCGCCCCAGCTCCGGCCACTCCCGCCACCCCGGCCCAGCTCGTCGACGCCGAGGACCTGCGCGCCCGCGTGGACGCCGCCGTCGGGGCCCACCTGGCGGTGCTGGCGTCCGAGGTCGCCGCGATCAGCGCGGTCGCCGACGGCGCCGCCACGGCGCTGACCGACCAGGCCGCGGTGCTCCTGACCGGCGGGAAGCGGCTGCGTGCCGCGCTGTGCTGGTGGTCGTTCCGCGCGCACGGCGGCGCGCCGTCCGGGCCCGCCGCGGACGCCGCCGTGCGCACGGGCGCGGCCCTCGAGCTGTTCCAGGCCGCGGCGCTGCTGCACGACGACGTCATGGACAACTCCGACACCCGCCGCGGCGCCCCGACCGCGCACCGCGCCTTCGCCGCCCGCCACGCGGCCGCCGGCTGGTCCGGGGACGCGGGCCGGTTCGGCGAGTCCGGGGCGATCCTGCTCGGCGACCTCGTGCTCGTGGCCGCGCAGCGCGAGCTGACCGCCGCCCTCGAGCCGGTCCCCGCCGTCGCGGGCGCGGTCCGGGACACGTTCGACCGCATGCAGAGCGAGGTCGTCACCGGCCAGTACCTCGACGTCCTCGTGCAGGCCGAGCCCTGGGGCGAGGACCCCGCCGCGGACGAGGCCCGCGCGCGGGCCGTGCTCCGGGCCAAGTCCGCCGGCTACTCGGTCGCCGCCCCGCTCGAGCTGGGCGCGCTGCTCGCGGGCGCGGGCGCGGGACGGGCCGCCCTGGTCCACGCCGCGGGCGTGCCGCTCGGCGAGGCGTTCCAGCTGCGCGACGACGTGCTCGGCGTCTTCGGCGACCCGTCCGTCACCGGCAAGCCCGCCGGCGACGACCTGCGCGAGGGCAAGCGGACGGTACTGGTCGCCCGCACGATGTCCGAGCTGGCGTTGTCGTCCGACGACGCCGCACGCACCCGCCTCACCGCGTGTCTCGGCGACCCGGCGCTGTCCGGCGACGACGTGAGCCGGGTGCGGGACGTCATCGAGGGATCGGGCGCGCTGGCCGCCGTCGAGCACCTCGTGGACGAGCTCTACGAGACGGCGCTGGCCCGCCTGGCCGCGGCCGACCTGGCCGAGCCCGCCCGCGGAATGCTGCACGCGATCGCCGCGGTCCTCGTCGACCGCGAGTCCTGACCCCGCCCGCCGCTCAGAACAGGGCCTGCGCCACGCGGCGGACCTCCGCGCGACGGCCGGCGCGCAGCGCCTCGATCGGCGGCAGGCCGAGGGACTCCTCCTCCTCGAAGAGCCACCGGATGATCTCGTGGTCCTTGAAGCCGGCGTCGGTCAGCAGCACGATCGTGCCGCGCAGCGTGGGGATGACCTCGCCGTCCTTCACGAAGGCCGCCGGGACCTGCCACACCGAGTTCTCGCCCTGGCGCACGGCGACGACGTGCCGGTCCCGCACGAGGCGGCGGGCGCGGCCGAAGTCGACGCCGACGCGCTCGGCGAGATCGGGCAGCGTCAGCCATTCGCCGACGACGTCGCCCAGGCCGTCGTCCGGGATGTCACCGGGATGCTCGCCCGGGTCGTGTCCGGTCTGGTCCTGCCGCTCGCTGAGGTCCGGGCCCTCGGGTGTGGTGGTGCTCACCGGTCGATCTTATCGGCCCCGGCGCCGCCCGCGCCCGGCACCGGCGAGACGGCCCGGCGACGGCCGGGACAGAACGGGGACAAGACCCCGTTCCCGCACGTCACCTCCCGCCCGTACACTTCGGCCGTGGCTTCCGTGACACAAGACCCCCTCGTCGGGCGCACGGTCGACGGCCGGTACCAGGTCACCGAACGCGTCGCGCAGGGCGGCATGGCGGTCGTGTACCGCGCGCACGACTCCGAATCCGGCCGTGACGTCGCACTCAAGGTGATGCACCCGCACCTGGCCGAGGGGGACCAGGCCGCGGACTTCATCAAACGGTTCCGGCGCGAGGCGCGCGCCGCCGCGGGGCTGAGTCACCCCGGCGTCGTCGCCGTGCACGGCCAGGGGGCGGACGGCACCCTCAACTACCTGATCATGGAGTACGTGCCCGGCACGAACCTGCGCCAGCTCGTGCGCGAGGGGTCGCTGACCGTGCGGCGCACGTTCGCCCTGCTCGACCAGGTCCTGTCGGCGCTCAGCGCCGCGCACGACCAGCACGTCATGCACCGCGACATCAAGCCGGAGAACGTGCTGATGACGCAGGACCGGCGCACCGCGAAGCTGGCCGACTTCGGCCTGGCCCGCGCGGTCACCGAGGCGACCCAGACCGCCACGGGCACCGTGTTCGGCACGGTCGCCTACATGGCGCCCGAGGTCATCACGACCGGGAGGTCGGACGTGCGGGCCGACGTGTACGCGATCGGCGTCATGGCCTTCGAGATGCTCACGGGCCGCCAGCCGTTCCAGGGCGAGACGCCGATCGCGGTCGCGTACGCGCACGTCAACGCCACGATCCCGAGCCTGCGGGCCACCGTCGGCGGGCTCGGTGACGCCGTGGAGCTCATGGTGAACACGTTCGCGGCCAACGACCCGGGGCACCGCCCGGCGAACGGCCGCGAGGCCCTGAAGCTGCTGCGCGCCACCTGGAAGGCCCTGCCGCGTGAGGTGCTGGACCGCACGCCCGGTGAACTCGGCGCGCCCGCCCCGGCCCAGCCGATCCCCGTCGCGGGCGTGATCGACGCCGGCGGGCGGCAGCTCGCCACGAACATCCCGGTGACGCTGCTGCCGTCGCTCGGCAAGCCCGGGGCCAGGCCCGCGAACGACGACGTCCCGACCCAGGCGATGAGCACCCGCCCGGCCCCGCCGCGCAAGCGCCGCTCCGGCGCGCTCACCACCGCGATCGTCCTCGTCCTGCTGCTCCTGCTCGGGGCCGCGTGGATGAGCGAGAACAACGCGTTCGACGACCTGCCGATGCTGGACGGCGGCACCGCCGGCGCCGACGCCGTCAGGGACGACGACGCCGGGCCCGGCGGACCGTCAGCCCTCGGCGCCTGAGGACGAGGACCCGGCGGACGCGGCCGGCTTCCCGGGCGCGTCCTCGGCCTTCTCCGGCGCCGTGGCCTTCGTGGCCTTCTCCGGGACCTCGGCCTTCTCGGCCTCAGCCTCTTCCGGGGCCGTGGCCTTCTCGGCCTTCTCCCGAGCCTCGGTCTTCTCGACCTCGTCCTCCTCCGGGGTGTCCTGCGTGGTCTCCCCCGCGGACGACTCGTCACCGGTGGGCGGGTCCCCCCCGACCTTGACGTCGCCGGCGGCGGGCGCGTCGTCCGACGCGGCTGCGGCGCCCTCGGCGGCCGGTTCGCGACCCGGGGTGTAGACCGATTCCTCGGGCTCCGGGTGCCGGCGGCCGCGGAGCACGAACAGGGCGATGCCAAGCAGGACCACCACGATCGAGGCCGCGGAGTTCGCGGGCAGGCCCGCGACGGTGTCGCTCGTCGGGTCGATACGCAGCAGCTCCAGCCAGACGCGGCCGGCGCCGTACCAGACGAGGTAGAGCCCGAACAGGCGGCCCCAGCGCAGGTGGAACCGCTTGTCGAGGGCGAGCAGCAGCGCCGCGCCCGCGAGGTTCCACAGCGCCTCGTACAGGAACAGGGGGTGGAACAAGGTCCCCTCGGCCAAGCCGTCGGGGTACATCGCCTTGTACATGGCCGCGTTCGGGTCGATCTCCAGGCCCCACGGCAGCGTCGTCGGCCCGCCGAACAGCTCGTGGTTCCACCAGTTGCCGCCGCGCCCGATCGCCTGGGCGATCAGCATCGCGGGCGCCAGCGCGTCCGCGAACGACCAGAAGCGCAGCCCCGCGATCCGGCACGCGATCCACACGCCCAGGGCGCCGCCGATCAGCCCGCCGAAGATCGCGTTGCCGCCGTCCCAGATCCGCACGACGTCCCAGACGTCGTCGTTCCCGAAGTAGTCCGACGTGTGCGTGAGCACGTGGTAGATGCGCGCGCCCACGATGCCGAGCGGCACGGCCCACAGCACGATGTCGAGCACGACCTCCGGCGGCGCGCCGCGCCGGGTCAGCCGCCGCTGCGTGAGCCACGCGGCCACGCCGATCCCGGCCAGCAGCCACAGGGCGTAGATGTGGAGGTTCAACGGTCCCAGGGGGATGGCGTTCCACTCCAGGGGCGGGCTGGGGATCGACTGAACCACGTGGCGGGCTGCCTCTCTCGTCGCACTGCTCGTCGGCCGGCACGGGCCGCGCTGCGGAGATTACCGCAGTGCGGCCCCTGTACCGGTACCGCTACCTGCTACTGCCGGATCATCTCCGCCACCTGGAAGGCGAGTTCCAGCGACTGCTGGTGGTTCAGGCGCGGGTCGACGAGCGTCTCGTAGCGCAGCGCGAGGCCCGCGTCCGAGATCTCCTCCGCCCCGCCGAGCACCTCGGTCACGTCGTCGCCCGTGAGCTCGACGTGCAGGCCGCCCGGCACCGTGCCGACCGCGCGGTGCACCTCGAAGAAGCCCGCGACCTCGTCCAGCACGTCCGACAGCCGGCGCGTCTTGTACCCGGACTCCGAGGTGATCGTGTTGCCGTGCATCGGGTCCGTCACCCAGGTGACGTTCGCGCCCGCCCACGTGACCGCCTCGACCAGGCCGGGCAGCACGTCGCGGATCCTGCCCGCGCCCATCCGGGTGATGAACGTCAGCCGGCCCGGGGTGTTCTCCGGGTTCAGCTTCTCGAACAGGGCCAGGGCGTCCGCGGGCGTCGTCGTCGGGCCGAGCTTAACGCCGATCGGGTTGGCCACGCGGGACAGGAAGTCCACGTGCGCGCCGTCGAGCTGACGCGTGCGCTCACCGATCCACAGGAAGTGGCCGCTGGTGTCGTACGCCTTGCCCGTGCGCTGGTCGTGGCGGGTCAGCGCCCGCTCGTAGTCCAGGATCAGCGCCTCGTGGCCCACGTAGAACTCGACCGAGCGCAGCGCGTCGAAGTCCGCACCGCAGGCGTCCATGAACCGGATCGCGCGGTCGATCTCGTCGGCCGTGCGCTCGTACGCCGCGTACGCCGGGTTCTGCATGAAGCCCCGGTTCCACTCGTGCACCTGGCGCAGGTCGGCGTGGCCGCCCGTGGTGAACGCGCGCACGACGTTCGCCGTCGCCGACGAGATGCGGTACGCCTGCGCCAGCCGCTCCGGGTCCGGTACGCGCGACTCGGGGGTGAACGCGTGCCCGTTGACCATGTCACCGCGGTAGGCGGGCAGGGTCACGCCGTCGCGCGTCTCGTCGTTGCTCGAGCGCGGCTTGGCGTACTGGCCCGCCATGCGGCCCATCTTCACCACGGGCGTCGAGGCGCTGTGCGTGAGGATGACGGCCATCTGCAGGATGGTGCGCACCTTGTTGCGGATCCGGTCGGCGTGCGCGTCGTCGAACGACTCCGCGCAGTCACCGCCCTGCAGCAGGAACGCCTCGCCCCGCCCGGCGGCGGCGAGTCGCTCGGTCAGGGTGTCGGCCTCGGACGGGCTCGCCAGGGGCGCGGCGTGCTCCAGCCGCGCGGTCACGGCGGCCAGCGCGCCGGCGTCCGGCCAGACCGGCTGCTGGCGTGCCTCGAGCGTGCGGAAGTGGTCCAGGCCCTCGTGGAGCCCGGCGTCTGCGATCGTGCTCATGGCGTGCCCGTCCCGGCCGTCAGTGGGCGGCCTGGGCCGCGGGCACGAGCGGCTGGCCGAGGTCGGCGAGCAGCTCGCCGAACCACGGCGCCGAGGTGTCGAACGCCTTGCCGCCCGCGATCCGCGGGAACGGGATCGCCTTCAGCTTGTCACCGTCCTCCTCGTCGTGGCCGACGACGCCGGACTCGGCGCGCAGCGCCGCCTCCACCGCGTAGTCGGTCATCGACTTGATGAGGCGCAGGTCCTCCGTGTTCGCGGCCGCGGCGCGCGAGTAGTAGCCGGACTTCTGCACCATGACCTTCTCGGCGCCCAGCTTCTCGGCGAACTGCTTGGCGAACCACTGGCCCGGGTTCACGAAGTCGAGCTTCACGTGCCCGAACGGGTCACGCTGCACCTCCTCGCCGGCGGCCTCGAGCTGCGCGACGATCTCGTTCAGGCCCGCGCCCTCCGACAGGAAGATGTTCACGTTGCCCTGCTCGTCCATGATCGCGCGCAGGCGCTTGGCCTCGGCGTCGATGTCGATCTCCAGCTCCGGCAGGAACACCGCGTGGATGTCCCAGCGCTCGCGGGTCAGGCCCAGGCTCGGCACCCACTCCTGGGTGTCCAGCCACTTGCGGTACTCGGCGGCCGTCGCGGCGGTCAGCCAGCCGCAGTGGCGGCCCATGACCTCGTGGATGATCAGCATGCGCGGGCCGACGCGGTTCTCGCCGATGACGTTCGCGGCGAACCGCGCGCCCTCCTCGGCGGCGGTCCAGGCGCCCAGCGACTGGCGGATCGGCACCACGTCGTTGTCGATGGTCTTGGGCAGGCCCACCACCGTCAGGTCGTAGCCGTTCTCGTGCAGGTAGGCAGCGAGGTCCGCGGCGGTGGTGTTCGTGTCGTCGCCGCCGATGGTGTGCAGGACGTCGACGCCGTCGGACTTGAGCTGCTCCGCCGCGACGTGCAGCGGGTTCTGGCCCTCCTGCACGAGCCCGCGCTTCACGCAGTCCTTGACGTTGGTCAGCTTCACGCGCGAGTTACCGATCGGCGACCCGCCGAACCGGTGCAGGATGCCCGCCTTCTTGCGCGCCTCGTCGTCGACGACGACCTTGGTACCCGTCAGCAGGCCGTGGTAGCCGTGCTGGTAGGCGATGATCTCGATCGTGGAGTCGAGCTCGGTGTACCGCTCGATCAGACCACCGACCGCCGATGACAGGCAGGGGGCGAAGCCCCCGGCGGTCAGCAGAGCCACACGACGAACAGCCATCGCAGTTGCACCTCTCGGTTCGCAGGAGTTCTCAGCCCTCATCCTAGTGAGCGACACCGGCACCCGGCCCCCGGTTGTCCACAGACCGGTCAGGCTGTTTTCGGCGGAGTCACGACGCGGGCCGCTGCGTCGGCAGGTACCGGGTCGCCGGCGTCGGCTCCCGCCCGGCCGCCGTCGCCGACTTCTCCGTCGCGGCGTACACGTCGACATACTCCTGGTCCGACAGCGCCAGGATCGCCTCCATGATCTCGTCGGCGACCCGCCGCAGCGTGGCGTGGTCGCCCGCCTTGCCGGCAAGGTGCGAGAAGTCCAGCGGCTCCCCGATCCGGGCGCCGAGCGGCATGAACCTCGGCACGACGCGCCCCGCCGGCTGCGCCTCGTCCGTCCCCACCATCACCACCGGGATGACCGGCACGCCGGTCTCCAGCGCCATCCGCGCCACGCCCGTCTTGGCCTTGTACAGCCGCCCGTCCGGGCTGCGCGTGCCCTCCGGGTAGATGCCCAGCAGATCCCCCTCGCGCAGCACCCGGACCCCGGTGCTGATCGCCGCCTCGCTCGCCGCACCCCCGGCCCGGTCCACGGGGATCGTCCCGATCCCGGTCATGAACCAGGCGGTGATCCGCCCCTTGAGCCCCTTGCCCGTGAAGTAGTCCGACTTCCCGAGGAACTTCACCTGCCGCGGCAGCATCAGCGGCAGCAGGAACGAGTCGATCACCGCCAGGTGGTTCCCCGCGAGGATCGCCGCGCCGCGCCGCGGCACGTTCTTCCTCCCCTCCACCCAGGGCCGGTACGCGAGCCGCAGCAACGGCCCCACCAGGACATGCTTCATCACCCAGTAGAACAAGACTCCTCCTCGTGCCCCCGCGGTGTGTCCGCCCGGGTCGCTTCCGCAAATTAGAGTGTGCCCCATGGCCGCTTCGAACACGGACGACCGCGACGACGACCTGCCCGAGGAACCGGCGCCCCCCGCCGACCGTAGCGAAGACGCTGCTCGGGACACCACTCCGCGCCCCGGGGAGGCCGCCGCGCGTTCCGGCGAGCCCGCCGCACGGCCCGGGGAACTGCCCGACGAGGCCGTCGACGCCCGCTTCGCCGACCTCATAGCCTCCCTCGGCGATCTCGGTGCCACCCCGTCCCCGGCACCCCGCACACCCTTCCCGGAACCGTCCGACCTGCACGAGGGCCTCCGGCCCGCCGGCCCGGCCGGCACCGTCCCGCCCGACGGCGCCCGCGAGGACGACGCCACGACCCGCGGCACGCCCGGACTCGCCGACGACGCCGCGACGGCTCCCCAGGGTTCCGTCCCGCGCCCCGCCGGGCCGCGCGACTGGCCGGTCACCCCGGAGGTCGAGGCCCTGGAGGAGGCCGAGGGCCACTTCAGCCCCCCGGAGCCGGAACCCCTCCTGACCGACAAGGACCCCCTGGCCACCATGGCCTGGTTCGCCGTGGGCGGCATCCCGATCCTGGCCCTGATCAGCGTCATCCTGGTCGCGGCCGTGCCGTCGCTCCAGATCCCGCCCCTGGTCGGCCAGGTCGCCCTGGGCCTGTTCGCCCTCGGCCTGGGCGTCCTCCTGTGGCGCATGCCCCACCGCCGGGACCCGGAGGACAACGACCCCGGCGCCGTCGTCTGACACGACGAAGCCGTCCGGACCGCGAACGGTCCGGACGGCTTCGGCACGGCCTCAGATCAGGTGCAGGCTGTCCTTGTTCTTGTCCTGGTACAGCCGCTCGATGTCGTCCGCGAAGTCCTTCAGCACGATCGCGCGCCGCACGGAGAACTTCGGCGTGAGGTACCCGTTCTCGATGGTCAGGTCACCCGGGATCACCGTGAACTTGCGGATCGACTCGGCCTTGGAGACCGCGTTGTTCGCCCGCAGCACCACCTGGTCGAGGGCTGCCAGCACGTCCGGGTCCCGCCGCGCCTCGTCCGCGCTCATCCCGGGCTTGCCCTCCATCTTCAGCCAGCCGGGCAGGCCCTCCGCGTCGAGCGTGATGATCGCGCCGATGTACGGCTTGTTGTCGCCGACGACGACGCACTGGCTGACCAGCGCGTGCGCGCGGATCCTGTCCTCCAGGACCGACGGCGCCACGTTCTTGCCGCCCGCGGTGACGATGATCTCCTTCTTGCGGCCCGTGATCGTCAGGACGCCGCGCTCGTCGATCTCGCCGAGGTCACCGGTGTGGAACCAGCCGTCGGCGGTGAAGGCCTCCGCGGTGGCCTCGGGGTTGTTGTGGTAGCGGGCGAAGACGCCGATGCCCTTGAGCATCACCTCGCCGTCGTCGGCGATCGCCATGCTGCAGCCCGGCAGCGCCGGGCCGACCGACCCGACCTTCTGCAGCTGCAGCTTGTTCACGCTGGTCGGCGCCGTGGTCTCGGTCAGGCCGTAACCCTCGAGGATGTTGACCCCGAGGCCGCGGTAGAAGTGCCCGAGGCGCTCACCCAGCGGGCCGCCGCCGGAGACGGCGTGCTGCGCCTGCCCGCCGAGCTTCGCCCGCAGCTTGGAGAACACCAGCGCGTCCGCGACCTTGTGCCGCAGCCGCAGCCCCAGGCCGGGACCCTGCGGCGCGTCGAGCGCCCGCGAGTACTCGATGGCCGTGCGTGCCGCCCAGTGGAAGATCTTGACCTTGCCGCCCGCGGCGGCCGTCTGCTCCGCGGAGTTGTAGACCTTCTCGAAGACGCGCGGCACCGCGAGGATGAACGTCGGCCGGAACGTGCCGAGCGCGTCCACCAGGGTCGTCGTGTCTCCCCAGTGGCCGGTGACCGTGCCGGAGGCGACGGCGAGCATGTGGATGAACCGCGCGAAGATGTGGGCCATCGGCAGGAACAGCAGCAGGCGACCGCCCTCGACGAACACCTCCGGGTTGTCCTTGACCGCGTTCACCGGGAGTTCCGTGAGGTTGCCGTGCGTCAGCTCCACGCCCTTGGGGCGGCCCGTCGTCCCCGAGGTGTAGATGATGGTCGCGACGTCGGCCTTGCCCGCGAGCGCGCGACGGCGCTCGATCTCGGCGTCGTCCACGCCCGTGCCCTCGGCCATGAGGGCCTCGACCGCGCCGTCGGCGATCACCAGGATCTCGCGCAGGTCGGCCAGCGAGTCGTGCACGGAGCTGATCGTCTCGGCGTGGGCCGCGGTCTCGGCGAAGACGATCGTCGCCTTCGAGTCGCCGCAGATCCACTCGACCTGCTCGGCGCTGGAGGTCTCGTAGATCGGCACGGTGACGGCACCGGCCGCCCAGACGGCGAAGTCCAGCAGCGCCCACTCGTAGCGCGTGGCGGACATGACGGCGACGCCGTCGCCGGGCTGGACGCCCCGGGCGACCAGGCCCTTCGCGGCCGCGGTCACCTCGGCGGCGAACTGGGCCGACGTGACCGGGGTCCAGCCGCCGGCACCGTCCGGGCGCTCCATCAGCGCAGCACCCGGATCCTCGGCGACCCGATCGGCGAGCAGGCTGCTCGTGTTGTAGGTGGGGGGCAGCTCGACCAGCTGCGGAGCGTGGACCTCGTTCATGCTGACTCCAGTGACAGTGAAGATCGTGGCTGCCAACATACCCGGAAAGGTGCGCTTACAGGTACACCGAGTATCAGGTTGTTATGAGATCGGGTATCAGGCGGCAATTTCCGGCAGTGCACACCACGCGGACGGGGTGCCGCCGCCTTCCCGGCGACGGATACTCTGGTGTTCGCGCCCGTGCGCCGGCCCCGCCGGGCTGGATCGCCGGGCGCTTGCCACGAGTATCCCTGCGACAGTGAAGGACGACGTCATGCACGCCATCGGAGTCGACATCGGCGGCACGAAGATCGCCGTGGGCGTGGTCGACGAGGACGGGCAGATCCTCGCCCAGACGCGTCGTGAGACGACCGCCGACGACGTCGCCGGTATCGACCGGGCCATCGCCGACGCCGTCACCGAGCTGTCCAAGGAGCACGAGGTCGGCGCCATCGGCCTCGCGGCGGCGGGCTTCATCAGCCCGGACCGCACCGGCGTGAACTTCGCCCCGAACATCGCGTGGCGCGAGTACCCGCTGGCGGAGAAGGTCCGCGCGCTGATCGACCTGGACGCCCCGATCGTCGTCGAGAACGACGCCAACGCGGCCGGCTGGGCCGAGTTCCGGTACGGCGCCGGCAAGGCCGCCACGGACATGATCATGCTGACCGTCGGGACGGGCCTGGGCGGCGCGGTGATCGTGGGCGGCGAGCTGGTACGCGGCAAGTGGGGCGCCGCCGCCGAGGTGGGCCACATGCGCATGGTCCCGGAGGGGCACTACTGCGGCTGCGGGCACGAGGGCTGCTGGGAGCAGTACGCGTCCGGGTCGGCGCTGGTGCGCGACGCGCAGCACGCCGCGATCGCCCAGCCCGGCCGCGCCGCCCGGCTGCTGGAGCTCGCGGGCGGCTCCGCCGAGGGCATCAAGGGGCCGCAGGTGACGCAGGCCGCCGCGGAGGGCGACGAGCTCGCGATCGAGCTGCTCGCCGTGCTCGGCAAGTGGATCGGCGAGGGCGCGGCGTCGGTGGCGGCGCTGCTCGACCCGGAGATCTTCGTGATCGGCGGCGGCGTCGGCGCGGCGGGCGAGCTGCTGCTCGGCCCGGTGCGCAACGGCTACGAGGCGCAGCTGTCCGCGCTCGGGCACCGGCCCGTGGCGCAGATCGAGCTGGCACGGCACGGCAACGAGGCGGGGATCGTCGGCGCGGCCGACCTCGCGCGCCGCTGAGCATCCCGCGACGCCCGGCCCCGGCGGGGCCGGGCGTCGTCGTACCCGTGTGGGCGCGGCTACGGCCGGTCGTGGCGGCCCTCCGCCAGGTCCCGCAGCGTGTACAGCTGCTTGCGCATCATCAGCAGGTCCCCCCAGGCGAGGCCGAGGCGGCGGGCGGAGCTCAGCGCCCCGCCGCCCGCCGCGAGCCGGAGCACCGCGATCAGCCGGCTGCCCTCGCCCTCGGGCCGCACCGCGTAGGTGACCCTGACCTGGCCGAACAGCCGCAGGCCCGGCCCGTCGTGCAGGTAGATCGACAGGTCGGAGCCCGGTGCGACGTGCTCGGCGGTGAAGATCGTCATGATCCGCTGACCGGGCTGCAGCGGCGGCAGCCCGGTGCGCAGCGCCCGCGGGCTGCGCCGGCCCAGGTTGTCGAGCCAGTCGTAGCTGTACGGGGCGACCCGCAGGTTCCCGAGCCAGGCCCACACGGTCTCGGCGGGGGCCGCCACCGACACCGCCCGCAGCAGCCGCAGGTCGCCGGACCCCGCCAGCTCGTCGCAGGGATACCGCGCGGCGTCCTCGGCGGGGGTGGCCCCCCAGATCCACGGCATCCGGTGTGATCCGGCCGTTCCCGGCACTCGTTCCGCAGAGCTGGTCATCGAATTACTCCAGATACTGTCTGGTGAGGGGGTATCATGGACCTTACAGACATTTTATTCACCCCAGAGGGAGTTATGGCCACAGATCCGTCGCCCTCGCTCGTCCCGGTGGAAGAGTCCGAGGACGAGTTGTACCGGCTCCGGCAGCGCGCCTTCGAGCTGGCACACGACATCGAGCGGGTGCGCGAGTGCACCGACCGCTCCCCGATGCGCAAGACCGACGTGCGAGAGCTCGACGCCCAGGCCGTCAAGGCGATCTCGCTGTCGAAGTCGTCCGTCGTCATGGTCGCCACCGTCTCCCTGACCTCGGCCGAGTCCCGCCCGGCGATCGCCCGCGAGCTGTTCGCGGCCGCCGCCCGGGGCGTCCATGTGTCGCTCCTGTTCAGCCCGCACGACCTCAAGGTCGCCCGCACGGTCGAGACCCTGGACCAGATGCGGCGCTCAGGCATCCAGGTCCGGATCGCGATGCACGCGCCGTCGATCACCCTGCTCATCGTCGACCGGCAGGTCGCGCTGTTCCGCCCGGTCCGGCCGGGCGAGCAGGGAATCGTGCTGTACGGGACACAGGTTGCCTCCGCCCTCGCCCAGCTCGCCCTGGCCTACTGGAGCCGCAGCTACGCCCCCAAGGGTGACAACCTCTCCGGCACCGGGGCCAGCCAGCTCACCCCCCACCAGCGGCGGCAGGTCCTCGCGCTCCTGGTCTCCGGCGACACCGACGCCACGGCCGCCCGGGTGCTCGGTGTGTCCGTACGGACATTCCGCCGGTACGTGCGGCTGCTCATGGACGAGCTCGGCGCGAACTCCCGCTTCGAGGCGGGGTTCCTGGCCGCCGAGCGCGGCTGGCACACCCCCCTGATGGCCCACGGGCACCAGTGGCTCGGCAGCCCGATCGGCGAGCCGGGTGATCTCGACGGGTAGATGGTCCAGGCCGCGCACCACGTTGTTGAGGTGACGGCGCGCGGGGCCGCAGGTGAAGGTCTCGACCTGCCGGGCGAACGCGTGGAGCACGGCGTGCGACTCGAGCCGCGCGAGCCCGGCGCCCACGCAGTTGTGGACGCCGTGCCCGAGCGCCAGGTGGTCCCGCGGGTCCCGGTCGAGGTCGAACCGGTCGGGATCGGCGTACTTGCGCTCGTCGCGGCAGGCCGAGGCGTAGTTGAGCATGACCCGCTGCCCGGCGGGCACGCGCACCCCGCCGATCTCGGTGTCGTGCGTGACGGTTCGCGTCATCATCTGCACCGGCGGGTCGTGCCGGAGCACCTCGCGCACCGCCTGCGGCACGAGCCGGCCGGGATCCTGGCGGACGCGCCGCCACGCGTCGGGGTTCTCGCCCAGCAGGCGCAGCGCGTTGCTCACCGAGTTGATCGTCGTGTCGACGCCCGCGACGAGGTAGGTGGAGACGAGCCCGGCCGCCGTCGTGCGGTCGATCTCACCGTCCTCGACCGCCCGGTAGAACGTCTCGCCCGCGCCGCCCGGGAGCAGGTGGGGCGGCACGGCGACCGTCGAGAGGTACTTCAGCAGCTCGTGGTACTGGGGAAACGCCCCCAGGGTGCGCTCGTTGATGGGCCCGAAGCTGTTGATCCCGGCGTCCGCGAGCCGCAGGATCTCCGAGCGGTCCTGCAGCGGCAGCCCCAGGAACGCGCACACGACGCTCAGCGGGAAGACCCGCGCGAGGTCGTTCACGGCGTCGAACCGTCCCCGCGCCACCAGGGTGGCCACCAGCGCCTCCGCCTCGGCGTCGACCTGCGCCTGCACGGACCGGAAGCGGGGGGTGTTCAGGTCCCGCATGAGGATCTCGCGCAGCAGGCGGTGGGTCTCGCCCTCCGAGGTCAGCACCGCCGTCCCGGCCGAGAGCCGGTTGAACTGGTAGGACATCCCCACGCCCTGGTGCGCGGAGAACGTGTCCGGCGCCGCCAGGCACGCCTTCACGTCGGCGTACCGGCCCACGAACCACACGTCGTGGCGGGGCAGGTACACCGCGGGACCGACGTCCCGCAACTGGCGCAGTACCGGGTAGGGGTCCTGCAGGACGTCGTCGTCGAACAGGTCGATCTCCGAGAGCTCCGCCACGTTCACGTGGTCGCCTCCAAGGGTTAGCGGGGTTCCTCGCGGAACTCCTCGAGAAACTCGGTCAGGGTCGCGCGGTAGGCCTCCGGGTCGTGCTTGACGGATTCCAGGTGGCCGCCCGGCAGCACGACGCAGCGTGCCCGGGCGTAACGGGCGGCCATGGCCCGCACCTCGTCGGCGGCCATGATCGCGTCGCCGGCGCCGACGACGAACAGCATCGGCGTTCGGTCGAGCGCGCCCTGGGACGCCGGAGGTGGCCACTCGCCCGCGAGCAGCGCGGTCGCCCGCGCGGCGCACGCCGCGACCACCTGCCGCCCCCAGGGGTTCGCCAGGATCCAGCGCGGCAGGGGCAGCGCGCCCGCCTGCGCGAACCGGGTCACGATGCCCGGGATGTCGGACGCCGGCCCGCTGTCGCAGACGACGGCGCCGATCCGGGACTCGACCCGCAGCGCGTAGACGCTCGGGAACGAGCTGAACGAGAACCCGTACGCGAGCACGGGGCGCTCGTCGCCGAACCGCGCGGCCGCGAAGTCCGCGGCCGCCCGGATGTCCAGGGTGAAGCGGTCGGCCATCCCGGGCCGGACCGCGTCGTGGCCGGACAGGCCGTGGTTCCGGTGGTCGTACAGGACGACGCCGTACCCGGCCTCGTGCAGCAGCGCCGCCTGGCGCAGGCTGGCGGACTTGGTCAGCCCGATCCCGTGCCCGACGATCGCCGTCCCGGCCGGGCCGCCGGGGCCGTCCGTGTCGCCCGGCCCGCCCGACGGCGGTTCGATCACCCACAGGTGCAGGTCGACGCCGTCCGGCGTCGTGCACGTGGCCTCGGCGGCGTCGAGACCGAACTCGGCCGGGCGGCGATGATGGCCCCGGCGCGGCGGCGAGAACATGCGGTTCGCGATGGTCTCGCCGACGCGCCGGGCCCCGGGCAGCGCCGTCATCCGCAGCCGCCGGCGTGGTCGCCGCCGCCGAGGTCGGGCTCGCGCACGGCCGAGCCGAGGTAGTCCTCGACCGGGGGCGGCTCGGCCTTCTCGTGCGCCGCCGCGGCCAGGGGCAGCCTGTCGACGCCCCAGTACGGCTCGCGCCCGACGACGATCATCGGCACGCCGAACACGCCGTGCCGCTGGACCTGCTCGAGCGCCTCGCCGCCCCAGGCCCGGACCTGCGGGTCGTCGACCGCGTCCGCGAGCGCCGGGTCGAGCCCGGCGCGGCGGGCGCTGTCGGCCACGACGGCGCGGTCGAGGATGTCCTCGCCCCGTTCCCAGCGGGCCGCCGTGAGGTCCAGGGCGAGTTCCCGGCCCGAGACGGCGTCGGCCCGCAGGGCGGCGACGACGGCCAGGCTGGGCACGTCCCACTGGGGGTCCCGCTCGACGGGCCAGGTCGGGGTGAGGCCGAGCCCGCCCGCGATCCGGCGCACGTCGCGCAGGATGTAGAGGTGCTTGGCGCGGGACATGGCGACGTAGGGGAAGTCGATCCGCCGCTCGGCGACCTCGGTGGCCATGGCCTCGCCGGGCTCGAAGAAGACCCGGAGCTCGGCGTCGGCCCACAGCTCGGGCCAGCGCTTCTGGGCGAGCCGGATGGCGAGCCAGCTGTACGGGCTGCGCAGCGAGAGGTACCAGATCGTCGGCTTGCCGGTGCTGTTGGTGGTCCCGGCCGTCCGCGGCGTGCTCACAGCGTCAGGCCCCCGTCGACGCCGAGCACCTGCCCGGTGATGTAGGAGGCGCGGTCGGACACCAGGAAGGAGATGGTGTCGGCCACCTCCTGCGCGCTGCCGAACCGGTTGGCCGGGACGGTCTTGGCCGCCTTGGCGCGGGCCTTCTCGGGCAGGGCGGCGGTCATGTCGGTCTCGATGAAGCCGGGCGCGACGACGTTCACGCGCACGCCGTGCCGGGCCACCTCCTTCGCGAGCGAGCGGCCGAGGCCGATGATGCCCGCCTTGCTGGCCGCGTAGTTGGCCTGGCCGGCGTTGCCGTACACCCCGGCGACCGAGCTCAGCAGCACGATCGAGCCGCGCTGGCGCTTCATGAACTCGTAGGTGACCGCGCGGCACGCCGCGAAGGTTCCCGTGAGGTTCACGTCGATGACCTGCGACCATTCCTCCGGCGCCATGAGCGCCAGCGGCTTGTCGCGGGTGATGCCCGCCGAGCAGACCAGGGCCTCGATGGGCCCGAGTTCCTGCTCGACCCGGTCGGCGAACGCCCGGGTGTCCTCCACCGATGCGGCGTCGACCGCCGCGGCGAGGCCACGGCGTCCGGCGGCCTCGATCCCGGCGACGACCTTGGCGGCCTCCTCCGAGCGGCTGGAGTACGTGATGGCCACGTCGTAGCCGTCGGCGGCGAGGCGCAGCGCCACGGCCGCGCCGATGCCGCGGGATCCTCCGGTCACGAGTGCGACGGGGTTCGTCATCGTGCCACCTCCTGGTTCTCGTCCTGCGCTGTGTTCGCTGTGTTCGCGGCGTCTGCCGTGCCGCCCGCGTTCGCGGCGTTCCGGGCCTGCCCGGGATCGGGCAGCTCGGACGCCGGGCGGCGTCCGATGGTGAGCTGACCGACCCGGAGCACCTCCCGGTCACCGGCCCGGCTGCTCCCGCTGAGCACGGCGGCGCCGCCGGAGTCGGCCACGAGGGTCACCTCGTGCGTGAGCGTCGTGCCGGCCGGGGCCGGGGCGCCGAAGGTGACCTCGCGGGCGCCGCCGAACAGCAGCACGGAGCCGGTGCGGACGTCGGGCGTGGGCTCGTGCCAGGTCGTCAGCATCGCCGCGGCCTGCGCCCACGACTCCACCACCAGCGGCCACGGCATGGCGCCCGCGGCGCCGTCCGGCGTCGCGCCGCCCGCCCCGGCCGTCACGGTGTAGGTCGCGGTGACGGCGGCGCCCGGCTCGACCGACTCGACGCGGTCGAGCAGCAGCATGGGCGGGCGGTGCGGCAGGATCTCCTCGGGGCGGGGATAATCCGCCGACGGAGCCGAGGAGGCCGGCGGGGCGGCCGCCTCCGCGGGCCCGCCGGGCTCACGGGCCTCACCGGCCACGTCGAGGTCGACGGTCGCCACGGCGGTGCCGTCCTCGTGGCTCAGCGCGTACCGGGGACGGCCGCGCCGCTCGGTGCGGTCGAGCAGGATCCGCTGGCCGGGAAAGACCGGGGCGCGGAAGCGCACCGACGGCACGCCCGTCCACCGGTCCCCGAGCTCGGGCACGCCGAGGCGGAACGCCTCGGCGGACGCCGCGATCTCCACGAGGAAGACGCCCGGGACGATCGGGTAGCCGGGGTAGTGCCCGGCCAGCGCCGGGTGCCCGACGGGCAGGACCGCCGAGTACCGCTCGGTCCCGCCCGCCGCGTCGTCCGGGCCGGCCTCACGGGTGAGGCCGGCGCCGGCCAGCCGGGTGACGACCTCCGCCGGTGCGGTCGTCACGCGGTCTTCTCCAGTTCCTCGCTCAGCAGGTTGTAGGCGGCCTGCAGGGAGGTGACCTCGGGAAGGCGCTCCTCCTTGAGCTTCACCTTGTAGCGGCGCTCCAGCACCATGGTCACCTCGAGCGCCATCAGGGAGTCCACGTCGAGGTCGTCCGTGAAGCTCGCCTCGTCGGTGACGTCCTCGACGTCCTGGTCGATGGTGTCCGCGATGAGGTGACGGAGCTCTTCCTTGTCGAGCGCAACAGCCATGACTTCCTCCTGGGTTGATGTGGTGGAAAGGGGAAACGAGGGGACGGCTCCCGGGCGGGCGCCGTCGAGATGGTGGTCGGGCACCGGTCCGGCGGACCGGGCCACGACGTGGACGAGGTCCGCCGGCGTGCCGTGATGGACCACCGACGTGTGGTGGAGCCGGCCGTGCCCCGGCAGCGCGGTCCGGCGCAGGCCCGTGGCGCGGCCGTCGAGCTCGAGGGCGGCGTCGCGGAACCGGACGCGGCGCAGCGGGAGGGCCAGCCCCACGCCGAGCGCCTTCAGGCCCGATTCCAGCGCCACCCAGCCGTCCAGCACGGAACACGGCTCACCGGCCCGGCCGGCGAGGCCCGCCGTCGCCAGCCGTTCGGCGATCGGGCCGGGCTCGCGCAGCGGACGGCACGCCTCGATGTCGACCCCGACGGGCCGCGTCGAGGCGGCCGCGGCCACACCCTGCCGGGAGTGCGACCAGGAGACCCAGACGCGGCGGCCGTCCTGGGTACCGAGCGGACGCCGGCCCGCGCGCGAACGCAGCCGGACCGGCGACCAGCTCCCGGTCAGGACGCGGACGGCCTGGACCGCCAGCGCCCGCGCCGCGCGCCGCTCGTCACCCCGGGCGATCTCGCCGTCGCAGGTCAGCACGACCGTGCTCGGCCTCACGGCGTCTCCCCGCCGGTGCCCTGCGGCAGCCGCACCAGGGCGACGTGCACGGCACCCTCGCGGTCGGTCCCGGTGACCAGCGCGACGTCGTCGGGCCCGTCGGCGCCCTGTGCGCGCAGCGCCGCGAGCGCCGCCTGGAGCTGCACCAGCCCGGACGCGGAGCCGATGTCGCCGGTGTGCGCGGCGGTGTCCACGACGACGACGGACCCGAGGTCGCCGCCCTCGACGAGCCGTGCCAGGCCCTTCGACTCGGGCGACGCCGGGTCGGCGTCCCGCGGTGCGACGACGCGGACGCGCAGGGGCGCGGCGGACTCGCCGTCCTTGCCTGCCAGGACGCGCTCGCCCAGCTTCGCCAGCACGGACTCGGCCGACTCGGGGTCGAACGCCAGGGCGGAGTCCAGGCCCAGGATCTCGCCGATCGGCGCGTCGCCGCTGCCCGGCGACCGCACCAGCACCGCGGCGGCGCCCTCGCCGAGCGCCCCGGCGTCGATGCCCCAGGCCCGCTCGATCCCGGCGCGGGCCGCGGAGAGCTCCTCGCTCGCGCCCACGACCATGGTGGCGGCGTGGCCGCTGTGCAGCAGGCGCACCGCGTAGGCCAGCGCGGTGAACGAGCCGACGTGTCCCGTGGTGACCGTCGCGTTCGGCCCCTGGATCCGGTAGCGGATGGCGCACTGGCCGGCCGCGAAGTTCATGACCGTGTTCGGGAACCGGGCGGGGTCGACGTGGTACGGCTTGGCGCCGGTGAACGAGTCCCGGGTGAAGTCGAAGGTGGACTGGATGCTGCCCATGGTGGTCGCGAGCACCAGCCCGACGTCGGGCTGGTCGACCGCCTCGGCGTCCGCCGAGGTGATCGGCGTCATCCCCGGCAGGCGCCCCACCGCGTGCATCGCCAGGCCCGCCGCGCGGTCCAGCGTGCGCGTTCCCTTGCGGCCCAGGTCGCGCTTGAGGTCGAAGTCGACGCTCGTGCCCGCCGTCTCCTGCGGCCCGGCCGCGGGGCGCGGCCCGAGCAGCTCGGCCGGGTCGTCCTGGTTCAGCACCAGGCTCGCGGCCGTGATCTCGGCCAGTGTCGTGCGCATCAAGTGCCTCCTAGGCATACCAGACGTGGTCATGGGTGACGAGCTCCTCGAGGGTCCGCTCCGGCGGCACCAGCTCGAAGTGCCCGGTGAGGGCTGTGGTCAGGCCGTACTCGCCGGCCGCGCGGGCGTCCACGAGGACGGTCATCCCCGACGCCATCGCGGCGAGCAGGCTCCGCGCCCCGGCGAACGCGCCGTGCGCGTCGCCGTCGGGGGCGTGCCCGGCAGCGTCACCGTCGGGGGCGTGCCCGACGGCGTCGTCGCGCTCGCCCGTGTCGCCGACGACGCCGCCCGCCGCGCCGGCGCCCTGCTCGACCGCGGCGGCGCCCTGCTCGACCGCGGCGGCCGCCAGCAGGACCCCCTGGCCGGTCAGCAGGATCGACGCCGTACCGAACTGGAGCATGGCGACGCGCGCCAGGTGCACGGCGTCGGCGAACTGCCGCTCGAGCGCGCCGCGGAACGGCCGGTCCACGATGATCAGGACGGACGACATCACAGCCTCCCGACGGTGATCGTGCGCCGCGCCGCGGCGACGAACCTTGGATAGAACATGGCCGGGCGCGTGCGGACGCCGTCGACGTGCGTGGTGGCGCCCCGCTCGTGGCTGCAGAAGTGGCACACCGCCCACTCGAACCGCCCGGCGTGCCGGGCGAGCAGGTCCCCGGCGAAGGCGGCGCTCGTGGGGTGGTCGGCCTCGCGGTCGAAGACGTTGACCGGCTTGACGCGCTCGAGGCTCGCCTGGGTGAGCAGCGTCGAGTTGCCGCACGCCCACACGCTCACGTCCGCGCCGCGCTCGAGCATCGCGCTCGCCAGCTGCAGCGCCGTGCCGACCGCGTCGGACTCGTGGGGCGACCCCATGAGGGTGAAGAGGAAATCGCGCGCCGTGACCTCCTGCCGGCTCATCGCCAGACCACCTTCGTCCGCTCGTCCAGCAGGAGCGCGGCGACGTCGTCGTGGCTCCGCCGCGCCGCGGCGCCGACGCGGTCGCGCAGGCCCCGGCGGCGCAGCGCGGCGTCGTCGTACAGCACCTCGATGCCGCACCCGGTGAGCTCGGCCGCGCGGCCGCCCACGACGGCGTCGACGACGAAGTCGTCCGTGACGACGACGGTCACCGGGTGACCGGCGCGCGCCAGGAGCTCCGGCAGCGGCTCGCCGCCGGGCTGCTCCGGGCTGCTGAGCAGGAACAGCCAGGGCGTCATGACGCCCCCATCCCGGCCCCGCCGACCCCGGAACCGACGTGGTACCCGTCGCGCAGGTGCTCGTCGAAGAAGCCGATCACCTGCTCCCGGTAACCCGCCGGGTCCGACGTGATGGCCGCCAGGTGCGACGCCCGCCGCGCGACCCAGGTCCGCACGTCCGGGAGGTACGGGGTCATGGCCGTCACCTCGTCGGCCGGCAGGAGCCGGTCGCGGCCGCCCGCGACCAGCAGCACCGGCAGCTCGCAGCCGGAGCGCGGCCAGCGGCGGCCGACCGCGAGGATCAGGGCGGCCGCGGACGGCGCCACGACCTCGATCACGCGGCGGGCCGCCGGGGTGGACACGCGCTCGTCGCGCCACGCGAGCGCCGTCGCGAACCGCGCGATGGCGCGGCGGATGTCGATGACCGGGCCGCTGTCGCAGACCACGGCCCGCAGGCCGAGGCGGTCGGCGTCCGTGGTCGCGCCCGCGCTGACCGCGGGCCAGGTGGAGAACGACATCGACAGGCAGCCGATCGCCCCGCTCACGCGGGGGTCGCTGCGCAACTGGCTGAGCGCGTCGAGCAGATCCGAGGTGTACCTGGAGGACATCGCGGTGACGCTGCGGCACCGGCCGCTCGCGCCGTGGTTGCGCATGTCGACGGTCAGCACGTGGTAGCCCGCCTGGTGCAGCAGCTCCACGTGCGCGAGGGTCTCCGAGCGCGAGCGCCCGACACCGTGCTGGACCAGGACGGCGTCCGGCCCGGTGCCCTCGACGAACCATCCCTCGATGTCGATCCTGTCGCGGTGGGTCCGCCAGTTCCAGGTCTCGAACTCCAGGCCCCGGGACTCCGGGGTGTCCCCCAGCGGGCGGGGCGCGGGATGGTAGACCTGCCAGGCGATGCCGACGCCCAGCCAGACGGCACGCACCGGTGCCGTGGCCGTGCGCCAGAGTCCTCGGATCCGCTCGATCACGTCGTCAGCCCCTCCCCGCCGTCGGCGGCGACGACGTTGCCGGTCATCCAGCTGCTGCGGGTCGCCACCAGGGTGGAGACGATCTCCGCGACGTCGTCGGTGGTGGTCAGTCGCTCGTGGGGGTTCGCCGCCAGGGCGACCTCGGCGAGCCGGGCGCTGCCGGGGATGCGGTCGAACGACGGCGTGATCGTCACCCCGGCGCGGACCGCGTTGACCGCGACGCCGTAGGGCGCCGCCTCGACCGCGAGCTGCCGCACGTGCGCGAGCAGCGCGGCCTTGGCCGCCGACACCGCACCGTAGGACGTGCTCACCTTCGTGTCGCCCGCGCTGGTCATCGCCATGACGTGGCTGCCCTGGCCGAGGAGGCCCGAGTCGATCAGCTCGCGCGTCCACCAGACGAGCGAGTGGGCCATCACCTCCAGCGTCATCGTCATCTGGCGGGACGACAGCAGCGCCTTGTCGTCCCGGGGCTCACCCGGCCGCGGCAGGTACGGCAGCAGCGAGCCGAAGGCGAGGGAGTGGAACAGCAGGCCGACGCGCACCGGGTGCGCCGGGTCCGCCGGCTCGGTCCCCGCGAGCCCGGCGACGATCTCCGCGCAGGTCTCCCGCGACGCCGCGTTGGCGTTCACGAACCGGACCTCCACGCCGGTGGCGCGCAGCTCGTCGGCCAGGCGGTCCGCCTCCTCCGCACGCGCCGCGGTGTCCAGGTGCACGCCGAGGACCGACATCCCCTCGGCGGCCAGGCGCCGGGCCACCGCCGCGCCCATCCCGCTGGAGGCCCCGAGGACGACGGCCCACTCCCCCGTCCGGGGGCCCTGGGCGTGCGCGGTCCGCACACGGGATTCGACGTCTGTGCTCATGAGGTCATGCTCCTTGCGATGTCGTGACGAGGGCCGGGGCCGTGACGGAGCCCGAGGTCGTGCCTGAGGTGCCCGGCGCCGTGCCCGCCGGGGCGACCGGCGCGTGCGCGAGGTCGACGCCGGAGGCCGCGCCGGTGGCGTCGGTGAGGACGACGGCGAGGTCGTCGCCGGCCCGGAGCGCCGCGACGAGGCGGGCGAAGGCGGCCAGCGGGCCGCCGGGGGCGGCTCCCCCCGGGCCGGCGACCAGCACCGGGGCCTGGGAGGCGAGGCCCGCGTGGACCCGCTCGGCTGCGGTCGCGGGCTCGCCCGCGACGAACGCCGACGAGCTCCGCAGCAGGCCGCCGCTCTCCCCCGCGCGCAGCCGGAGCGCGATCGCCCCGCACTCCGCCGGGGCGCCGTCGGCCCGCATCTCGTCGGGCACCTCGACGGCGACGACGATCGCCTCGTCGACGTGGCCGAGGCGCAGCGCGCGCACCGCGCAGGCGACCGCGTCGAGCACGGCGGTGCCGGTGCTCGTCACCGTGACCGACGGGCCCGTGGCGCCCAGCTCGTTCACGGCACGGGCCGGGACCAGGTTCACCGAGAAGTACGGCGCCCCGGTCGGCGGGAGCGACTCCGTGCCCTCGGCCAGGATGCGCCGGTCCAGCTCCGCGAGGCAGTGCGCCGCGGCGGTGCTGGAGCCGAGCCACACCCCGCGGCGGTGGGCGGGCACCTCGTCGCCCGGGTCCGGCGCGTCGCCGGCGGAACCCTCCGGCACGAGGCCGCGCACGGCCGCGAGCGTGAGCTGCGCCGGCAGCGGGAGCTGCCGGTAGCCGCGGCGTCCGAGACGTTCCTTCACGTCGAACCAGTCGCCGTCGGCGGGTACGGCGTCCCCCGGGGCGAAGCCGCCGGGCAGGCACACCGAGTGCCCGACCACTGCCACGTTCATGAGACCCCCTGGAAGACGAGGGTGGCGTTGTTGCCACCGAAGGCGTACGCGTTGACCACCGCGCTGTCGGCGACGGGCACCGGCGAGTCGTGCAGGTACCCCTCCATCTGCGGCATCAGCTCGCCGACGTCGAGGTTCGCCGGCACCTTGCCCTCGCGCAGGCACTTCACGGCCATCACGGCCGCGAGCGCGCCCGCGCCGCCGCCGGTGTGGCCGATGAGCGCCTTGGCGCTGTAGACGGGCGGGGCGTCGGCCGGCTCGGGCCAGAGGTCGGCCAGGAGCTCGGCCTCGACCTGGTCGTTGAGCGTGGTGCCCGTGCCGTGCGGCACGACCAGGCCGATGCGCGCGCGGTCCGTGCCGGCCTGGCCGAGCGCGGCGTCGAACGCGCGGCGCGCCTGGACACCGTCCGCGGCGGGGGCCGTCGCGTGGCCGGCGTCGCAGCTGAACCCGGCGCCGGTCAGGAACACCTCCGTGCCGGACGCGCCCGCGCCCGGGGACGGGACGACGGCGTCGTCCGGGACGCGATCGAGGACGAGCGCGCCCGCGCCCTCCCCGAAGTCGGTCCCGGCGCGGTCGGCGGCGAACGGCCGGCAGGTCGCGGGGTCGAGCGCGGACATCTGGTTGAAGCAGGCGAGCGCGACCCGGGAGTAGGACTCGACGCCGACGACGACGACCCGGTCGCACTCACCGGAGGCGATCAGGTCGGCGGCGTGGCCGACGGCGTAGGCACCGGCGGCGCACGCGTTCGCGACGTTGAGCACCGGCCCCTGCAGGCCGAGCTCGGCCGCCACGTCCGCGCCGATGGAGTAGATGCCGGGCGCCTGGCCGGCGCCCTCCTCCCGGACCCGCTCGGACTCGCCGCTCGTGCCCATGCACGAGCCGATGACGAGCCCGGTGCGCGCGGGATCCGGGCCGGCGCCGGCATCGCGGACCGCCTCGGCGGCCGCCCGCACGGCGACCCGCCCCGCCCGCGAGCGGGCGGCGCCCGGGAAGGCGCCGTCCCGCTCGTGCTCGCTGCCGGCCGACAGGTAGAGCACCCGGACCGGGGCGTCCATGTAGGTGTCACGAACCGTGGTCGGGGAAGCGACCCCGGTGTTCATGCCGTCCCACATCTCGCTGATCGTCGCGCCGGCGTGGCAGACGGCGCCGATCCCGCTGACCCTGGCGAGCGGCATGGTGCTCAGCCCCGGACCGCGGTCAGGAGGCGCTCGTCGAAGTCCACGAGGCTCCAGTCGCGGCGGTCGTTGATCACCGCGTAACCGTGGGTGATCTCGCCGGTCGCCACCGGGACGAGCTCGTCGCCGCGCACCACGTAGCAGGTCATGGCCGAGGTGTAGGTGACGCCCTTGAAGTCGTGCAGCACCTCGAACACCGTGATGAGCTGCTCCTCCATGATCGCCTCACCGGTGAGCTCGATGTTCGAGTTCGGCACCACCGGGATCCAGTTCTGCTCGTCGAGCAGGGTGCGGATGCTGGCCTGGCGCTCCTCGAGGAACAGGTCGACGACCTCCTCCATCTGGCGCAGGAAGCCCGACATCTGCATGCGCGTGGTGTGGTGGCAGTAGGGGTACGGGATCCGCCAGGACCACACGACCGCCGGGCGGTCGCCGGAGCGCAGGCGGGCGTCGACCTCGCTGCTGACGCCGCCGCGGCCGATCGTCTTCAGCTCGCCGACGGCGTCGGCCGGGACGTTCGCCGGGACCGGCACGATGGACGTGATCTGCGGGACGACCGCGGGGAGCAGGAAGCCGGGCACGCCGGACGCGCCGTCGCCGTGCCGGTCCTCCTCGCGCAGCTGCACCGTGACGGTCGAGGTGACGGCCTTGACCTCGTGGCCGTCGCGGTCGACCATCGCGGTCACCTTGGCCACGACGCCGTTCTCGCCCACCGAGGCCTTGACGGTGAGGCGGACCTCGTCGTCGATGTGCAGGGCGTGCAGGATGCGGGTCTTGATGCCGACGAGGTCGACGCCGACGCCGGCCTCCTCGAAGAGCCGGCGGCTGGGCCACTCGTTCTGCCGCAGCCAGTCGAGCACGGCCTCCTCGACGAGGTAGTTGACGTGCTTGAAGCCGATCCACGTGCAGATGTTCGTGCCCTCGAAACGGGGGCGCAGCACGGTCTCGGTGGTCACCTTGGCGGGTGCCTCGAGGGTGGTCGCTGGGGTGTTCATGTCAGCTCCTTGCGTGGTTGACGCCGTCCCTGCGGGACGGGCGGCTGGGGGCGGACCGCGCCGTGGGGGGTGTGCGGTGCCGGGTGGTGGACCACCGTCCGGTGCTCGGACGCCTCGATCGCCTCGCGGACGACGGCGGCCGTGCGGGCCGGATCGGCGGTCATCGGGAAGTGGTCGGCGGCCTCGAAGGGGTGCAGGACCGCGCGGGGCAGGAGCCCGGCCAGGGTGACCGCGTCCGCGGGCGGCGCGACGCGGTCCTGCGTGCCGTACACGACGTGCACCGGGACGGTCGCGGCGGCGAGATCCAGGGCGGGCGTGGCGAGGTAGGCGGACATGAAGGCCATCCAGCCGTACGCGCCCATCCGGTCCCGGACGAACCGGGCCATGGCGATCCGGATCTCGGGGTCGATCTCGTGCGAGGCCTGGGCGACCAGGCCGGTCTCCAGGAACTCGTCGAACCTCGTCAGGAAGTGCTCGAGGGTGGGCCACGTGAACTCCCGGGCCGTGGCCCGGTAGAACGGCGAGACCAGCACCACCGCCCGCGGCTGGACCACGCCGCGGGCGCACAGGTGCGCGAGGGTGAGCGAGGCCGCGAACGAGTGCGCGACCAGGACCTCGCCGGACCGCACGAGGCGGGACGTGGCCTGCTGCGGGTCCCAGCCGGGTTCCGCCCAGGCCTGGCCGGCCTCGGCGTGCCAGGGCACGTCCGCGACCTGCGCGGTCACGTCGGGGCGGATCCGGGCCAGTTCCGCGAGGGTCTGCTCCCAGATCGCGGGGGTCCCGGCGAGACCCGGCAGGACGCGGACGTGGACGCTCACCGCGTGGCCACCTGCCAGGTGCCGGCCGGGCCCTCGATGGTGGCGCCGTCCTGGTCGCCGACCAGCGCGCCGACGACGGCGAGCGCCGCGCCGAGCGTGGCGGTGACCCCGAAGATGCCGGTGTTCTGGTGCGCGGGCTGCGCGTGCGCCGGGCCCGCCGGGACCTGCGCCGGCCGGCCGCCGGTGACGGGACCGCGGGCCGCACCCGGCCTGCCGAGCAGCAGCGCGACGGAGCCGTGCGCGAGCTCGTTCCCGGTCAGCGCCGCCACCTGGACGGACGGCGCCTCGGCGACCAGGTACAGCACCTCGTCGCAGCGCCCCGAGGTGATCAGGTGGACGGCCCACCGCAGCGCGTCCCAGCCACCGGACATGCCGGTGTCCATGGTCAGGCACGGCCCGGTCACGCCGAGGCGGATCGCCGCGGTCGCGGCCAGCACGTTGCGGCTGGCGTTGGGCAGTTCCAGGGCGCTCGCCGCCGGCACGCCCTCGGTGTCGATCAGCGAGGCCACCTCGCACACGGTGGCCGTGTTGCCGTGGGCCGACGCCGCCACGATCCCGCGCCGCAGGCCGCCGTCGAAGAAGGCACCGCCCGCGTCCCGGCTGCCCGGGGCCCAGCGGCCGCCGACCGCGTTCGCCGCGGCGACCATGGCGACGCGCGTCGCCGGCGTCATCGTGCGGAAGCCCTTGCGGCCGACCGCCCCGCGCAGGTCGAACGGCTCGCCGCCCGGCTGCGACGGCGCGCTGAGGCCCGCGAGGTCGTGCACGCCGTCGTCGGGGAAGCACAGGCCCTGCGCGAGGATCTCCACGCTGCCGTACGGGCCGGTCAGGAGGGGCACGCGGGCCTCGGCGGAGCCGGGGGCCGCGTCCGCCGGGGCGGACGTGACCTCGGGGGTGACCTCGGCCGTCGCGGCCGACCGGTCGGTCCGCCCCCACGCCTCCGCCAGTACCTCGGGGCGCGGGTCGCGCTCGAGGATCGCCACGGCGTTGAGCCCGCCGAAGCCGAACGCGTCGACCTGCACCAGGCGCGGGTCGGCGAGCTCGCGCGCCGCCGCGCTCAGCGACAGCCCGGCCGCGGCGGCGTCGACCTCCTCGAGGCCGTGCGTCCCGGGAAGCCGGCCGCCGCGCAGGGTCTGGATCGCCATGCACAGGCTGAACAGGCCGGACCCGCCGGACGTGTGGCCGGTGGCGCCCTTGACGCTGGTGACCGGCACGGTGCCCGGGATCACCCGGGCGAGCGCCGCGGCCTCGGCCTGGTCGTTGAGGACCGTGCCCGTGCCGTGGGCGTACACCGCGTCCAGGTCGCCCGGCTCGATCCCGGCCGCGGCGTGCGCGGCGCGGATGGTGTGCTCGATACCGGTGTCGTCGGGCGCGGTGGCGTGGAAGGCGTCGCAGCCGAGGGTCACGCCGCGCACGGCGATCGATCCGGCGGGCAGGGGCGTGCCGTCGCCGGCCTCCTGACGGCGCAGCACCACCGCGGCCGCCCCGTCGCCCATGATCACGCCGAGCCGGGCGGCGTCGAACGGCCGCACGCTCTGCGGCGACTCGAGGTGCACCCGGTCCAGGAGCCCGAACATGCTCTGGGAGAGCACGTCCACGCCGGCGACCACGACCGTGTCCGCGGTACCCGCCACGATCAGGTCGCAGGCGGCGGCCAGCGCGTACAGCGAC
The DNA here is from genome assembly GCF_039529775.1 of Myceligenerans crystallogenes. NCBI lineage: Bacteria > Bacillati > Actinomycetota > Actinomycetes > Micrococcales > Promicromonosporaceae > Myceligenerans > Myceligenerans crystallogenes. The sequence goes on from NZ_BAAANL010000005.1 coordinate 108,826, forward strand.
GCCGAGCACGCGTTGGAGAAGACCTGCACGTCCTCCGCGTCGGTGCCCAGCCGCACGCCCTCGACCAGCGAGGCCTCGGCCTCGTCGAGCGGCTTGCCGTCGAGCCACGCCGACTCGACGGTCCGGCTCTCGCCCAGGCCGGTGCCCACGATCACGGGGACGTCGCGCAGCGAGCCCAGCCCGGCGTCGTCGGCGGCGTCCCGGATCGCCTTGACCAGCAGCTGCGTGGCCAGCAGGTGCTCGCGCTCCCGCCGCGCGGGCTCGCTGACCTGGTAGGCGTGGCGCACGCCGAACCGCTCGACGGGGTAGGCGACGAGCGGCCCGATGCCGCTCTCGCCGGCGACCAGGCGGTCGAAGCACTCGTCCGCCCGGTCGCCGACGGCGCTCAGCGCGGCCCGGCCCGCGATCACCGGGTATGCCGTCTCAGACATGCGACCCTTCTTCCTGGAGGTCTGCCGCGATGCGGGCTTCCGCCGCGTGCGCTTCCGCCGTGCGCGGCCGCCCGAGGACGACGACGGCGTTGTTGCCCCCGAAGGCGAGCCCGTCGTTGACCACGACCTGCAGGTCCGCGGGGCGGGACTCGTTCGGCACGCAGTCGACCGGGCACTCCGGGTCGGTCTCGCGGTGGTTGATGGTCGGGGGGATGAACCCCGACTCGATGGCGATCGCGCACGCGGCCGCGCCGAGCGCGCTGGCCGCGCCCATGGCGTGGCCGAGCATCGACTTGATCGACACGGTCGTGGGCAGGTCCTCGCCGAACACCGTGCCGAGCGCCGCGCACTCGGTGACGTCGTTCGCGTGGGTCCCCGTGCCGTGCGCGGAGACCAGGTCGACGTCGGCCGGCGTGACACCGGACTTGTCGAGCGCGGACTCCATGCAGCGGGCGATGCCGGTCACGTCCGGGGCGACCGGGTGCGTGGCGTCGCAGGACAGCCCGTAACCCCGCACCTCGGCGTAGATCCGGGCGCCCCGCGCACGCGCCGAGCGCTCGGTCTCCAGGTACAGGACGCAGCCGCCCTCACCCGTGAGGATGCCCTGGCGGTCGGCGTCGAACGGCCGGCAGACGTCCGGCGTGATCGTCCCGAGCCGGTAGAAGCCGGTGAAGGTCTTGCGGCACAGGGCGTCCGCGCCGCCGACGAGCGCGTACTGCGCGTCGCCCGAGCGGAGCGCCTCGAAGCCGTAGCCGATCGCGTAGTTCCCGGCGGCGCAGGCGGTGGCGATCGTCGCGACGTCGACATCGCTCAGCTCGAGCGCGCGCGCCACGGCCGTGGCGAGGCGGAACGGCTGCACCCTGCGGCGCAGCGGGTCCGCGTCGCCGGCGTCCTCGGCCACCTCGTGCCTGACGAGCTCGTCGATGTCCTGGGACTCGCCGTCCGTCGTGCCGACGGCGATCGCCCCCCGCGCCGCGCGCAGTTGATCGGCGCTCAGGCCCGCGTCCGCGATCGCCCGGGCCGCCGCCTCCGCGGCGAACTGGGCGGCACGGCCGTTGCCCGAGGAGTCGTCCGCGGCCCGGGGGACCTCGCAGGCGAACTCCCGGTCGTAACCGGTGGTGTCGAAGGCCGAGATCTTGCGTGCGCCGGAGACTCCGCCCCGCAGCGCCTCGCGGAACTCGTCGACGCCCTCACCGACGGAGCTGATGACCCCGATGCCGGTGATGACGATGCGTTCGGCCGGCGTCTGCGGGGCGACGACACCGGGCCCGTCAAGGACGGTGGCCGACATCCTTACTTCCTCGCCAGGCCCTCGGCGACGACGGCGAGCACGCCGTCCATGTTGACCATGCGCGCCATGTCGGCCTGCTCGATCGTGATGCCGTAGCCGCGCTCGAGGGCGGAGACGATCTCGATCGCGCGGAGCGAGTCGGCGTCGTGGTCCTCCTTGAACAGGCTCGTCCCGGTGACCTCCTCGGCCTCGACCTCGAGGATGTCGCAGACGATGTCCTTGATCTCGTCCTGGATTTCGTCGATGGTGACAGTCATGGCGTTCCGCCTTGTGTGTGAGTTGGATCCTGGTCTGCCGTGCGACCTACCGGCAGGATCAGTATTGAGACCCACTCAAGGCGTTCAAAGGGTTCTGACAGGTTGGTGCAGCGGGGCCGCCGCTTTTCGGCGGGGGGTGTCAGCAACCGGACTCGCCCCCATCGTTCCGCGTGAACGGAAGGTGAACTACCCGCGGGGGTCGTACCCCGGCGGGAAAGCTTCGGGGTGGTCCGCGATCAGCCGCTCCGCCCGCTCCACGACCGCCTGCTCCTGGCGCGCGAGGGCGGCCATCTCGGGCTGGTACTCGTCGATGACCGCTTGCTGACGCCCGGCCCACAGCTCGTGGACGCGGCGCGTGGCGTCGGCCTCGTCCTTGCAGCGCACCGTGGTCACCGCCATGGCGATCTGCTCCTCGTCGATCGTCCACGTGTCGTAGCCACGGGGCAGCCACGGGCGGTCCCGGTCGGGGCGCAGGCCCTCGCGGCGGTAGCACTCGCCGACCTCGTCCCAGATCTCCCGGGCCTCCGGCACCGCGTTGCGGTCGGTGAACCCGACGGCGATGGCCTGCAGCTCCGTCTCCCAGGGCGCCGCGCCCCGGCCCTCGCGGAACCTGGCGGCCGACCGCATGCCCGCCGTCAGCTCGCTGTCGCCGCAGTGCTCCTCGACGCGGCGCCCGGCCTCCGGGTCCTGGGACAGCTTCCGGGCGCTCTCGGTCGCGGCCCGCGCCAGCGGGTCGGCGGGCACGCCCGCGCCCTCGGGCAGGACTCCGTTGGCGCGCAGGTCGGCGTCGCGCGCCGGCGGCACGAAGCCGAACCGCTCGGCCTGCGCCATGGTCCAGGGCCCGAACGCGGCCTCGTTCCGGTAGACGTCGACGTCGGCCGGGACGGGGCGCGCGTAGAACGTGACGCCGGCGTCGGCCGCGCACACCGCGGCCTCGACCTGGAGCGCGATCATGACCACGAACTCGTCGATGGGGTGCAGCTCGTAGCGGTCCGCGGGCAGGGTGACGGCGCCGGTCGCCTCGTCGAGCTCGACGCGCGCCCCGGAGCCGGACGCCGGATCGGCGCCGGCCGCCGCGTCCTGCCGCGCGACCGGCCCGGCCTCCCCGCTCACGGCGGGCCCCGGCGCGCGCGGCGGCTCCGGGGAGCACGCCGCCAGCGCCGTACCCGCCACCACCGACATGCCCGCCGCGACGATGCGCCTGATCATGCCCGAAGCTCCTTCCGCGACCCGCGGCCGCCCGTGTCAGGACCTCAGCAGTGCAGGTACCGCCAGCTGCTGATGACGTTGTTCCAGTCGGTCCTGCCCGACGACTGGCTGTTGCCCCACGCGTCCACCGGGGCGCTGGCCAGGTTGCCGTCCGAGGAGGCGTAGTTCTCCCACGAGTCCGGGTACGCCGAGCTGCTCACCAGGAACATGTAGGTCGAGCCGTCCGCGGTGTACCCGGTGTAGAAGCGCGTGGTGAAGCAGTCGGCCCCGTTCGCCTGGCCCGACGTCCCCCGGTTGTCCATCGAGTGCCCGCTGAGGTTGCCGTTGTTGGTCGACACCCCGACGGCGCCGCCCTCGAAGGCCGTCCCGTTCCACAGGCACGAGTACCCGTACGCGCAGTCGGGCGTCGCGGCGGCCGCCGGGGTCGCGACACCCGCCGCCGCGAACCCCAGGGCGAGCGGCATCGCGGCCGACGCCGCCGCAGCGCGCCTGATCCAGCTCTGGTTCACGTCCAGCTCCTTCACTGCCGGTAGATGTTTCCCCTCGCCGGTCCCTACTTTACCGCAAATTTCCGACATCCCGGCGGTTTCCCCGGCAAACGATGGACCACGCCCGGGGCAGGTCAGGCGCCCGGGAGCTCCGCGCGGACCCGGTCCGCCGCCCGGGCGAGGTCCGCGTGGGCGGCGGCGCCGCGGACGGGGCAGGTGAGCTCGCCGTCCACGGCGACGAGGCGGACGCCGGGCTGGTCCAGCCAGGCGAGCAGCAGGTCGGTCTCCTCCGGGTACGACGACGGCGCGGGGGGCGGCGCGGGCTCGACGACCTCGGCCGTCGCGCGCACCGCGGCCACCGCGGCGAGCGCGTCCTCGCCGGGCCCGCTCAGCGACGTCCCGGCGAGCCGCCCGTGGCGGACGACGACGAACTCCCATCCGCCGCGCTCCCCCGGGGCCCCGGCCACGCCGGCGGGCCGGGCCGCGACGAGTTCCGCGCAGCGGGCCAGCGGGGCGAAGCGCTGGGCGCGCCGGGCGCCGTGCACGAACGACCGCAGCCGGCGGGTCACCTCGCCCGCCTCCTCGAACCGCTCCTGGGCGGCCAGCCGGGCGATGCGCGCTGACAGCGTCTCCACCACGAGGGCCGGGTCGCCGTCCAGCGCGGCCCGGGCCGCGCCCGCGACGTCGTCGTACACCACGTCGGGAACCGTGGCGACGCACGGCGCCGAGCACCTGCCCATCCCGGCGAGCGCGCACGGGCTGCCCGGCGTGCGCGGGACGCGCGCGATCCGGGCCGTGCACTGGCGCAGCGGCAGGGTGTCGTGCAGGGCGGCGACGGCCTCCTTCGCGGCGTTCGAGCCGCCGAACGGGCCGATGTGCGCCAGGCCCGACGTCGTGTCCCGCACCACCGACAGGCGCGGGTACGGCTCGTCGGTCAGGCGCACCCACACCGCCCGCTCCGGGTACTTCGAGCGGCGGTTGTAGCGCGGCTCGTGCTCGGCGATCAGGCGCAGCTCGCGCACCTGCGCCTCCAGCGGCGTCGCGCACACCACCGGCGTGACGCGCTCGGCGATGCGGACCATCTCCGTCATGCGGCGGCGCTTCTCCGCCGCCGTGAAGTACGAGCGGACCCGCTTGTGGAGGTTCGTGCTGGTCCCCACGTACAGCACCTCGTCGCCCGGCCCGCGGAACAGGTAGACGCCCGGCGCCTCCGGCAGCCCGTCCGCGAGGTGCCGCTTGGCCCGCACCTCCTTCGGCACCGGATCCGCCGCCGTGCGCAGATCCTCCAGGTGCGTGATCCCCAGGGGCCCGAGCCGGCCGAACAGCGCGTGCAGCACGTCCACCGTCGCCCGCGCGTCCGACAGCGCCCGGTGGTCCGGCGTCACCTCCGCCCGGAAGATCCGGGCCAGCGTCGACAGCTTGTGGTTCGGCGCCTCGTCGCGCGTGACGACCTTGCGGGCCAGCGGCACCGTGTCGACCACGGGAAAGCCCGGCCACGGGTAGCCCAGCTTCTCGCACGCCGCCCTGAGGAACCCGACGTCGAACGGCGCGTTGTGCGCCACCAGCACCGACCCGTGCGCGAACTCCAGGAAACTGGGCAGCACCTTCTCGATCCCGGGGGCCGTGGCGACCATCGCGGTGGTGATCCCGGTCAGCCGCGCCACGAACGCGGGGACGGGCTGCCCCGGGTTCACGAGCGACTGGAACTCGCCCAGTTTCTCGCCCCCGCGCACCTTCACCGCGCCGATCTCCGTGATCCCGCCCTCGCTCGCCCGCGTCCCGGTCGTCTCGAGGTCCACGACGACGAACGTGACCTCCCGCAGCGGGGTCCCCAGTTCCTCGAAGGTCGCCTGGTACGCGCTCGTCGTCACGCGGCGAACACTAGTACGACCCACTGACACGCCGGGGCGGCCCGGCACGGAGCGGCCCCGCGGAGCCGGCTGCCCCCCAGGGCCGCGACGCGGAGCCGTCGTCCCGCGGGCCGGCCGCCGCGGTTCCTTCGTTGCCGGGAACGCACGTGAGGGCACACCGCGCGTTTTGCCCGGCCGCGAACGGTAGCCTGCGACGATAGGGGCGAATCGTTGGACCCGGAGCCGGACAGGGGCGTGAACGTGGCAGCGCGGAGGAATGCCTGGATCATCGCGACGGCCGCCGGTGCCGTCGCGGTGGTCGTCGCGTCGTTCGCGCTGGGCACGCAGGTCCGCTCCCCCTGGGAGGAGGCCGTGGCCAACTCCCAGCGGGAGCCGCTGGTGACCGTGCCCGTCGAGCGGCGGGCGCTCGCCGCGGACGTCACCGAGTCCGAGGGCCGCTACTCCGCGGGATCGGAACTGAGCGTCCCCGCGCCCGTCACGGACGTCCCGGCCGTGGTCACGCGGCAGGCGTTCGCGCCCGGCGACGAGGTCCGGTCCGGTGACCTGCTCGCGGAGGTGTCGGGCCGTCCCGTCATCGGCCTGACCACGCCCTTCCGGCTGTACCGGGACATCCGGCCGGGCGACCAGGGCCCGGACGTCGCGGCGCTGCAGGAGGCCCTGGCGGATCTCGGCCTGTTCACCGGCCCGCCGGACAGCGTCTACGGCACCGCGACGGCGACCGCCGTCCGCACCCTGTACGGGACGCTCGGCTACCTGCCGCTGGTCGACAAGGATCTGGTGGAGGCGGTCGCCGAGGCCGAGGACGCGCTGGCCGACGCCCTGCGGGCGCAGGAGGAAGCACTGGGGTCCGCGGCGCAGCCGGATCCGCAGGCGACCCCGGGGCCCGGCGGCGTGCCGGCGCCCGGCCCCACCACGGACCCGGCGCCCGCGGCCGGCCTCGCCGACGAGGTCGCCGAGGCCGAGCAGGCCCTCGCCGACGCGCAGTTCGCGGCGCAGACGCCGCTGCGCGTCGCCGAGGTGACGCTCCTGCCGGAGGGCGGCGCGACGGTGCTGTCGGCCGCGCCGATCGGCGCGGAGCCCGGCGGCACGGCGGCCGGCGTCGAGGACGCCGGCATCGAGGACGCCGACGGCGCGGACGGCGCGGCGGGCCCCGGGGATCCGGCGGGAGCCGACGACGCCGCCGCCGGGAACAGCGTGATCCGCCTGCTGGCGGGCGAGCCCTCCGCCACGGTGCGGGTGGGCGTCGCGTCCGGGGCCGCCTTCGAACCGGGCGCGACGGTCGAGGTCCGCGCGATCTCCGACACCTCGCTGACCGCCGTCGCCCGCGTCGGGTCGCTCTCCGGGTTCCGCCAGGCCGACGCCGGCACCCCCGGCGGCCTGCCCGGCTACGACGCGACCCTCGTCTTCGACGACCCCCCGCCGTTCGACGACGACGCCGGCGTCGTGGCCACCAGCACGGAACAGGTCGCCCCGAAGGCCGTGGGCCTCACCGTCCCGCTGATCGCGCTCCGTGAGTCCGCCCGGGGCACGTCCGTGAACGTCTCGGGCCGCGGCGCCGTCGTCGTCGAGGTGATCGCGACCGGCGACGGCCACGCCGTCGTCGAGGGCGACGGCCTGTCGGCCGGGGACCAGGTCGTCGTCTCCGGGGACGACGGCGGGGAACTGGCGGGCAGCGAATGACCGCCGTCGTCGAGCTCGAGTCCGTCGCCAGGACGTACGACGTCGACCCGCCCGTGCACGCCCTGCGCGGCGTCGACCTGGCCGTGGCACCGGGCGAGCGGCTCGCCGTGCTGGGGCGATCGGGCTCCGGCAAGTCGACGCTGCTGAACGTCGTGGGGCTGCTCGACCGGCCGACGGCCGGCACGTACCGGCTGGAGGGCCGCGACGTGTCGCGGGTCGGGGAGCGGGACCGGGACGCGCTGCGGGCCGACGCGATCGGGTTCGTGTTCCAGGAGTCGCACGTGCTGGGGCACCGGACGGTCGCGCAGAACGTCTGGCTCGCGCTGATGGCGGCGGGCGTGCCGCGGACCGACCGGGTCTGGAAGGTGCCGGACATGATCGGCCGGGTGGGCCTCGCGCATCGCGCGGACGCGCTCGGCCGGTTGCTGTCGGGCGGCGAGAAGCAGCGGCTCGCGGTGGCGCGGGCGGTGGTGACGACCCCCCGGCTGCTGCTGGCGGACGAGCCGACCGGGAACCTCGACGCGGACAACGCGCGCGGCGTGCTGGACCTGTTCGACGAGCAGGCCGGCCGCGGCGTGGCGGTCCTGGTGATCACGCACGACGAGCGCACGGCGGCGTGGGCCGACCGGACGGTCCGGCTGGAGGACGGGCGGATCGTCCCGGAAGTTCCCGCGGGACCGGCGCGACCCGCCGCGGGAACCTCCGGGGCGACGGCGGCCGGGACGACCGCACCCGGACCGATGCCGGCGAGGCCGGCGCCGTGAGCGGGCGCGTGCCACGCCGGCGCACCAGCGTCCCCCGGGCCCTCGCCGACCTGGTCGAGGACACGCTCGCCGAGCTGTCCTCGCGGCGGGCCCGCGCGCTGATGATGGTGGCGGCCGTGGGCCTGTCGACGGGCGCGCTGCTGGCGTCCGCGGGAATCTCGGCGGTGGCGTCGCGCCAGATCGGCTCGGACATCGCGGCGTCCACGCTGGACCTCGTGACGGTCTCGGTGGCGCCCGGCGGTGGCGGTGCGGTCGACGACGCCGCGCCTCCGGCGGCGTCCGGCGGGGGCGTCGACGACGGCCCGGCGGAACCGGCCGGCCTCGTCCTGCCCGAGGACACCGAGGAGCGGCTGGCCCGGGTGGATCTCGTGGCGGGTGCCGGGCGGCGGCTGGACGTGTCGCAGGTCGTGGATCCGGTCGTGACGCGGCTCGCGCGCGGCGGGTCCGCCGGCGGCGGTGCGCCCGGGAGCGGCGAGGAGGATCCCGCGGCGCCCGACCTGGTCGCCGTCACGGCCGGGTACCTCGAGGCCGCCGCGACCCGCGGCCCGGCGGAACGCTTCTTCCACCTGGACGGCGACCTGCCCGTGGCGTTCCTGGGCCGCGGCGCCGCGCGGGCCCTCGACGTCCCGGTCACGGGCGACCCGACCGGCCTGCAGGTCTGGGTCGACGGCGCGCCGTACGACGTCGTCGGGTACCTGGACGGGGACGGACCGGCCGCGCTCGGCGACGCCGTCGTGGTCCCGTACGCGGCCGGGCTCGCGATGACGGGCGGCGACTCGGAGGCGACCGTCCTGATCCGCTCGGTGCCCGGCGCGGGCGCGCAGGTGGCGAAGGTCGCGGCCACGGCGATCCGGCCCGACGCGCCCGAGCGCCTCGCGACCTCGCCCGTGGTCTCCGTGGACTCCCTGCGCCGCGGCGTGTCGACGCAGCTGGACCGGCTCGCGGCGTGGACCGGCGTGATCCTGCTGTGCCTGACGGTGCTGCTGATCGCGAACTCGATGGTCGTGGCGGTGACGGCGCGCACCGCGGAGATCGGCCTGCGCCGCGCGCTCGGCAGCTCGCGGGCGCAGGTCGCGGGCGTCTTCCTGACCGAGGGCGCCCTGATCGGGCTGCTCGGCGGGCTGGTGGGGGCGGCCCTCGCGGCGGCCGCCGTCGTCGTCACCGCGGCCGCGAACAGCTGGACCGCCGTCCTGGTCCCGGAGTGGATCGCGGCGGGCCCGCTGATCGGCACCGCCGTCGGCCTGGTCGCCTCGGCGTACCCGGCCCTGCGCGCGGCGGCCGTCCAGCCGGCGCTGGCCGTGAGATCGGAGTAGACGTGACGCGGACCAGCGGATCCGGGGCGCCATGACGACGCCGGGCGCCGGGCCCCCGCGCCGCTGCGGGCCGACGGCGGCCGCGCTGCTGGCGCTCCTGCTGACCACCGGCTGCGTGCCGGACGAGCCGCAGGTGCCGGAGCCGGCATGGCAGGAGATCGGCCTGCCCGCCCCGCCCGGCCCGCCGGGCCGGATCGCCCTGCGCGACGCGGCCTTCTGCGACGGCCGCTGGTACCTCGCCGGGGGCGTGTTCACCACCGACGACGGCGACGGCGCCGACGACGCCCTCGGCGCACCCGTCGGGGCCTACCCGGCGGCCTGGACCGGCACGGACGGCCGGAAGTTCGAGTCCGTCGAGATCCGGGCGGACACCTACTGGGGCGGCCTGGCGACCCTGACCTCCATCGCGTGCGCGGCCGGCCGCGGGCGGGGCGCGGGCGTGGTCGCCGTCGGCGCCCGGTCCGGCGGCGCCCACGGCAACCCGCGCGTCACCACCTTCCACGGCCCCGCGGGCGGCCCGCTGGAGGACGTCCGCGCCGCCACCACCCTGTTCGGCGGCAGCGAGGCGCTCGCCGTCAACGGCGTCACCGCCGGCCCGGAGTGGCTGGTCACCGGCGCCCGCACCACGGGCGGCGCCGTCTGGACCTCGGAGGGCGGCGCGCGGTTCACGCCGCACGACGACGACCCGGCGCTGGCGAGCGGCGGCGGGCTCGACACGATGCCCGCCGACGCCGCGTACGACGCCGCGGCCGGCACCTGGCACGTCGTCGGCAGCGCGCACCGGGACGGGCGCGTCGCCCCGGTCCCGGTCGCGTGGTCCTCGGCGGACGCCGGGGCATGGACCCGTGAGGACGTCCCGCCCCCGGAGGGCTACGGCTCGCTCGAACGGGTCGTCGTGACCGCCCGGGGGCCGCTCGCGATCGGCGTCGCGGGCGACAGGTTCGGCGTGTGGCGGCGCGAGGCCGGGCGGTGGCGCGCCGTGACGCGGTTCGGGGACGCGTCGGCGCGGGACGCACCCGGCATCGCGTACGTCTCGGGACTCGCCGTGGTCCCGGGCCGGGTGCTGGCGACCGTGAGCGACGGCGCCCGCTTCGCGCTGTGGTCCGCACCGGACGACGACGGCCCCTGGCGCCCCGTCGTCGTCCCCGAGACGCCCGGGACCGGCGCGGACCACCTGCTGACCGTCGCCGCCCGGGGGTCCGAGGTCCTGCTGCTGTCCGACGACGAGAGCGGCGCCCGCGCCTGGACCACGACCTGGCCCGCCGCGGAGGGGTGATCGCGGCGGGCGACGTCGTCCTACCGTCCCCCGGTGAGGTGGCGGAGGGTGGCCGCCGCACCGTCCTCGTGGAGCCTGGTCAAGGCGTCGAGGTAGGGGCCGGTGAACCGGGGGTCGTCCGCCAGGTCGCCGAACAGGGCCGGGTCCCGCAGGAACGCCAGGGGGTCGGTGCGCTGGGAGCGGGCCCGGGGTACGAGCACGTCCGCCAGCCGGTCGACGACCTCGATCGGGCCGCCGTTCTCGTCCGTGCCCTCGGCGTAGCGGGCCCAGCTCGCCACGACCGCCGCCGAGAGCCGCACGTCTCCCCCGTCCCCCAGCCGTTCCCGGATCACGGGAACGAGCCACTTGGGGATGCGGTCCGAGGACTCGGCGCACAGCCGGGCGAGCGTGTCGCGCACCTCGGGGTTGCCGAAGCGCTCGATCAGCGTGTCGCGGTACTCGTCCAGGTCGATGCCCGGCACGGGCGGCAGGGTCGGGGTCGCCTCCTGCTCCATGTACCCGCGCAGGAGCGCCGCGATCGCCGGGTCCCTGGTCGCCTCGTGGGCGTACCGGTGCCCGGCCAGGTAGCCGAAATAGGCCATGGCCTGGTGCGACGCGTTGAGCAGCCGCAGCTTCATGAGCTCGTACGGCTCGACGTCCGCGACCAGCTGCACGCCCGCGCCGGCCCAGTCGGGCCGCCCGAGCGGGAAGTCGTCCTCCAGCACCCACTGGAAGAACGGCTCGGCGACCACGGGCCAGCGGTCCTCGACGCCGAGCCGCTCCCGCACGAGGGCCCGGTCCGCGTCGGTGGTGACCGGCGTGATCCGGTCCACCATCGAGTTCGGGAAGGCGACCTCCTCGCGGATCCAGCGCGCCAGCTCCGGGTCACGGAGCTGCGCGAACGCCGCGAACACGATCCGCGCCCGGTCGCCGTTGCCCTGCACGTTGTCGCAGGACATCACGGTGAACGGGGGAATCCCCCGCGCCCGGCGCCGGGCCAGCGCCTCGACCACGTAGCCGAACACCGTCGCCGGGACGGCCCCGGGCGCGGCGTCGGCCGCCACGGCGGGCAGGGAGACGTCGAACTCCCCCGTGACCTGGTCGAAGTTGTAACCGCCCTCGGTGATGGTGAGGGAGACGATGCGCGTGGCCGGGTCGGCCAGGCGTTCCAGCACGGCCCCGGGATCGTCCGGGGCGAGCAGGTAGTCCACGATGCTGCCCACCGTCCGGTGCTCCAGCGAGCCGTCCGGGTGCTTGGTCACCAGCGTGTACAGGTGGTCCTGGGCCGCGAGCGCGTCCCGCATCCGGGCGTCGCCCGGCAGCAGGCCGACGCCGCAGATCCCCCAGTCCCGGTGCCCGCCGGCCCGCAGCAGGTCGTCGATCACGAGTGCCTGGTGGGCCCGGTGGAAGCCGCCGACGCCGATGTGCACGATCCCGGGCGTGATCCCCGTCCGGTCGTAGGCCGCCTTCACTTGATCGCCCCCATCGCCAGGCCCCGGACCAGCTGCTTCTGCGCCACCCACCCCGCGATCACCACGGGGATGATCGCGACGGTGGACGCGGCGGACAGGATCGAGAGGAACTGGCCGCGCCCGTCCACGAAGCTGCCCAGCACGGGCGGCGTCGTCCGGGCGATCTGCGAGGTGAGCAGGTTGGCCAGGAAGAACTCGTTCCACGCGAAGATGAAGCAGATCAGCCCGGCCGCGGCCACGCCCGGCAGGACGATCGGCAGCACGACACGGAAGATCTCGGTACGCAGGCCGGCGCCGTCCATCTGCGCGGCCTCGATGATCTCGCGCGGCACCTCGGCCAGGAACGACCGCATCATCCACACCGCGATCGGCAGGTTGACCCCGACGTACAGGATCGTCAGCCACGTGACGTTGTCGAGGCCGCCCACGGACTGCAGCAGCAGGTACACCGGGATGATGGAGGCCGCCACGGGCATGAACTTCGTCGAGATGAGGAAGAACAGCGGGTCGCGCACGTTCCGCACCGGGCGGATGCTCAGCGCGTACGCGGCCGGGATCGCGAGGGCCAGCACCAGCAGGGTGGACCCGATGCTCGCGCTCGCGGAGTTGATCAGGTAGGGCGTCATGCCGCGCTCGAAGACAGCGGCGAAGCGGTCGAGGGTGACGTCCGGCCAGAAGGTGGGCGGGAGCGTCGCGGCCTGGTTCTCCGGCTTGAAGGCCGTCAGGACCATCCAGAGCACCGGGAAGAAGAACGCGAGCACGGCCAGCCAGGTCACGGTGGTCAGCAGCAGGTCACGCGTCCGCCGGGTCACGGCCCGGGGGCGGCGCGCGGCCTGCCGCGCCCGCGTGGTGACGGGCCCCGGGAGGATCGAGGTCATCGGTTCATCAGTCCTTCCGCGGAGAACACCTTGAACAGCGTGCGCAGCGCGACGGTCGCGACCAGGATCGTCACGATCACCGTCATGACGCCGTAGGCGGCGGCCTCGCCGACCTCCAGGCCGACGAACGCCCGCTCGTACAGCAGGTAGGACAGCGTCTTGCTGCCGCCGGTGCCCTTGGTCATGATCGCGACGGGGTCGAACACCTGGAGCAGCAGGATGGTGGCCAGCAGCACCGTGATCTCGACGTACTGCCGCAGGTGCGGCAGGGTGATGGCGGTGAAGGTCCGCCAGGGCCCGGCGCCGTCGACCCCCGCCGCCTCGAGGACCTCGCGGGACTGCGACTGCAGCCCCGCGAGCAGGATGAGCATCGCGAACGGCGTGTACTGCCAGATCAGGACGGCGATCACGGTGAGCGCCGGCAGCTCGGTGTTCCAGGCGACCGGCCCGATGCCGACGAGGGACAGGAACCAGTTGGCCATGCCGTAGGTGACGTCGAGGATCGACCACTTCCAGATCAGCGCCGCCGCCGCGGGCATGACGAGGAACGGCGTGATCATCAGCGTGCGGGCCACGCTGCGGCCCGCGAACTTCCGGTCCAGCAGCACGGCGAACAGCAGGCCGAGCAGGGTCGCGCCGACGACGGCGGAACCGGTCACCAGGACGGTCGAGCCGAGCGACGACAGGAACGAGCCGTCGGACAGCACCTTCGCGTAGTTGCCGAACCCGGCGAACCCGCGCTGACCCGGCCGCAGCAGGTTCCACTCCTGGAAGGAGTAGTAGACCGTGGCGAGCATCGGGACCTGCGTGAGCACCACGGCCACCACGAGCGCGGGCCAGAGCAGGGCGCGGGAGACCAGCAGGTCCTGCCGGCGGCGGGACGACGCCGGGCGGGTCGTCGCCCGCGCCGCGGCCGCGGGCGCCCGTGGCGTCGTGCCCCTGGTCGCCGTCCCGGGTACGGCCGCGGCTGCCCTGGCCGTCATTGCGCCTCCCCGGCCGCCTGCGCGAGCTGCTGCGCGCGGTCCAGCACGGGCCCGAGCTCGCTGCGGCCGGAGAACACGTCGGACAGGTCCTGCGACACCTGGTTGCCCAGGTCCTGGAACTCCGGGATGGTCACGTACTGGATGCCGGTCCACGACTGCTCGTGCAGGCCGGGCTTCGTGGGGTCGACCGAGAGCATGATGTCCTGGGTGATCGGCGCGAAGCTCTCGGCCGCCTGGACGTACTCCGGGATGTCGTAGGTCGACTGGCGGGCGCCCGGCGGGACGCGGGTCCAGCCCAGCTCCTCGCCGACGAGCTGGTGGTACTCCTTGCTCGTGGCCCACTTGACGAACTCGATCGCGGCCTCCCGCTCCTGGGTGGTCCCCGGGATCGCCAGGTTCCACGACCAGAGCCAGCCGGACTCCTGGGTCTTGTGCACCGGGGCGTGGGCATAGCCCATCTTCCCCGCCACCGCGGACGTCTCCGGGTCCTCCAGCAGGCCGGCGGCGACCGTCGCGTCGACCCACATCGCGGCCTTGCCCTGGGAGACGGTGTTGAGGCACTCGGTGAAGCCGGTCGAGACCGGGTCGGCCGGTCCGGCGTCGTTCACCAGGTCGACGTAGAACTGCACGCCCTCGGCGAACTCCGGGTCGCTGACCCGGGCGTTCCAGTCGGCGTCGAACCAGGTGCCGCCGAACGTCTGCACGACGGTGGTCATGGGCGCCATGACCTCGCCCCAGCCGGGCTTGCCGCGCAGGCAGATGCCGTCGACCTTGCCCGAGTCGACCTCGCGGGCCGCGTCCGCCACCTCGTCCCAGGTGGGGTGCTCGGAGACCTCGATCCCGGCGTCGTCGAGGATCTCCTTGTTGTACATGAGCATCGACGACTCGCCGTAGAACGGCACCGCGTACAGCTTGCCGTCGGCGGAGACGACGTCCTTGACCGGGGCGAACAGGTCGTCGGCGTCGTAGGCCGCGTCCGACGCCAGGGGCTCGGTGAGGTCGGTGAGCCAGCCGTTCTGCGCCCAGATCGGCACCTCGTAGGAGCCGATCGTGACGATGTCGTACTGGCCGCCGCCGGTGGCGATGTCCTTGGTCACGGCGTCGCGCAGGTCGTTCTCCTCCATCTGCACGAAGTTCACCGTGATGCCGGGGTGCTCGTCCTCGAAGTGGCTCTTGAGCTCCTCCATGTCCTTCATCTGCGGGTTGTTGACGGTCGCGAGCGTGAGCTCGACGGCGCCGTCCCCGTCCGTGGTCCCGCCGCCCCCGCCGGCGCCCGCGCAGCCCGCCAGGACCAGCGCGCCCGCGGTCAGCGCCGCCGGGATCGCTCCCCGGACCATCCCGCGGCGCGTCGCCGGCTTCCGTGTCGTCCTCGGTGTGAGCGTCATCGCCCGTCCCTTCGTCGTGGTCCGTCCGGCCTCCCGCGTCGTGATCGCGCGGCCCGCCGCCAGGCACATGCTGTGACGGCCCCGGCCACGGGTCAACGGACGCCGTGGTGAACCGGTCACGAACGGTCCGGCAACGGGCACCGGAAGGAACTGCGCCGGGGCGACGATCGCAGCGGGGAGCAGCGATCCCGCCGCCGGGCACCCTCGGAAGACCCCCGAGAACGGGCACGAACCGGAAACGCTGACTGACCGAACGGTCAGCGCGTCAGACCTGGACGAGGTGGGCGCCCGCCTCGGTGAACATCCGGGCGCGGGCCGCCGGGAGCTCCACGCCGGTCACGAAGACCTCGAACTCGCGCAGCTCGGCGAAGCGCACGAAGCTCGTCACGCCGAACTTGTGGTGGGCACCCATGAAGATCTTCCGGTGGCTGCAGGCGATGGCCGCGGCCTTGACGTGCGCGACGGCGGGGTCGGGCGTCGTCAGGCCGTCCGCGACCGTCACGCCGTTGGCCCCGATAAACGCCAGGTCCATGCGGAAGTTGCGCAGCATGTCGGTGGCCCAGCCGTCGACGACGCCGAGCGTGTTGCCCCGGACGCGGCCGCCCACGATGATCACCTGGAGGTTGTCCCGGGCTGACAGGTCCGAGGCGATCGGCAGCGAGGTGGTCACCACGGTCAGGTCGTGGTCGTCCGGCAGGGCACGGGCGACGAGCAGGGACTGGAAGCCCTCGTCGATGAAGATCGTGCGCGCCTCCCCCACCCGGCGGGCGGCCTCGGCAGCGATGCGGGCCTTCTCCTCCGGGAAGTTCTGGGTGCGCTCGGCCAGCGCCGTCTCGAACGTGCTCGACTCGACCGGGAACGCCAGGCCGTAGCTGCGCCGGATCAGCCCCTGGGCCTCCAGCTTGCGCAGCTCGCGGCGCACGGTCTCCTGGGAGACGCCGAGCTGCCGCGCGGACTCGCTCACCTCGATCCGCCCCTGGCCGCGCACCAGGGCGAGCAGCTCCTTGGCACGCGACGACGTACGCTCCGAGACCTCACTCATGACGAGACTCCCTCATGACGCACCATCGTGCCGTTGCCGGAGCCAAGTGTCTACGTCAGATATGGCGGGCGTCACACGTCCTTGTGAACGCGTGATTACGATGAGGCCATGCTGACCGCCATCGTCCTCATCGACGCCGAGACCGCCCGCATCCCCGAGGTGGCCGAGGCCGTCACGAACATCCCCGGCGTGACCGAGGTCTTCTCCGTGACCGGGAAGGTCGATCTCGTCGCCATCGTCCGCGTGCACGAGCACGAGGAGCTGGCCGGCGTCGTCGCCGACCACGTGAACAAGGTCCCGGGCATCACCCGCACGGAGACCCTGATCGCCTTCCGCGCCTACTCGAGCAAGGACCTGGAACAGGCCTTCGCGCTCGGCCTGGACGACTGAGCTCTCGGGCACGAAACGGTCCCCCGGGCCGCGGGTGACCCGCGGCCCGGGGGACCGGTTGACGCGCTGGGCCGCAGGCTCAGACCGTGACGGCCGGGATGATCAGGCCCGAGGTCTGGGTCTTCGCGCGGGCGAGGCGCTCCGAGGCGTCAGCCCAGTTGACGATGTTCCACCAGGCCTTGATGTAGTCCGGGCGGACGTTGAGGTAGTCCAGGTAGTACGCGTGCTCCCAGCAGTCGAGCAGCACGATCGGCGTGAGGCCCATCGGGATGTTGCCCTGCTGGTCGAAGAGCTGGACGATGACGAGCTTCTCGCCGATGGAGTCCCAGGCCAGGATGGCCCAGCCGGAGCCCTGCACCGTCGTGGCGACCGCGGTGAAGTGCGCCTTGAACTTCTCGAACGAACCGAAGTGCTCGTCGATCGCCGTGGCGATCTCACCCTCGGGCTCGCCGCCGCCCTGGGGGGACATGTTGGTCCAGAAGGCGGAGTGGTTGACGTGGCCACCGAGATTGAACGCGAGGTTCTTCTCGAGCTGGTTGATCGAGCTCAGGTCGCCCTTGTCGCGCGCCTCGGCCAGCTTCTCGAGCGTCTCGTTCGCCACCTTGACGTAGGTCGCGTGGTGCTTGGAGTGGTGCAGCTCCATCACCTTCGCCGAGATGTGCGGCTCGAGGTCCCCGTAGTCGTAGCTCAGGTCGGGGAGCTTGTACTCAGCCATGTGCAGTGTTTCCTCTCTCGATGAAACGTCGACGGCCCGGCTCCTCACCCGCCGCAGCAGCGAATGAGGAACCGGGCCGTCGGTTGGGTTCCGCAGGGTGCTCAGTGCCCCTGCGAGTCGGTGCCACCGGAACGGCCGGTGCCGATGGCGGCAGGCGTGGCGTCGTGCGAGGCCTCGAGCCGGTCGTGCTCACCGTGCGAGTGAGCGGCGGCCAGCTCGATCGGCGTGACGGGCTCCACGCGGTCCTCGTAGAAGAACTTGGACACGCGGTGCCACGTCTTGTCCCCACGGTAACCCTTGCGCTTGACCCCGCGCGCGTCGGTCTGGGGCTCGAGCTGCAGCGGCTTCGGGGCGTCGTAGTTGACGCGCAGCCAGCGCTCCTGGTCGTCGAGCGGGGTGTGCACCTCGACGTACTCGCCGTTGGCGTACCGCACCACGCGGCCGGACTCGTGGCCGTGCAGCACCAGCTCGCGGTCCTTGCGCTGCAGGCCGAGGCAGATGCGCTTCGTGACCCAGAACGCGGCCACCGGCAGCACGAAGAACAGGATCCGGTACACCCAGGTGATCGTGTTGATCGACAACCCGAAGTGCGTCGCGATGAGGTCGTTCGAGCCGGCCGCCGCGAGCAGGATGAAGTCCGCCAGGAACGCGACGCCCAGCGCGGTGCGCACCGGGACGTTGCGCGGACGGTCCAGCACGTGGTGCTCGCGGTTGTCGCCGGAGACCTTGGCCTCGACGAACGGGTACATGAACAGGAACCCGAAGAAGATACCGGGGATGACCAGCGCCGGGACCAGGATGTTCCAGGACAGCGTGTAGCCGAGGATCTCCCATTCGGTGCCCTGGCCCGGCATGAGGCGTAGCGCCCCCTCCAGGAAGAGCATGTACCAGTCCGGCTGGGCGCCGGCGGACACCGGCGACGGGTCGAACGGGCCGTAGTTCCACACGTTGTTGATCGCCATCGTCGCGCCCATGAGCACGAGCACGCCGAACACGATGAAGAAGTTGCCGGCCATCTTCGCCACGTAGACCGGCAGCGCCGGGTAGCCGACGACGTTGTTGTCGGTGCGGCCGCCGCCCGGGTACTGCGTGTGCTTGTGCAGCACCATGAGGAACAGGTGCAGGGCGATCAGCGCGAGGATCAGCGCGGGGACGATCAGGATGTGGATCGTGAACAGGCGCGGCACGATGTGCTCGCCCGGGAACTCCCCGCCGAAGATCAGGTACGACGCGAAGGAGCCGATCACCGGGATCGCCTTGACCACGCCGTCGGTGATGCGCAGGCCGTTGCCCGACAGGACGTCGTCCGGCAGCGAGTAGCCGGAGAAGCCGGCGAGCAGGCCGAGGATCAGCAGCGTGCAGCCGACGAGCCAGTTGAGCTCGCGCGGCTTGCGGAAGGCGCCGGTGAAGAACACGCGCATCATGTGCACGACGATCGACGCCAGGAAGATCAGCGCGGACCAGTGGTGCAGCTGGCGCATCAGCAGGCCGCCGCGGACCTCGAACGACATGTCCACGGTGGAGGCGAAGGCCACGGACATGGTCTGCCCGTGCATGTTGGCCGGGTGCTCACCGTGGTACTCGGTCAGCGCCATCGACGGCTCGAAGAACATGGCGATGAAGACGCCGGAGATCAGCAGCGAGATGAAGCTGTAGAGCGCGATCTCGCCGAGCATGAAGGACCAGTGGTCCGGGAACACCTTGCGGGCGAACTCCTTGACCGCCGCACCAATGCTGGTGCGCTGGTCGAGGTAGTCCGCTGCCTTCCCGGCGCGGGTGGTGGGCTCGGGCAGCGGTGCCCCGGCCTTGGCGGTGTCGTGTGCGGTACTCACTTCAGACGCTCCCAGAAGCTCGGGCCGATGGGTTCGGCGAAGTCGCCCTGAGCCACGAGATAGCCCTCGTCGTCGACCGTGATCGGCAGCTGCGGAAGCGGGCGCTTCGCGGGGCCGAACACCACCTTCGCGCTGTCGGCGACGTCGAACGTGGACTGGTGGCAGGGACACAGGAGGTGGTGGGTCTGCTGCTCGTACAAAGCGACCGGGCAGCCGACGTGCGTGCAGATCTTGGAGTAGGCGACGATGCCCTCGTGCGACCACTGCTCGCCCTCGGGCGACTGGTCGGACTTGAGTTCCTCAGGACGCAACCGCACCATGAGGACGACGGCCTTGGACTTCTCGGTGATCCACTCGTGCGACTCGCGGTACTCCTCGCTCGTCTCGGGGATGACGTGGAACGCGGAGCCGATGTTCACGTCGCTGACCTTGATCGGGCGCCCGGAGGGGTCGATCGCGAGCCGGGTGCCCTTCTTCCACATGGTGTGCTTGAACTTAGAGACGTTCCAGTCCCCGCCCACCGAGCCGATCAGCGGAACCGCGATCGTCAGCGGGAACAGCGCCAGCGCCGAGACCGCGGCGCCCTTGAGCAGGCCACGCCGCCCGACGACGCCGGAGTCCTCGAGGCCGTCGTTGAGGTCCTTGACGGCGTCCGCCCGCACCTCGTCCGAGCTGCGGATCGGGTGCCGCTCCTGGACCATCTCGGTGTCGGCCATCAGGGCCTTGGCCCACTGGATGCCCGCGATGCCGATCCCGAGCAGCGAGACCGCGATGCCGAGGCCGAGCAGCAGGGTCGAGGTGCGCACGCCCTCGGTCGTGCCGTCCGGCGGGACGGCCACGTAGGCGACCACGGAGCCGATCGCGCCGAGGCAGGACAGGACGAACAGCCAGATGACGATCCGCTCGTTCCGCTTGGCCGACTTCGGGTCGATATCGGCCAGCCGCGGCCGGTGCGCGGGGACGCCCGGGTCCGTGAACTTGTCCTGGACGGCGAGCTCCGTGCTCGCGCCGGTGTGCGTCGTCAGCTCGGACGACGGCTCGTTGAGGTGATTCTTGTCGCTCACGAGGACTTCGCTCCGATCCAGACGGCCGCACCGATCAGCAGGCCCAGGCCGACGACCCAGGCCCACACACCCTCGCTGACGGGGCCGAGGGCACCGAGCGCGGCTCCGCCCGCGGAACCCTCCCGCTGCTCGACCAGGAACGCGATGATGTCGCGCTTCTCGTCCGGGGTGACGTTGGCGTCGTTGAACACCGGCATCGACTGCGGGCCGGTCTGCATTGCCTGATAGATGTTGCGCTCGCTGGTCTCCCACAGGGACGGGGCGAACTTGCCCTCGCTCAGCGCGCCGCCGGCGCCGACCGCGTTGTGGCACATCGCGCAGTTCGTGCGGAACAGCGCCATGCCGTTGGACGCGTCACCCAGCGCGGGGTCGATCTGCTCGTCCGTCGGGATCGCCGGGCCGGGGCCGAGCGAGGAGACGTAGGCGACCAGCGCGGCGGTGTCCTCGGCGTCGAACTGCGCCGGCTTCGCCTCGGCCTGCGGGCCGTTGGCCTGCATGGGCATGCGGCCCGTCGAGACCTGGAAGTCGACCGCGGCGGCGCCGACGCCCACCAGTGACGGCACGCCTTCGGTGCCCTCGGCGCTGGGGCCGTGGCAGGTGGCGCAGTTCGCCTGGAAGAGCTTCTTGCCCGTCTCGATGTCCTCGGTGCTGACGGTCTCGGCCTGCGCCTGCGTCGGCGCCAGGGCGGCGTAGACGCCGCCGGTGACCAGCAGCGCCAGCAGCAGGAGCACGACCGGCGCCAGCCGGTGATGCCTGCGGGCGGCGAGTGCCTTCACGGATTGATCCTCGTCTCGTACGTGAGAGTGCTTGCTTCTAATAAGACGACCCAGCGGCCCAGGATGTGACACTCCCGCGGGAACTGCCCCTCGACCGGACCGCGGGAGGTTACTGCAGGATGTAGATCACGAAGAACAGCGCGATCCACACCACGTCGACGAAGTGCCAGTAGTAGGACACGACGATGGCCGTGGTGGCCTCGTGGTGCCCGAACCGCCGGGCCGCGAACGACCGGCCCAGCAGGAAGAGGAAGGCGAGCAGACCGCCCACCACGTGCAGGCCGTGGAAGCCCGTGGTCAGGTAGAAGACCGACCCGTAGGGGCTGGACGAGATGCTCAGGCCGTGCTCGACCAGCTCGGCGTACTCCAGCACCTGACCGCCGATGAAGAAGGCGCCCATGAGGTAGGTCAGGGCCATCCACTCGTTCATCCCCCACGACCAGAAGGCCAGGACGCCCCCGCGCCGCCGCGGCTGGAAGCGCTCGGCGGCGAGCACGCCCATCTGGCACGTCACCGAGGAGAGCACCAGGACGGTGGTGTTGAGCGCGGAGAACGGGATGTTGAGCTTGTCCGCCTGCGCGGCCCACTCCTCCGGGGGGAGCACCTGCCGCACCGTGAAGTACATCGCGAAGAGGGCCGCGAAGAACATGAGTTCGCTCGCGAGCCAGACGATGGTCCCGACCGACACGGGGTTCGGTCGGTTCACGGTCACATGCTGATGGGTGTGAGTGGCTGCAGCCGTTGCGGTCGACACGTCAGCCATTATTGCCGACATCGACGGCGGCTGATGACCGCAGGGGCAGGTGGGCAAGCGAAGAATGTCACAAAGTCCTCGCTTGCTGACGCGCGCGGGCACAGTGCCATGAAAAGGTGGGCGGACCACCCTGCCGCGGGAGCCCGTGATGTGCCACGATGCGCAGGGAATGACCCGCGAGAGGATGCCCTTCGATGACTGATGTGAGCACTGCGCCCCGTACCACTGCCCCGCGGATCCTGCTGTACAGCGACGACCGCACGGTCCGCGAGCAGGTCCGGCTCGCCGTCGGCCCGCGGATCTCCGCCGGCGCCCCCGAGATCGTCTGGCAGGAGGTGGCCACCCCCGCCGCCGTCGTCGACGCGGCCGACACCGGCCGGTGGGACCTCCTCGTCCTCGACGGCGAGGCCGACAAGGCGGGTGGCCTCGGGCTGGCGCGGCAGGTGAAGAACGAGCTCTACGAGTGCCCGCCGGTGCTCGTGCTGACCGGACGCCCGCAGGACGCGTGGCTGGCCTCGTGGTCCCAGGCCGACGCCGCCGTCTCGCGGCCGCTCGACCCCATCGCCCTGCAGCATGCCGTGGCAGGCCTGCTGTGAGCACTCCGACGCCGGCGGTGGCGGACGCCACGACACGGAACCCGCCGACCTTCGGCGGTCTGCTCGCCGCCCTCGTCGCCGGCGAGGACCTCGGCAAGCAGCGCGCGGCCTGGGCGATGGACCAGGTGATGACCGGCGAGGTCACCCCGGTGCAGCTCGCCGGCTTCCTCGTCGCGCTGCGCGTCAAGGGCGAGACCGTCGACGAGCTCGACGGCCTCGTGGAGTCGATGCTCGGCCACGCCACCCGGATCGAGGTGCCCGGCCCGGCGGTCGACCTGGTCGGCACGGGCGGCGACGGCGCGCACACCGTGAACATCTCGACGATGGCCGCCGTGGTGCTCGCGGGCACCGGGATCCGCGTGGTCAAGCACGGGAACCGGGCGGCGTCGTCGAAGTCCGGCAGCGCCGACGTCCTGGAGGAGCTCGGCATCCGGCTGGACCATCCGGCCGAGCGCGTCGCCCGGATCGCCCGGGACGCGGGGATCACGTTCTGCTTCGCGCAGGTGTTCCACCCCGCGATGCGGCACGCGGCCGTCGCGCGCAAGGAGCTCGGGATGCGCACCGCGTTCAACTTCCTGGGCCCGCTGACCAACCCGGCACAGCCGCACGCGACCGCCGTCGGCTGCGCCGACGCGCGGATGGCGCCGCTCATGGCGGGCGTGTTCGCGCAGCGCGGCACGAGCGCGCTGGTGTTCCGCGGCGACGAGGGGCTCGACGAGCTCGCGGCCACCGCGGGCACCACGATCTGGGAGGTGCGCGACGGCGACGTCGTCGAGCACCGGCTCGACGCGGCGGCCGACCTCGGCCTGACCCGCATCAAGGTCGAGGACCTGAAGGGGGCCGACGCCGCCTACAACGCGGACGTCGCGCGCCGCGTCTTCGCGGGCGAGGACCGCGGCCCGATCCGGGAGACCGTGCTGCTCAACGCGGCCGCCGCCCTGGTGGCGGACGGTTCCCTGGAGGGCACGGCGACCGGCCCCCTGACGGACCGGCTCGCGGCGGGCCTGGGCCACGCCGCGACGTCGATCGACAGCGGCGCCACGCAGGAGACGCTGCGCCGCTGGATCGAGGCGGCGAGGTAGGGCGAGGCAGAGCCGCGGCAGCCCTGCTCCCCCGTCTTCCCCGCCGCAACGAGAGAACCCCGCGAGCCGGAGCTCGCGGGGTTCTCTCGTGCTTGCGGGACCTCAGTGCGCGTGCTGACCCCGCGAGTACTCGAAGACCCAGCCGACCAGCGCGATGATCGCCATCGGGAAGGCGATGAACAGCATCCACCAGCCGACGGCCATCGCCAGGAAGCCGATGGCGGCCGACGCCGCGATCGCCAGCGGCCACCAGCTCCAGGGCGCGAACACGCCCTGGTCACCGGCGGCGTCCGCGATCTCGGCGTCCAGCTTGTCCTCGGGGCGCTCGTCGATGCGCCGGGCGGTCAGGGCGAGGTACGCCCCCACCATGAGCACCATCGCGCCCACGAGGAGGATGCACAGGGTGCCCACGGGCTCCCAGCCCTCGGGGGTGCTGTACGTCCACCACGCGTAGACGCCGGCGGCCAGGAAGAACAGGGGCGCTCCGGCGATGAACAGCCTGGTCTCGATCTTCACTTGCCTGCCCCCTCGTCGGGCTCGTCCACGATCTTCGTGCTGCTCTGCTCCGGCACGCCGCCGTCGTTCAGCGCGCGCTCCCGGGCCTGGACGTCCTGGCCCCGCCGGTCGGCCTCGCCGTAGACGTTGTCGCCCAGGGTCCGGTGGTACTCCGGGTGCTCCATGGCGACGACCTCGGGGTGGTGCAGGTCGAAGGCCGGCGACTCGCTGCGGATACGGGGCAGCGACGTGAAGTTGTGGCGCGGCACCGGGCAGGCCGTGGCCCACTCGAGCGAGCGGCCGTAGCCCCACGGGTCGTCGACGGTGACCTTGGGCGCGTTGCGCGCCGTCGTGTACACGTTCCACAGGAACGGCAGCGTGGACGCGGCCAGGATGAACGCACCGATCGTGGACACCTGGTTCGCGATCGTGAAGCCCTCCTGCGGCATGTAGTCCGCGTACCGGCGCGGCATGCCCCACACGCCCAGCCAGTGCTGGATGAGGAAGGTCATGTGGAAGCCGATGAACAGCAGCCAGAAGTGGACCTTGCCGAGCCGCTCCGAGAGCATCTTGCCGGTCCACTTGGGCCACCAGAAGTAGAAGCCCGCGAACATCGCGAACACCACGGTGCCGAACACCACGTAGTGGAAGTGCGCGACGACGAAGTAGGAGTCCGACAGCGAGAAGTCCAGCGCCGGGCTCGACAGGATGATGCCGGTCAGGCCGCCGAAGAGGAACGTCACCAGGAAGCCGATGCTCCACAGCATCGGCGTCTCGAAGGTGAGTTTCCCGCGCCACATCGTGCCGATCCAGTTGAAGAACTTCACGCCGGTCGGGACCGCGATGAGCATCGTCATGAAGGCGAAGAACGGCAGCAGCACGGCACCGGTCACGTACATGTGGTGCGCCCACACCGTCACGGACAGCGCGGCGATCGCGATCGTCGCGTAGATCAGGCCGGTGTACCCGAAGATCGGCTTGCGCGAGAACACCGGCAGGATCTCCGAGACGATGCCGAAGAACGGCAGCGCGATGATGTACACCTCGGGGTGGCCGAAGAACCAGAACAGGTGCTGCCACAGCAGCGCCCCGCCGTTCTCCGGGTTGAACACCTGCGCGCCCAGGCGGCGGTCCGCGCCGAGCGCGAACAGCGCGGCGGCCAGCGGCGGGAAGGCCATCAGCACCAGGAGGCTGGTGACCAGCGTGTTCCAGGTGAAGATCGGCATCCGGAACATCGTCATGCCCGGCGCGCGCATCGTGATGATCGTGGTGATGAAGTTGACCGCACCCAGGATCGTGCCGAAACCACCGAGCGCCAGGCCGAAGACCCACAGGTCACCGCCCAGCCCCGGACTGAAGGTCGTCGACGACAACGGCGCGTAGGCGAACCAGCCGAACGAGGCGGCGCCCTGCGGCGTGAAGAAGCCGGCCGAGGCGATGAGCCCGCCGAACAGGAACAGCCAGAAGGCGAACATGTTCAGGCGCGGGAACGCGACGTCGGGCGCGCCGATCTGCAGCGGCATGATCACGTTCGCGAAGCCCGCGAACAGCGGGGTAGCGAACAGCAGCAGCATGATCGTGCCGTGCATGGTGAAGAGCTGGTTGTACTGCTCCTTGCTCTGCACCAGCTGGATGCCCGGCTCGAACAGCTCGGCGCGGATGACCAGGGCCATCAGGCCGCCGATGCAGAAGAACAGGAACGACGTGATCAGGTACATGTACCCGATCACCTTGTGGTCGGTGGACGTGATCCACTTGACCAGGGTGCTCCCGAAGGACTGGCGGTCCTCGCGCAGCCCGGGAATCACCTCCGCGTGGGTCGCGGTGGCCATCAGTGCTCAGCCTCCTCGGCGTCGACGGGACCCTGCTCGCGCACGAGGTCGAGACCGAGCTCGCCGGTCTGGCCCGCGGCACGCAGCTCGTCCATGTGGGCGTCGAACTCCTCCGGGGAGACGACCTTCACGTTGAACAGCATGCCGGAGTGGAACTCACCGCAGAGTTCCGCGCACTTGCCGGCGTACGTGCCCTCGCGCTCGGGGGTCACCTGGTAGTAGTTCGTGTGGTGCGGGATCATGTCTTCCTTGTAGAGGAAGGCGGGGATCCAGAAGGAGTGGTTCACGTCCCGCGAGTCGAGCTGGAACTCGACGGTCTTCCCGACCGGCAGGTAGAGGGTGGGCACCTCGACATCGGTGCCCGGCTCGCCGTCCACCAGCTCCTCGTCGGTGACCTCGCCGGGCTCGGCCTCGTGCTCGCCGAACTCGTAGACGCCCTCGTCGAGGTAGTTGAAGTCCCAGCTCCACTGCTTGCCGACGACCTGGATGTGGACCTCGGCCTCCTCGGCCGGGTCCGTGATCTCGGTCATCACGCGGTCGGTGTGCCAGAACAGGCCGAGGATCATGAGGGTGGGGACCACCGTGTACATGATCTCGAGCGGCATGTGATAGCGGGTCTGCACCGGGAGCCGGTGGTCGTCACGGCGCTTCCGGTAGGCGGCGACGCACCACAGGATCAGGCCCCAGGTGATCACGCCCACGAGGAGAGCCGCGACCCACGAGCCCACCCACAGCTGGGTGATGTCGGCGGTCTGATTCGTCACCTCCCCGTCCTCGTAGCCGGGGAGATAGCCGCGTGATGCGGAGTCGCTGGCGCATCCGGTGGCCAGCACCGCGACCGCGACGGCGAGTGCCGACGCACGCAGAGCGGCCCGCGGCGCGCGGGTCGAGGGCTTCGAGTGCAAGGGTGGCCTTTCACGTCTCGTCCGGCGGGCGTACCGGTGCACTTCACGGCGTGCACGCGGGCTCCACGCAGAACCTACTGATAGGTGGCAGCCTAACGCGCTCAGGCTACCCGCGATGACCGACAGCGGGACTTCAAGTGTGACGAGTCACGCACTCCGGCCTTCCGCCGCATTCCAGCGGCTCAGGTGCGGACACTCCCGCGTCAGGTGTCAGAACGTCGCACCCGGACCGTGAGCGTCCACACACCGTCCGTCTCGCTCGCCCCGGCCATCTCGTGCCCGCGCATGCGCGCCCACGCGGGCACGTCGTACCGCGCGGCCGGATCGGTCGCCAGCACCGTGATCCGCGTCCCGTCCGCCGCGGCCTTCGCCCGCGCGGCGAGCCGGATCACCGGCAGCGGGCACCGCAGCCCGCGCGCGTCGATCGTCTCTGCGGTCTCGCCGGGCCCGTCCGTCACAGCCCGTGCACCCCCAGCCGCTCCCGCACCCGGGACACGGCCCCGGGCAGCACCGCGAGGAACCGGCCGACGTCGTCCGGCGTCGTCGTCCTGTCGAGCGCGATCCGCACGTTGCCGTGCGTGAGCACGCCCATCGCGGCGAGCACGTGCGACGGCTCGAGCGTGCTCGCGGTGCACGCCGATCCGGAGCCGACGGCGAAACCCTCCCGGTCGAGCTCGGTGACCAGCGCCTCGCCGTCGACGTAGAGGAAGGAGAACGTCACGACGTGCGGCAGGCGGCCGTCCGGATCGCCCACGACCTCCACGTCGGGCACGTCCGCCACGGCCGCCCGGATCCGGTCGACCAGCGACCGCCGCCGGGCCGCCGCCTCGTCCAGGTCCGCCCGCACCGCCTGCAGCGCGACCGCCGCCGCGAACGCGAGCGGCACGCTCACGCCGCCCGGCGCCCACGGCTCCGGGTCCTCGGGGCCGGTCGCGGCGAGCCGTACGCGCTGCCGCGCGGCGAGCACCCCCACCCCGGACGGCCCGCCCCAGTCGGCGGGATCGGCGGCGAGCAGGTCCCAGGTCCCCGGGACGACGACGTGCCCCAGGCTCGCCCCCGCGTCCACCAGCAGCGGGACACCCGCGGCCCGCGCCGCCTCGTGCGCCCGTTCCACGGGCTGCACCGTCCCGACCTCGCCGTTCGCGTGCTGCAGCGCGGCGAGCGCGACGCCGGAGCCGGCCACTGCCTCGGCGAAGGCCTCGGCGTCGACCCGTCCGAGCACGTCCACCGGAACCTTGACCGGCTCGCCCGCGAGCTCCGCCGCGTGCAGCACAGCCGCACGCTCGGTCGCCCCGACGACGATCCGGTCGCCCGCCCGGCGCCGTCCGGCGGCTCCCGCGACGACCGCCCGGTGGAGCGCCGCCGTGTGACCCGGCGTGAACCGCACCTCCTCGGTCCGCGCGCCCAGCACCGCGGCCACAGCCTCCCGGGCTCCGTCGATCAGGCGCGCCGCGCGGCGTCCCTCGGCATGCAGCCGCCGCGGATCGGCCCACCCGTCGTCCAGCGCCTGCAGCACCGCCTGCCGCGCCAGCGGATGCAGCACCGCCCGCCCGCCGTTGTCGAGATGCACCCGGCTCCCCGCAGCTTCCACCCTGAAATCCTCCCACCGCCGTCTCGGCCCCGGCCCACCGGCCCGGATCGTGCCCGTGTTCCGCCATCGGGTCCGGCAGCGCGGCCGGTCTCGGTCACTCCTCGGGCACGAACGAAGCGAGGGCGCCCGCCGGGCCCTCGAGGTGAGGATCCGGCGGCCGCCGTCGGACGGGGTCAGCTGAAGGAACCGCCGCAGGCGCAGGCGCTGCCGGCGTTCGGGTTGTCGATCGTGAAGCCCTGCTTCTCGATCGTGTCCGCGAAGTCGATCGTGGCGCCCTCGAGGTAGGGGACGCTCATCTTGTCGACGACGACCTCGACGCCGTCGTAGTCGCGCACCGCGTCCGCCTCGAGGACGCGCTCGTCGAAGTACAGCTGGTAGATCAGGCCGGAGCAGCCGCCGGGCTGCACGGCGACGCGCAGGCGCAGGTCGTCGCGCCCCTCCTGCTCCAGCAGGCTGCGGACCTTCTCGGCCGCGACGTCGGTGAGGTTCACTGCGTGAGTTGCGATGCCGGAGGCGGTCTCGGTCATGTCTGCTCCTGATCGGTGCGTCGGGCGCGCGGCGCGCGGCCTTTGGCGGGTCTTCTCGTGGGCTGGCAACACCGGCCCGGCGAGTTCTGTTCCCGATCCTACGCCCGGTCCCCGCGACGGTCCGTGACCCCGGTCACTGCCCGCGCTGCGGGCCCCGGGCCCCGCGCACGCCCGCCCCCGGGTTCAGGCCCAGCCCGGGGTCCAGGAGCGCGCCACGCGCGCGACGTCGGCGCCCTCGATCTCGTGGGCGCCGCTGAGCCCCGCCGACGCCAGCTCGCGCCGGCTCACCTCCACCCGTTCCGCGAGCGCCACCACGGGGACGGCATGCGGCGCGGCCGCCGCGGCGGCCTCGGCGACGGGGCCCGCGCGCAGGCTGCCGGCGTCGAGCACGGCGACGCGGGCGACGACGACGTCGGACGACGCCACGGCCCTGGACAGCTCGGCGGCCTCCGCGGCGGGCAGGGCGGAACGCGGCGCGGCCGGGCCCGGAGGTTCCGGTGGCGGCGCCCCGATGCCCAGGCTGGTCCCGGCGACGACGACGGCGCGGCGGGCGGCGTCGGCCGCGGGTCCGCCGTGGGGCCCGGCGTCGTCCCCGGACGGGGAGTCGTCCCCGCGTCCCGCGTCGCCGGGCCACCCCGGCGGCCTCGGCGCCCTCGGTGACGGCGGGCGCACGACGCGGACGCCGCGCGCCTCGGCGCTCACCCCCGGGACCGCGGAACGCCAGGCCTGCGCCACCTCGGCAGCGACGTCGCTGCCCTGTGCGATCACCACCACATGCATGCCCTGAGGCTACGCGGCCGGGCGCGCGTCACGTCGCCCCCGGATCGACGGGCCGGTCGCGCGGCAGCGCGCCGATCAGGCGGCGGAGGTCGTGGGACCGGCCCCGGGAGTGTCACAGGCGTGTGTAACCATGGATTCGTGAGCACGCTGTTGGAGAACTTTTCCGAGCCCGCGGCCTCCCCCCTGCTCCTGCTGGGGCAAGGCCGCGACCTGCGCTCGGAGCGTGGGGTCGAGTGCCCGGGCGATCTGCCCGCGCCGAGCGACCCCGATCTGGTGGAGCGCGCCCGCGTGGCGCGGGCCGCGCTGGGCGAGAACGCGTTCGTCCTGGGCCACCACTACCAGCGCGACGAGGTGATCGAGTTCGCCGACGTCATGGGCGACTCGTTCAAGCTGGCGCGCGAGGCGGCGGCCCGGCCGGAGGCCGAGTACATCGTCTTCTGCGGCGTGCACTTCATGGCCGAGAGCGCGGACATCCTCACGTCGGACGCGCAGCAGGTCGTGCTGCCGGATCTGGCGGCGGGCTGCTCCATGGCCGACATGGCGGAGATCGGCCAGGTCGAGGAGGCCTGGGCGGTGCTCCAGGACCTGGGCGTGGCCGGCGACACCATCCCGGTGACGTACATGAACTCCACGGCCGCGATCAAGGCCTTCACCGGCCGGCACGGCGGGACGGTGTGCACGTCGTCGAACGCCGAGGTCGCGTTGCGCTGGGCGTTCGACCAGGTGGGCACGTCCAAGGGCGTGGACGGGAACGGGAAGGTGCTCTTCCTCCCGGACCAGCACCTGGGCCGCAACACGGCGGTGCAGAAGCTGGGGCTGTCGCTGGACGACTGCGTGGTCTTCGACCCGCGCAAGCCGGACGGCGGCCTGACCCGGCAGCAGGTCGCGGACGCGCGGGTGATCCTCTGGCGGGGTCACTGCTCGGTGCACGGCCGGTTCTCGGCGCAGAACGTCGCGGACATCCGGGCGCAGGTCCCGGACGTCAACGTGCTGGTGCACCCGGAGTGCAAGCACGAGGTGGTCACGGCGGCGGACTACGTGGGCTCCACGGAGTACATCATCAAGATGCTCGCAGCCGCCGAGCCGGGGTCCTCGTGGGCCGTCGGCACGGAGCTGAACCTGGTGCGCCGCGTGGCACGCGCGCACCCCGACCTGCAGGTGCACTACCTCGACAAGACGGTGTGCTTCTGCTCGACGATGAACCGGATCGACCTGCCGCACCTCGTGTGGGCGCTGGAGTCCCTCGCGGCGGGCCGGATGGTCAACCGGATCGTGGTCGACGCCGACGACGCCCACTGGGCGCGCGTCGCGCTCGACCAGATGCTGGCGCTGCCAGGGATCTGATCCGCAAGGAGACGGCGACGGACCTCGGGCGAGGGAGTGCGTGATGCGATGAGCGGCAACGGCGGTGTGCGGGTCGGGATCTTCGTGTTCGACGGCGCCGAGGAGCTCGACGTCGTCGGCCCGTTCGAGGTGCTGTCCGTCTGGGCGGACCACTCGCAGCTGCGCCCGGTGGTCTCGACGTTCTCCTGGGACGGCGCGGGCGTGCGGCTCGGGCGCGGCCTGCGGCTGGTCCCGTCGCACTCGGCCGACGACGTCGGGCCGCTGCATCTGCTGGTCTACCCCGGGGGCCTCGGCACGCGTGAGCTGATCGACCGGCCCGGGCACCTGGACTGGCTGCGGGCGATGCGCGCGCAGACGCCCGTGGTGGCGGGAGTGTGCACGGGCGCGCTCGTGCTCGCGGCGGCCGGGATCCTGGCCGGGCGGGTCGCCACCACGCACCGGGACAGCTTCGACGAGCTGGTGCAGCTCGATCCCAGCGTCATGGTCGACACGGAGGCCCGCTTCGTGGACGACGGCGACGTCGTCACCTCGGCCGGCGTCACCGCGGGGATCGACATGGCGCTGCACCTGGTGTCCCGGCTGGAGACGCCGGCGGCCGCACAGGCGGTGGCCCGCGCGATCGAGTACGACACCGCGGTCAGGCCGTGGTTCGGCGGCACGCCGGGTCCTGGCGGCACGATCGGGCACGCGTCGTCGCCGACGTGAGGCGCGCCGCACGGCCGTATCGCAGCAACCTCCTGGCGGCCCGGGCCCGGCGGCCCGGAAAGTATCTAGTACCGGCGGTGCGCGGTATATCCTCCGTGGCATGACTCGGATGCTGCAGCTCGCGTGGACCGCGGTCTTCCCCCGCAAGAAGGTCCGCGGCCGGACCCTGCTGGACCCGTCGACCTACTCGATGCGGGTCATGCCCCAGGACCTCGACATCCTCATGCACGTCAACAACGGCTCGTACCTGCAGCTCATGGACGTGGCGCGGTTCCGGCACATCGCCGAGATGGGCGGCACGCCGCTGAGCCGGGAGAACAGCTGGGGCGCCGTCGTGGCGGCGTCGACCATGAAGTACCGGCGGTCGCTCCAGCTCTTCGAGAGGTTCGAGATCACCACCCGGGTGATCGGCTGGGACGAGCGCTGCTTCTACATGGAGCAGGTGTTCCTGCGCCGGGGCAAGCTCTGCGCGCGCGGCATCATCGCGGCGCGCTTCCTGCACCGGAAGACCGGCGAGCGCATCGCGCCGCCGGCCGTCATCGCGGCCCTCGCGGCATCGGAGGGGCTGACGACGACGCCGGAGAGCCCGAGGCTCCCCGACGACGTCGCCGCCTGGGCCAGGGCCTGGGACGTGGCCCCGCGCCCGGTCACGGAATCCGTGGAGCCCTAGAGCCCGCGGGCGATGTTGCGCAGGAGGAGGGCCTCGGCAAGCACCGCCTTGCGCAGCTCGCCGAGGTGGACCGACTCGTTCGCGCCGTGGGCGCGGGAGTCCGGGTCCTCGACGCCCGTGACCAGGATCGCCGCGGCGGGGAAGACCTCCAGGAGGTCGGCGATGAACGGGATCGAGCCGCCGACGCCGATGTCCACCGGGTCGGTCCCCCAGGCCGCCGCGAAGGCCTCGCGGGCGGCGCGCATCGCCGCCGAGTCGGCGGGCGCCAGGAACGGCTTGCCCTTCTCCTTGACCGTCCAGGTCACCTGCGCGCCGAACGGAGCGTTCGCCGCGACGTGCTTCCCGATCGCGTCCGCGGCCGCGCCGGGATCCTGACCCGGGGCGAGCCGCAGCGACAGCTTCGCCCGGACCGCCGGTGTGATGGTGTTCGACGCCGCCTCGGCGGGCGTCGCGTCGATCCCCAGCACGGCGAGCGACGGCTTGCACCACAGCCGGCCCGCGATCGACCCGGTCCCGGTGAGCTCCGTGCCCGGCAGCATCCCGGTGTCGGCCCGGAAGTCGGCCTCCGCGTAGTCGACCACCGGTTCCGGCGCCGAGACGAGCCCCTCGACCGCGACGTTCCCGGACCCGTCGTGGAACGTGGCGATCAGCCGCGCGAGCAGCGTGTACGCGTCCAGCACCGGGCCGCCGAACATCCCCGAGTGGACGGCGTGGTCCAGCACGCGGAGCTCCACGTACCCGTCGACGAGCCCGCGCAGCGACGTCGTCAGCGCGGGGACGCCGATCTTCCAGTTGGTCGAGTCGGCCACGACGATGACGTCGGCCGCGAGCAGGTCGCGGTAGCGCTCCAGGAAGTTGCGGAACGACGGCGAGCCGTCCTCCTCCTCGCCCTCGACGAACACGGTGACCCCGCAGGCCAGGTCGTCGCCGAGCGCCCGCAGCGCGCCGAGGTGGGCCACCAGGCCCGCCTTGTCGTCGGCCGCGCCGCGGCCGTGGAGCCGCTCGCCCTTGAGCACCGGCTCGAACGGGGCGGTGTCCCAGGTCGCCGGGTCACCGGGCGGCTGGACGTCGTGGTGCGCGTAGAGCAGCACGGTCGGCGCGCCGGCGGGCGCGGGGCGGCGGGCGACGACGGCGGGGGCGCCGTCGGTCCCGTCCGGCCGCGGCGCGCGCAGGATCTGCACCTCGGGCAGCCCCGCGCCGCGCAGCAGCGCGGCGACGGCGTCGGCCGACGTCGCGACGTGCCGCTGGTCGAACCCGGAGAACGCGACGCCCGGGATGCGCACGAGCGCCTCGAGGTCGGACTGCAACTGGGGGAACAGGTCCGCGACGCGCGAGCGGAGCGCGGTAGCGCCGTCGTCGGCCAGGGAGGAAGAACTGTGCGTGGTCACCGGATCACGCTACCCGGTCCGCGGGATGCCGGGCCCGGCGCCGTCGCCGGCCCGCCGAGCGAATAGACTGGACCGGTGTTCTCCCGCAGTAAGACCTCCGACCCCGCCGTGACGCCCGTGGGCGAGACGCCCTCCGACGTGACCGATCAGCCGTCCGGCAAGGGCCGGCCCACGCCGAAGCGCAAGGAGGTCGAGGCCGCGCGGAAGCGCCCGCTGGTCCCGAACGACCGCAAGGCCGCGCGCGAGGCGAGCCGGGAGCAGGAGCGCAAGGCCCGCGATCTCACGAGGGCCGCGATGGACAACCCGGCCGACGCGAAGCTGGCCAAGTACCTGCCGCCGCGCGACCAGGGCGCGGTCAAGGCGTACGCCCGCGACCACGTGGACGCGCGCTGGAACCTCGGCGAGTTCTTCCTGCCGATCGCCGTGGTCATGCTGCTCGGGTCGTTCTTCGCGACGCAGATCGCCGAGCTGACGATCGTGCTGTTCATCGGGATGTACGGCTTCCTCGGCATCGCGATCATCGACGCGGTGATCCTGTGGCGCGGCCTGAAGAAGCGCCTCCAGGCCAAGTTCGGGGACGTCCCGCCCGGCACGATGATGTACTCCGTGACGCGGGCCTTCCAGATCCGCCGCTCGCGCCTCCCCCGCCCGACCCACAAGAAGCACGGCGTCTACCCGAGCTGACGCCGTCGCGCGAGGCGGGGCCGCGGGGCCCCGCCTCGCGGCCGGTCAGGCGACGCGGGTCTGCGGCGAGTTCTCGCGCGTCTTCGCGGGGTCGTGCTCGACGACGTCGCCGAGGGCCGCGTCGATCTTCGCCATCAGCTCGGCCGGGATCGTCACGCCCGACGCCTTGACGTTCTCCGCGACCTGCTCCGGACGCGAGGCGCCGACGATCGCCGAGGCCACGTTGTCGTTCTGCAGCACCCAGGCGACGGCGAGCTGCGCCATCGTCAGGTCCAGCTCGTCGGCGACCGGCCTGAGGTCCTGCACCGCGGTCAGCACCTGATCGTTCATGAAGCGCGAGATCATCTTCGCGCCGCCCTTCTCGTCCGTGGCACGCGACCCGGCGGGCGCCGCCTGCCCCGGCAGGTACTTGCCCGAGAGCACGCCCTGGGCGATCGGCGACCAGACGATCTGCGACAGACCGCACTCCTTCGACGCCGGCACGACCTCGCCCTCGATGACGCGCCACAGCATCGAGTACTGCGGCTGCGACGAGATCAGCTGGAAGCCGAGCTCCTTCGCGAGCACCGAGCCGCGGCGGATCTGGTCCGCCGTCCACTCCGAGACGCCGATGTACAGCGCCTTGCCCTGCCGGACGACGTCGGCGAACGCCTGCATCGTCTCCTCCAGCGGGGTCTCGGTGTCGAACCGGTGGGCCTGGTAGAGGTCCACGTAGTCCGTGCCGAGGCGGGTCAGGGACCCGTTGATCGACTCCATGATGTGCTTGCGGGACAGGCCCGTGTCGTTGGGGCCGCCCGGGCCGGTGGGCCAGTACACCTTCGTGAAGATCTCGAGCGATTCGCGCCGCTCGCCCTTGAGCGCGTCGCCGAGCACCTGTTCCGCCTTGGTGTTCGCGTACACGTCGGCGGTGTCGAAGGTCGTGATGCCGGCGTCGAGCGCGGCGCGCACGCACCGCGTCGCGACGTCGTTCTCGACCTGCGAGCCGTGGGTGAGCCAGTTGCCGTAGGTGATCTCGGTGATCTTGAGACCGCTGTTTCCGAGGTACCGGTAGTTGACCATGCCAACACCCTAGGGCAACGAGGACAACAATCGAATCGAATCGACCCGCCGTCCCGCACTGTTCGCTCCCAGGGAACACACACCGCTCCCGGACGGTTGAGAGGGGCGATGAGCACCCACCTGATCCCACAGCTCTCCGTCCTCGACCTGGTCCCCGTGCGCACCGGCCAGTCCAGCGTCCAGGCCCTGGCCGCCTCGCTCGACCTCGCGGCCCTCGCGGACCGGCTCGGCCTGACGCGCTACTGGTTCGCCGAGCACCACAACATGGCCGGCGTGGCGGCGTCGTCCCCTCCGGTGATGATCGCGGCGGCCGCCGCGCGCACGACGCGCATCCGCGTCGGATCGGGCGGCGTCATGCTGCCGAACCACGCGCCGCTCGTCGTCGCCGAGCAGTTCGCGGCGCTGGAGGCGATCGCGCCGGGGCGGATCGATCTCGGGATCGGCCGTGCGCCCGGGAGCGACCCCGTCGTCTCGTCGCTGCTGCGCTCCTCGGGGCCGACGGCGACCGTGGAGCAGTTCCCGCAGCACGTGCGGGACATCATCACGATGATGTCGCCCGACGGCGCCCAGCTCCGCGTGGGCGACGGGCACCTCTACCGCGTGGCCGCCACCCCGGCCGCCACCGGCTCCCCCGACGTCTGGCTGCTCGGATCCAGCGACTACTCGGCGCGGCTCGCCGCGGAGCTCGGGCTGCCGTACGTCTTCGCGAACCACTTCGCGGGCCAGGGGATGGCGCAGATCGTGGGCCTGTACCGGGACAACTACCGCCCCAGCGAGGCGTTCCCCGAGCCGCGCACGTTCCTCACCATGAACACCGTGGTCGCGGAGTCGGACGACGAGGCGCACGCCCGCGCCCTGCCCCAGCTGCGCGCGATGGCCCGCCTGCGCACCGGCCGGGCCATGCGCCCCCTGGAGACGGTCGAGGAGGCCCTCGCCGACCGGCCGGACCACGTCATGGAGGTCACGATCGAGTCGATGCGCGAGCGCTGGCTGATCGGCGACGCGGACTTCGCGGCCAAGCACCTCCGCGGCCTGGCCGAGCAGCACGCCGTCGACGAGGTCATGATCGTGCCGGTGGCGGGCACCCGGGAGGGCGAGCCCCTGGACGCCACCCCGGGCCGCGCCACGACCCTCGAGCTCCTGGCCGGCGCCCTCTCCGCGACCTGAGCGGCCCGTCACGCCGTGCGCGCAGCGGCGGAAGCGGCCCGTCACGCCCTGCGCGCAGCAGTGGAAGCGGCCGGTCGCGCCCTGCGCGCAGCGGTGCCGCCCGGCACGAGGTAGGGCCTACGCCACGGAACCGGCGCTCTCGCGCCGGGCTCGCTCGCGGCCGGCGGCGGCGCGGAGGGCGTCCAGCGCGGCGCGGATCGGCGGGGTGTCGGCGACCGGTTCCGCGACGACGGCGTGCAGCGAGCGCACCGGCGTCGGTCGCACCAGGCGCACCGCGACCGTGCCGGGCGGGAGGCTGAGCGTGCCCAGCTCGGGCAGCACGGTCGGCCCGATGCCGGCCTCGACGAACGCGAGCGCCGTCGGGTAGTCGTGGGCCTCGACGTGGAACGTGGGGCTGAACCCCGCCGCCGCGCAGGCGTCCAGCAGGTTGCGGCGGCACCAGCCGCGCGCGAAGTCGTTGTCGACCCAGGGCTCGTCGCCGAGCTCGGCGAGCTCCACCTCCTCCTTGCCGGCGAACCGGTGCGAGGCCGGGACGACCGCGACGTAGGAGTCGTCGAGCAGGTGGTGCGCGACGAACCCGCGGGGCGTCTGGTCCTGTGACTGCATCACCAGCACCTGCAGGTCGGGGCGGTCGTCGGGGAGTTCCGCGACGTCGTCGCGCAGCTCGAGGTCGAGGCGCAGGCCCGGGAAGTCCTCGATGAGCACGCGGACGACGCCGGGCAGCCAGGCCGCGCCGACGGACGCGAAGTACGCGATGCTGAGCGTCCCGGTGCGGCCCTCGCGCAGGTCGGTGACCAGGGTCTCGGCGGCGCCGAGGCGCGCCAGGACGCCGTCGGCCTCGGCGGCGAGCGCGAGCCCCGCGGCGGTCGGCCGCAGGCCGCGGCCCTCCTTCGCGAGCAGCGTGAGGCCGGTCTCGCGCTGCAGCGCGGAGAGATGCTGGCTGATGGCCGACGGCGTGTAGCCGAGGTTGACCGCGGCGCCGGCCACGGAGCCGCTGGCGACCACGGAACGGAAGACGCGGAGGCGATGGACGTCAAGCATGGTCCAACCATACAGCGGGACTGAAGGGTTGTGCAGAAAATATCGCTTGTGCTTGATCGTTGCCGCAGGGCAGGATCGCTTCCATGACCACCACCAACGCCCCGTCCGAAAACCGCCGGACACCCCCGGCGGCTCCAGGCGATCCTGCGGGCATGCCCTCGAACGACCCGGCCGGCGCACCCGCCCCGCAGCGATCGGTCATGCTCGCGGCCGCCGTGACCGTCGTGCTGTGGGCCTCGGCCTTCATCGGCATCCGGGCCGCGGGACACGACTTCACGCCGGGGGCGCTGACGCTCGGGCGGATCGCGGTGGGGACCGTGGCACTGACGATCATCGCGGCGGTCGCCGGGAGATTCCGGCTGGACCGCGTCACCGGGCGCCTCCCGCAGGGTTTCCCGCGCGGCCGGGTGCTCGCGGGCGTGCTCGTGTGGGGCGTGCTGTGGTTCGGCGTCTACAACGTCACCCTCAACGCCGCCGAGCGCACGCTCGACGCCGGGACGGCCTCGCTCCTGGTGCAGCTCGCGCCGATCCTCACGGCGCTCGTCGCCGGGTTCACGCTGGGCGAGGGCTTCCCGGCCCGGCTGCTGACCGGGATCGGCGTCGCGTTCACGGGCGTGGCGGTGATCGCGTGGGCGTCGTCGTCGGGCAGCTCCGATCTCGGTGCGGTGCTCCTGGGGATCGCGTCCGCGGTGCTGTACTCGATCGGCGCCCTGCTGCAGAAACGACTGCTGCCGAGCGTCGACGCGCTCACCATGACCTGGCTCGGCTGCCTCGCCGGGACGGTGGCGGCGCTGCCGTTCGCCGGGGCGCTGGTGGCGGACCTGGCGGCCGCGTCGCCGTCGGCCACGCTCGGCGTCGTCTACCTGGGCGTCTTCCCGACGGCGATCGCCTTCCTCACCTGGGCCTACGCCCTCTCGCACACGACGGCCGGCCGCCTGAGCGCGACCACCTACGTGGTCCCGCCGATCGCGGTGCTGCTGTCCTGGTGGCTCCTGGGCGAGGTCCCGACCCCGGTCGTCCTGGTGGGCGGCGCCCTCAGCATCGCGGGCGTCGTGATCGCGACCCGCAAGCCCGCCGCGCGCACGGCCGTACCCGCCAGGTGAGGTCCCCCGCGGGATCCACCCGGATCCCGCGGGGCGACGCCGCGTCAGCCCACCAGGCCCTCCACGAAAAGCATGCGTCGACCTGCGATGACTCCGCGCACGGCACGAGCGTCGGCATACTCCGGAGAGGTGTACCAGTTCTTTGCCTGCACCATCGACGGGAATTCGATGACGACCATCCGGTGCGTATCCGGCCATTCTCCTTCAAGCGGTTCCGGCGTCGCGCCCCGCGCCAGATAGCGGCCGTCGTACCGGGCGATCGACTCGGCGGCCAGTTCTCGGTACCGGCGCACATCGGGATCGTCCAGATGTTCGGCTTCGGCAATCACATACGCGGCCACCTGCCAATCATGGCATGCCTCTGCCGCTCACGGTCCTGGTCAGTGACGTAAAGTGCGATCACGTGAGCGAACTCGATCTCTCCGGCACGACGTCGACGATCGTCACCTACCCATCAGGCTCGATCCACGAGACAGCCACCGTCGTCGAGGTACTGTCTGATCCACGCGAGGCCGCAGGCGGCCTGCTGGTGATCACCGATGCGACACCGTTCCATCCGCTGGACCCACTCTGGCCGGACCAGCCCGCAGACCACGGCGAGTTGCTCGTGGACGACAACGTCTTCGCGGTGCGCGACACCATCACCGTAGCGCAACGGCCAGGCGGTCCGATCCAGGTGGACGACCAGATCGACGCCCGCCGCGACGAGCCGGATGTGCTGTTCCTGGTGGCGCACGTGGTCGACGAAGCGGCCGGGGACGTACTGACCAAGGGCGCCGCGGTGACGCTGATCGTGAGTGCCGATCGACGGCTGCGGCTCAGTGCCGCACACACCGCGTGCCATCTACTGGCCTACGCGCTCAACGAAGCGACACACGACCTCTGGCGCAAGCCCGCACCACCCGACTCACGCGGCCACCACGACCTCGACGCTGCAGCATGCGTCCTCACCCGGCACGACATCGGCGGTAGTACCGACGAGTACAGGCTCGGCAAGTCACTGCGCAACCGCGGGTTCGATACCGCAGGCTTCCTCGACGGCCTTTCCCTGACGATCGAGAGGGTCAATCGCGCGCTGGCCAACTGGATCGCGTCCGACGCGCCGGTGAGGATCGACCGCACCGGCCCGTTCCTCACCGACCGCCGGCAGTGGATCTGCGGGACACCCGGAGGAACGGCCGAGATGCCCTGCGGTGGCACGCACGTCCAGCGGCTCGGCGAGCTGAGCTCGATGACAGCGGTCGCTTCGTTCGACGAGCCCTCCGGCATCCTCACGATCAGGAACCACGTTCACCTGACGTAGCCGATCCAGGGCTCGTCGATCAACCCTGGAACCGGTCAGCCGTAGAGTCCTGTCAGTTCCAGGTCACGAAGTTCCCGGTAATCGGACTCCAGCGAACCCACTTCGTCGGAGTTGAGGTAGACGGTTCCGGGACAGGTTGCCATGTCCACCGTCCGCTCGAGCGTGCTACCCGCGCGCAGGCTCACCGCCATCCCGGCAAACGAGGCAAGCCGCTCGACCGGGTGCCAGTCGGCAGGCACGATCCCGTCGGCAGGCGAGATCAGATTCACGCAGCGCAGCTGGCTCTTGAGCTGGTACGGCGCCTCTGCCTCGGCGCGGAAGCTCTCGGGGTCCGCGATCGAAAACGCCAGGCTGTCGACTTGATCGGTGCCCACGCACCGCGTGAGCAGCTCGGGCATCTGGCCGCCGCCCAGCCGCGCGCCGCACTCGATCAGGACTGGTCCGTCGTCGGTGAGCATGACCTCCGTGTGCGCGGCACCTTGCCGGATCTCCAGGGCATCGAGCACCGCGCGGACGTACTCCACGACCGCACTGGCGCCCGGCTCATCCAGCGAGAGCAGGTCCTCGTAGTCGTACACCGACCGGCCGTCGATCTCGCGCTTGTGGTATCGCCAGACCTCGATCACGCGGTGCACGCCGTCGTAGCTGACGGTGTTCACATAGTGCTCGACACCGACCAGGAACTGCTGCGCGAGCACGACGTCATTGCGGCGACCGTACCGATCGGCCGAGGACATGATCCGCTTGTGGGCGGCCCGGACCTCGTCCACATCACGGCAGATCAGTACGTTGTCGGTGCCCGCGCTCAGGACCGGCTTGAGGACGACTGGCCATGCATCCCGGCCTTGAGCCCATTCGACGACCTCCTCGGAGGAGTCAGACCGGAAGTCGTCCGCGGCCGCGAAACCGGCTGCCCGGACCACCCGCTGCATCTCGTGCTTGTCGCGGCGAGCGATGGCATTGCGCATACCGTTGCCCGGCACGCCCAACGCAGCCGCGAGCTGGTCGGCGAGCAACACGCCGGACTCGGCGGCGGCGACGACGCGGGTAACGCCGTGCTCCTGCAGAATCCGCACGGTGCGTTCGAGATCACCCGTGTGGTGGACGTCCAGAACAAAGTCCTCGGGACGGTAGTCCAACCGGGTGTCGGGAAATTCCGAGCGCACGTGCACAAAGCGCACATCACGCGCACGCAGTGCGGCCGGCAGCAGGCGCCCGGCGCCATACGCGTCGACGATGGCACAGGTCATGGTCGGTGGACCTCCAGACTCGTCATTTCCGATGGGGTTGCCTCCGGCGGGCGCCGGCATCGGCTGCCGGCCACGCACCACAGTTCCCAGGGCCACGAGGGCGACCACGCCGACGATGCCGGCGAGCGTGAAGGCCGAGAACCGCAGCCGGCCGTCGGCGAACTGCATGACGAACGCGAACAGCGGGGACAGTGCGATGAGGAGCGACGTGGTGATCGGCTCCGTGTGCCGGATGCCGATCTGGAGCACGTAGATCGGCAGCCCGACGCCGATCACCGCGACGACGGCACCCGGCACCAATGCGGTCCGCAGGTCACCGGCATCGGTCACCGCAACCAGCACCCAGGCGACAGCACTCATCAGGAAGAACCGGGTCGCGAGCACTGTGTTCGGATCGCAACCAGCATCACCGAGCCGCTTCATGTAGATGATGTTGAACGACGAACCGACGGCACAGGCAACCGTGAATGCTAGCCCGGCCACCGCATCCGACACCGTCACCCCGGCCAGCCCGCTACGCCCGGAGAACGAGACCCATACGAGCGCGCCCAGCAGGACGCAGATGCCCAGCGACACCGCGATCTCCGACTTGAGGACGGTACTACCCCGTCGCAGCAACGGACCTGCGAGCACCGTGATCACCGGCCCGAGCGCCAGGCCGAGCACATTGACGATCGCGGGTTCCAGGAAGTCCAGAGCGTACAAGGTCGCCAGCCAAGTCACGGCGGTGGTCACGTTGATGGCGACAAGGTCCCGCCGATGCCTTGTGAGTTCCCGAAGCTGCCGCATGCCCCGGCGCGACCATTCCAGTGCGAGGAAGAACACCATGGTGAAGGTGAAGGAGACCGCGGCGACGGCTGCAGGGGAGATGGTCGCGAACCGGTTTCCGGCATACACATCCATTGCCGCCGTGAGCACCGCGTACGCGAGCAGGGGAAGTACCCCCCGTCGAACCAGGGCACGACGTCGCTCGTTCACGATGCTCCCCTAATGCTGCCATCCCCTAGCGTGGCTGAAAACTCACGGTGATCCCCTGGCCGGCAAGGAACTCCAGCCAGTCCTGTACCTGACCCAGGTCACTGCTCGCCTGGTGCAAACCGGCCGGCACGGAACTGGCGACCACCGACAGAATGCCTCCGGCGAGCGGCGCCGAGACCAGGCGGGGTGTCGCAGCCTCCACTGCGTCCCCCACGGAGTCGAGTACGTACTCACCGGCCCACTCGTCACCGTCTGCCGTCCGGACCTGCAGTTTCACTGACATTACCACGCGGTCGTGATCATCTGCGGTAGTCGGGTGACGTTCCGCAAGGTCCTCGGCCAGCTCGGTGATCTCGGCGTCGTCCGCGTCCACCAGGTCCGCAAAAACCGGCTTCCAGGCGTCGCTCCATCCCTCGAGCCGCAGGGTGCCGCGGACGAAGTCCTCCACCGCCCACGACTCCGGGAACGCATAGGTCCGGACGAACGGCACGCTGTCGCGGTTGGGATAGACCTCGAACGACTCACCGAGCACGGTCTGGGACCGCGCGACCTCCCAAGGCCGAGCAACCTCGCGTACGACGCCGCCCTCAATCAGTCGAGCCGGTGTGAGCAGCGCGGTCAGCACGCCGCGGGGCGCCCAGCTGAAGCGGTAC
Organism: Myceligenerans crystallogenes; assembly: GCF_039529775.1. NCBI lineage: Bacteria > Bacillati > Actinomycetota > Actinomycetes > Micrococcales > Promicromonosporaceae > Myceligenerans > Myceligenerans crystallogenes. The sequence goes on from NZ_BAAANL010000005.1 coordinate 151,829, forward strand.
CGGAAGTCGTTGGCCACAGCAGGATTACTGCCGCAGTAGGAGGTGAAGCGAACGGTCGCCGGACGATCACCCGTAACCTGCATGGCCTTGGTCACGAGCTTGTGCGCGAGCAGGTGGTCGATGCCCGGGTCGAGCCCGATCTCGGTGAGGATCACCAGACCGCGTTCAGCGGCCTCGTTCGCATGGGCAGCAATGCCTGAGCTCAGATAGCTGGAGCACACGAAATGCGCGTCGCGCTCAAGCGCCAACTCCACCAGTGACGGGTGCTCGCTCGCCGGCAGCATCGACACGACCACGTCACCGCGGCGGAGTTCCGCGGCCAGCGATCCCAGGGTGAACGCCCGCGTCTGCGCCCTGCCGCCCAACTCCAGCCGATCCAGGCATGCCTCGGCTTTCGCGACCGTTCGCCCCCAGAGCACCGTCTCCGCACCCGCGCAAACCAACCCGAGTCCACTACCGGTAGACATGCCGGTGCCGATCCAGTGCACGCGGCCGCTCGGCGGCATCAGCTCAGACATCGTGATCCTCATCTCTCGCTCGTCAGCTTGCGGGCGGCGGTGAACTGGTCCAAGCTCCGGGTCCACACCGAACCGTCGTCAGGCAGCTGGCGCAATAACGGCAGCAGGCCCATGGAGAAGGCTGCGCTCGACTCTCGTGGCAGCAGGGAAGGCAGGTTGTCGATGGCCAGCACGTCCAGCCGCGGCTCGTCGTGCAGACGCCGCGCAGGCATCACCCAATCCGTGACCTTGTCGTTGACGGGTAGCCTGTTGCAGTCGGATGTGACGTCGCAGGTCACGTCGGAGACCACGGACAGCCGCCGGTCGTCCCGGCCGAGGTCGTCGTGGGTAAGGAATGGTCTACCCGGCTCGGCGGCAAAGATGGTGTTCACCAGAAGGTCGTGCGCCAGCAACGCGCTCTTGTCGAACTGGCGGGTCTCTGCCAGGTCCCAGCCGGTGGTCCGTACACCTGCGACTGTCAGTGCCTCGACCGCGCCACGACCGGACCGACCCAGCGCCCCGATGACGAGTGCGCAGGCATCGTCCCGGTACCGCGCCAGCAGGTCGTCGAGCTCCGCCCGCGACATGGCCGTCAGCGGAGCGGAAAGCTGCCCCCTGTGGTGCAGAACAGCGACTGCCGCACCGGCATACCCGGCCCAGAAGCCGAAGGCCACCAACCGTCGGCCGTTCTCGTCGGTCAGGCACTCCAGGTCGTACAGCGAGCCGCCTCCCTCCTCGAAGCGCTGCAACAGGGCGTGTGCACCGGTCTGTCCCTTGTAGGCATGCCCGAAGAAGATGTGCCGATGGGTCAGTGCCGACGGTTGCGGCACCGGTTCCTTGAGCCCGACGACGATCTCGTCGGCCGGCGCATCGGGCCAGGTGTCAGCTGAGACGATCCGGCAGCCCGCGGCAGCGTACTCGTCGATCGGAAAGACCCGATGCGCGGACTCCTCGACAGTTACCCGGAAACCGTCGGCAACGAGCGCAGCAGCATCCGCAGGGGTGATAACCGTGCGTTGTTCGTTCGACGATGCTTCGCGGCGCAACCACAGCCCGGTGGAGATCGGCATGATCTTTGACTCTTCTCGCTGGTCTGGTCAATGGATGGGACGGCCGGCTGTCTGCCCGGTAAGAGCTGCGTGCCAGGTCGGCACCGGCGGAGGCACATCCATGTGTTCAGGCACCGCGACATGGATCACTGCAGGGCCGGCAGCTACAGCTGCCTCCTTGGCCAGCGTGGCCAGCTGATCCAGGCTCGTGGCCTTGGCGCCCGGGACACCCATACCCTCCGCGAGGAGCACCGGGTCGATCGGGCCTGGATCGACGGCGAAGTACCGGCCGCCGGCATATAGGTGCTGAATCATCTTGATCCATGCCATCGAAGTGTTGTCCAGCACCACATACGTGATCGGCAGTCCCAGACGAGCGGCCGTCTCCCACTCCGCAACAGCCATTGCCACGCTGTTCTCCGTCGTCAGGCAGAGCACTCTGTCGCCCGCGCGGCCGACACCCACACCGATCGACGCCGGTATCGCAAAGCCCATCGGCCCATGTCCGCGTGGAATGATCACCCGCCACCCGTCCCCAGGAGCCTGCCAGTAGCAGGACAAGTAGGGGGTCGGCGTACCAGCATCGGCCACCACCCAGACGTCCTGGCCGAACGTATCTGCCAGCACGCGGATGACATCGCGAGGGTGCAGGACACCGTCCGGCAGCGAGACGCCTGTTTCGCTGTCCTGCCGCACCCAGTCACGTCGCGCCGCGGCGATCTCCGCGATCCGCCGGTCGCGGACGCCTTTGCTCACCTCTGGGATCTGCGCCCGCAGTTGTTCGAGGACCGTCCGCGCATCCCCGATCAGCGCCACGCTGCCCGGATAGTTGCGGCCCGCGCGTGCTGGATCTGTCTCGATGTGCAGGATGCGCGTGCCGGTGCGGGCCGGTGCGGTAAAACTCAAGGTGTCGGTGGCGTTTGCACGCGTACCGATGAACAGCACCAGGTCGGCAGCAGCGACTCCGGCGTTCGCGTAGTCGCGTGCGCCGTTGCTGCCGACCACACCGAGTGCCAGCGGATGGCTCTCACCGATAGCGCCTTTGCCGTGAATGCTGGTCGCCACCGGCACCCCGCAGTGGTGGGCAAATTGCTCGAGTTCCTGCCATGCGGCCGAAAGGTGTATGCCGCCACCGGCAAGGATGACCGGGCGCTCTGCAGCAACCAGCTGCGCCGCTGCGTCGTCGATCACCGCCGTCGACACGGCGACGCGGCGCCCGGGGGTTCGGGCCGCAGAACCGGTCACCGGAGTACCAGGATCGGCCGACGTCGTCGCCTCGAGAAGGTCCTCCGGCAGGATCAGTGCCACAGGCCCTGGCCGGCCCTCAACCGCGGCCTCGAACGCTTCCGTGACCAAGCCAGGGATCTCGTCGATGCTTGTCGCAAGGCGGTGCCACTTCGTGCAGGCCGCGAACAGGAGTTCCTGGTCCTGTTCGCTGATGGGCGCCGTGCCGGCGCTCCGGGTGCTGTTGTCTGTCGTGATGGCCAGCAACGGAATGCTGGACGCACGGGCCTCGCCGAGACCGCTGGCCAGGTAGACCGCACCGGCCCCGCTGGATGCCTCGCACACGCCGATCCTGCCTGTGCTGCGGGTATGGGCGTCAGCCATGAAAGCCGCATGCCGTTCATCCCTGGCCAGAACATGGCGGATAGCTGGGGTCCGACCGAGCACGTCGTAGAACGCAATGCTCGTGTCGCCGGGAAATCCAAAGATTGTCTCGACGCCTTGGTGCGCGAGGGCATCGACCAGAAGTTCAGCCCCGCTCTTCATGAACACCCCCTCGTGTCACCCTCGCCCGCGCGAAATATTTTCCCGTTCATGATTGCCCGCATCCGTTCCCCGGAAATAGGCCGCCGATAGCGGAAGTCATCCGTCGCGGCGTCAGCGAAGCCGGCCATGAGAGCCTGGTCACGCATATATCCGCCGGACAGCCAGTGGAAGCCGTCGACGCCAGGAGCCTTCTGGATATCGGCGCCGTTGTTGGGCGCGTCGTTCGAAGCCACAAGCGTGGCGGCACCGGACCTTGAATTCCTTTCCGGTTCAAGCCAGCTGAGAATCCGTGAGAGCACCGGCTGCAACCCTAGATGTTTGTCGTGCAGGTGTCCGAGCACACCGTCGATGTAGATCACCGAGTACGGATGCTCCGGTTGCCACTGGAAAATATCGGCACACACCGCCTCGACGCCCTTGCGACGAGCCAACATCACCGCATCGGGCATGGCGTCGATCGCGAAGACATGATGGCCACGCTCAACGACTTCGGCCTCCACCGCGGCGTTTCCGCAGCCCAGGCTCAGCAGGCCGCCGCCGTTCCGGTCGAGTTCGGCAACCAGTCGGCCAACCATCCAGGTACGGTACTCGGCACTGAAGGTTGACGGCGTCACCGAATCGCCACGACTGCCACCGTCCTCCCAGACCTCGAACAGGTTCGCCTTGCCCGCACTGCCCTTGAGATAGAAATCATCGAGGTCGCTCTGATTTTTCGCGCGCAATTCAACCATGGTCCCCTCCTTCATGGATGGCGAGTACAAAGACCTCGGCCGAACAGGTGTCACGAAGGTTCACAAGCACTACCAACACCGAGGCGCCTGCCTACGTCGATCCTGACCCTGACCACGCCTGACCGCATCTACCCCATGGCCATGATTTGATTGCCCCATAGGGGTAGCCTCAGTGGGAACAGCCTCTCCAACAGCTGCCTTGTCAGGAGTTCAAGGCACTACCATGCACAAGCGCGATCAGCTCAGCCCTGTGGTCCACTCCGGTCTTGGCTTTCAGCGCGCGGATGTGCACCTTCACGGTCCCGACGCTGATATTTCGACGTGAGGAGATCTGAATGTTGGTGAGTCCGTCGCCGATGTCGTGAAGAATCTCGCGCTCGCGCGATGTCAGACCAGCCATCTCCGTGAACGACGCCCACTGTCGCATCGCAGCGACCAGTTCCGGTGCCAACGCCGTGTTAACGACCTGATGTCCGCTGGCCGCGAGGCGAACGGCCCGGACAAGTTCTTCCGTCGAGACCCCCGAGTGCAGCAGCGCACTCACCCCTGCAGCGATGAACTGCTCCGGGCCCGGATCGCCATCGGCGCTGGCGAGTACAACGACGCTGGGTGGAGTCGGGACGCGGGAAGCCTCGTCAAGCACGCTCAAGGCAATCCGATCAGCGCTGACCACGACGTCCGGTTTGGTCTCCAGCACCCAGCGCCGAAGCGGCGCCGGCCGAACGGCCGAGAGCTTGCCTACGACCCTCAGGTGCCGACATGCCGTGATCAGGTTCGCAATCCCTGTCACGAGCAACTCATGGTGGGCGACGACGCCCACCTTGACGACAGATTCGTCGGACACGCTCGACACTCCTCGCTTCAGCCAGACCTCGGGAGTTTCAACTACTTCGCCCGAGATGAGCCTAGCTCCAGCCATCGCGATCGTGCCGAAAATGCGCGAGACCGACATGTGACCCCCGACACCGCGCCGCGACCGGTCGTATCGCTGGGCGGCGCCCTCAGCATCGCGGGCGTCGTGATCGCGACCCGCAAGCCCGCCGCGCGCACGGCCGTACCCGCCAGGTGAGGTCCCCCGCGGGATCCACCTGGATCCCGCGGGGCGACGCCGCGTCAGCCCACCAGGCCGCGGGGCGCCAGCCAGCGGGCGGACCACTGGACCACGGGGCCGATCGTCAGGGCGAACGCGATCGTCGCCCAGCCGAACGTGCCGCCCAGCAGGATGCCGGTCACGACCACGGCCACCTCGAGCCCGGTCCGCACCAGCCAGACCGGCCAGCCGGTACGGCCCACGAGCCCGGTCATCATCCCGTCGCGCGGCCCCGGCCCGAGCCGCACGCCGATGTAGGCCGCCGTCGCGATCCCGTTGACCACGATCCCCGCGAGCGCCAGCGGCACGGACACGAGCAGGCTCGGATCGGGCAGCAGCCGCTGGAGGATCCACAGCGACGGATCGATGGCCAGCGCGATCAGCACGATGTTGGCGATCGTCCCGATGCCCGGCCGCTGCTTGAGCGGGATCCAGCAGACAAAGACGACGAGGCTCGCGAGGAAGACCACGACCCCGAACGGCAGCCCGGTCACCCGCACCACGCCCTGGTGCAGCACGTCCCACGGCATGTTGCCCTGGCCGGCGTGGATCATCATCGCCATCGCGAACGCGAACACCAGCAGCCCGACGACCAGCTGCACACCCCGGCGCACCGGCCCGAAGACCGGCCCCGCCGTCCCCTTGTCCTGATCCTGTCCGTGTCCGACGACGGTGCTGGGTTCGTTCATACGCCGAGCATCACCCAGGATTGGCCTTGTACTCCATAGCCAATCCGGCGAGAGTGGACCCATGAGCGTCACGCCGGTCGCGCACCGCCACCTCTCCCCCGTCGCCACCGCCCGCCTGCTGGGCGCCTGGCACGCGGGCGGCCCGGCCTACGTCGCGCTGGCGGACGCCCTGCGCGCCGCCGTCCTGGTGGGAACGATCGCGCCGCTGACGCGCCTGCCCTCGGAGCGCGAACTGGCCCCCGCCCTCGGCGTGTCGCGGACGACGACGGCCGCCGCCTACGGCCGGCTGCGCGACCTCGGTTTCGCCACGAGCCGGGTCGGCTCGGGAACGGTGGTCCTGCTGCCCCGGCGTGCGGAGACGCCCGCAGGTGGCGATGTCGCGGTGCCGGACGCCGCCGTCTCGCTGGGCGATCCACTGGCCCGGCGGCCCGTGGCGTACCCGGAGGCGGGCCGGCCTCCGAGCGGCAGCGTCGTGTCGGCCGGCCCTCCGGGGGCGTCGGCCTCGCTGGTGTCGCCGTCCCTGGCGCCGGCGTCCCTTGGCCGAGGGTCCCGGGGGCCGACGACGTCGCCCGGCATCGTCCGCCCCATCCTGCTGAACCAGGCCACGGCACCGGCAGCGCCGGAGGTGCTGGCCGCCTACGAGCGGGCCCTGACGGCGCTGCCCGAGCATCTGGCGCACGGCGGGTACGCGCCGTACGGCATCACGCCGTTGCGGGAGGTGATCGCCGCGCGCTACCGCGAGCGGGGCGTGCCGACCACGCCGGACCAGATTCTCGTGACCACCGGGGCGCAGAACGCGATCTCCCTGGTGGTGCGCACGGTACTGGCGCGCCGGGAAACCGCCGTCGTGCAGTCACCGACATACTTCCACGCGCTCGACGCGCTGCGCGAGACGGGGGCGCGGATCGTGGGCGTGCCCGCGGGCTACGACGGGCTCGACACCGAGCTGCTGGGGTCCACCGTGCGGCGGACCGGTGCGCGGCTCGTGTTCCTCATCCCCGACCACCACAACCCGACCGGGACGTCGCTGACGGCCGCCGAGCGCGCCGCGGTGCGTGAGCTGGCGGAACGCACCGGCGTGACGATCCTCGGGGACGAGACCCTGACGGACCTCGCGCTGACGGCCCGTCACCGGCCCGAGCCGCTGGACGCCAATCCGCCGCTCGACGCGGAGGGAACCTCGCCGCGCATGATCACGGTGGGCTCGACGTCGAAGTCGTTCTGGGGCGGCCTGCGGATCGGCTGGATCCGCGCGCATCCCGACCTGGTGGCACGCCTCGTGCGGACACGACAGGCCACGGACATCGCCACCCCGGTGATGGAGCAGCTCGTGGCGGCCGACCTGATCTCCAGGCGCGCCGAGATCCTGCCCGGCCGCCTCGCCCTCCTGCGCGAACGCCGCGACGGCATGGTCTCCGCGCTGCGCGCGGCCTTCCCGTGGGACATCCCGCTGCCCGACGGCGGCCAGTTCGTCTGGGCGGGCCTCGGCGCCCCGCTGGCCCACGCCTTCGCGGCGGCCGCCGCCGCGCAGGGCGTCCTGCTCAACCCGGGCCCCACCCTGACCCCGGACGGCTCGTCCCAGGACCGCGTCCGCCTGACGTTCCCCCACACCCTGGAGGTCCTGGAGGAGGCCATCCCCCGCCTCGCCCGCGCCTGGACCCGCCTGTCGTGACCCACGGCCGGCAGTTACCCGGCTGGCCGGCTACCGAGGGCCGAGGATGACCTCGGGGGCCGCCGCGCGGCCGTCGTTGAGGACCTGGGCCGTGGCCGCGCCCGCCTCGGCGAGGTCGCGCCAGTGCTCGCCGAGCCATTGCTCGGCGTCGAACTGGTTGGTGAAGACCGGGGTGACGGGCTCGGGGAGGCGGCGGCCCTCGTCGTCGTGCAGCAGCCATTCCCAGCGCGGGCGGATCGTGCCGGTCATGTCTGCCTCCCGCTGCCGACCGAACCCGCGGAGCGGGTCAGTGCCCGGTTGATCTTCGAGGCCCAGAACGGGCCCTCGTAGATGAAGGACGTGTACCCCTGCGTCAGGTCGGCGCCCGCGTGCAGGTAGGCGCGGACGTCGTCGGCCGTGCGGATGCCGCCGACGCCGATGATGACCGGGCCCTGTCCCAGCCGCTTGCGCAGCCGCGTGACCACCTCGACGCCGCGGGCGCGCAGGATCGGGCCGGACAGGCCGCCCGGGCCGCGGTCGTGGCCGATCGTGGTGTTGACCGCGACGATCCCGTCCAGGCCCAGCTCGAGGGCGAGGTCCGCGACGGCCTCGACGTCGTCGTCGGCGAGGTCCGGGGCGATCTTGACCAGCAGCGGGACCCTGCGCAGCGCCGACGACGAGCCGGCGCGGACGGACAGGGCCGCGGTGGCCTCGTCGGCCGCCTCGCGGACGGCGAGCAGGATCGGCCGCAGCGACTCGGTCGCCTGCAGGTCGCGCAGGCCGGGCGTGTTCGGGGACGAGACGTTCACCACGAGGTAGTCGGCCCACGGCGCGAGCAGCCGCGCGGAATGCGCGTAGTCCTCGGCGGCCAGCTCCGGCTGCGTGCGCTTGGTCTTGCCGATGTTCGCGCCGACGACGATCGCCCGGCCGGACGGCGTCGACCGCAGCGCCTTGAGCCTCGCCGCGGCCGCGGCGGCGCCGTCGTTGTTGAAACCCATGCGGTTGCGCACGCCGCGCAGGTCGAGCTCGCGCCACAGGCGCGGGCGCTCGTTGCCCGGCTGCGCGTGCGCGGTGACCGTGCCGATCTCGATGAAGCCGAAGCCGAGCGCCGTCAGCCCGCGGACGGCACGCGCGTTCTTGTCGAAGCCGCCCGCCAGGCCGAACGGTGCCGGGACGACGCGCCCGAACACGGTCACGCTGCCCGGGCCTCCCGCGCCGGCGCCCAGGTACGGCGCGACGGCACCCTGCACGATGTCGGACACCACCGGGATCTTGCCGAGCGTCTCGATGGCCCCGAACGCGAGCTCGTGCGCGCGTTCCGGATCCATCTTCCTGAAGACCAGGTCGAAGAGCAGGGAGTACGGGAAGCTCATACGGCGGGCTCCTTTCCGTGCGCGGCAGGCCCGCGCGTGCGCCACAACCACCACAGCCCTACGAAGGGCAGGACGAGCGGGACATAACCGTACCCCTGCCCGAACAGGCTCCACACCGTCGACTCCCCGAACACGTCAGGGTTCGCCAGCGAGGCCGAGCCGACCACGAGCACCCCCACCGCCTCGACGCCCACCGCGATCCACGCCAGGCGGCGCCAGAGCGGGTGCGCCCCGAGCGCGAGCGCGAACGTGGCGAGCACGTAGACGAGGGCGGCCGCGCCCGAGAGCGAGTAGGCCACCGGCGCGTCGGTGAATTTCACCATGAACTCGTAGCCGGAGCGACCCAGCGCGGCGAACGCGAGGACGCCGTACACGGTGACCAGGACCCGGCCGAAACCCGCGCCGGTGGAACGCGGTGCGCGGGCCGCCTCCGCGGGCGCGGCGCCGTCGTCGGGCGCGATCATGCGGCCGTCCAGATCTGCCAGAGTCGGTAGTCGAGGAACGCGACCGTCAGCGCCGCCACCAGCAGCACCACCGAGGACCACCTGGTGCGTTCCGCGAACGCCCAGGCGGCGGCGATCGGCAGGATGATCAGCGCGGTCGCCATGTACCCCCAGAAGAGCAGGGGGTCCGACGGCGGTTCGTGGGTGGCACCGCGGATCGCCGCCGTGATGGCCTGGGCGATGAGCACGCCCTCCACCACGGCACCGCCCCACAGCTGGTTCAGGATCACCGCGCGGTCCCGGACGACGAACCAGGCGGCCCATCCGCCGAGCGCCACGCAGAGCGCGATCAGCAGGACCAGGAGGGGTAACAGCACGTGAGCAGGGTACCCGCGACGCCAGGTACGGTGAAAATCGCAGCCACCCGGACGGCGCGTGGCATTTCTCACCGGCACCGGACCTCAGGCGGCTCCCGCCGAGGCCCGGAAGCCGGCGCGGGAGCCGGGGCGACCGGGCCCCGGCTCGCCGGAACGGCGCCGGGATAGCATCGCGGGGTGACCGACGTTTCCCTCTCCAGCAAGAATCCCATCGCTGTCGCCGCCGACGCGCTCGTCGTCGCCACGGCCAAGACGTCCGACGGCGTCGCGATCGTCGCCGACCACCTCCCGGCGGAACTCCTGGCCGAGATCGAGGCCATCGCCCCGCAGCTCGGCATCACCGGAGCCCGGGACGAGGTCCGCAAGGTCCCCGCCGGCTCCCGGCTCAAGGCCGGCGTACTCGTGCTGACGGGCCTCGGCGAGCGCGCCGAGGACGGCACGTTCGCCGCCGAGACCCTGCGCCGCGCGGCGGGCGCCGCCACGCGCGAGCTGGCCGGGACGGCGTCCGCGGCGCTCTCGCTGCCCGCGGCCGACGACGCCGAGCTGGCCGCGGTCGTGGAGGGCGCGCTGCTCGGCGCGTACCGCTTCGACAGGTACCGCTCGGGGGCCGACGCCGCCAAGGCGCCCGTCGGCTCGCTCGAGATCCTCACCACGCTGGCGCGCGGCGCGAAGGCGAAGCTCGCGGTCGAGCGCGCCGGCGTCCTCGCCGAGGCCGTCCACGCGGCGCGCGACCTGGTCAACACCGCCCCGAACGAGCTCTACCCGGGCACGTTCGCGGACGCGGCGCGGGCCGCGGCCAAGGACGTCAAGGGCCTCAAGGTCACGATCCTGGACGACAAGCAGCTCGCCTCGGGCGGCTACGGCGGGCTGACCGCCGTCGGGCAGGGATCCTCGCGCGGGCCGCGGCTGGTGAAGGTCACGTACACGCCCGCCAAGGGCGCCAAGGGCGCGCCGGCCACGAGGATCGCGCTGGTCGGCAAGGGCATCACGTTCGACACCGGCGGCATCTCCATCAAGCCGGCCGCGAACATGGAGGCGATGAAGTCGGACATGGCCGGCGCCGCCGCGGTGCTGAGCGCCGTCGTCGCCGCCGCGAAGCTCGGGCTGCCCGTCGCCGTGACCGGCTACCTGTGCCTGGCGGAGAACATGCCGGGCGGCGGCGCGCAGCGCCCGGGCGACGTCATCACCATCTACGGCGGCAAGACGGTCGAGGTGCTCAACACCGACGCCGAGGGCCGGCTCGTCATGGCGGACGGCCTCACGTCGGCCGTCGAGGACGGGCACGACGTCGTCCTCGACATCGCGACCCTGACGGGCGCCCAGGTCGTCGCGCTCGGGCCGTACACGGCGGGCGTGATGGGCACCGAGGCGGTGCGCGACGACGTCGTGGCCGCCGCGGGCGCGGCCGGCGAGCTGTTCTGGCCGATGCCGCTGCCGGACGAGCTGGCCCCGAACATCACGTCGAAGGTGGCCGACGTCGCCAACTCCGGCCCCCGCTGGGGCGGCATGCTGAACGCGGGCCTGTTCCTGCGCACGTTCGTGGGCGACACGCCGTGGGCCCACCTGGACATCGCGGGCCCCGCCTACAACGACAAGTCGGCCCACGGCTACACGCCGGCGGGCGGCACGGGCATGGGCGTGCGCACCCTCCTGGCCTTCCTGGAGACCCGCGCCGCGAGGTAGGGCACGGAGCGGCACCGCGCGGCGGTGCCCTCGCCCGCGCGGGACGGTTCCACGGCGCTCGCGGGCGCCGCCCCGCGGTGCGGGACGGTCAGGAGTTGCGGCGCTGGGCGCTGGTCCAGTCGCGCATGCGCTGCGGGTAGCCGATGAAGCGGACGTTGTAGACCGGGACGCCGAGGTCTCCGGCGAGGTCGAAGGCCGTCTTCTCGTCGGGGACGCGGCGGCGGGTCCACTCGCCGGTCGTCGCGACGAGCAGGATCGTCGGGGGGATCTGGTTGGTCGGGGGCTCCACGTACGCCTCGACGCCCTGACGGGTGGCGACGAAGTCGCGCAGGTGGTTCATCGTCTCGCGACGCGCGTCGGCCGCCGCCGGGCGTGCTGCCTGGCCGGCAGCCGGACGGCGGCGGAAGAGGCGCGCGAGCGAGAAGCGCGGGGTGCGGGACATGCCGCGAAGACTACCGGGCCCGCCTGGAATGTCCCCAGCATCACACCCGGAATCCGCCCCCACCGATTGGGGGGAGGCCGTCGGAGATGACAAGATGTCAGGCGGTGCGCATGCGCTCACAAGGCGCCCGCGCACGTGACGACCGCTCGTCAGGAGAGCGGCGGCGCCCATGACGGCTGCTGGAGCGAGGAGCACGCAGTGCCAACCACGGCAACGACCGCCGGCGATCCCGGCATCTTCGACCTCGTCGTGCTCGGCGGCGGCAGCGGCGGGTACTCCGCCGCGCTGCGCGGAGCACAGCTCGGGCTGAGCGTGGCTCTCGTGGAGGAGAGCAAGCTCGGCGGAACCTGCCTGCACAACGGCTGCATCCCCACCAAGGCCCTGCTGCACGCCGCGGAGATCGCGGACGTCGCGCGGGAGGGGTCGCGCCTCGGGGTGCGGACCTCGCTGGACGGCATCGACGTCGCCGGGGTGCACGCCTACAAGGACTCGGTCGTGGCGGGCCTGTACAAGGGCCTGCAGGGGCTGATCGCCTCGCGCAAGGTGACGTTCGTCCAGGGCCACGGGACGCTCGTCGCGCCCGGCGTGGTCGAGGCCGGCGGGGTCCGGTACACCGGGCGCGACGTCGTGCTCGCCACCGGCTCGTACGCCCGCACCCTGCCCGGCCTGGACATCGCCGGCCCCGTCATCACCTCCGACCAGGCCCTCGCGCTGGGCCACGTCCCCGCCTCGGTCGTGGTGCTCGGCGGCGGCGTCATCGGCGTGGAGCTCGCGAGCGCCTGGAAGTCGTTCGGCGCCGACGTGCACATCGTCGAGGCCCTGGACCACCTGGTCCCGGCCGAGGACGTGGCCCTCTCCAAGGGCCTGGAGCGCGCGTTCCGCAAGCGCGGCATCGACTTCACGCTCGGCGACCGGTTCACCGAGGTCAAGCCGACGACGGTCGACGGCGCCGACGGCGTCCGCGTGACCCTCGAGTCCGGCAGGACGCTCGACGCCGAGCTGCTGCTCGTCGCGGTCGGCCGCGGCCCGCGCACGGCGGACCTCGGGTTCGAGGCCGCCGGGGTGCGGCTGGAGCGCGGCTTCGTCGTGACCGACGAGCGCCTGCGGACCGGCGTGCCGACGCCCGCGGGCGGTCACGTGTGGGCCGTGGGCGACATCGTGCCCGGGCTCCAGCTCGCGCACCGCGGGTTCGCCCAGGGCGTGTTCGTGGCGGAGTCGATCGCGGCGGAGCGCGCGGCGCAGGGTGCGCCGTCGGGCAGCGGGACGACGACGTCGTCGGGCACCGTCGGCGGCCTGACCGCGCCCACCCCGGTCGACGAGACCACGATCCCCCGGATCACCTACTGCGAGCCGGAGGTCGCGTCCGTGGGCGTGACCGAGGCGCGGGCCAGGGAACTGTACGGCGCGGACGCGGTCGAGACCCTCGAGTACAACCTGGCCGGCAACGGGAAGAGCCGGATCCTCGGCACCACGGGCTTCGCGAAGCTCGTGCGCCGCAAGGACGGGCCCGTCGTCGGCATGCACCTGATCGGATCGCGCGTCGGCGAGCTGATCGGGGAAGGACAGCTGATCGTGGGCTGGGAGGCGTTCCCCGAGGACGTCGCCTCGCTCGTCCACGCACACCCCACCCAGAACGAGGCACTCGGAGAGGCGCACATGGCTCTGGCCGGCAAGCCTCTGCACGCCCACAACTGACGCGACGAGGGGCTCGGCGGACGCAACCGGGCACGAGGAGCGTCAACGCAGGTTTGGACCCAGTACCGACTAAGGAGACCCAACCGGTCATGTCTGAGAACGTGCAGCTGCCGGCCCTCGGCGAGTCCGTCACCGAGGGCACTGTCACCCGCTGGCTCAAGAACGTCGGCGACGCCGTCGCCGTCGACGAGCCCCTGCTGGAGGTATCGACCGACAAGGTCGACACCGAGATCCCCTCGCCCGTCGCGGGGACCCTGGAGCAGATCCTGGTGCAGGAGGACGAGACCGTGGAGGTCGGCGCCACGCTCGCGCTCGTCGGCTCGGGTGCGGCCGCGCCCGCAGCTCCGGCCGAGGCGCCCGCGCCTGCCGAGGCTGCTCCGGCGCCCGCCCCGCAGGCTCCCGCCGCCGCGGCTGCTCCGGCCGCGCCCGCCCCGGCTCCGGCCGCTCCGGCACCCGCCGCCCCGGCGCCTGCTCCGGCTCCGGCCGCTCCGGCTCCGGCCGCTCCGGCTCCGGCCGCTCCGGCCCCTGCCGCTCCGGCCCCTGCCGCTCCGGCGCCCGCCGCGACCACCAGCCCCGCGCCGCGGGCCGCTGCCGGTGCGACCGGTGGCACCTACCTGACCCCGCTGGTCCGCAAGCTCGCGGCCGAGAAGGGCGTGGACGTCGCGGCGCTCGTCGGCACCGGCGTCGGCGGCCGCATCCGCAAGGAGGACGTGCTCGCCGCGGCCGAGGCGAAGGCCGCCCCCGCGGCCCCGGGCGGTACCGCGGCAGCCCCCGCCACGGTGCTCGAGGTCTCGCCGCTGCGCGGCACGACCGAGAAGATGTCGCGCCTGCGCAAGATCGTCGCCGAGCGCATGCTCGAGGCCACCACGACGCAGGCCCAGCTCACCACGGTGATGGAGGTCGACGTCACGCGCGTCGCGCGCCTGCGGGCGCGCGCCAAGGACGCGTTCGCCGCGCGCGAGGGCGCCAAGCTGACGTTCCTGCCGTTCTTCACGCTGGCCGCCGTCGAGGCGCTCAAGGCGTACCCGAAGATCAACGCGACGATCGACACCGCGGCCGGAACGATCACGTACCACCCGGCCGAGAACGTCGGCATCGCGGTGGACACCGAGCGCGGCCTGGTCGTGCCGGTCATCAAGAACGCGGGCGACCTGAACCTGGCCGGCATCGCCCGCCAGATCGGCGACCTGGGCGCGCGGACCCGTGCGAACAAGGTCGGCCCGGACGAGCTCTCGGGCGCGACGTTCACCATCACGAACACCGGCTCGGGCGGCTCGCTCATCGACACCCCGATCGTCCCGGTGGGCCAGGTCGCCATCCTCGGCACGGGCACCATCACCAAGAAGCCGGTCGTGGTCACGGACGCCGAGGGCAACGACTCGATCGCGATCCACCAGATGTCCTACATCTTCCTGTCCTACGACCACCGTCTGGTCGACGGCGCGGACGCCGCCCGCTTCCTCACCGCGATCAAGAACCGCATCGAGGAAGGCGCCTTCGAGTCGCAGCTCGGCCTCTGAGCAGGCTGATCACGAGCAGGGCCGCGAGGTAGGAAGGGATCGGCGGCCGGGCCCCGGCACGGATGTCCGTGCCGGGGCCCGGCCGCCGATCCGCGTCAGGAGAACACCCGGGCGACGCGCCAGCCGTCCGTGGTCCACGTCATCGAGAGCATCGCGGAGCGGATGCCCGACTTCGGGACCTGGGTCGCACCCGAGTCACCGACCTGCAGGTACGCGCTGATCGAGTACTCCACGCGGACGACGGCCTCGTTCAGCACGCCGCCCGCCGCGGCGCCCCGGGTCGCGGCCGTGCCGCCCGTGCCCCCGGTTCCCTCCACCCCGACGACCTCCGCGGCGGCGACGTTGACGGTCGCCCCGCTCACGTGCGCGCCCCACCTGGTGATGCGTTCGAGGAGCGCGGCGTCGGCGGCGTACGCGGGTGAGCCCGCCAGGTCGACGTCGGACACCTCGACCGGCATGCCGCTGAGCAGCATCATCCGGAGCCTGGTGAGTTCCTTGGCCGCGCGGGCGGGATTGCCCCGGTCGGTGATCGCCGCCATGTCCGCCCCGAGGTCCGCGGCACTTCTCGCGTCGCCCTCCGGCGACGGGCCGCGCGAGGCTGACGCCGCCGCAGCCGCGTCGCCGGGCAGCAGGTCGGACACCGTGGCCACGATGCCCGCGCCCAGCCCGCACACCAGCCCCGCCACCGAGACGGCCACCAGCACCGCCGGGGGACGCCGGTGCCCGCGCAGCACCGGCGGCAAGCCCCTGCGGAGCCCCGCCCCGGCCAGGATCACCGGCTCCAGGTCCACGCGCCGCAGCACGCGGCCGCCGGCCGCCGGGCCGATGATCGGGATCGGGCCGGTGCGGGCCGCCGCACGCAGCTTCTCCGGCGTGGGCATGCGCACCGGCTGCGGCGCGACGACGTCCTGGACCCGGGCCGCGAACCCCTTGGCCGCGAGCCGGTCGCGCAGGTCCGCGGTGCGGGCCTTGGCGAGTTCCGCCCGCAGGGCCAGGTCCTCGCTGCTCAGGGGCGCCGGACTGCCGCCGGACCCCGCCAGCCAGCTGCGCAGCACCGACTGCGCCACGCGCGCGAGCGACGGGATGTCCTCGGCCGGGCCCTCGCTCGCGGCCGGCACCGGCGGCTCGAGGCGGGGCCGCAGCAGCGCGGTCCCGTCGGGCGCGAACAGCACGTCCGTCGCCTCGACCGTGCCGTGCGCCAGGCCCGCGGCATGCAGGGCCGCGAGCGCCCGGGCGACGCCGGTCACCATGCCGGAGGCCTCCGCGGCGGTGAACGGCCCGCGCGACGCCAGGACGGTGGGCAGGTCGGCGGCGTCCGGGCGGTCGAGCCGCACGTCCATCCGGTCCCTGCCGGACGGCGAGATCGTCACCACCCGCACGAGGTTCGGGTGCTCGATCCCGGCAAGCGTGTCGAGGCGCCGGATCAACAGGTCACGGGACAGCCCCTGGTCCGGCACGGCGACCCGGACGAGCTCCGTGGAATCGATGAGATGCACCATCCCATGGCAACGCGGTACGGGCGGCGGCGCTCGCTGTCGTCTGATATGCGGTGTGAGCCGCGAGATGTTATGTACCCTTCACACCTCGACGATTCGCCCGTCCCGGGCCGCGACCCGGGCGGCGTCGAGCACCTCGGCGGTGCGGACGGCGTCGGCCGGGTCGACCGGGACGCCGGCGTCGCCCCGGAGCCAGGCCTCGACGGCGCGGTAGAAGTCGGCGTGGCCGCCGGGCGCGACGGCGACGGGCTTGCGTTCGCGGCCGTGGGTGAGCCAGCCGAGCGCGCCCTCCGGGGCGTCGTCGTCCATCACCTCGAACGGCGAGGCGTCGTCCTCGAACGTGGTCACGACGAACGCCCCGGCGGTGCCGAGGACGCGGGTGCGCGGGCCGGGCGCGCCGACCAGGGACCCCGCCCAGAGGCGGGAGACGACGTGGCTGGCGTGGTGCAGCACGAGGAAGACGTCGTCCTCGACGGGGGTGGACAGTGCGCGCATCTCGGCGTAGACGGCCTCGACCGGGCCGAAGAGCCGGGTGGCGGAGTCGACGAGGTGCGGGCCGAGGTCGAGCAGCAGGCCGCCGCCCCTCGGGTCGCGCTCCTTCCAGCGCTGGCGGGGTACGGGCCGCCACCGTTCCCACCGGCGCTCGAACGTGTGCACGTCGCCGAGCTCGCCGCTCCTGACGAGCGCGGCGAGGGTGAGCTGCTCGGGGTCCCAGCGGCGGTTGTGGAACACGGTGAACGGCGTTCCGGCGGCGGCGGCGGCCTCGACCACGCGGCGGGCCTCGGCGGCATCGATGCCGATGGGCTTGTCGAGCACGAACGGCACGCCCGCGGCGGCGACGGCCGCGGCGTGCTCGAGGTGCAGGGCCGTCGGGCTCGCGACGACCACCAGGTCGTAGGCGCCTCGATCGCCGAGCATGCCCGGCAGGTCGTCGTAGAGCTTGGCGCCGGGCCAGTCCCCCGCGGCCTGCACCCGCCTGCCGGGGTCACGCGTGACGACGGCGGTCACCGTCATCCCCGCCTCGCGGGCGAGGCGCCCGTGGATCTGCCGCCCCGCTCCGCCGTATCCGACGATTCCCAGCCGTAGTGCCATTCGCCCATCGTGCCCGACGTGTGCGCGCGGCGCGCGGGCTGTCCGGACCGTGGCCGGGGCGTTCGTGCTGCCCGACGACGTCGTCCGCGGGTAAGTTGCCTTCTCGTTACCCTTGAACTGGTATATGTACGTCGTACGACTGTTTAACGCGCTATCACGGTACAGGAGCAAGGTGGCCGCCTCATCGGAAAAGAAGTCGCTGCTCGATCGGCTGGGCAAGCGCAAGGCCCTCCAGGTGACGCTCGTCGTCGTCGCGGTGCTGGTCCTCATCGGGAACTTCGTCATCAGGTCGAGCGGCGACGACCTCGCGCCCGCGGAGGGCGCGCAGGGGTCGGCGCTCGCCGCGCTCTCGGAGCTGGAGATCGCCGAGTGGGAGGACGAGGACGGGTACGACCGCGACGACTTCGGGACGGCCTGGAAGGACGTCGACGACAACTCGTGCGACACCCGCAACGACATCCTCGCCCGTGACCTGGAGGGCGAGGAGTTCAGCGAGGGCGAGACCTGCGAGATCGCCACGGGCACGCTGGAGGACCCGTACACCGGCCAGGAGATCGACTTCGAGCGCGGCCCGCAGTCCGGCGAGGTCCAGATCGACCACATCGTCGCGCTGAAGAACGCGTGGGTGACCGGCGCGCACGCCTGGGACGAGGCCGAGCGCGAGCTGATCGCGAACGACCCGCTGAACCTCATCGCCTCGGACGGCCCCGCCAACATGGGCAAGGGCGCGTCCGACGCGTCGGAGTGGCTCCCCGAGAACGAGGGGTACCACTGCGAGTACATCGCGTCACAGGTCGCGGTGAAACTGAAGTACGAGCTGTGGGTGACCGGGCCGGAGCACGAGGCGATGACGGACGTCCTGAGCGAGTGCCCGGACCAGCCGCTCCCCGCGGGCGGCCTGTGACCGCCCGCGGGGACTCGCGGGCCCCGCTACGACGCCGAGGCGATCTCGCGCGTGCGGCGCACGAGGAACGCCGTGCGGGCGAGCGCCTGCGGTGAGATGCCGGCGTCCGGGTCCAGGTCGCCGAGCGCGCGTTCCAGGGTGGTCAGCCCGAGGTCGCGTGCCAGCGCCCGGGCCTGGACGACGTCGGACAGCTGACGGGGCGTGAGGCGGCGGCGTCCCGTGGCCGCGAGTGCCACGGTGACGTCCCACGCCAGCGCGCACGCGCGCACCACGGGCTGGTCCGGCTCCGCCACCTCGGTGACGGCCCGGGCCCGCGAGCGCATCCCGGCGACGCGGGACAGCCGCTTGCGCCACGTCTCCCAGTGGTGGAGCGTCCAGCGTGAGTCGCGGCCGAGCTGGTGCTGCTCGGTGATCGACGGGCTGACCAGCAGGATCTCGCCGTCCTTCGCGCGCAGGAAGATCCCGGCGGGTTCGAGCCGGTCGTCGTGCCTCTCGGCGGTGACCGCCACGACGTTCCACTTCCCGGCCACGACATGGAGCAGCGTGTCGGCGGTGCGCCGGTCCTCGATCGGCACGCGCAGCAGGTGCGGCTGCCCGGTCGAGTCGGTGACGGTCCAGGTCAGGTCCTGACGCACCTCGTCGACGCCGACGTCGCCGGTGTCGCGGACGAGCAGCAGGCGTACCCGCGCGGGCCGGCGTCCGAAGCCGACGACGTCGCGGGCGGGCGTCGCGGTGCCGGTGCGCTCGGCGATGTCGCGCAGTTCGTCGACGTCGAACGCACCGAGCGGTGACAGGCGAGGGCTGCCGCCGGCGCCGAGGGTGCCGTCCGTCCGTTCCCGCACCCCGGTGAGCGCGAAGGGGCCGGAGCTGAGCCGAGCCGGCGAGGCGCTCCACAGCAGCGGCAGCTCCCACTCCCGCCGGAACCCGGGGTCACCGCCCGCGGGCCGCCCGGTCACGGCGGTCCGCACGCGCCCGGCCTCCGGGTCCCACCCGGCGAACGCGATCCCGCGCGCCCCGCTGGGGCTGGTCCACCAGCGCACGGCGAGCGGCACGACGCGGCCGAGGTCGGTCTCGTCCTCGTCCCGCCCGCTGCGGTTCTTCCGCTGGGGGCGCGCGGTCGCCGGCGCTTCCGCGGCGGTGTTCCCGACCGGCCCCGGGCCGCCGGGTTCCTGACCGGTGGGCGCCGCGGCGGTCGTGCCCGCGGTGGTCATGCTCGCGGCGGTCGTCGCCGCGGCCGACCCGCTGCCTCGCCCGGTGGCGAGCGCGTCGTGCGTCTCGCACAGGGCCCAGATCTCGGCCAGCGTCTCCAGCAGGTCGGCCTCGCCCGTCGTGTCGTCGTGCGCGGCGAGATCCCCGGACTGCCCGGCGGCCGTGCGCAGCAGGGCGTCGAGCCGCAAGCCGTGCACGGGCTCGAACGCGGCGACGCGGACCCGCCCCGCCAGCGCCCGCAGGGACTCGGCGGTGTCGTCGCGCAGATGCGCGAGCCCGCCGTCGAGCAGATGCACGACGGCGTCACGCACCTCGGCGAGGGCGACCTCCTGCCGCTTGACGGCGGCGGCCTGCTTGGCGGAGCTCGCCGGGGTGGCGCGCCTGCCGGTTCCGGCGCGACCGGCCGCTCCCGCGGCCTTCCCCGCACTGCCGGCCGGCCCCGCAACCTTCCCCGCGCTGCCGTCCGGTCTCCCGGCCTTGCCCGCCGCGGCCCGCTTCGCCGGACCGGCCGCGCCACCGGGCCCGCCGGCCGCGGTCTCCCCCGGGCCGGAACCGGAGGCCGCTGGATCCGCGGGAGCCTGCGGCGTAGGCGGCTCGACGCCGTTGCGCGCCGCCTCGTCGCGCGCCCAGCCGCAGGCGACCACGACGTGCACGCACACGCCGCCCGTCGGGCACGCGCAGGCGACCGCGGCCGGGCCGCGTGCGTCGACCCGTACGGCGTGCCCGCCGATCACGAGATCCGCGCCCTTCGCGTCCGACCCCGCCACCGCGACGTCGTCGGACAGCTTCCTGGCGCGGCGCAGCAGGCCGGTGCTGGCGAGCTCCGCGAGCGCCTCGTCGCCCAGACCCGCATAGGCTTCCAGGTACGTCATGACAGGACCTCCCCCAGCCATTCGGCGAATCGTTCGGGCGTGAGCGCCGCGACCTCCATGCCCGCCTCGGCGAGATGCCGGGCGGTGCCCTGGTCGTAGATCGGCTCGGCGGACTCGTCGAGCGCGGCGAGCCCGAGCAGCGTCACCCCCGACGAGCGCAGGCGTTTCACGGCCGCGAGCAGTTCCGAGACGGACCCGCCCTCGTAGAAGTCGCTGACGAGCGCCACCACGGTCCGTGACGGGTTGCGCACCTGCTGCTCAGCGAACCGCACGGCCTTGGCGATGTCCGTGCCGCCGCCGAGCTGCGCGGTGAGCAGCACTCCCACCGGGTCGTGGGCCAGGTGCGACATGTCCACGACGCTCGTGTCGAACAGCACGAGCCGCACCTCGATCCCGGGCAGCCCCGACAGGATCCCCGCGCACACCGCCGAGTACAGCAGCGAGGCCGCCATCGACCCCGACTGGTCCACGAGCACGATGACGTCCCACGTGAGGGCCCGTTTCTGGCGCGCGTTGAAGCGCACGTCCTGGATCATCATGCGGCCCGACCCGTCGACGCGGCCGAGATTGGCGCGCAGCGTCCGCTTCCAGTCGAAGTTGCGTGCGACCTTGTGCATCGAGCGGCGCGACCGGTCCACCCGCCCGCCCATCGCGGTGAGGAACCGTGGCTTCAGGCGCCGCACGACGTCCTCCACCACGCGCTCGATGACGCGGCGCACGCCCGCGGCCATCGAGTCGTCGAGCTTGCCCCGCACCTGCAGCAGCGCGGTGGCCAGCTCGCGCGACGGTTCCATCGCCTCGACGGTGGCCGGGTCGCGGAGCAGCTCCGTCAGCCCGTACCGGCCCACGGCCTCGACCTGCATCCGCTCGAACGTCTCGCGCGGGAACAGGCTCCGCGCCTCGCCGAGCCAGCCGAGCGCGGTGAGGTCGACGCCGTGCGGCTGCGAGCCGTCGAGCGATCCGGGGCCACCGCGGCCCTTGCCGCCGCGACCGGCCGCGTGCCCGCGGGCCTGGTACTCGCGGTCGTAGAGGTAGCCCAGCGTGCTGTCGAGCCGCTGGTCACCGCTGCCGACCTCGAGCTTCTCGGCGGCGTACCGCCCGAGCACGAGCCGCCACCGCCGGGCGGCCTCGTCGTGGCTGATGGCGCCGGTCGCGGTGTTGTCCGACGGCGGGGCCGTGGCGGGGCCGCCGGCCGTGCCCGCGGTGCCGCCACCGGGCGCCGCGCCGTTCCCCGACGACCCCGCCGGGACGGCGTCCGCGGCCTGCGCACCCGTCGCTGTCATGGTGTTCCTCCGCTCCAGTGGGCCAGCCCGTCACGGGCCAGCACGGCGGCGAGCTCGCGTTCGGCCGCGAGCCCTGCCGCCAGGTCCTTCTCGTCCACGCGGACGCGGACGTCGACGTCCGAGGCGCGCCTGCCCGTGCGCTCCGCGACGCGTTCGGCGATCTTGTGGGTCTCGGTGGGCTTCAGCCAGGTAAAGCCGCGCCGCAGGTCCGGCAGCACGGCGAGGAAGGCCTCCGGCTCCAGGTCCCGGATCGCGCCGTCGACCGCGTCGAACAGCTCCGGGGTGTAGATCAGCAGGTCGGGCGCGGCGCGCAGCACACCGCCGAGGAACCGCACCGCGAGCGCGGGGTCCGCGCCCGGCCGGAGGGCACCGCGGACGCGGGCCACCAGCAGGTCGTCGGGCACCTCGCCGTCCACGGAGCCGACGGCGAGCAGGGCTCCCCGCACCCCGGGCGCCGCGTCGTCGTCGTCCCGCAGCCGGACCAGCTCACGCGCCACCGAGGCCGCGGGATCCTGTGCGACCCGGGTCCCGGTGCCGCCGCCGATCGCGGCGACGGTCACCCCGCTGGACCCGCCCGCCGGCGCAGCGCTCGCCCGCGGCGCGCCGCCGGCCGAGCCCGGGACCCGGTCGCCGGTCGCCCCGGCGGTCTCGCCGCCGGCCTCCGCCTCCCGCCAGGCGCGCTGGGCGTCGCGGACCAGGGCCCGGAGTTCCAGGACCGTGGAGATCGCCGCCTCCTCGTCGTCCGGACCGGCCCGGCCGGCGTCCGACACGAGATACGCGGACGTCGCGAGGGCCTGGCCGACCAGCGACAGCAGTTCGTCCGCGGGGGTGCGGCCCGGCGGGAACCCCGCGTCCGCCGTCGTCCCGCCCCCGGCACCCGGCCGCACCGGCACGGTGTCCAGGTCCAGCTCCACGCGTGAGCGCCAGAGCCCGAGCAGGCGGCGTGCGCCCGAGGTCACCGACGCCAGGTCGCGGTCCGTGTCGAGCGTCCGGGCGAGCAACGTGACCAGCCGCGGCAGATGCGCCGTCAGGCCCACCACGGCGGCCCGTGCCACGAGCTTCGCCGCGCCGTCGGCCGCCGCGGACGCCCCGGCGGAGCGGAGCTCCTCCTCGGCCTGCCGCAGCAGCGTCACGGCGGCGGCCTCGACCGACGCGCCCAGGTGGGACAGCTCGACCAGCCGGGCCTCGACCACCGGCGTCCAGCAGTACTCCCACTCCTCCGCGATCAGCCCCAGGCCGCGCCCGCCCACGTGGTCCGGCCCGGACAGCTGCCGCCCGAACCCGCAGTCCAGCAGGTCCAGCAGCGCCAGCACCTGGCGGCGGGCCCGGTGCGACGGCGTGCGGCGCGCGTCGAGCCGGGCGGTGCGCGGCAGGGTGGTGTCGATGTCGAGCCCGACGGCGCGCACCCGCTCCCGGGCGTCCCGCACCAGCGGCGGGACCGCGGCGCCGGCCGGGACCCGCCCGACGGCCCTGCCCCCGAAGACCTCCGCGATGGCCAGGCCGAGGGGCCGTTCCGGGCCGATGCCGCCGTCGTCGGTGACGAAGCACGACGTGATCGCGTCCAGCACGTCGGTGCGCCCCGGGACGGGGCGCATCCGCAGGTCCGCGAGCCGCGCGGCCGCCTCGGCCGCCGAGGCGACCTGCGGCGTGGAGACCTGGTGCTCACGCTCGGCGGCGGCCCGGGCGACGTCGACCAGCACCGCGGTGACCAGGGTGCGGCTGTCGCCGGCCGACGGCGGGACGGGAACGACCGCCGCGGCCTTCCGGCGCTTCGCCGCCCGCGCGCCGGCCGGGCCGCTGCCCGGCTTCCGCTCCGCGGGCGCGAAACGGCGCTCGTGGGCGGCGTGCAGGCGTTCGTAGAACCCCGGCGAGGGCATACCCGCGCCGTAGCCGCGCAGCCCGTCGAGCCGCTCGTGGTCGTAGCGGATCAGCCAGGCGTCGCCCTCGGCGAGCGGGCCGTAGCCGCCTTCGGGCCGGCGCTCGCGCACCGGCCCGCCCTCCGGGAGGTCCGCCAGCGCCTCGGCGATCGCGAGCGTGTGGAAGGCACCGGTCACGACGAGCACCGTGCCGTTCTCGCTCGCCTCCGCGACCCGGGCGGACATCCGCGCCTCGCGCTCCAGCGACCCGTCGGCGGCGAGGACCTCGTCCTCGTAGTCGAGGCGGGACAGCGCGGCCCAGGCGAAGACGTCGTCGAACGTGCCGCGCCAGTCGGCGAGGCGGTCCGGCGTGCGCGCCTCGAACAGGTGGTCCCACACCTCGTCGTGGTCGCGGCAGCCGAGCCGCCGCGCGAGCGCGGCGACCGTCTCGGAGTGCGCGAGGTACCGCTCGGACATGAGCGTCCGCGCGAACGGATCGTGCTCGGGCGCGGTGTCCGGCCCGGCGCCGCCGGGCCGGGCGTCAGCCGGCCGGGAACCCCCGGGGTTCGTCCCGGCGTCCTCTGGGTCCGCCCCGGCCGCCGGGCCCCCGGCCGCAGGTTCGCCGGTCCCGGGTTCGCTCGTCCCCGGCGTGCCGCCCGCGGCCTCGGCGCTCTCGGCCGCTGCCCGTTCGCCGGCGGGCCGGTCGCAGAAGCGGATGTCGGCGCCGATCGCGTGGGCGGCGCGGATCGCGACCCACTCCGGCGAGAACGCGGCCAGCGGGTAGAAGCTGGCGCCGTCGCCGCGGCCCTCCGCCGGCTGCGGGAGGCTGAGCAGCGCGACCGGCGGAACGGTCTCCTCGTGCAGCAGCTCCGGCAGGAGGCGCGTGTACTCCTCGGGCCCCTCGATCAGGACCGTGGCCGGGCGGATCTCCTCGACGGCCCGCCGCACCGCGACCGCGCAGGCGGGCGAGTGGTGCCGCACCGGCGCGAGGTACACGCCGCGGCCGCGCAGCGCCTCGACCGCCGCGGCAGCCCGGCGCAGCCGGCCGGGCGCCAGGTCCCACACCTCGCGCAGGCCGTGCTGGCCCGCCTCGCCCGACCCGGCCGCCCCGCCGGCGGTCATCGTGCCGGGTGGCCCGCCCGGCGCCGTCGTCGTCCCTGAACCGGTCACCGCCACAGCACCTCGGCCGCGTCGAAGAAGGCCTTCCAGCCGGAGTCCTTGCGGGCCCGCTCGCGCACGACGTTGTCCACGTAGTGCCGCAGCCGGCGCGCGTCCTCCTCGTCGCCCTTCAGGGCGACGCCCGCCACCTGGCGGGCGACCTCCGCGGCGGTGACCCGGCCGTCGCCCAGGTAACGCGCCTCGAGGGACGCGGCGACCGCGACGTTCACCGCCTCGGCCGTCGACATGACCGTCTCCGGGCGCTTCACCGGGGCGCCGTCGCGCGTGGTGCCCGTGCGCAGCTCCTGGAACACCGTGACCAGCACCTCCAGCACGTCGCGCGGCACCTCGGGGCGTTCGCCGGGCGCGCCGAGCTCGGCGGTGAGCTGCCGCTCGACCAGCTCGATCTCGAAGTCACGGTCCTTCACGGGCGCGACCGTCTCGAACGAGAAGCGGCGCTTGAGCGCGGCGGACATCTCGTGCACGCCGCGGTCCTTGAGGTTGGCCGTGGCGATGACGTTGAACCCGCCGCGGGCGGCGACGCGCGCGGCGGGCCCGAGCTCGGGGATCATGAGTTGCTTCTCGGACAGGACCGACACCAGCGTGTCCTGGATCTCCGGGGCGCAGCGCGTGATCTCCTCGAACCGCACGAGCGACCCGGCGCGCATCCCCGTCATCACGGGGGACGGCACGAGCGACCGCTCGGTGGGGCCCTCGGACACCAGCAGCGCGTAGTTCCACGAGTAGCGCACGTGGTCCTCGGTGGTGGCCGCCGTGCCCTGCACGGTCAGGGTGGACGAGCCGCTCACGGCCGCCGACAGCAGCTCGGACAGCATCGACTTGGCCGTGCCCGGCTCGCCCACCAGCATCAGGCCCTGGCGGCCCATGAGCGCCACGACGGCCCGGTCGACCAGCGGGTCGTCGCCGTAGAACTTGCGGGACACGCCGAGCTTCTCGTCGCCCACCACGAAGGCGCGCACGGCGCGCGGGCTGAGCCGCCAGCCCGGCGGGAGGTCGGCCCCGCGCTCGGCGTCCCAGGCGGCGAGCGCGGCCAGCTCGGCGGCGTGGCGCACCTCCACGGGCGGCCGCTGCTCGGCGGCGACGCCGGCGGCGGCCGGCTCGGTGGTCTCGGTGGTCATGTCGGGTGGGTTCCTCTCGGGTCAGGCGATACGGCAGCAGGGCAGGTCAAGCGGATCGGACAGGTCGGGCGGGTCAGCCCGCCGGGTCGCGGGGCCGCCGGTGACGACGGCCCCGGCCGGCTCAGTACTGGGCCTTCTTCTCCCAGTCGGGGTCGAAGGCACCGGCCCCGGCGACCTCCAGGTAGTCGGCGTACGCCTCGGCGAGCAGCACCGGCGGGACGTCCGCCAGCGGCACCAGGCCGCGCTCGCCCCAGGTCCCGGGCTTGCGGAAGGACAGCGTCTTGACCGCCGCCGGGATGTTCTCCTCCCCGAAGAACGAGCCGGTGAACTCGATCTCGGCGACCAGCCCGGCGGCGGTGTGCTCCTTGACGTACTCGTAGTACCAGCCGGCGTCCTGCGCCTCGCCGCGCTTCCAGCCGGCGGCGAACATCCGCCCGCGGATCGTGAACGAGTCCGAGAGCCAGCCCTTGCGGTCGGTCACCTGGACGGCGCCGTCGGCCACCTCCGGCATCGCGGCATCGAGCTGCCCGAACAGCGGGTCGACCTCGTAGTCCGTCAGGTGCTCCCGCCAGGCGGCGGCCGTGTCGGCGCCGTCGTTCCCGCCCGGGAGGGTGACCGCGTGCGCGATGCCCACCCGGCCGTCGTCGGTGAGCGTGACGTCCTCGTCGTCGACGCCGAGCAGGGCGCCGTCGTCGGGCCGGAACGCGCGCTGCGCGGGCGTCCCGGGGTCGGCCAGCCAGATGACGCGTGCCGCGAGGCGCGACATCACCGGGTGCCCGGCGACGAACTCCTGCCACTCCTCGACGGACCAGCTGCGGCCCGTGGTCATGGCCTCGCGCAGCCGCCGGGTCTGGAGCTCGACGACGGCCTTGAGCTCCTTCTTGCTCGACGTGAGCTGGGCGCGGGCCTCCTTGTAGACGGCGCGGGTCTCCTCGTCGGCGCCCTGCGGGGTGCTCGGCGGGGTCTTGACGACCTTGCCCTTGTCGTTGCGCAGCTCGATCGTGAAGGCGTCCGTGATGCGGCCGGTGAACTCGCGCTCCCCGAAGGCCAGGCGCAGCACGCCGTCGGCCTCGAACCCGGCGGTCTGCACGGTGCGGTCGGCGAGCTGGTCCGCGGTCCAGCCGCGCGCCTCGGCGAGCTGTTCCGCGAGCGTCTCCGCGGTCTCACGCACGGTGCGCAGCTTGAACTGGCGGGACACCGCGAGCAGCAGCTGGACGGCGGGCCGGTCGCCGTTCGCGGCCAGCGCCCGCACCAGGGCCTCGGCCTGCGAGCGCCGCTGGGGGTGGGCCTTGAAGTAGTGCTGCGCGGCGGTGGCCAGCTCGGCGCCCGGCATGCCGACGCTCAGGGCGAGCATGCCCTTGTCCTTGGTCGCGGAACCCAGGTAGGTGGCCTGGTGCGACCGGTAGGCCCGGCGGTAGTGCTCGTCGAGCGGGACCGCGGCGCGCTCCTGGGCCCACTCCACGCTCGGGTACTGCTTGAGGTACTGCTGCGCCCAGTCGAACTCGCGCTGCGCCGCCCGTTCGGCGTGCTCCCGCGACTCCGCCGCCGACGGGCCGCGCGTGTCCTGGGCGACCCAGGCGCGCAGCACGTACGAGCCGAACGTGGCCCGCGAGGCGTCGTCGAGCAGCGAGACGTACCGTGCGATCAGGCCCTCGCCGCTCGGCTCCTTGAGCTTGACCGCGAGCACCACCCACCAGCGCGTGACCTCGCGCGGGACCGCCGCACCGCCGGCCCACCGCAGGTCCGGGAGCGCGTCGAGCGGGAACCACGACATGCTGACGGGCGCCTTCTTCTTCAGCCCCTTGGCCGCCTCCGCCGCCAGCTTCGCGGGCGACAGGTGCTCGGCGATGTCGTCGCCCAGGGTCTCCAGCGCGGTGAGGAACGCCGCGCGCACGTCCTCGCGCCGCTCCGCGGCCAGCACGGTGCGCAGCGCCGGGATCGCCTCCTTGTCGCCCAGGTTCGCGAGCCAGCCGGCCGCGGAGATGCGCACCTCGAACTTCCCGTCCGTCAGCCCCTGCTCCGCGAGCGCCCGGGCCTGCGGGTGCTTGGCCAGCACGTCCTGCGCGGCCAGGCGGTGCGTCTTGGCCGTACCCATCGCCAGGCCGCTGAGCCGCGGCAGCAGCACGGCGGGCACCGCGGGGAAGTGGCGGAGGATCTCCAGCACCCTGCCGACGGCGTGCCCGTACTCGTACTCGCCCCGCGGCACCAGGTACTTCTCCAGCAGGTCGAGGTGGCCGGCGAAGTACTGCCACATGCGCTCGACGGGGAACTCCTCGGTCCCCCACCACCGGTGGAACACCAGGTCGGCGATCTTGTCGTCCGGGTCGGAGATCCCGGCCCGGACGACGGCGTCGGCCAGCACGCGCAGGTCGGTGACGGCGTCGAGGCGGCCGCGCAGCTGCCACCACAGGCGGTTGTCGGACTGCCCGGTCGCGGCGACCAGCCGCAGGACGTGCAGCGGGGTCGCCGCGGGGACCACCTCGCGCAGGTGGTCGGTGAGCCACCCGCCGGCGGGCATCAGCCGCTTGATCACCTTGCTCACCTGGGGCACGTCCTCGCGGCCGGACATGATGTCGACGATCTGGCCGAGCTCCGCGGCCCCGACCCGCTCCAGTGACCTGACCTCCTGCTCGGCCCGGTTCACGTACCAGCACTTGCCGGCGGGGTGATCGTGCGACTGCTTGTGCTCCTCGCGGGCCGTGACCAGGTGCTCGCGCGCCGCGACGAGGAGCTGGTCGTGGTGGGCGACGGCGGCGGCGGTCACCTCCGGGCCGAGCTCGGCGTCCGCCAGCGGCTCGAACGGCGGCACCTCGATCGGGCTCTGGACCGCCTCACCCAGCGTCTGCGCCCGCGCGACCGCCTTCTCGAGCACCGCGGTCCGCGCGTTCGGCTTCGCCGTGCGAGCGTCCGACGACGCCGCCCGAGCCGCCGCCAGCGCCTCCTCGATGGCCGCCACGCCGCCTTCGGCCCCGACCAGGCGGGTGACGACGTCGTCCAGCGCGTTCGGGGGCGCGGACTCGAGCAGCGTCCGCAGCAGGCGCACCTGCTCGTCGCCGGGCAGGGCGGCCACGGCGTCGTCGGCCGCCCGGCGCACGCCCTTGGCGGAGTCCCCGCACAGCGCGACGAGCGCGACCCGCAGCTCCTGCGGGTTGTGGTTCAGCTTCATCCAGGCACAGAAGGACTTCTTCCCCTCCGCGCCCAGCTTGCGGATCTCGGCGCCGGCCACGGCCCAGTGCCGGGTGAGGTACGCCGCTGCCTCCGGTACCTGGAGGTAACGGCCCAGGTCGGCCTGCGAGCCGTAGTACCGCTCGCGCGGGCGGGCCAGAAGCACCTGGACCACCGCGGCGGCGGCGTCGTCCCCGGTGATCCCGCCGGCCACGGCGACGGCCTCCAGCTGCTCCGGACGCCAGGCCGGTACGCCCTTCTCCTGGCGGCACACCCGCGTCAGCGCGAGATCCTGGGCCAGGATCCCGAACCAGCCGGGCACCGCGGCGGCGACCCCGGCGTCGTCGTCGGCGATCGCGGCCAGCAGGCGGCCCAGGCGAGAGAGCTGCTCGGGTGTGACCTCGGCGTTCGCGTAGACCTTGCCGCGCAGCTTCGCGACCGCCTCGATCCCGCTGCCCGAGGTCACCTTCTTGACCCGCTTCTGCAGGTTCTCGTTCGTCCACGTCCAGCCGACGTATCCCGGCCGGCTCAGCGCGAGGTCGAGGTCCTTCGTGTCCCGGCCCGCCAGCTCCAGCACGAGCTCGGGCCCCTCCCCCTCCAGCACGTAGGCCACGGCTCGCTCGTGCAGCGCGTCACCCTCGATCCGCAGCACCTTCAGCGCGTCCGACACGACCGCCTCCGCGACCTTGCCCTTGCGGCCCGCCTTGTCGCGCACAGCCTGGAACATCTCCGTCTACCCCTCGCCGTCGTCCATGAGTCGTCTCCCGCACCCGGGCGCACGTCTCCCCACGGAGACCCGGCGCCCGCCGGGGATGACGCACAAGGTAGCGGGACTGACTGACATCGACGAAGGGCGCCGAGGAAGGGCGCCTAGGAAGGTACGGGCCGAGGAACGAGGCACGTGCCTGGAGCGGAACCCGAGGAGATGGCAGGAACGGGTATCGACATCGTCGATGGGGAGGCCTCCACGGCGGCTCCCGGCTCCCGGGTGGAGCGGCCGACCGCGCCCGGCGCGCGCGGCTCAGGACCCGAGCTCGCGCCGCATCAGCACGCGCGGGAACCCGTTCAGCACCGAGGTCGTGTCCGCCGCATGGTGGAACCCCGCCGCCTCGAAGTTCTTCCGCAGCCCCGGGTAGGCCATCGTGAGATCGACCTTCGCGTCGCCGTTGTCCAGCGGATACGCCTCGATCGCCGGGGCGCCGTTCTCGGCCGCGAAGCGCACGGCACCCTCGATCAGCACGTGCGAGATCCCCTTGCCGCGATGCCCGGGCCGCACCCGGACGCACCACAGCGACCACACCGGCAGGTCGTCCACGTGCGGGATCCTCCGGTTCCGCGCGAACGACGTCGCCGCCCGCGGCGCGACGGCCGCCCAGCCCACCGGTTCCGCGCCGTCGTACGCGAGCACGCCGATCGGCCCGGACCCGAGCAGCTCCGCGACGTACTCCCCGCGGGCCGTCCCCCGCAGCTCGTTGTTGAGCTTCGACGGGATCCGGTAGCTCAGGCACCAGCACACACCGGCATCGGGCCGCTTGGGCCCGACCAGCGCGGCGACGTCCTCGAAGACCGTCGCGGGCCGCACGTCGAGAGCCATGTCCCCAGGCTAGCGATCCGGCGAGGCCGCGGGAGCACGCCGGTCCCGGCGTGAGCAACGAGACAGCGCCCGCCGCATCGCCCCGGCGTAACCTGAGGCGGTGGAGAACCCCATCGACATCCAGCGCCTGACCGGTCACGTCGACTACCACGAGGGCTGGGACCTGCAGCGCCGCACCCACGAGCAGGTCCGCACCGGCGAGGCGCCGGACACCCTGTTCCTCCTGGAGCACGCGTCCGTGTACACCGCCGGGCGCCGCACCAACCGCCGGGAGTTCCCGACGGACGGCACCGAGGTCATCACCGTCGACCGCGGGGGCAAGATCACCTGGCACGGCCCCGGCCAGATCGTCGCGTACCCGATCGTCCGTCTCGCGCAGGCGCTCGACGTCGTCGGCTACGTCCGCACGCTCGAGGCCGCGGTCATCGACGTCTGCGCGCGGTTCGGCATCGAGGGCATGCGCGTCGAGGGCCGCTCGGGCGTGTGGATCGCCGCCGACGACGCCGCGTCCCTGCCCGACGGCGCCACCCCCCGCCTGGAGCGCAAGATCTGCGCGATCGGCGCCCGGGTCGCCGGCGGCGGCGTCACGATGCACGGCCTCGCGCTGAACTGCGACCCGGACCTGGCCGCGTTCGGCAAGATCATCCCGTGCGGCATCGACGACGCCGATGTGACGTCGCTCTCGGCGGAGCTGGGCCGCGACGTCACCGTCGGGGAGGTCCTGCCGGTCCTGGAGGATGCCCTGAGGCGGCACCTGGCACCGCTGCTCGCCGCCGGGAACATCGCGCCCGCCGGCGCGGTTGCCGCTTCATGACGGCTGATCAGGCCGTACGAGCCGGGTGACCAAGCCCACGTGCCCGTGGGCAGCCACCGTGAACGTCGCCGGACCGGGACGTCGTAGGCTGGCTCGGAAGAACCCTGACCTGGGAGGGGAATCAGCGTGACCATCGCACCCGAGGGCCGTCGCATGCTGCGCGTCGAAGCGCGCAACGCGGCCACCCCCATCGAGAAGAAGCCCGAGTGGATCAAGACCCGGGCCACGATGGGCCCCGAGTACCGTGACCTGAAGGGCCTGGTCAAGGGCGAGGGCCTGCACACGGTGTGCGAGGAAGCGGGCTGTCCCAACATCTTCGAGTGCTGGGAGGACCGCGAGGCGACGTTCCTCATCGGCGGCGACCAGTGCACGCGCCGCTGCGACTTCTGCCAGATCGACACGGGCAAGCCGGCCGAGTTCGACCGCGACGAGCCGCGCCGCGTGGCCGAGTCCGTGCAGAAGATGGGCCTGAAGTACTCCACGGTCACGGGCGTGGCCCGCGACGACCTGGCCGACGGCGGCGCCTGGCTGTACGCGGAGACCGTGCGCCAGATCCACGCCATGAACCCGGGCACCGGCGTCGAGCTGCTGATCCCCGACTTCAACGCCATCCCCGAGCTGCTCGACGTGGTCAACGAGTCGCGTCCCGAGGTGCTCGCGCACAACGTCGAGACCGTGCCGCGCATCTTCAAGCAGATCCGGCCGGCCTTCCGCTACGACCGCTCGCTGTCGGTGCTGACGCGGGCGCGCGACGCCGGCCTGGTGACGAAGTCGAACCTGATCCTGGGCATGGGCGAGACGATCGACGAGGTCAAGCAGGCGCTGGTGGACCTGCACGCCGCGGGCTGCGACCTCATCACGATCACCCAGTACCTGCGCCCGTCCGTGCGGCACCACCCGGTGGACCGCTGGGTGCGGCCGGAGGAGTTCGTGGAGCTCTCCGACTTCGCCGAGGAGACCGGGTTCCTGGGCGTCATGGCCGGCCCCCTGGTGCGGTCGTCCTACCGCGCCGGGCGCCTCTGGGGCCAGGCGATGACGAAGAAGGGCCGGGAGATCCCGGCGGCCCTGGCGCACCTGGGCGAGCCGGTCACGGCCCGCCAGGAGGCGGCGAGCCTGCTGGCGCCGCGCGGCTGAGCCACCGCGTGCGGCCCCCGACCCGGTGACCGGGTCGGGGGCCGCTCCGATTCCGGAGGCGGGTGCCCCCGGCCGGGACCGCACACGGGCCCGGTCGCGGACCCGGCTCAGCCCGCGAACGCCACGTCGACGTTCATCAGGTTCTCCGCACCCCGCACGCCCTGGTAGAAGCTGACGCAGGTGCCGGTCCGCGAGCCGGACACCAGCCCGTAGGCGACGTGGTCGGCGAACACGGGCCCGCCGCTGTCGCCCGACTTGCTGCACAGGTTGGCCTGCGCGAGGTGGTTCACCACCGGGCCGTCGGTGTAGTCGACCGTCACGTCGACGGCGTCGACCCGCCCGCAGGTCGTCTCGGCCGTCGCCCCCGTCTTGCAGACCCGCATCCCCTCACGGCTCGACCCGTCCGAGGTGATGGTGTACTCGGTCACCCGGCTGGTCCCGCCGACCCCGTCGCGCGCCGGGGACTCGCCGACGTACACCCACGCCCGCGGCCTCCAGCCCGTCGGGTTGGAGATGTCGATGATCCCGGCGTCGCCGGAGCCGCCGAACACCCTGTTGTGCCCGGGCCCGATCCAGTGCGACGACTGGTCGGTGGCGAAGAGCGTGTAGTACATGGTGCCCTTCGTGACGCAGTGCCCGGCGGTGAGGCCGTACAGCTTGCCGTCGGCCCGGCTCCGGGCGATGAAGCCCAGCGTGCAGCCGCCACCGCCCCAGGTCCGGACCCCGCCGCGCAGCGGCGGGTCGCAGTACGGGAACCCGCACGCCCGGGCGACCGGTTCGCCCTCGGTCCGGTAGGTCTCGACCAGGTCGCCGAACTTCCGCCCGGCGGCCTCGACCAGGGCGCGCTGAGCCGCCGACGGCTCGGCGGGCACCCCGATCAGCACCGTGCCCCGGGACGGCCGGTACCCGGTGCTCAGGGTTCCCGTGGCCCCGGCGCTCGCGGCCTCGACCCGGCTCGCGATCCAGCGGTTGGCCGCCGCGAGCTCCCGCTCCGGGCGCGCGACGGGGACGACGTCGACGGCGCCGGCGACGTCGTGCCCGGCGGCCACGCGGCCGACCGCACGCGTCAGGTCCGACGACGCCGTCCCGGCCCCGGCCACGACGCCGACCTTCAGCCGGTCGTCCGCGGGGTCGATCCAGAGCCCGCCGAACCGGTCGGCGCCGATCGACGCCGTCACGTCCCGCGCGACGGCGTCGGCCGACCGCTGCCAGCCCAGACGGCGCTCGGCCTCCTGCGCCGAGATGCCGCGCTCGGCCGCGAGGCTGAGCGCCGCCGGATCGGCCGGCGGCCGCCCGCCGGCCGGTCCGGCGGGCGTCAGCGCCGTCGCGGACAGCCCGGCAAGGACCCCTGCCAGCGCCAGCCCCGCCGTCACGGCCGTCCCGATCACGGTCAGTTTCCGGCGATTCATCGTGCCCCCTCGAATACGGCGACTCTGCCGGGCACGGAACGGCGCCTCGGCGTGTGCGACGACGACCCTACCGAGGCGATCCGGCGGCGGGGATGGGCAGAGTTCCCCGCCCCGCTCGCGCTCACCTGAACCGGTAGCGAACCTCTCGGGAAGAATTGGTAACGAGTCCATCTAGCGGTTGCCGAGTTTCGGTCATGGGAGTAAGAAGCAGACACACAGCGCGGTGATACGCCGGGGATGCCCGGCAAGAGCACCCTGCTGCGGGTAAAACATGCACCCCCGACCCGAAGGAAAACTCCACATGTCTGACTTCATCAGCGGCTTCTTCCACCGCTCGAAGGGCGAGGCCAACGAGCCGCAGAACAACGAGCCCGCCGACACCACGGCCCCCGGCGAGGACGCCGCGGCCACCCCCGGCACCGACGCGACCACCACCTTCACCCCGGAGCAGGCGGTCACCGACGCCGCGACGGCGACCGCCGGCCCGTCCGCCCCGGGCGCCAACGCCTACGCGTTCGACGACACCGCGGCCGCTGCCGCCGAGGCCGCCCTCGCGAGCGGCGCGGTCTCCGCCGGCCTCACCGCGACCCGCCCGGACGACACGGTTCCCCTGGCCGTGAACCCGTACGCGGCGGCCGCGGCCGAGCTCGCGGGCACGAACAACGCTCCGGAGACGGCGGCCGCCGACGCCGAGACCGTCGAAACGATCGCATCCGTCGAGGCGACCGAGGGATCGGCCGCGGCCGAGGAGACCGTCGAGGAGGTCGGCGTCGAGGGGGCTGACACCGGCACGACCGACGTCGTCGACGCGTACGACACGACGAACGACGAGACAGCCACGAACGAGACGACGGCGTTCGACACCGCCACGGACGAAGCGACCGCGGACGACACCGCGACGGACAACACGGTCACCGACGACGCGGTCGCCGACGAGGCTGCCACCGACGAGGCGGTGGCGGACGAGACGGTGGCGGACGAGACGGTGGTCGACGACACCGCTACCGACGAGTCGGCCGCAGACGACATCGTCACGGACGAGGCGGCGGACGACACCGCCACCGTCGAGACGGCAGCGGACCGCACCGCCACCGACGAGTCCGCCATCGACGAGACGGCGGCCGACGAGTCCGCGACGTACGACGAGGCCACGGGCGAGACGGCGGAAGACGCGGCGACCGACGACGTCACCACCGAGGACGCGGCCACTGACACCGAGACCTGGACCACGGCGGACGTGACCGAGGACGAGACGAGCGCGGACGCGATCGCGGAGCCCTCGGCCGAGACCGTCGCCGGCGAGACCGAGCCGGAGTTCGACTTCGCCGCCGACGCGGCCGCTCCCGTCGACGAGACAGGCGCGCCCGCCGAGGAGACCGCGGACGTGGAGTCGGCCGAGGCCGGCGCGACCGAAGGCACGGACGAGGACGCCGGAGAGACCACCGACGAGGGCGCCGAGGCGCCCGGCGACGCAACCGCGGCTCACCCCACCGACGAGACGGCAGCCGCCGGCGAGACGGACGAGACCTTCGCGGCGACCGGGACCGGCGAGGCGGAGACCGCCGCCGAGGAGACGCCGGCCGGCGACGTCGTCGTCCCCGACGAGACCTCCGTCACGACCGACGAGTCACTTGCCACCGGCACGGACGCCGTCACGGACACCCCCGTGGCCGCCGACGACCTGACCGCCGACACGACCGAGGTCGCCGGCGCCGCCGCGGCGACCGCCGTCGCCGCTCGCGCCGCCGCGGGTGAGCGGGGCGAGACGGTCGTGAGCGACAGCATCGTCGAGCGGATCGTCGAGGCCGCCGTGGCCCGGACCGAGGGCGTGCGCGCCGTCGACGAGGAGGGCACCACCGTCGAGATCGCCGACAACGTCGCGACCGTGACGATCGCCTTCGTGGCCGAGTACGGGCACCCGGTCCGGGAGGTCGCCGCGCGCCTGCGGACCGACATCGTGGAGACGGTCGAGACCCTCCTGGAGCTGGAGGTCGAGGCCGTCCACATCAAGGTCACCGACCTGCACTTCCCCGAGGCGTACTGACGCACCGCGGCCGGTCCGTCCCCGGGTGACCAACCCGTCACCCGGGGACGGACCGCCCGCCGCACCACCGGGTCCGCTGGGAGTTACAGTGCTCTGCGGCAGGATCGGCCTGCCGCAGAGCACGGGGAGTACATCGGTGGAGCTGTCGCTGGTACTCGGCCCGATGAAGTCCGGCAAGTCGCTCGACCTCATCGCGCAGATGGCGCCGCTGGCGTACTCGCGGCTGAGCTGCGCCGTCGTCCAGTCCGCCCGGCACGTGCGGGACGCGCGCATCGTCTCGCGGACCGGCGCGTCGGTCCCCACGGTCAAGCTGGACACCCTCGAACCGCTGCTGCACACCACCGAGGACGTCGTCGCGATCGACGAGGTCCACATGTTCACGCCCGGCGACGTCCGGGTCGTCGAGGAACTCGTGCTGCGCGGCACGCGCGTGCTGGCCTGCGGCATCGACCTCGACCACCGCGGCGAGCTGTTCGCCACGATCCGCGCCCTGCTCGAGCTCGGCCCGACCGAGGTCCGCTACCGCCGCGCCGTCTGCGACCGCTGCCAGGACCTGCACGCGGCGTTCACCCAGGTGCTGAGCGACGGCCTCCCCTTCCTGGACCCGCTGGGCGCGTCCGAACCGCTGCCCGACGACGGCACGTTCACCTACGAGGCCCTGTGCCGCCGCTGCTTCGTCCTTCCGGAAACGGCGATCGTGACGGGCTCGGCGAGCACCTCCCGGCCGCAGCGGTCCGCACAGGCCCGGGCCCCGGAGCCCGACGACGCCGCCGGCTCCACTCCCACCGCAAGCGATCCGGCCCGTCTCGGGTGACACTCGGCAGATGGCAGGCACCATCATCTTCAGCCCGAGCGACGAGGACGACCGCATCATCCGCAGCGCCCTCGGCCGCGGCGAGGAATCCGCCGACGTCATCCGCCGTGCCCTGCAGGTCCTGGACCAGCAGCGCTGGCTGACCCAGGCCCGCATGGACATGTGGAGCATCGCGGCGGAGGTAGCCGGCAACCGCGAGATCCGCTGACCTGCCCGCACCCGGGCCGGCGGCCCGAGACCTCCGACCGGTCACGGGTGGTACGTGACCTCAGGACCCGAGCACCTGGCGTGCCGCCGTGCGCTGGATCGTCCGGCGCATCATGCTGCGGGTGATCGGGCCGTGCAGCGCCCCGACCGGCGCCCAGTACACCCGGCCCCGCCAGCCGTGCAGCTTGACCACGGTGGTGAGCTGGAGCAGGCCGTCGTCGGCCGCCACGCCCAGCCAGAAGTCCAGGTGCCGGTCGTGCTCGTACGCCAGCACCTCCCGGTCGTCCGCGGACTCCACGGCGAACACCTCGCGCGAGCTGCGCGTGTTGCTCGCGCCGACGATCGGTGCCAGCGTCTGACGCAGTGCCATCAGCGCGCGCACCGGCCCGGGCGCCGAGCCGAAGGAGAAGATCTCCGCCATCCACCACGTCGGATCGTCCGGCATGCCGGGCGGCAGCCTGAGCGCCTGGACGTCGATCACATCCGGATCCGCACACGCGTCGATCGCCAGGGACCGCAAGGATCGGGGCATAACCGCAGCGTATCGAGCCAAGGTTGAGAACATGCTGAGACCGGGCGGAGCTCGCGGGCCCGCGTCGCCCCCCGCCCGCTGGCCGGACCGGCGCGCGGCACGACCCGGCCGGATCGCTTGCCGATGTCCGGCTAGTTCACCCTCGCGCGGGGAGACCGAGAACTTCTGGGGCGACCGGACCGCGCCCGGCGGCTAGGCCGCCCTCGCGCGGGGCGACCAGGTCTCCGGCAGCTCGATCGCGTCCACGTTCTTGTCCAGGCCCGTCATCAGGCGCGCGAGCGGCGTCCGCATCAGGAGGCCGCCGATCGCGAGCCGCGTCCGGATCTCGCGTTCCGACGACGGCAGGAACCCGCGCAGCCCGCCGGGCAACGGCTTGCCGTTGCGGATCGCGTACGGCCGGACGCGCGCCTCGTAGCGGGCGAGCGCGGCGGCGACGTCGTCGTCCCTCGTACCGGCTGCCCGTAGCTCCGCGGCCAGGACGTACGCCCCGACGATCGCGATCGACGTCCCCATCCCCACCGATCCCGCGGCGCAGGCGTCGCCGAGCAGCGCCACGCGCCCCCGGTGCCACGACGACGCCTCGATCCTCTGGTGCCGGTCGAAGTAGAAGTCGTCGGCCCGCCACATCGCGTCCATCAGCCGCGGCACGACCCACCCGGCCCCGGCATACACCTCGGCCACGGCCTCCTTCTGCCCCGCCACGTCCCGCCGGTCCAGCCCCAGCGGGTCCGAGGCGAAGTGCACCATCGCACGCGCTCCCCCGCGCGCCGGGTACAACAGCACGTTCCGCCCGCCGACGCCGTTGCCCGCGGGCAGGCTGTACATCGTCATCCAGTCCTCGGCGCCGGACTCCGCGGCCACCCGCGGGTCGTCCACGGCGAAGACGGCGCGGTGGTAACCGGAGTCGACGGCCCGCCACGCGCCGTCGAACGCGAGACGCCGCGTCACGGAGAACGCGCCGTCCGCCCCGACGACGACGTCGAACCGCGCGGGGGCGGCCTTCTCGAACTCGACGGCGACACCGCCGGGTCGCCGGTCGACGGCGGTGATCGTGTCGTCGAACTGGTAGGTCAGGCTGCTCGTGCCCGACGACGCCGTGCCCGCCGACGCCGCGGCGGCCTCGGCGGCGTCGCGCAGGACGGCGACGAGGTCGCCGCGCAGGATCTCGATCTCCGCGACGGCACCACCGGAGTGGCCCAGCCGCTCGGTGGGCATCTCGACGCGCCGGCGTCCGGTCCCGTCGATCTGCGCGAAGCCGCGCACGCCGGTGTGGGCGGCACGGACGGCGTCGCCGACGCCCATGCGTTCCACGACGGTACGGGCTGCCCCGCGGATGTCGACGCCCTGGCCGCCCTGGCGGGGCGCGGGCGCACGTTCGACGATCGTCACGTCGTGGCCGTCCCGGAGCAGCCAGTACGCGAGCGAGAAGCCGGCGACGCCTGCGCCGGACACGAGGATGCGGGCCATTGGTTCTCTCCTGGGTCGAGGGTGCGTACAACGTACGACAGGGTGCGGCCGGGACGAGCAGCCGGTAGTACAGTTGCTGGTGCACTACCGTGGGCCGCCCCGATCGAGCCGCGATCCCCCGGGCAAGTGCACTAGTACGATCCGACCGGAGAACCCATGCCCACCACCTCGGAGCGCATCGCCGCCGCGATCCGCGCCCGGATCGACGCCGGGGAGCTCGCCCCCGGCGACCGGGTCCCCTCCACGCGCCAGATCGTCGCCGAGCACGGCGTCGCGATGGCGACCGCTACCCGCGTCCTCGCCCTGCTGCGCAACGAGGGCCTGGTCGAGTCCCGGCAGGGGTCCGGCACGGTGGTCACGGGCACGGGAGGCCCGGCCGACCGACGATGGCCCGGTGAGCGGAACGCTCCGGTGGGGCCGGCTGCACGGATCCGATCGGGCGCGCCGGCCCGGCAGGGCGAGCGGAGCACGCGGGGCGGCAGCGCCGTCGTCGGGCAGACTGCCCGCGCGAAGCGGGCCTCCGACCCCACGCGGGACGGCGTCGCCTCGAAGCCGGCCTCCGGCGCGACGCGGGACGGCGTCGTCCCGAAGCGGGCCTCCGGCCCCACGCGGAACGGCGTCCTTCTGAAGCGGGCCTCCGGCCCCACGCGGGACGACGTCGTCCGCGCGGCCGTCGCGATCGCCGACGACGACGGCCTGGCGGGCCTCTCGATGCGGCGCGTCGCGACCGCGCTCGGCGTCCCCACGATGTCCCTGTACCGCCACGTGCGCAGCCGCGAGGACCTCGTGACCTGGATGATGGACGCGTTCTACGCGGAGATGCCGCTGCCCGACCCCCTGCCCGACGGTTGGCGCGCCCGCGCCGAGGCGTGCGCGCGCGTCCTGTGGGCAGGGTTCGAGCGCCATCCGTGGGCGGCGCAGGCCCTGTCGATGACCCGGCCGCAGATCGCGCCGCACGGGATGGCCTTCACCGAGACCCTGCTCGCGGTGTTCGGCGAGCCGATCGACATGAACACCCGGATGCACCTGGCGGTGTCGGTGGTCCAGCTGGTCCGCGGCGTCGCCGTCGGCATCGAACCGGCTCGCGCGGCGCGGCAGGACACGGGGATCTCGGACGAGGAATGGATGGACCGCGCCCTGCCGGACCTGCAGGCGGTGGCGAGCCCGGCCCGCTACCCCCACCTCGCCCGCGCGACGACCACGGAACTCGACCTCACCCTGGACTCCCTCTTCGAGTTCGGCCTGTCCCGCCTCCTGGACGGCTACACCCACTTCCTCAACCCCGAACAGGACGAGGGTCAGTAGCACTTCGAATCCATTTGAAGGCGGGGAAACGGGAGCTGTGGTGCTACTGATACGGCCGCGAACAGGGATTGGAGGAGCAAGGTGTTCGGCCGGGTGTTCGGGTGGAGCGGGACGGCGGGCCTGTGGAGAGTCGTGTTGTCGACATGGGGCCGCATCCAGGGCCGCACGGACCGCTCCGGCCGTGGTCGGATCGGCGGCATACCGACCAAGGAGATCCCCGAGGCCCTCCTCCGCATCGCCGAAAGCCAGGAAGGCCTGCTCAGCTGGGCCCAGTGCCGCACCGCAGGCACGGACCAGAGACAGATCCACCGGCTGATCGGCAGCGGACGGTGGTCCGCAGTGCTGCGCGGCGTCTATGACACCGATCCGACACCACCGGACCGCCGCCGCCGTGACGACTACCTGGACCATGTCCGACGACGCGACGCCTGGACCGCGATCCTCGCCTATACGGACGGGATCGGCGTCGGGCAGGTAGCTCTGACGATGTGGCACGTCCAGGGCCTGCCCCGAGACATCGTGCGGGAGATCTCACGCGAGCGACGACGGAAGGCACCCGGACGCGGTGGCGTCGTGGTGCGTCAGTACCGCGGGTTCGAGACCTTCCGGCTGATCCGCGGGAGCGGACCCGGCTGCCTCGTCGCCGGAGCCCCCGACGCGATCGTTCAGGCGCTCCCCGGGCTACCGATGCCCCACGCCGTGGCCGTGCTCAGCAACGCGCTGCACCAGCAGATCGTGCCTGCCTTCGAACTCGACCGGATCCGGACGGCGCTCGCGGGCCGGCGCGGTGGCGTGCGCGCCTTGCAGGCGGTCGACCTCGCGAGCGGCGCCGACGAGTCCCCGGCGGAAAGTTTCGCCCGCCTCTCGCTGATCGAGCATGCCGTGCCGCCGGACCGGGTTCAGGTGACGTTTCGGCTCGGTGGGCGCGTCATCGCCCGGTGCGACTTCGCCTGGTATCTGCCCGGCGACCGCTGGTTCGTCGTCGAGATCGACGGCCTGGGTCCGCATTCGAAGGCGGAGGCACTGGTCAGAGACGCGCCCCGGCAGAACGCGGTGCTCGGAACCGGCAAGGTGCTGATGCTCAGGTTCGCGCCCGTGCAGAACGAGCGGCCCGGCGGCATCGGCCGCGAGGTCGCGGAGCGCCTCCGGGCACTGGGCTGGCACCCCGCCACCGGGGTCCCCCAGGGAGACATCCACTTGTAACCGAGCCGCCCCCTCCCCCCACCCCTCCTCCCCCACCCCAGGCGGTTGTGTCAGTAGCACTTCGAATCCATTCGAAGAGCAGAATCCGGGGTCCAAGATGCTACTGACGCAAGGCGTCCGCTGGTCTCCATAGCCAGCCACTCCGCCGGGCCCGTAGCAGCGGGGCGGTAGTCGGGCTGCGGTGTCGTGGCCGTTGGTCCCGCGGATCGTCGGCTCGCCGTAGCGGCTGGTCTTGGGCAGGATGCAAGTAGAATCGGTTCCCATGGCCCGTTCCAAGTCCGGAGCCGACGCGCCCGCAGGTGCGGGCGGCTCCAAGAAGCCCAAGAAGCAGCGCTGGTACCACCAGGTATGGGCCGTCTTCCAGATGACCCGCAAGCAGGATCCGTCGGCACCGTGGCTCATGCTGGGTGTCTTCCTCGCGATCGTGCTCGTCGCCGTGGTGATCGGCCTGATCTGGGGTCAGCCGATCTACATGCTGATCGTCGGCATCCCGTTCGGCCTGCTCGGCGCGATGTTCGTGCTGTCGCGCAAGGCCGAGAAGGCCGCGTACACGCAGATCCAGGGGCAGCCGGGCGCCGCGCGCGCCGCGCTCGGGACGGTGCGGGGCGGCTGGACGTTCGAGGACGAGCCCGTCGCCGTCGACCCTCGCAACCAGGACTTCGTGTTCCGCGGCGTCGGCAAGGCCGGCGTGGTGCTCGTGTCGGAGGGCCCGGCGCACCGCGCGCAGAAGCTCCTCGACAAGGAGGCCAAGCGCACGGCCCGCGTGCTGCCGAACGTGCCGGTCAACACGATCCAGTGCGGCGACGGCGAGGGCCAGGTGCCGCTGACCAAGCTCGCCCGCTCGGTGTCGAAGCTCAAGAAGCAGCTGACCCGGAACGAGGTCGCCGTCGTCAGCAAGCGGCTCAAGGCCCTCGGCGGCGCCCGCCTCCCGATCCCGAAGGGCATCGACCCGACGCGGATGCGCCCGGACCGCCGCGCGATGCGCGGCCGCTGACGAGTGGTGAGGCGGAGGGTGAGGGCCGAGGAACGAGGCACTCGCCCGGAGCCGAACCCGAGGAAGCGGCCGCATGAGAACAGCCGCTGACGAGTGGTGAGGCGGAGGGTGAGGGCCGAGGAACGAGGCAGCCGCTGACAGGC
Organism: Myceligenerans crystallogenes; assembly: GCF_039529775.1. Taxonomy (NCBI): domain Bacteria; kingdom Bacillati; phylum Actinomycetota; class Actinomycetes; order Micrococcales; family Promicromonosporaceae; genus Myceligenerans; species Myceligenerans crystallogenes. The sequence goes on from NZ_BAAANL010000005.1 coordinate 194,673, forward strand.
CCGCCTGTTTCCGCCGGAGGCGTCCCTCTTCCCGAGGGGCGCCTCTCGTGTTCCCGGACACCTTTGCGGGCCGTTGACCCGCCGGTGTTAGATGTCCGACGGCGGTCGCGGGTGACGTCGCGTCGTCGTCGGATGTTCACGTTCGAGCCCTGGCGCGCCACGCGCGCCGTCGTCGGGCACGACCATCCGCTGAGCGGACAGTGGTGGGACGAGCCGCCCGCGGTCTGGCAGGGTAGGAACGCTGACGATGGGACAACCCTCCCTTCTCCCGGGAGTTACACACCCGAGAGCCGGGCGTAACGTGCCGGCAACAATCAGTCACATGAAAGAAACCGCGGAACCATAGGTTCGGGTGGATCCGTGCACGGTCATGATCCGGACGGTGAAACTTCCGAACGTCATCCAGCGAGCCAAGGAGCGCAGATGTTCAGCAACGCCGAGGAGGCAATCGCCTTCACCCGCAACGAGGGGGTGGAGTTCGTCGACGTCCGGTTCATCGACCTGCCGGGCGTGATGCAGCACTTCAACATCCCCGTGGACCAGTTCAACGAGGACTCCTTCACGGACGGCCTCATGTTCGACGGTTCGTCGATCCGCGGGTTCCAGGCCATCCACGAGTCCGACATGAAGCTCGTGCCGGATGTCGCCACGGCGTTCGTGGACCCGTTCCGCAAGGCCAAGACGCTGGTCATGAACTTCTCGATCGTGGACCCGTTCACGAACGAGCCCTACGCCCGCGACCCGCGCAACATCGCGGCCAAGGCCGAGGCGTACCTGCGCTCCACGGGCATCGCCGACACCGTGTTCTTCGGTGCCGAAGCTGAGTTCTATGTCTTCGACGACGTGAAGTTCGGCACGTCGGCCTCCGAGGGCTTCTACCAGATCGACTCGGTCGAGGCCTGGTGGAACACCGGCCGCGACGAGGAGGGCGGCAACCTCGGGTACAAGACCCGCTACAAGGGCGGCTACTTCCCCACCTCGCCGAGCGACCGCCTGGCGGACCTCCGCGACGACATGGTCAAGACCCTCGGCCAGGTCGGACTCGCCGTCGAGCGGGCCCACCACGAGGTCGGCACCGCCGGTCAGCAGGAGATCAACTACCGGTTCAACACCCTGCTGCACGCCGCCGACGACCTGATGAAGTTCAAGTACGTCGTCAAGAACGTCGCGTTCGAGGCCGGCAAGTCGGCCACGTTCATGCCGAAGCCGCTCTTCGGCGACAACGGCTCCGGCATGCACTCGCACCAGTCCCTGTGGCTGGGCGGCGAGCCGCTGTTCTACGACGAGAAGGGCTACGGCGGCCTGTCCGACCTCGCCCGCTGGTACGTGGGCGGCATCCTGAAGCACGCGCCGTCGCTGCTGGCCTTCACGAACCCCTCGATGAACTCGTACCACCGCCTGGTGCCGGGCTTCGAGGCCCCCGTGAACCTGGTCTACTCGGCCCGCAACCGCTCCGCCGGCGTGCGCATCCCGATCACCGGTTCCTCGCCGAAGGCCAAGCGCATCGAGTTCCGCGCGCCGGACCCGTCGTCGAACCCGTACCTGGCGTTCTCCGCGATGCTGCTCGCCGGCCTCGACGGCATCAAGAACAAGATCGAGCCGCCGGCCCCGGTCGACAAGGACCTGTACGAGCTGCCCCCGGAGGAGCACGCGCTCATCCCGCAGGTGCCGACCTCGCTGCCGGCCGTGCTCGACTCGCTCGAGGCCGACCACGAGTACCTCACCGAGGGCGACGTCTTCTCCGAGGACCTCATCCAGACGTGGATCGACTACAAGCGCGAGAACGAGGTGGACCCGATCCGCCTGCGGCCGCACCCGCACGAGTTCGAGCTGTACTACGACATCTGAGTCGTAGCCTGACGAAGCGCCCGGTCAGCGAGCTGACCGGGCGCTTTGTCGTGTCACGCTTCGCGGGGCCAGGTCCAGGCGTAGCGCACGACGAGGGCGAGAAGAATGAGCTCCAGCACGATGCCGAGGCCGTAGAAGATCAGCCAGGACGCGCCGAGGATGTTGAACACCGTGACGGGGACGTAGAGCGCGGCCACGACGAGGTTCGTGATGCGGGCCGGCCGGGCGGGCAGCGTCGTCGACAGCACGATCATGAGGATCGGGACGGCCATCAGGGTCAGGGCGGTGGTCGAGAAGGTCTGGGAGAGGTCGAACTCGAAGACCCTGCCGTCGAGGATGTCCTCGACGATGCCGGGCGTGAAGAAGCCGAGAATGTCCACGTAGGCGTACAGGAACATGAAGCTCGTCCAGGTGGCGGCGAGCTTGATCCGGACCGGGATCGGCTGGTCGTCCAGGGTGGTGGTGCGGCGGGTGCTCATCATGGGCTCCGTTGTCGTGGTGGGATCGGCAGGTCCACGATCGCCGGGCCCGGCCGCGGCCGGATCCGCCCGGAGGCCGGGATTCTCCTGGCCGATGGAAGGGTCTCCGTCTCGTTCTTTCGGCTGGTACGCCGAGGCACGTCGATCCCTAGGCTGGGGTCGTGGTCACACTCCGGCGCTCCGTCTGGCACGAGCCACGGCCTGTCGGCGCCCCGCCCGTCGGCCGTCTCGACTGGTTGCTGGTCGGCGTGCTCGCGACCGCCGCCCTGGTCGAGGGCGTCATGCGGCCCGACCTGGCCTGGCGGCCCCTGGTGACGGTGCTCGCCCTGGCCCTGATGCCGGCCCTGCTCTGGCGCCGGGCCCGCCCCCTGACGGCCGTGCTGATCGGGTGGAGCCTCGCCGGGCTGCTCTCGATCCTGCAGCTGACCGCGCGCACCGGGGACCTCGGGCTCTACTCCATGACGGCCGTGCTGATCCTGCTCTACTCCCTGGTGCGCTGGGGCTCGGGGCGCGAGATCGTCCTGGGGACGGCGTTCGTGACCGTCGTCGTCGCGCTGGGCATGTATGCCGCCGCCACCGGGTGGGCCGACGTGTTCGGCGGGAGCGTCCTCCTGCTGCTGGTCGTCGCCCTCGCGGCGGTGTTCCGCTACCGCGCGGACCTCTGGCATCGCCAGCGGCGCGAGATCCGCAACGAGGAACGGGTGGCGCTCGCGCGCGAGCTGCACGACACCGTGGCCCACCACGTCTCGGCCATCGCGGTCCAGGCGCAGGCCGGTGGCGCGGTCGCGGGCGTCCAGCCGGAGAAGGCTGCCGAGGTCCTGGCCGCGATCGAGTCCGAGGCGTCGCGCACCCTGGCGGAGATGAGATCCATGGTGCGGGTGCTGCGTGAGGTGGAGGCAGTCGCCTACTCACCGCGACCGGGTGTCGCGGACCTGCCCGATCTGGCGCGCGCCGGGACGACGCCGGCCGTGGAGGTCTCCCTCGCCGGTTCGCTGAGCCGGCCGGCACCCGCCGTGGACGCCGCCCTCTACCGGCTGGCGCAGGAGTCGCTGACCAACGCGCTGCGGCACGCCCGGAACGCGACCCGCGTCAGGATCGACGTCCAGCGGGAGGGTGACACCGTCAGGTTGCGTGTCAGCGACGACGGGCAGACCGAGCCGGGGCCGGTCCCGGAGCCCGGGTTCGGCCTGCTGGGCATGGCCGAACGCGCCCGCCTCCTCGGCGGATCGTTCGCTGCGGGGCCCGCACCGGAGGGTGGCTGGGTGGTCGAGACAGTGCTTCCGGTGGGGACGCCGTCATGAGCATCCGTGTCGTCGTGGCCGACGACCAGGACCTGGTCCGGGCCGGCCTCGTGATGATCCTCGGCGTGCAACCCGACATCGAGGTCGTGGGCGAGGCGGCGGACGGCCTCGCCGCGCTCGACCTGGCGACCCGGCTGCGCCCCGACGTCCTCCTCGTCGACATCCGGATGCCCGGGCTCGACGGCGTCGAGGTGACCCGGCGCCTCGCCGGACCAGAGGTGGCGGACCCGATGGCCGTCGTCGTGATCACCACGTTCGACCTGGACGAGTACGTCCTCGGCGCCCTGCGCGCCGGCGCCCGCGGCTTCCTCCTGAAGGACGCCGGGCCGCAGCTCCTCGTGCAGGCCATCCACGCCACGGCCAACGGGGACGCGCTGATCGCTCCCAACGTCACCCGCCGGCTGCTTTCGGCCTTCGCCGGCCAGGCGCCGGCGGTACCGGTACAGCCCGTCGCCCCGCTCACCCAGCGCGAGGAGGAGGTGCTCGCGCTGGTCGCACGGGGCCGGACCAACACCGAGATCGCCACCGAGCTCTTCGTCGGCCTGAGCACGGTCAAGTCCCACGTCGCCTCGCTGATGACCAAGCTCGGCGCCCGCAACCGCGTCGAGATCGCGATGTGGGCCTACGACACCCGACGCGTGCGAGCCGACTAGCACCGCAGAGTCTTCGGCAGCCGACGCACTGGTGCGGCCGGTGGCTGTGGCAGCTGGCCTCCCAGCGGTCGACCCGATCACCCCCGCCGGCGGTCGAGCGTGGTGTCCCAGACCAGGTAGCCGCCAGGAACGCCGCGGGCGACGTAGGGTCGTCGGCTCATCCGGCCATCCTCACCACGGTCATGGCCGCACGGCGGTAGCGCCGGGCCTCCTCCGGAAGCTGGTCGACGGCGCCGTCGTCGGCTCGCGCCTGCGTGGTTGCAATGCGGAACAGCAGTGCCCTCGCGACCGCGGCAGCCGGGACGCCAAGAGCGGCCGCCAGCTCTTCGTCGGCGTCGTGCCATGTCAGGGCGTCGGCGACGACGACGCCCTCGGCGTACGACGGCGGCCGCCGGTAGAGCGACAGGTCGATCACGCCAGGCGGCTCGCCATCGGCCAACAGGACGTTGTTCGTCAGGTCGCAGTGGACCAGCTGCGGCTCGCCCAGATCCGCGAGCAAGGGCCGGAGCAGGGCGGCGCTCGCCTCAAGTTCCGGGTCGAGGAGCAGGTCTTCCTCGTTCCAGGCGTAGCGATCCGCGACTGCCCACCACGACGTGCCGCCCGTCGCGAAAGAGGGCGGCGCAAGGTCCGCGACAGCACGATGGAACGCCCGGCCCGCCTCGATGATCTCCCGCCAGCGCGGCCGGTTGCGGTGATCCGGCACGTTGCCGTCGATCCGGTACGACGCCGACCAGCCTCCCGTCTCCCATTGCCCGCTGCGGGTCCGGATCGGCATCGCGAGTCGGAATCCGCGCTGCCGGACCTTCGCGAGTTCCTCCCCGGACCATTCGGCCAGACCGTAGGTCTCGACAGCCTTGACCACCACGTCGTCGACCGCCCACGCGTTGCCCTGACCACCGTCGAGCCTGACCGGGCTTCCGTGCAGCCCCCACGATTCCAGGGCCCAGGCCGGCGGCTGCTCGCGCAGCGTGCGATCCATCTCGGCGAGCTTGCTCACGTCCATCCCCAGGGCCGTCTCGAGCCCGCTCCGGAGAGCGGCCAGCAGCTCCACGAGGTCGCGGCGGGCGCGAGCGTTGAACGTCATATGGTTCAGTCGCTGCGACGTCACGCAGAGACGCTCGTCGGAGACGAGATCGAGCAGCTCATCGATCTGGCGTACCGCCGTCAGCGCTCGCTCACTGCCGGAGCGCTCGACCCAACGCTCCACCTCCTGAGGGCTGGGATCGAACGCCTCGATCCCGCAGCACCCGGCCACGCAATAGGTCTCGCAGCGGCCGACCAGGTCATCCAGGGGCCGCGGGATCTGCATGTCGACGTTGTGCACGAGACGCAGGATGCCGCAGAAACGCCCTCTGCGACGACACCTTTCCTGGTACCCGACCAGCGGCCGCCGTCGGGCATGCTCCGTCACCTGGACGGAGTTGTCCAGGGCATGGTCCGCAACCTTGGGGGTGCTTCCCACAGGCCAAGCCCATTGCACTCGGTCTCGGGGAGTCGGTCAGCGGGCCGCGAGGTCCGTGAGTCCCGTGAAGCCGGTCGGGGAGCCCGTCACCACGCGGTTGCCCGGGTGGAGGCGGACGTCGGCGCGGTAGATCTCCGCGAGCTGGTCGGCGGCCTCGGCGTCGCCGGCGTCGGCCGCGAGCAGGAGGTGAGCGAGCTCGTCGGCGACGGCGTCGTACTCGTGCGGCGGCATGTCGGCGCCGCGGATGCCTGCCTCGGCGAACCGCTCCAGCGGGTCGCCGGCCAGGAGCGTTCGCGCCTGCTCCTGCAGGTCGAGCAGGGAGAGCATCGGGCCCCAGAGGTCCCACAGCAGCAGTTCGTCGCGGTGGCGGTGGGCCACCTCCAGCAGCACGTAGTCCCGTGCGAAGTCGCGGGGTGTGAGGACGACGCCGGCCGCTCCGGCCGGGGGCACGTTGACCGTGTCCTCCGCCAGTTGCCCGGAGCGCAGCGCGAGCCACGTCTCCGCCGCGGTGAGGAACGGCGACTCCGGCCCGATCGGCATGTCGTGCACGTCGAAGTCGAAGTCCGCCTGCGCGAGCTCCGGGTCGGACCGCACCCAGCGGCCGTCGTCGTACCGTTCGACGACGACGTGGTCCGACCACCTGCCCTCGTCGAAGTAGCCCGCGAACCCGATCCGGGTCCGCGCCGGGATGCCCTGCGTGCGCAGCACGCTCACGGTGAGCAGCGAGTGGTCGCGGCAGCAACCGGCGACCTTCTGCTCGACGGCCCGCGGGCCGTCGAGGGGTGCGCGCTTCTCGGCGGTGTCGAGAATCGCCGAGATCCGGCGCAGGTCCGGGTCGTTGCGCTGCTCGGGGGTGAGCTCAGCGCCGTCGGCCCGGTAGTGGACGATCGTGCCGCAGGCGAACTGGTGCAGGCTCTCGGGGCTGGTCGGAAGCTCGGCCAGGTAGGAGGCGTGGCGTCCGGGGTCGGAGTACGGGGTGTGGTCCGTGTAGTCGAACAGGGTGGGTGCAGGCACGTCGTCGTCCCTCTCCATCAGACGGTTGGTGGGGGCGATACTTCCCTATTCACACGTGTGAGAGTCAAGAAATCCGAACAAGATCAGCCGACCACCCACCAAGCAGCCGATTGAAGGCCAGGTCCAGTAGGTGCGGCGTCAGCCGGCACCCGCACCTGTCCGATCCGAACCACGCGGGCCCAGCCGGGCGGCGGCCGTCCTCACGCGCGGATAGCGACCTCACGCGGTCTCGAGGCGCCGAGCAGGAGCAGGATGCCTGCCGGTACCAGGAGGATCAGGGGCGACAGGCCGGAGGCGATCTCGCCGATGACCGCCCAGAGCATCAAGGCTGCTGTGATCAGGCGGGGCGGGGCCATCCCTCTCAGGCCGAGAGTCAGGAACATCGCACCGAGCAGCAGCAGCGGGAGGCCGAAGCTGTAGTGGGTGTACCACAGGGCACCCATCGCCGGGGTGAACGCCAGGTAGTTCTGGTTCACCGGCTCCCAGAGGACACCGCCGAGCCAGGCGGCGGCATGGGTCGGTGCGACCTGGATCAGGGCACCGACCGAGTGGCCGATGCCGCACAGGGTGACGATCGCTCCGCCCCAGATGACGAGGCGGTTCCCTGGAGTGTTCATGAGTTGCTCCCCTCGGTTCCGTCGGACCGGGACGCCGTACCGGTGGCCTCGAGGTCCGAGATCAGCCGCTCGCACAGGCGGACCTGCTCGCCCACCGGCAGGGGCGGCACGATGTGGCCGGAGCCGATGCCCACGAGGTAGATCATCGTTCCGGTCTGGTCGGCGAGCTCGGAGTCGGTGATGGCGCGGCACTGGCGCCGCAGGTACTCGACCCGCTGGGCGTCCACGCGTTCTATGCAGGCCCTCGCCAGGTCGTCGTGGCTCGCCCAGATGCGCACCCGCGGTTCGAGGTTCACGCTCGCCTCGTCCGCCACGGCTGCCTCGATGAGCGCCCGGAGCTTGCCGGCGCCGTCGTCGACCGGGAGCGCCTCGACGAGGTCGATGAACGCCTGGCTCTCGCGCTTCTCGAAGTGCTGCAGCAGATCCGCGCGATACCCGTGCAGACCCTTGAAGTGGTGGTAGAAGGAGCCCTTGGTCAGCCCGAGACGCCGGCTGAGCGCGTCGATGGTCACCCCGCTGATCCCGGTCTCGGCGAGCATCGCCAGACCTTCGTCGAGCCACCTCTCCTTCGATGCTGCCGGCATCGCGCTCACCTCCGGCCACGACCGTACCATACCTTACGGTATGGAAGAACTCCCCATGCCCCGGGCCCGGAACAGCCGCTACCATCGCGCCGTGAACCCGACTCCCGGCGTCCCGGCGCCCACCACCCCGGCTTTCTCCCCCGACGCCCACCGCCTGGACCTGGGGCGGACCGGACTGCTCGCGGTCGTGGTCGGGACCGTGCTGACCGGACTCCTGACCTGGGGCTGCCTGACCGTCGTCCTGGACCCGTCCCAGGGTGCGGCCCGGTGGGTCGGCGTGTTCTTCACGCTGCTGTTCGGCGGGTTGACCGTGCTGTTCCTCGTGGGAGCCCGGCGGGTGGCCGCGCCGCACGGCGTCGTCGTCGACCTCGAGGGGATCTGGTTCTGGCACGGCAAGGAGTGGGACCTGGTCCGCTGGACCGAGACCGCGCGAGCGGGCGTCTCGTTCGAGCTGCCGCCGAGCATGCCGTCGACCAGCGTCCAGGGCCACCTGACAGGCATCGCGACCGACAAGGCGATGGAACTGCTCAAGATGACGAACAAGCGGCGCACGGCGCTGGAGATCACCCCGGCGAGCGCCGGGCTGTTCGCCGCTCACCCGCGCCTGGCCCGCTACCGCAAGGCCGACCCGCAGCCGATCCAGGGCCTGCTCGCCGAGCGCTGGTACGTCCCGGCCGTGCCTGGCTACCACTCGTGGCGTGACCTCATGACCGCCGGCGAGCGCTTCGGCGGCCAGGTGTGGACCGGCTTCTTCCAGCGCCCGTGGGGCAGCATCGGCACCGGCTGGGTCCAGAAGCCCTGAGCCACGTCCGGCTGTCCCTGCTTCAGACCGAACTCCGGGCAGAGTTCCTCGGCCGGAGCGCCCGGAGGTATCGGCGGCGGTACATCCGCTGGGCGATCAGGATCGCCGGGAAGAGCGCACGCCACGGACCCCGACCGGCCCGCGTGAGGGACCGCAGCGTCAGGCTGACGTTCCCGGCGTCGTCCCGACTGACGACGAACGCTTCCTCACCCGAGACCGGGTGACCCTCCAGGGTGCCGTACGCGAACGCGACCCGATCGCGCGTGACGACGGTCGCGACGATCTCGACGGGCTCACGTAGACGCACGGGCCCGACGCGCGCGAGGAGCCAATAGCGTTCTCCTCGGCGAACGGCCTGGCCCTCCTCGAGATCCGGTTCGACGGCAAATCCGCTCCGCGTCTTGATACCCCACGAGAGAACCGCCGCAGAAGCATCGTCCCAGAGGTCGTTCCCGGAACCGAGCCGGACGGTCCGCTCGTACGCACGCCATCCCTCGGGCGATTGCCACAACTCGGCAGCGGGCGCCGTGGCACCCACGACCGCATAACTGATGTCGCGATCACTGAGGTCGTTCTCGGAGAGCAGCATCCGGTCATTCTCCCGGTCACCGACGGTGACTCCCGGCGTGTCCGGCCCCCCGACCCCAGTTACTGGATACTTGTTGGGTTGACCTGCGCGTTTGCACGACAAGCAGCCCTCACTCGCCGTAGAAGACCCGCTCCATCACCGATCGGGCCCTTCGGGCCGTGCGGAGGTACAGCTCCTCCAGCGCCGGACCGTTCCCCACATCGCCCAGCACGGCCGCCACTCCCGCCAGATCCCGGGACGACGACGGCAGGCGGTCCACCTGGGCGCCCGACGTCCGCCCCGACCACAGCACGATCGCGGACCGCAGCCGGGACGCGAGGAACCACGAGTCCCGCAGCACCGCGGCGTCGTCGGCCCGCATCAGCCCGGCCTCCGTCGCGGCGTCCAGCGCCGCCACCGTCCCCGTCGTCCGCAGCCCCGGCACCTCGAAGGCGTGCTGCAGCTGCAGCAGCTGCACCGTCCACTCGACGTCCGACACCCCGCCCCGCCCCAGCTTGAGGTGCCGCGCCGGATCCGCCCCGCGCGGCAGCCGCTCGGACTCCACGCGCGCCTTGATCCGCCGCACCTCGCGCACGACGTCGTCGGCCAGCCCGCCCTTCGGGTACCGCAGCGGGTCGATCAGCCCCGTGAACCGGTCCGCCAGCCACGCCTCCGGGCCCGTCGCGGACCCGGCCGGCGCCCACTTCCCCAGCGGCCGCGCGCGCAGCAGCGCCTGCGCCTCCCACGGCGAGGACCACCGCTCGTAGTACTCCTGGTAGGACGCGAAGGACCGCACGAGCGGCCCGCTGCGGCCCTCCGGCCGCAGGTCGGCGTCGACGGGCAGGGCGGGTTCGGGCCCGACGGCGGACAGCAGCCGCCGCAGTTCCCGCGCCACCTCCAGCGCGAAGTCCCCGGCCTCCCGCTCCTCGGCACCGGCGACGGGGTTGTACACGAACATCACGTCGGCGTCGGACCCGTATCCGATCTCCTGTCCGCCCAGCCGCCCCATGGCGACCACGACGATCAGCGCCGGCTCGTCCGCCCGCGCCGCGATCCCCCGCGACTCCCGCGCCCCCGCCCGCGCCACCCGCAGCGCGCCCCCGAGCACGACGTCCGCGGCGTCCGAGATCGCCCCTGCCGCCGCCACCGGCCCGAGCACGCCGAGCACCTCCCCCACGCCCGTCCGCGCCAGCTCCCGCCGGCGCAGCGCCCGCAACGTCTGCGCGGCGGGCTCGGGCTCCTCGGCCCGGCTCAGCACCGCGTCCATCTCACCCGCCAGCCGCTCGGCCCCGAGCGGTTCCAGCGCCTCGGGCTTGTCCAGCCACTTCACCGACTCCGGCGACCGCGCCAGCGCGTCCGCGAGGTAGGACGAGCTCGACAGCACCTGCGCCAGCCGCTCGGCCGCGACCGGCGAGTCCCGCAGCAACCGCAGGTACCAGTGGGTGGACCCCAGCACGTCCGAGACCTTCCGGAACGCCAGCAGCCCCGCGTCCGGGTCGGCGCCGTCGGCGAACCAGCCGAGCAGCACCGGCAGCAGCTGCCGCTGGATCGCCGCGCGCCGGGTCACCCCCTCGGTGAGCGCCTCGACGTGCCGCATCGCACCCGCCGGATCGCGGTACCCGATCGCCGCGAACCGCGCCACCGCGGCCTCCGGGGCGAGCGACAGCTCGTCCTCGCTCAGCCCCGCCGTCGCCGGCAGCAGCGGCCGGTAGAACACGGCCTCGTGCAGGTCGCGGACCTCGCGCCGGACCTGCTTCCAGCGCCAGGTCAGCTCCTCGGCACCCGGCATCCCGAGCCCGCGGGCGAGCCGCCGCAGGTCGGCGTCGTCGGTCGGCATGAGGTGCGTGCGCCGCATCCGGAACAGCTGGATCCGGTGCTCGAGCGCCCGCAGGAACGCGTAGCACTCGTGCATCCGCCCGGTCTCGGACCGCCCCACGTACCCGCCCGCCGCGAGTGCCGCCAGGGCGACGAGCGTGGTCGCGGACCGGATCGTGTCGTCGGTGCGCCCGTGCACGAGCTGCAGGAGCTGCACGGTGAACTCGACGTCGCGCAGCCCGCCGCGGCCGAGCTTGATCTGCCGCGACGCCTCCGCGACCGGCACATTGTCCTCGACGCGTTTGCGCATGGCGCGTGCGTCCTCGACGAAGTTGTCGCGCGACGCCGCCTGCCACACCATCGGGTGCAGGGCGGCGACGTACGCCTCGCCGAGCTTCCGGTCCCCGGCGACGGGCCGCGCCTTGAGCAGCGCCTGGAACTCCCAGGTCGACGCCCACCGCTCGTAGTAGGCGACGTGGCTGGCGAGCGTCCGCACGAGCGGCCCCTGCTTGCCCTCGGGCCGCAGCGCCGCGTCGACCTCCCACAGCTGCGGCTCGACCGACGTCCCGTGGCACACCCGCGCGAGCGCCGTGGCGAGCCGCGCGCCGACGCGCAGCGCGTCCTCCTCGGCGGCGGGCGCGCCGTCGTCCCCGGTCCCGGGTTCGACGACGTAGATGACGTCGACGTCGGAGATGTAGTTCAGCTCGCGCCCGCCGGTCTTGCCCATCCCGATCACGGCGAGCCGCGCGACCTCGTGCCCGGGCGTCTCGGCCCGCGCGACCGCGAGCGCGGCCTCGAGCGCCGCCCCGGCAAGGTCGGCGAGCGCCGCGGCGACCTCGGGCAGCACGGCGGTCGCGACGGGCGCGGTCACGTCGGTCGCCACGATCCGCAGCAGCCGCGCCCGGTAGGCGCGCCGCAGCAGGTCGGTGTACGACGGCGACGACGGGCGAGCGGAGGGTGAGAGCCGAGGAACGAGGCGCTCGCCCGCAGCGGAGCCCGAGGAGCCGTCGAATTGGGACGACGGCGACGACGGCGACGTCGCGGACTCCGGCGGACCCTCCGCGGCCTGCCCCGCCACCGGCAGGTCCGCCTCCGGGTCCGCGTCGACGGCCCGCAGCAGCTCCGCCCGGACCTCCTGGGGCGGCACCCGCGTCCCCGGCGTCAGGTCCGCCACGACGTCCAGCAGCTCCGACCGTCGCACCAGCTCGTCCCCGAGGGCCGACGACGCCCCGAGCACGCGCAGCAGCCGCCGCGCCGGCGACCCGGCCGCGCTCGCCCCCGTCTCGGTGCCGTCGGCGTCGTCGTCGTCCGGCGCGAACAGGATGTCCCGTAACCGTCCGGGGGACGCCGCCGCGAGGCGCGTGAGCTGCAGGAGCGCCAGGTCGGGGTCCGCGGTGTCGGCGAGGCGTGCCAGGAGTCCGGCGCCGTCGTCGGACAGCAGGACGGCCCTGCCGTCCCCGGGCCCGGGGACGGCAGGGACCTCGCCGTCTGCGCCCTCCCGGACGGCGACCAGGCCGGGGTCCTCCCAGAGCGAGGCCGACCTGGTGAGGTCGGCGAAGCCCGCCCTGATGAGGTGGGTGGTCAGCGTCTGCGGGCGGCGGCTCTGCACGTATGCGACCCTACGAGATTCACAGCACCTGCAGGAAGCGTTCCAGCTCGAACGGTGTCACCTGTGCGCTGTAGGCGTCCCACTCCTGGCGCTTGTTGCTCAGGACGTACTGGAACACGTGCTCCCCGAGGGTCTCGGCCACGAGCTCGGACCGCTCCATGGCCTCGATCGCCTCGGACAGGTTGCGCGGCAGCGGCTTGATCCCCAGCGAGCGCCGCTCGGCCGACGTGAGGTCCCAGACCGCGTCCTCCGTGTGCTCGATGAGGTCGTAGCCCTCCTCGATGCCCTTCATCCCCGCGGCGAGCAGCACCGCGAAGGCGAGGTACGGGTTGGTGGCGGAGTCGAGCGCACGGTACTCCGCGCGCGACGAGTTGCCCTTGCCCGGCTTGTACATCGGCACGCGCACCAGTGCGGACCGGTTGTTGTGACCCCAGGAGATGTACGACGGCGCCTCCTGGCCGCCCCACAGCCGCTTGTACGAGTTGACGTGCTGGTTCGTGATCGCGGTGATCTCGCCCGCGTGGACGAGCAGACCCGAGATGAACTGGCGCGCGGTCTTGGACAGGTCGAACTGGCCGCCCGGCTCGTGGAACGCGTTGCGGTCGTCCTCGAACAGGGACATGTGCGTGTGCATGCCGCTGCCGGGGTAGTCCGCCATCGGCTTGGGCATGAAGGACGCGAACACGCCCTGTTCGAGCGCCACCTCCTTGACCACGGTGCGGAACGTCATGAGGTTGTCCGCGGTGGTCAGGGCGTCGGCGAACCGCAGGTCGATCTCGTTCTGCCCGGGGCCCGCCTCGTGGTGGGAGAACTCCACGGAGATGCCCATGGACTCCAGCATCGTGATCGCGGCACGCCGGAAGTCGTGCGTCGATCCGCGCGCCAGGTGGTCGAAGTAGCCGCCGTGGTCCACGGGGACCAGCGGGTCGCCCGGGTTCTTGGGCTGGTTGAACAGATAGAACTCCACCTCGGGGTGGGTGTAGAAGGTGAAGCCCTCCTCGCCCGCCCTGGCGAGCTGGCGCTTGAGCACGTTGCGGGAGTCCGCCAGCGACGGCTCGCCGTCCGGCGTCAGGATGTCGCAGAACATGCGGGCGGTCCCGTGCCGCTCGCCGCGCCACGGCAGCACCTGGAACGTGGTCGGATCGGGGCGGGCCACCATGTCCGCCTCGTAGACACGGGTGAGGCCCTCGATGGCCGACCCGTCGAACCCGATGCCCTCGCTGAAGGCCGACTCCAGCTCGGCAGGGGCCACCGCCACCGACTTCAGCACGCCGAGGACGTCCGTGAACCACAACCGGATGAACCGGATGTCACGCTCCTCGACCGTGCGAAGCACGAATTCTTGCTGCCTGTCCATGGGGCCAATCTTGCCTCATCAGTGTTACTGGTGCGTGTACGGTCAAGGCATGTCCGCCCACACCCAGCCGACACCCTCATCGGCCAAGAAGGTCCGCGTGCATCATCTGGCCGCCGCGAAGCAGCGCGGCGAGAAGATCACCATGCTCACGGCGTACGACGCCGTCACCGCCACCCTGCTCGACGCCGCCGGCGTGGACATGTTCCTGGTGGGTGACTCCATCGGCAACGTCATGCACGGTCACACCACGACGCTGCCGGTCACGGTCGACGACATGATCCCCCCGGCCCGCGCCGTCGCGCGCGCGACGCAGCGCGCGCTGGTCGTGGTGGACCTGCCGTTCGGGTCGTACGAGGCCGGGCCCGAGCAGGCCCTGGCGACCGGCGTGCGGATGATGAAGGAGACCGGGGTCCAGGCGGTCAAGCTGGAGGGCGGCGTCCGGGTGGCGCCGCAGATCCGCGCGCTGAGCGACGCCGGCATCCCCGTCGTCGGGCACCTGGGGTTCACGCCGCAGTCCGAGCACGCGCTCGGCGGCCACCGCGTGCAGGGCCGCGGCGACGAGGCCGCCGAGGCGCTCGCCGACGACGCGCTCGCGGTCCAGGAGGCGGGCGCCGTCGCCGTCGTCCTGGAGATGGTGCCGGTCGACGTCGCCGAGCGGATCACCGAGATCCTGCGCATCCCCACGATCGGTATCGGCGCCGGGGCACGGTGCGACGGCCAGGTCCTGGTGTGGACCGACATGGCCGGCATGACCGAGTGGGCGCCGAGGTTCGCCAAGCGCTACGCCGAGCTCGGCCGCGCCCTCACGGCCGCAGCCACGGAGTACGTCGAGGACGTCAAGAAGGGCACCTTCCCCGACGCCGACCACTCCTTCCTGGAGTAGGCCGGGCCGGATCTTCCTGGAGCGGGCCGGGCCCGGTCCGGCCCGGCCGCCCTCGGCACTACTTCGTGCCACCCCATTCGGCGTCGTCGTCCTCCCAGTCCTCGTTGCGCGACTTCGCGCGCGTGAGAGCCTGCTCGGCCTCCGCGCGCGTCGCGTACGGGCCCAGGAGGTGCGTCCACGAGGACTGGTGCCCCGTCTCGACTTCGCCGGTCCTCGTGTTGTACCAGTACTGATCCGCTGCGCTCATGAGACGATCCTGACAGAACGAGACACGGATCGAGTGGAGCGGCACCGGAGTCATGGACACAAGGATCGCGTTCGGGATCGACGTCGGCGGATCGGGCATCAAGGGGGCCCCCGTCGACCTGGACCGCGGCGAGTTCGCGCAGGAGCGCACCCGCATCCCCACCCCGGCACCGTCGACGCCGGAGGCGGTCGCCGAGGTGCTCGCGGAGCTGGTCGACACCTATGACCTGCCCGCCGGGTGCCCGGTCGGCATCGCGTTCCCCGCGCCCATCCAGCACGGCGTGGTGCGCAGCATCGCCAACCTCGACTCCTCCTGGACCGGCGTCGACCTGCCCGCGCTCGTGCAGCGCTTCACGGGACGGCACGTCGTCGCCGTGAACGACGCCGACGCCGCCGGGCTCGCGGAACTGCGCTACGGCGCCGCCCGCGACGCCGAGGGCGTCGTCCTCGTGAGCACCCTCGGGACCGGCATCGGGTCCGCGCTGTTCACCGACGGCGTCCTCGTGCCCAACACGGAACTCGGGCACCTCGAGATCGACGGGTACGACGCCGAGAAGCGCGCCGCCGACTCCGCCCGCGAGAACGAGGACCTCAGCTGGGAGGAATGGGCCGAACGGCTGCAGCGCTACTTCGGCGTGGTCGAGGACCTGCTCTCCCCCGACCTGATCGTCGTCGGCGGCGGGGTGAGCAAGAAGCACGACAAGTTCCTGCCCCACCTGCACCTGCGCGCACCCGCCGTGCCCGCCCAGCTGCGCAACGCGGCCGGGATCGTGGGCGCTGCGGCGCTCGCCGCCGACGCCGCTACGCCGTAGCGACCCTCTCCAGCGCCGTGGCGTCACGGAACATCGCGTCGACGCCGAGCATCTCGAGCACGATGCGCACGGCCCTGGACGGTTCCGCGAGACTGACGCAGATCCCGTCCTCCGAGCCGAACATGCGCAATTGCGCCAGGAATGTCGCCCCGGTGGAGTCCATGAACGTCACGTCGGAAGTATCGACGACGACCGGCCGGCTGCGTTCCAGGACTTGCTGCAGTGCGGCACCGGTCTCGCCACGCATGGCGATATCGATCTCACCCGACATCTTGATAACGGTGGAATCGGGATTTTCCTCGACGAGGATCGACCCGACCCCGAGAGTCTGGTTCTGATTGTTCACTTGCTATCGCCCCTGTTCACGCGCATGCCGGAGTTTCACCGGCTTCCGTGGCCGACCGACCCCCCGGCCGACCCTGGATGTCGCCACCTCCGCGTAGCGATACGCGGAATCCTACGCCGCGGACGAGTCCAGCGGAACAGGTGAAGACAATTTTCTTTCGCTATTTGCAGGGTATTGCTTGAGTCATCAGTAATGAGAGCGCATCCACGGTCGAAACGTCCTACTGATCGCTCGATCGCTTCGTTCCGGATGTCTCCTTCTCCCAGGCGTCGAGCTGCATTGTCAGCGCCTTGGCCAGCTCGAACACCTGCTGCGGCGGGATGCGCACGCGCGAGGCGACCCGGCCGGGCACGACGACGCTCCGCACCTCGCCCGTGTCCGGGTCCGTCTGCGGGGTGGGCGGCTGCTTGACCGCGATGAAGTCGAGCACGAACGAGGTCGGCGTGTGCCACACCGAGGCGAAGTCGGCGGGGATGCCGATCTCCAGGTCCTCCGGCACGTCGATCTGGAACTCCTGCGGTTTGTCGTCGGACACGTCGACTCCCTCGGAACGATGCGGATGGCGGCCGGCGACACGCGGCGACGCGAGTACCCGGGGACCCGACGCTAACGTGCCGACAGGTCACCACGCCATACCGCCCCGATGCCGCACCGCCGGGCGCCGCGCCCGCCCCTGCCGCGGGGCATCGCGGCTCGCATCGCCTAATCGGTTAGCCTGGCGCCCGGCGTCTCGACGCGACCTGCCCGCCCGATTACTCTCACGGGGTCGGCGGCGCAGGGCAGCCGCACCCACACCTGTGCCGATGACGAGGTACCCATTGCTCACCCCGGAACGTGTCAGAACCGCCCCTCGCCACCTCCGCGCGATCGCCGGTGCCGCCGCCGTGCCCGCCGTCGTCACGCTCCTGGTCACCTCCGCGTACGTCGTCTACTCCCTGTGGCAGTGGCGCACCTTCACGGTCAAGTCCTGGGACCTGGGCATCTTCACCCAGATGTACCAGGGTTACGCGTCGGGCGGCGTGCCGATCGTGGCGATCAAGGGACAGGACTTCAACCTCCTCGGCGACCACTTCCACCCGCTGCTGGCCGTGTTCACCCCGGTGTACGCGCTCTTCCCGAGCGCGCTGACCCTGCTCGTCGTCCAGGGCGCCTGCTTCGGGATCGCCGGCGGGATCGTCGCCTGGGCGGCGCACCGCCTGATCGGGCCGGTCTCCGGGACCCTGATCGGCCTGGCCTGCGGGCTCAGCTGGGGCCTGCAGTACGCGGTCGACGCGCAGTTCCACGAGATCGCCCTCGCCGTGCCGCTGCTGGCGGGCTCGCTCGCCGCGGTCGTCACCCGGCACTGGCGCTGGGCGTGCGGCATCGCGGCGTTCCTGCCCTTCGTCAAGGAGGACCAGGGGCTGACGGTGGCCGGGATCGGCGTCGTCCTCGTGCTGCTGCGGCAGCGGCGCCTCGGGATCGCGCTCACGCTCTGGGGCCTGCTGTGGTTCGCGCTGGCCGTGTTCGTCGTGCTGCCGTGGCTCAACCCGGAGGAGGCGTGGGAGTACGGCAAGTACCTCACGGGCGGCGACGACGCCCCGGACCCGGCGCCCGGCCCGCCGTTCAACCTGTTCGCGCCGCAGAAGGCGCTGACCATGACCCTCCTGGCGGTGGCCACCGCCGGGATGATGTTCCGCTCCCCCGTCGCCCTGGTGCTCCTGCCGACGCTCGCGTGGCGCTTCGTGTCCACCAACGAGTCGTACTGGGCGCCGGACTGGCACTACAGCGCGGTGCTCATGCCCGTGGCCTTCATGGCCGCCGTCGACGGCATCGCACGCGCCCGCGCGGCGTCGTCGTCGGACTGGGAACGCTGGTGGGCACGCCTGGCGCCCGTGGCGATCGGCGTCGCCTGCGTCGCGATCGCCTTCCTCAAACCGCTGCCGCTGACCCAGGTCAAGGAGCCGGGGCTGCTCACGCCGGACCCGCGGGCCGCGGCCGTCGAGGACGTGCTGGGCCGGATTCCCGACGACGCGACGGTGCTCTCGGACCTGTCCCTGATGAACTACGCGGTCGGCGACCACGAGCTGTACTGGATCGGCACCGCGAACCCCGTCCCGGACTACGTCCTGGCGGGGCCCACCAGCACCGGGCCGAACCAGGGCTGGCTCACCGCGGTCGACATGGCCGTCGCGCTGCACCCGGGGGTCGCCTTCGAGCTCGTCGTCGAACGTGACGGCTACAGCCTGGCGCGGCGCACGGGGGACGACGTCGTCGAGGTCACCCCCGAGCCCGTGCCGCCGGAGGCGCCGCCGGCGAACGGGCACTGAGCCCGGCGGCGCCGCCTCCCCCGAGGCGCCCCCGGGAGGGACGCCGCCCTGTCCCGAGCCGCTACCCCGCCTGCTTCGCGAGGCGCTGACGGCGCGCCTCGTACAGGACGATCGACGCGGCGTTGGCGGCGTTGAGGGAACTGGCGGCGCCCGTCATCGGGATGCTCAGCGTGACGTCGGCGATCTCGCGCCAGGCGTGGGACAGGCCGGTCGTCTCGTTGCCGATGAGCAACAGGACCGGGCCGGTCAGGTCGGACGCGGAGAGCTCCGCGTCGCCGTGCTCGTCCGTCGCGACCGTCCGCAGCGGGACGCCGCCGGCCCGCCGCGCCTCGACCCACGCGGCGACGTCGCGCGGCGACGCCGCCCGCACCACCGGCAGCGCGAAGAACGAGCCGGTGGAGGCGCGCACCGACCTCGGGTCGTAGGCGTCCGCCGCGTGCCCCGTCGTGACGAGGCCGTGCGCGCCGAACGCGTCCGCCGAGCGGATGATCGACCCGATGTTGCCCGGCTGGGTGGGCCGGTCGAAGACGACGCCGAGGAAGTCCTCGCCCACCGGGATCCGCTCCAGGTCGTCGGGCCGCATCGCCACGACGGCGAGGATCTCGGCCGCGCCCTCGTCCTTCTCGCTGAGCTCCGCCAGGAGTCCGGGCGCCATCGCGACGTGCTCGGCACCCGGGGTGTTCCGGAGCAGCTCGGCCGCCCAGGACGACAGGGAGCGCTCGCCGTCGTACAGCAACGCGCGGATCTCCCACCCGAACTCGGCGGCCAGGGAGATCGGCCGGACGCCCTGGACGATGAACTCCCCCGCCCGATGGCGTTTGGTCCGGTTGCTCAGCAGCGTCTGCAGCACCTGGAACCGGGCGTTGCGCGACGTGATCCGGGTGACGGGCACGGAACCTCCGGGACGGCTGGATACGGGCGGCCGGGGCGAGGTGCGCCGTCGGCCGTGCACACATCCTGCCCGACGGGGCGCCGTCGTACACGGACGGCCGCCCGTCGTACACGGCCGGCCGCCTCGCGAGGCAGGGCGCGCCCTGCCTCGCGGGGCCCCAGCCGGGCCCGTCAGGCCGGCGCCGCCGGGACCGCGACGACGCACGTGGCGCTCACCGGCACGGTGGCGTCCCCGGACGGGCGCGTCGCCTGGACGCCCCAGCGGGCGGTCTGGCCCGGGGCCAGGTTCCCGTTCCAGGACTGGCTCCACGCGGTGATCGTCTGGCCGCTCACGCGGGTCTGCCCGGGCCACGAGCTCACGTGCGCGTGACCGGCGGGCAGGGTCACGGTGGACTGCCACAGGTAGAACGCGAAGGTGGACGTGTTCGTGATCGTGACGTCCAGGACGTAGCCGCCGTCCCAGGTGCTCGTGGCGGTCACCTTCGTGGTGCAGATGCTCGGGCGGACCACGGCCGTCACCTCGGCGGAGTACGGGCCGGGGCCGGTGAGGTTCACCCCGCGCACGCGGTAGCGGTACTGCAGGCCGGCGGTGAGGCCCGTGTCGGTGTGCGACCGGCCGAACGTCTCGGTGATCCTCTCGAACGCGCCCGACGGACCGGTCGCGCGCTCGACCTCGTAGCTCGTCGCGTGCAGCGACTCGCCCCAGGTGAGCGACACGGAGGACGACGTCGTCCCCGTGACGGACAGGCTGGTGGGCGGAAGCGGCGCCCAGGTCGGCACGGGCGTGGACGTGGGCGTGGGAACGGGGGTGGAGGTGAGCGTGGGGACGGGCGTGCTCTCGGCCGCGCACCGCGTGGCGCCCGGGGCGCAGGCGTCCGCCGCCCGCGCGGGTGCCGCGGCGGTGAGCCCGGCGACGAGCATCGTGAGCGCCGCCCACAACGCGAGCAGGACGACGGCGGGACGGCGGGACGGGACGGCGGCGCGTGCGGATGTCGGGGACATGGCGCTCCTTCGCGGGGAGGACTGCCGCCCGGAGGGGGGCCGGCGCTCCCGACGCTAGGGACGACGGCGCCGCCGGTCAGGAACGCGAACCGTTTGGGAGGGTGCGTTTCACCCGGCCGGCCTGGTCTCCTGCCGCCGGCTCAGGACAGCACGCCCGTCAGGCCGAGCACGAGCCCGAGTCCCGCGCACACCAGCAGCGTCCGCAGCACGGACCACCTGACGGCGAACAGCAGGACGGCGGCGACCGCGGCGATCCCGAGGGCGGCGGGCTGAACCGTGGCCAGGTCGGGGACCTCGAGCCGGACGGGACCGGCCGACCACGACCAGGACCGGGCGAACAGGGTGTGGACCGCGAAGTAGACCGCGAGGTTGGCGATGACCCCCACGACGGCCGCGGTGATCCCGCCCAGCGCCGCGCCGATGGTCCGGTTGCCGCGCAGCCGCTCGACGTAGGGGGCGCCGAGGAAGATGAACAGGAACGACGGCACGAAGGTCACCCACGTCGTCAGGAGCGCGCCGAGCAGGGCCGCGACCCACGGGTCGAGGTCGCCGGGGTTGCGGTACGCCCCCAGGAACGCGACGAACTGGACCACCATGATCATCGGCCCCGGCGTCGTCTCGGCGAGCGCCAGGCCGCGGGTCATCTCGCCGGGCGTGACCCAGGCGTAGGTCTCCACGGCGCGCTGGGCGACGAACGCGAGCACCGCGTAGGCGCCGCCGAAGGTCACCAGGGCCGAGCCCGAGAAGAAGAGGCCCTGCTGGGCGAAGACGCTGCTCGTGCCGAAGATCAGGGTGACGGCCGCGACCGGCAGCAGCCACACCAGCACCCCGACGGCCAGGACCCGGAGGGTGTGCGCCACCGACGGGCGCTCGGCGTGCAGGGCGTCGTCGGGGATCAGCGGCTCGGGGCCGTCCGCGACGTCCTGGGAACCGGCCGAGGTGGCGATCCAGTGCGGGGCGTACCGGTGGATCAGCCAGCCGGCCACGCCGGCGCCCAGCACGACCACGGGGAAGGGGACGGCGAAGACGCTCAGCGCGACGAACGCCGCGATGGCCAGCGAGACCGCGGCCGCGCTGGTCAGGGCGCGCTTCCCGATCCTGATCACCGCCTGGACCACGATCGCCAGCACCGCCGGGGCCAGGCCCGCGAAGATCGCCGAGACCACGGTGGTGTCGCCGAACGCGACGTAGACGGCCGACAACGCCAGCAGCGCCAGCACCCCCGGGATCACGAACAGGATCCCGGCCGCGAGCCCGCCGCGGGCCCCGTTGAGCAGCCAGCCGGTGTAGATCGCGAGCTGATGGGCCTCGGGCCCGGGCAGCAGCATGCAGTAGTTCAGGGCGTGCAGGAACCGGTTCTGCCCGATCCACCGCTTCTCGTCGACAAGCGTCCGCTGCATGACGGCGATCTGCCCCGCGGGCCCGCCGAAGGTCTGCCACGAGATGGCGAACCAGGCCTTGAGCGCGGTACGGAACGGGATCAGGTCGCGTGCGCCGGGGGTGATCTGGTGCGCCATCGGATGCTCTCGTTCGAGGAAGGACAGGGGGCACGGAAGGGCGGGGCCCGGTCGGATCCCGTGCCAGGGAAAACCCTAGCGGGCGGCGGGCCTGCACCGGTCCTCCCGGGAGGCGGGCACCGGGCCGCCGGCGCCCGTGCCCGTTGCAGGAAGTTGCAACCTCCGGCCTCCGGTTCGTGCGAACGTGCACGCCCGGATCCGCAGCACAGGGCTGCCGGCCGATCAACAAGGAGTGTCGAAGATGGCATTGCAACGACGCCTGGTCACCATGCTCGTCGCCGGAGGGCTCGTCGCCTCCGGCTCGCTGCTCGGGGCGGCGCCGGCAGCGGCTTGGGAGACGCTGGGCAAGGCGTGCGTCGGCGAGAAGGTCCGCCGCTGCGCCGAGATCCGCCAGAACTCGACCGGCACGGTCTACGTCCGCGCGGCGGTCGCCGACGAGGGCGCGGGCGACTGGGTGGTGCGCGCCCGGGAGATCCAGCTGTACTTCGCCCGCGACTGGACGAACCCCCCGTCCGCGGGACTCCTCTACGACAAGGAGTACACCGGCGCCTACGAGGACTACCACCACGACCTGGCGACCCCGGCGGTGGACTTCGCCTGCGGGACCGAGGTGTCCGCCGTCGCCACCCTGCAGTGGAAGGCCAAGTCGGGCGGGGACGTGAGCACCGGGAAGGTCAGCGTCACGCGCGTGGTCTGCTGACCGGCGCCGCCTGACCGCGGCGTGGTGGCCCCGGGCGGGACACCACGCCGCAGGCCGGCCCGGCCGCACGGTCGCGCCGGGCCGCCGGCCCGGTTCCTCGCCCGGAATGCCGCGCCGCCGTCCCGTGTTGTCGCCCGGCGTGAGCGAACCTCTGAAGATCGACATCTGGTCCGACGTCGCGTGCCCCTGGTGCTACATCGGCAAGCGCCGGCTCGAGGCCGCGCTGGAGCGGATGACGGAGCGCGACGGCGTCCGGCCGGACGTGAGCATCGAGTACCACTCGTTCGAGCTGTCCCCCGACACGCCGGTCGACTTCGAGGGCACCGCGACCGAGTTCCTCGCCGGCCACAAGGGCATCCCCCTGGCCCAGGCCCAGCAGATGCAGGACCAGGTGACCCAGCTCGCGGCGGCGGAGGGCGTCGAGTTCCGCACCGACCGCGTGCGGCACACCAAGACCCTCCGGGCGCACGAGCTGCTGCACCTGGCCAAGCAGCACGGCAGGCAGTACGAGATGAAGGAACGCCTGCTGGCGGCCTACTTCACGGAGGGCCGCCACGTCGGCCACGCGACGGACCTCGCCGACCTGGCCGCCGAGGTGGGCCTCGACCGCGACGAGGTCCTGACGGCCCTCGGATCCGGCAGGTTCGCCGACGACGTCGCCGCCGACATGGCCCAGGCCCGCGCCTACGGCATCAACGGCGTCCCGTTCTACGTCCTGGACGGCCGCTACGGCATCTCGGGCGCCCAGGACCCGGCGGTCTTCGTCCAGGCGATCGACGAGGCGATCCGGACGCGCGAGACGGAGCCGGCCGATGTCTGACGACGCGCGCAAGCCCGCCGGCACGTCCCCCGGCGTCGTGCCCGGCCGGCCCGCCACGGCCGCCGCGCCGTCGTCGGCCGTCCCGGTCCTGGCGATGCTCGCCGACGACGGCGCCGCGTGCGCCGACGGCGTCTGCGCCGTCCCGGACCCGGCCTCCCGCTGAACCGGCTACGCGGCTACTTCCTGGGCTTCGGCTTCTTCGGTGGTTTCGACGCCGCGAGGTCCACGGCGGGCACAACCCAGGCGTCGAGGGCGTCGGTGTCGGGGACGTCGGCCTCGGGCACGATGACGACGGCGCCCATCGTGCGCTCGCCCATCCTCATCGGCCGGGCGCCGCGCACCAGGGCGTCGTCGTACCCGTCCTTGCCGACGTAGACCAGCAGGCCGTCGCTCCCGACGCCGACCGCCATGTGCGTGTTGACCGTCCAGCAGAGCCCGCCGAACATCGAGATCTCGCGGTACTCGCCGCGAGCGCCGACGGCCTCACGGACCCGGGCGGCGAACTCCTCGTCGTAGGCCATACGACCATGGTGCCGCGCCCGGGCCCCTCACCGCGCGTCGTTCACCACAGGCCGCGCTTGCGGCGCCTGCTGCTCCCCCAGGTTCGCTTGAAGAGATTCATGCTGCGGCCCTTGGTGGTGCTGCCCCACAGGCCCCGGTTCCAGCTCCTCGCACGGGACTTCCTGCCCCACAGACCAGCCATCGGTGATCCCCTCGTAGACGGACGGAGGTCGAGGCTACGCAGGCCTCCCGGCCGGGCACATCACACCCCGGTGTTGCGGTGACGGTCCCGACGATGTCCTGGCCGGCGTCGGGCGCCAAAAAGCGTGTACAGGCGCGGCGGCGGCTCCCTACGCTCCGGACATGGATCTGCGCGACGAGCTTCCGAGCGACCGGCACACCGTGCGGGACCTCCACCTGGCGGCGTTCGGCGACCACGGGCGGGTCGTGGCCGATCTGACCGACGACCTGCGGGACACCGGCGCGCCCGTTCTCTCGGTGGTCGCCGACCAGGACGGGCAGGTCGCCGGGCACGTCATGGTCACGCGCGGCCTGCTCGACGCGCCCCGGCGGCTCGTCGAGGTCGGCGTGCTCAGCCCGCTGGCCGTGCTGCCCGCGCTCCAGAGGCGCGGCCTCGGCGCGGCGCTGGTCCGGCACGGGCTGGCGGACCTTGCCGAGCGGGGCGTTCCCCTCGTCTTCCTGGAGGGCGACCCGGGCTACTACTCGCGCCTCGGGTTCACGCCCGGCGGCGACCTGGGCTTCCGGAAGCCCTCGCTGCGCATCCCGGACGGCGCCTTCCAGGTGGTCACGCTCCCGGCGTACGAACCGTGGATGACGGGGACGCTCGTCTACGCCGAGCCGTTCTGGCGGCACGACGCCGTCGGCCTCCGCGATCCGCACGCCTAGGGCCGCGACCGGGCGATGAGTTGCGGCAGGGTCCGTCGTCCGCCCTGTCATGGGACACCCGGCTGTTCGCGGACCCGCCGCCGCAGCCGGACCCGCCGTTCCCGCCCGCGCACGGCCGGGCGCTCGCCGAGGCCGGATCCCGGCCCGACGTTCCGCTGTGGACGACGCGCCCGGCGAGACACCTGCGCCTTGGTTAGCATCGAAGGGAAGGCTGCTGAGCTCCTCCGCAGCAGCTGCTGACCTGAACGCATGCGGGCGCCCGCTGTCCGGGGCCGCCGGCCTTCGAGAGGTGGCAATGCTCGGAAATCAGTACGTGGAGGCCTACCACCGGCTGACGAAAGAGGCCAACGACGCCGGGCTGATGCGCCGTCGCTACGGCTTCTACTGGACCATGATGCCCCTCTGGGCACTGGCCGCGGCGGGCATCCTGGCGGGCGTGGTCCTGCTGGGCGACACCTGGTGGCAGCTCGTCCTGGCGGCCCTGCTCGGCGTGGTGATGTCTCAGCTCGCGTTCCTCGGGCACGAAGCGGCCCACCAGCAGATCTTCGCGTCCCAGAGCTGGAACGAGTGGACGGCCCGGATCATCGTCGGCCTGGTCAACGGACTCAGCTACGGCTGGTGGGTGGACAAGCACGGCCGGCATCACGCGAACCCGAACAAGGAGCGCGAGGACCCCGACGTCGAGTCCACCGTGCTGTCGTTCACGCCCGACAGCACCGACCGGCGCACCGGGCTCGCCGCACGTCTCGCCAGGTACCAGGGCTACTACTTCCTGCCGCTGCTGCTCTTCGAGGGATTCTCCCTGCACGTCAGCTCGGTCAGGACGATCCTCACCGGCAGGGACGTCGCGCACCGGTGGACCGAGATCGTCTTCGTCGGCATCCGGGTGGTCGGCTACCTGGCGTTCCTGTTCGTCGTCCTGCCACCCGGAAAGGCGGCCGCCTTCGTGGCCGTGCAGGTCGCGGTCTTCGGGTTCCTGCTGGGCGGCGCGTTCTCCCCGAACCACATCGGGATGCCCACCGTGCCGCACGACGCCGACATCGACTTCCTGCGCCGTCAGGTGCACATGTCGCGCAACGTCCGTGGCGGGCCGGTGGTGCACTTCCTGATGGGCGGCCTGGAGTACCAGGTGGAGCACCACCTGTTCCCCATGGCGCCGCGCCCGAACCTGCCCGCCGTGCAACGGCTGGTGCGCTCGCACTGCGCCGGCAACGGCATCCCCTACACGGAGACGTCGCTCCCCGGGGCGTTCCGGACGATCATCGCCTACCTCAACCAGGTCGGGCTGAGGAACCGCGACCCGTACACCTGCCCGCTGGTTCGCCGGTACCGCGGCTGAGGCCTGGAGGACGCATGAAGCCCACCATCAACCCCGACACCTGCATCGCCTCGGCCAACTGCAGCCGGACCGCGCCCCGGGTCTTCGCGAATCTCGAGGAGAACGACGGGTTCGTCAGCATCATCGACGAGAACCCGCCCGAATCGGAGTGGCCGGCCGTGCGGGCGGCCGAGGAGCAGTGCCCGTCGGGGACGATCCACATCGAGAAGGACGCCGGGGCAGCGGCCGGGGGTTGAGGCGGCTCCGGGCCCGGGTCAGGCAGGCCCGGAGCGTCAGAGGGATCAGGTCCAGGCGCTGACCGTCAGGTAGAGGTTCCAGCGCCACACGTTCGGCGCGACCGACACGTACTGGCAGATGTAGCCGTTGTAGGTGCTGCTCTGCGCGTCGAGGTTCGCGCCCTTGACCTCACACGCGGAGCTGCTGGTCTCCTGGCTGACCCACGACTGCGTGGTCACCCCCCACACCATCGGCACCGTCTGGGTCGTCGTGACCGTCTCGTACCAGTAGACACGCAGGGTGTACACGGTGTCGTAGCCGGTCCACCGGGAGGTGCAGGTGTAGTCGGTCCACGGGTCCGTCTGCACGTACTGGTAGCCGGTCCGGCCGCACCACTCACCGGTTCCCTCGCCGACGACCATCGTGTCGCGCGTGACCTTCTGCGTGGTCGTCACGGTCTTGGTCGGCACGGGCCCGGACGGCTGCGGCGCCGGCGCGGCCGCCGCCGGTCCCGCGAAGGCGACGGCGGCCACCATCAGCCCTGCGGCCAGGGTGAGGGACTTGCTCATGAACGAACGCATCAAGGGGGTCCTCCTTCGTGAGGTGCACGACGACGTCGTGCGAGATCTCGGACCGAGGAACCCGGGACGGGTTCGCCGGACCGCAACCGTCAGGGCGAGCACAACCCTCCAACAAGGACGAATAAGCGTTTCACCAGCGGTTTCACCCACCACGACACCGGGGCTGCCGGGCCATGCGCCGTAGTGCGCCCGGCGGCGACGGGGTGCGAACGGTGTGCCGAAATGCAGGCCCCTTCTCCAGCAGGCGCGCTCGTCCTCGTCCCGACAAATCGCCCCACCGAATGCCCAGGGCGCCACAGAACCCTCCGGCCATCGCGGGAGTCCTGCGGGCCGAGCCCCTGCGCCGCATAAAACCACAGGTCAGAGCACGTGTAACGGACGAGTCGGTCTGTACGCCGGGTTCTGTTCCCGTGCCGGGTTGCCCTGGCGCGGGTGACGGTCATCCATCTAGGCCCAGCGTTGCCGCTGGGCTCGAGCGGTCTACCCGGGAGCTCGGGCGAGCAGCCCTCGAGCACTCCCTGTCTGACCTTGCTCCGGGTGGGGTTTACCTAGCCGCCCCTGTCACCAGGGGCGCTGGTGGTCTCTTACACCGCCGTTTCACCCTTACCGACGCCGGTCTCCCGGCGCAGGCGGTCTGTTTTCTGTGGCACTGTCCCGCGGGTCACCCCGGGTGGCCGTTAGCCACCACCCTGCTCTACGGAGCCCGGACGTTCCTCGCCCCCGGGAATCCCGGGGCCGCGACCGTCCGACCGACTCGTCCGCGCAGGCCAGCCTACCTCCTCCAAGCCAAGGCGGCGTCAGTAGCAGTTCGAATCCATTCGAAACCCGCTTTCGGGGGTCTGAAGTTCTACTGAGGCCAAGTTCAATGTGGGGTTCGGTGGCGTGAACGTCCTGACGGTCGGGGTGTCAGACCTCTACGCGGTAGCCCAGCTTCAGCTCGTCGCCGGACATCCCTCGGATGCCCCAGTTCTCCCGCGGGCTCTCCCGGATCACCAGCTCCAGGTCGTCGGCCGCCAGGCCGAGTCCCGGCGCGACGTCGTCGTACATCGCCCTGATCAGCTCCCGCTTGGCCTCGCGCGTGCGGCCCTCGAAGCAGTCGATCTCCACGATCAGGTAGGCGTCGGAGCGCGGGGCGACCAGGTCGCCGTCGTCCAGCCAGCAGAAGCGGTGGAACCGCTTGTCCTCGGGGATGCGCCACGCGCCGACGAGCGCCGCGTGCACGGCGTCGGAGAGCTCGTCCCTCCGCGAGCGCCACGCGGACCGGTTCCCGTACACCTTGACCTGCACCATGACCGAAACCCTACTGGTGCGGCCCGCTCACGGGCCCCGGTGGACGCAAGCACCTGAGCCGGACCCGCCCGGCACCGCCCGGCGGACGATGCACGGCCGGACCACCGACGACGCACCACGGACCACGCGCCACGCGCCACGCGCTACGAGCTACGAGCTACGGGGCCACAGGGCCACAGGGCCACGGACAGACCACAGACCACACGAGACCCACGGCAACCGCCCCCGTAAACTCGTCCGGTGCTTCTCCTCCTCCCGCCGTCCAAGGGCAAGACGCCCGCGGCCGACGGCGCCGCGCCCGTGGACCTCTCCGCGCTCGCGCATCCTGGCCTGACCGCCCACCGCCGTCAGGTACTCGACGCGCTCGCCGCGGTCTCCGTGCGCGACGACGCCGCGGACCTCCTCGGCGTCAGCCCCAATCTCGCCGACGACGTCGCCCGCAACGCCCACCTCAAGGACGCCCCCGCGGGCCCGGCCGCCACGGTCTACACCGGCGTCCTGTACGCCGCCGCCGGCCTCGCGACCCTGCCCGCCGACGCCGCCGAGCGCGCCGCCCGGACGGTCCGCATCTTCTCCGGCCTGTGGGGCGCGGTCGCGCCCGGCGACCACATCCCCCCGTACCGCCTGTCGATGGGGGTGTCGCTGCCCGACGTCGGCCCGCTGGCGAAGTCCTGGCAGCCCCACCTCGCCGCCGAGCTGGGGCCGCGGGCCATGGGCGACGTCGTCGTCGACTGCCGTTCCGCGACGTACGTCGCGGCCTGGAAACCCGCCACGACCGGGGACGACGCCGCCGAGTGGGTCACGGTCCGCGTGGTCCGTGAGACGGCCGGCAAGCGTGCGGTGGTCTCCCACAACGCCAAGCACACCCGCGGCGTCCTGGCGGGCCACCTGCTGCGCCGCCCCGCGGAACCGACGTCGGCCGCGGAGGTCCTGGAGGCTGCCCGCGAACTGCTGAACCAGGTCATCCTCACGGAGATCACGACAGGCAACACCCAGACCCTGATCGAGGCCACCCTCACCCCGGCGAAATCCCGCGGCCCGCAGACCCTGGAACTCGTCCTGGCCTGATCCGGCCCCGCCGCGGCGAGCCCACCACGAGGTTCACGTGCGACCACGAGCTTCCCGACGCATCGGCCGAGTGCGGCAACGGAAACCTCGTGGTCGCCCACCGGACCTCGTTGCCGAACCAGGACCCCGCCGCCGAGCCCGAACCTCGTTGCCGGGACGAGATCTCCTGGCCAGGCTGCAGCCTTGCAGCCGCGCCAGGCCTCGTCGTCGAGCCAGAACCTCGTTGCCGAGCCGGAACCTCGTTGGCGGGACGAGATCTCCTAGCCGGGCCGCAGCCTTGCGGCCGCACGAGGCCTCGTCGTCGAGCCAGAACGTCGCGGCCGGGGCGCCTGGCGTAGGCTCGCCGTCGTGAGCAGTGCGCCTACGCTGGCCGACGTCGTCGGCGTCCTCGAGTCGTTGTACCCGCCCTCGACGGCGGAGGGGTGGGATGCCGTCGGGCTCGTGGCCGGGGATCCCGGGGCCGAGGTGCGCAAGGTGCTGTTCGCCGTCGATCCCGTGGCCGACGTCGTCGACGAGGCGCTCGAGTGGGGCGCCGACCTGCTCGTCACGCATCACCCGTTGTTCCTGCGCGGCGTGCACTCCGTGGCCGCCACCACGTTCAAGGGGTCCGTGGTGCACCGGCTCGTCACGTCGGGCTGCGCGCTGCACGTCGCGCACACCAACGCCGACTCCGCCCCGCGCGGCGTCGCCGACGCGCTCGCGGATCTCGTCGGGATCACCGACCGCCGTCCGCTCGTCGCCAGGGCCGCCGCCGGCGACGCGTCCGGCTCCTCCGGGGCCGCCAGCGGCGGCGCGCCCGGTTCCAGAGCCGTCGTCGGCGGCGCGCTCCGTTCCAGGGCCGCCGTCGGCGGTAACGCGCCCGGTTCCAGGGCCGACGACGCCGCGATCGGCATCGGCCGCGTCGGCACCCTCGCCGAGCCCGTCACGCTGCGCGAGTTCGCCGGGCGCGTCCGGGACGTCCTGCCCGCGACCGCCCAGGGCATCCGGTTCTCCGGCGACCCGGACGCGCTGGTCCGCACGGCCGCCGTCGTCGGCGGATCCGGCGACTCGTTGTTCGACGACGTCCGCGCGGCCGGCGTCGACGTGTACGTGACGTCCGACCTGCGGCACCACCCCGCGTCCGAGCTGCGCGAACGCGCGGCCTTCGAAGCGAGCACAGCCGGACGCCCGCGCCGCCCGGACCGCCCCGGCACCCCCTTCCTCGTCGACACCGCGCACTACGCCAGCGAGTGGCCCTGGCTCCGGTACGCCGCCGAGGATCTCGCGGCCGGGCTCGGCTCGGCCGGGCTGCCGCCCGTGCGCACACGTATCAGCGAGGTCGTCACGGACCCCTGGACCGGCGTGGCGCGGTAGCGTGTCTCGGACCGGTACGACCCTGGCGAGAGGAACCCGCACATGCCCACAGCTCCCCCCGACGACCAGCGCAAACTCCTGGAGGTCCAGGCCCTGGACACCCGCCTCCAGCAGCTCGCGCACTCCCGGCGCAACCACCCCGCGCTGGCCCGCATCCAGGAGCTCGAAGGGCAGATCAAGGACCTGAACGGCTCGCTCGTCGAATCGCGCACCGCGGTCGCGGATCTGCGCCGGGAGCTGACCAAGGCGGAGACCGACGTGGAACAGGTGCGGTCCCGGTCCGCGCGCGATCAGCAGCGGCTCGACACCGGGTCGGTCGGGGCGAAGGACGCGGTGGCGCTCACCGACGAGATCGCCTCCCTCGCCACGCGCCAGGCCGTGCTGGAGGAGGTCGAGCTCGACGTCATGGAGCGGCTCGAGGCGCACGAGGAGGCCCTGGCCAAGGTCACGGCCGCGCACGACACGCTCGTCGCGGACCGCGACGCCGCGATCGCGGACCGGGACACCGCCTGGGCCGGCCTCGACGCCGACGCGAAGAACGTCACCGCGGAGCGCGCCGTCCTGGCCGGCGAGCTGGACGCCGGCCTGGTCGCGATGTACGAGCGCATCCGCGCCCACTCCGGCGGCATGGCCGCCGCTCCCCTGCGCGAGGGCCGCTGCGAGGGCTGCCGTCTCGAGCTCCCGCCGGGCGACCTCGCCGCCGCGCGGGCCGCGGCTCCCGAGCAGGTCGTCACGTGCGAGGAGTGCGGCCGGATCCTCGTGCGGAACGCCTGATGGCGGCCGCACCCGACCCCACGCAGGCCGCCCCGGGTTATGACACCCACATGCGGCGTCCGCCCGGCTCCGTCAGCCGGTTCGACGGCGCGCTGCCGCTGACCGCCGTCCTGGTGCGGCACGGCGTCACGCCGATGACGGAGGCCGGCGCCTACTCGGGTTCCGACGTGCCCGGCCCCGCGCTGTCGGCGCGCGGGCGGGGACAGGCGGCGGAGGCGGCCGACGCCGTGTTCCGGATCGGACGGGACGTGCGCGGGCTGTGGCCGGACGTGCCGCAGCCGAGCGCCGTCGTCGCCTCGCCGATGGTGCGCACGCAGGAGACGGCGGCGGCCGTCGGACGCCGGCTCGGGCTGCCCGTGACGCAGGACGAGCAGTTCGCCGAGTGCCGGTTCGGCGACTGGGAGGGCCTGACCGCCGCGCAGATCGAGGCGGGCTGGCCCGGGGAGCTGCACCTGTGGCACAGCACCGGCACGTTCGTGCCGCCGCGCGGGGAGTCGTACGCGCAGGTCGGCGCGCGGGTCTGGGACGGGATGCAGGAGCTCGTCTCCGGCGGGGTGGGGCGCACCGTCGTCGTCGTCGGGCATGCGGCGCAGATCCGCACCGCCGTCGGGCAGGCGATGGGAGCTCCCGCGTCGCACTGGTCGCGGATCCGGATCCCCCCGGCCAGCCTGTCGGTGCTGCGGTTGTGGGCCGACGGCGCCTCCGAGGTGACGACGGTCGGTTTCCCGACGGACAGCTGACCCACGGTCGCTGACCTCGGGAAACGACCGTCATCACGCCGGACGGCCGCCCTTTGCGCGCGAAGCGTTTAGGGCAGTCGCGTGGATAACGTTTTCGGGGCAGGCTTCGTGCTACATGGCCCTCCCGAACACGGGCCAGGGCATCGCACCGGCCATCCTCCTTCCCGCCGGTGCGATGCCCTGGTCCGTCCTTGGGCGGGCCAGGAACCGAACCCTCGACGAGGAGGACGAAATGAAGCATCGCACCGCGCCGTCACGGCGTCGGGCAGCCCTGACGGCCGGAGTCGCCGGCGTCGTCGCCCTGGCGACCACGCTTGCCGGCGGGGTCGCGTTGTCCACGACCGCTCAGGCCGCGGAGAGCACCCTGGGGGCCGCGGCCGCCCAGTCCGGCCGGTACTTCGGTACCGCCATCTCCGCGAGCAGGATGTCTGACTCGACCTACATCAACATCGCGAACCGTGAGTTCAACATGATCACGGCCGAGAACGAGATGAAGATGGACGCCACCGAGCCCTCCCAGGGCCAGTTCAACTTCACCAACGGCGACCGCATCCTCAACTGGGCCCTGCAGAACGGCAAGCAGGTCCGCGGCCACGCCCTGGCGTGGCACTCCCAGCAGCCCGGCTGGATGCAGAACATGTCGGGCTCGACGCTCCGCCAGGCGATGATCAACCACATCAACGGCGTCGCCGGCCACTA
Organism: Myceligenerans crystallogenes; assembly: GCF_039529775.1. Lineage (NCBI taxonomy): Bacteria > Bacillati > Actinomycetota > Actinomycetes > Micrococcales > Promicromonosporaceae > Myceligenerans > Myceligenerans crystallogenes. Next base: position 227,772 of record NZ_BAAANL010000005.1, read on the forward strand.
CAAGGGCAAGATCCACTCCTGGGACGTCGTGAACGAGGCCTACGCCGACTCCGGCGGCGGCCGCCGCGACTCGAACCTGCAGCGCACGGGCAACGACTGGATCGAGGTCGCGTTCCGCACGGCCCGCGCCGCCGACCCGGGCGCCAAGCTCTGCTACAACGACTACAACACGGACAACTGGACCTGGGCGAAGACCCAGGGCGTCTACAACATGGTCAAGGACTTCAAGGCGCGCGGCGTGCCCATCGACTGCGTCGGCTTCCAGTCCCACTTCAACTCGGGCAGCCCGTACCCGAGCAACTACCGCACCACGCTGCAGAACTTCGCCGACCTGGGCGTGGACGTGCAGATCACCGAGCTCGACATCGAGGGCTCGGGCACCACGCAGGCCGAGACGTACCGCAAGGTCGTCCAGGACTGCCTCGCCGTGACGCGCTGCAACGGCATCACGGTGTGGGGCGTGCGTGACACGGACTCGTGGCGCGCCTCCGGCACGCCGCTGCTGTTCGACGGCAACGGCAACAAGAAGGCCGCCTACACGGCGACCCTCGAGGCCCTGAACGCGGGCAGCACCAGCACGCCGTCGCCCACGCCGACGACGCCGAGCCCGACGCCGACGACGCCGTCCGCGAGCCCGACGGCGAGCCCCACGACGCCGCAGCCCAGCGGTGCGTGCGCGGCCACGCTGCGGATCGTCAACAACTGGGGCAGCGGCTACCAGGCCGAGGTGTCGGTGAAGGCGAACCAGGCGATCAGCGGCTGGACGACGCAGTTCACGCTGTCCGGCTCCACCCTGTCGCAGGTCTGGAACGGGTCGCTGACCTCCTCCGGCTCGACGCACACCGTCAGGAACGTGTCGTGGAACGGGAACCTGGGCGCGGGCCAGACGGCCACGTACGGGTTCACGGCGAACGGGTCGGCGCCGTCGTCGTCGACGGTCACCTGTTCGTGACGGATCGGTAACTGCCCGTCGGTCGTCCGACGACGCCGGGTGGAGCCCCCGGCCGCAGCGCGCCTGCGGCCGGGGGCTCCGCCGCGTGCGGGCGGGCCTGCCGCGCGGTGGCCGTTCCAGCCCGTGGACGCTTCGGGCGGACGGCGCGGCCGCGGCGGTCCGCGCACGTAGGGTTTGGGTCATGACCGATACACCACGCATGAATGTCGAGTCGTTCAACCTCGACCACCGAATCGTGGCCGCCCCGTACGTGCGGCTCGCCGACCGCAAGCAGCTTCCCGCGGGCGACGTCATCGTCAAGTACGACGTGCGCTTCGCCCAGCCGAACGTCGCGCACCTGGAGATGCCGGTGGTGCACTCGCTCGAGCACCTGTTCGCGGAGAAGTCGCGCAACCACTCGGACCGCGTGCTGGACTTCTCGCCCATGGGCTGCCAGACCGGTTTCTACCTGATCCTCCAGGGCGACCCCGCCGAGGACGAGGTGCTCGGCCTCATCGAGGCGACGCTCACCGACGTCACCACCGCCGACGAGGTGCCCGCCGCCAACGAGGTGCAGTGCGGCTGGGGCGCGAACCACACGCTGGAGGGCGCCCAGGACGCCGCCCGCACGTTCCTCGCGGAGCGCGGTCGGTGGACGCAGGTCTTCGCGTGACGGCAACGACGGGGGCGGGTGTCCAGGCCGTCGTCATCGTCGCCATGGCCGACGAGGCGGCGCCGTTCCTCGAGCTCGCCGGGGTCACCGGCGGCGTCGCGCCCGGTGAGGGCATCGTGCCCGACGACGCCGCGCCGGCCGAGACCGGGGCGGGTGTCTCCCAGGCCGTCGGCGCCGCCGAGCACACGATCGTCGAGCTGGGCGGGCGCCGCGTCGCGCTCGTGCGCAGCGGGATCGGGTTCGTCAACGCGGCCGGCGCCGCGGTCGGCGCGCTGCTCACCTACGGCACGGTCCCGGTGATCAGCGCCGGGAGCGCGGGCGGGCTGGACGCGTCGGTGGCCGTCGGCGACGTCGTCGTCGGGCGGACGTACGTGAACACCGGCGCCGACGCGACCGCCTTCGGCTACCGGCTCGGGCAGGTGCCCGGGATGCCCGCCGTCTACGCGGCGGACCCGGGTCTGCTGGAGGCGGCCTCGGCCGCGGGCGCCGGACAGGACCAGAAGGTGCTGGCGGGGACCATCGGATCCTCCGAGCAGTTCGTCACCACGTCCCTGGCCGAGACCCTTCGCGTGGCGTTCGACCAGGTCCTGGCCGTGGACATGGAGTCGGCGGCGATCGCGCAGGCATGCCACAACCACGGCGCGCCGTTCGTCGCGATCCGCGGGGTCTCCGACCTGTGCGCCCCCGACGGCACGGAATTCCTCACCCACGTCGACGACGCCGCCCTCCGTTCGGCCCGCGTCGTCACGGCGGCCCTGGCCGGACTCTGATGTCTCCGCTACCCCGGCGGCCGGCCCGCCGGGGTAGCGCGCCGCGCCGATCTCCGGGACCGGCCCGAATGGGTGAGCGGGCCGGCGCCAGTCGAAATCGATAGGCGGGTCCGTGCCGACCGCGATCGATGGGCGGGTCGGCGCGCGTCGTTCGTCCTCGGTTTTGCCAGCCGCTCCTCGGCGCCGCCGCTCAGTCCTTGGCGTCGGCGTAGCTGTCGACCGTGGCGACCGTGACCGGGAAGGTGACCGGGAAGTCGCCGAAGAGGAGGCGGCCCGCCTCGGCGGCCGCGGCGCGGGTCTCGGCGGCGACCTGGGCGGCGAGGGCGGCCGGGGTGTGGATCACGACCTCGTCGTGCAGGAAGAACACCAGGTGCGGGCGGTCGGCGAAGGGCGCCGGGGCCAGCCCGGCGGCGTCGCCGGGGACCGTGCCGAGCGCCCAGAGGCGGCGGCGCAGGGACGCGATCCAGCACAGGGCCCATTCCGCGGCCGTGCCCTGGACCACGAAGTTCCGGGTGAAGCGGCCCCAGGCGCGGGTCTGCGAGCGGGCGCGGGAGGCGTCGTCGGCGCCGGCGTCCTCGTCGAACGCGCGCGACTGCGTCGCAGCCCACGCCGAACCCGGCCGCGGGGAACTGCGGCCCAGCCGCGTGGTCACCACCTCGCCGCGCTCCCCCGCGCGGGCAGCGCTCTCCACCAGGTCGATGGCCTGCGGGAACGCCTTCGCGAGCCGCGGCATCACCTGGGCCGACACGCCCGTCGTCCCGCCGTACATCGCGCCCAGCATCCCGACCTTGGCCTGCTGCCGGGTCTCGACGACCCCGGCGGCGACGATCCCGGCGTACATGTCGACGTCGCCGGCGCTCGCACCGCCGGCCCCGTTCGCCGCCGCGCCCGGGCCCGCCGCCGCGCTCGTCCCCCCGTCCGGGCCCCGGCCCGCCGCCGCCATGTGCTCGTCGCGGGCGAGGGCCGCCAGGACCCGGGGCTCGAGCTGGGCGGCGTCGGCCACGACGAACTGCCAGCCGGGATCCGCCACGACCGCGCGCCGGACGCTGTGCGGGAGCTGCAGCGCGCCCCCGCCGGTGCTCGCCCAGCGTCCCGTGACGACGCCGCCCACCACGTACTCCATGCGGAACCGCCCGGCGCGCGCCCAGGTGTCGAGCCAGCTCCACCCGTTGGCCGTGTACAGCCGGTAGAGCGACTTGTACTCCAGCAGCGGCGCGACCACGGGATGGTCCAGCTTCTCCAGCTCCCACTTGCGCAGGCTGCGCGCCCCCACCCCGGCGTACTCCATCGCCCGCAGCAGGTCCGGGTGCGAGTCCGGGTTGAGCGTCGGCGGCGCGTCCAGCGCCTCGCGGATCCGGTGCACGAGGGCCTCGAGCTTCGCGGGCCGCTCGCCGGGACGCGGCCGCGGGCCGAGCGCCTCGGTGAGGATCTCGTCGTGCACGTCGGTGCGCCACGGCAGCCCCACGTGCTGCATCTCGGCCGCCGCGAGCGCCCCCGCCGACTCCGCGGCGACCAGCAGCCGCAGCCGCGCCGGGCCGGCGCTCGACGCGATCGCGTCGAGCTGCGCGCCCAGTTCCGCGACAGGGTCGAGCCCGTCACCGTCCGGGTCCGACGACGACGGCGCGGGCTGCCCGAGGTCGAACAGCGTCGCCGGGGCGTCCGGTGGCGCGGCCCCTCCCGGCTGGGGCGGGGACACCGGCGGCAGGCCGTCCCACGGACCCGGTGGTGCCGTCGCCAGAGTGGTGTCCGCGGAGAGGTCGGAGGAGCGCAGGATCGCGTGGGCGAGCCGGAGGTCGTGGGCGCGCTCGACCCGCACGCCGTCGGACAGCAGCCGCGGGTACCAGCGGTTCGTGTCGTCCCAGGTCCAGCGGGGCGGCGTCGGCGGCCCGGCGGCGTCGGCCCGGAGATCGCCCGGTTCGGGCATGCTCGCGACGGCGGCCTGCTGGCCGCCTGCCCGGGTCAGGATCACTCGCACGAGGCCATCCTGCCCCGGGTGTCTGACATCGACGAAGGGTTCGGCGGAGGGTGAGGGCCGAGGTACGAGGCACTCGCCCGGAGCCGAGCACGAGGAGATGGCAGCGGCAGACACTGACATCGACGACGGAGACAGCGCGACGACACGACCCACTCGCCCGGAGGCGAGCACGGGGAGACGACAGCGACAGGCACTGACATCGACAACGGGTTCGGCCAACGATGCGGGCAGCAGAACGGGGCCCCCGCCGACGGCGAGGGCCCCGTGAGCGCGCGTGGCGGTGGGGCTCAGTAGCCCTGGCCGCCCTCGCCCTGGCTCTCCTCGGAGCCGAACTCCGAACCGGGCTGCTGCTCGCCGAACTGCGACTCGGAGCCCTCCGGGGACTCCTGCGAGCCGAACTGCGCGCCGCCCTCGCCCTGGCCGTAGGACTCGCCGCCCTGCTCGGGCGAGCCGAAGCCACCCTCGGTGCCCTGCTCGGGCGAGCCGAAGCCACCCTCGGACTGCGGCTCACCGTAGGACTCGCCGCCCTCCGTGCTCTGCTCGGGCGACCCGAAGCCGCCCTCCGACTGCGACTCGCCGTACGACGAGCCGGCCGGCTGGTCGGACGCGGTGTCCTGACCGTAGGTGTCGCCGCCCTCGGCGCTCTGCTGCGCACCGAAGCCGCCCTCGGACGACGTCGTCTCCGACGACCCGAAGCCACCCTCGGACTGCGGCTCACCGTAGGACTCGCCGCCCTCGGCGCCCTGCTCGGGCGATCCGAAGCCGCCCTCCGACTGGGACTCGCCGTAGGCCGAGCCCTCGGTCTGCTCCGTCTGGCCGTAGGACTCGCCGCCCTGCTCCGACGGCTCGGACGAACCGAAGCCGCCCTGCTCCGAGCCGAGCTCGGACCCGCTCTGCTGGCCGTACGGGTTCTCGGTGTTCTCCTGGCCCTCGCCGCCGAATTCGCTGGACTGGCCCTCGTACTCGTTGCTGCTCATGACAACTCCTCGCTCTTGCTGTGCCGAGGCATGCCGAGCACACCCCCCTGCCGGACCCGGGATCGAGTTTCCGCGCCCGCGCCGACCGTAGCGCGGGTGAAAAGATCGCGCCACAGATACGGCGAACTACCCCGTTGTAGGTCATCTCCGGCCTGGTCAGCGAGCTGGTGACCCCCGCAGGCCGCGCCCCGCGCCGTCGGCCCCGGGAGGTGCGCCACCCGGCCACGAGTTGCGTTCGCGGTACGCCGGGCACGACCGTGCGGGCGCGAGAAAGGGCGGCGCGGGAAGTCCCGCGCCGCCCTCCAGGGGTTTCTCGAGGTCAGGTCAGCTCTCGCCGCCCGCGCTCCCCGAGGTGCCCGCGTTCACGTCGAGCAGGCGGTACTTCTCGACGGCCTTGGCGACGACGTCGGCCGGCACCTCGCCGCGGCGCGCGAGCACCTGCAGCGTCTTGACCACCATCGACGGGCCGTCGATGAGGAAGTACCGGCGCGCGGCGGCGCGGGTGTCCGAGAAGCCGAAGCCGTCGGCACCGAGCACCGCGTAGTCGCCCGGGACCCAGGCGCGGATCTGGTCCGGCACCATGTGGTCGTAGTCGCTGGTGGCGACGAACGGCCCCGCAGCGCCCTGCAGCTTCTGCGTCACGTACGGCACGCGCGGCTCGGCGGCCGGGTCCACGAGAGCGGCGTGCTCCGCGTCCAGCGCGTCGCGGCGCAGCTCGGTCCAGCTGGTCACCGACCAGACGTCGGCGTGCACGCCCCAGTCCTCGCGCAGCAGCTGCTGCGCCTCGAGGGCCCACGGGACGCCCACACCGGACGCGAGGAGCTGAGCCTTCGGGCCCTCGGCGGCGTCGTCCGCGGTCGCGATGCGGTGGATACCGCGCCGGATGCCCTCGACGTCGACGTCCGCCGGCTCGGCCGGCTGCACCATCGGCTCGTTGTAGACCGTCAGGTAGTACATGACGTTCTGGTCGCGGCCGTCCGTGCCGATGCCGTCCTGGCCGGGCCCGTACATGCGCTCGATGCCGTCGCGCACGATGTGCCGGATCTCGTAGCCGTAGGCCGGGTCGTACTGCACGATCGCGCGGTTGGTCGCCGCGATGATCGGGCTGTGGCCGTCGGCGTGCTGCAGGCCCTCACCGGTCAGCGTGGTGCGCCCCGCCGTCGCGCCGATGATGAAACCACGCGTGAGCTGGTCGCCCGCGGCCCAGAACTGGTCGCCGGTGCGCTGGAAGCCGAACATCGAGTAGAAGATGTAGATCGGGATCAGCGGCTCGCCGTGGGTCGCGTACGACGTGCCGACCGCCTGGAACGCGGCGGCCGAACCCGCCTCGTTGATGCCCGTGTGCATGATCTGCCCGGACTCGGACTCCTTGTAGCTCAGCATGAGCTCGCGGTCCACGGCCAGGTAGTTCTGCCCCAGGGTGTTGAAGATCTTCGCGCTCGGGAAGATCGAGTCGAGGCCGAACGTGCGGGCCTCGTCGGGGATGATCGGCACGATGCGCTCGCCGAAGCCCTTGGACTTGAACAGGTCCTTGAGCATGCGGACGAACGCCATCGTCGAGGCGACCTCCTGCGTGCCCGAACCCTTGGCCAGCAGCTCGTAGGACTTGTCCTGCGGCAGCGGCAGCTGGGTCTTCGGGTTGGCCCGGCGCTCCGGCACGAACCCGCCGAGCTTGCGGCGGCGGTCCAGCATGTACTGGATCTCCGGCGCGTCCATGCCCGGGTGGTAGTACGGGGCCGCGTACGGGTTCGTGAGCTCCTCGTCCGTGATCGGGATGTTGAGCGAGTCGCGCAGCGCCTTGAGCTCGTCCGTCTTGAGCTTCTTCATCTGGTGCGTGGCGTTGCGGCCCGCGAAGCCCGAGCCCAGGCCGTAGCCCTTGACGGTGTGCGCGAGGATGATCGTCGGCTGGCCGGTGTGCGCGCGCGCCGCCGAGTAGGCCGCGTAGAGCTTGCGGTAGTCGTGGCCGCCGCGCTTGAGGTTCCAGATGTCCTCGTCGGTCATGTTCTCGACGAGGGCCTTGGTGCGCGGGTCGCGCCCGAAGAAGTGCTCGCGGATGAACGCGCCCGACTCGGCGCGGTAGGTCTGGTAGTCACCGTCCGGCGTCGCGTTCATCAGGTTGACGAGCGCGCGGTCCTTGTCGGCCTCCAGCAGGGCGTCCCACTCGCGGCCCCACACGACCTTGATGACGTTCCAGCCCGCGCCGCGGAACTGCCCCTCGAGCTCCTGGACGATCTTGCCGTTGCCGCGCACCGGACCGTCGAGGCGCTGCAGGTTGCAGTTCACCACGAACGTCAGGTTGTCCAGCTGCTGCTGCGCCGCGAGCTGGATCATGCCGCGGCTCTCCGGCTCGTCCATCTCGCCGTCGCCGAGGAACGCCCACACGTCCTGCTGGCTGGTGTCCTTGATCCCGCGGTTGTGCAGGTAGCGGTTGGTCCAGGCCTGGTAGATCGCCGACGCCGGGCCGAGGCCCATCGAGACCGTCGGGTACTCCCAGAAGTCCGGCATGAGGCGCGGGTGCGGGTACGACGGCAGGCCGCCGCCCGCGTGCGACTTCTCCTGCCGGAAGCCGTCGAGCTGCTCGGCGCTCAGCCGGCCCTCGAGGAACCCGCGGGCGTACACGCCCGGTGAGGCGTGGCCCTGGAAGTAGACCTGGTCGCCGCCGCCCTCGTGGTCCTTGCCGCGGAAGAAGTGGTTCAGGCCCACCTCGTACAGCGTCGCCACCGACGCGTACGACGAGATGTGGCCGCCCACCCCGAGGCCCTCACGCTGCGCGCGCGTCACCATGACCGCCGCGTTCCAGCGGATGAAGGAGCGGTAGCGCCGCTCCATCGCCTCGTCGCCCGGGAAGTACGGCTCCTCGTGGACGCCGATGGTGTTGACGTACGGCGTCGCCATCGTCACGGGGATGTGCACGTTGCGCTCGCGCGCCCGCCGCAGCAGGTTGAGCATGACGTACCGGGCGCGAGGGCCGCCCTTGTCGTCGATCAGTCCGTCGAACGACTCGACCCACTCGGAGGTCTCCCCCGGGTCGATGTCCGGCACAGCGCTGAGCAGACCGTTGATCAGCGGTCCGGTCTCGTCAAACGAAGCCACCAGCAACCTCTCCCTGTTTCGCCGGCGCCCCGAGGATCCGGCCCGGGCGAGCGCCTCGTCGTGACGGGCCCTGCACCCGGCGCGTCGTCCTTCGTCACGCCAGAGTCGTCGGCACGGCCTTGTCAGCCATGCTTTCTGGTCCTGCGCCCCTCCGCGAGCGACGCCGGCCGTTTCGCGGCACACGACGCTCACCCGCGCACAGGTGGTCCTGCCATTCTGACCCCTGTTGGCGTGCGCACACACCATAGAACGGTCAAGAGCGAAGTTCGGAGGGGTGATCTGCGTTACTTCGAGACGACCTCTCACGGGTACGCTCCACTCCTGAGACCGAGTCTCGCTTTACTGATACTCGGTCAGCGCCACGCGCAAGCGTGGTGCAATGCAGGTACGACCCGCGCGCCTGTGCGGCGCGCCGGGCTCCGGTGCACTACCTTTGCCACGAAAGGACGCCTGGTCACCGACGCGGCCCAGGACGAAGAGATGAAGGGAACGCAGAACCAAGTGAGCGCGGACACCCAGGGTGCGGACCGGCTCGGCTTCAAGGCCGGCCAGGTGGTGCAGGAGTTCGGCTGGGGCGACGACGTCGACGACGACGTGCGCGCCGAGATCGAGGAGATCACCGGCAGCGAACTCGAGGACGAGGACTTCGGTGACGTCACCGACGGCGTGATCCTCTGGTGGCGGGACGACGACGGGGACCTCACGGACTCCCTCGTCGATGTCACCGAGTACCTCGAGGACGGCGGGATCATCTGGATCTTCACCCCCAAGGCCGGCCGTGACGGGCACACGACCCCCGGCGAGATCCAGGACGCCGCGAACACCGCGGGCATGCAGTCGACCAACACGTTCGCCGTGGCGGACGACTGGTCGGCGACACGGCTCGTCCCGCGGGGCAAGGGCCGCTGATGGGGGGACCCGGCGACGCCGGCACCGTCGTCGGCCCCGGCGACCCCGCGCCGGACTTCACGCTGCCGGACACGCACGGCACGCCGTTCCACCTCGCCGACCTCGCGGGCGGGCCCGTGCTCGTGGTGTTCTTCCCGTTCGCCTTCTCCGGCATCTGCACGGGCGAGCTGTGCGAGCTGCGGGACAACATCGAGGACTTCGAGACCGCCGGGGTGCGGCTGCTGGCCGTGTCCACGGACCCGGTCTTCACGCTCAAGGCGTGGCAGGAGATCGAGGGCTTCGGTTTCGACCTGCTCAGCGACTTCTGGCCGCACGGCGCGGTCTCGAGGGCGTTCGGGGTGTTCGACGACGAGTCGGGCCACGCCCTGCGCGGCTCGTTCCTGATCGACGACGACGGCATCGTGCGCTGGAGCATCGTCAACCCCCGCGGCCAACGTCGGGACCTCGAGGGGTACCGCCGGGCACTCGCTGAGATCTGAGGAGGCCTCGGCAGGGAGTCTGCCGGGTCCCGGCCCTCGGGCCGGGTATCCTGACTGCGCCGTTTCCAGGGCCTGTAGCTCAGCTGGTAGAGCATTGCGTTTACACCGCAACGGTCGGGGGTTCAAGTCCCTCCGGGCCCACCCGTTTCACCCGAGAAATCACCCTCGCTCAGCCACCGCCGGCCGGCGCCGGAGCATAACCTCGGTGACGCCTGGCTCTTCCCCCCGACAAGGCTGAGGTTCCCCGATGCGCGTTGCCCACGCCCATGCCCCGCGCCGCTACGCGGCGTCCGTCGCCGCCCTCTCGCTGGTGCTGGCCGGTCTGGCGCTGTCCGTTCCCGCGTCGCGGGCGGACGCGGCCGTCGCCGCGGATCAGGGGACGACGACGTCCGCCCTGCCGCCGACCGTGAGCTCCGACCCGCTGCCCACCGTCCAGATCAACGGGGTCGTCTGGTCCCAGGTGATCGTGGGCGACACCGTCTACGTGGGCGGCAGGTTCACCTCCGCCCGCCCCGCGGGCGCACCGGCGGGCACGGCGGAGGTGCCGCGAGCCAACCTCCTGCGCTACGACCTCGCCACCGGCGAGCTGGACGCCGCCTGGGATCCGGCGACGAACGGCGAGGTGAAGGAGCTCGCCGTCTCCCCGGACGGCCGCACGGTGTACGCGGTCGGCCCGTTCACCGAGATCGACGGCGTCACGCGGTACCGCGCCGCGGCGTTCGACGTCGCCACGGGCGACCTGACCGGGTTCCGCCCGTCGGTCAACGGCCCCGTCTACTCCGTCGCGACCTCGGGCGCCGACGTGTTCCTCGGCGGCGCCTTCTCCACGGTCAACGGCGCGACGCGGGCCCGCGTGGCCGCCGTCGACGCCGCGACCGGCGCGACGACGCGGGCCTTCGAGGCCGCGGTCGGCGACCGTTCCGTCCAGGCGATCACCGCGGCGCCCGACGGCGGGTCGGTGATGATCGGGGGGAACTTCACCTCGGTGGACGGCTCCTCCACCCCGGGCTACGGCCTGGCCCGCCTCGACGCCGCGACCGGCGACCTGCTCCCGCTCCCGGTCAACGCCCGGGTCCGCAACGCGGGCGCTTCCTCGGCGATCCTCGACCTGGTCACCGACGGCGCGAACGTCTACGGCACCGGCTACCACTACGGCGGGGGCGGCACCGTCGAGGGCTCGTTCGCCGTGTCCTGGGCGACGGGGGAGCTGGTGTGGCTGGAGGACTGCCACGGCGACACCTATTCCATCGTGCCGTTCCAGGGCGTGGCCTATCAGGCGAGCCACAAGCACTACTGCGGCAACAGCGGCGGGTTCCCCGAGACCAGCCCGCGATCGTTCAAGCGGGGCACGGCCGTCACCCTCACCGTGGAGGGCACCAACACCGCCGACATCTTCGGCTACCCGGACCACCCCGGCACGCCCCGCCCCGAGTTCCTCAACTGGTACCCGGACTTCAGCGTCGGCACGTTCACCGGCCAGGACCAGGGCCCGTGGCACGTGACCGCGGGCGGCGACCACGTCGTGTTCGGCGGCGAGTTCCTCACCGTGAACGGCACGCCGCAGCAGGGCCTGGTGCGGTTCGCGGTGCGCGACCTCGCGCCGAACGAGGACGGCCCGCGTCTCGGCGGGTCCACGTTCCCGCTGACCGCGACGTCACCCGGGGCCAGCGTCGTCCGCCTGGCCTGGCCCGGCAACCACGACCGTGACGACAAGACCCTGACCTACACCGTCTACCGCGACACGTCCGGCGCATCGCCGGTCGCCGTCCTGGAGCACACCGCCAGCTTCTGGCAGGTCAAGCCGTTCGCGCTCCTCGACACGAGCGTGGCGCCCGGGGCGACGCACCGCTACGCCGTCGTCGCGCGTGACCCGTGGGGCAACCAGGCGTGGTCGCCGTGGACGGAGGTCACGGTGTCCGACGGCGCGCCGCTGCGCGAGTACGCGCGCGGCGTCCTGACCGACGGCGCCGTGAACTACTGGCGGATGGGCGGCACCGCCGCGCCAGTCGCGAACCTCGCGGGCGGGCCCGTGCTGAACGCCGGCCCCGCGCTGGCGTTCGGCAGGCCCGGCGCGCTCACCGCCGATCCGGACACGGCGGCGGCGGCAGCGGGCACGAGCACCTCGCGGGCGTGGTCCGCCGGCACGAGCAAGGCCGCGCCGCAGACGTTCAGCGTCGAGACCTGGTTCCGGGGCACCACCCCCGGCGGCAAGCTGATCGGCTACGGGAACCGCGGCGACGCGACGTCGTCCGGCGTCTACGACCGGCACCTGTACCTGGACGGCACCGGCAGGCTCGTGTTCGGCGTCCACTCCGCCACGGCCCGGACCGTCGTCTCCCCCGCGGCGGTGACGAACGGCGCCTGGCACCACGCGGTCGGCACACTCGGCGCCGACGGCCTGCGGCTCTACCTCGACGGGCAGCTCGTCGCCTCCGAGCCCTCGATCACGAGCGCCAGGGCGTACAACGGCTGGTGGCGCGTCGGCGGGGACGGCCTGACCGGGTGGTCGCCGTCGTCGCCGGCGACGAACTTCAAGGGCGACCTCGACGAGATCGCCGTCTACCCGCAGGCCCTCACCGCCGACCAGGTGGCACTGCACCACCTGGTCGGGACCACGGGATCCGGGCCGGTCGATCCGGCGCTCGGGCGTGACACCTTCAACAGGATCGTGGTGGACGGCTGGGGCGAGGCGACGACGGGCGGGGCGTGGACCCTCGGCGGCACGCTGTCGCGGTTCGACGTCGCCGGCGGGGCCGGCACGTTCGCGATGACCGGCGGCCGGACGATGAGCGCGGCGCTCGACGACGTGTCCGCCGCCGACGTCGACGTCACCGTGCGGGCGTGGGCCGACGCGACGCCGTCGGACACCTCGTTCCTGACGGTGCTGGCACGGCGGGCCGGGACGGAGGACCTCGGCGGGCGGGTGAAGATCTACGCCGACGGGCACGCCGACCTGCACGTCGCGCGCAACGGCACGCCCGTGGTCGGCGGCGTGGTCCCGGGGCTGACGTTCCGGCCCGGCGAACCGCTGCTGCTGCGCGTGCGGGCGACGGGGACGTCGCCGACGACGGTGCGGGCGAAGGTCTGGGCCGCGGGAACCGCCGAGCCCGCGGACTGGCAGGTGGTCCACACGGACACGACCGCCTCGCTCCAGGTGCCCGGCTCCGTGGGCGTGCGCCTGTACACGGGAGGGACGACCGCGACGACGTGGTCGTTCGACGACTTCCTCGCGGTGGACCCGGCGAACCCCTGAGACCCGCGGTCCCGCCCGGCCTCGCCGGCCTCGGGCGGGACCGCACCGGTACGCAAGCGCTCCCACGGCCGCCCGGGGGCGGCGACCCGTCAGGTGCCTGCCCTGGGCTGGTCGGCCGCGGCGATCTCTTGCTCCAGTTCACGCCGGAGCTTTACCACGGCGGAGCCGTCCGGGTGCAGGTCCATCGCCCCCAGGTGCTGCCTCGCCTCGAACGGGCGGCCCGCCTCCAGTGCGGCCCGCACCAGGTGCCGGCCCACCTCCGGCGTGTGCTCCCGCACCCGCCAGTGACCCACGCCCAGGCCCAGCGCCTCGACCGGCATCCCGGCGTCGCGCAGGATCGCGAGCCCGTCGGCCAGCGCGTGCCCCTCCGGGTCGCGCTCGGCCGCCGTCGTGAAGCGGCGGACCGCGCCCTCGGGATCCTCGGCCAGCGACAGCCGCCCGAGCTCGATGAGCGGGTACCAGCCGCGCGGGTTCCCGGCGATCTCCTCGGCGAGCGCCCAGACCGCGAGGTCCGCGGCCTGCTCGCGCAGCTGGGCGGCGGTGGGCTCGTCCTCGGTGTCCCGCAGGGGATCCTCCGCGTGATGCCCCTCGGCCGCGCGACGGCGCACGATCTCCGCCAGCGCGCCGAAGGCCTCGGCGTTGTTCGGGTCGTCGGCGAGCTGTGCCCGCAGTGCGTCCTCGTGGATGTCGTCTCCTCGACGTGGGGCCGACGACTCCCGCCGGATGCCGACCGTGGATGCAGAGGTGGGCCGGCGGAGCAGCCGTCGGAGCCGTTGCATCAAGACCATATGTTCGACACTACAGCGAACCGTTGGCCGGAGCGCCATAAACTTTTTCCCGGTCCATGGGGTTTCCTCCACTCACCAGGCGCCGGCCGGCCGCGGCGGGCACCGGCCGCGGGTTCCGACGGTGTCCCGAACGAATCGCCCGTTTGTGGACTCCGTACAACCGGACCCGTATTCTCGCCCTCGTGCCCGCATCACCCGAGACCGACCCCGCAAACCCCGCAGACCCCGCTGACGCCCCCGGCGCCCCGGCGGGCGGCGGCAGCACCGCCGCCCGGGAGGCGAACGGGAAGAACCTGCAGCGGGTCCGCGACGCGAGCGGCAGGCTCACGTCGGCGACGTTGCGCCGCCTGGACGAGCAGCTGTCCTGGTACCGCAATCTCGCGGCCGAGGACCGGTCCTACGTGGGCCTCGTCGCCCAGGCCGGCGTCAACGCGTTCATCTCGTGGTTCGCCGACCCGGTGAGCCCGCCGCACGGCGTCGCCGAGATGTTCTCGGCCGCTCCCCCGGAGCTCACCCGCACGATCTCCCTGCAGCAGACGCTGCAGCTGGTGCGCTGCGGGGTGGACGTGGTGGAGGAGATGTCGGACCAGATCGCGGCCCCGGACGGCAAGCGGGAGCTGCGGGAGGCGGTGCTGCGCTACTCCCGCGAGGTCGCGTTCTCCGCCGCGGAGATCTACGCACGCGCCGCGGAGGTCCGCGGCGCGTGGGACGCCCGCCTGGAGGCGCTGGTCGTGGACGCGCTCGTGCGCGGGGACGGGAACGACGCGCTGCGCAGCCGCATGTCGGCGCTGGGCTGGAGCGGCAAGGGCGGCACGCTCGTCGTCGTGGGAACCACCAACAGCGGGCTGGACGAGGTGCGCGCCGCGGAGCTGCGGCGGGCCGCGCGGCGCGCGGCCGGGGACGCCCTCGTCGGGATCCACGGCGACCGGCTGGTGCTCGTGCTCGGCGGGGAGGGCGACCTGGCCGCGGTGGCCACGGGCCTGCTCAGCCGCTTCGGGCCGGGTCCGGTGGTGATCGGCTCGGCGTCGTCGGGCCTGGACGACGCCGCCCGGTCGGCACGCTCGGCGCTGGCCGGCATGGCCGCCGCCCCCGCCTGGCCGCAGGCGCCGCGCCCCGTCCTGGCCGACGACCTGCTCCCCGAGCGGGTCCTGACGGGCGACGCCTCGGCGCGCCGCACCCTGGTGACGCAGGCCTACCAGCCGCTCGCCCAGGCGGGCGGCTCGGTGCTGGAGACGCTGTCCGCGTACCTGGGCACCGGGCGTTCCCTGGAGGCGGCCGCCCGCCGTTTGTACGTGCACCCCAACACGGTGCGGTACCGCCTGCGCAAGGTGTCGGAGATCACGGGCTGGGACCCGCTCGACGCCCGCGAGTCGTTCGTGCTGCAGGTGGCGCTCGCGCTGGGGCAGCTGGGCGAGTCCGGTGAGGAACGATCCTTGTAGGGATCCCACAACCGCCCCCGAGAAGCTTGGTACGGGTCGCGACGCCCCGGTTTGGGCCGGGCTTGGCAGAGTGGACTGGTGCTCGCCGTCGTCTGCCCTGGACAGGGCTCCCAGACCCCCGGAATGCTCGGCCCCTGGCTGGAGCTTCCCGGGGTGCCCGAACTCGTCGCCGCCGCCTCCGAGGCCGCGGACACGGATCTCGCCGCTCACGGCACGACGTCGGACGCGGACACGATCCGTGACACCGCCGTCGCCCAGCCGCTGATCGTGGCGTCGTCGCTGCTGGCCCTGCGCGTGATCCTGGACGGCCGGGACACGGCCGGGGTCGTGGACGTGACCGCGGGTCACTCCGTCGGCGAGGTCGCCGCGGCCGCCGTGGCCGGCGTGGTGTCCGACGACGGCGCCGCCGGGCTCGTGGCCGCACGGGCCCGCGCGATGGCGAAGGCCGCCGCGGCCCGGCCGTCCGGGATGAGCGCGGTCGTGGGCGGGCAGCCCGAGGAGGTGCTCGCCGCGATCGAGGCCGCCGGGCTGTGGCCCGCGAACGTGAACAGCGCCGCCCAGGTGGTCGCCGCGGGCGCCCTGGAGAACCTCGCGAAGCTGGCCGACAACCCGCCGCCCGGCGCCCGGGTGATCCCGCTCCAGGTGGCCGGCGCGTTCCACACGCCGTTCATGGACGCGGCCCGCGAGGAGTTCACGCCCGTGGCCACCGGGTTCGCCGGCAAGGACCCGGTCCTCCCGTTCCTCGCCGACCTCGACGGGGCCGCCTACACCGGCGGCGCCCACGGCCACGGGACGGCGTCGGACGTGCTGGCCAACCTGGCCGGACAGGTCACCGCCCCGGTCCGCTGGGACCTGGTCAGCGACTCGCTCGCGGCCCGCGGCGTGACCGCGCTCCTCGAGCTCGCGCCCGGCGGCGTGCTCACCGGACTCGCCAAGCGGGCCCTCAAGGGCGTAGAAACGGTGGCGGTGAAGTCGCCCGGGGACATCGACGCGGCCCGCGACCTCATCTCCCGCCACAGCGCCGCCGGCGGCGCTGCTGGTACCGAGTCCGCCGGCACGACACCCGGAGCACCACAGTGACCCTCCTGCAGCAGTCCCAGCCCACGCAGTTCTCGCGCATCCTCGCCATCGGCGCGGAGCGGGGCGAGCACGTCGTCACCAACGACGACATCGCGGGGCCCATCGACTCGTCCGACGAATGGATCCGCCAGCGCACCGGCATCGTGACCCGCCGCCGCGCGGGCGCGGACCGCGACGTGCTCGACCTGTCCGAGGCCGCGGCCCGCAAGGCGCTCGACGCCGCGGGCCTGACCGGCGCGGACATCGACGCGATCATCGTCTCGACGATCACGCACATGCACATGACGCCGTCGGCCGCCTCGATCCTCGCCGACCGGCTCGGCGCGACGCCGGCCGCCGCGTTCGACGTGTCGGCCGCGTGCGCCGGGTACGCCTACGGGATCGGCCAGGCCGACGGGCTCGTGCGGTCCGGGCTGGCCCGGAACGTGCTCGTGATCGGCGCGGAGAAGCTGTCGGAGATCATCGACCCGACGGACCGGTCCATCTCGTTCCTGCTGGGCGACGGCGCGGGCGCCGCGATCGTCGGGCCCTCGGACACGCCGGGCATCGGCCCGACCGTGTGGGGCTCCGACGGCTCGAAGCACACCGCGATCCGCCAGACCCACTCGTGGCAGGAATGGCGCGAGGACCCGTCGCTCGGCTGGCCCACACTGCGCCAGGACGGCCCCACGGTGTTCAAGTGGGCGTCGTTCCAGATGGCGCCCGTCGCCGCCAAGGCGATGGCCGAGGCCGGGGTCTCCCCCGAGGAGATCCAGGTGTTCGTGCCGCACCAGGCGAACATGCGGATCATCGACCAGATGATCAAGCAGCTCAAGCTTCCGGAGTCGGTGGTGGTCGCCCGGGACATCGCCGAGACGGGCAACACGTCCGCCGCCTCCATCCCCCTCGCGGCCGCCCAGCTGCTCGAATCCGGCCAGGCGAAGTCCGGTGACGTCGCCCTGCAGATCGGGTTCGGGGCCGGACTCGTGTACGCCGCGCAGGTCGTCATCCTGCCGTAACCTTCGCTTCGTACTCCTCAGCCCCGGGCTCCCGGGGAACGAGTGGTCACCACCCCCCGGGAGCACAACTCCCACCGACAAGAAAAGGAAGTCCCATGGCCAACACTGAGCAGGAGATCCTCGAGGGTCTCGCCGAGATCGTCGCCGAGGAGACCGGTCTCGACAAGACCGCCGTCGCGCTGGAGAAGTCCTTCACCGACGACCTCGACATCGACTCGCTCTCGATGATGACCATCGTCACGCACGCCGAGGACAAGTTCGACGTCCGCATCCCGGACGAAGAGGTCAAGAACCTCGCGACCGTCGGCGACGCCGTGAGCTACATCAAGGGCGCCCAGGGCTGAGGCCCTTCACCGGTACCTGGCCGACGGCGGTCCGGGGTCCCTTCCGCACGGAAGCCGCCCCGGTCCGCCGTCGGACACCTTTACGCGACAGCACCACCGCACCACCGACCAGGAGAGAGACCTCATGACCTCCGGACGCGAAGTCGTCGTCACCGGCCTCGGCGCCACCACCCCGCTCGGCGGGGACGTGACCTCCACCTGGGAGGCCGCGCTCGCCGGGACGTCCGGCGCACGGACCATGGACAACGACTGGTCCGAGCGCTACGAGATCCCCGTGACCTTCGCCGCCACCATCAAGGTGAAGCCGGAGGAGGTCCTCAAGAAGCCCGAGCTCAACCGCATGGACCCGTCCGCGCAGTACGCGATCATCGCGACGCGCGAGGCCTGGGCGGACGCCGGCAGCCCCGAGGTCGAGGGCGAACGGCTCGGCACGGTGGTGTCCTCCGGCATCGGCGGGGTGTGGACGCTGCTCGACGGCTGGGACACCCTGCGCGAGCGCGGCGCGCGCCGCATGCTCCCGATGACGGTCCCGATGCTCATGCCCAACTCCCCCACCGCCTACGTCTCCCTCGAGCTGGGCGCCAAGGCCGGGGCGCACGCGCTCGTGTCGGCGTGCGCGTCGGGCGCCGAGGCCATCGGCTACGGGGTCGAGATGATCCGGTCGGGCCGGGCCGACGTCGTCGTCGCGGGCGGCACCGAGGCCACCATCCACCCGATGCCGATCGCCGCGTTCTGCGCGTCGCGCACGCTCTCGCTGCGCAACGACGACCCCGAGGGCGCCTCGCGGCCGTACGACGTCGACCGCGACGGGTTCGTGATCGGCGAGGGCGCGGCCGTGGTGGTGCTGGAGAGCGCCGAGCACGCGGCGGCCCGCGGCGCGCGGGTGTACGCGAGGATCGGCGGCGTGGGGCTGTCGTCCGACGCCTACCACATCACCTCGCCCGACCCCGAGGGCAAGGGGCAGGTCACCGCGATGCGCGCGGCGCTGCAGGACTCCGGGGCCTCCGGGTCCGACGTCGTGCACATCAACGCGCACGCCACGTCCACCAAGGTGGGCGACCTGACGGAGACCGCATCGATCCGGGCGCTGCTGGGCGGCGAGGCCGACCACGTGCAGCTCTCGGCGACGAAGTCGATGACCGGGCACCTGCTGGGCGGGGCCGGGGCGCTCGAGACGGTGTTCACGGTCAAGGCCGTGGCGGAGCGGCTGGCGCCGCCCACGATCAACGTGGTGACACCGGATCCGGAGCTGCAGGTGCCGCTGGTGCGGGACGAGCCGGCGAAGCTGCCCGGCGGGGACATCGCGGCGCTGAACAACTCCTTCGGGTTCGGCGGGCACAACGTCGCCCTGCTGGTGCAGAACGCCTGAGACCGAACGACCGAAAGCCCGCCGGGTGGTTTCACCGGGCGGGCTTTCGCCGTTTCCTAGCCGACGTCATGGAGCCAGCGGACCGGTGCACCGGCGCCGGCGTGGCGGAAGGGTTCCAGCTCGTCGTCCCAGGCCGTGCCGAGGGCGAGGGCGAGAGCTTCGCGGGTGGCCCGGGGGTCCGCCTCGGCGAGGGCCGAGCGGATGCGGTCCTCCGGGATCACGATGTTGCCGTGGACGTCCGTGACGGCATGGAAGATGCCGAGGTCGGGGGTGTGCGACCACCGGGCGCCGTCGGCACCCGCGCTCGGATCCTCCGTGACCTCGTACCTGAGGTGGTCCCAGCCGCGCAGGGCGGACGCGAGTGCTGCGCCCGTCCCCTGCGGCCCCTGCCACGAGTATTCAGTTCTGTACAGCCCGCGCCCCGCGGGTTGAGGCGTCCAGTCCATCGAGAGATCCAGGTCCAGGACGCCGCCTGCCTGCCACTCGATGTGCGGACACAGGGCACGGGGCGCAGCATGCACGAACAACACGCCACGGGTGATTCCACCGGCCATGTCTTCCTCCCTGGTCGAGGCACGTCTTCCCCTACGTCCTCACCGGGCGGTGACGTTGTGGCCGAGGCTTGGTGCGCGGCGTCCGTCCGTACTACTCCGTCCGCAGCCCATCCTGCACGACTCCCCGGCCCCGTGCACGCGAAGTAGCGTGTTTACGGCGAGAAATTTCACCAATCGAGCAACTTCAGGGCCCAGATTACCTGTTTAACGGACTTACTGGACGGGTGTCCAAGTCCGAAGAGGGGTGAACTTGGGCGGAAGCGGACGGCGTCGTCGCTCCCGCGCTGACCGAGGCGTCAGAGGCCGGCGCGCAGCTCGCGCATGGCCTCCTTGCGGGCCTCGCGTTCCAGGCGGTCGAGGTAGAGCTTGCCGTCCAGGTGGTCGCACTCGTGCTGGAGGCAGCGGGCCATCAGGCCCTCGCCGGAGACCTCGACCTCGTTGCCGTCCAGGTCCGTGCCGACCACGCGGGCGAAGTTCGCCCGGACCGTGGGGTACCAGAGGCGGGGCACGGAGAGGCAGCCCTCGCCGCCGTCCTGCGTCTCGTCACCGAGCTCCACGACGCGCGGGTTGAGCACGTAGCCGATGTCCCCCTCGATGTTCCAGGAGAACGCCCGCAGACCGACGCCGATCTGGTTCGCGGCCAGGCCGGCGCGGCCCTCGTGGTCGACCGTCTCGAGAAGGTCGGCCACGAGGCCGCGCACCCGCTCGTCGATCGCGGTGATCGGGTCGCAGGGGGTCCGCAGGACGGGGTCGGGCATCACCCGGATCTCACGCATCGCCATGGTCGGAATTCTTCCATGCGACCGTCGGTCGCCACATAACAACCGGCCCCACGACCTTCCGGTTGCGAACCCTTGATCGATATCTAGGCTAGCCGTGTGGACATCCAAGCGTTAACTTCTCCATTCTTCTCATACCTTGTCGGACTCCTTCAGACGGATGGCAGCCATGAGGGCGACCTGACTCACAAGGGGCGACTGCAGATCGAACTCGCCGAGTGCGACCGCGGGCTGCTCGACGAGATCGCGACAGCACTGCCGTGGAACGCTTCCGTGACCACCCGCGCCAGGGCCACGAACTTCTCGCAGGGCGAGTATCGGACGGCAACACTGAGGTTCTACGCCCAGGAGGCACGCAGCTTCTTCCATGAAGCCGGCGTACCCATCGGCCGGAAGTCCACGATCGCCGCTCCTCCGCGGCACGACTTCTCCGCCCCGGACTACGTCCGCGGCCTCCTCGACGGTGACGGGTCCCTTGGATTCACCGGCAAGGGCTACCCCTTCGTGAGTTTCACGACGGCCAGCCCGGCACTCGCGGACTACCTTTGCTCGATCATCCGTGCGGTATGCGACGTCGAACGGGCCGCTCGCCCGAACACCCGCGACGGAGTCCGGAACATCATGGTGACGAGCGTGGCAGCCAAGAAACTGGCGACCTGGGCGTACCACGACGGCTCGCTCGCCCTGGAGCGCAAGCGGCGCAAGGCTGCGGCCATCGCCGCCTGGACCCCGCCGTCCACCCGATACGGCGTCAAGAAGCGTGCATGGACCCCGGAACAGGACGCCGTCGTCCTCGCCAACCCACCCGCGGTCGCGGCCGCGCTGCTTAACCGCTCAGGCAAATCGATCGACGCCCGCCGCTGGCGCCTGAAGAATGCGGGCGCCGGCGCAGCACCCTGACCTCTGGGCGGCACACGTCGTCGGACCGTGCGAGCCGACGGCGTGTGCCGCGTACCGCACGGTAGGTGGCCGGGCGGCGGACACACCACCGAATTATCGGCCGTTCCGGGTAGGATCCTCCTCGCGGCACCTGCACTCCGCGCAGGTGAGCGCGGTGCCGCAGGCCCCGTTAGCTCAGTCGGTCAGAGCAGCGGACTCATAATCCGTCGGTCCTGGGTTCAAGCCCCAGACGGGGCACCGCGAGGCCCGGAATCCTGCGGATCCCGGGCCTCATGGTTTCCGTTGTGTGGTCCCGACCCAGCGGGAACCCAGCGCGTCCGGCTGGTGACCGGCAGGCCTCAGCACCCGCCGCAGTTGTAGTAGAGGATGTCCCAGTGGTTGCCCTCGTCGGTGTAGAGGTTCCCGGCGCCGGAGCGGTACTGGTAGCCCCACCCGGAGACGTACCCGACGTAGGTGAAGTTGTTCTTGATGTAGTTGCCCACGCACGTGTACTTCGAGATGTCGACCTTGTAGCCGTTCCAGTGGCTGTACGTCCCGCTCGAGTGGCCGGTCTCGGTGCCGCCCGTGATGTTGACGGCGCAGCCGCTGGACCGCTTGAGCGTCTTGATGCCGTCGATCGTGGTCTGCCGGATCTGCTCGAACGAGGTGCAGGTCGAGTTGTAGCGGTTGCTGCAGTTGCCGCTGGACGACCAGGTGATACCCGCGGCGCTGAGCTGCGCCGTGGCCTGGGCGTGCGTCAGGAACGTCGCCGCCGTGGCCGGCGGGGCGGCGGTGAAGGAGAAGACGGCGGCTGCCGTGACGATCATCGTGATCACGCGTCGGAGCGTTCGGGACATGGTGCCTCCAGACTCGAGACGAACAGGGCGGCAAGACCCTAGCGGCTGCGGCGAAGCCGCAGGTAGGGCGGTACGGCGACGGTTCGGCGAACTCTTGTCGTCGGCTCGGACGGGGCAACGCTGCCCGCGTCGCCCGGCGGGGTCACCCCCACGGCACGGCCCGGCGGCCGGTACCTACCGCAGCGGGATCTCCAGACCGTGCTCCTCGGGCGGGCGCGGACCGGTGATCCGGCGTTCGGACCCGGCGATCGCGACGTCGTTGATGCTCGCCTCCCGGCGGGACATGAGGCCCTGGTCCGTGAACTCCCACTGCTCGTTGCCGTAGCTGCGCCACCACTGGCCGGCGGCGTCGTGCCACTCGTACTGGAACCGGACCGCGATGCGGTTCTCGTGGAACGCCCACAGGCTCTTGCGCAGCGCGTAGTCGAGCTCGCGCTCCCACTTCCTCGTGAGAAAGGCGACGATCTCGGCGCGGCCGTGGAGGAACTCGCTGCGGTTCCGCCAGACCGAGTCGGGGGTGTAGGCGAGGGCGACCCGCTGCGGGTCGCGGGTGTTCCAGGCGTCCTCGGCGGCCTGGACCTTCTGGCGCGCGGTCTCGGCGGTGAACGGGGGCAAGGGCGGCCGGGTCTCGGGCATCGCATATCACCTTCCTGGTCGGGAGAACGTACGTTCTCCCCGGTAGGGTAACCTATGCCGGGAACGTTTATCCATGTCAGAGGTGGTTTTGGTGGCTAGCATGCTCACTGCGGAACAGAAGATCCAGGACCGCCGGGTGCTGCTGGACGTGGCCGAGCGGCTCATCTACGCCAGGGGCGTCCACGAGGTCTCGATGGACGAGATCCGCGACGTGTCGGGCAGGTCGCTGAAGCGGATCTACGCGAACTTCCCCACCAAGGAGGCCCTGGTCGTGGCCATGCTCCGGCGGCGCGACCAGCGCTGGCGCAGCAGCCTGGCACAGCACGTCGAGAGCGTCGACGGAACCGCCCGGCGGGTCGACGCGATCTTCGAGTGGCTCCGCGGCTGGTTCTCCGAACCCGGGTTCCGGGGGTGCGCATGGATCAACATCCACGGCGAGCTCGGGTCGAGCTCCGCGGCGATCCTCGAGGAGGTCCGCTCGCACAAGGCCGCGTTCCGCAAGCAGGTCACCACCTGGGCGGCGGCCGGCGGGCCCGCCGTCGCGGAGGGAATCTTCCTGCTCGCCGAGGGCGCGATCGTGGCCGCCGCCATCAACAGCGACCCGGGCGCCGCCGACACGGCGAGGGAAGCGGCGGAACGCCTGCTCGCGGGGTCCCTGCCAGGCGCTTCATGAACGCCGCCCGACCCCGGAACCGCTGAGCCGCGAGGGCCGGTCGCGTGCGCTCTGCTACCGGTAGGCGTCCGAGGCGTCTTCGAGGGTCAGCGCGCGATCCCGCGCGACGCCCGCACGATCCGCCGCCCGCAGCAGGCGCCGGACCTGGGCGCTCGTGCGCGGCCGGGGCTTGGGGTCCTTGCCGCAGCCGCACCCGTCGCGGCCGTCGTACCGCAGTCCGGCGGCCAGAACCGCCTCGACCGCCCGCCACCGCCGGGCGTCCCTCCGTGGCGGCACGGCCAGATCGGGCCCGGCATCGACCATCGTTCCCCGGCATGAAGGACAGACGACGCCGGTGCGCCCCCACCACGACTTCACGCTCCGGCGGCACGGCACGCAGACGTAGTGCACCCGGGGCCTGATCTCCGCATACCAGCACATGACCTGCAGCGTAGCCATCCATCCCTGGCTGACGTCCAAGATTCCCTGGAGATCCGAGCGCCGTGCGCGCCCTGCCCGCCCTGTGCGCTCGGTACACGGGGCGCCTCAGCTGATTCCCAGGAACATCAGGGAATTGCCGATTCCGTAGAGGGCAACCGCCACGACGATGCCCTTCGCCATGACCTCGACGCCGGTCTTGTTCTGAGCCAGACGGACGATCGCCCAGATGCCCGAGACGATCCAGACAACCCACGGACCCGCGACCATCGTCCAGATTCCCAGGTTGATCAGCGTCCCGTTGCAGGTGTCGGCACTGCAACCGCCGGCGGCTGAGACGGAGAAGAACCCCCAGAAGCTGGCGAGCGCACAGGCGACCGGCGCAAGGATGATCAGAACGATCGTCAGGTCCCGGTCGGTCCTGCCCGCGGGAGAGCGCTTCAGCGGCTGGACAGCGGGCGGACCGGGAACGGATCCTTCGGCGGGAGGCTGCATCGAGGACATCGGCCGTTACCTGTTTCGAGAGTCGGATGCACGGCGTCGAGCCGGCTCGTGACGGGTCTACGGCTCGATCGGTTCGATGCCGAAGTCGTCGAGCGGGTCGATGTCCGCGAACGGGTCGTAGCCGCCGTACGAGGACTTGATGTAGTAGCACTCCCCGTAGCGCGTCCCCGCGCCCATGCTCCAGTTGCCCTTGAAGGGGACGACGCCGCTGTCGGTGACCGCCTGGACCACCACCGTGTAGTCGCCGGACGGGAGCGTGATGCTCTCGGTCGGCCGTGTGCGGTAGTCCGTGCAGTCGTCGCCGTAGTCGCCGGGGTCGATCCGCACCTTGCCCGTCGTCGGGCCCGTCCACAGCACTTCCAGCGTCTCGGCGGAGCCGTTCTCGACGACGACCTGAGCCGAGCCGCTCCCCGAGGAGCCCGAGGAACGCGGCTGCTCCAGCTTGCCGCCCGTCGTCGCCTTGATGTCGTCGATGATCTTCAGCTCCCGGCGACGGTCCGCGGCACGTCCCGCGGCCTCGTCGATGCGGCTGACGAGGGTCTCGGCCCTGCCGGCCGCGGGAGTACCCGGGAAGTCCGCCCGGAGCTGCCCGGCCCGGGACCGCGCCTTGTCGAAGAGGCCGGCGTCGTAGTCGCGCGGATCGTCCCGGACGCTCTCGCGGGCGCGCGAGAACAGGTCGCTCGCGCAGTCCAGGAGGGCACCGGGAAGCTCGCGGCGGGCCGTCGCCGACACGTCCGCCACGACGTCCTCGTCGCGATCGGCGAACCATTCCAGGGTCTCGGACATCTCGCAGTCGCCGTCCGCGCCGCCGACGGCGTCGTCGTACATGGCGCCGACCCTGCCCGGGACCTCCCTCGCGGCCGCGAGGCCGGACCCGGCCACCGTCGTGAGCTCCGCGACGGCGGCCTCGCGGTCGCCGTGTCCCGCGAGCCGGTCCGCGTTGTCGAGGCGCGCGAGCGCCTGCTCGTCGGCGGCGCCGGCGAACCGGACGCCGTCGCGGGCGAGGTAGTCGTCGTACGTGCTGACGGCGCGTTCCGGGTCGGACCGCTGGGCGCGGGCGTCCTGCAGGATCCAGCAGGCGCCGGTCTCCTGTCCGACCTCGTCGGCGGGGGCCGTCAGGTTGTGCCGGAGGAAGCCGTCGGACAGGTTCCCGAGGTCCTCGATGGCCTGCTCGCAGTCGCCCTGCGTGTGCGCGTCCCGCGCGGCGCCGAGCGTGCTCGCGGCCGCGGTGTTGTAGACGCCCACGGCGGTCAGGCTCGCGACGACCAGCACGACGGCGGTCGTGGCCGCGACCGGGACGGGCCACCGGCCCCGGCCGGGAGCCACCACCGGGACCGGGCCGGCGAAGTAGGCGCCGGGCGGCACCACGCCCGGCGGCACGGCCGCGGGCGAGCGGCGCCCGCCGAGCACCGCGGCGGCGACGACGCCCACCAGGATCCACGCCACCGGGAAGACGATCCCGCCCACCCCGCCGTCGGACACGAACCACCAGATCACCAGGCCCGCCACGTGTGCGACGGCGAGCCACGGGAGGCCCAGGAACAGGTATCCCACGCCCAGGCCGCTCAGGTTGAGCGCGGCAGCGAGGAGGGTGGAGCGCAGCGGGGTCATCACAGGGCCTCCCGGTCGATGGTGCCATCGTCACAGGAGGTCAGCGGGACCCCTCCCGGCCCCAAGGAAATCATGTGCGGGGGATCCCGCACCAGCCTTCCCGTCAGGCGAGTCGTGCCGAACCCTGGCACGCTTGACCACATGTCCGACGAACTCTGGCTCGTCCGTCACGGTCCCACCGAATGGAGCGAGAACGGCAGGCACACGTCGTCGACCGACCTGCCGCTCCTCCCGGAGGGCGAGAAGAAGGCGATCGCCCTGCGGCAACGGCTGGACGACGTCGAGTTCCGGCAGGTCCTCACCAGCCCGCTGATCCGTGCGCGGCGCACGGCCGAGCTCGCGGGACACGAGGACGCCGAGGTCGAGCCCGCCCTCGCCGAGTGGAACTACGGCGAGTACGAGGGGCTGACCACCCCGCAGATCCAGCAGTCGGTACCGCACTGGTCGGTGTGGACCCACTCGTGCCCGGGCGGCGAGAACGCCGACCAGGTCGGCGCCCGGCTCGACAAGGTGGTCCAGCGCGCTCGCGTGTGCGGCGACCAGCGCACGCTCGCCTTCGCCCACGGCCATTCGCTGCGCGTCCTGGCCGCGCGGTGGCTCGGCCTGCCCGCCACCGAGGGCCGCCTGCTCCGCCTGGACACCGCGACGATCTCGGTGCTGGGGTACGAGCACGCCAGGCCGGTGATCCTGCGCTGGAACTGCTGAGTCCCGCGCCGCGGCGTCGTCGTACCCGCTGTCCCTCGCCCCCGGAATCCGCCGTTCTCCGGCGCCTGCTGTCTCGCGGCTCGGCGAACCGGTACATTTCCCCGGACACGTGCGAGCGACACCCGAGCACACGAGGACAGGAGCGTTCATGAGCACCCACGCGCCGGTACGGGACGCCGGCCAGGAGGCCGGAAGCGCGGAGCCCGCGGGCCCCGCTGCCGAGGCCAGAGACACCAGCCGGGCTGCCGGACCGGGTGCCGGACCCGATGTCCGACACAATGGCACCGTGACCGACGACGTGACCGACCCGACCGCAGACACCTCCGGCCCCCGGGGCTGGGTCCGCGACGCCGGCGACGCCGCCTGGCGCCTGCTCGGGATCGCGGCGGTGATCGTCGGCGTCGTCTATCTGATCAGCCTGGTGCAGATCGTCTTCGTCGCGGTGTACCTCGCGCTCGTCCTGACCGCTGTCCTGCTCCCCCTGGGCAACTTCTACGACCGCGTCCTGCCCCGCGGCCTCGCGATGTTCGCCTCGCTGCTGACGCTGCTCGTGGTCGTGGGCGGCCTGACGACCTACGTCGTCTCGACGATCGCGAGCCGCTGGGCGGACCTGTCCGAGCAGCTCACCTCCGGCCTCGACGCGCTCGCGAAGCAGCTCCCTTTCGACGTCCCCACCAGCGACGAATGGCTCGGCGAGGCCGGCACCTGGTTCGAGGCGAACAGCGGCGCCGTCATCGACCAGGCCCTCGCCGGGGCGAACCTCGCGGGCACGGGCGCGACCGTCGTCGTCCTGGCGATGTTCCTGACGATCTTCTTCCTCAGCGGCGGCGACCAGATCTGGCGCTGGTTCGTGGCGCAGCTGCCCGTCCGTCTCCAGGGCAGCTGGGAGGCCGGCGGCGACGCCGGATGGCGCACCTTCTCCGGGTACACGCGCGGCATCGCGTTCGTGGCGCTGGCGGACGCGACCATGGCCGGGATCTTCCTGAGCATCATGGGCAACCCGCTCGCGCTGCCGCTGACTGTCGTGGTGTTCATGGCGGTGTTCGTGCCGATGATCGGCCCGGTCGCGGCCATCGTCATCAGCGCGGTGGTCACGCTCGCGACGGGCGACATGCAGGCCGCGATCATCGTCGCCATCGGCATGACGGTCATCGCGCAGATCGACGCCAATGTGCTGCAGCCCCTCATCACCGGCAAGCAGGTGAACCTCCACCCCGTGGCGATGGCGCTGGCCATCACCTGCGGCACGGTGCTCGCCGGCCTTCTCGGCGCGGTGATCGCCGTGCCGCTCACGGCGGTCCTGTGGGCGGTGTTCCGCCGCCTGCGGCGGCCCGACACGGATGACGAGGTCACCGCGGACGAGATCGCCGACGACGCCGCGGGCGCGCCGACGCCGCACGCCGACCGCCCGGCGGCCGGGCAGTAACGTGGCGGTCATGGGACTCTTCACGCGTCTGCCCGACAACGTCGGCCGGGCTCTGCGGACCTCCGGCGTCGGCAGGCCGCTGGCCCGGGCCCGGCTCGCCGGCGGATGGGCCTTCGCCGCACGGAGCGAGCTGGTGGTCGTCGAGGCGGGCGACGTCGTCGTGCGGCGCGAGTGGTGCGACGTCGACCGCGCGGCGGCGGATCCGGAGACCGGCACCATCACGGTCGAGTGGGTCGACGGCTTCGCGCCCCTTGTGCTGCGGCTCGTGCCCGGCGTGCCCACGACGTTCCCGCAGACGCTGCGCGAGCGCGTCCAGTGGTCGGTCGTGCACGCGGCCCCGGTGGAGCTGCCGCAGGGCCGCTCGGCCCGGGTAGCGATCCGGCGCAGGGCTGACGGCGAGATGTTCTCCCAGGTGGTGGGCGGTGCGGACCTGAACCTGGCGGACCCGGGCGTCGCGGCCGCGGTGGACGCGGCGGAATCCGCCGCCCGCTCCGCCGTCGGCCTCCCCGCCTGAGCAGCTGCCCCCTGACCTGTCGCGCCCGGAACCCTCCGGCCGCGGCAGGTCAGGGGCACCCGATGTTGTGATGCAGGTCGCTTCCGCGGCGGCGGATTTCGGTTCGAGGACACCGCGAGGGACCTGCTACTCTTTTCCAGGTCGCAGCCCGGGGCACCGGGTGAACGGCCTTGATCCCCCGTAGCTCAGCTGGCAGAGCGTCCGACTGTTAATCGGCAGGTCACTGGTTCAAATCCAGTCGGGGGAGCACACAGAAACCGTGGGCCGGAACTCGTCGAGTTCCGGCCCACGGTGCTTGCTACGACGGCCCTGGGATCAGTTCCCGCCGACCGCGTCCGTGCTCCGGGCGAACTCGTGCGTCGCATGGCCGATGGCCTTGGACATGATGGTCAGCGCCTCGGTGTCGACGTTGGTGAGGTCGTCGGCGGCGGAGTGGTAGTTCGGGTCGAGCGGGATGCCCGCCGTACCGCCGAAGATCGCCGCCTCCTGATCCGTCTTGATGGCGTCCGCGCCGGTGAACAGGCCCGACGCCGGGATGCCGGCCAGGATGAAGCCCTGGTAGTCGGAGCGGCCGGAGAACGGGCTGTCGACCCACGGCTGGTCGCCCGAGTCGAAGTAGCCGGTGAACGCCGCCTCGACGGCGGCGGAACCCTCGGGAACCGTGACGGGCGCCTCGTACGTCGACTGGTCGGCGTCGTACACCCCGATGGTGTAGTTCGGCGAGCCGATCATGTCGAAGTTCATGTACAGCGCGATGTCGTCCTGCTCGGCGGCGGACAGGCTCG
Source organism: Myceligenerans crystallogenes (assembly GCF_039529775.1). Lineage (NCBI taxonomy): Bacteria > Bacillati > Actinomycetota > Actinomycetes > Micrococcales > Promicromonosporaceae > Myceligenerans > Myceligenerans crystallogenes. The sequence continues at coordinate 257,190 of NZ_BAAANL010000005.1, forward strand.
CCACGTAGTGGTTCGAGCCCTGGAGCCCGAGCTCCTCGGCGCCCCACCAGGCGAAGCGCACCTTGTTCGGCAGCGCTTCAGCCCGGCCCACCTTGGCCAGCTGGATCGCGGTCTCCAGGATGCCGGCCGAGCCGGTCCCGTTGTCGTTGATGCCCGCGCCCTCCTCGACGCTGTCGAGGTGCGCGCCCAGCATGACGACGTTGCCCGCGTCGCCCCACGAGGTCTCGGCGAGCACGTTGAAGGTCTGCTTGGTCTCCTCGACCGCCTGCAGGTCGAAGAACGCCTGGAGCGCCGGGTCGGCGGCCCGCGCCGCCAGGATGGCCTCGCCCTCCGCCTGGGTGACGCCGACGGTCGGCGCGAGCGCGGGGTCCGACCCGCCGAGCGTGCCGTTCAGCGTGCCGGCGGTGTTGTTGTAGATGATCACGGCCGCCGCCCCGGCCGCCGCGGCGGTGCGGGACTTGGCGCCGAACGTGCAGGTGCCGCGCTGGATCAGGGCGATCTTGCCGGCCACGTCCACGCCGGCCCACGGGTCGCCCGAGCCGCCGTCGGCCACGGCGCAGCCGTTGGCGATCGCGGGGACCACGACCGGCGCGGTGACACCGGCGTCCGGCGTGCTGCGGGAGTAGGTCATGGCGATCGGGTCGAGCTCGACGCCCGGCACGGTCACCGACAGGTCGGTCACCGTGAACTGCTCGACCTCGAAGTACTGCCGCTCGGTCTCGTAGCCGGCCGCGCGCAGCCGCCGCTCCACGTACGCGCCGCTGGCCTCGTAGCCGGGCGTGCCCATGGACCGGTTGCCGCCGTTCTCGTCGGCGATCTCCTGGAACGCCTCCAGGTGCCGCACGACCCCGTCGGTCCGGATGCGGTCCTCGAGCGAGGGCGGGACCTCGGGTGCGGCCACGGCCGGTGCCGTGACCGTCGTTCCCAGGACCAGGCCCATGGTGGCGAGCACGGGAATCCATCGGGTTGCCTTCACAACTGCCTCCTGTGTGTCAGGGGTGTCCTCGCGACTGCACGTCGTCGTGCCAGGCGGTCGCGTTGCTCGCGATCGTAGGTGCACTTCGCGTGGCATGCGCCACAGAGGAGGTGATTTCACCCGGTGCCCCGGGAATAGCACGTGCCCCGGGCAACGTTCCCCCGGGCGTGCACACCCTGATCCCCGGCGACGCCGGCGCCGCCGCATGACGTCCGCGTCCACGCCCGCCGTGTCCGCCGGACCCGGCGCCCCGGTCACCCTGCGCGGCGTCGGCCTGCGCTCCGAGCGCGGCCCGATCCTGGGCTCCCTCATGCTCGCGGCCGCGCTGGTCGCCCTCGACGCCACCATCCTGGCGACCGCGGCCCAGACCATCGCCCGCGAGCTCGGCGACTTCGAGCGCCTGCCCTGGCTGTTCTCCGTCTACACGCTCGCGCAGGCGGTGAGCGTGCCGGTGTACGGGCGGCTGGCGGACGTGCTCGGCCGCAAGCGGATGATGCTGGCCGGGATCGTGCTGTTCCTGCTGGGCTCGGTGCTGTGCGGCGTGGCCGGTTCCATGACCTGGCTCATCGTCGGGCGCGTGGTGCAGGGCCTCGGCGCGGGCGCCGTCATGCCGATGTCCATGACGATCGTGTCCGACGTCTACACCCTCGCCGAACGCGCCAAGACCCAGGGCTACATGGCGAGCGTCTGGGCCGCGGCCTCGGTCGTCGGGCCCGCGCTCGGCGGCGTGTTCTCGCAGTTCGCCTCCTGGCGGTGGATCTTCTGGATCAACGTGCCGCTGGGCCTGCTCGCGGCCGTCATGCTGTGGCGCAGCTTCCACGAGCCGGAGCGCGACGGCGCCCGCGAGCCCATCGACTACGTCGGCGCGGCGCTCCTCACCGCGGGAAGCACGGCCCTGCTGCTCGGCCTGCTGGAGGGCGCCTCGCTCGCGCTCCCGTTCACCGTCGGCCTCTACGCCCTGGCGGCGCTGCTGCTCGGCGGGTTCGCCTGGTGGGCGCTGCGCACCGCGCATCCCGTCTTCGACCTGCGCGTGCTGCGCCGCCGCGTGATCGGCGCCTCGACCGTCGCGGGGTTCATGGTGGGCGTGATCGTGCTCGGCCTGTCCACCTACGTCCCGATCTACGCGCAGGGGGTGCTCGGCGCCACGCCGCTGGCCGCCGGGTTCGCGCTCGCCGCGATGACCATCGGCTGGCCGCTCACCGCGACGTTCTCCGGCAACTTCTACCTGCGCATCGGGTTCCGGGCGACCGGCCTGATCGGATCGTCCCTGGTGCTCGCCGGCTCCGTGCTCGCCGCCCTGCTCCTGGGGGAGCACGCCGCCGTCTGGCAGGTCGCCGCGACCACGTTCCTCATCGGCGCCGGGATGGGCATGACGGCCGTCCCCACGCTCATCGCCGCGCAGACCAGCGCGCCCTGGCACGAGCGGGGCGCGGTCACCGGGCTCAACATGTTCTCCCGGTCGATCGGGTCCGCCGTCGGCGTGGCCGTCTTCGGCGCCGTCGTCAACGCGCTGGCGGCGATCGGCGCGGACGGGACACCCACGGGCCCCGGGCTGGCCCACGCGATGACCCTGGTGTTCACCGCCACGGCGGTCACCGCGGCCCTGCTCCTCGTGGCCGTGCTGTGCATGCCCGGTGACAAGCCGGAATCCCCTGGTGCCTGACGGCACCACTACGGTGGTGGGCGTGGAAGAGCCAGTTCTGCCCGCGCCGTCGTCGTACACGGTCCACGACGTCGAGCGGTGGGTCACCGAACCGCCGAAATCGGTCGCCCGCTCGCCGTTCGAGCGCGATCGCGCGCGCGTCGTGCACAGCTCCGCCCTGCGCCGCCTCGGCGCGAAGACGCAGGTGCTCGGGGCGGGTCACGACGACTTCGTCCGGACCCGGCTCACGCACTCCCTCGAGGTCGCGCAGGTGGGCCGCGAGACCGGCCGCAGCCTCGGCTGCGACCCCGACGTCGTGGACACCGCCTGCCTCACGCACGACCTCGGCCACCCGCCGTTCGGGCACAACGGCGAGACGGCGCTGGCCGACCTCGCCGAGTCCATCGGCGGGTTCGAGGGCAACGCCCAGACCCTGCGGCTGCTGACCCGCCTCGAGCCGAAGATCTTCGCCGACGACGGGCGCCCGGTCGGCCTGAACCTCACGCGCGCCAGCCTCGACGCGAGCGTGAAGTACCCGTGGGCGTACGGCGCCGGGCCCGAGCGCCCCGACGGGCAGCCGAGCCGCAAGTTCGGCGTCTACCCCGACGACCTGCCGGTCTTCGACTGGCTGCGCTCGCGCGCGCCCGTCGGCGTGAAGTGCCTGGAGGCACAGGTCATGGACCTGGCCGACGACGTCGCCTACTCCGTGCACGACGTCGAGGACGGCGTGGTGGCCGGGCGCATCGACCTGGACCTCATGGCGCACGCCGAGGAGCGGGCGCGCGTCGCCGAGCACGTGCGGTCCTGGTACGGCACGTGGTACTCGGCCGACGCGATCGACGCGGCCCTCGGACGGCTGCAGGACTACCTGCGCGGCGAGGGCTACCTGCTGCGCGCCTACGACGGGTCGCGGCGGTCGCGCGCGTCGCTCAAGGACATGACGAGCCAGCTCATCGGGCGGTTCGTGGACGCCGCGGTGTCCGCGACGCGTGCCGAGTACGGCGACGGGCCCCTGACCCGCTACGCGGCGCGGCTCATAGTGCCGGAGCAGACGGAGCTGGAGATCCTCGCGCTCAAGGGAATCGCCGTCACCTACGTGATGGCGCCGCGCGGGATGGAGCGGCGCTACGAGCGCGAGCGGGAGATCGTCACGGAGCTGGTGCGGGTGCTCGCGGAGCGCGCGCCCGACGAGCTGGAGGGCCCGTTCGCCGCGGACTGGAAGGACGCCGCGGACGACGCCGCCCGGCTGCGCGTGGTGATCGACCAGGTGGCGTCGCTGACGGACCTGTCCGCGATGGCGCTGCACGTACGGCTCACGCAGCCGGGCAGCTGAGAGGCGACGCGCGGGCGCGCCCGGCGTCGTCGGACAACCGCACCTAAATGATTCGTCCGCTACCGCGGCGCGGACGCGCCGTTCCACTCTGGCCGGAGGCTTGTACCGACAAAGGAGTGGAAACAAGTGACAGCGATGACGAAGAAGGTCACGCGGGTGCGCGCGGTGGTCCTCGCCGCCGTGCTCGCGTTGTTCGGGGCGATGCTCGTGGTCGTGGCCGACCCGGCGCCCCAGGAGGCCAAGGCCCACGGGACCACGTTGTTCCCGATGTCGCGGTCGTACACCTGCTATCGCGACGGCGTGGACAACGGCAGCGGTGGCGGCCTGAACCCGCAGAACTCGATGTGCAAGGCGGCCCTGGACCAGTACGGCAACTACGCCTTCTACAACTGGTTCGGCAACCTGGTCTCCAACGCGGCGGGCCAGCACCAGACGGCCGTCCCCGACGGCAAGCTGTGCGGCGCGCACGCCGAGTTCGCCGGCATGCGCCCGGGCGGCACGGCCTGGCCGGCGACGTCGGTCCAGTCGGGGCAGACGGTCACCTTCCGGTACGCGGCATGGGCCGCCCACCCGGGCAAGTTCATGCTGTACGTCACCAAGAACGGCTGGGACCCGAGCCAGCCGCTCAAGTGGTCGGATGTCGAGCCGTTCCACACGGCGGTCAACCCGCCGAAGCAGAGCGGGCCGGAAGGCGCGGAGTACTACTGGAACGCGCAGCTGCCGTCCGGCAAGTCGGGCCGTCACATCATCTTCTCGGTCTGGGAGCGCTCGGACAGCCCCGAGGCGTTCTACGACTGCTCCGACGTGAACTTCGGCGGATCCACGTCGTCGCCGTCGCCGTCCCCGACGCCGTCCCCGACGGCCGTCTCCCCGTCACCGACGCCGTCCCCGACCGCGGTCTCGCCGTCGCCGACGCCGACGCCGTCCAACCCGGGCCTCGCCTGCACCGCGGCGGTGACCGTCGTGAACTCGTGGAGCGGCGGCTACCAGGCCGACGTGAAGGTGACCGCGGGTCCGAGCGCGATCTCCGGCTGGACGGTGGGCCTCACCGGCGCCACCGTGAGCCAGGTGTGGAACGCGACGCAGTCCGGCACCTCGTTCAAGAACGTCTCGTGGAACGGGAACCTGGCGGCCGGGCAGTCGACGAGCTTCGGCCTCATCGCCTCCGGCTCGCCGAGCACGGTCTCGGCCACCTGCGCGCAGGGCTGAGCACCGACAGCTAGCTGGGACAACGACAGAGCCCCTGGTCACGGTTTCCGTGACCAGGGGCTCTGCGCTGCCGTGCGGGGCCGTGCGCCCCGGGCGGGGCTCACTTGTTGTTGCTGATCCAGCTCAGGCCGCCGGGCAGGTTGATCGAGTGCTTCTTGGTCCTGGAGTTCCACGTCCAGAAGCCGAGCTTGAAGCTCATCGACGACAGGCCCTTCTGGGTGATGTTGAACTTCAGCGGCCCGAGCGCGAGCCTCTTGCGGTACCGGATGTTTCCGCCGAACATGGCGACTGCCCACTCCCTCTCCAGCGATGTGCCACGGACCAGGACGTCCACGGCTGAACTCTGGGCAAAGAGTATCGGTCCGATGTACAGCGACAAATCCAGGTATTGCGTCGGCGCGTCGCCGGCCGCCGGAGCGCCTGCGGAAGGCCCGGCCCGGGCGTCCCCGTCGCCGCATAGACTCGTGGCCGTGGCGGGGATCATCAGGCGTGAGGACGTGGACGAGGTCCGCGAGCGCGCGCGCATCGAAGAGGTGATCTCGGCCCATGTCACGCTCAAGCCGGCGGGCGTCGGCTCGCTCAAGGGACTGTGCCCGTTCCACGACGAGCGCTCCCCCAGCTTCAACGTGCGCCCCAGCGTGGGGCGCTACCACTGCTTCGGCTGCGGCGAGGGCGGGGACGTCTTCACGTTCCTGATGAAGATGGACGGCATGGGGTTCGCCGAGGCCGTCGAGCATCTCGCGGCGCAGGTGGGCGTGCAGCTCCGGTACGAGGACGGCGGCCCGCAGCGCCCCCGGGACGAGCCGGGCAAGCGGCAGCGCCTGCTGGACGCGCACCGCGTCGCCGCGGAGTTCTACGCCGAGCAGCTCATGACGCCGGGTGCCGCGCCCGCCCGCCGGATGCTCGCGGAGCGCAGCTTCGAGCGCGCCGACGCGGAGCTGTTCGGCGTCGGCTACGCGCCGCAGGGCTGGGACAACCTGACGCGCCATCTGCAGGGCCGCGGCTACACGCGCGACGAGCTGCTCGCCGCGGGCCTGGTCAGTCAGGGCCAGCGCGGCGTCTACGACCGCTTCCGGGGTCGCGTGGTGTGGCCCATCCGCGACGTCACGGGCGGGGTGATCGGGTTCGGCGCCCGCAGGCTGTACGACGACGACCAGGGGCCCAAGTACCTCAACACCCCCGAGACGCCGCTGTACAAGAAGTCGCAGGTGCTGTACGGGATCGACCTGGCCAAGCGCGAGATCGCGAAGGACAAGCAGGTCGTCATCGTCGAGGGCTACACCGACGTCATGGCGGCCCACCTGTCGGGCGTGACCACGGCCGTGGCCACGTGCGGTACTGCCTTCGGCGCGGACCACGCGAAGGTGGTGCGCCGCCTGATGGGCGACACGGCCGTGGGCGGCGGGCTGCAGCTGCGCAGCGGCACGTCGCTGGGCGGGGAGGTCATCTTCACGTTCGACGGCGACGAGGCGGGCAAGAAGGCCGCCAACCGCGCCTACAGCGAGGACCAGCGCTTCTACGCCCAGACGTTCGTGGCGGTGGCCGACGACGGCATGGATCCCTGCGACCTGCGCCTGGCCCGCGGCCCGGAGGCCGTCAAGTCGCTGGTGAAGGGCCGCGTGCCGCTGTTCCAGTTCGTCATCCAGACGGACCTCGACGGCTTCGACCTCGACACGGCCGAGGGCCGGGTCGGCGCGCTCCGCACCGCGGCACCGCGCGTGGCGGGCATCCGCGACAGCGCGCTGCGCCCGGAGTACGTCCGCATGCTCGCGGGCTGGCTCGGCATGGACGAGCGCACGGTGGGACGCGAGGTACAACGCGCGGCGAGCACGCCGGCGCGCGACTCCGGCCCGGACCGCTCCTCGGGGACGACGACGGCCGCCGGGCGCGGCACCGCGGGGACGGGCGAGCCTCGCGGCGGGGAGGCGCCCGCGCCGCCGGGCCTGCCGGCCCCGGACCCGCGGGACCCCGTGGCGCGCGCCGAGCACCTCGCGCTCGCCGTCGTCCTGCAGTATCCGCAGCACGTCCCCGAGACCTTCGACGAGCTGGGACCGGACGCCTTCCTGACCCCGGCGTGGCGGGCCGTGCACGAGTCCGTCGTGGCCGCCGGCGGAGCCGTGACGGGCAAGGCCGTGGGCCCGGCCGCCTGGGTCGACGAGGTCCTGGACCGCGCACCGGACGTCGTCGCCCCGCTGGTGACGCGACTGGCCGTGGCCGACCTCCCGGAGGACCGCGAGGCGGCCATCCCGGGGTTCGTGGAGGGCGTCGTCCGCGGCCTCGTCGACCTCGGCCTCAACCGCCGCATCGCCCAGGCCCGCAGCCGCCTCCAGCGCCTCGACCCCTCGGCGGACTTCGAGGCCTACCAGGCGGCCTTCGCCGAGCTCACCCGGATAGAAAGCACCCGCCGGGCCCTCCGCGAGACCGCGTGAGGAGCGCCCGGCGGGGCTGTCCCGGGGCGCCTCAGCCCTTGACGGCGCCCGAGGTGAGGCCGCCGACGATGTACTTCTGCAGGAAGAGGAACAGGATCACCACCGGGACGGCCGCCAGGACCGCGCCCGCGGAGAAGAGGCCCCAGGGGGCGTTCCGCTCGTCCGAGGCCCACTGGTAGAGGCCGACCGCGAGGGTCAGGCGGTCCGGGGACTGCAGCACCGTCTTGGCGATGATGAACTCGCCGAACGTGCCGATGAAGCTCAGCAGCCCGACCACCGCCAGGATCGGGGAGACGAGCCGGAGGATGATCCCCCAGAAGATCTGGGCGTGGCCGGCGCCGTCGATCTTCGCGGCCTCGTCGATCTCGCGCGGGACGGTGTTGAAGAACCCGTACATGAGGAACGTGTTCACGCCGAGCGCACCGCCCAGGTACACGGCGATGAGCGCCAGCGTCGAGTTCGTGCCGAGCGCCGGGATCACGTCTCCCAGGGTCAGCAGCACCAGGAAGATCGCCACCACCGCGAGCATCTGCGGGAACATCTGCACCAGCAGCAGGGCCGTGAGCGACGCCTGCCGCCCGGCGAACCGGAACCGGCTGAACGCGTAGGCCGCGGCCCCGCCCATCAGCACCGTCCCGATCGCCGACACGCTGGAGACCACGAACGAGTTCCCGAACCACAGCCAGAAGTTCGTGCCGAACAGCTCGGCGTAGTTGTCCCCGCCCACCTCCCGGAACAGCTGGTTCGACCCGGTGAACGTCCCGGACGGGTTGAGCGACGCCGAGATCACGTACAGCAGCGGCACCACGCAGATCACGACCATCACGAGCCCGACCACGTGCCGCCAGCCGATCTCGGCCCACCACGCCAGCCCGCGCGGGCTCGTGTCGTGCCGGATCGTGTACCGGTCCGCGCGGCCCGACGCCGCGTCGCGGCCCGACGCCGCCCGATCTGCCCTCGTCACCGCGCTCATCAGAGTTCCTCCAGGGTCCGGGTGCGGCGGAATCCCAGCCACGAGATGACGCCCACGATCACGAAGATCAGCAGCGACACCGCGCTGGCCAGGCCGTACTGCTTGACGCCCGACTCGAACGCCACGGAGTACACCATCGAGATGAGGATGTCGGTGTGCCCCACGAGCACGGGCGCGCCCTCGAAGTGGGGCCCGCCGCCGGTCAGCATGTAGATCAGGGCGAAGTTGTTGAAGTTGAACGCGAACGACGAGATCAGCAGCGGCGCCGTCGACACCATGAGCAGCGGCAGCACGATCGAGCGGATGGTCCGCAGGCGGCTCGCGCCGTCGACCCGCGCGGACTCGACGACGTCGCCGGGGATCGACTGCAGCGCGCCCGTGCACACGAGGAACATGTACGGGAAGCCCAGCCACAGGTTCACGGCCAGCACCGAGAACTTGGCGAGCAGCGGATCGGTCAGCCACGGCACGTCGGCGCCGCCCAGCAGGACCTCGTTGACCCAGCCGAACCGCTCGTTCAGCATCCCGCGCCACACGAGCGTGGCGAGGAACGCCGGGAACGCGTACGGCAGGATCAGCAGCGCGCGGTAGACCTTCCGGCCCTTGACCCGCGGGTCGTCGAACACCATCGCGAGGAACAGTCCGAGCCCGAACGTCGTGATCACCGACAGCGCCGCGAACGCGAACGTCCACACCAGTACCTGCAGGAACGGACCGGCCAGGCCTTTCTCGGTGAAGATCGCGGTGAAGTTCTCGAGGCCCACGCCGACCCGCCAGCCTGGGGTCAGCGCCTCGCCGCCGGCCGAGACGAAGTTGCCGTGGTCGTCCGGTGCGTAGGTGGCGCCGCTCCTCGAGTCGGTGAACGTGTCCGTGGCGTCGTCGTACACGAGACGCGGCGCGGCGACGAAGCCGAGCGAGCCGTCCTGCGTCCGCAGGCCGCCGTCGGCGGGATCGTCGGAGAACGGGACGCGCAGTTCGGTGATCTCCGCCGAGCGCTCGACGAGCGCGGCGAAGTCGAGGGTGGTCCAGCCGTCGACGGCGGTCACGCGGGCGCCGTCGTCGGATCCCGCGGCGGGTTCGAGCGGCGTATCGGCGTCGCCGACGACCGCTTCCCCGTCCCGCAGGATCGCCAGCCCCAGCTCGCCGTCGCGTTCGACGACGGTGACGGGATACGTCGCCGAGCCCTCCACGCGCCGCTCGTTCTGCGCGGAGATCGCGGCGATCGCGTCCTGCTTCGTGGAGTTGTGGCCGTCCCCGTAGTTGGTGAACGCCACGTACCCCGTGTACAGCATGACGAACAGCTGGAACGCCAGCAGGAACAGCAGGCCCGGGTACAGGTACTTCCCCGGCAGCATGCGCCGGCTGAAGTACACCCAGTCCGCGGCCGCCACGGCGAGCGCCAGGAACACCGCGACGCCCCACGAACCCACCACGACGGCGCTCCAGGCCCCGTACAGGCCCAGGGCGTTCACCGCCGCCATCAGGATGATCTTCACGTACCAGCCCGGCCCGACGCGGCGGGCGTGGGAGTCGCTCCCCCGCCCGGTGCGCGCGGCCGGACCTCCGAGCGGAACCTCGGTCATCGTCGCCTCTTCGTCAGTCGCGGGCCCGTGCCCGGCCCGGCCACCGCTGATCCGCGGTGGCCGGGCCGGACCTGGACCTCATCGGTCTCTGGGTGCCGAGATTCAGCCGTCGATCGCCTTCTGGATGTTCTCCACCATCGCCGTCCAGGAGCCGGCCGGGTCCTTGGACTTGCCCGTCATGAGCTCGACCTCGGTGACGCCCCAGAACTGCCAGACGGAGCCCATCTCGGGGATCGAGGGCATCGGCGAGGTGCCGGCGGCCTCGGAGAACTGCTTCATGATCTCGTCGTCGACCTGGCCGGCGGCCTCGGTCGAGGCGGGGGCGCGGCCGCCGGCCTCGGCGAGGCGCAGCTGCACGTCGGCCGAGCCGAGGAAGTTGGTGACGAAGTCGTTCGCGACGAGCGCGTTCTGCGTCTTGGCGCTGATGAACGCACCCTGCACGCCCACGAACGGCTGGGCGGGCTCGCCGCCGGCGCTCGGGACGGGGAGCACGGAGATGTTCATGTCCGCGGCCGTGAACTCGCTCGCGTACCAGGGGCCGGTGACCATGTACGGCGTCTTGCCGTCCAGGAACAGCTGCTTGGCCTTCTCGCCGTCGATCGCCGGGTCGAGGACGCCCGCGTCGCCCAGCTCGGCGACGTACTCGGCGAACGCGGTGCCGCCGTCGCCGCCGAGCGCGAGCTCGGTGCTGTACGAGCCGTCGTCGTTCTGCGCGAAGACGGGGGCGCCGAACGAGGTCTGCAGCGGGTACAGGTGGTACGCGTCACCCTCCTCGCCCTGCTGGATCACGACGGGGTACTTCGCGCCGGTCTCGTCGTTCTGCGCGAGCAGCTCGTCGAACGTCCCCGGCGTCTCGGCCACGAGGTCGTCGTTGCGGACCAGGGCGATGTTCTCGACCGCGTAGGGCACGCCGTACACGGCGCCGTCGTACGTGAAGCCGGCGACGGAGACCTCGGAGAACTCGCCGGCCTTCTCGCCGAGCTCGACGGGCTGCACGACGCCGTTCGTGACGAACTCGCCGGTCCAGTCGTGGGCGCCGACGACGACGTCCGGGCCCTTGCCCGTGGGGACCTGCTGGACGAACTCCTCGCGGATGTCGCCCGAGGCCTTCTGGACGACCTCGAGGTCGATGCCGCGCTGTTCCTTGTAGTCCGCGGCGAGCTCCTTGAAGATGTCGATCCGGGTCTCGTCGACCCACACCGTGAGGCTGCCCTCCAGCGCCGGCGCGGCCGACGACTCCTCGCTCGCCGGCTCCTCGCCGGCCGAGCACGCGGCCAGCGCCAGCGTTGCGGTGACGGCGGTGACTGCCGTCAGGATGCTCCGTCGCATCGGTTCTCCCGTGGTTCACGGCCACGACCCGGTGGCCGCGGACCTGATTCCGATCTCGTGAGTGCGACGGTAGAGCCGCTGCAAGGAGGTTTGCAAGTTCTTGCGATAAAGTTTCAGCATCGGTCTGCCGCGGCGCAGGTCGGGCCGTGGTCGCATCCGGCGACGGCGGTCATGGAACGGTTCGACGACGAAACGGTGACGGGATGAAGACGACGACACGCCCGGCCTCATCTAGGCTGCCTTTCGTGCGCACCCGACTCTCCGACCTCGCAGCCCAGGCGGGCGTGTCCACGGCGACGGTCTCCCGCGTGCTGAACGGGAAGCCCGGTGTCGCCGGGGAGACCCGCCAGGCCGTCCTGACCGCCCTCGACGTGCTCGGCTACGAGCGGCCCGCGGCGCTGCGGTCGCGCCCCGCGGGCCTGGTGGGACTCATCGTCCCCGAGCTGTCGAACCCGGTGTTCCCCGCGTTCGCGCAGGCGATCGAGTCGCAACTGTCCGAACAGGGTTACACGCCGCTGCTGTGCACCCAGTCGCCGGGCGGTACCACGGAGGACGAGTACATCGAGACCCTCATCGACCACGCCGTCGACGGGATCGTGTTCGCCTCCGGCAAGCACGCCGACATGCGCGCCTCCCGTGAGCGCTACCAGCGCCTGCGCGGTCGCGGCCTGCCGATCGTCTTCGTCAACGGCTTCGCCGAGGGCATCGACGCCCCGTTCGTCTCGCCCGACGACGCCGCCAGCATCGAGCTGTCGGTACGCCACCTGGTCTCGCTGGGGCACCGCAGGATCGGGCTCGCCATCGGCCCGGACCGCTTCGTGCCGGCGCGGCGCAAGATCGACGCGTTCTGCGCGGAACTGGTCGCGCACGAGCTCGCCTCGAGCGCCGAGGAGGTCAAGGCCAAGCACATCGTCGGCACGCTGTACACGCTGGAGGGCGGGCAGGCGGCGGCGAGCGAGCTGTTCGCCGGCGGCCACACCGGCGTCGTCACCGGGAGCGACCTCATGGCGCTCGGCGCGATCCGCGCCGCCCGGCAGCAGGGCCTGTCCGTGCCCGGCGACGTGTCGGTGGTGGGTTACGACGACTCGCCGCTGGTGGCCTTCACCGATCCGCCGCTGACCACCGTGCGCCAGCCGGTCACCGAGATGGCCCGCGCCGCGGTCTCGGCCCTGCTCAGCGAGATCCACGGCGAGCGCGCCCCGCGCACCGAGCTGCTGTTCACCCCGGAACTGGTGGTCCGCGGCTCGACCGGGGCCGCGCCGAACCCCCGGTGACGGCCCGCCGCGGCGCCGGAACGCTGCCGCAGCGGGTGATATCCGGCCCGGCCGACGCGCTACCTCGGTAGCCCTGATCGGCTGTACGCTGTCTGCAAAGATTGCAACAATGTTGCAGCGGCGCCGTCCCCCGGCACGGCGCCGGGCCCGTTCCCCCCGAGACCTCGAGGACGAATCACCGATGACTCGCACCGAATCCGCCGTGCCGCTGACGGCAGGCGAATCGATCCATGCCGCCGCGACCGGCTCCGAGTGGTGGCGCGACGCCGTCATCTACCAGGTCTACCCGCGCTCCTTCGCGGACGGCAACGGCGACGGCATGGGCGACCTGCCCGGCGTCACCGCGCGGCTCGGGCACCTGGCGCAGCTCGGCGTCGACGCGGTCTGGCTCAGCCCGTTCTACCGGTCGCCCCAGAAGGACGCCGGGTACGACGTCGCCGACTACCGCCAGATCGATCCGCTGTTCGGCACGCTCGCCGACTTCGACGCGATGCGCTCCCGCGCCCACGAGCTGGGCCTGCGCGTGATCGTCGACCTCGTCCCGAACCACACCTCGGACCAGCACGTCTGGTTCGCGGAGGCGCTGGCAGCGGCTCCGGGTTCGGCCGCACGCGAGCGGTACATGTTCCGCGACGGCAAGGGCGCCGACGGCAGCGAGCCGCCGAACAACTGGCAGTCCATCTTCGGCGGCCCGGCCTGGACGCGGCTGGCCCCGGCCGGCCACGACGGCCCGGCGGGCCCGCAGTGGTACCTGCACCTGTTCGACTCCTCCCAGCCGGACCTGAACTGGGAGAACGAGGAGGTCCGCGCCGAGTTCGAGAACGTTCTCCGCTTCTGGCTGGACCGCGGCGTGGACGGCTTCCGCGTGGACGTCGCGCACGGCATGGTCAAGGAGCCGGGCCTGCCGGACTGGGCCGGCAAGGTCGCCATGGTCGAGGGCGCCGACGCCGGTCAGCCGGGACGGGCCGGGGCGACGTCGTCGGACGGCACCCCTGTGAGCAACACCGCGGCGGACGCCGCGGAGGCGGAGTCCGGCGGCTCGAACGAGGGCCCGATGTTCGACCAGGAGGGCGTGCACGAGATCTACCGCGCCTGGCACAAGGTGCTCGCCGAGTACGACGACGAGCGCTGCCTGGTCGCCGAGGCCTGGGTCAGCCCGATGTCGCGCCTGGCCCGGTACGTGCGCGACGACGAGATGCAGCAGGCGTTCAACTTCGCGTTCCTCACCACCCAGTGGGACGCGGCGGCGATCCGCCGCGTCGTCGCCGAGTCGCTGGAGACGATGGACGCGGTCGGCGCGCCGACCACCTGGGTGCTGTCCAACCACGACGTGGTGCGCCACGCCTCCCGCCTCGGGCTGGACGAGGTGGCGGACGGCCCGCTGAACGGGATCGGACCGGAGGATCCCCAGCCCGACGCCACGCTCGGCCTGCGCCGCGCCCGCGCCGCGTCGCTGCTCATGCTGGGGCTTCCCGGTTCCGCCTACGTCTACCAGGGCGAGGAGCTCGGCCTGCCCGACCACACCACGCTGCCCGACGAGGTGCGCCAGGACCCCGCGTTCTTCCGGACGAAGGGCAAGGAGGCCGGCCGGGACGGCTGCCGCATCCCCCTGCCCTGGGAGGCGGACGCCCCGGGCCTCGGCTTCGGCGCGTCGGGCGAGACCTGGCTGCCGCAGCCGGAGGCCTACCGCGCCCTGGCGGCGGACCAGCAGTACGGCGTGGCCGGCTCGACGTTCGAGATGTACCGGAACGCGCTGGAGCTGCGCCGCGCGGAGGGCCTGGGCCGTGGCGGGCTGTCGTGGGTGACGGGGTACGCCGGGGCCGCCGACGTCATCGCGCTGCGGGTGGCCGGCGTCGTCGTCCTGAGCAACCTGGGCACGACGCCGGTCGTGCTGCCCGAGGGTGCCGAGGTGCTGATCTCGTCGGCGCCGGTGGCGGGCGACGCGAGTGGCATCGCGGTGCCGTCCGACACGACGGTCTGGCTCCGCGCCTGACCTGCTCGCCGCCCTCGCCCTGAGCACGCTCCTGGCCGTCCCCGCGTCCCGCGGGGGCGGCCAGGCCGTCGTATGTGCCCGCGACCGTCACGCCGGGGCGTGGTCCGCCTGCCGTCTGCCGATCGAGACGTCCACGGCCGTCGTGTTCGACGCGTCGTGGCCGCTGCCGAGGAAGCCCGCGTCGCGCAACCGCTGCTCGTAGGCGAGCAGGCCCGGATCGGTGCCGGCCGCGAGCGCCTCGCGGTACCCGGCGGAACCGTGGTTCGCGCCGATGTCGAGGAGGCCGCCGGGGCTGTCGCCGAACGTGACCTCGGTGTGCGAGGGGCCCGCCTGCTCGTGGCCGCCGGGCGGGCCGGGGAGGACGACGCCGGGGACCGGGCCGGGCAGGGCCGGCGCGTCGCCGAGGTCCAGGCGCGGCACGAGGTCGTTGCGGTGGGCGAGCTCCAGGACGTGCACGCGGGCGTCGAGGCGCTCCGAGTCGACCGGCGATCCGTAGACCATCGCGTGGGTCACGTGGTGGGCGGACACGAAGCCCGGGTCCGAGACCAGGTCGGCGACCGTCATGCCGCCCTGGGAGTGGCCGACCAGCATCACCTCGGCGCCCGGCGGGATCGCCGCGTTCCGCATCGCGAGCTCGACCGACCCCGTCATCGTGGAGGTCCCGCCGCCCGCCGTGACGAGGTTGCCGGTGAGATCGGCGGGGTTGCCGCCGGTGGACGGGTTCCACTCCTGCGTCCCGGGGACGCTCACGACGACGCGCGGCCCCCGGGCCGTCTCGATCGTGGTGACGCGGACCTCCGGGCCGGAGGTGTCCTCGACGGCGGACACCAGGTCCTCGAGGTCGCGCGGGTAGTGGCCCTCCCGGTCGAGGTCGACGGCGACCGGTTCGCCGGCCACCGGCTCGCCGTCGTCGAACAGGTCGAGGTCGACGCGCCCGCCGGTGCCCGTGGTCAGGGCGGTGTCGGCCAGCGCCCCGCCGAACAGCGCGCCGGACGCGACGATCTCGGTGGTGCGTGGCCAGCGGCCCTCCAGGATCGAGCCGCCGGTGGCGTCCCAGAGCTGACCGCCCGCGTCCAGGAGGTTGTCCCAGCTGTCGGCGACGACGGAACCCGGGCCGGAGTGCCACCCGGCGAGGTCCGGCGCGTGGTCGCCCGGCCGGCCTGTTGACCCGGCGAAGTCGCCGGCCGGGCCGCCGGGGAAGAGCGCGGCAGCGGTTCCGCCGCCGTTGCCGCCGCCGCCCCCGTCGCCCGACACCGCCGTGCCCTCTCGGCCGTCGTCCGCCGAGGTCTCCTCCTGCGCGCCCGCGTTCCGCTCGGCGACGTCGCCCGCCTCGTGCAGCGCCGCGGCGATCCGCGCCATGGCCGGCGCGAGGTCGCCCGACCAGATCTCGCGCAGCACGTCGACGTCGGGCCCGTACCCCTCGAAGCCGAGGACCGCGTGCCCGATGGTCTCCCGCGCGGCGTCGAGCTGCCGGGAGTGCTCCCGGAACGTGCGCGCGAGGTCCCGGACCTGCTCGATGTCCTGACCCCAGAGCTGCGCGGCCGTGGAACCTGGCATCGTGCTCTCACCTCCGTCGTCGCCGCTCGCCGCCACTGCGCGCGCAACGTACCGAGATGAAGTCTGGAACACCACGAAAATCCTTTTGAACCAGACATGGTCGAGTTCACCGGCCGGTCAGCCGCTCGTCATCCCGGACGCCGACGGCGCACGACGCGCCGGGCATCGGCGAGGATGCCCGGCGCGTCGTGCGTTCGGGTACCGAACTCAGCGGGCCTCGGGCCCGGCCGGATGGGGAGTTATCTCCATGTGTCGTTCAGCGTCAGCGCTCCGCCGGAGCCGACCGTCGCCGTGCGATTGGCGCCGCTCTCCCAGATCACCGTGCCGTTGCCGTCGATCTTCACGTACTTGTACTCGAACGAGGTTCCCGCGGGCAGGTCGACGGTGCCCTTCCAGACCGGGTACGACGCCGCCGACAGCGCGACGCCGTTCGCCGGGGTCCAGTTGCCGAGCTCCGGCCGGTTGCCCACGAGGTACACGTTCTGGCCCCAGGTGGTCGTGGCGGTCACCGCGACCGAGACGTCGGCGGACGCCGTCGGGGTGGGCGACGACGACGGCGTCGGACCGCCGCTGCCCGTCGCACCGATGTGCACGGCGAGCGCGCCGTAGGCCGGGAGCGTGGCGGTCAGCTGTCCGGAGCCGTTCACGGTGAGCTTCCTCGAGCAGTCGCCGGAGGCGACCACGTCGCAGTACGTGCCTTCCGGGAGCGAGGTCTGGTAGGTCCTCGTGACGGACGACCCCGTGTTGTTGATCGCGACGTGGCCCTCGCTGCCGCGGCCGTAGGAGATGTGGTTGGCGCCGTCGTCCCACCAGTTGGTGACCGGCGTGCCGGTCACCTCGTTGCGGAAGCCGACCATGCCCTTGATCTCGGTCAGCCGCTGGGTGCAGGTGAACGCACCGTCACAGCTGGCGTCGGGCACGGTGGTGTTCGTCGAGCCCGGGACCCCGGCGTCCTTGTCCGTGAACTCGTAGCCGGAGTAGACCGTCGGCGAGCCGTACGGCCAGGACAGCATGAACGTGTTGGCGAGCAGGTACTTGGCGCCCCACTTGTAGTTCATGGTCTCGCCGTTGCGCTCGGTGTCGTGGTTGTCCACGAACACGCCGGCGCTGCCCGAGGGCAGCTTGCCGTCGCCGATGTAGCGCAGGTTCTTGATCTGGCCGTCGAAGTCGCTCTTGAGCTGCCGGGCGTAGCTGAACTCGTGCACGTCGCCGCTGCCCGTGTACTCGGACGGCTGGATGGGCTCTCCGGCGGCCCCGATGACCTCGTGCACCCAGTAGGAGCCCGAGGTCTCGGCCTTGATCGCCGCGAGGTCGGTGGCCGGGATGTGCTTGGCGGCGTCGATCCGGAAACCGTCGACGCCCAGTGACCTCAGGTCGTCGAAGTAGTCCGCGAGCCTGCCGCGCACGTAGCTCGACCCGGTGCGCAGGTCCTGCAGGCTCACCAGGCGGCAGTTCTGCACCTGCCAGCGGTCGCCGTAGTCGGTGATGTCGGTCCTGCAGTCGTTGAAGTCGGCGGCGCCGTAGATCCCGGGGAACGAGTCCTGGCCGTAGCTGCTGCCCGCCACGCCGGAGCCGGAACCGGCGGCCGTGTGGTTGACGACGGCGTCCGCGATGACGCCGACGCCCGCGTCGTGACAGGCGGTGACCATCGCGGCGAACTCGGCGCGCGTGCCGAGCTTGGACTCGATCCGGTAGGTCACCGGCTGGTACGAGGTCCACCACTGGGAACCGGTGACGTGCTCGTTCGGGGGCGAGACCTGCACGTAGGCGAAGCCCGCGGGCCCGATGGTGTTGGTGCACTCCGCGGCGACGGACGTCCACGTCCACTGGAAGAGGTTGAGGATCACGTCCTTGCCGTCGCGGGGCGGCGTGCTGGCGGCGGCGCTGTCCGACGTGGTCAAGGACACGAGGCCGGCGGTCATCAGGGTCGCGAGAGCCGCGACCAAGGCTGTGAGCAGGGCGAACAACGGTGTTCGGCGCGTCATTGCGTCTCCTGGGTGATTCGGTCGTGCTAGGGGGGTTGAATACTCTTGCAAGAAATTGCGAGCGCTCTTGCAAGACGATACAGCCGGGCGACACGAATGAGAAGACCACACCGGACAGTCGTCCGGCAGGACGGAGATCACAGCGAGGACCGCCGAGGGTTTGGGAGAATGGGCCCCGTGACCGCCACGATCGAACGCACCGAACCGCACGCGCCCACCGGCACGGCGGCGCCGGCCCCTGTGCTGCCCCCGCTGCGGATCGGGCCGATCACGGTGCGTACGCCCGTGGTGCTCGCGCCGATGGCGGGCGTCACGAACACCGCTTTCCGCACGCTGTGCCGCGAGGCGGGCCGCAGCGGCGGCTTCGACCCGGGGCTGTACGTCGCGGAGATGGTCACTTCCCGCGCGCTGGTGGAACGCAACGAGGCCGCGCTGCGCATCGTCACGTTCGGCGAGGACGAGCAGCCGCGCTCGGCCCAGGTCTACGGCGTCGACCCGGCGACCGTGGGGGCCGCGGTCAGGCTCATCGCCGAGGAGGACCGCGCCGATCACGTCGACCTCAACTTCGGCTGCCCGGTCCCCAAGGTGACGCGCAAGGGCGGCGGCGCCGCCCTGCCGTGGAAGCGGCAGCTGTTCACCGACATCATCAGGGCCGCCGTCCGCGCCGCCGAGCCCCACGGGATCCCGGTCACGATCAAGATGCGCAAGGGCATCGACGACGATCACCTGACGTACCTGGAGGCCGGGAAGATCGCGGAGGGCCTCGGCGTCGCCGCCGTCGCCCTGCACGCGCGCACGGCCGCGCAGCACTACTCGGGCGTGGCGGACTGGGAGGCGATCGCCCGGCTCAAGGAGACGGTCCGGACCGTGCCGGTGCTCGGCAACGGCGACATCTGGTCGGCCGAGGACGCCCTGGAGATGGTGCACCGCACCGGGGCCGACGGCGTCGTGGTGGGCCGGGGCTGCCAGGGCCGCCCCTGGTTGTTCGCCGATCTGGCCGCCGCCTTCAACGGCTCGGACGCGCGGATCCGCCCGGGGCTGCGCGAGGTCGCCGACGTCGTGTACCGGCACGGCGAGCTGATGATCGACTACTACGACGGCGACGAGCAGCGCGGCGTGCGGGACCTGCGCAAGCACATGGGCTGGTACCTCAAGGGCTATCCGGCCGGCGGCGAGGCGCGCCACAACCTGGCCCGCGTCTCGACGCTCGCCGAGCTCCGCGAGCTCCTCGACGGGCTGGACCTCACGTTCGGTTACCCGGGCGAGGACGCCGAGGGCCAGCGCGGCCGTGCGGGCAGGCCGAAGAAGCCGCACCTCCCCCAGGGCTGGCTCGACTCCCGCGAGCTGAACGCCGAGTTCGAGGCCCGCCTGCGCGAGGCCGAGCTGAGCGTCAGCGGCGGCTGACCGCATCGAGCACCGGCGTCCGGTTCCCGGTCCCGACGAGCAGCCACTCGTCCCCCACCGGCAGCGCGCGCCCGGTCAGCAGGGCGCCCGGCCGGATCCGGGCCGCGATCCTGTGGTGCATCGCCTCCCGCAGGACCAGCCGGTACACGCTGCCGTCCGCCAGGTTGCGCCCCGCGACCCGCCTGCCGGGTCCCGGGAACGTGAGGACCTCGAACGCGCCGAGGATCCCGCCGTCCCGCCAGCGATCCAGGATCCGGTGCTCCGCGATCGTCAGGGAACGGGTGAAGTCGATGTAGCGCTCGGCGAGCGTCCGGCGCCCGGGACCCCGGCGGTCGAAGAGCAGCGAGTCGACCGCGATCTCGTGGGCCCGCTCGTCGAGCGCCGCCGGCGGCCCGCACCGTGGCGGCCCGCACCGTGGCAGGCTGTCCTCGGGCGTCTCGAGCACCCCGAGCGCCCACTCCATCGCGTCCATGAACCGGTCCCGGAACCCGGAGGACACCACGTAGGCGTCGAGCCGGTCCTTGAGCTCCGCGGCCAGCCTCATCTGTGATTCAGCGTCCATACCCTCAATCCTCCGGCATCAACATCGTCAACCGGCACCTTTATCCACAGGTATATATCGACAGGAGCCAGGCAACATCGCCGGGTGATCCTCGCACCACACCGGTCATACCATCCTGGCCTGCGGAAACGCTCCCGGCCACTCCCCTGGGGCCCCCATCGCGCTCCCTGCCCGCTCCCTCGACCAGGCATCGACGCCACCCCTCTCGGCATGGAAAGATTCTGGTGATATCACCGTGCGCCACAAGCGCCTAGGGAAAGGTGGGGCATGTCCCAGGAGAAATTCCTTGGATCGTGGGAGTTGCGGGCCGCGTTCGCCCGGGCCCTCTCGGACATGTACGGGAAGGAGGTGCCCGCCTACACCACGCTGCTGGAGGTGAGTCGCGAGGTCAACGCCGACTTCGTCGCCGCTCACGGGGCGGACGCCGAACGGCTCGGCTCGATCGACCGCGTGACCGCCGAGCGGCACGGCGCGATCCGGGTCGGGACCCCGGCCGAGATCTCGCAGGTCGCGCGGGTCTTCGGGGCGATGGGGATGCGTCCGGTGGGGTTCTACGATCTGCGCGACGCGTCGTCGTCGTCCGTCCCGGTGATCTCCACGGCGTTCCGGCCGGTGGACCGCGCGGAGCTGGCCCGGAACCCGTTCCGCGTGTTCACCTCGATGCTCGTCCCGGGCGACCGGCGGTTCTTCACCCCGGACCAGGAGCGGCGCCTGGACGAGTTCCTCGCGGCGCGGGTGCTGTTCCCGCCGGAGCTCCTGCTGCTCGCCGACCGCGCCGCGGCCGAGGGCGGCCTGCCCGCGTCCGGCGCCGCCACGTTCCTGCTGCTCGCCACGAAGGCCTTCGAGCTGTCCCGGGAGCCTGTCGACCAGGCCTGGTACCGCGAGCTCGAGGCGGTCTCGGCCGTCGCCGCCGACATCGGCGGCGTCGCCTCCACGCACATCAACCACCTCACCCCGCGCGTCCTGGACATCGACGACCTCTACGCCCGCATGACCGCCCGCGGGATCACGATGATCCCCGCCGTCCAGGGCCCGCCGCGCTGGGACGGGCCGGACGTGCTCCTGCGCCAGACGTCGTTCCGCGCGCTCGCCGAACCGCGCACGTTCCGCACGGCCGGCGGTGAGATCGTCGAGGACGCCCTGCGCGTCCGGTTCGGCGAGGTCGAGGCACGGGGCATCGCGCTGACGCGCGACGGCCGTTCCGCGTACGACGCCGCCGTCGCCGAACTGGACGAGCGCGCCGCCGGGCTGGACGAGGCCGGGCGGCAGCGGATCGGGCGGGAGATCTGGGAACGGACGTTCCCCGCCACCGAGGCGGAGCTCGCCGCGCGAGGCCTGGGGTTCTTCACGTACGAGCTGGCGGACGACGACAGCCACGACGCACCTCCGAGCGGGCCCGGGCCAGTCGCCGGCCCGGGCCGCACGCCGGCTCCCGGCGCAGAGACCGGGACGGACCACGGTTCCCCGCGGCCGGGCCGGGCTCCCCGGGTGGTGCGCGCGCCGGTCGTGTACGAGGACTTCCTGCCTCGTTCCGCCGCGGGGATCTTCCAGTCGAACCTCTCCGACGAGGGGGCCAAGGATTCCGCGCAGGCGGGCGCCGAACGCGACGCGGACTGGATGGAGGGAGCGCTCGGCCGCGAGCTCGCCGATCCGTTCGAGCTCTACGCGCGCCAGGTCGACGAGTCCCGCGAGGCCGCGGCGGCAACGCTAGGCGTAGCCCCGCAAACACTCTGACAACACCACCGGCCGGACCATGGCCCACGAGGTTTCGTTGCCGACCACGAGCTTTCCGCAGAGCCCACTCGGACGATGCTCGCCAAGCTCGTGGTCACCATCGGAACCTCGTGGTCGGCAGCCCGGCTCGCCCGGCGTCGTCGGGCCCGGCATTCTTCGAACAGGCACTTCTCGACACCCCGGAGGACGATCATGACCGCCACCACCCCGGCGACCACCCTTTCCCCGCTCGCGGCGGAGCTGCGCGACGCGGCGCTGGGCGCGCTGCGGCGCCTCGGCGCCGCGACCGACGCGACGGTCTTCGCCGACACGACCGGCCCGGCCCGCCGGCGGCCGGACGAACCAGGCGACGACGCCGCTCCCGCCTCCGTGCCGCCCGCTCGGCTCGGAGTCGTGTCGCCGCTGTGCGGCGAGACCATCCTCGGCGTGCGGCGGGACGACGACGAGGCGACCCGGGACGCCGTCGGGCAGGCCGCCGACGCCTTCACCGCCTGGCGCTCCGTGCCCGCGCCCGTCCGCGGGCACGTGGTCAAGCGGTTCGGCGAGCTGCTCGCCGAGCACAAGGCGGACCTCGCCGAGCTGGTGACGATCGAGGCCGGGAAGATCACCAGCGAGGCCCTCGGCGAGGTGCAGGAGATGATCGACATCTGCGACTACGCGGTCGGGCTGTCGCGGTCGATCGGCGGGCGCACCATCCCGTCCGAGCGGCCCGGTCACCGGCTGATGGAGACGTGGCACCCGCTCGGGGTGGTCGGCGTGATCAGCGCGTTCAACTTCCCCGTCGCGGTGTGGGCGTGGAACACGGCCGTGGCGCTCGTGTGCGGTGACACGGTGGTGTGGAAGCCGAGCGAGAAGACGCCGCTGTCGGCGATCGGCGCGCACGCGCTGCTGGCCCGGGCGCTGACCGAGGCCGGGTACGCGCCCGGGATCTCGGGCCTCGTGCTCGGCGAGCGCGACGCCGGCGAGGCGCTCGTGGCCGACACGCGGGTCGCGCTGCTGTCGGCGACCGGGTCGGAGCGGATGGGTGCGCAGGTCGCGCCCGTCGTGGCCGCGCGCATGGGGCGGTACCTGCTGGAGCTCGGCGGGAACAACGCGGCGATCGTGGCGCCGTCGGCCGACCTCGACCTGGTGACGCGCGGCGTGGTCTTCGCCGCGGCCGGGACGGCCGGGCAGCGCTGCACCACCCTGCGCCGGCTGGTCGTGCACGCGTCGGTCGTGGACGACGTCGTGGCGCGGCTGGTCCGGGCGTACGCGGGCCTGCCGATCGGCGACCCGCGGGGCGAGGGCACGCTCGTGGGGCCGCTGATCGAGGCGGGCTCGGCCGAGCGGATGGCGGCGTCGCTCGCGGAGGCGCGCGCCGACGGCGGCGAGGTGCTCGCCGGTGGTGAGCGGGTCTCCGTGGACGGGGCGCCCGACGCCGCCTACGTGTCCCCGGCGATCGTGCGGATGCCGGCCCAGACCGCCGTGGTGCGGCGCGAGACCTTCGCGCCGATCCTGTACGTCCTGACCTACGAGGACCTGGACGACGCGATCGCGACCCACAACGCCGTGCCACAGGGTCTGTCCAGCGCGATCTTCACGCTGGACGCCCGGGAGGCGGAGCGGTTCGTGTCCGAGGCCGGGTCGGACTGCGGGATCGCCAACGTCAACATCGGGACGTCCGGCGCGGAGATCGGCGGGGCGTTCGGCGGGGAGAAGTCCACCGGCGGCGGGCGCGAGTCCGGGTCCGACGCGTGGAAGCAGTACATGCGCCGCGCGACGAACACGATCAACTACTCGACGGAGCTGCCGCTGGCGCAGGGGGTCAACTTCGGCTGAGCGTCAGGCGGGGCGCCCGGCGGGGTGGTGGGGTTCCGGGGAAGCCACCGCCTCGTCGGGGCCGGCCGACGGCGGTCGCTCGCCGGCGGTTGCTCGCCGGCCGGGGCTCGCCGGCCGGGGCTCGCCGGCCGGCGACGGGCCGGTCAGGCGGAGGCCCTCCACTCCGTAGGGAGGGTCGCCGCGGCCTTGGACTCGCTGCTCCGCCAGCCCTCGCGGGTCGCGGTCACCACGCAGATCACGTCCTTGCCGGCGTGGGTGCCCGGGATCCACGCCCGCGGTCCGGTCTCGTAGTCGTTCTTGCTGACGATCTGCCCGGTCGCGGCGTCACGCCACTGCCAGCGGTAGGTGACACCCTCCAGCTGCTCGACGTCGCAGTGCCCGAACCAGCCCTTGTACACCTTGCCCGCGGTCCAGTAGATCGAGCAGCGGGGCTGCGCCACCTGCGGCTGGGGAACACTCTGGGTCACGACGGTGCGCACGGAGGACCGCTGGTAGCCGTCGCGTGAGCCGGCCAGCTCGACCTGGATCGCCTTCCCGACGTCGCCGATCGTGACGGCGTAGCTGCACGGGCCCAGGGCGCCCGCCGCGCCGCCGACCGTCCACCGGCATTCCCGTGAGGCGGGTTCGGGCTTCCAGCCGCTCGGTTGCGCGGTCAGCGTCGCCCCGACCCTGACCTCCCCGGCGACCGTGACGGTTCCGGTACCGAAGGTCTTGGGACCAGCGGGTTCCTGTCCCGGATCCCGGGGCAGCGGCGTCGTGTTCGAGGCGGGCGTCGTGCTGCTCGTGGGAACCGACGACGGCGACGGGGACGACGACGGTTTCGGGGACTGCTTCTTCTTCCCCTGCTCGTCGCCCGGCTTCTTCTCCCCGGCCCGGTCGCCTGCCTCGGAGCTCGGCTCATCGGTCGCGCCGGCCGAGCGTTCCGCGACGGGCGACGGCTCCCCGCCCCCACCCCAGAAGTGCCAGGCGGCGGCTCCGCCTCCCGCGGCGAGCACGAGGCCCGCCGCGGCGAGCACGACGACCAGGCCCCGGCGGGAGCGGGACAGGCCGGTGCCGCCGGGCCTCCCGTCCGGGACCGTCGTACCGCTGTCGGCGACCGCCGTCCCCGTTCTCAGCTGGGTCGGGTCGTCGAGGGTGCCCGTTCCGGTGGGCTCCGGCGCACGGTAGAGGGGAAGGTCCGCGCCGGGGGCTGGTCCGGTCACCGACCGGAGCAGGGCCGGCGGCGCCGGGCGGGCGGCGGGATCCTTCGCCAGGCATGCCTGGATCAGCCCGCGCAGGGCGTCCGGGACCGGGGCGAGCGCGGGCTCGTCGTGCACGATGCGATAGGTCAGCGCCGCCAGGGTGCCCGTCCCGAACGGCGCCCTGCCGGTGGCCGCCAGGTACCCGACCGCGCCGAGCGACCAGACGTCCGACGCGGGACCCACGGCCACGCCGCGGGCCTGTTCCGGCGACATGTACTGCGGGGTGCCGGGCTGCAGGCCGGTCGTCGTGAGCGAGGTCGCCTCGGACTCGGCCACGATGCCGAGGTCGATCAGCACCGGGCCGTCGGGGCCGAGGATCACGTTGCCGGGCTTCACGTCCCGGTGCACGAGGCCCTCGCGATGGACCGCCTCGAGCGCCTCGGCCAGCCCGGCGACGAGCTCCCGGACGGCGTCGTCGGGCAGCGCGCCGTGTGCGGCCACGACCTGGGCGAGCGTCGGCCCCGCGATGTACTCCGTGGCGAGCCACGGCACGGCGGCGTCGACGTCGAAGTCGATCACCGCGGCCGTCCGGCGGCTGCGCACGCGGGTCGCCGCGGAGACCTCGCGCCGGAACCTGGCCCGGAACTCCTGGTCGCCGGTGCTCTCCGGGTGGATCACCTTGACGGCGAGGAGACGCCCGCTGCGGGTCGCGCCGAGGTAGACGGCGCCCATGCCGCCGCTCCCGATCCGCCCCCGGATCTCGTACCCCCCGAGTTCCACCGGGTCTCCCGCGACCAGAGGCTGGACCTGAGGCCGGGGCACGCGCCCAGCGATATCGAACAGCACCACGAACTCCTCGAACTGTTGAGTGCCCTGGGCGGACGTCGCGAGATCCCAGGTCGCTGGCCGAGGCTATCGGAATTGACCCGATCTGTTCGAACCGGGTGCGGACACACGGGGCGTTTGTCCGGGTCGCGTGGCGTCCCGGACACGGAGTCCTCTACGCGGGAGTATCCGCGCGAGGTCGCGGCGAAGCGTCGCGGACGCTCCGCCGCGGACGCTCCGCCGCGGACGCTCCGGCGCGGTGCTCCGGCGCGGAGTTCCGGCGCGGTGCTCCGGCGCGGAGTTCCGGCGCGGTGCTCCGGCGCGGAGTTCCGGCCGCATCCGCCACGCGGCGGCGGGCGGGCGCCCGGAACTCCGCGCCGGGCTCAGCGGGTCGGGTCCGGGGCGAGTTCCGCCGCGACCTGCGGGAGCAGGCGGTCGTCGAACCCGAACATCGCCTGGTTCTCCCAGGCGTTGCCCGAGGACGGGTCCTCCGGGTCCCAGCCGTTGCCCGCGACCGCGGTCCACGCGGGCTCCCACCAGACGACGCCGAGGCCGCGGCCGCCGGGTGCGGCCGCCGTCACGTCCTGGACCGCGCGGAACCACGCCGCCTGTCCCGCCGGGGTCGCGGGATAGCCGGCGACCAGCTCGCCCGACGTGTTGACGACGTTCTCCCAGGCAGGGGCGTCGTCAGCCAGCGTGAACGGGTAGGCGGTCTCCACCACCACGACGTCACGCTGATACCTGGCGGACAGCGTCGAGATCGCGTGCTGCAGGTCGCCCAGCGAACCGTGCCAGTAGCCGTAGTAGCTGAGGCCGATGAGGTCGAACGGGACGTCGCGTGCCGTGACCTCGTCGAACCACCAGGTCAGCCCGCCGATCCCGTTGTTGATGTTGGTCAGGTGCAGGATCGTCCTCGCCTGCGGGAAGACCTCCTTGGAGGCGTTGTGGCCCGCCGTGAGGAACCGGGCCAGGTTGTCCCACTGCGCCCCCGGGACGCCGTCGTCCGGGTCGACGTCCCAGGTCTGGCCGTGCGGCCACATCATGCCCGGGTTGATCTCGTTGCCGATCTGCACGTAGTCGACACTCACCCCGGCGTCGCGCACGGCGGTCAGGACGTCCCGGGTGTGATCCGCCAGCAGCCCGGCCATCTCCGCGGGGGCCGCGTCCGCCCAGGCTGCCGGGGTGCCCTGGGCGCCGGGATCGGTCCAGCGGTCCGAGTAGTGGAAGTCGATCATGACGGCCATCCCGGCCGTCTCGGCGCGCCGGGCCATGGCAGCGACCTGGGTCGCCGTGTTGTACCCGTCGGCCGGGTCCACCCAGACCTTGAGCCGGGCCAGGTTCATCCCCTTGCTCGCGAGCAGTTCGACCGGGTCGGCCACGGTGCCGTTCGCGTCACGGTAGACGGCGCCGAAGTCCTCGTTCTTCGCGACGCCCGACAGGTCGCCGCCGCGGATCCCGCGTGTCGCCTGCCCGCGCACCAGTTCGACGTCGTCGACGTTCACCCAGGCACCCGCGGGGCCGTCGGTCGCCACGGACACCGTGCAGGTGCCACCGGGCGAGTACGCCGAGACCGACAGGCGCACCCACGAGTCGTCCGCCTCCGTCATCGGCACCCCCGTGGACGCCGCCTCGGCGCGGCCGTTGCCGCACCACAGCCACAGGTCCGTCGCGCCGAGCCCGCCGCCCGCCCGCACCATCGCGCCGGCGGTCCACCAGCCCGACAGCACCGTGACCCGCTGGCTCGTGGTCACGGAGAACTCGCGGTCCGCCCAGTGCGTGAGCCGGTTCGCGGACGACGTGCCGCCCGCCTCCGTCTTCGCGGCCGCGGCGCCGCCGGCGGGCGAGGTGATCGTCCAGCCCGCCAGCCCGTTCTCGAAGCCGGGGTTGGTGAGGGCGACCACGTTCCGCGCGACGGCCTCGGCCCGGGGCGCGCGCTCGGCGGTCACCGCGGCAGCCGCGCCCGCGGGCAGGGCCAGGGCCAGCACGGCCAGTGATGTCAGTACTCGTCTCCTACGCATACGTCCTCCTTGACGTCGTGTCTCTCGTCCGTACCGGGACCGGCGGATCTCGCGGGTTCGGATGGCCCGCCAGGTTCCGCCGGTACCGGGTCCGGTCATGCGACTTCGGTGGTGCTGCCCGTCGGTGCTGGTGTCGCGGTCAGCGCTCCTGGCGCAGCACCCGCACCGCCCCCGCCGGGACGATCACGCCCGGATCGACCGTGCCCCCGGCCAGCAGATCGGTGGCCGAACCGCCGAGCGGCAGCTTGGCGTCGGCGGCGCCGTGGTTGATCGCGATCACGTAGCCGGCCCCGTCACCGTGGCGTCGGATCACCTCCAGGTCCTCCGGGAGGCCGGACGGGGCCAGACCGGCGTCGGCGTACACGTCCGCCATCACGGTGGCGAGGGTCTCGACGTCGAAGCTCGTCGAGACGTACCAGCCGGTGCCTGCCCCGTACCGGTGCCGGGTGACGGCCGCGCCGCCCGGCTTGGGCCCGCCGGCATAGGTTCCGACGGTCTCGGCCCCCGCCGGCGTCAGGTCGTCGGCCCACACCGTCCCGGTGAGGTCCGCCGGAGTGTCCTGTCCGTGAGCGCCCTGGTACCTGACGGTCAGGCGCTCGCCGGCCCGCAGCGGCAGGAACTCCTCGACGGTCACGCCGAGCGCGTCGCGCAGCGGGGCCAGGAACCCGCCCTCGTGGACCGCGTCGTTCTCGTCGACGATCGCCGAGAAGTACGAGACCAGGAGCGTGCCGCCGGCTTCCACGTACCGCGTCAGGTTCGCGGCGCCCTGGGCGGTGAGCAGGTAGGACGCCGGCGCGACGACCAGCTTGTAGCCGCTGAGGTCGTGTTCCGGGCGCGCGAGGTCGACGGTGTGGCCGTCGCGCCAGAGGCGGTCGTAGAACGCGTCGACGCGCTCGCGGTGTCCGGCGGCCTCGCTGGGGCGCCATTCGAGGTCCTGGGCCCAGAACGACTCGGTGTCCCACAGGAGCGCGACGTCGGCGCGCACCCGGGAGCCGCGGAGCTCGGCGAGCTTGCCGAGGTCGGCGCCGAGCTCCATCACCTCGCGCCACACCCGGCTGGACGTGCCGGCGTGCGGCAGCATCGCCGAGTGGAACTTCTCCGCGCCCGAGCGGGAGGCGCGCCACTGGAAGAACATGATCGCGTCGGCGCCGCGGCCCAGGTGGGAGAAGGAGTTGCGGGCCATCTCGCCGGGACGCTTGGCCACGTTGCGGGGCTGCCAGTTCACGGCGGAGGTCGAGTGCTCCAGCAGCAGCCACGGCTTGCCCCCGGCGACCGACCGGGTGAGGTCGGCAGCGAGCGCCAGGCCGACCTCGGCGCGGGGGTCGGCGGCCGTCAGGTAGTGGTCGTTCGAGACGACGTCCACCTCGCGGGCCCACCGGAACAGGTCGGTGGACGGGCACGAGGCGGCCATGAAGTTGGTGGTCACCGGCACGTCGGAGTGCTCGCGGATCGCATCGCGCTCGGCCGTGAAGCAGGCCAGCAGCTGCGTGTCGGTGAAGCGCGCGAAGTCGAGCCGCTGTGCCGGGTTGACCGTCGTCGGCGCGGCGGCCGGGACCTGCACATGGTCCCACTCGCCGTAGACCTGGCCCCAGAAGGCCGTACCCCAGGCGGCGTTCAGCGCGTCGAGCGTGCCGTACCGCTCGCGCAGCCACCGGCGCCAGGCGCGCTCGGCGTGGACGGAGTAGTCGTCGGAGACCGGGGCGCCGTACTCGTTGTGCACGTGCCAGAGCGCCAGAGCGGGGTGCCGCCCGTAGCGCCTGGCGAGTTCGGTGGTGATCCGGACGGCCGCGCGGCGGTAGGCGGGCGCGCTCGGCGAGACCATGCCCCGGGAGCCGGGGCCCATCACGGTGCCGTCGCGGGTGACGACGCGGGTGTCCGGATGGGTGGCGTAGAACCAGGCGGGCGGTGCGGCCGTAGGGGTGCCGAGGTCGACGCGGATCCCGTTCGCGTGGAGCAGCTCGATGACGCGGTCGAGCCAGCCGAAGTCGAACTCGCCCTCGCGCGGTTCCAGCAGCGCCCAGCTGAAGATCCCGATGCTGACGAGGTTCACGCCCGCTTCTCGCATCAGGCGGACGTCCTCGGCCCAGACCTCCTCGGGCCACTGCTCGGGGTTGTAGTCGCCCCCGTAGCAGAGGGTTTCCGTTCCGGGCAGCCAGCCGTCGTAGGCGGGCCCGACGGGCGGGTGACTCCAGGGCATCGATTCTCCTCGACACAGCGTCGTGCGGTCTCACCGGGACGGAACGATCGTTCGGTCTGTGTACGGTCCCAGTCGTTCTGACCCACAGTTCACACCAGGATCGGGCAGGAACGCAAGCTCTCGCCGGAATCTGTGGACACCTTGCGCCGGCCGGACCCGGGCTCTACTGTGACCGTGCACAGCCGTACACGGAAGAACTCACGCTGTCGTGAAACGGCCGGGCCCCAGCCCGTCCGCGCGATGGTCCTTGACGAGGAGGACAGATGCGCCTGACCCCAGGCACCAGGAGGACCGGTGCGGTCTTCGCCGCCACCGCTCTGCTCGCCGCCGGTTGCTCCGGCTCCACCGCCGAGCAGCCCGGCGAACCGGCCGGCCCCGTCGAGCTCACGTTCTGGACGTGGGCCCCCGGCATCGAGAAGGTCGTCGACACCTGGAACGCCGAGAACCCCGGCATCCAGGTCACCGTGAACAAGCAGGACGGCGGCGAGGGCGCCGTGACGAAGCTGCTCACCGCGATCGAGGCGGGCTCCGGCGCGCCCGACGTCATGCAGGCCGAGTACCAGTCGATCCCGAACCTCGTCTCCAGCGAGGCGCTCGCGGACATCTCCGGCGAACTCGGCGAGGACACCGCCGGGCACTTCGCCGAGGGTGTCTGGACGGCGGTCACCCTCGGGACCGACGCGGTCTACGCCGTGCCGCAGGACTCGGGCCCGATGCAGTTCTACTACCGCGCCGACATCTTCGAGGAGCACGGCCTCGAGGTCCCCGCCACCTGGGACGAGTACGCCGAGGTCGCCCGCGAACTGCACGAGAAGGACCCGGAGAAGTACCTCGGCACGTTCTCCGCCGCCGACCCCGGCTGGTTCGCCGGCCTCACCCAGCAGGCGGGCGCGTCCTGGTACGGGATCGAGGGCGAGGCCTGGTCGGTGAACGTCGACGGCCCGGAGGTCACGCGCGTGGCCGAGTACTGGGGCGAACTCGTCGAGGAGGGCGTCATCGACAACAAGCCGATGTACACCCCGGAGTGGAACCAGGGCCTGAACGACGGCACCCAGGTGGGCTGGCTGTCGGCGATCTGGGCGCCCGGCGTGCTCGCGGGGAACGCACCCGACACCGCCGGGAAGTGGGAGATGGCGCCGATGCCGCAGTGGGACGAGGGAACCGAGGCGACGGGCGCCTGGGGCGGCTCCGCGACAGCGGTCACCACCCAGTCGGAGCACCCGGCACAGGCCGCGCAGTTCATCGAGTGGCTGAACACCGACCCCGAGGCGGTCAAGGCCCTGGTGGAGGAGTCCGGCCTGTACCCCGCGGACATCCCCGGCTCCGAGGACGCGCTGTCCGCCCCGCCCGAGTTCTTCTCGAACCAGAAGGACTTCTACGAGATCGCCGCGCAGACCGCCAGGACCACGCAGCCGTTCGTCTACGGGCCGAACATCAACGTGGCGTACAGCGCCTACGAGGACGAGTTCGCCAAGGCGACCAAGGCGAAGGACGCCGGCGCCTTCACCGACGCGGTCACCGCGATCCAGCAGATCACGACGGACGACCTCGTGAACTCCGGATTCAGCGTCGCGGAGTGACGATGACGGACCCCACCCGAACCGACGCACCGCGCCGGCGGGCCCCCGAGGCACGCCGCCCGGCGCCGGCCGGCGTGCTCGAACTGCCGCCGGCCACCAGCACACGACGCGGCACCGCCCCCGGCCGCGGCCGCACCGGTGGCGCAGCCCCCGGCCGCGGCCGCACCGGCCCCCGCCGCCACGCCGCCCCCTGGCTGTTCCTGTCCCCCGCGATCGTCCTGTTCGCCGCGTTCCTCGCGGCGCCCATCGGGTACGCCGTGTACCTCAGCTTCCGCACCGAGAAGGTCAGCGGCCTGGGTCTCGGCGCGGGCTCCCGCCAGGAGGTATGGGCGGGCCTGGAGAACTACGGCTCCGCGCTGGCCGACAGCGAGTTCCTCGCCTCGGTCGGCCGTGTCGGGCTGTACGGACTGATCGTCGTGCCCGTCATGCTCGGCGCTGCGCTGCTGTTCGCCCTGCTGCTCGACGCCCGCCGGGCACGCGCCCGCAGGTTCAGCCGCATCGCGATCTTCCTGCCGTACGCCGTGCCCGCCGTGATCTCGTCCCTGCTCTGGGGCTTCCTGTACCTGCCGGAGGTCAGTCCGTTCTACTGGATCTTCGAGCGGTTCGGCTGGTCCGTGCCGTCGCTGTTCGAGTCGGACCTGGTGATGTTCGCCGTCGCGAACATCGCGATCTGGGCGGGGATCGGCTTCAACATGGTCGTGATCTACACCGGGCTCAAGGCGATCCCGCAGGAGCTGTACGAGGCCGCCGAGCTCGACGGCGCCGGCCAGCTCGGCATCGCCTGGCGGATCAAGATCCCGATCGTGACGCCCTCGATCATCATGACCTTCGTGTTCTCGATGATCGCCACGCTCCAGGTCTTCGCCGAACCCACCACGCTGCGACCGCTGTCGAACGCCATCTCCAGCACCTGGACGCCCCTGATGAAGGTGTACCGCGACGCGTTCACGCGCGGCGACCTGTACGCGGCCGCCGCGACGTCCGTGATCATCGCGGTGGCGACGTTCGTGATCTCGTTCGGGTTCCTGCGCCTCGTGCAGTCCCGGGCCTTCGCCTCGGAGGAACGATGACCGCCGTGACCACCACCCCGGACGCCCTCGTCCCCGCCACGCCCCCGCGCGCGCCGCGGCGCCCCGCGGGGGACCGCCCCAGTGCCGCGGCCACCGCGATCCTGCTGGCCGGGGCCCTGTACTGCCTGCTGCCCGTCGTCTGGGTCGTCCTGGCGGCGACGAAGAGCCCGGCCGAGCTGTTCTCCACCCTCACCTTCGTGCCCTCCGCCCACCTGGCCGACAACATCGCCGAGCTCTCCGCCTACCGGGACGGGGTCTTCTGGCGCTGGATGCTCAACACCGCCCTGTACGCCGGAGCAGGCGCGGCACTGTCCGTCGTCGTCTCCGCGCTGGCCGGATACGCCCTGGCGAAGTACTCCTTCCGCGGCAAGCGCGTGGTGTTCGACATCCTGCTCGCCGGGGTGCTCGTCCCGGGCGTCGTCCTCGCGATCCCGCAGTACCTCCTGCTGGCGCAGGTGGAGCTGACGAACACGTACTGGTCCGTGCTCCTGCCCAGCATCATCAGCCCGTACGGCATCTACCTCGCCCGCATCTACGCGGCCGCGGCCGTACCGGACGACGTCGTCGAGGCCGCGCGCACCGACGGCGCCGGGGAGCTGCGCACGTTCGTGCAGATCGCGGCTCCCATGATGACGCCCGGGCTGGTGACCGTTTTCCTCTTCCAGTTTGTCGCCATCTGGAACAACTTTATGCTTCCCTACATCATGCTCGGCGACGACAAACTGTTCCCGCTCACCGTGGGACTCTCCGGACTGCTCAACCAGGGCGCATCGCAGCCCGCCATGTACACCCTCGTGGTGACCGGCGCGCTGCTGTCGATCGTGCCCCTGATCGCCCTGTTCCTGCTCCTGCAGCGGTTCTGGCAGGTCGACCTCGCCGCGGGGGCCGTCAAGGCGTGAGCACCGCGAACAAGAGACCCACTATCCGCGACGTCGCGGCCGCCGCGGGGGTGTCCCGCGGCACCGTGTCGCGCGTCCTCAACGGCGGCAAGTGGGTCTCCCCCGAGGCCCACCACGCCGTGGAGCGGGCGATCGTGGAGGTCGGGTACGTGGCCAACCAGCACGCCCGCTCGCTGGTCACGTCCCGGTCGAACTCGATCGCGTTCCTGCTCACCGAGCCGCAGCACCTGCTGTTCGAGGACCCCAACTTCTCCGTGCTGCTGCGCGGGGTCGCCGAGGAGCTGTCCGGCCGGGAGATGCCGCTGCTGCTCATGGTCGCGGGCACCGCGGCCGAGCGGCGGCAGATCACCCGGTACGTCGCCGCCGGGCACGTGGACGGGGTTCTGCTCATCTCGTCGCACCGCGGCAACCCGATCGTCGCCGACCTGATCGACCACGACGTCCCGGTCGTCGCGTGCGGCGTCCCCCTGGGGTTCGAGGGCAGGGTCGGGTACGTCGCGGCGGACGACAGATCCGGGGCGGTCACGATGACGCGCCACCTGCTCGACCGGGGACGCACCAGGATCGCGACCATCACGGGCCCGCTCGACACCCCGGGCGGCACCCTGCGCCTCGAGGGATACCGGCAGACACTGGGCGAGCGGTTCGACGAGTCCCTGGTCGCCACCGGCGACTACACCCGCGAGTCCGGCCGCCTGGCCATGACCGAGCTGCTGGAGCGGCGCCCCGACCTCGACGCGGTGTTCGTCGCCTCCGACCTCATGGCGGCCGGGGCCCTCGCCGCCCTGCAGGCCGCCGGCCGGAGCGTGCCCGGCGACGTCGCCGTGGGCGGGTTCGACGACTCCGGCGTCGCCGCCGCGATGCACCCGGCCCTGACCACCATGCGCCAGCCGTTCGCCCGCATCAGCTCGGAGATGGTCCGGCTGCTCCACGAGGTGATCAACGGCGAGGAGCCCGCGGGGATCACGCTCCCGACGTCGCTGGTGGAACGCGACTCAACCTGAGGCCGACCGGCAGTCCTTGCACGTCCCCCACAGCTCGATGGTGTGGTCGATGTCGGTGAAGTCGTGCGAGGCGCCCACCTTGGCGGCCCACGTCTCGACCGTCGGGCCGTCGATCTCGATCGTGCGGCGGCAGGACCGGCACACCAGGTGGTGATGGTGCTCCACCCGCTCGCACCGCCGGTACAGCACCTCGCCGTCGGCGTTGCGCAGGTGATCCACCTCGTGGGTTTCCGCGAGGGTCTGGAGCGTGCGGTAGACCGTCGCCAGCCCGACCGAGTCGCCGCGCGCCCGCAGCATCTCGTGGAGCTGCTGCGCCGAGCGGAACTCGTCCTGCTCGTCGAGCACCTCGGCGACAGCGGCCCGCTGCCTGGTCATGCGAGTGGTCACGTGCACACCTCCTGGTCGGCGGCCTTCCGCTCGGCGGGCGGCAGCTCGACGTCGTCGGGCAGATCAGGATGGGGATCCTGGGCCGGACGCCGTCGCGCCACGAGCGGGCGGACGGCGGCAGCCACAGCGTAGACCCCCACAGCCAGGACGACGATGGTCGCGCCCGGCGACACGTCCTGGAAGTAGGTGATGGTCAGGCCCGTCACGCACACGACGACGCCGACCACGGACGCCGTCGTCATCGTCCGCGCGAACGAGTGCGTGAGCTGCTGGGCCACGGCCACCGGCACGATCATCAGCGCGCTGACCAGCAGCAGCCCCACCACCCGCATGGCGACGGTCACCGTGAGCGCCGCGACGATCGCGACCGCCGCGTTCAGGAGCCACACCGGCAGCCCGGAGGCGACGGCGAAGTCCTCGTCGTGGCTCACCGAGAACAGCGCGGCCCGCAGCCCCACCCCCACGGCGAGCACCACGACGGACAGCACCACGGTCAGCGCCAGGTCCGTGTCGGACACCGTGGAGATCGACCCGAACAGGTACTGCATGAGGTTCCCGTTGGAACCTCCGGCGATGCCGATCAGCAGCACGCCGCCGGCGATCCCCCCGTAGAACATGATGGCCAGCGCGAGATCGCCGGAGGTCCGCCCGCGCCGTCGCACCAGCTCGATCGCCAGCGCCCCGGCGACGGCGGCCACCACGGCACCCGGCACCGCCAGGGTGTCGGGGGCGACGCCGAGGGCGGCCCCGATGAGCCAGCCGAGCGCGACGCCGGTCAGCGCCACATGCCCGATCCCGTCACCGAGCAGCGACAGCCGGCGCTGCACCAGGTACGTCCCGACGACGGGCGCCGACGCGCCCACCAGGAGCGCGGCCAGC
This sequence comes from Myceligenerans crystallogenes, assembly GCF_039529775.1. Taxonomy (NCBI): domain Bacteria; kingdom Bacillati; phylum Actinomycetota; class Actinomycetes; order Micrococcales; family Promicromonosporaceae; genus Myceligenerans; species Myceligenerans crystallogenes. Next base: position 293,031 of record NZ_BAAANL010000005.1, read on the forward strand.
AGGGCGCGCTGCATGAACGGGTCGGTGAACATCCAGCCGAGTTCCGCGAGCGGGTTCACGGCGCCACCTCCTCGGGGTCGGCGGCGACGGGGTTCTGGGTGAGCGCAGGCCGCCGGCGCGTCGCGTCGTCGTGCGGATGCTGGTGATGATGGGTCGCCGCGCCGTGCTCGGTGCGAGGCCGCGGCGGTTCGCCGTCGTGCACGACGACGCCGTGCCGCAGCACGACCGCGCGCGTGACGAGACCGGCGAGCTCCCCGAGCTCGTGCAGGACGACGAGCACCGTCACCCCGCGCTCGCCGAGCCGGCGCACCGTGGCGGCGAACGCCTCCTGGCTGGGCCGGTCGACACCCGCGACCGGCTCGTCGAGCACGAGCACGTCCGGGTCTCGGACCAGGGCGCGCGCGATCAGGACGCGCTGCTGCTGACCGCCGGACAGCACCTGCATCGCGGAATCCGCTCGGTCCGCGAGCCCGACCTCGCCCAGCGCGTCGCGCACGCGCCCCCGCCAGCCGCGCGGCAGCCACCAGCGGCGCCCGTTGAGCAGGCCGGACGCGACGACCTCGGCCGCCGTCGACGGCACGCCGCCGCCCGCCCCGACGCGCTGCGGCACGTAACCCACGCGCTCCCAGGGCACCCGGTCCGTCCCGAGCCGCGCGCCCAGCAGGCCGACGGTGCCCTGCGACGGAGTCACCGTGCCCACCAGCGCCTTGACGAGCGTCGACTTGCCGGAGCCGTTGGCGCCGAGCAGCGCGACGGTCTCCCCCGCGCGGATCGTCAGGTCGATCCCGCGCAGGATGTGGCTCGCGCCCGCGTGGACATGGAGACGCCCGACGTCGATCACCGGCTCGGCGCCGGGCTCGGTGACAACGGTCCCGATGCCGCCGGGCCGTGTCCTTGCTGGTTCGGTCACTCGCACTCCAGGCCTTCCGTCAGTGCGTCCAGGTTCTCACGCATGACGCCCGGGTAGTCCGCGCCCTCGGCGAGGCGCTCCTCGCTCAGGCCCTCCAGGGGATCGAGCGTGGCGGTCCGCAGGCCCAGGTCCCCGGCGAGGGTCTCGGCGACCTCGAGGCTGACCAGCGTCTCGCTGAAGACGGTGGTCACGTCGTTCTCGCGCGCGATCCCGGCGACCTCGCGCAGGCGGGCCGGCGACGGCTCGGCCTCCGGGTCGAACGAGGTGAGGCCGACCTGTTCGAGCGAGTAACGGTCCGCCAGGTAGGCGAAGGCGGCGTGGCTGGTCACGACCGTCGAACCCGCACAGGTCGCGAGGCCGTCGGCGAACTCCTGGTCCAGTTCCTCCAGGTCCCGGCCGAGCTTCGCGGCACCGGCCGCGTAGTCGTCGGCGTGCTCGGGGTCGACGGCGGACAGCTCGTCGGCGACGACCTGGCCCAGGGCGGCCAGGCGGCTGGGGTCGAGCCAGAAGTGCGGGTCGGTGGCGCCGTGCTCGTGCTCCTCCCCGGCGTGCTCGTCTTCAGCGTGTTCCTCGCCGGCGTGTTCCTCGCCGGCGTGCTCGTCCGCCTCCGCCGCGGCCAGATCGGCGAACCCGGCGGCGTCGACCACGTGCGCGGGCGCGCGCGCCTCGATGCCCTCGTCGACGGCGGGCTGCAGGCCGGACTGGAACACGACGAGGTCGACCTGGCCGATCCGGCGCGCCTGGGCCGGGGAGAGCTCGAGGTCATGAGGGTCGGCCGACGGCGGGGTCAGGTTGTCCACCTGGACGTGCTCGCCGCCCACCTGCTCCGCGACGTACTGCAACGGGTAGAACGAGGCGAGCACCGACACGCCGTCGGCCCCGGACGGCCCCGGACCGCCCGCCGCGGTGCATCCGGCGGCGGCGATCAGGGCCGCCGAGGCGAGGGCGGGCAGTGCGAGGTGTCGGCGATTCATGAGAACGATTCTCACGCCTGCGAAGAACCCAAGTCAAACTCCGGCCCCGTTGTGGATGACTCCCGGGCCCCCGGGCCCTCGGCGGGTAGGCTGGAGCACGACATCACGCCGTTTGCCGGGACCCACTCGGCAAGCCCATCCATCTGGAGAGATACCCCGTGTCCGACAAGCCATCGCGCTCCGCGCAGACCGCCAAGCTCGACGCCGTCGTCTCGCTCGCCAAGAAGCGAGGTTTCGTCTTCCAGTCGGGCGAGATCTACGGCGGTACGCGGTCCGCGTGGGACTACGGCCCGCTCGGGGTGGAGCTCAAGGAGAACATCAAGCGGCAGTGGTGGCGCTCGATGGTGCAGAGCCGGGACGACGTCGTCGGCCTGGACTCCGCGGTCATCCTCCCGAGCCCGGTGTGGGTCGCGTCCGGCCACGTGGGCGCCTTCAACGACCCGCTGACGGAGTGCCTGAGCTGCCACAAGCGGTTCCGCGAGGACCACATGCTCGAGGAGTTCGAGGAGAAGAAGGGCCGCGCCCCCGAGGGTGGCCTGGCGGAGATCGCCTGCCCGAACTGCGGCAACCGCGGCGAGTGGACCGAGCCGCGCGACTTCAACATGATGCTGCGCACGTACCTCGGCCCGGTCGAGGACGAGTCCGGCCTGCACTACCTGCGCCCCGAGACCGCGCAGGGCATCTTCGTGAACTTCGCCAACGTGGCGCAGACGGCCCGGATGAAGCCCCCGTTCGGCATCGGCCAGATCGGCAAGTCGTTCCGCAACGAGATCACGCCGGGCAACTTCATCTTCCGCACCCGCGAGTTCGAGCAGATGGAGATGGAGTTCTTCGTCACGCCGGGCGAGGACGAGCGCTGGCACCAGTACTGGATCGACTACCGCACGGACTGGTACACGGACCTCGGCATCGCGCGGGAGAACCTGCGCCACTACGAGCACCCGAAGGACAAGCTGTCCCACTACTCGACGCGCACCGTGGACATCGAGTACCGCTTCGGCTTCACCGGCGGCGAGTGGGGCGAGCTCGAGGGCATCGCGAACCGCACCGACTTCGACCTCAAGACGCACTCGGAGCACTCGGGCAAGGACCTGCAGTACCGCGACCCGGCCACCAACGAGAAGTACTTCCCGTACGTCATCGAGCCGGCCGCGGGCCTGACCCGCTCGCTGATGGCCTTCCTGGTGGAGGCCTACGACGAGGACGAGGCGCCGAACACGAAGGGCGGCGTGGACAAGCGCACGGTGCTGCGCCTCGACCCGCGCCTCGCGCCGGTCAAGGTCGCGGTGCTGCCGCTGTCGAAGTCCGCGGAGCTGCTGCCCACGTCGGAGAAGATCGCCGCCGAGCTGCGCAAGTACTGGAACATCGACTACGACGTGACCCAGGCCATCGGCAAGCGGTACCGCCGCCAGGACGAGATCGGCACGCCGCTCGCGGTCACCGTCGACTTCGACACCCTCGAGGACCAGGCGGTCACGATCCGCCACCGCGACTCCATGGCCCAGGAGCGCGTCTCGATCGACCAGCTCGTCACCTACCTGGCGGGCCACCTCCCGGGCGTCTGACGAGGGACCCGGCGCCATCGGCCGAGGCAGCGAGGTCCAGACCGGACCTGCTGCCTCGGCTGCGTCGTTCCCGGAGCCACCCGCCCGGCCGCACTGCGCGGACCCGCGGTCCAACCACCGCACCCCATGTGTCAGACTTAGGCAATGCTTACCTCACCCAGTCCGGCTGCGGCCGGTGAGGTGACCCGCACCCCTGACAGGGCTCGGCGCAGGACCCTCGTCCTGCTCGGCCTGGCCGCGGCCCTCGGCGCGACCATCCTGGCGAGCCTCGCGCTGGGTGTCCGCGACATCCACCCCGCGGACGTGTGGGACACCCTCGTCACCTGGGCCACGCGCGCCCCGTTGCCGGACGACCAGGACACCCGCGTCGTGCTCGAACAACGCCTGCCCCGCACGATCGTCGGCATCACCGCCGGCGCCGCCCTCGCCCTGGCGGGGACCCTGGTCCAGGGGGTGACCCGCAACCCGATCGCGGACCCGGGGCTCCTGGGCCTCAACGCGGGCGCCAGCCTCGCGATCGTGTGCTCGGCCCTGCTGCTCGGCGTCGGTTCGCCCCTCGGCTACATCTGGTTCGCGTTCGCCGGCTCCGCCGCGGCCGCCCTGCTCGTCTTCTCCATCGGCGCGGGCCGCCCCGTGCGGCTGGCGCTCGTCGGCGCCACGGTGACCGCGCTGCTCACGCCGCTGGTCACCCTCGTCCTCATGCAGGACCAGGAGGCCTTCAACCTGTACCGGTTCTGGGCCGTGGGGTCCCTGGCCGGGGTCCGCTCGGCCGCGCTCGCCCAGCTCTGGCCGTTCGTCGTGGTCGGCCTGGTGCTGAGCGTCGTGATGGCGAACCGCCTCAACATGCTCGCGCTCGGCGACGACGTCGCCGCCGCGCTCGGCCAGCGCGTCGGCACCACCCGGGTGCTGTCCGGGCTCGCCATCGTGCTGCTGTCGGGCACCGCGACCGCGCTCGCCGGGCCGATCGCCCTGGTCGGCCTGGCCGTGCCGCACGCGGCCCGGCGCCTGGTCGGCACCGACTACCGCTGGATCGTGGCCGTCGCGGTGATCCTCGGCCCCGTGATGCTGCTCGGCGCCGACGTCGCCGGGCGGCTCGTGCTGCCGGGCAGCGAGCTGGAGGCCGGCGTCGTCGCCGCCCTCGTCGGCGCGCCCGTCCTCGTCGCGGTCGCCCGCGGCCGCAGCGTGGCGGGGGTGTGAGATGACCACCACCGCACCCCTCACCACCGCTCTCCCGCCCGGGACCGCGGTCCGCTCGCTGCGGTTCGCCCGGCGTCGTCGGCTCACCCTCGTGCTGGGCGTCGCGCTGGTCGCGCTGGCCGCCCTGGCCACGGCGGGCCTGATGCTCGGCGACTCCGACCTCACCCCACTGCGCGCGTTCGGCGCCGCCTTCGGCATCGGCGACCGCGGCGACCTGTTCGTCGTGCAGCGCCTCCGGCTCCCCCGGGTCCAGGCCGCGATCCTGGTCGGGGCCGCGTTCGGCCTGGCCGGGGCGCTGTTCCAGGGCACGCTGCGCAACCCGCTCGCCTCCCCGGACATCCTCGGCATCGGCGCCGGCGCGAGCCTCGGCGCGGTCACCGCGCTGCTCGCGTTCGGGCTGTCGGGCTTCGCGGTCGCCGCGTCCGCGTTCGGCGGTGCCACGCTCGTGGCGCTGGCGATCTGGTTCTTCGCCTGGCGCCGCGGCCTGCACTCGATCCGGTTCGTGCTCGTCGGCGTCGGCTTCTCCTACCTGTGCGGCTCGTTCCTGTCCTGGCTGCTCGCCCGCGCCGACGACCGCGAGGCGGCGTCGGCCCTGATGTGGACCGTCGGCTCGGTGGCCGACGTCCGCGACGGGGAGATCGGCCTGCTCCTGGCCGGGGTGCTCACGCTCGCCCTGGTCGCGGCGCTGCTCTCCCGGTCCCAGGGCCCGCTGGCGCTGGGCGACGACAACGCCCGCGCGCTCGGCGTGCACGTCGACGCCGTCCGGGTCGGCTCCCTGCTCACCGCGGTCGGCCTCGTCGCGCTCGCCACCTCCATGGCCGGGCCGATCGCGTTCGTCGCCCTGGTCTCCCCCGCGATCGCCCGTCGTCTGCTCGACGACGGCACGCCGGCCCTGGCCGCCAGCGCCGCCGCGGGCGCCGTGCTCACCCTCGCCGCCGACCTCGCCGGGCAGCACGAGCTGTTCGGCGTCGGCGCCCCCGTCGGGATCGTGACCGGCCTGGTCGGCGCCCCGTACCTGCTGTGGCTGCTCGCCACGAACGAGAGGAGGAACCTCGGGTGAACACCTCCCCGGCGGACCTGACCCTGCGCGCCGACGGCGTCGTCCTCGGCTACGACGGCCGCACCGTCATCGACGGTCTCGACCTGACGCTGCCGCAGGGCCGCGTCACCGCGATCGTCGGCCCGAACGCCTGCGGCAAGTCGACGCTGCTGCGCGGCCTCGCGCGCCTGCACCCCCTGTCCGGCGGGCGCGTGCTGCTCGGCGACCGCGACGTGTCCGCGATGCCGCGCAAGGAGCTCGCGCGCGTCGTCGGCGTGCTGCCGCAGTCCTCGATCGCGCCCGACGGCGTCCGGGTCGCCGAGCTCGTCGCGCGCGGCCGGTACCCGCACCAGGGCTGGTTCGGACACCATTCGTCGGACGACGACGCCGTCGTGACCGCCGCGCTGGCCGCGACCGGCACCGAGGATCTCGCCGACCGCCCCCTCGAGGAGCTGTCCGGCGGGCAGCGGCAGCGCGTGTGGATCGCGATGGTGCTCGCCCAGCAGACCGACATCGTGCTGCTGGACGAGCCGACGACGTTCCTCGACGTGCGGCACCAGCTCGACCTGCTCGACCTGCTCGCGGAGCTCAACAAGGAGCGGGGCACCACTGTCGCGATGGTGCTGCACGAGCTGAACCTGGCGGCCCGGTACGCGGACAACCTCGTGGTGATGAGCTCCGGGACCGTGGTCGCCCAGGGCGACCCGGGCGAGGTGCTGACGAGCGAGGTCGTGCGCGAGGCGTTCGACCTGGACGCCGAGATCGTGCCGGACCCGGTGTCCGGCACGCCGCTGGTGGTGCCGCGGGGACGGCGGCACGCCGTACCGCGCTGACGGAACCCTGGCGCGGGCCCGGCCGAGCGGCCGCACTGTGATGCGGCACGCAGCAATTCGCAACACTCCCGTGACCTAATTCGGATGAACGAAGGTTAGGCTCGCCTCATGAAGAGCACTTCCGTTGCGGCCGTCGTCGCCGCTGCCGCCCTGTCCCTGTCCGCGTGTGCCGCGGGCGAGGCCGCCCCGGCGGCGGACGAGACCGCCTCCGCTGCCGCGGCCGGGCAGTTCCCCGTCACGATCGAGCACGCCTTCGGCGAGACCACGATCGACCGGGCGCCCGAGCGCGTCGCCACCTGGGGCTGGGGTTCCACCGAGGCCGCGATCTCCGTGGGCGTGTTCCCGGTCGCCGTCGCCGAGCAGGTCTGGACCGTCGGCGAGGACAACCTGCTGCCGTGGGTCGAGCAGGCCTACGAGGAGGCGGGCGAGGAACTGCCGGTCGTCCTCGACGACGCCAGCGGCGGCGAGGAGGTCCCCTACGAGCAGTTCGCGGAGGCCGCGCCGGACCTGATCCTCGCGCCCTACTCGGGCGTCACGCAGGAGCAGTACGACCTGCTCTCCGAGATCGCCCCGGTCGTCGCCTACACCGGCGACCCGTGGACCACCGAGTGGGACGAGACCATCGAGATCACGTCCGAGGCCCTGGGCCTGGCGGACCAGGGTGACCAGGTCCTCGCCGACGTCGACGAGTACCTGGCCGGCATCAAGGCCGAGCACCCCGAGTTCGAGGGCAAGACGGTCGCCGCGATCGTGGACGCCCCGTCCGAGGGCCTGGTCTACGTCTACAACTCCTCCGACGCCCGCGCCGGATTCCTGGAGAAGCTCGGCTTCACCACCGCCCCGGCCGTCGACGAGCTCGACCCGACCCAGGGCAAGGACTTCTTCTACACCCTCTCGTACGAGGAGCTGGACAAGCTCGAGTCCGACGTCGTCGTCGCCTACACGTACACCGAGGAGGAGGCCGAGAAGCTGCCGGACTCCAAGCAGCTGCGGGCCCTCCCGGCCGTGAAGGCCGGAATGGTCGCGCAGGTCGTCGGCCAGGTCCCGGTCTCCTCGGTCTCCCCGCCCACGGCCCTGTCCTACGACTGGCCCGAGGGCGTCCCGGCCCTCGCCGAGGAACTCGGCAAGATCCTGGGCTGACCCAGGAACGGGGCGAGGGCGAGGTCACCGACCTCGCCCTCGCCCTTCGCTATGTCGCGACCGCGTCGATCGCGCCGCCGTAGCGGCGGTCGCGGCGGGCGTACTCCTCCACCGCCCGCCACAGGTGCGTCCGGTCCACGTCCGGCCAGGGCTCCGGGAAGAAGATCATCTCGGCGTAGGCGGCCTGCCAGAGCATGAAGTTGCTGGACCGCTGCTCGCCGCCGGACCGCAGGAACAGGTCGACGTCGGGGACGTCCGGCAGGTACAGGTACTTCTGGATCGTCTTCTCGGAGATGCGCTCCGGGTTCAGGCGCCCGGCCTTCACGTCGCGGGCCATGTCCGCGGCGGCGTCGGCCAGCTCGGCGCGGCCGCCGTAGTTCACGCACATCGTCAGCGTTGTGCCCGTGTTGTTCCTCGTGGACTCCTCGCACTGCTCGAGGACCTTGATGACCTTCTGCCACAGCTTCGGGCGGCGCCCGGACCAGCGGATCCGCACGCCCCACGAGGCCATCGTCTCGAGCTGGCGGCGCATCACGTCCTCGGTGAAGTTCATGAGGAAGGCCACCTCCTCGGGCGACCGCTTCCAGTTCTCGGTCGAGAACGCGTACGCCGAGATGTGCTCGACGCCGATCTCCACGGCCCCGGCGACGACGTCGAGCAGCGCGGCCTCCCCGGCCCGGTGCCCCTCGGTGCGCGGCAGGCCGCGCGCGTTCGCCCAGCGCCCGTTGCCGTCCATGACGACGGCGACGTGCCGGGGCAGGAACTTCCGGGGGATCTCCGGCGCCGTCGCCCCCGACGGGTGCGGGTACGGGGCCAGGTACCGGCCGTTCCGCGACGGGGAGCCCGCGGCTGCGTGCACGTCGGTCATGAGCGCTCGACCATCCTCAACGATCTCAGGGTCCTCTCCAGGTAGTACTGGCTGTACGCGGCCACCAGGCCGCTCGCCTCGTTCCGGTGCCGCGCCGTGGACGCGTCCGCCGTCGTCCAGTCCCCCGCCAGCAGCGCCGCGAGCAGCACGAACGTCTCCGGTGCCGGCGACGGCGAGCCGGGCGGGCGGCAGCGGGTGCAGACCGCCCCGCCGTGCGACACGTTGAACGCCGTGTGCGGGCCCGGCTCGCCGCAGCGCGCGCAGTCGAGCGCCGACAGCGCCCAGCCCGCCACCGCCAGTGCCCGCAGCAGGTAGGAGTCCAGCACGAGCCCCGCGACGTGGTGGCGTTCCGCGAGCGCCCGCAGGGCGCCCGCGAGCAGCCAGTACTGCTGCACGGCGGGCTCGTCCTCGTGGCTGACGAGCCGGTCGGCTGCCTCCAGCATGGCGGTCCCGGCGGTGTAGAGCTCGTAGTCCTCGCAGATGGGGCGGGCGTAGGCGCCGATGGTCTCGGCCTGCGTGACGGTGTCGAGGGTGCGGCCGGTGTGGAACTGCACGTCCACGGACATGAACGGCTCCAGCCGCGCCCCGAACCGGGACGACGTGCGCCGTACCCCGCGCCCGACGGCGCGCACCTTCCCGCGCTCGCGCGTCAGGAAGGTCACGATCCGGTCGGCCTCGCCCAGCTTCTGGGTACGCAGCACGATCGCATCGTCTCGGTACAGGGGCACGGCCACATCATCGCACTCCTGTCCGACACGGTCACCGTCCGGCGGGATCACCGCTCCGCGCACCGGGCCCGGCGTCGACGTCGTCGCCGCCGCCGAGGTCCGTGCAGTCGACGACGGCGGCGCCGTGCGCCTCCAGGTACCTCGCGGCGCCGCGATCCCCGGTCACCGACGCCCCGACCGCCGTCCAGTGATCGCGCCCGATCACCACGGGGTGGCCGGGCCGCCCCCCGTAGGCCGCCCGGCGCAGCATCGCGCGCGCCGGGCCCGGCGGCGACGGCGGGAAGGACGGAGCCTCCAGAAGCCGGCCGATCGCGTCGGCGCGCAGCCCGGGCAGGTCGACGAGCGTGATCACCGCGACGTCGGCGTCACCCTGCGCCAGGGTCCCGAGGCCCGCGCGCAACGAGGCCGACATCCCGTCCCTCCAGTCCGGGACGACGACGACGTCCGCCCCTCCGGGGACGAGGCCGGCGGCCTCGTCCGCGCGGGAGCCGAGGGTGACGACCACCCGCTCGCACCCGGCGTCGCGCAGCAGGGAGCACGCCCGCCGCACCCAGGGCACGCCGTCGGCCGAGGCCGCGAGCGCCTTCGGCCTCCCGAACCGGGACCCGGCGCCCGCGGCGAGCACGATCCCTGCCGCCCGGAACGTGGTCAGCTCCCGACGCCCGCGTGGATCGGACCCGACCTGGCGGTCAGCGATCTTCCCGAGCCGCCCCAGCGCGTGGAGACGATCTCCGCGGCGATGCTGACCGCGGTCTCCTCCGGGGTCCGGGCGCCGAGGTCCAGGCCGATGGGGCTGTGCAGGCGGGCGAGGGCGTCGTCGGGCACCCCGGCCTCGCGCAGCCGCGCGAGGCGGTCGTCGTGGGTGCGGCGGGAGCCCATCGCCCCGACGTACGCGGCGTCCAGGCCGAGGGCGATCTCCAGGACGGGGACGTCGAACTTCGGGTCGTGGGTCAGGACGCAGATCACGGTGCGCCCGTCGACGCGCCCCGCCTCGGCCTCCGCGCGCAGGTAGCGGTGGGGCCAGTCGGTGACGACCTCGTCGGCGCCGGGGAACCGCGTGGCGGTGGCGAAGAGGGGACGTGCGTCGCAGACGGTGACGTGGTACCCGAGGAACGAGCCCATGCGTGCGGTGGCGGCGGCGAAGTCGATGGCACCGAACACGAGCAGGCGCGGGCGCGGTGCGAACGAGGCGACGAACACGCGGGCGCCCGCACCCCGTCGTTCGCCGTCGGGGCCGTAGGTGATCGTCTCGCTGAGCCCGCCGGCGAGCAGGCCGAGGGCGTCGTCGCGCACGGCGTCGTCCATCCGCGCCGAGGCGAGGACGGCGGGGCCTGCCGACGTCGGGGACGACGCCGCCCCGCCCGGACGCAGGACCATCCGCCGGCCAACGAGCGACGCGACCGGGTGCTCGACGAGCGTGGCGACGGCGACCGGACGCCCCGCGGCGACGTCGTCGGCGATCTGCCCGAGCTCCGGGAAGGACTCCCTGTCGACGCGTTCGGTGAACACGTCCAGGATGCCGCCGCAGGTGAGGCCGACGGCGAACGCGTCGTCGTCGGAGATGCCGTAGCGCCGCAGCACGGGCCCGCCGGAGACCGCCACCTCGTGCGCCAGGTCGAACACGGCGCCCTCGACGCAGCCGCCGGAGACCGATCCGACAGCACGCGACGTGCCGTCGTCACCCGGGCCGACGAGCATCACCGCGCCGGGCGGGCGAGGCGCGGAACGGAAGGTGCCCACGACGGTTCCCATCCCCACGGACCTTCCTGCGCGCCACCATCCGAGCAGCTCGTCCATCACGTCGCGCACGGCGATCACCTCCGGCGCAAACCTACCCACGGCAGAGGCCGGCCGGATGCGTTTGTGCTGGTAGTGCTGCCACCAGTGCCCACGGCACTGGTTCCGACGGTGGCTGGGCAACCCCGACGACGAGGGTCAGGATCGATCCCGTTGGAACCGAACAAGGAGCTGACCCACATGATCGACACGTACCTCCAGCGACTTACGGTATGGCCTTCCCAGGACGCCATCATCGACGAGACAGGAAGCACGACGTACCTGACGCTCCTCGGAGACATCTCGCGGATCGGGGACGCGCTCCGTGACGCCGGCATCGGGTCGGGGGCGGTCGTCGCCGTCGAGGCGCCGCACTCCGCCCAGGCCGCCGCGGCGCTGCTCGCGCTGGCCGAGCTGCACGCGATCTGCGTCCCGATGACGCGCCTGCCCGAGGCGAAGCGCACCGAATTCCTCGAGGTCGGTGAGGTCGAGTGGATCGTACGGATCCCGGACGACCTCACCTCCGACCCTACCGTCTCACGCACCGGCGTCACGGCGTCGCACCCCCTGTACGACCAGCTGCGCGACAAGGCGCTGCCGGGACTCGTCCTCTTCAGTTCCGGGACGACCGGGCGCAGCAAGGCGTCCGTGCTCGACCTGAACCGGATCGTGGAGCGGTACCAGGGCAACCGCCCGGCGCAGCGGATCCTGTCGTTCCTCAACCTCGACCACATCGGTGGCATCAACACCCTGCTGCACACCCTCGGTCACGGCGGGACGGTCGTGACCGTCCCGGACCGCACGCCGGACGAGGTGCTCGCCACGGTCCAGCGACACCGGGTGAACGTGCTGCCCACCACGCCGACGTTCCTGACGATGCTGCTCATCAGCGGCGCGATCGAGAACTACGACCTGTCGTCGCTGACGCACATCACGTACGGGACCGAACCGATGCCGCAGCAGACCCTGGAGCGGCTCTCCCGGGCGCTTCCGGAGGTCCGGCTCAAGCAGACTTACGGGCTGTCCGAGCTCGGGATCCTGGCGACCCGGTCGAAGAGCGACGACAGCCTCTGGGTGAAGCTCGGCGGCGAGGGCTTCGACTACAAGATCGTGGACGACGTGCTGTGGATCAGGTCCGAGATGGCGATGCTCGGATACCTCAACGCCGAAGCCCCGTTCGACGAGGACGGGTACTTCAACACCCAGGACTCGGTACGGGTCGACGGCGAGTACCTGCAGATCCTCGGCCGCAGGTCCGAGATCATCAACGTCGGCGGCGAGAAGGTCTACCCCAACGAGGTCGAGTCGGTGCTGCTCGAACTCGACAACGTTATCGACGTCACGGTCTCCGGGCTGCCCAACCCGGTGACGGGCCAGGTGGTCCAGGCGGCCCTGCACCTGGCGGACGACGAGGACCTCAGAACCCTGCGCCGGCGCATCGACGCCCACTGCCGCAACCGGCTGGAGCCCTACAAGGTGCCCGCCAAGATCAGCATCACCCAGGGAGCGCACCACTCCGAGCGCTTCAAGAAGGTGCGCGCATGAGCGCTGCACGGCCCGTCGCGCTCGTCAGCGGCGCGAGCCGCGGACTCGGCCTCGCCGTCGCCGAGCACCTGCTCGACAACGGCTGGTCCGTCGCCGCGTTCAGCCGCTCGCGCACCGAGGAGCTGGACAAGGCCCTGGACCGCCGGCCCGACACCTTCTCCTGGGTGCGTGCCGACGTGGTCGCCGACGACATGCGCAGGACGGTCGCGCTGCTGGAGGAACGGACCGGCCCGATCGACGTTCTCGTCAACAACGCCGGCGTCCTGCACCAGGAGCTCTTCCTCACGACCTCCGAGCAGCGGATCGACGAGCTCTTCGCCGCGAACCTCATCGGGCCCACGCGTCTCGCCCAGGCGTGCGCCCGCCGGATGGCCGGGCGCGGGAGCGGCGTGATCCTCAACATCTCGTCGATCAACGCCCTGCGCGGCTTTCGCGGGGTGGCGCCCTACTCGGCCGCCAAGGCCGGGCTGGACGGCCTCACCCGCTCGCTCGCCCGAGAGCTGGGCCCCGCGGGCATCCGGGTCAACTCCCTGGTCCCCGGCTACTTCGAGACGGCGATGACGTCACAGGTCACCGACCAGAACCGCGACAGGATCAAGCGGCGCACCCCGCTCGGCAGGCTCGGGACGGTTGACGAGATCGTCCGCGTCGCGGCCTTCCTCATCTCCCAGGAATCGGCCTTCATCACCGGCCAGACCATCACAGTCGACGGAGGACTGACATCATGAACACCCCAGAGGTCACCACGATCGTCAACGACGCCGTCGCCGAGCTGCTCGGCGACATGCACGACCCCGACGAGGCCCTGCCGACGGACGCCTCGTTCGCGGACCTCGGTCTCAACTCCCTCATGATCGCCCGGCTCGTGATCATGCTGGAGACCGAGACCGGGCTGGACCCGTTCACCGGCGACACGTCCATCGTGGACGTGCACACGATCGGCGAGCTCGTGACCGTCTACACCGAGGCGCGCAAGCAGCCGGCCGAGGTGGGCTCGTGACCACCCTGCGGCTGTCGTCGATCGACGACTACCTCGGCCCTGCCGCCCAGCGGTTCTTCGGCGCCGGCTACCGCCGTTCCGAGATCGACCTGGACGACGTTCGCACCGGTACCGACCATGCCGCCGGCACGTTGTCGGTGAGGTACCCGCAGGACTGGTCGCGCAAGAAGACCGGCGTCGATCTCCGGCCCCACCTGTCCACGATCGACGGCCTGCTCGTCGCGGCCCAGCTCGCCGACGCCCTGCTGACCCAGAAGTTCGGGTTCACGGGGGCGGATCGTGCCGGGATCGACCTGACGAAGGTCGTGATCCAGGCCGGCACGGAACCGGACGAGGTCCTGGCGGCCGTCCCGGTGAGCGCCGGCCTCAGGCGCACCACCGAGGACGGAACCGGACGAGCCACCTCGATGGTCGACGTGACCGTCGGCCGGATGCGGCTGCGCTGTCACACGAGCCACCGGATCGCGCGTCCCCGGGCCGACGCGGGCACCCGCCCGGTCCCCGAGGTGCTCGGGGATCCGCGGACCCGCTTCTGGGGCGAGGGCTACCGCGCCAGCCGTCAGTCGATCGACGACGTCGTCGCGGACCTGTCCTCGCTCACGGCGACCGCGAGGCTGACGACGGACGAACTGCCCGGCACGCTCGTGCACGGCCTCGGCGGGCGGCCCGACCGGGTGACCCTCGTGGACGCGTTCGTCAGCTCGCTCCAGGTCTTCCAGGTCATGCTCTACGAGCTCGACGGGCTCAGCCGGGCCGAGTCGAACACCCTCTGGATGCAGCAGACCACGCTCACACGGGTTCCCGGGGACCGGGCGTCGCACGACGTGAGGGTCGGCATCACCTCGTCCGAGCTGCTCGAGCTCGGCGACACCACCTGGCGCAACCTCACCTTCGAGTCGACCGCCGGCCCCGTGCGCCAGCGCAGCGTGTTCGCCCACAACCTGCCGGCCGGCGCCCCGGTCCTCGCCGGCCGATAACCCCACCCACCAAGGAGAAATCATGAAACTGGCGATCTCCGGCACGTACTCGTCCGGAAAGACCTCCACGGTCATCGCGCTGTCCTACTACACCGGCGTCCCGCGCACCGTCGCCCGTGCCATCCGGGAGATCATGCCCGAGGCCGTGCCGGGAAAGCGGCTCGCGGACGTCACCCCCGCCGAGTACGTCCAGCTCGCGGTCCGCCGCCACTCGGGACGCGTGGCGGCCGAGGCCCGGCTGGGCGACACCTTCATCTCCGACGGGACGTCCCTGCAGGAGTGGATCTACGCCGCTGCGCGCGTCCAGTTCGGCATGGACCCGAACAGCGGCCGGAACACCGCGGTGCCCCGCGAGGAGCTCAGCGGCGACATGCTGTTCTTCGAGCAGGTGACCGGGCAGCTCGGCCAGGCGTTCCGCCAGCACGTCGCGGACACCTACGACGCCGTCGTGCACCTGGTCAACGACCGGCCGATCGCCGACGACGGTCACCGGCCGATGAACGAGGCGTTCCGCAGGTACTGCGACGACATGCTGCTGAGCACGGTGCAGGAACTCGGGATCCCCCTCCACGAGTACCGGGGGTCGCTCGAGGAGCGGCTCGTGCAGATCTCGGAGCGCTTCTCCTTCACGCCGGTGATGTCCACCGACGAGGCGATCACGCGGATGCGCGAGGACTACGCGGCGATCGACACGCGGCTCGAGCACGAGCGCGCGCTGGCGGGAACCTCTCGGTGACGGTGCTCTTCTGCCTGCCGTACGCGGGCGGGGACGCCACGACCCTCTACGGGTCGTGGCGCGCCCCGCTCGCGCCCGGCACCGAGGTCGTCCCGCTCGACTTCCCGGGCCGCGGCCGCCGGCACCGGGAGCCCGTGGCCGCCTCGCCGGAGCAGCTCGTGGACGACGTCCTGGACGCGGTTCGCCGGCAGGTCCGCCCCGGCGAGCCCTGGGCGGTGTTCGGGCACAGCATGGGTGCGATGGTGGCTCACCGGGCCGCCGCGGAGGCGTCCCACCGGACGGGCACCACTCCCCCGCGGGCGGTGTTCGTCTCCGGGCGCCGCCCGCCCGGCGACGGGCCGGTGTCCCCGGTCGGCATCGGGTCGCTCGACGAGCTCCTGGCGAACGCCGCCTCCTGGGGCGGCATACCCCCGGACCTCACCGCGCGCCCGCACCTCGCCAGGCCCCTCCTCGCCGGGCTCGCGCACGACCTGTCGCTGTCCCACGACCCCGTGCGCACCCCGCCGGTCCTCGACTGCCCGGTCCACGTCCTGTGGAGCGACGGCGATCCGCTCACCCGCCCGGACCGCATCGGCGGCTGGGCGCTCGTCTCGCGCGGGCCGGTGACCTTCCACCGGTTCGCCGGGGATCACTTCTTCATCGGCCCCACCGGTGCCCGTGCCCTCCCGGTCGTCCGCCAGGTCCTGTCCTCCGAGGTCGCGGGCGACCCGTTACCTGGTGGTGCCACCACCACTGCCGACGGCAATGGTCCCGATGGAGGCTGGGCACCGGCTTCCGGCCAGGGAAAGGTGGATGCCACGGGGTTCGGTCGGCCTACCGCCGCGCAGACCGGTCACAGATCTGGTCCCTCCGATTCCCGCTCGCTCGAACGACGCCGTCTCCTCGCGCGGCCGGCACCACAAGGAGGATCATGACCACCCCGTCGACCACCACACCACCTGCCGAGGCAGGATTCTCGCGGCGAAAGCTGATGCTGCCGGTCATCCTCGTGGCGATGTTCATGGCGCAGTTCGACCTGTACGTCGTCAACGTGGCGCTCCCGGTCCTGGAGGACGCCCTGGGAGCGGACGAGGTCCAGCTCCAGCTGATCGTGGGCGGCTACGCCTTCACCTACGCCGCCGGGCTGCTCGTCGGCGGGCGGCTCGGAGACCTGTTCGGACACGGCCGGATGTTCCGCGCCGGGATGCTCGCCTTCGGCATCGCCTCCCTGCTGTGCGGGATCGCCCCGAGCGCCGCGTGGCTCGTCGCGTTCCGGCTGCTCCAGGGCGCCACCGCCGCGATCCTGGTTCCTCAGGTCCTCGCGCTCATCACCGCGGCCTTCCCGGCCGCGGAGCGCCCGCACGCGCTGTCCCGCTACGGCATGGTCATGGGCGTCGGAGCCGTCGCCGGTCAGGTGCTCGGCGGGGTCCTGCTGCAGTACGACCTGGCGAACCTCGGCTGGCGCACCATCTTCCTGATCAACGTGCCGATCGCGGCCGTCACGCTCGTGCTCGCCCTGCGCAGCCTCCCGCCGGCGGGTGACACGGCCCGCACCCGACTCGACCTGGGTGGTCTCGGCTCCATCGTGCTGGGCCTGTCGCTCGTCCTGTTCCCCCTCGTCGTCGGTCAGAGCTCGGGATGGCCCTGGTGGACCTGGGTGCTGCTCGTCCTGGCGGTTCCGGTGCTCGCGGGTGCCGTCGCCTGGGAACGGCGGGTCATCGCCCGCGGGGACCGGCCGATCCTCGCGCTGGGCCTGTTCCGGGAGCGTGCGTTCAACCTGGGTCTCGTGCTCTCGATCGTCCTGTTCGGCGCCTTCTTCAGCTTCGTCTTCTGCCTCACCCTGGTGCTGCAGAACGGCCTCGGCCTGACGCCCCTCACGGCGGGCCTCACGTTCGGGCCGCTCGGGGTCGCGTTCGCCGTCGCCTCGGTCGGCGGGCGACCGTACGTGCAGCGGTACGGCACGAAGGCGATCGTCGCGGGAACGGCCCTGGTCGCCGTGGCACTGGCCGGGACCCAGGTCCTGCTCCTCGTGCTGGGCGACGAGCTCACGGCGGTCGCGCTGGTCGGCCCGATGATCGCGGTCGGCTTCGGCAACGGCCTGGCCGTACCCGCCGTGATCGGACAGGTGCTCGCCCGGATCCGGCCCGCCGACGCCGGTGCCGCCTCCGGCGTCCTGACCACCGCGCAGCAGTTCTCGAGCGCCCTCGGGATCGCCGTCGTCGGCGGGATCTTCTTCACCCTGCTCGGGACCGCCGAGGGCACCGCCGGCTTCGCCTCGGCGTTCGGCGTCGCCGTGTGGTGCGACCTGGCCCTGGTGATCGTCGGGATCTGGCTGGCCCTGCTCCTGGGCTCGCGGAACGCCGCGAGAGCCCCCCGATGACGACGGCGTCCGTGAGCGCGCCGGAAGGAGGCCACCGATGAGACCCCGACCGTTCCACCTGCTCCGTCCGCGCACCCTCGACGAGGCTCTGGAGGCCTGGAACGCCCCGGGTGCCGATGCGGCGCTGCTCGCCGGCGGGCAGTCGCTCGTCGCCGACCTCAACGCGGGCCACCGAACCGTCGGCACGGTGATCGACATCAAGGGGATCCGCGAGCTCGACGAGCTGGCCCTGTCCGGTGACGTCCTCCGGATCGGCGCGCTGACGACCCACGAGCAACTGGCCGGGATCGGCGAGGGAGACCTGCCCCCGGCCCTCGCGGCCGTCCCCCGGGTGGCACGCACGGTCGCGCCGCGCCCGATCCGGGTGCGCGGCACCGTCGTCGGAAATCTCGCCGCCGGGTTCCGGGGCGCGACCTGGCCCGCCCTGCTCGGGGCGTACGGCACCACGGTCGAGGCGCGGACGCCCGACGGGCGCACGGCGCGCGGCGACGTCCGGGACGCCGTGCGGTTCGCCGCCGAGAGGTACGTCGTGACGGCCCTCGAGGTACCCGCCGGCCGGAAGGTCGGCTGGGCGGAGGCGACCGTACGAGCCTCGGGCCGGAGCTGCCGCGTCGCCTGCGGGGTACGACGCGAGGACGACGGGACGGTCACGGCGTGGCTCTCGGGCCTCGCTCCCGTCGTCGTCCGCCACGAGAACGTGCCGCCCGCGGACGAGGCCCTCGGCGAGCTGGCCCGGAGCGCCGTCGCCGGCGCCTCCGCGCCGGCGCGGACGGCACGGCCGGCGGGACCGGAGGACGAGACGGAACTCTGGCGGACGGTCGTGCACACCGTGCTACGACGAGCCAGGAACGACCTCGAGGAGGAGGCGGCTTGAGCACCGACACGACAGGGACACACTCCCCGGCGCCGGCACCACCGCGCCCGGCGTCCGACGGGACGGGACCGGCGACCGTCGCCTACGCACCCACGGTGAACGGCGTCGGCCGGCCGTTGCGCCGTGAGCCGCGGAGACTGCTCGTCGACGTCCTCCGGGACGACTTCGACGTGACGACCGCGGCCACCAGCTGCTCGGACGGCGTGTGCGGCACCTGCACCGTGCTGCTCGACGACAAGCCGGTCCGTGCCTGCCTGACGCTGGGCCACGAGGCGGACGGGCGCACCGTCCGGACGGCCGAGTCGATCCTGGCCGGGCCGCTGGGCACCGGCCTGTCCGAGGCCTTCAGCCGGCATCACGCGATCCAGTGCGGGTTCTGCACCCCGGGATTCATGGTGCTGGCCGCCGAGATGATCGAGTCGGGGCGAAGCGTCTCCGACGACGACCTGCTGGACATCGTGTCGGACAACCTCTGCCGGTGCACGGGCTACGGGCAGATCATCGCCGCGTTCCGCGACATCGCCCGCGGGCACGGCCTGTGGCGCAACGAGGGCGGCACCGCATGACGGCGGAACCGGTCGTCAGCAGGCTCGAGGACCGGCGGCTCGCCGTCGGCCGGGGCCGGTTCCACGAGTCCGTGCGGCGCGCCGGCACGACCTACCTGCGGGTGGTGCGTTCGCAGGTCGCCCACGGGCGGCTCGTGCGCGTCGACACCGCCGACGCCGCCGCGATGCCAGGTGTCCACGGCGTGTTCACGGCCGCTGACCTGCCTGGCGACGTGGTCATCCCGGCCCGCCAGCCCAGTCCGGGCATCGACTTCACCCCGTACCTGCAGGCACCGCTGGCACGGGAATGGGTCCGGTACGTCGGCGAGCCGGTGGCCTTCGTCGTCGCCGACGATCCCTACCGGGCCGAGGACGCCGCCCTGCGGGTCCGCACCGAGATCGCGGAGCGGCCTCCCGTGCTCGACGCCCGGCGCGCGGACGGCACCACGGTGGAGTCGCTCGGCGCGGCGCCCGCCCGCGTCGGCACGATCGACACCGGGTACGGGGACGTCGAGGCCGCGCTCGCCGAGGCGCCCGTCGTCGTCGAGCTCGATCTGGACTGCGGGCGCCATACGGCGGCGCCGCTGGAGAACCGGGGTCTGACCGTCGCCTACGACACCGATCCCGAGCGACTCCTCGTGTGGGGTGCGTCGAAGGTGCCGTTCTGGAACCGCAACGTGATGGCCCGATTCCTCGGCGTCCCGGACGACACGCTGCACCTGCGTGAGTCCGACGTCGGCGGCAGCTTCGGCATCCGGGGCGAGCTGTACGCCGAGGACCTCCTCGTCGTGTGGGCCGCCTGGCACCTGCGCCGCACGGTCCGCTGGGTGGAGGACCGCGAGGAACACCTGATCGCGGCGAACCACGCCCGGGAGCAGCAGCACCGGGTCCGTGCCGGGTTCGACGACGACGGGCGCCTCCTCGCGCTCGACGACGAGGCCTGGCTCGACACCGGCGCCTACATCCGGACGCACGGCGCCGTCGTCGCCGCGCTCACGGCGGGCATGTTCGCCGGGCCGTACCGGGTGCCGGCGTTCCGGAGCCGGGTGCACCTCGTGGTCACGAACAAGATGGGCGTCGGCACGTACCGCGCGCCCGGCCGGTTCCAGAACAACGCCGCCCGGGAGCACCTGATGGACCTGGCGGCCGCCCGGCTGGGCCTGGACGTGGCCGAGATCCGCAGGCGGAACCTGCCGACCGCCCGGGAGACGGAGCCGGGCCGCCCGATGAAGATCTTCGGTGCCCCGATGCTGCTGGACGGCGGCGACCACCTCGCGCACTTCGAGAAGTCCCTCACCACGGTCGGCTGGGACGCCTGGCAGGACCGCGCCGCGGCCGCGCGTGCGCGGGGTGAGCTGGTCGGCGTGGGGATGGCCGCGATCCTCGAGAAGGCCGGGCTCGGCCTCGAGAACGCCGTCGTCTCGGTGGACAGCAGCGGAGGCGTCCGGGTGGCGGTCGGCGCCGTCTCGGTGGGCCAGGGGGCGGAGACGGCGCTCGCCGTCGCCGCCGCCGAGGTCCTCGGCATCCGGCCGGACGACGTGCGCGTCGTCCTGTCGGACACCGACACGCTGCACGACGGGGGCGGCACGTTCGCCAGCCGCACCACGGTCGTGGCCGGCGCCGCCGTCCATCAGGCGGCGCAGCTCCTGCGCGACCGGCTGGCGTGGACCGCGGGAAGGATCCTGGACAGGGCGCCCGACGACGTCGTCGTCGCCGATCACGCCGTCGTCGAACGCGACGGTGCGCGACGCCGGCTCGACCTCGCGCTCCTGGCTCGCACGGCCTCGGCGCCGGGCTTCCTGCGGCCGGGCGACGAGCCCGGCCTCGTCGCCCGCTCCACCTTCAGCGCACCGACCATGACGTATCCCCCGGGGACGCACTTCGCCGAGGTGTCCGTCGACCCGGGGACCGGGATCGTCCGGGTCACGCGGTACGCGGTGACGTACGAGATCGGCCGCATCATGCACGAGGGCATGGCCCGCGGCCAGGTCACGGGCGGCGTCGCGCAGGGGATCGGCGGCACGCTCCTCGAGGACCTGCCGTACGACGACGCGGGAGTTCCCCTCGTCCGCACCCAGCGGGACTACCGGGCGCCCCACGCGCGCGACGTCCCGGACATCGACGTGCACCTCTTCGAGGACGTTCCCGCGCCAGGAAACCCCCTGGGAGTCCGCGGCGTCGGGGAGGCCGGGATCGCCGGCGTCGGCGCGGCGGTGATGAACGCCGTCCGTGACGCCCTGGGCCTGGCCGGGCCGCTGCGCCGTCTCCCGCTCTCGCAATCCACCGTCC
Source organism: Myceligenerans crystallogenes (assembly GCF_039529775.1). NCBI lineage: Bacteria > Bacillati > Actinomycetota > Actinomycetes > Micrococcales > Promicromonosporaceae > Myceligenerans > Myceligenerans crystallogenes. Next base: position 314,386 of record NZ_BAAANL010000005.1, read on the forward strand.
TCGCGGCCCTGCAGGGCCGCTGACCCGGCCGACCACGTCCCACCCATCGAAGGAGAGCACCATGACCGTCACTCCGGCAACCGACCTCCTGACCCGCCGCAAGCAGCGCGCGTCGCTGCTCTTCGAGGAGATCATCACCAACAACCGGCTCGAGCTGGCGGACGAGATCTTCGCGCCGGACTTCGTCTGGCCCCAGTTCGGGCTGCGCGGCCCGGAGGGCGTGCGCACCTGGGTGCGGGCGTTCCGCACCGCGTTCCCCGACATGGAGGACCACGTGGTCCACCAGGTCGCCGAGGGCGACGTCGTGGTCTCGCGGGTCCGCTGCGTCGGCACGCAGCTCGGACCGTTCCGCGGCCTTCCGGCGAGTGGTCGCCGGGCCGATTTCGGGGCGGTCGGGATCGACCGGTTCGACGGCGACCTCATCGTCGAGCGTGAGGCCTGGTTCGACATCGCCGACCTCATGCGACAGCTCGGCCACCCCACGCTCGAGGTCCCTGACGTCGACCGGCCGTGAACCCGAGGTCGCGCGGGCAGGTCGTGACGACCTCCCGCGCGGCCGCTCGATCCTTCCGGGAGGCTCCTGCCGGCAACGCCTTTCGGAGGAGCCCCGAATGCGTCCGCGCACCCGCCGGAAATCGGCGGTGGAATTGCGCGGCGCACATTCATCTGGTCACGACGAAATGAACCACGAGAGAGGTAGGCCCAGATGACAAACGTGGCCTTCTTCGATGTCGATGGAACCCTGACCGCACGATCAACGATGTGGTCGTTCCTGGAGTTCTATCTCACCAAGGCGCACAACCGCACGGACCTGTACCGGGCCGCGCGACGACGCTTTGACGCCCTGAAGGAGCAGGGGAAGCCCCGCGCCGACCTGATCCGCGCCTATTTCTGCAGCCTGGCCGACTCGCCGGGCGCGGAGGTGTTCCGGCTCGGGAACGACTGGTTCCAGACCGAGTCCCGCCAGGGGTCCTTGTTCCATGCCCCGGTGCTGGCCGAGCTGCGCGCGCACCGCGCCTCCGGCGCCAGAACCGTCCTGGTGTCCAGCGCGTTCCCGGCGGCCCTGGCACCGATCGCGCGCAACCTCGGCGTGGACGACGTCTGGTGCACGTCCCCGGAGATCAGGAACGGGAACTACACGGGGCGGCTCGCCGCGCCGCCGATGATCGGCGAGTACAAGGCAACGGCGGTCCGGCTCGCGGCGACCAGCCACCGAGCGGATCCCTCGAACTGCACCGCGTACGGCGACCACGTCTCCGACGTCCCGATGCTCACCACGGTGGGCAAGGCCGTCGTGGTCGGCAACGACTCGACGCTCACACGGATCGCCCGGGGACGAGGGTGGCGCCGCCTGCCCGGGCCGCAGCCGGCATCCGAGACATGAATTTTCACCCTATTCGATAAGTGAGGCTGCTCACACCCGGGCGCCCTATTGTATGTTCGCGCCGCGGCACATAGGCTCAGGATATGACGAAGCGGATAACTCCGGCAGATTCCGCAGCCATTGAACTCGGTCGCTTTCTGGCTGCTCGCCGCGCCGAGATTCAACCCACGGCCGTCGGTCTCCCCACGACCCGACGGCGACGCCCCGGCCTCCGTCGAGAAGAGGTGGCCATGCTGGCAGGGGTCGGCGCCTCCTGGTACCAGTGGATCGAGCAGGGCCGCGCCAAGAACGTCTCCCGTGAAGTGCTCGAATCCATCTCCCATGCGCTGCAGCTCGACGCCGTGCAGCACCGCTACCTGCTGCGACTTGCCGGCCTGTCCGAAACCCCGTCCGAACTGCCCCACTACGACATGAACCTGCTCAACCAGGTCGTGAACGGATACCAGCCCAACGCCGCCTACATCGTCGACCGCTACTGGAACGTCCTCTGCGCGAACAGCGCCGCGCTGAGCTTGTTCGGCCCGGAACTCGCGAGCGGCAACTACCTTCGCCTCCTCTTCACGAACCCGAGGGTCCAGAGCCGCTTCGTCGACTGGCGGCGCGAGGCCGGGCACGCGGTGTCCCGCTTTCAGGCCCACGCCGCCGGGTACCTGCACGACCCGGACATCCGCGAGCTGACCCGGGAGCTCCGGGAGGCGAGCCCGGAGTTCACCGGGATGTGGGACTCGCGCGACGTGGCGGACCGGACCTGCGCGGCCCTCGACATGCGTGCCGGGGAGTCCGGGCACCGCCGCTACTACCAGACGACCCTGGACTTCACCTTCGTCGGCGGCTTCGGCCTCGTCCTGCTCACGCCCTCGACCGATCCGACGGACGACAGGACGACGCCGGCGACCTCACTGGCCTTCGACGCCAACTGGATACCGATGCCCTGATCCGGTGACCCGAGGAGCGTTCACGTACCCGTCTGCCGCGGCCTCAGCGCTCGACGAACCGCGTCCCGTCCGGCGTCAGTTCCGGCTCCCACACCACGCGGTGGATCACCCAGCGCTCGAGCACGATGCGCACCACCATGGAGACGATGCCCCACACGGCGAACAGCAGGAGCGCCTTGAGCCAGTTGTCGCCGTAGCTCCCGAACCGGATGACCGCGAGCAGCGGCACGGTGAGGCCGGCGCCGAGGATGACGGGGAACAGGTGCACGCCCACCCACTGGAGCGCGGACAGCAGCTCGAACCGGCGCTCGGCCACGACGCCGCGGTAGTCGAGCACCTGCACGACGTGGTCGGCGCGCCAGCGGGGCACGTGCCGCGCGACGGTCCACTGCGCGCCCTTGACCTCGAGCGTCTCGCTCTGCGCGGGCAGCCAGATGCCGAGCATCTGGTGCACCTCGGCGGGCGTCATGTACCCGCGGTCGAGGATCGTGACGCTGTGCCACGGCGGCTGCTTCATGTAGGTGGGCCCGGGCACGGCGAGCGAGACCAGGAACAGCACGGATCCGCCGACGCCGAGCAGCCAGGTCAGGGCGCCGGGCGCCCACGAGAGGATGAGGAAGGTGACGCTGACGGCGGCCGCGCCGAGCAGGGCGGTGAGGATCCGGTTCTTCGTGGTCATGGTGCCTCCAACCCTACCGATTCCGGGTCGCGGCACGGACACAACCAGCCGGTGAATCCGGGGACATCCTGGGCACACCCCGCGCCGGTCTCGTGCGGCGGCCGCAGGGGGCGGATCGTCAGAAGAAGACGACGTCGCGCGGGCCCAGCGGGTGCCGCAGCAACCGCCAGGCGAACCACTGCACGATGGCGAGGAACGGGAGCAGCACGAGCACCACGGCCCCGAGCAACCCGGAGGGGCCGCCGGCTGCCGTGCCGTCCATGAGCTCCGGCCAGGCCACCACGACCGTCACCAGAACGGGCGCGGCCACCAGCGCCGTCGTCGTCCGCAGGCCGGGGCGTGCCGGCTCCTGCAGGCGCCGCGCGACGAGCGCGGCGCCGTGCAGGCGCGTCGCGACGACGGTCCAGGCGGCGAGGACGACGACGTCGGCCGGGCTCCCCCACGCCACCCCGAGCAACCCGCCCCAGGCGGCCGCCAGCAGGGTGGACGCCGCGGCCAGGACCACGTCCCAGCCCGTGCGCCAGGCCGGGCCGGGGCGGCGCGAGCGCAGCCAGAGCGCGGCGTCGCGCAGCGCCCACGCGGCGATCAGCGCGATCGCGACCGGGTAGCCGGCGTGGAGCAGCTCGGCCTCGGCGTGCGGGAAGGCGCCGAGCAGCACGCCCGCGGCGGCCACGAGCCACACCTCGCCCGGCAGCAGCAGCGGGCCGACGGCGGCCAGGCGGACCCGGCGGGCGGCGTCGCCGCGCACGCCCGGGTTCCGGGCGCCGGCGCCCTCGACGGCGCCGTCGAGCACGGCCCAGCCCGTGAGCAGGACGGCGAGCAGGATTCCCCAGGCGGCGGTCATCGGGCTTCCTCCGGCGCGGCTCCGGCGAACCGCAGGATCTCGGCGTCGGCACCGGGCTCCTGCCCTAGCACCTCCGCGGGGGGCGCGCCCAGCACGAGGCGGCCGGCGCCCCGGGCGGCGAGCCCGGCGAGCACGGTCCAGTCGATGACCGCGAGCGTGACCATGACGGCCACGAGCACGAGGAGCGAGGTCAGCACCACGGCGGCCGGCTGGTCGCTGACGGCGTCCTCGGTGCGCAGCACGCCCGCCACGACCCACGGCTGCCGGCTCAGCTCGCGCGTCATCCAGCCCAGGATCGCGGTGACGAAGGGGGCGGGGACCGCGACGATCGCCAGCCAGTACAGCGCGACGCGCAGCGGCCGGTGCATCCGGAAGATCGCGCCGCCGGCGAGCAGCAGGGCGAGCGTGATCGCGCCCAGGAACATCCACTCGCCGCCGAGGATCATGAACCCCAGCCCGACGGCGGCGAGGGTGTCGAGCAACCCGTCGCCGGGGTCGCCGCCGGCGGCCCCGGGGCTGTCCAGGCCGCGCACGTAGCTGAACTGCGCGAACCCGAACCCCTGCACGAGCAGCTGCCCGATCAGGCCGGTCACGATGCCGGTGCGCATCGAACGCCGCCACAGGTCCTCGTCGGCGTCCGCGGGCCCGCGCCCGCCCCAGGGCCCGCCGGGGCCGTGGCCGCGGCGCAGGTGCCAGGCGCCGACCCCCACCAGCACGAAGCCGCCCGCGGTGAGGCAGGCGCCGAGCACGTGCAGGGCGGACAGGAGCGCCGCCGGGTTGGTGACCAGCGCGACCGGATCGGTGATGGTGGCCACGCCGCCGGCGGCCGGGTCGCCGGTGAGCTCGTACCCGACGGGGTTGCGCAGGAACCCGTTCGCGACCATCACCGTGAACGCCGAGGCGTAGCCCGTGGCGACCACGCCCCAGAAGATCAGGTGGTGCGCGCCCCGCGGGATCACGTGCCAGCCGAACACCCACAGCCCCAGGAGCGTGGACTCCAGGAAGAACGCCCCCAGAGTCTCGATCGCCAGCGGCGCCCCGAACACCTCGCCCACCACGTCGAGCAGCCCCGGGAAATGCAGCCCGAACTGCAGCTCCAGCACGATCCCGGCCGCGATCCCGAGCGCGTAGTTGACCAGGTAGAGCTGCCCCCAGAACCGGGTGGCGCGCTCCAGCACCCCGGCCTGCCAGGCCCCGCGCCGCTCGGCGCGCGCCCAGCGCGTGCCGAACAGGGCGACGACCGGGCCCAGCCCGAGCGTCACCAGCACGAAGAGGAAGTGGATTCCCGCCAGGAGAGCGAACTCCAGGCGAGCGAGTTCCGCGGCGCTCACTCGGCAATAGTAGCGTGGCTACATATTGGGTGGCTACCGGTCGGGTAGCTACCGGTCGGGAACCGGCCGGGATTCGCCCAGGGGTCAGTACTCCCGGCGGTTCCCGGACGCCTGCCACGCGGCGAACGGCTCCGGCGCCACGTCGATCCGGAGCGGGACGAGCGCCGTCGGCCAGTCCTGCCGGGCGCCGCTGAGCAGGTCGTAGAACAGGCTGTCGTCGAACCCCGCCGCCGCGGCGTCGCGCCGGTCGGCGGCGAACACGAGCCGGTCGACGCGCGCCCAGAGCGCCGCGGACAGGCACATCGGGCACGGCTCGCACGAGGCGTAGAGGGTGGCGCCGGCGAGCGAGTGGGTGCCGAGCGCCCGGCAGGCGCGGCGGATCGCCACGACCTCGGCGTGCGCGGTCGGGTCGATGCCGCCGGTCACGTCGTTCGCGCCGGCCGCCACCTCGGCGTCGTCCAGCACGACGACGGCCCCGAAGGGGCCGCCACCGCCCGCGACGTTCTCCGTGGCGAGCGCCACCGCCCGGGCGAGCCAGCGGTCGTCGGCGTCGGTCATGATGTCTCCTGTTCGTCTCGCGGCCGCCCGCGTGCGGTTCTCCGGCGCGCACACGTCGTTCGGCCTGCGGACTTCACCATAAGCGCCCCGGCGCCCGATCTACTGCGCGACGACCTCGATGGTGGCGCCCGCCCGCTCCAGGGCGGTGCGGTAGCGATGGGCCTCGGCGGCGGTGACCCGGTCGGCGACGGTCGTCGGGATCCGGCGGAAGACCGTGCGGGCCTCGTCCACGCCGAGCGCCGCGACCGAGCGCAGGGCGCTGATCAGCTCGTGGGCGTCCAGCTCGTGCTCGGCGTCGACCCCGACGAGCCGCACCGTGAAGGGGCCCTGCACTGAGAACCCGGGTTCGGAGCTGCCGCGGCGCGCCATGAGCACGTCGGTCACGAGGTAGGCGACGAAGACAACCGCGGCCCAGGCCGCGACGCAGCCGATCGGCCCGATGACCGGGAGCAGCTCGATCCGGTCGGCCACGGACAGCACCAGCGGCGCCGAGATGACCGGCGTGACGTGCAGCAGCGCGCGGTGCGCGAGCTCGTGACCGTCAGTGACGCGCACGGCGCGGATCCCCCGCACCGCGAGGTGCGCCACGGCCTGCTCGGAGCGCACGCGCGTCAGGCCGCGCGCCACGATCCAGCCGTCCGCGGCGTCGCGGCCGGCCACCGAGGGCCGCGCGAGGGCGGGCGGCCGGGCGGCGGCGGCCGGCTCCAGGCGCAGGATCGCGCGGACGCGGTCGCGCGACGACCCGCCGGTGTCGAGGATGCGCACGGCGGAGTCCTTCGGCTCGGCGACGTCGTGCACCGGATGGCGCACCGCCAGGACCAGCAGCATGACGGCGATCGCGAGCAGCACGCCGTCGAACCACCCGGCGAGCGTCCCCTGCGCCTCGATCGCGGCAACATAGACGAGCGTCCCTGTCAGGAACAACGCAGCTCGTGTGCCGTGCTTCACATCAGTGAGTGTGCCAGATCCCGGACGGTGCTCTTGACCGCGAGAGCCACCTTGTGGTTGTCGACGTCACGTTCTGCGAGGTCCCAGCCCGGAGGGGCGACGGTGAGATCGTCGGCGGCCAGGGATCTGCCGAGGCCGATCCCGAGGCCCTTGAGGTAGGCCTCCTTGCGGGACCAGATGCGGGTGAAGGCCGCGGCGCGGCCCGCCGGGTCCGCCTGCGCGACGAGCTCCTGCTCGCGGGGATGCAGCGAGGCGATGATCTCGTCGGAGGTGCGCGCCGGCACGACGGGTTCGACGTCGACGCCGACGTCGACGCCCGCGGGCGCGACGGCGACTGCGGCCAGGCCGCCGCCGTGGGAGATCGAGAACTCCGCCCGCTGCTGCAGGTGCCCGACGGCGAGCACCGGCCGCCCGTGCGGCTCCCCGCACCCGGGGCACGCGGCCCGGTCGAAGCGCAGCGCCGCGGGCGGCAGGTCGAGCCGCGCGCCGAGCACGAGCCGCAGCGCGGTGTGCGCGACGTGGTACCGCGCCCGGTCGGCGGCGCGCAGGTAACGGGACATCCGCTCCCGCTCGGCGTCGTCCAGCACGTCGGGGAGGTCCGCCGGGGACCGGTCGGCGGAGGAGCCGCCCGGCACGGCGTCGTCGGGCACCCCCGGCACGCGGAGCACGACTGCCTCCGCGGATCCGCAGGTCAGCCGCGCGACGATCAGCCTGTCCAGTACTTCGGGCGCCCGGAGGTCAGTCACGCCCCTGAACTTAGCCGATCGTCCGCGGTCACCGAGGAGATCGCCGGTTCAAGAACGCCCGGGCGGCCGGGAACCCCTCCGTGACCCGACCACCGGTGGCCTCCGCGCCACCGGTGGTCGGGTCACCGCCCTGCTCAGGAGGGCGTGCGCTCCGCGCGGTTGACCGCCGAGACGATCGCCTTCAGCGAGGCCGTCGTGATGGACGGGTCGATGCCCACGCCCCACAGGACGTCGTCGCCCACCTGGCACTCGACGTACGCCGCGGCCGCGGCGTCGCCGCCCTCGGCCAGGGCGTGCTCGGTGTAGTCCAGGACGCGCACGTCCACGCCCACGTGGCTGATCGCGTCCGTGAAGGCGTCGACCGGGCCCGTGCCCGTGCCCGTGAGGGTGTGCTTCTCGCCGCGGTCGACGACGTCGATCTCCAGCGTCGCCGGGCCGCCCTCGGCCGCCCGGATGCGGGTGTGCTCCAGCCTGAGGCGGCCCCACGGCTGCAGGTCCGCGCCGGCCGCGCCGACGCCGGCCTGGTCGATCGGCAGGTACTCGTCGGCGAAGATGCGCCAGATGTCCTCGCCCGTGACCTCGTGGCCCTCGGTGTCCGTGACGCGCTGCACGGCCCCGGAGAACTCGATCTGGAGGCGCCGCGGCAGGTCCAGGCCGTGGTCGTGCTTGAGCAGGTACGCGACGCCGCCCTTGCCGGACTGGCTGTTGACGCGGATCACGGCCTCGTACGAGCGGCCCACGTCGCGCGGGTCGATCGGCAGGTACGGCACGCCCCACACCAGGTCGTCGACGCCGACGCCGGCCGCCTCCGCGCGCCCGGCCATGTGCTCGAAGCCCTTCTTGATCGCGTCCTGGTGCGACCCCGAGAACGCGGTGAACACCAGGTCGCCCACGTACGGGGTGCGCTCCGGCACGCGCAGCTGGTTGCAGTGCTCCACGGTGCGCTTGATGGAGTCGATCCCGCCGTCCACGGCGAAGTTGATCTGCGGGTCGATGCCCTGCGCGAACAGGTTCATCCCGAGGGTCACCAGGTCGACGTTGCCGGTGCGCTCGCCGTTGCCGAACAGGCAGCCCTCGATGCGGTCGGCACCGGCCAGGTAGCCCAGCTCCGCGGCGGCCACGGCGGTGCCGCGGTCGTTGTGCGGGTGCAGCGAGACGATGACGTTCTCGCGGTGGTTCAGGTGCCGGCACATCCACTCGATCGAGTCGGCGTAGACGTTCGGGGTGGCCATCTCGACCGTCGCCGGCAGGTTGATGATCACCTTGCGCTCCGGCGTCGGCTCGAAGACCTCCAGCACCTCGTTGCAGATGCGGACGGCGAACTCCAGCTCGGTGCCGGTGTACGACTCGGGCGAGTACTCGTAGTAGACCCGCGTGTCCGGCACGGTCTCCTCGAGCTTGCGGCACAGCTTCGCACCGTCCAGCGCGATGTCGACGATTCCGTCCTGATCGGTCCGGAACACGACCTCGCGCTGCAGCACCGACGTCGAGTTGTACAGGTGCACGATCGCCTGCTTGGCGCCGCGGATCGACTCGTACGTGCGCTCGATCAGGTGCGCGCGGGACTGGGTCAGAACCTGGATGACGACGTCGTCCGGGATCCGGTTCTCCTCGATCAGCTTGCGCACGAAGTCGAAGTCCGTCTGGCTCGCGGACGGGAAGCCGACCTCGATCTCCTTGTAGCCCATCCGCACGAGCAGGTCGAACATGCGCAGCTTGCGCTCGGCGTCCATCGGCTCGATGAGGGCCTGGTTGCCGTCCCGCAGGTCGACGGCGCACCAGCGGGGCGCCTGCTCGATGCGGCGGGTGGGCCAGGTGCGGTCCGGCAGGTCGACGGCGAACTGCTCGTGGAACGGCTGGTACTTGTGGACCGGCATCCCCGAGGGCCGCTGCGGGTTGTCCTCGATGAGCCCGCCGGCGGTGCCGTACACGGGGTCACCGTGCGTCGCTCCGCGCGCGGGGTTGTCGGTCGTGTTCTCCGTGCTGATGTTCATGACTGGCGAGTCCTCCTGTTGAAGTGACCTTTGTCAGGCTCTCGGCCCGGGTCACGGGCCGCGGCCGGCATCACGAAGCCACCGCGGCGAGGAGTCCGGCCTCTTATGGGGCCTCGCCGCGGCACCGAAGGAGGAGGCTCTTCGCCGGGTGCACGCTGTCACTCTACCTCCGAGGGTGTCGCGGACCACAGCCGTCCACGATGTGGCGACGATTCCGGACCGGCGACGGCGCGCTCCGCGCGACCCCTCCCGGGCCCGCGCGGAGCTACCCGCGCTTCGTCTCCAGGAACTCCGCGATCCGCCCGATGGCGTCGGTCAGCACGTCGACGCTCGGCAGCATCACGAGCCGGAAGTGGTCGGGCCGCGGCCAGTTGAAGCCGGTGCCGTGCGTGACCAGGATCTTCTTGTCGCGCAGGAGCTCGAGGACCAGCTTCTCGTCGTCGTCCACCTGGTAGACCTCGGGGTCGAGGCGAGGGAAGCAGTACAGCGCGCCCCGCGGCGCGACCGTCGAGACGCCGGGGATCTCGTTGAGGAGCCGCACCGCCGTGTCGCGCTGCTCCAGCAGGCGCCCGCCGGGCAGCAGGATCTCGTCGACGATCTCGGGGCCGGCGCCCAGCGCCGCGGGGATCGCGTACTGCGCCGGGACGTTCGCGCACATGCGCATGTTCGACAGGAGGGTCAGCCCCTCCAGGAAGTCCGTGGCCAGGTGCCGCGGCCCCGTGACCGCCACCCAGCCGGAGCGGAACCCCGCCACCCGGTAGGCCTTGGACAGGCCGGAGAAGGTCAGGCAGAGCACGTCGTCGCCCGCGAACGTGGCGGTGTGGTGGTGCGTCGCGCCGTCGAACAGCACCTTCTCGTAGATCTCGTCGCTCAGGAGCACCAGGTCGTGCCGCCGGGCGAGGTCGGCCAGCGCCCGCACCGTCTCGGCCGGGTAGACGGCGCCGGTCGGGTTGTTCGGGTTGATGACCACCAGCGCCTTGGTGCGCGGCGTGATCCTGCGCTCGATGTCGGCGAGATCGGGCGCCCAGCCGGCGGCCTCGTCGGTCGCGTAGTGGACGGGGGTGCCGCCGGTGAGCGTCACCGCGCCCGTCCACAGCGGGTAGTCGGGCGCGGGGATGAGCACCTCGTCGCCGACGTCGACGAGCGCCTGCAGCACGAGCGAGATCATCTCGGACACGCCGCTGCCGATGAACACATCCGAGGGGTCCATGTCCAGGCCGCGGCCGGTGTAGTACGCGGCCACGGCCTCGCGCGCGGGCAGCACGCCCCGCGAGTCGGAGTAGCCCTCGCCGGCGTGCAGGTGCCGCTGCACGCCCTCCAGCACGACCTCCGGCGCCTCGAACCCGAACGGCGCCGGGTTCCCGATGTTCAGCTTGAGGACCTGGTGGCCCTCCGCCTCGAGGCGCTCCGCCTCGACCAGGATCGGTCCGCGCACGTCGTAGCGGACATCTCGCAGCTTGCTGGACTGTGTGATCGGGCGCACAGAAGGGATTCTCTCATTCACCGCCGGGAGCGCAGCGCGGCGTCCACATCCGGGTCGCCGAGCTGGCCGAGCCAGTCGAGCAGGGCCGGGTAGGTGGACGGGTTCCGCGCCACGTGCGGCCGCAGGTGCGGCGCCTCCTGCACGATGACGGCGAGGTCCGCGAGCGGCGTGTGCGGGTTCAGGGCGATGTCCGAGGTCCAGCGGGACTGCGCCGCCGGCGCGTTCAGCTGCGCCGTGGCGCCCAGCGGCTGCATCACGGCGGTGTCCCCGGCGGACTGCTGCCCGCCGAGGCCCTGCATCTCGCGCGCGGTCGGCTCCTGCGCGACCTGCGCGACCGACGGCTGCTCGCCCGGGTACCCGCGGCGCTCCTGACCCGCGTAGGTCTTGACGGAGTTGGACGAGGAGATCCGCTTCCGCGGCCGGTCGGGCGTCGGCGTGGCCGGTGTGGACGGCGTCGCCGGCGTCGCCTCGACATCCTGGGCGCGCGGCTCCGGCCCGCGGCCGGCACCCGAGCCGAGCACCGCGGTCATGTCGCGCGTCTCCTGCGGCGCGTCGTCGATGTCCGACGACGCCGGGCGGGCTGCGTCCGTCCCCTGCTGCGTCGCGGCCGACGACGCCGGGCGCACCGCGTCCGTCGGCTGCGACGGCGTGGCCGACGACGGCGGGCGCGTCGCTTCCGTTCCCGGCGACGAGGTACCTGCCGACGACGCGGGACCGGCCGCGGCGGGCGACAGCTGACGGTTTTCCCCGGTCGACGAACCGACCTCGTGCGTGCGGTCCGCGTCGGACCCGGCACCGGCGGCCGCCACCCCGGTGAGTACCGCGGTCGCGCCACCGCCGGCCGGCACCGGGTGGTTGTCGGTGAAGGTCTCGGCGCCGTACACGGCGTCGGCGTCCGTCCCGGTCCGGCCGGCGGCGACGTCGTCGGACGCCGTCCCGACCTGACCACCCGTCCACCTGCCGCCCGGCGCGTCGGCCTTGCCGCCCTGCGGGAACTGCTGCCGCTCGCGGGCGGGCTCCGAGGGGAGCTTGGCGGGCACGGCGTCCGAGGCAGGGGCCCAGATCCAGGCCGGGCTGTGGTCGGCCTCGCCGTCGCCGGCGATGCCGGTGGTGTCGAAGTGCTCGCGGACGGCCTTGGGGACCATGAGCGCCGCCGCGGCGATCCCCGGCAGGCCGAGCGCCATGACCAGGTCCACGATCAGGACGCCCGACTTCACGCCGGACGCGGCGAAGACCACGACGAGGCCGAGCACCCCGGCGACGCACGCGGCCGCGACGGCCGGGACGTGCCCGGTGGACGCCTCGCGGCTCAGGGAACGGCGCGCGAACGCCGCGACCCCCGCGATCACCAGGCAGAGGATGAGCCGCAGCAGGGCGACGACGTCGAACCCGTCGCCCACCAGCGTCGCGAGCCCGCCGGCCGCGCCGCACGCGGCCACCAGGATGAGCACCTCGAAGGACCGGACCGCGGTGCGCACCCAGACGCCGACGTCACCCGGCGTCGTCGTCCCGGGCTCCTGCCCGGACGCGCCGGCACCCTGGGACTCCCAGAACGGCGAACGACGCACGGCCGGGGCCGCCGCCAGCGCGGCGAGCACGGGGAGCAGCACGATGCCGTAGCGCTGGTCGTGGGTGGACTCCAGGCCGCGCAGGCCGCCACCGGCGGTGAAGACGGCGCACACGCTCAGCACGACGCCCAGCGCCAGGAGCACCAGCCGGGCCGCGCGGTCCCGGCGCCAGGTGCTGTGCACCAGGAGCAGCAGCAGGCCGATCACCAGCACGAAGTTGACCGGCCCACGCAGCATCGCGCCCAGGTCGCGGTCCGTGAAGAAGGTCTGCACCAGGGAGATGAGCGCACAGACCGCGACGACGCCGCCCGCGGCGATCAGCACGGTGCGCCAGCGGTCGTGGACGCGGCCGTCGAGGTCCGCCGGGCCGAGCTCGCTGTCACGCGGGGTCGCCGCCAGCAGGGCGCCCGCGAGCGCCAGGCCGAGGCCCGTCCCCACGCCGGACCCGGTGAACAGGTCGAGGACGACGGCGAACAGCCCGGCGAGGACCAGGGGCAGGTTCGCCCACACGCGCCACTTGCGGGTCGACTGCACGGTCCAGGCCACGGGCAGCGCCCCGAACCGCGCGAGGTACGGGATGGCGAGGGACGCCAGCGAGAGCGCCGTCGTCAGCACCACCTCGACCCGGCCCGCGCCGCGCGCACCGCCCATCCAGGGCAGGGCGAGCGCAAGGAACAGCAGGAGCGCGGCCACGACGTCCCGGACGTAGTCGCCGGGGCGGTAGGTCGCGAAGGGCGACGTCGCGGAGACGGCAGGCGCGCCGGCCTCCGTGCCCTTGCCTGTGCCCGGGGTCTGCTGGTCGTCACGCGCGGGGGCGTGGATATCCGTCATTCACAACTCCTGGTGTGGTGCTACCCGGCGCGGTACCGCGAGTGAGGCCGCGGACACAGGCGGCGTGTGGGTCCGCCATCGTTTCTACCGGCTCGGCGGGCGGATGTCGTTGCGAATCGCGGTGTGTTCGGCCACCTGTTCGAGAACCTGCCCACTTGCTTCACATCCACGGCCCGATCGACCGCCCGTCCGGTCCCGGCCCCGCCGGCCGCGGTCAGAAGCCCAGGCGCCTCAGTTGCTTGGGGTCGCGTTGCCAGTCCTTGGCGACCTTGACGTGGAGGTCCAGGTAGACGCGGGTGCCCAGGAGGGCCTCGATGCCGCGGCGGGCCTCCGTGCCCACCGAGCGGAGGCGCGAGCCGCCGCGGCCGATGACGATCGCCTTCTGCGAGTCGCGCTCCACGAAGAGGTTGACCCGGACGTCCAGGAGCGGCGGGCGGCCCTTCTGCTCGTCGCCGCTGCCCTCGCGCGGCACGATCTCCTCGACCACCACCGCGAGCGAGTGCGGCAGCTCGTCGCGCACGCCCTCCAGCGCGGCCTCGCGCACCAGCTCCGCGACCATGACGGCCTCCGGCTCGTCGGTGAGCTCGCCGCCCGGGTAGAGCTCGGGCCCCTCGGGCAGGTGCGAGACCAGCACGTCGGACAGCTCCCCGACCTGGTACCCGTCCTTCGCCGAGACCGGGACGATGTCCGCCCACTCCCGCTCCACCGCCTTCGCCAGCTCCTGCACCGCGAGCAGGTGCTCCATCATGACGTCGCGCCCGACGAGGTCCGCCTTGGTCACGACCGCCACCACGGGAATCCCGCGCCGTCCGCGCATCAGCTCGGCCAGCTGCTGCGCGATGTACCGGTCACCCGGCCCGATCTTCTGGTCCGCGGGCAAGCAGAACGCGATGACGTCCACCTCGCTCAGCGTGTCCCGCACCAGGTCGTTCAGCCGCTCGCCCAGCAGGGTGCGGGGCCGGTGCAGCCCGGGCGTGTCCACGAGCACGAGCTGCGCGTCCGGCCGGTGCACGATCCCGCGGATCGTGTGCCGCGTCGTCTGCGGCCGCGCCGACATGATCGCGACCTTCTCCCCCACCAGCGCGTTCGTCAGCGTGGACTTGCCCACGTTGGGCCGTCCCACGAGGCAGGCGAACCCGGACCGGTGGTCCGGGATGGTCGGGGTCTGGTCATTCACGCGTGGTCTTCTCCTGATGTCCGACGACGCCGGGCGCGCCGTCGTCCCATTGTCGCCTTGCCACAGGCGAGCATGCCGGGCTCCGGCGTGATGCGCATCACCCTTGACCCAGCAAACGGGTGAAGGATTTACTAGACTTCCGAGCATGGAGGAGTGGGACATCCAAGCCACTGACGAGTTCAGGCAGTGGTTCAACACCCTGGACAGGGACACGAAGTTGCAACTCACGGACGCCATCGATCTGCTGGCCGAACGTGGTCCGCAGCTGGGACAGCCGCTGGTCGACCGCATCGAGGGGTCACAACTGCACAACATGAAGGAACTCCGGCCAGGGTCGAAGGGAAACACCGAGATCAGGGCACTCTTCGCCTTCGATCCCTGGCGATCGGCGATCCTGCTGATCGGCGGCGACAAGTCGGGCAAGTGGTCCTCGTGGTACCGCATCGCGATACCGCAGGCGGAGCGACTGTTCGCGGAATACTTGAAGGAACGCGGGAAGGACGACAGCGATGAGTAACTACACCAAGTGGTCCGAGATGCGCGCCGAGGTCGTCAAGGAGTTCGGCGAAGAGGCACTTGCCGACGCTCGCAAGGTGAACCAGGCTTACATCGACGCCTACCGCCTCGCGCAGCGCCGCAAGGAACTCGGGATGACTCAGCTTGAGGTCGCCCAGGAGATGGGTGTCACCAAGGGCCGTGTGTCCCAGATCGAGCGTGGCGAGGTCTCGACGCTTGCAGTGATCGCACGGTACGTTGCCGCGCTCGGCGGCACCATTCAGGTCTCCGCCGTCTTCGACGGGAACATCTACCCGCTCAAAGCGACCCGGCCAGCTTGATCGCCGACACGGGCGCAGGGATCATGCGCCCTGGTCGTCGGCGGCGCCCCCGTCACCGTTCGAGTTGGCGCCGTCCGCCGGACCCACCCGCCTCACCAGGATCGTGGCGAGCTGTTTGCGGCGTCCCTCGACGCGTTCCGCGGTGAGGTGGAGGCCCGAGACCTCGGCCCGGGAGCCCGCGAGGGGGACCTTGCCCAGGGCCTTGGCCAGGAGGCCGCCCGTGGTGTCGACGTCGTCGTCGTCCAGGCGCAGCTCGAAGAGCTCGCCGAGCTCGTCGACCGGCATGCGGGCCGGGACGCGGAAGCCGCCGTCGGGGAGCTCCTCGACCTCCGGGACCGGGACGGTGTCGTGCTCGTCGGTGAGCTCGCCGACCAGTTCCTCCAGGAGGTCCTCGATGGTGACCAGGCCGGCGATGCCGCCGTACTCGTCGACCACCAGGGCGATGTGGGAGGCCGACGCCTGCATCTCCCGCAGGAGTTCGTCGACCGGCTTGGACTCGGGGACGAAGACGGCCTCGCGGGCGACCTCCGCCGCGGGTTGCAGGCCCGCGCCCTCGGCGTCGTCGACCGGCCAGTGGACGGCGGCGACGACGTCCTTGAGATAGGCGACGCCGACGACGTCGTCGACCGACGTGCCCACGACGGGCACGCGCGAGAAGCCGGACCGCAGGAAGAGGCGCAGCACCTTGCCGAGGGGGGTGCCGGCCGCGACCGTGATCATGTCCGTGCGCGGCACCATGACCTCGCGCACGATCGTGTCACCGAGCTCGATCGCGGAACGCAGCAGTTCGCGGTCCTCGTCCTCCAGGTCCTCGGACTCGCCCACGCGGTACGCGACGTCGCGCCGGTCCTCCTCCGGGGCCGGCTGCGGGACGCGCGGGACCGAGAATCGGGTCAGCCAGGCGACGCCGCGGGAGATCACCGTCAGGGCGGGCGCCAGCGTGAGCAGCACCTCGACCGGGCGGCGGAACGCGACCGCGCGCGGCGAGATCCGCACGAAGAGCACGCCGACCACCAGGCCGACCGCCAGCACCACGAGCATCGTGACGAGATCCGGCACGAGCGTCCCGAACATCGCGTCCGGGAGCGCCTGGTGCACCAGCAGCGTCGCGGCGGCGATGGCCACCACCTCGGAGGTGACGCGCACCAGCGCGAACGACGCCACGGTCGCCGTCGGCTCGACCTGCAGCGCCATCGCGGACCGCGCGCGGGCGGCGCGGGGCTCGTCCGGTTCGGGGCCGTGCTCGGCCTCGGCGAGGCATTCGGCCAGGCCCGAGCGGGTGACCCGGAGCAGCGCGGCCTCACCGGCGGACAGGACGCTGGCCAGGACGAAGCCCACGGCGGAGGCGAGGGCGAGAAGGAGGGAGATCACTGTGGTTCGTCGGTGTCCGTGGGGTCGGGGGCGGTGGCGGGCGGCCGGTCAGCGGTTCGCGAGGAACGTGAGCAGGAGACGGCGCTGCAGCGCGAACATCTCCTTCTCCTCCTCAGGCTCGGCGTGGTCGTAGCCGAGCAGGTGGAGGATGCCGTGCGTGGTCAGGAGCAGGAGCTCCTCGACCGTGCTGTGCCCGGCGGTACGCGCCTGCTTGACCGCGACGTCCGGGCACAGCACGATGTCGCCGAGCGTGCCCGGCGCGAGGTTCTCGCCCTCGCGGCCCGGGCGGAGCTCGTCCATGGGGAAGCTCAGCACGTCCGTCGGGCCGGGCTCGTCCATCCACTTGACGTGCAGGTCGCTCATGGCGTCGGGCTCGACGAACAGGATCGACAGCTCGGACTGCGGGTGGACGCGCATCTCGTCCAGTACATGCCGGCCGAGCGCGGCGAACTCCGCCTCGTCGACCTCGAACCCCGACTCGTTGTTGACCTCGATACTCACGTTGCTGCTTTCTCTGTTGACGGCAGTGCCGTTCCCACCGCTTCCCCGGGCCCGGCGCCGGGCGGAAGCCCCGGCTCCCGCCCGGCGCCCTTCGTCAGCGGCGGCGCGGCTGCCTGTGATCCTGCGGCTGGCGCCCGGGCCGCCGCCCTTCCGTGACGACGTCCCAGCGCGCGTACGCGTCGATGATGTCGCTCACGAGGCGGTGCCGCACGACGTCGGCCGAGCCGAGACGGCAGAACTCGACGTCGTCGACCCCGGCGAGGATGTCCTCGACCACCCGCAGGCCCGACGTCTGGTTGCCCGGCAGGTCGACCTGCGTGGCGTCGCCGGTGATCACCATCTTCGAGCCGAAGCCGAGGCGCGTCAGGAACATCTTCATCTGCTCGGTGGAGGTGTTCTGCGCCTCGTCGAGCACGATGAACGCGCTGTTCAGCGAGCGGCCGCGCATGTATGCCAGGGGCGCCACCTCGATGGTGCCCGCCTCGATGAGCTTGGGCACCTGCTCCGGGTCGACCATGTCGTGCAGCGCGTCGTAGAGCGGGCGCAGGTACGGGTCGATCTTCTCGGTCAGCGATCCCGGGAGGAACCCGAGCCGCTCGCCGGCCTCCACCGCGGGCCGCGTCAGGATGATCCGGTTCACCTGCTTGGCCTGCAGGGCCTGGACCGCCTTGGCCATCGCCAGGTACGTCTTGCCCGTACCGGCCGGGCCCAGGCCGAACGTGATCGTGTTGACGTCGATCGCCTCGACGTACTGCTTCTGACCCGGCGTCTTGGGGCGGATGGTGCGGCCGCGGCTCGACAGGATGTCGAACGTCAGCACGTCCGCCGGGCGCTGCGCCGAGGCGGCGGTCAGCATCCGGATGGAGCGGGTGACGACGTCGGGCGTGAGCTGCGTCCCGGCCTCGACCACCTGGATCAGCTCGTCGAGCAGGCGCGAGACCAGCTCGACGTCGCCCGGCGGGCCGGACACGGCGATCTCGTTGCCGCGGGCGTGGACGTCGACGGACGCGAACCCACCCTCGATCGCACGCAGCACGGCGTCCTGGCTGCCGAGCAGGGCGACCATCGGGACGTGGGCCGGGACGACGACGCGGTGCTCGGTGGTGCGATGCGATGTGCGGACGGGGGCGTGCGATGCGGAAGTTGTCATGGGCCGGCTGCGAGCCGCTTCGCTCCTTGGTCAAGGGCTGGGTTGACGTTCCCATCCTATCGGCGAAGGGACCGTTCGCACCGCTCCTTTTCGGGTTTCTTCCCGGGTTGCTCTCCTGGTCGGGCCGGCGCCGCGTCAGAAGCCGCCGAGCTGGGTCCCGGCCAGGACGTGGGCGTGCGCGTGGAAGATCGTCTGGCCTGCCTTGGGGCCGACGTTCCAGATCAGCCGGTACTGGCCGTCCGCGAGATCCGAGGCGACCTGATCGGCGAGCGCGACGACGTCGGCCAGGACCATGGGATCCGATCCGGCCAGCGCGCTCACGTCCGCGTGATGCGCACGGGGCACGACCAGGACGTGGACCGGGGCCTTCGGGTTGATGTCCTTGAACGCCACCGTGGTCGCCGACTCCGCGACCAGGTCGGCCGGGATCTCGCCCCCGATGATCTTGCAGAACAGGCAGTCCGCGCCGGCGGGGCTCGCCGTCCCGGCCGTCGTGCTGCTCTCGGTGCTAGCCATGGCGGCAGGCTACCGGGGGCGGGGTGCCGGCGTCGCCTCGGGCCCGCGGTCCCGCGCCTCCGGGCGGGGCCACGGGTCATCTCAGTCATTTCTCCGGCGGGTTCCGCACGACTACCATCGGCGGCATAGTCGAAATTGTTACCTCGTCCGAAGTGCCAGACATCGGTTTCTGTGGTTGAGTCTGGCGCGTTCGACGGGTGGCCCCAGACCCCCGCAGATCGGACGCCATCACTCCCCGATGCCGTCGCCCTGACCGGCGGCCGTCCGTAACCCAGGAGGTACAGCGTGGGTTGGTTCATCACCCAATCGCTTCTTTTCATCATCATCGCGGCCGTCGTCTTCTTCCTGCTCGGCCTGTGGGTCGGCTGGATCCTCTGGGCTCGTCGCTCGAAGGCGGCGGGACGCCACACGGCCGAGACCAGCGAGAAGCGGACGACAACGGGCACGGCGGCAGAGGCCGCTCCCGCAACGGCCGGCGAGACGACGACGTCGTCCCCGGCGGACGCCGACGCGACCGTCGCGGCTGACGCGGCCGAGACCAGCACCCCCGCCCCCGTCGCCGCCCTCGCGGTCCCCTCCGGCGACTCGACGACGGCGGAGGCCGGGACGGAAGCCGGCACGGCCGCCGTCGCGACGCTCACCGAGGAGAAGGACGGCGACGACGTCACCGGCGGCGCCTCGGCCGGTGACGACGGCACGGACGGGGACGCTCCCGTCACCGCGTCCGACGCCGCCCCGGGGGGCGCCGGCGTCGACACCGCTGACGCCGCCGACATCGAGGACGAGAACCTCGCCCTCTACGCGGGCGCCGAGAAGGACGTCGTCGCCGAGGCGGAGGCCGCCACGCGCGACGCCGCCGCGGTGGAGGACGGCACCCCCGAGACGGACGCGACCGACGCCGGCACCGCGGCGGACGGCGCGCCCGCGCCCGACGCCGCCACGGCGGGAACCGCGGCTCTCGCCGGGACCGGGGCCGCGGCCGCCGTCGTCTCCGGAACCGGGGAGACCGCTCCGGAGGCCGTTCCGGAGGCCGCCGCCGGGGCCGTCGCGAGCGAGGCCGCCGAGGACGACCTCACGCGGATCGAGGGTGTCGGCCCGAAGATCGCCAAGGCGCTCGAGGCGGCCGGTTACGGCACGTACGAGAAGGTCGCCGCCGCCTCCGAGGACGACATCCGCGCCGCGCTCACCGCGTCGGGGATCAAGTTCGCGCCGGCGGCGTCGTCGTTCGCGGCGCAGGCGCAGTACCTGGCCGAGGGCGACGAGAAGGGCCTGGCCGAGTACCAGGACTACCTGATCGCCGGCCGCGACCGGAAGAGCGCGGAGTTCGTCGAGGAGGTCGACTACACGGACGTCGACGAGGTCGAGGGCGAGGCCGCCAAGGAGGCCGCGCTCGAGGCCGACGCCGAGAAGGTCGCCGAGGCGACCGGCGAGGACACCGACGCCGCGTCCCAGGAAACGGCCGTGGCCACGGACACCGCGGCCGCGACGCCGTCGGACGACGACCTCAAGGTGATCGAGGGCATCGGCCCGAAGATCGAGAAGGCGCTCAAGGCGGACGGCATCACCTCGTACGCGCAGGTCGCGGGGATGGACGAGGCCGCGCTGCGCGAGACGATCGCCAAGAGCGGCATCAAGTTCGCCCCGTCGATCTCCAGCTGGGCCGCCCAGGCGGAGTACCTCGTGAACGGCGACGACGACGGGCTCAAGGAGTACCAGGACTACCTCATCGGCGGTCAGGACCGTGGCAGGACCAAGTTCGTCGACGAGGTCGACTACACCGACGTCGACGAGATCGAGAGCGAGGCCGCCAAGCAGGCCGCGCTGGAGGCGGACGCGAAGAAGGTCGCCGAGGCCGAGGCCGAGGGCGGTCAGGCATGACCGAGCTGAAGCCGTTCCTCGCTCCGATCGCGGTGGCCGTGGTGGCCCTGGCGGGCCTGTCGAGCTGCCAGGACACCGCCTTCCGCGAGGGCATCGAGGACAAGCTCACCGGTAGCTCGGCGGCGGCCCTGGCCGAGGCCGGGATCGACGGCGCCGACGTGTCGTTCGTCGGGCGGGACGGGACCGTCGAGGCCGGCACGGACGCCGTGGCGTCCGCGGCGGGTGCGGTGGTCGAGGGCGTCGAGGGCGTGCGCGTGGTCACGGCCCTCGGGCCGGACGGGGAGGTCGAGATCGGCGGCGCGGCGGGGAGCGACGCCGACGGCGCCGCGTCCGGTGACGCGACGGCGGAGGCGGGCGCCGAGGCGTCCGCGGAGGCGTCGGAGGATGCCGCGGCCGACGACCCCGCCGGGGAGGACGAGGCGTCGTCGGACGACGGCGGTTCGGCGTCCGGGGACGAGGGTTCGGCGTCGGACGACGACGGTTCGTCCGACGACGGCGGGGCCGGCGACGAGTCCGGCGACGCCGGCTCGGAGGACTCCGGCGAGGAGGACTCCGGGTCCGGCGACGAGACCGAGGAACCGACCGCCAAGGAGAAGAAGGAGGCGCAGGAGGAGCTCGAGGAGCTCGTCGAGATCGAGACGATCACCTTCGTCACCGACAGCGCCAGGCTCACCTCGGAAGGCGCCGCGGTGGTCCGGGACGCGGCGGAGCTGCTGGAGGAGCACCCGAACGTGACGGTGCGGATCGAGGGCCACACCGACCACGTCGGCGCGACCTCGTACAACCGCGAGCTGAGCCAGGACCGGGCCGAGACGGTTCTCGACCGCCTGGTCCGCCTGGGCGTGGACGAGTCGCGCCTGACCGCCAGGGGCTACGGCGAGTCCGACCCCGTCGTGGAGAACCCCCGCGATCTGGCGGAGCTCGAGAAGAACCGCCGCGTGGAGTTCGTCGTCACCGACTGATCCCCGCGAGGCCCGGACCGCCGGGGCAGTGGCTCGACAGGCCGCTGCCCCGGCGGTCCTGTCGTGTGCGGGGACAGCGGCAGGGCCCGGGACCGCGGGCCCGCGGCGGCGGTCGACCCTGCCATCACTGCCCGGAATATCCTCAACGAGAAATTCCGGACGGGGTGAATTACGCTGCCCGTGAACGACATCAGGGACGCGGCCGGGAAAACAGGCCGTGCCGGAAGCCGAGGCGCAGAGGTCGCCGAGGCCACAGGGGGAAAACACCATGCGCAAGACGAAGCCATTCCTGGCGCCCATCGCTGCCGCCGCCCTGGTCATCGGGCTCGCCGGCTGCCAGGGCGGGGACATCGAGGGCGAACTCACCCAGAAGGCGACGCAGGCCCTGTCGGACGCCGGGCTCGACTCGGCCGAGGTCAGCTTCGAGGGCCGCGAGGCGACCGTCGAGGCCGACAGCGCGGACGACGCCGCGGCCGCGGGTGAGGTGGTCGCGGGCGTCGACGGCGTCGAGGGAGTCACGGCCATGGGCCCGGACGGCGAGGTCGCACTCGACTCCGCCGCCGAGGGCGACAGCACGGACGACGCCGACGACACGGCCACGGATGACGCCACGGATGACGAGGGCGACGACTCCGCCGGGGCGGGGGACGACGCCGAGGACGACGCGGCGGATGACGACGCGGCCGGGGACGACGCGACCGACGACGCCGCCGGGGACGACGACATGGCGGACGGCGACGACGACGGCGCGGCCACGGACGCGGAGAAGTCCGAGGCCCAGGCAGCCCTGGACAAGACCGCGGCGATCACGTTCGTCACGGGCAGCGCCGAGCTGACCGCGGACGGCGAGCGCGCCGTGAGGGAGGCCGCGGACACGCTCGACGAGTTCGAGAACGTCCGCGTCACGATCGAGGGTCACACCGACAGCGTCGGCCCCTCGGGCGCCAACAAGGCCCTCAGCAAGCGACGCGCGACCGCGGTCCTGGAGGCGCTCACCGCCCAGGACGTCGACGCCGAGCGCCTGACGGCCCGCGGCCTGGGCGAGTCCGACCCGGTCGTCAAGGACGCCACGGCCGCGTCCGACCTGGCCAAGAACCGCCGGGTCGAGTTCGTCGTCACCGACTGACCCACCGGGATCCACCCCGGCGAGGCAGTGCCTCCGGGCGCACCAGGGCGCCCTGGCCGCGCGTCGTACCAGCGCGCGGCCAGGGCGCGCTCCGCCGGGGGGCACGGCAGCTCCGTGTTCAGGACGGCGGCCCGGACGGCCGCTGGATCCCCGCGTTCAGGACCAGCGGCCCAGGCGGTCGCTGAGGAGGGCGATCGCCACCGGGCCCGCCGTCGAGGTCCGCATGACGTGGGGACCCAGGCGGGCGGTGACCCCGCCCGCCGCGGTCAGCAGGTCCACCTCGCTCTCGGCGATGCCGCCCTCCGGCCCCACGACGACGAGCAGCTCACGCACCGGCGCCCCGCCGTGCCGCTCCGGCACCCCGCCGTCGCGCGCCGGCACCCCACCGTCGTCCGGTCCGGTCGCCTCATCCGGCGCAGCGGCGCCGGCTTCCGGCGGCGCGACGCGTTCCGGCGGCACCGGAAGCTCCACCTCGCGCAGCGGCGTCGTCGCCTCCTCGTGGAGGACGATCACCGCCCCGCCCGCCGCGCACACCTCGCGGGCGCGGGCGGCCAGCTGCCTGGTGGTGACGGGGGCGGCGACCTCCGGAGCGCGGGCCCGACGGGCCTGCTTGGTGGCGGCGCGGACCGTCGCGACCCATTTCGCCTGCGACTTCGCCGCCCGCGGGCCGCGCCACACCACGATCGAGCGCTCGGCCTGCCACGGGATCACCGCGTCCGCGCCGGCCTCCGTCGCGGCCTCGATCGCCTGCTCGTCGCGGTCGCCCTTGGCCAGCGCCTGGACGAGGGTGAGGACCGGGTCGGGCGCGGGCTCGGCCACCACGGCCCGGACCTTCAGCCGCACGTCACCGTCGTCGACCGCCTCGACGACGCCCTCCAGCCGCAGGCCGCAGCCGTCGACGACGTCGATCCGCTCGCCGGGCCCCCGGCGTTGCACGACCCCCGCGTGCCGCCCCTCGGCGCCGTCGAGCACGAACACCGAGCCGACGCCGTACTCCCCCAGGCGCGCCCCCTCCGCGAGGAAGACCGGTGCGCTCATCGCGTGCCCGTCAGCGCCCGGAGAACTTGTCGCGCAGCCGGGAGAACACGCCCGGGTGCGCCGCGGCCAGACGGGGCTCGGGACGCTCCTCGCCGCGCAGGGCCGCGAGCTTGCTCAGCAGGTCGGTCTGCTCGTCGGTGAGGGACGTCGGCACCTGGACCTCGATGTGCACGTTGAGGTCGCCGCGGCCGCCGTTGTGCAGGTGCCCGACGCCCAGGCCCTTGAGCGTGACCACCTGGCCCGGCTGGGTACCGGGCCGGATGTCGATCTCCTGCGCGCCGTCGAGCGTGTCCAGCTCGAGGACCGTGCCGAGGGCGGCGGCGGTCATCGGGACGGGGAGCGTGCAGTGCAGGTCGTCGCCGCGGCGCACGAACGTGTCGTGCGGCTTCTCGCGGATCTCCACGTAGAGGTCGCCGGCCGGGCCGCCGCCGGGGCCCGTCTCGCCCTGCGCGGAGAGCTTGATCCGCGTCCCGGTGTCCACGCCCGCGGGCACGTTCACGGTGACGGTTCGCCGCGAGCGCACCCGGCCCTCGCCGGAGCAGTCCGGGCAGGGCTCGGGGATGACGGTGCCGAAGCCGCCGCAGGCCGAGCAGGGCGCGGTCGTCATGACCTGGCCCAGGAAGGAGCGCGCGACCCGCTGCACGGAGCCGCGCCCGTGGCAGGCGTCGCACGTGCGCGACGTCGTGCCCGGGCGGGCGCCGTCGCCGGTGCACGTGGAGCAGACGACGGCCGTGTCGACCTGGAGCTCGCGCTTGACGCCGAACGTGGCCTCGGCCAGGTCGATGTCGAGGCGGACCAGCGAGTCGTTGCCGCGCCGGGCGCGCGGGACCGGGCCGGTGGGCTGGCCGCCGCCGAAGAACGTCTCGAAGATGTCCTGGAACCCGAACCCGTTGCCGAATCCGCCGCCGGCGCCGCCGCCCGGGGCGCTCGGGTCGACGCCCATGTCGTACTGCTGTCGCTTCTCCGGGCTGGAGAGCACCTCGTAGGCGCGGGCGACGTCCTTGAACCGTTCCTCGCCCTCGGCCCCGGCGACGTCCGGGTGGAGGGTGCGGGCGAGTTTGCGGTACGCCTTCTTGATCTGCTCGGGCGTGGCGTCCCGCGGGACGCCCAGGATCTCGTAGTAGTCGGTCACAAGTCTCTCTTCGCTCGCTCTGGGTCGGAAGGCAGCGGCACCCGGCTGCCACGGGGCATCCGGATCCGCGGGTGCACCAGGCCGGAGGGCTGGAAGGTCGGGGGCAGGGTGCTCACGTGGGCAGCACCCGGGAGAGGTAGCGGGCCACCGCGCGCACGGAGGCGATGGTGCCGGGATAGTCCATGCGCGTCGGCCCGATGGAGCTGAGCAGGGCCACCGTGTCGCCGTCGGACCCGTAGCCGGTGCTGACCACCGACGCCCGCGACAGCCCGGCGACGCGGTTCTCGTGGCCGATGCTCACGGCCACGTTCTCGTCGGAGGTCATCTCCGTGAGCAGCCCGAGCAGCACCACCTGCTCCTCGAGCGCCTCCAGCAGCGGGCTGAGCCCCTGCTCGAAGTCCATGCCGGGCCGCACGAGGTTGGCCTGGCCGGCGATGACGAGGCGTTCCTCCTGTTCCTGGTCGAGGGCGGTGGTCACGACCTCGCCGATCGCGGTGACGAGCGCCCGGTGCTCGGGGGCGACGACGTCGGCCACCTCGCGGAACGCGACGTCCATCTGCGTGAGCCGGCGACCGGCGGCGGCGGCGTTGAGCCGCGCGCGCAGCTCGCCGAGCGTGCCCTCGTCGACGTCGTCGGGGACGTCGAGGAACCGCTGCTCGACGCGGCCGTTGTCGGTGATGACGACGACGAGCAGGCGGTCCTGGCCCGTGGGCACGAGCTCGAGGTGCCGCAGCCCGGACCTCCGCAGCGACGGGTACTGGACGACGGCGACCTGCCCCGTGAGCTGGGCGATGAGGCGGCCGGCCCGGCCGATGACGTCGTCGAGGTCGACGGCCTCGGACAGGAACTTCTCGATGGCCCGCCTCTGGGGCAGCGTCAGCGGGCGGGCCTCGGCGAGCTTGTCGACGAACAGCCGGTAGCCCTTGTCCGTGGGGATGCGCCCGGCCGAGGTGTGGGGCTGGGCGATGTACCCGGCCTCCTCGAGCGCGGCCATGTCGTTGCGCACAGTGGCGGGCGAGACGCCCAGCTGGTGACGCTCCGTGAGCACGCGCGAGCCGACGGGCTCCTGCGTGTGCACGTAGTCCTCGACGATGGCCCGCAGTACCTCCAGCCGCCGCGTATCACTCATGGGTCACCTCCGCCCAAGCACTCTCGATCTCCGAGTGCCAATGTTACTTGGGCGGACTGACACTCCGTAAGCGCCGCGCCAGGGCCTGTTCCGTGACGCGCGCCGCACGCGCCAGATGGCGCCGCGCGTTGCGGCTCACGCCGGTCGCGTTGGCGAACGCGTGGATGTGCCCGCTCGCCACCTGCACCGTGGCGGGCACGCCGAACTCCCGCAGCCGGTCCGCGTACGCCAGCCCTTCGTCGCGCAGGACGTCGAACCCGGCGACCACCACGTGCGCGGGAGCCACGCCGGTCAGGTCCTCCGCGACCATCGGCGAGACGCGCGGGTCCTTGGCCTGGTCCGGGTCCGTCAGGTAGCGCTCGAGGTACCAGTCCACGCGCCGGGCGGGCAGCCCGTACCCGTCGAACAGCCTGCGGGAGGGGTAGGTCGTCGTGGCGTCGGTCACCGGGTACAGCAGCAGCTGGAAATCGGGCGCGCCCGTCCCGGGCCCGCCGGGGCCGTCGTCGTCCCTCGTGAGGAACGAGACGACGGCGGCGGCGTTGCCGCCCGCGCTGTCGCCGCCGACGGCGACGGGCAGGCCCCCGAGCTCCGGTCGCCACCGGCGCGCGTTGGCGCGCACCCAGCGGTACGCGGCGACGGCGTCGTCCAGCCCCTCGGGGAAGGGGTGCTCGGGGGCGAGGCCGTAGCGGACGGACACCACCACGAGGTTGGCGGACCGGGCCAGGAACCGGCAGACCGGGTCGGCCGTCGCGAGCCCGCCCACCACCCAGCCGCCGCCGTGGTACCAGACCAGGACGCCGTCCGGCGGGATCGCGGGGTCCGCCTGGTACACGCGCAGCGTGAGGCGCTCGCGCGGGCCGGGGACGGTGAACTGCTCGACGCGGCCGACGGCGGGTCGCTCGCCCACCACCCTCGCCTGCCGTTTCACGCGGGCACGCGTGTAGCCGACCGTGCTGTCGGGGATCGGCCGCAGCACACCCAGCCGCTGCGCGAAGCGGACCTCGGGGTACAGCGTCTGCCCGTCGATGACGTGCGGCTCGCCCGCGAGCCGGCGCAGCACGAGGTCAGGCAGACGCCGGATGCCCAGGGCCGCGGCATGCGCGGCCCCGACGCCGAGGTTCATGAGGAGGTGCCCCATGGAAAGACGTTACCCACCAGGACCGGTTCGGACACGCCGAGCTCCGGCGCATGTCTCGAACGGGGCAAGTTCGCGGCCCGTGCCCGGCCGGCCCCGGCGGGGCACCGGCAGGGCCACGGCAAGGCCGGACCCGCCTCTGGGGCGATGCCTTAGACGCGGCCGGGAGACCCCGCGAACCCGCGGGCGAAGATAGGCCGACCGCCCGATCCCCGCCCGCTACCTCAGCGAGGAACGTGGTACCCACGCCGGGAGACCACCGGCCGGAGGCACGGGAGGCACCATGTTCAGCAGTTCGAGCTACGACGAGTACAAGCTCCGCCAGGCCGAGACCGACCGGCGGAACGAGCGGGCACGTCACGCGGCGGAACGGAAGGAAGCGGCACGGCCCGCGCCGGGCTCGGCGCGCGACGCCCGCCGGGAGGAGCACGGCAGGCCGGCCCCGCGCACGGCGACGGGCTGGACCACGCACCCGTCGCGCGCGGCCTGAGACCGTAGCGGCGTGGCCCGGGGGCAGGTTGCGGGCGGGCGGCTTAGCATCGGGGCGTGAGTCTGGATCGTTATGGGGCCGATGTCCTGAACCCGGAGTTCCCCGGGGCGCACCGCGGGCGGAAGCGGCCGGAGACCCGACCCGTCGTCGCGGAGACCGGGCTGGTCGTCGAGGACGTCGAGACCGGGTGGGTCGGCGCCGTCGTCCGGGTCGAGAAGTCCGGCGGGATGCACGTCGTCGTGCTGGAGGACCGGCGCGGCCGGCTGCGGTCGTTCCCGCTCGGCCCGGGGTTCTGGGTCGAGGGGCGGCCGGTCGAGCTGACGGCGCCCGTCGCGAAGGCGTCGCCGGTGACGCCGGCGCGCACGGCTTCCGGGTCCGTCGCGGTGCCGCACGCTCCCGCCCGGGTCGCACGCGGCTCGCGGATCTGGGTCGAGGGGCGGCACGACGCCGAGCTCGTCGAGCAGGTGTGGGGCGACGACCTGCGGGTCGAGGGTGTCGTGGTCGAGCTGCTCGACGGCGTCGACAACCTCGCGGACCGGCTCGCGGCGTTCGACCCCGGCGACGAGCGGCGGGTCGGGGTGCTCGTCGATCACCTCGTGCCCGGCTCGAAGGAACGGCGGATCGCCGACGACGCGCTGCGGCAGGTTCCCGCGGGGTCGGTGCTGATCCTCGGGCATCCCTACGTGGACGTGTGGCAGGCGGTGAAGGCCGAGCGGCTGGGCCTCACCCGGTGGCCCGAGATCTCGCGGGACGTCGAGTGGAAGCTGGGTGTGCTGCGGGAGCTGGGCTGGCCCGCGGAGACGCAGGCCGACGTGGCGCGGGCCTGGCAAAAGATCCTGCGCTCGGTCCGGGATTTCCGGGACCTGGACCCGGCGCTGCTGGGGCGGGTGGAGGAGCTCATCGACTTCGTGACGGCACCGGGCACGGCCTGACCCCGGGCACCGGCAGTCCGAGGTGGTCCGGGTGCGCCGCATCGTTATCGCACTGGGTCCCGGAAATCCGAGCATCCGGGCTGGGAAGCCCTAGGCTGCGTGCATGTCCGAGACGCCTCAGAACCCGAGCGGCGAGCCGAGCCCTCAGCCCGGCCCGGGTCCGCAGCCCCCCTACGACGCGCCGGCCGGTGCCGGCGTTCCTCCGCAGCAGCCCGGCTACGGCACGCCGCCGCCCGGGCAGCCCTACGCCCCCGTGCCGCTGCGTCCCGACGAGGAGCGGACCTGGGCGGTGCTGGCCCACCTCGGCGGGGTGCTGCTCAGCTTCCTCGCGCCGCTCGTCATCTGGCTCGTGTTCCGCGAGCGCAGCCGCTATGTCGACGCCGAGGGCAAGGAAGCCCTGAACTTCCAGATCACGCTGGCCATCGCCTACGTCGCCGCGTGGATCCTCACGGGGGTCACCCTGGGGTTCCTTTCCTTCGTTCCCCTCCTCGTGTGGATCGCCAGCGTGATCTTCGGGATCCTCGCCGCCGTCGAGTGCGGCAAGGGCCTCCCCTACCGTTACCCGGTCAACATCCGCCTCATCAAGTAGGACGCTGCACCGGCCGCCGGGCCGGAACCGTGCACGGCGCGGTGCGACAAGGCAACGAAGCCTTGTCGCACCGCGCCGTTGTTCGTGCCGTACGCGTGCCGTCCCGTCGGTGTCCCACGTGCCGTCCCGGGCTCCGCCGGGCTCGGGCCGGCTCACGCGACGACCGGGCCGCCCGCCAGCCGGCGATACGCGAAGGCCAGCGCGATCAGCGTCACCGGGATCGTGATCAGCAGGCCGAGGCCACACAGGAGCGCGCCGAGGACGTTGATCCCCAGCAGGGCGAGCTCCAGGAGGAGCACCGGCCCGAGGTTCCGGCCCACGAGCCGGAAGCTCGCGGTGAACGCCGCCCACGCATTCTGGTCCTTGTCGATCACGCCCTGGTAGGTGAACACGGCGAAGACCGCCACGACGAGCAGGCCGATGCCGCACAGGGCGGCGCCCACGGCCTGCGCCACGACCAGCAGGAGTGCCGCCACGACGATCATGCCCAGGTTCCGGGGCCGGAACAGCCCGGCGAAGGTGGGCTTCGCACCCCCGGCCTCGTCCAGCGCGGCCGCCGTTCCCATCCCCTGCAGAATCCCGGAGGCGACGACGCCGATCAGGCCCAGCACGAGGCCTAACCCGGTCCCGGCGAACGTGAGCACCGCCCGGACCAAGGCCGGGAACCCGGCTTCGCCCGGGCTCCGCATCGACTGCTGGACCTCGGCGACGTTGTCGGTGCTGAGGCTGCCGGAGTTGAACACGAGGTTCGCGACCACCAGCAGCAGCACGAACAGGATCCACAGCAGCGCGTTGCCCGTGTACTTCTGCCAGGCGAACGAGAGGGCCTCGCCGACGGTGAACGTCCCGGCCGCGGCCGGGACGTCCGCCGGCTCGGACGGTTCGAAGGGACCAGGCGCGATGCGCTCGCTCATGGGGACCGCCTTCCGGGTGAAGGAGCTTCTTCCCGAGCCACTTTCACCTGGGTTGCCGCGCCCCGCGACCGGAACTCACACCGTATCCCCCGAATGCGGCACAATGCGGCGTGTGGCCCGGTGCCGGGGTCAGTACGCCGGCGTCGGGTTCTGGTCCGCCTCGATCGACTCGTTCTGCAGGCGCCGGTACAGGTGGGCGCCGAAGATCACGGCGAACGGGAACGTCGCGAACAGGCCGAGGCCGCAGAGGCAGGCGCCGGCGAACGTGTAGCCGATGTAGACGAGGTAGCCGAGCACGCCGGTCCCGAGGTTCGACGTGACCAGCTTGAAGCTCGCGCCGATCGCCTCGATCGCGTTCAGCTGCTTGTCGAGCACGAAGTACGGCGCGGCCACGAGCAGGAACCCGACGACGATCCCCAGCAGGTCCCCGAGGAACGGGATCATGCCGACGACGGCGCCCACCACGCCCACGATCACGGTCAGCAGGAGGATCCCGCCCCAGTTCCGCAGGCCGAAGAAGTCACCGAACCCGATCCGCTGCCTGCGCGTGGACGCCAGCGCCCCCGCGTACAGGGTCATCCCCGCCACCGACGCCACGACGCCGAGCACGCCGTTGGTCAGGAGGAACATCGGCGAGGTCGCGCGCTCCTCGATCTCCGCGTTCATCCGCAGGCTCGCGCTCTGGTCCCCGCTCGCCGCGGCGTCGAACATCTCGGACATGGTCTGCAGGAACCACGGGTTCGCCACGAAGAACCCGCCGATCGTCACGACGCCCAGCAGCAGCACCATGACGATCCACACGCCGGCGTTCCGCCCGAAGGACCGCCACGCGAACCCGTGCGACTCCCCGATCGACGGCGGCGCCCACGGCACGGACGGCCCGGTCGGGACCGGGGCCTGGAACTGGTACCCGGGCGGCGCGTACTGCCCGTACTGCGGGTGCTGCCGGTACGGATCGGGATCCGGCGCCTGCGGCCCGGGCTGCACCGGCTCCTGGCCGTAGGGGTTCGGCTGCTCGTTCGGCTGCTCGGGCCGGCCTCCCGGGCTCGGCTGCCCGTACGGGGGATCCTGCGGGTCCTGCGCACCCTGACCGGGCACGCCACCTTCGTTGCTCATCCTTGCCCCTCCCGACGCGATCTGGTGGACAACAAGGTAGCGGGCGTGACTGACACTCCACGACCAGGTCTACCTGCGGCGTTCCGGCACCACCTCGCGCGCCCGTACCCGCCGCCCGCTGCGGCCCCGCCTCGCGGCACGGGACGCCGCGCGGTTCAGGCGGTCAGGTCCCGTACGACGGCGTCGGCCAGCAGGCGGCCCCGGAGAGTCAGCACCGCGCGCGGTGCCCCGCCGCCCGCGCCGAGCGCGGAGGCGCCCTCCAGGAGACCCCGGGCCACGAGGCCGGCCACCGCCCGGCGGCCCGCCGGCCGCAGCGCGCTCAGCGCCAGGCCCTCGGCGAGCCGCACCCCGAGCATGACCCGCTCCAGGTACGCCTCGTCGCCGGTCAGCAGCTCCCGCCCCGCACCCGGCGACCGGCCGGACTCCAGCGCGGCCGCGTACCGCCGCGGATGCTTCACGTTCCACCAGCGCACGCCTGCGGCCTCCGCGCCCGGGCCCGAGCCGGCCGCCCCGGCCGCCTCGCCCGTCCCGGCGGTCTCCCGCACCCCGTCCGTCTCCCGCGACGCGCCCGCCGAGACGTACGAGTGCGCCCCCGGCCCGATCCCCCACCAGTCGTGCCCGCGCCAGTACGCCAGGTTGTGGCGGCAGCGGTCCTCCTCGGTGCGCGCCCAGTTGGACACCTCGTACCAGCCCAGCCCCGCCGCCGACAGCAGCTCGTCCGCCAGCTCGTACTTCGCCGCCTGGTCGTCCTCGTCGGGCAGCGCGAGCTCGCCGCGGCGCACCTGCGCCGCCATCTTCGTCCCGGGCTCCACCACTAGCGCGTACGCCGAGACGTGGTCCACCCCGGTCGCGACCGCCGCGGCCACCGACTCGCGCCAGTCCTCCTGCGTCTCCCCCGGCGTCCCGTAGATCAGGTCCAGCGACACCCGCAGCCCGGCGTCCCGCGCCCAGCGCACCACGTCCGGGATCCGCGCGGGATCGTGCGTCCGCTCCAGCGTCGCCAGCACCCGCGGGACCGCGGACTGCATCCCGAACGACACCCGCGTGAACCCCGCCGCGGCGAGCGCCTGAAGGTACGACGGCGTCACCGAGTCCGGGTTCGCCTCGGTCGTGACCTCGGCCCCCGGTTCCAGCCCCCAGGCATCGCGCACCCCGCCGAGCATCCGCACCAGGTCGCCCACGGGCAGCATCGTCGGCGTCCCGCCCCCGAAGAACACGGTGGACACGGGCCGCTCGGGCAGCCCGGCGTCGGCCAGCACCTTCGCGGCCAGCCCGACCTCCCGCAACGCGGTGTCGGCGTAGGCCACCTGCGACGCTCCCCCGCCCAGCTCGGCGGCGGTATAGGTGTTGAAGTCGCAGTACCCGCACCGCACGGAACAGAAGGGCACGTGCACGTACACCCCGAACGGCCGCCCGTCACCGGCCCCGGCCGCGCCGCCGCCGGCGTCCGCGCGCCCGGTCCCCGGCCCCTCGGCCGGGCCGCGCCCGGCGTCGTCGGCCCCGGAGATCCGCGCGCGTCCGGCCCACCGCGGCAGCGCGCCGTCGTCGGGCACCGCAATACCCTCGGGAAGTGCCGGCACGCTACTTCTTCTTGTCCTTGCCCGAGGCCGGCTCGCTGGAGAGGGCCGCGATGAAGGCGTCCTTCGGGACCTCGACGGACCCGATGTTCTTCATGCGCTTCTTGCCCTCCTTCTGCTTCTCCAGCAGCTTGCGCTTGCGGCTGATGTCACCGCCGTAGCACTTGGCGAGCACGTCCTTGCGCATCGCGCGCACCGTCTCGCGCGCGATGACCCGCGCGCCGATCGCCGCCTGCACCGGCACCTCGAACTGCTGGCGCGGGATGATCTCCTTGAGCTTCGCGGTCATCAGCACGCCGTAGTCGTAGGCCTTGTCGCGGTGCACGATGGCGCTGAACGCGTCGACCTGGTCGCCCTGCAGCAGGATGTCGACCTTGACCAGGTCCGCCGTCTGGTCGCCCGACGGCTCGTAGTCCAGCGACGCGTAGCCGCGCGTGCGCGACTTGAGCTGGTCGAAGAAGTCGAACACGATCTCCGCCATGGGCAGCGTGTAGCGCAGCTCGACGCGGTCCTCGGACAGGTAGTCCATGCCGATCTGGACGCCGCGGCGCTCGGTGGTCAGGCCCATCACCGTGCCGACGAACTCGCTCGGCGTCAGGATCGTGGCCCGCACCACCGGCTCGCGCACCTCGCCGATCTTGCCGGTGGGGAACTCGGACGGGTTGGTCACCTTGACCTTCTCGCCGTCCTCCAGCGTCACGTCGTAGATGACGTTCGGGGCGGTGGAGATGAGGTCGAGGTTGAACTCGCGCTCCAGGCGTTCGCGCACGATCTCCAGGTGCAGCAGCCCGAGGAACCCGACGCGGAACCCGAAGCCGAGCGCCACCGACGTCTCCGGCTCGTAGTTGAGCGCGGCGTCGTTCAGCTTGAGCTTGTCGAGGGCGTCGCGCAGCGCCGGGTAGTCGGAGCCGTCGATCGGGTAGAGCCCCGAGAACACCATCGGCTTCGGGTCGCTGTAGCCCTCCAGCGCCTCCGTGGCGGGTTTGTGCTGGTTGGTGACCGTGTCGCCCACCTTCGACTGGCGCACGTCCTTCACGCCCGTGATCAGGTAGCCGACCTCGCCCACGCCGAGGCCCTTGGTGATCGTCGGCTCCGGCGAGTGCACGCCGATCTCCAGCAGCTCGTGCGTCGCGCCCGTGGACATCATCGCGATGCGCTCGCGCGGGTTCAGGCTGCCGTCGATGACGCGGACGTAGGTGACCACGCCGCGGTAGGTGTCGTAGACGGAGTCGAAGATCATGGCGCGCGACGGGGCGCCGGCGTCACCGGTCGGCGCGGGGATGCGCTCGACGATCCGGTCGAGCAGCGCCTCGACGCCCACGCCGGTCTTGCCGCTGACCTTCAGCACGTCCTCGGGCTCGCCGCCCACCAGGTGCGCGATCTCCTCGGCGTACTTCTCCGGCTGCGCCGCGGGCAGGTCGATCTTGTTCAGGACCGGGATGATCTCGAGCTCGTTCTCCATGGCCAGGTACAGGTTGGCCAGGGTCTGCGCCTCGATGCCCTGCGCGGCGTCGACCAGCAGCACGGCGCCCTCGCACGCGGCGAGGCTGCGCGAGACCTCGTAGGTGAAGTCCACGTGCCCCGGCGTGTCGATCATGTGCAGCGCGTGCGGCGTCTCGATGCCGTCCTCACCCACCACGGCCCACGGCATGCGCACGGCCTGCGACTTGATCGTGATGCCGCGCTCGCGCTCGATGTCCATCCGGTCCAGGTACTGCGCCCGCATATCCCGCGCCTGCACCACGCCGGTGAGCTGCAGCATGCGATCGGCGAGCGTCGACTTGCCGTGGTCGATGTGCGCGATGATGCAGAAGTTGCGGATCAGCTCGGGCGACGTCGCGTTCGGCTGGATCCGCGCGGCTGAGGTGGGGATCGCGGGCAAGGCGGGTTGCTCCTGGATGAGAGGTACGGCGAGAAGGTTCGTGGACGACGGCGGCCGTGGCGCGCCAGGCGGTCACGTGCCGTCGCGTGCATTCTCCCACGGGCGGACGTCGCCGGACGTCCCGGGGCGCACGGCGCCGGATCGTGCCGGCGTTCCCCGCCACGACGGACGATGGACGACGACGCCGGGTGGCCTGCGGCGCGGTTACCTTGGGGCCCATGACGACTGGCGGCGTCGGGAACGCTCCCGATCTTGACCACCTGGCCCTCCTGGAGCAGCTGCAGGGCCGGTTCCACGACTCCATCGCCGGCGTCGACCCGGCGGCCCCGGTCCCCGCCTGCGGCGACTGGACCGTCCGCGACCTCGTGGAGCACCTGGCGCACGTCCACCACTGGGCCGCCACCCAGGCCCGCGCCGAGGACGACCCGGGGCTGGGCGACGGCCCGTTCGACCTCGCCCCGCACTACGCGGCCCAGGCCGCCGGGCTGCGCGAGACGCTCCGGTCGGTCCCCGCCGACGCCCTCGCCCGTGTGCTCTCCCACCCGCGGCCGCTCGACGCCGGGCCGGCGTCGTTCTGGCACCGCCGCCAGGTGCACGAGACCCTCATCCACCTGCACGACCTGCGCGCGGCCGTCGCCGGGCGGGCCGAGCCCGGCCTGGTCGCCGACGTGACGCCCGGGACCTGGGCGGACGGCGTCGACGAAGTGGTGACCGTGTTCCAGCCGCGCCAGGTGGGGCTGGGTAGGATGCGCCCGCTGGGGGTGCACGTCCTGCTCCAGGCCGACGACGTCCCCGGCGCTCCCTCGTGGGTGCTCGGGTTCCCGGACCGCGACCGCGCGCGGGAGATCCTGCCGGACGTGGCGGTGACCGGCAGCGCGCAGTCACTGGCGCTGCTGCTCTGGCGCAGGCTCACGCCCGAGGAAGCGGGCGTCGCCGTGCTGGGCGATCGCCGCGACCTGGATGCGGCGCTGGCGGAGCCGATCGTCCCGTAGAGCCGCCGTAAACCGGCGCCCATAGCACCGGTCGGGACCTTGCGCCACCTATGTGAAGGTGAAAAACTCCCAGATGGGTGCCACTTTTCACAGGATCCAGGCAAGATGGGCACCGCCCGGCGACGTCGGGCCTTCTACCTGTCCCGACCTGCCGGAGTGCCGACATGCCGCAACACGTGAGACTCACCGATCTGACCGATCTCACGCTCGTCACCGAGACCACCGCAGCCCAGGATCCCCATGCGACCTACCGGGCCCTGCGCGAGCGATGGGGGCCCGTGGCCCCCGTCTACCTGGAACCCGGTGCCCCGGCGTGGCTGGTGCTCGACCACAACGACATCGTCCGCATCGCGCGTGACGACCAGCGGTTCTCCCGCCGCAGCGAGACCTGGAACGGTCACGAGCGGCGGCTGCTGGCGACCGGATCGCGGCTGCACCCGATGATCCCGTCGGTCGAGCGGTTCTCCCCGCACCACCAGGACGGCGTCGAACGGGCACGCCTGCGCGCGCCGATCGACGACATCTTCTCCGGCCTCGACGAGGCCGTCCTCGGCACGATGCTGCGCACCACGTGCAACCAGCTGATCGACGAGTTCGCCGAGGACGGCAAGGCGGACATCGTTTCCCAGTACAGCGCCGTGCTGCCCGTGCTGGCCATCGCGCAGTACTTCGGGTTCGACTTCCGGACCGGCCGCCGGGTCGCCCACCTGGCGCGCGAGGTGATGAGCCCGATGGAGATCAACACCGACGTGCTGCCCGAGTTCGAGGGGATCCTCGGGGAGCACATCGGTGCCCGCTGGGCACACCCCACGGACGACATCGTCGGGCAGCTCATCCAGCACGGCGCCTACCGCTCGCCGGTCGAGGTGGCGCACTCCCTCATCACGATCCTGTGCGCGGCGAACTCGCCGATGGAGTCCTGGGTGTCGTCCACGCTGCTGTACCTGCTCACCGACACCCGGACCCCGGGCAAGGTCGGCAGCGGCTACCTCGGGATCGACCAGGCGATGGACGAGACCCTGTGGCGCAACTCGCCGAGCGCCAACCTGCCCCCGCGGTTCGCGACCCAGGACATGCTGCTCGGCGACAAGTACATCGAGCAGGGTGACGCCGTCCTCCTCGCGGTCAGCGCGGCCAGCCACGAGATCGCCCGGCAGAGCGAGGACGCCTGGGACCGCGCGGAGAACCGCAGCCAGCTCGCCTTCGGCAACGGGCCGCACCGGTGCCCGGCTCGCCGGCTCGCCCGGATCGTCACGCGCAACGCGGTCGACACGCTGCTGAAGCGGCTCGACGTGCGGCTCGCGATCGAGGTCGAGGAGATCGACTGGATGCCGTCGCCGTGGGAGCGCCGGCCCATGCGGCTCCCGGTGCGCTTCACGCCGCCGATCAAGGTGGGGATGCACTGGACCGAGGGCCTGCCGACCCATGCGAGGTCACTGCTGACCTGACCCCGACCCGGTGCCACCTGCCAGGGATATGCCTTTTTCACCCGATCCGGTACTGTCCCCTGCGTGACTTTCGCATCCGACAACTCGTATCCCGGTGACTTCGAGGGTGAGGTCCAGCCCGTCTACAACCCCGATCTGGACGGTGACCCGGACCCCGGCGAGGTCGTCTGGACCTGGGTCCCGTTCGAGGAGGACTTCGGCCAGGGCAAGGACCGCCCGGTGCTGCTGGTCGGCCACGACGGCGAGTGGCTGCTCGGCCTGCAGCTGACCAGCCAGGACCACGACCACGACGAGCTCCAGGAAGCACGCGAGGGCCGCATCTGGATGGACATCGGCACCGGCAGGTGGGACCGCGACGGGCGCAACTCGGAGGTGCGGATCAACCGCGTCATCCGCGTCGACCCGGCCGACGTGCGCCGCGAGGGCGACGTCCTCGAGGAGGCCGTCTTCGAGGACGTCGTCAAGTACATGAAGCGCGCCCTCGAACTCACCTGACGGTACGCTGCCCGGCGTGAGTGACAACCGGTGGATGCGGCTGCTCGGCGATATCGCGAAGGCAGTCCTCAAGGCGTTCCTGTCCGACGGCGGCCGCGGGCAGGAGGGTGGCTCGTCCTCGACGGGGACGACGTCGTCGTCCGGCCCGAAGCCGCGTCCGCCGGCCTCGCGACCCGGCACGCCCGCGGCGTCGTCGTCCCCCGGGGCCGGCGACGGCTATCCCGGCGACTTCACCGGGCGGGTCGACGCGGCCTACTCCCCTGACCTGGACGGCGATCCGGACCCGGGCGAGATCGTGTGGACCTGGGTGCCGTTCGAGGAGGACTTCGGCCAGGGCAAGGACCGCCCGGTCCTGCTGGTGGGCCGCGACGGCGAGTGGCTCCTGGGCGTCCAGCTCACGAGCAAGGACAACGTGAGCGGCGGCAGCCAGAACGGCAACGGCGGCCGCCGCTACCTCGACATCGGCACGGGCGACTGGGACCGCCAGGGCCGCCCGAGCGAGATCCTGCTGAGCCGCGTGATCCGGGTGGATCCGGCCGCGGTGCGGCGCGAGGGCGCCGTCCTGGACAAAACCCGCTTCGACAGGGTGATCGCGGAGCTCTGAGCCCGCGGTTCGGCGGGGCAGGTCGGTCCGATGTCGAGAAGTCGGCCCCTCGGGCGGCCGACCGCACGGACAGCCGACCGACCGCTCTCAGCCGCGGCCGGCCCAGTCGTAGCCCTTGTTGCGGCACAGGCAGAAGGGGTGGCCTACCGGGTCCTTGTAGATCTGCCAGCCGTAACCCTCGGGGCCGATGAACTCCCGCTGGAGCTCCGCGCCCAGGGCGGTGACGCGCTGCTGCTCCGGCGCGAACTCGTCGACCTCGAAGTCCAGGTGGTACTGCTTCGGGTGCTCGTCGCCGGGCCAGGTGGGCGGGCGGTAGTGCTCGACCCGGTAGAAGGCGAGGTCGATGTCGCCGAAGGTGAGGTACGCCCAGTCGCCGGTGCTCCTGGCGCCCAGCGGCTGGCCCGTCACGCCGGAGTAGAACGCGGCCAGTGCCATCGGATCCGGGCAGTCGATGATGAAGTCGGTGAATTTCAGCACGCTGCCATCGTGCCATGGCGGTCCGCCGGGAACGACGTCATTTCGTGCCGTACGCCCAGGTGGGCGTTAAGATGCCGCCGACCCGGTACTGAGGGCAACCGCGGGCCCGGGCACCGTCGTACAAGGAGACCGATGAACCAGCCCACGCTGCCCAACCAGGACTTCTCGGCGTACGAGAGCTGGGCGCGGTTCTCCGCCGCGGCGCGGGTGCGGGTGCACGACGCGATGGCGCGGATGCAGGCCGAGCGGATCCGGGTGTGCCGGGCGATGGAGAGCGGGCAGCAGGTGAGTGCGCGCGTTCTCGGCCGGGGCAGTCAGGAGATCAACCGGAACATGGCCGCCGAGGCCCTGAACTGGCGCGACCTGGAGTCGATCCGCAGCTCGGGGACCATCGAGCAGCTGGCCGTGAGCCTCCCGAACAACGCCGTCCTGGTCGAGGCCGGCCTGCGGATGACGAGCGTGTGGCACTACCACGGCCTCGATCCCGACGTACGGCTCGCCCTGACCGCGGAGGATCCCGCGTCGTACTTCTTCGGCTACGCACCCGTCCAGATGAAGATCGCCGGCGGCGACGAGGTCCTGCTCGACGGGCCGATCATCCGCGGCGAGCACACCGTGATCGCCGTGCGCGACGCCGCCTGCGTCCGCGCGGCCCGGGGCTACTGGGACGCCGTGCGCGCCACGATCTACCCCTGCGCCGAGGAGGACCTGCCCTTCGACGAGCTGACCGAGCGCCAGCGCCGCGTCGTCGCCCTGATGCTGACCTGTTCCTCGGACGAGCAGATCGCCCGCCGCCTGGGCACGAGCGTCCGCACGGTGCGCACCGAGGTCGCGACCGTCCTGGCGCTGCTCGACGCCCCGACCCGGTTCGTCGCCGGCGTCCGCCTCCGCGAACGCATGAGCGGCATGCCGGCGTAGGCGCCGGGCCATGCGGGCGTCAAGGGTCGCGGCGGGCTTGCCCCGATCGCCGGCGTCAGCGGCTGCGGCGCGCCGCCACGACCGCGAGCGCCAGGGCGATCGCCGTGCAGGCCGTCGAGAGGATCTCGGTCACCACGAAGGGCTGGTCACCGCCGAGCCGGCCGGCGATCTGGATCGTCGCGGAGATCCCGCCGGCCACGAAGTACGCGAGCACCGCCACCGACAGCCAGCGCGTCACCCGGTGCGGCAGGCCCAGCAGGCCGACGGCGGCCACGCCCAGCACCGCGCCGGACACCGAGAGGATCACGTGGATCGGCGGCAGGTCCTGGAACTGCGGGGTGAACAGGTACGGCATCGCGCTGTGACCGAGGTGGGCGAGCAGTACCGGGACCAGCGCGATCACGCGGTCGGGCGTCGCACCGGCGACCCCTCGGCGGCCCAGGAGCAGCCCGACCACGGCCAGGGCGAGGATCGCCAGCGCGGCGAGCGTCAGGTAGACGTACTCGGCCGCGACGTCCTCGGCGAGCTGGACCACGAGGAGCACGAGCTGCACCAGGAGGTGCACGCCGCCCACGATCGTCGCCGCGCCGAGCAGGCGGCGCGATCCGAGCGTCACAGCTCCCGCCGCGAGCAGCACGGTCGAGGCGATCGCCGAGCCCGCGATCAGGTAGACCGGGGTCAGCTCGCTCACCCCGACCTCGGCCGTGCTCACGGCGTCCGTGCCGAGGAGCGTCAGCGGCACCCGCATCCAGGCGCCGAGAGCGAGCGCCAGGATGCCGAGCAGCGCGAGCGGGCGGCCGGGATCGGCGCGTGGCCCGGTGCCGGGATCGGTACCAGGATCGGTACCGGGATCGGCCGGGGCGACGTGCGGTGCGTCGGTCATGCCCCCACCTTGGCGTGACCACCGGGTCCTTGTCACCCCATGACCAGCGAACTCACCCCGCCCCGGTCGGCAACCGCTCAGCCGGGCGCCATGGCGCGTTCATCGTGCGTTGGCACGCAGCCACCACCCTGAGACGTCCTTCCCACCTACCCGAGGAGTGCTCGTGCGCCTTCGTGCACCGATGCGCGTGGCCCTGCCGCTGACGGCAGCCGCCCTGGCGGTCGCCGCCGTCCCCGCCGCGCCGGTCCTGCCGGCCGCTCACGCCGCGACCCTGTCCACCGTGGTCATCAACGAGGTCGAGTCCAGCGGCGGTTCGCCCGGCGACTGGGTCGAGCTGTTCAACACCGGTTCGTCCGCCGTGAGCATCGGCGGGATGGTGCTGCGCGACAACGACGACACGCACACGTTCACCGTCCCGGCCGGCACCAGCATCCCCGCCAGGGGCTACTGGGTCGCCGACGTCGACGCGTCGTTCGGCCTGGGCAACCCCGACGAGGCACGCCTGTTCACGTCCGCCGGCACGCTCGTCGACCACTACCAGTGGCAGAACCACGCGAGCGGCACGTACGGCCGCTGCGCCGACGGCCACGGCGCGTGGGTGGCGACGTCGTCGACCCGCGGCAGGGCGAACACCTGCTCCGCGCCGTTCACCGTGCTGATCAACGAGGTCGAGTCGAACGGCAGCACACCCGGTGACTGGATCGAGCTGTACAACACGGGCACGTCGGCCGTGAGCATCGGCGGCATGGTGCTGCGCGACAACGACGACACGCACTCCTTCAAGGTGCCGAGCGGCACCAGCATCCCGGCCAAGGGCTACTGGGTCGCCGACGTCGACGCGTCGTTCGGCCTCGGCAACCCCGACATGGCGCGCCTGTTCCGCTCCGACGGCACGACGCTCGCCGACGCGTACGTCTGGGCCGCGCACTCCACGACGTCGTACGGCCACTGCCCGGACGGCACCGGCGTCTGGGCCGACACGCTCGGCGCCACGCGCGGCGCGGCGAACTCCTGCGGGACCGGCCCGACGCCGACACCCACCCCGACCCCCACACCGACGCCGACGCCGACCGGGCCCACGACCGGCCCCTGGCCCGGCAGCCAGACCGTCGCCTTCGCCGACCTCACCGGCACCTGGGCCGCCGACCTGAGCGGCGTCGCCTTCGACCCGGCCGACCCGTCGGTGCTCTGGGCCGCCCAGAACAAGGCCGGCACGCTCTGGAAGCTCGTCCGCTCCGGCGGCAACTGGGTGCCCGCCTCCGGCTGGGGCACCGGCAAGGACCCGCGCTACCCCAACGGCTCGGGCCATCCCGACACCGAGGGCCTCACGGTCACCGGCGGCATGGTCTACCTGGCCTCCGAGCGCGACAACGACGCCGGCGGCACCTCGCGGATGTCGGTGCTGCGCTACGACCCGTCGGCGTCCGCGCTCACCGCCACCCACGAGTGGAACCTCACCGCGGCGATCCGGACGGCGTCGGGCATCAGCTCGTTCGACGCGAACGCGGGCCTCGAGGGCGTCGCGTTCGTCCCGGACTCGTTCCTCACCGCCAACGGCTTCAC
This sequence comes from Myceligenerans crystallogenes, assembly GCF_039529775.1. Taxonomy (NCBI): domain Bacteria; kingdom Bacillati; phylum Actinomycetota; class Actinomycetes; order Micrococcales; family Promicromonosporaceae; genus Myceligenerans; species Myceligenerans crystallogenes. Next base: position 356,518 of record NZ_BAAANL010000005.1, read on the forward strand.
GACCTCGACGGGCGCGCCCTACACGCCGTCGTCGTACGGCGAGCACCACGGCGGCCTGTTCGTCGTCGCCGTCGAGGCGACCGGCGACCTGTACGCCTTCGCGCTGCGCGCCGACGGCGCGTCGTCGTACGTCGCGACGATCGACAGCGGGTACCCGAGCATCGCCGACACGCTGTTCGACGACGCCACGGGCCGGCTCTGGGCCGTGACGGACGACAGCCAGTCCGGCCGTACCTCGCAGTTCGCGCTGGTCAACGGCGTGTTCACGAAGGTCTCGACCTACGAACGCCCCGCTGGCATGGCGAACTACAACAACGAGGGCCTCGCCCTCGCCCCGGCGTCGACCTGCTCGGCGGGTTCGCGCGCCGTGGTGTGGGCCGACGACGGCGACGACGACGGCCACTCGCTCCGCCAGGGCACCTTCCCCTGCCCGTAGCGGCACGAGGCAGCTGATCCGGCTGGGCCCGGGCCTCGCCGGGCGTCCGTGATCCGCGGCACCTCCAGGACCGGGGGTGCTGTGCATCGCGGACGCCCGGCGGAGCCCGGGCCCGCCGTGGTTCGGACGGGTCCCGAAAATTGGCTCGCGCCGGCGCGACGAGACATGCCAGGATTCCCGGCAGGAAACGACCCGGAAGGAGGTGCGCCATGGAGCCCCGGCTGATCCACGCCGCACACCACCGCGCATCGAGCGCGACGGCGGCAGACGCGCCTTGTACCTCCCCTTCCGAGGAGCACCGTCTTGTCCTTTCCCGCCAATCCCCAGAGCCGCTACGCCGCTGAGCAGCACGAGCGCGCCACCGCGGCCCTCGAGGCCGAGTACCCGTACGTCGAGCCCCGGCCCGGGCAGCGCTGGTCCACCTGGTCGAGCGTGGCCAAGGGTCAGCGCGGCCCCGAGCCACGCCCCGGCTGGCTGGTCACGGCCGACGTCGCGCTCGACACCGAGCTCGGCATCCTGAAGACCGGCAAGGAGGCCGACGCCTTCCTGCTGGAGCGCGCCGTGCCCGACGCCGTCCCCGCGCCGGACGACCGGCCGCGCCGCTGCCTGCTCGTCGCCAAGCGGTACCGCGGCCACGAACACACCGCCTTCCACCGCGACGGCGACTACACCGAGGGCCGCAAGGTCCGCCGCACCCGCGACCAGCGGGCCATGGAGGACCGCAGGTCGAAGTGGGGCCGCATGGTGTCGGCCACGCAGTGGGCCGACGCCGAGTTCGGCGCCCTGACCATGGCCCACGAGGCCGGGGCGCCGGTGCCCTACCCCGTTCTCGTGGACGGCACCGAGGTGCTGATGGAGTTCATCGGTCACGAGGACGCCGGGACGGGCGAGATCGTCGCGGCGCCACGCCTGGTCCGGCTGCGACCTCCGCTCGAGCTGCTCGAGTCGTACTGGGAGCAGCTCACCCACGGCATGTCCGTGCTCGCACGGCTCGGTTTCGCGCACGGCGACCTCTCCCCGTACAACGTCCTGGCCGACGACGAGCGCCTGGTGATCATCGATCTCCCGCAGATCGTGGACCTGGCGTCCAACCCGTTCGCCAACGAGATGCTGCTGCGCGACTGCCGCACGATGTGCGCCTGGTTCGGCGCCCGCGGCCTGGAGCGCGACCCGGAGGAACTGTTCGCGGACCTGCTGGCGCAGTCGTTCTGACGGTTCCCGGCAACCGTGAGGGGCCCGGGGCCAGGCCCTTGGCCCCTCACGTTGCGAGGCTGCTCCGGAGATGCAGACGCACTGGTCAACCGTCCGACTGTTCATCGGCAGGTCACACGATCTTCGGAACCTCAGCGTTCCAGCCGGGCACGGCGGACGACCGGGTCGGAACCGTCCTGCTCGCCGTCCGTCCAGGAGACGTAGGGCCCACCGATCCCGGCGGAACCCATCGAACTCATCTCGGTGAGCCCCTGGACCACGCCGCTGGTCGTGTCGGCGGCGACGAACCCCTGGGTGGAGGTGTCACCCTCGACGACCCACACGACGTCGCGGCCGGAGACGTCGACCGAGGTCACGCGCTCGCGGCTCGTGCCGAGATCCCAGAGCACCTCCGTCTTCCCGGTCGCCCGGTCGAGGGTGCGCACGACGTCGTCCACCGACCAGACGATCAGCTCGTCGGAGACCGCGAGGTACTCGGCCGAGCCGTCCTCGACCTCGGGCAGCGACCGGCTGCGCCACAGCGTGGCGCTCGTGCCGTCGTCGCGGTGGGTCGTCATGAGCAGGCGTCCGGCCCTGCCCCGGCCACCGGAGCCGGCCTGCGTGGACAGCGTCACGATCTCGTCGTCGTCCGTCCCGAAGGTGACGAGATCGCGGACGACGACGGACGCGGTGCCCGAGCCGTCCGCCGGGGTCGTGGTGAGCGTCTTCCGGTCGTTCTCGTAGGCGCACCACGCGACGCGGAGCTGCGTGAGCCCCAGCCAGGGGTCGCACAGCATCCCGTCGAGCTGCGTCCCGTCGGACAGGTGCTCGGCGAGCTGCCGCGGCGCGGCGGGGTCATGGACGTCGTCGACCATCTGGATCGTCCAGGTCGCCGGGCCACCCTCGGTGTCCGTCGTCTCGGCCCAGGCGACGCCGTCGCCCTGGCGGGCGAACGCGAAGGTCTGGGTGCTGGTGCCCTGGATCGTGCCGGACGTCGCCAGGGCGGCGCGGTCGACGCCGCCGTCGGGGTGCGGGGTGAGGAGCTCCAGGGTCGACCGCGGGATCTCGGGGACGTCGGGGCTCCACCGACCGCCGGTGACGGTCACGAAGGAGCCGTCCTCGCCGAGGGTGGAGGTCTCCGCGGTGCTCACGGCGTCCTGGATCGGAACGGGGTCGAGGAGGACCAGCTCGGCCGGGCGCGTGGGGGACGGTGCGGGAAGGGCGCCGTCCGGGCCGTCGATGCCGCCGCCGTCGGACGTCCCGTCCATGCCCGTGAACTCACGGAACTGCTCGCTGCCGGGCAGCCCGACGGCGCCGACGCCGGGCACCTGGACCGGGCCGCCGAGGAACCACGACAGGAGCACGGCGACCGCGGTCGAGCCGGCCAGCTGCTTCGTGCGGCGGCTGCGCAGCGCGGCGCGGCTGCGGCGCAGGACCACGGCGGCGTCGGCACCGGGCGCGGTCACGAACTCGAGGTCGAGGCCGCTGACCAGGCCGCGCAGCCGGGCGAGGGCCTGGGAGGTGGTGGCCTTGACCGTGCCGATGCTGCAGCCGAGTTCCTCGGCGGCCTGCGGGGCGGTGAGGTCGTGGAGGTAGCGCAGCACGATGACCTGGCGCTGGCGGGGCGTCAGCTCGGACAGGGCGCGCACGAGGGCGTCCCGGAGGGCGACGTCGTCGGACCTGTCGTCCGACGACGGGACGGGCAGCCGGTCGTCGTCGACGGTGACCTCGCGACGCGTGCGGCGCCAGGTGTCCGTGCGCAGGTTGACCAGGATGCGGCGGGCGTAGGCGCGGGGCTCCCCGTCGCGGACGCGGTTCCAGGCCCGGTAGGTGCGCTCGAAGGCGGTCTGGACCAGGTCCTCCGCGCGATACGCGTCACCGGTCAGCAGGTAGGCGGTGCGGTACAGGTAGGCGCTCGTGGCCTCGACGAAGGCGACGAACTCCGTGTCGCGGTCACGAGGGACCTGGACGACCGCGCGGCTGGTGGCGCGCTCGCTGGCTGGGATGGCGATGCTCATGTCGTCCACGACGTTCGACCCCCCTCGATGGGTTAGGCGGTCATCCTGGCAGCACTGCCATCGATCTCACATCCGCCAGGGTCCCCCGGCAGGCCGATTCCGGGGCAGTTCTGGTAACGTTGTGGGCTGCGTGTCCGCCCAGGTCGGCGGGCACCGTCGCAGTCCCTCTCCACGGGTTCCCCACCCCAGTCCCGGGACTGTGGCCGCTCTCTACGACCTATCCGCTCGCCGCACGGCGAACACACCAGGAAGTCCACCAGTGGCAAACATCAAGTCCCAGCTCAAGCGCATCAAGACGAACGAGAAGGCGCGCCAGCGCAACAAGGCCGTCAAGTCTGAGCTCAAGACCCACGTGCGCAAGGTGCGCGACGCCGTCGCCGCGGGCGACAAGGACGCCGCGACCGCCGCGCTGCAGACCGCGACGCGCAAGCTCGACAAGGCGGTCTCGAAGGGCGTCATCCACAAGAACCAGGCCGCGAACCGCAAGTCTTCCATCGTGAAGCAGGTCAACGCGCTCTGATCGCTTGAAGCGCAAGGCGCCGCTGCTCTCCACGGCAGCGGCGCCTTTGCTGTGCCCTGGATCCAGCAGCTCGGATCCGGGCTGGCGGATCAGCCGCGGCGGGAGCGGGCGATCGTCAGGACCGCCTTCTCCACCGCGTAGACCGGGTCGCGGCTCTCGCCCTTGACCTCGGCGTCCGCCTGGGCGACCGCGGTGATCGCGGCGGCCAGGCCCTCGGGGGTCCAGCTGCGCAGGTCCTTCTGGGAGCGGTCGACCTGCCACGGGGCCATGCCAAGCTCGCGGGCGGTGATGCCGCCGCCGCGCATCGCGGCGACCTTGGCCAGGTTCCGGAGGCGCACGGCGAGGGCCGCGACGATCGGCACCGGGTCCAGGCCCGTGGCCAGCGCGTGCCGTAGGAGCGAGACGGCACCTCCGGCGTCGCCCGCCACGGCGGCGTCGGCCACGCGGAAACCCGTGGCCTCCACGCGTCCGCCGTAGTACCGGTCGACGACGGACTCGGTGATGGTTCCGGTGGTGTCGGAGATGAGCTGCGAGCAGGCCGCGGCGAGTTCCCGCAGGTCGTTGCCCAGCCCGTCGACGAGGGAGCGGACGGCGTCGGCGTCCGCGCGGCGTCGTGCCGCCTTGAACTCCCCCATCACGAACGACGCCTTCTCGCCGTCCCGGGTGATCGGCTCGCACGCCATCACGGGCGCGCCGGACTTCGTCACGGCGTCCAGCATCTTCTTGCCGCGCTGCCCGCCGCCGTGCACGACGACGACCGTGGTCTCCTCGTCCGGCCGGGCGACATACGCGATGAGGTCACTCATCAGGTCCTCCGTGCCGGACTCGGCGCCGCGCACGACCACGATCTTCGCCTCCCCGAACAGCGACGGGCTCGCCGCGACGGTGAGCTGGCCGCCCGTGTAGGTGGCGCCCTCCAGCTCGACCTTCTCGACCTCGGGATCGCGCTCCCGCGCCAGCCGGACCACGCCGTCGACGGCCCGCTCGGCGAGCAGCGGCTCCGCCCCCTGCACCAGCACGACGGGCGCGAGCGCGGGCTCGTCCCACGACCGCCCGGGCACCTTGGCGGACGGGCGTGAGCTGCTCTTGCGTCGGGTAGCTGGAGGCACGAGGAAGACTCTATGCCGCACCCCTGACATCCGTCGGCCGGCCACCGTGGCCCGTCCGGCGTTCCGCCCGACCGGCCACCGGCCGGCGCGGCGAACACGAGTCCGGACCGCGCGGGACGGCTCAGGCGGCACAGGCCGGCGCGGGCAACCGCCGCTCGCGGACCCGGCGTCCCGCACGACGGATCGTCACGCGCGCGAGCTCGTCGAGCGAGTCCACGTACAGCGGGTCCGCGAGCAGGTCATGATCCGCGGCGACCACGGAGAGCTCCGTGCACGCCAGGACGACGGCGCCCGCGCCCCGGTCCGCCAGCCGCCGGGCCACCCCGCGCAGTGCGGCGGCGTCGGCCGGCCGGCCGGCCTTGACCTGGTCGTAGATGATGCCGGTGACGATCGCCTGGTCGGTCGCACCGGGCTCGATCACCGTGACACCGCGCGCGGCGAAGGCGTCCTGGTACACCCTCGCGGCAACGGTTCCCTCCGTCGCGAGCAGTCCCACGGCGGATCCCGCCCGGTCCCCGGCCACCACCGCGTCCACCGCGCACTCCACGGCCGAGACGAACGGCACGTCACCGGCCGCGTCCGCCACCTGCTCCGTGAACCGGTGCGCCGTGTTGCACGGCATGACCAGGAACCCGACGCCGAGGCCCGCCAGCATGGCGGCGTCGCGCGCCAGGACCTGACCGGGGTCGTCGGCGGAGCGGCCCAGGATGAACGCGGTCCGGTCCGGGATCGACGCGTGGTTCGCCACGAGCATGTCCACGTGGTCCTGGTCGCGGGCCGCCTCCGTGAGGCGGACGACGAGCTGGAGGAAGTACGCCGTGGCCAGCGGGCCGACACCGCCCAGGACGCCGACCGACGCCCAGGAGGTCCCGGCCCTCGCCACCGGGCCGGTGGCGTCAGCCGGCGGCACGGGCGTCGCCCACGGGACCGGCCGAACCGCCCGGGTAACGGGCGAACTTGCGTACCTGGTTGACCTCCGCGAGACGGACCCAGGCGTCCCGGCGCGGGCTGCGGTCCTTGCGGTACTTCAGCGGGTGCACCACCTTGCGCGCCTTGCGGGCCTCGGACAGGAGCGCGTCGTCGTGCACGTAGGCGCCCAGGACGGCGTCGGGCACGATGCGGTAGAGGACCTGCGACGGCTCGGGGCCCGGGAACGTACCGCCCTGGAGGTGCTCCCCGACCCAGAACGTGGCCGGGTTGATGCCGCTGGCCGTGAGGTAGAAGTTCGAGCGGCCCGTGCGCGGGTTCAGCTCGAGGAAGTGGCCCTGGCCGGTGCGCGGGTCGACCTTCACGTCGAAGTTGGCGAAGCCGGTCCAGCCCAGGTGCTCCACGAGCCGGCGCGCGTGCTCCTCGATCTCGGGGAGCGGGCCGGTGAGGATTGCGGCCGGGTTGCCGAGGGTGCCTGGCGTGCGCTCCTCGAGGAGCACCCTGCCGCCGTACGCCATGCGCACGGTGCCCGCGCCGTCGGAATAGGTGGTCATGACGCGCATCTGGGAGTCGTCGCCGGGGATGAACTCCTGGACCAGGAACTCGCCGGTGTAACCGGCGTCGCCGGAGGCCGCCAGCAGCCAGCTGAGCTGGGCCTCGTCGTCGAGACGATGCACCTTGCGCTTGCCCGCGAAGGAGGTGTGGTGCCAGGCGATGTTGTCGGCGGGCTTGGCGATGACCGGGAAGGCGGCGTCCAGGTCCGGCATGGCACCGCCGCCGCGGGCGACGGTGGTGCGCGGATGCGGCACGCCGAGCTCCTGGCACAACCGGGAGAAGCGGTACTTGTCCATGACGCGGTCCAGCAGACGCGGCGTCGTGTAGGGCACGACGGCGACGTCCTCGATCCGGCCGCGCTGCTCGGCGAGCGCCCGCACGTACCAGTCGGTGCAGGTCACGGCCATGACGGGAGCGCCGGAGGCTGCGGCAACCCGGCGGATCACGGCGACCATGGCGTCCGGGTCGTCGAGCTCGGGTTCGACCACGTTGTCCAGGATGCGGGAGTACCGGACGTTGCGTGTGGGCCGGATCGACACCACCGTCGACCGGACTCCGTAGGCCTCGTGGAACGCGCGGGCCAGGCTGTAGGCCCCGGCGTCGCCGCCGAGGATGACGGGATGGACGGCGGCCTGCAGGCCGCCGCGGGTGGGCCGATAGGTCTTCTGTGCTCGGGTCACATCCTGGCGGACGCCCGGGATGCGCGTTTCGTTTAACCCCGGAGCGGGTGAAGTGGCTGGTGAGGTCGCTGTGGGCGGTGCTCAGCCGACGAAGAGGCCGCAGAAGCTCGTACGTCACGGAGAGTACGGCCGGCCCCAGGGCGGGCGTTAGCATCGTCGGGTGAATGAACCGGTCACATCACCAGTTGCCGTCGTCGGACCCGGGGCGATCGGCGGGCTGCTGGCGGCAATGCTGCAGCGTTCCGGGCACGACGTCGTCCTGGTGGCGCGCGAGGCCACCGCACGTCACCTCGACGCCCACGGGATCGACGTCGTCACGGACCTGTTCGGCTCGTGGCACGCCGATCTCCCCGCACGTACCGACGTCCCGGCCGGTGCGCGCGTTCTGATCACGGTCAAGGCCGACGGCGTCGCCTGGGCCGGGAACCTGCTGCGCGACGCCGCGCCGTCCGAGGCGATCGCGCTGCTCAACGGCGTCGAGCACATGTCGGGGTTGCGGGCGGCCGCGCCCGGCGTCGTCGTGCACGGCGGCGCGTTCCTCGGCCAGACGCGTCGCACCGGGTCCACGTCCGACACCGCCCCGCTGCAGGTGCGGCACTTCTTCGACCTGCTGAAGGTCGTCGTGTCCGACGACGCCGCCGGGCTCGGCCTGGTCGGTGACCTCGCGGCGGCGGGTGCGGACGTGTCCGCCGGCGGGTCCGAACCGCGGGTGCTGTGGACCAAGCTCCGCTCCCTGGCCGCCCTGCACGTCCTGACCTGCCTGCACGACGCCGGGATCGGCGGGGCGCTGGACCGCGACCCCGCCCTGACCGCGGGCGTGCTGTCCGAGCTCGCCGCCGTGACGTCCGCGGAGGGGGTGCCGACGACCCCCGCCGACATCGAGACCACGCTGCGTGGCTTCCCGCCGGCGACGGTCGGTTCCCTGCACGCGGACCTGGCGGCGGGCAGCGAGGGAGAGCTCGACCCGATCGTCGGGGCCGTGGTGCGAGCGGGCGCCCGGCACGGCATCGGGACGCCCACCCTTACCGACGCGATCGACCGCCTGCGGGGCCTGGTGGGCGCCGCGCGTCCCTGACGTCAGCATCCCGCCGATCCGATCTCGCCGTCGCGGACGACGAGGACGGCCGTGCCGCATTCGTCGGTGCGGACAATCGCCGCGCCGGCGCCCTCGTACAGGTCGAGGGCCTGGCCGGTGGGGTGGCCGTACTCGTTGTCGCGCCCCGCGGAGAAGATCGCGACGGCCGGTCGCGTGAGGGCCGCGAGGTCCGGGGACTGCTCGGCGGATCCGTGGTGGGCGACCTTGACGACATCGAACCGCGTCGCACCGCGCGAGCCGAGTTCGGCCACGAGGGCCTGCTGACCCGAGGCCTCCAGGTCGCCGAGGAGGAGGACGTCCAGGTCCGGGGTGCGGGCAACGAGAGCGATGCTCGCATCGTTCGCCGGCGCGTCACCGGTCCCGTTCCCGGCGCCGGCCTGCAGCACCTCCCACCGGACCGTCCCGGCGACGCCCTGTTGGCCTGCCCGCGCATCACCCGCGGGGATCCCGGCCGCGGCCAGCGAGGCACGGGTCGCCGCGGCACCGGCGGGCGGGTCGTCGACGGGTGTCACGAGCGCGGCGGTCACCTTCCGCCCGGCCAGCACCGGGCCGAGGCCGCCCACGTGGTCGGCATGGAAGTGGCTCAGCACCAGCAGGTCCACGGTGGTCACGCCGAGTTCGCCGAGGCACCGGTCCGCGGCCGGCCCCTCGGGCCCGACGTCGACGACGATCGCGGAAGCCGGCCCGGTCCGCAGCGCCAGGCTGTCTCCCTGCCCGACGTCGCACGCCGCGACCTGCCAGTCCCGGGGCAGGGGCTCGCCGAGCGCGGCGAACCGTGGCGCCGCGACCACCACGAGCAGCAGCACCGCGATTCCCGCCGCGAGCAGCGTGCCGGCCTGCCCCCGGGTGAGACGCGGCCGCCGCCCCGGGACGGCCGCGCGGCCGGGTCGCGATGATCGCCCCCGGAACGCGACACCCTGGCCGGGCCGCCGCCGTTCCAGGAGTGCCTGCGGAGGCTCGCGCCGCCACCGGCGCGGCAACCCGCGAAGACCGGACCCCGGCGCGGGACGCCACGCCTGCGGCCGGCCGGCGAGAGGTTCGCGGCGCAGCACCGCCCACAGGCCGATGCCGGTGAGCGCGGCCAGCAGCAGCGCTCCGGGCGGTCCGCCCGGCCAGGGCAGCGAGGCACCGGGCAGGCTCGCCAGGAACCCGGCGACGACGGCGATCCACCAGGTCGCCCCGCCTGCCACCCAGGCGATCGGTCCCGCCACGAGCGGCAGCCAGGGTGCGAGGATCGTCGCGAGCAGCCCCAGCACGGTCGCCGGGAAGACGGCCGGAGCCGCCAGCAGGTTCGCGACGACCGACATCGTCGGCACCGACGGGTCGAGCAGCACCAGGACCGGGCCGCACGCGAGCTGCGCGGCCAGCGGCACCGCGAGCGCGAAGGCCGCCGGGCCCCCGATCCAGGGCGTGAGCCTCCTGGCGAGCGGCGCGACGAGCAGCACGAGCCCTGCGGTGGCGGCCGCGGACAGGGCGAAGCCGAACGATCGCGCCAGCCACGGGTCGACGACCAGCAGCCCGATCACCGACCCCGCGAGCGCCGGTACCGATGCCGCCGGGCGCCCGAGGGCAAGCCCCGTGAGCGCGAACGCCGCCATGACCCCCGCGCGCAGCACGGCCGGCTCCGGGCGCACCAGCACCAGGAAGGTGCACGACGCGACCGCGATCAGTGCCACCCGCCCGGCACGCGGCAGCCGCGCCACCGCGCACAGGGCGGACAGGACCGCCATGACGACGGAGAAGTGACCTCCGCTGACTGCCGTGATGTGAGCCAGGCCAACCGCACGCATCGCTTCCTCCAGGTCCGCCGGCATGCGTGTCGTGTCGCCGATCGCCGCGCCCGGCACGAGCGCCCGGGCCTGGGGCGACAGCCCGTCGGTCACCTCCATCAGCGCGTCCCGGTGCCGGTCCAGCAGCCGCAGGGCGGCGGGCGGTGACCGCTGGACGGTGACGTAGCCGGCGGTCAGGGCACCGGTCTCGGTACCGCCCGTACGTGGCGGCCGCAGCCCGCCGCGTACGGTGACGACCGAGCCGAACCGGAGACCGTCCGCGCCCGCCGTGACGACCTGCACGCGTCCGCCGCCCGCGGTCCGCACGCCACGGGCGTCGATGCTTCCGACCTCCAGCAGGAACCGGACCTGCCCCGGCGCGGACGCCTCTGATTGCGCGGCCTCGCCCGGCACTCCGGCCGGCGACGGGGCGCCACCCCACGAGAACGGCTCCGGCTGCGTGGCCACGGTGCCGGTCAGCTCCGCCGTGAACCGGCCCTCGGCCAGGTCGCGGACGACAGCCGACCCCGCCGCCTGGACGGCCCCGCCCGCGACGACGGCCAGCGCGCACGCGCCTGCCAGGACAACCTGGTGGGCCGCTCCCCGGCCGGCCGCGGCACGTCCCGGCCGTCCCCGCAGGCCGCCCGCCCCCCGCAGGCCGCCCGACCCCCGCAAGCCGTCCGGTCCCCGCAGGCCGCCGAGCCCCCGCTGGCCACCCCGCCCCTGCAAGCCGCCCAGCCCCCGCCGGCCGTCCGACCCCCGCATGCCACCCCGCCACCGCAGGCCCGCCCGCGCGTGCTCCCGCCGACCGCCCCCGCGCAGGCCGATCACGCCGATCGCGCAGATCCCGACGAGGATCGCCAGCCACCCGCTGACGGCGGCCAGCCGGGCGGGTTCGCTCCCGCCGGTGGCCCACCAGGCGGCAGCCCAGGCAGCCACGGCGCCGGGCAGCAGCCGAACATCCGTCATGCTCCCGGAGCTCATCTCAACTCCCCTGCGGCCGGCCCCGGCAACACCCCGACGGCACCTGCCCGCACCTCGGCCGCCCGCGACGGGCTCAGGTCCCCGTTCACACCGTCACCGAAGGACGGACCTGCTCCAGGACCGACGGACCGATGCCCGGGACGTCCTCGAGCTCGTCGACCGAGGCGAACGGGCCGTGCGCGGTACGCCATTCGACGATGGCCGAGGCCAGGGACGGGCCGATGCCCGGCAGGGTCTCCAGGGCCGTCGCGTCGGCGGAGTTGACGTCGACCGTCGCACCGGGTGTGCCGACCGCGCCGGCCGTACCGCCCACGCCGCCGACGGCGCTCGCACCGCCGACCGCGCCCCCACCACCCGAGCCGCCGGAGCCCGTCCCCGCACCCCCCGGCGGCGCCGCCACAGGCACCTCCCCCGGCTCCGGAACGTAGATCTGCTCGCCGTCGGTCACGGACCGCGCCAGGTTCACCCCCGACAGGTCCGCGTCCTGGGTCGCCCCGCCGGCGGCGTCGACCGCATCGGCGATCCGGGCCCCCGCAGGCAGCTCGACCAGCCCCGGCTCGCGCACCGCCCCGACGACATGGGCGACCACCCCCGCACCGGTCCCGGCGCTCGCAACGGGCTCGGGACTCCCGGCCCAGGCCCCCTCGGGACTCCCGGCCTCGGCCTCCTCGGAACTCCCGGCCCCCTCGGGCATCTCCGTCCCCGGGGCCACGGCCCCGCCCGCCCCTCCGCCATCGGCCGGCGCCGCATCGGCGGCCGGGCCGAGCGCCCGGACCTCGCCGTCGCCGCGCAGGCCCGGCCCGAGCACGACGACGCCCGCGACGATCGCCAGCAGGAGCACGGCGACCACCGCCACCAGCCCGGGTCTCGCCCCGAGCGCCCAGCGCCACCCGCTGCCGCCGTCGTCCAGACCGACCGGATGCCCGTGCACCGCCTCATAGGCCGCCGCGACCCGGTCCGCCGACCGGCGCCGGCGCAACCTGCCCGCGAGGTCGTCGAGGTCTGACGAGGCCGCCGGTGGCACGGCCGGGATCGCATCGGTGTCCGCTCTCATGGCATCGACGCTAGGCATCGCGCCCGCAGCGCGAGCCGCCCCGGACCCGCCCCTGTGCACGAAGCACGATTTCCACAGCCCTCGGTCGGCGTCGGACCCGCATCATCCCGTCGACGAGGTACGCGACGTGCGCTCACGGGCGCCCGGAAACTTCCGCGCCACGCCGGGCTCAGTGCCGGTGATCCCCTAGATCCGCCACGACCACGGCCAGCGTCCCCGGCCCCACGTGCACCCCGATCACCGCGCTCATGTCCGAGATCTCGATGTCCGCCCGCGTCCGCGTCCGCAGCCTGCCCGCCACCGTGCGGGCCCGCTCCGGCGCACCGAAATGCTGCACCCCGACCACCGGCCGCACCGCGGCCGCGATGCTCTCGCCGGCCAGATCGAGCAGCCGCTCCAGCCCCGCCGCCCGCGTCCGCACCCGCTGCGCCAGCTCGATCCGGCCGTCCCGCATCGTCAGGATCGGCCGCACCCCCAGCACCGTCCCGAGCGCCGCCGCGGTACCCGACAACCGCCCCCCGCGCCGCAGGTGCTCCAGGCTGTCCACCATGAACACCGACGACGACGAGTCCGCCACCTCGCGAGCCCGCTGAGCCACGTGCGCGGCATCGCACCCGGCCGCGGCGCACTCGGCCGCGGCCAGCGCGGCGAACCCCAGCCCCGACCCCGCCGTGCGCGAGTCGACGACCCGCACGGCCAGCGGCGAGCGGGCGGCCGCGGCGCTCGCCGCCGAGATCGTCCCCGACAGCTCGCCGGACAGGTGCAGGGACACGATCGCCCGGGCGCCGTCGTCGGCCAGCTCGCGGTAGACCTCCGCGAACCGGTCGGGCGGCGGCTGCGAGGTCGTGACCCGCGCACCCTCGCCGAGAAGCCGGACGACGTCGGCCATGGTGACGTCCACGCCCTCGTCGTACGACTCGCGCTCGGTCACCACGCGCAGGGGAACGACCCGCGGGCCTGCGCCGTCACCCGGGACGGCCAGGCACGACGTCGAGTCGGTGACGACACGGACGGCCTGGCCCTGCGGGGGTGCGATCGCGGCTGGTTCCGCGCGATGCTCGTGCTGGCGGCGGAAAAGAGGCATGACCGAGCAATCCTATCTATCTTCGGACCATGTCCGACGCGACGGCTGGGGACGTCACCCCATCGAGTACAGCACCCGCCACCGAACCCGGCGGCTACGCCGCCCAGGTGGCGCAGGGCTACGCCACCGAGGGCGCGACGCTCGCGCTCGGAGCCCTCCTGGAGGGCGAGCCCGGCTCCGGCGCCACGCCGAACCCGCAGGTCCAGGTCGGTTTCGCGCTGAGCATGCTGAACCGGCACGGCCTCGTGGCGGGCGCCACCGGCACCGGCAAGACGAAGACGATGCAGGGCATGGCCGAGGGCCTGTCCCTGGCCGGGGTCCCGGTGTTCCTCGCCGACGTCAAGGGCGACCTGTCGGGCATCGCCGTCCCCGGCGAGGACGGCGAGAAGATCCGCGCCCGCGCCCGGAGCATCGGCCAGGACTGGCGCCCCACGCAGTTCCCCGTCGAGTTCTACGGCCTGGGCGGCCACGGCAAGGGCGTGCCGATCCGCACCACCGTCACCGACTTCGGCCCGCTGCTGCTGGCCAAGGTGCTCGGCCTCAACGAGACCCAGGAGTCCAGCCTCAACCTGATCTTCCACTGGGCCGACAAGCAGGGCCTCGCCCTGCTCGACCTCAAGGACCTGCAGTCCGTCATCGCCCACCTCACGAGCGACGAGGGCAAGGCGGAGCTGAAGGGCATCGGCGGCGTCAGCACGGCGTCGGCCGGTGTCATCCTGCGCGAGATCGTCACGCTGCAGGCCGGCGGCGCCGAGGAGTTCTTCGGCGAGCCCGCCTTCTCCAGCGCGGATCTCCTGCGGGTGTCCGACGACGGCCTGGGCGTCCTCTCGGTGCTGGAGCTGCCCTCGCTGCAGGACAAGCCGGAGCTGTTCTCGACGTTCCTCATGTGGCTGCTCGCGGACCTGTTCCAGGAACTGCCGGAGGTGGGCGACACCGACAAGCCCAAGCTGGTGTTCTTCTTCGACGAGGCGCACCTGCTGTTCGACGGGGCCTCCCGGGAGTTCCTCGACCAGGTGACGCAGACCGTGCGGCTCATCCGCTCCAAGGGCGTGGGCGTGTTCTTCGTCACGCAGTCGCCCAAGGACGTGCCGGGCGACGTGCTCGCCCAGCTCGGCAACCGCGTGCAGCACGCGCTGCGCGCCTTCACGCCCGACGACGCCAAGGCCCTGCGCGCCGCGGCCCGCACCTTCCCGACCTCCCCGTACGACCTGGAGCGGCTGCTCCAGGAACTCGGCACCGGCGAGGCGGTCGTCACCGTCCTGACGGAGTCGGGCGCGCCCGCGCCGGTGGCGTGGACGCGCGTGCGCGCGCCGCAGTCCTCGATGAACCCGGCCGGGGACGCGGTGATCGACACCGTCGTCGCGGCCTCACCGGGCCAGGCGAAGTACGGCACGGCCGTCGACAACGAGTCGGCGTTCGAGCTGCTGCAGGCCAAGGCGCAGGAGCAGGCCGCCGCGCACGAGGCGGAGGCCTCGGCGTCGTCGGACGCGGAACGCGCCCGCGCCGACGAGGCGCGGCTCAAGGCCGAGCGCACCCGGCTGGAGAAGGAGGCCCGCGACGAGGCCAGGCGCAAGGAACAGGCCGTCCGCGACCGCAACCGCGTCGCCGGCCAGGTCGCCCGCAGCGCGGGCTCCGTGCTGCTGCGCGAGATCACCCGCAGCCTGTTCGGCACCCGGCGCCGCTGACGGCCCGCCGGGCGGCCTCGGGCGGCTACCGCCGCACCCGCGTCCGCCCGCCGGTCCGCGCCGGCTCGAAGCTGCGCACGTGCCGCGGCACCGCCCGGACGCCGGACGACGCCGTGGACAGCGCGAGCTCCGCGGACGACGCCGGCCAGGCACCCGAACCCCCGTACGGATCGGCAGCGGCCGCCACCGGCAGGTCGTAGCGCTCCGTCCAGCCCCGCCACCGCGCGGGTGCCGCGCCCATCACGAACCCGAGCACGAGCCACATCGCCGTCGCCAGCCGCCCGAGGCTGGAAGGATGGTCCATCAGGTTCATCGTGAAGTAGCCGATCAGGGCCGACGACGCCGCGAACCCCATGGCGTGCCCGCGCACCGCGAGCCCGAAGGCCGTGACCGTCGAACCGATCGTCACCGCCGTGATCGCCAGGAACCCGAGCACCCCGGCCTCGACCAGCCAGTTCAGCCAGAGGTTGTGCAGGTGGAAGAACTCGACGCTGCCCTCGATCCGGGCGTTGACCACGTCGCCCGCCCGGCCGAGCCCGACCCCCAGCGGCTCGTCCGCCGCGACCCGCAGCGCCGTCGACCAGGCCTCGTTCCGCACCCCGAGCGAGCGCCCGGCCTGTGACACCAGGGCGATCCCGATCAGCCCCACCACCAGGAGCCCGGCTCCGATCATCGCCGCGAGGCGCAGCTGCTGCGGGCTGAACCGCGTCCGCGCCCACTGCCACGCGAGCACCAGGGCGGCGGCGAAGCCCGCGACCCACGGCCCGCGCGAGTACGTCACCAGCAGCGCCGCGCAGGCCAGCACGATCGCCGCCATCGCCACGACCCGCTGGAGGTGGTCCGTGAACATCGTGACCGCCAGCACCGCCAGCGGCACCAGCAGCAGGAGGAACGCCGCCAGCAGGTTCGGGTTGCTGAACGTCCCGGTGGCCCGCGCGAACACGCCCGGCTCGCTGCAGGAGGCGTCACGCAGCAGGCCCGACCGGCAGAACCCGGTCGGCACGTTCTCGCTCGACTGACCGATCGCCACCGCGGACGCCACGGTCACCGCCCCGGCCGCCAGGACCACGAGCGCGCGCCAGGCGGTCGGCTGCAGCCGCATCAGGGCCGTGGCCAGGTAGTACACCGAGACGTAGGAGAACAGGTGCCGGAACGGCGCGTCGCCACCCCACCGGTACGCCGCCACCGCCGAGGCCAGGAGCAGTACGACGACCGGGATGTCCAGGCGGGTGCGGAAGTGCCGCCACCGCGCGCCCGCCACCAGAGCGGCCGCGAAGCCGGCGGTCGTGACCACGCGCTGCCAGGTGACGACGCCGAAGATCGGTGCGTCGGGAAGGACGTCGGACGTCGCCTCGAAGAGGAGCGCGGCCAGGCAGAGCAGCACCACGATCACGGGACCGTGTGGCCGCGGCTGCCCGGGGGAAAGCTCCGCCGTTGCCATACCGTGATCCTCCCGGCGAAAGGTGGTCGGGAGGCGAACAACAGGCCACACCGACGCAACCCTTCGGCGTCGGGGGAACGAAGGGTCGTTTCCCAAGGATGAGAATGAATCTCAGCCCCGCGATACGATCCCCGCGAGAACCGTCGCCCCGACACCCCGGAAAGGCTCCCTGGTGCCCACCCTCCTGATGATCGAGAGCTGGCTGCAGTCCACCGGTCTCAGCCTCCCGCCGCTGCTGCGCGCCGCCGGCCACGAGTACGTCCTGATCATGCGCGATCCCCGGATCTACACGCTGCCCGACGGCGCCCCGCACCCGGTCCTCGCGCACGCCGCCGAGGTCGTCGTCGCCGAGACCAACGACGACGACGCCCTGATCGCCGCCGCCCGCGAGACCGCCGCCCGGTACGACGTCGCGGGCGTCCTGACGACCTGCGACTACTACCTCACCGCGGCGGCCGTCGTCGCGCGGGCCCTGGGCCTTCCCGGACCGCCGCCCGGCGCGTTGCGCACGGCCACGAACAAGCACCTAGTCCGGGCCGCCGTCGCCCGCGCCGGCCTCCCCGACGTCCCGCACGCGGTCGCCGCCGGCTGGGACGAGGCGCGCGCCGCCGCGGCGGCCCTGGGCTACCCCGTCGTGATCAAGCCCGTGGACCTGAACTCCGGCACGGGCGTCCGGCGCGTCTCCGGCGACGCCGCCCTCGCCGACGCCTTCGCCGAGATCACCGGCCCCGAACGGAACACCCGGGACCAGCCGCTGGCCCGCCTGGCGCTGATCGAACGGGTGCTGGACGGCCCCGAGTACAGCGTGGAGGCCGTCACCCGGGACGGCGTCACGACCGTGCTGGGCATCACCGCCAAGACGGTCACCGAGGTGGCCCGTCCGGTCGCCGGCGGCGCCGACGCGGTGAGCTACGTCGAGAGCGGCCACGACTTCCCCGCCCGCCTCGATCCCGGGACCCGCGACGCGATCACCGGGCACGTCACCCGGGTCCTCGCCGCCGTCGGCCTCACCCACGGCATCAGCCACACCGAGATCCGCCTCACCGCAGCCGGCCCGCGCCTCGTGGAGCTCAACCCGCGCCAGGGCGGCGGCTACATCTTCGATCTGGTACGCCTGGTCACGGGCTACAACCCGCTCCGGGTACTGGTCTCCCTCGCGCTCGGCGAGACCCCCGAACCCGCGGCGCCCGAGGCGGCGAGCGCCGCCGTCCGCTTCCTGCTCACGCCGGCCGACGGCGTCCTGCGGTCGATCGAGGGCGCGGACGCGCTGCACGACGACGCCCGCGTGCCGGCCCACGCCCTGCCCCGCCCCGGCGCCGTCCTGCGTCCGGCGGACAACAACGACCGGCTCGGCCACGTCCTGGTCGCGGACCCGGACGGCGACCGGGCCGCCGGGTGGGCCGACGAGATCCTCGCGGGCCTCCGCCTGGACGTGCGCCAGGACTCGCCCGTGCCGCACGTCGGCGCGGTCTGACGACCGGAGGCCGGGTCTCGCCGGCGGGCGGATCTCGCGGGAACGCACGCGCTCCCGCGAGATCCGCCTGCTGCTACGACGACACCCGGGTCAGTGCGACTCGTCGTGCTCGTCCTCGTGCCCGTGCTCGTCCTCGTGCTCGTGCTCGTCCTCGTGCCCGTGACCCTCGTGGGCGTCCTCGGCGGGCAGTTCCCCCTCGACCCCGTTGACCTCGTTCGGCACCACGCCGACGTCGGCGGACTTCCACACCTCGCCCTCGACGAGGTCCACGGCGTGGATCTGCTGGTTCGCCGGATCGGTCACGTACACGGACCCGTCGAGCGTCAGCACCGCGGGCCGCGGCTCCTGCCACTCCGCCGGCTCGGTCCACTCGTCCACCACGGGGATCGAGTCCGTGATCTTCCCGGACTCCGGGTCGATGACGTGCAGCTTCCCGTCGGTGCCGAGCACCAGCGCCTCGCCGTCGGGCCCGCGCCCGATCGACCGGAACGAGTAGCTCGCCGGCAGGTCCACCAGCGTGTGCCCGGCGGTGCGGGTGTCGATGAGCGAGACGCGCTCGGGCCGCTCGAGCTCCGCGTCCGGGTCGGTCTTGTAGTCGCCGAGCACGATCGGGGAGTCCTCGGACCCGGCCTGGTTGCCGATGCGCCCGTACTCGTCGGGCACGTCGACGTGCGTGATCTTCCCGTCGGCGTACACCAGCGCGCCGTCCTCGCAGCCGATCACGACGGCCTCGTGGGCGGCCACGGCCTCGCCGTGCACACCGGGGCAGTCGTCGCCGGCGGCGATCTCCTCGTCGTCGGCGTCCAGCACGCGGATGCCGGAGCGCTCCTCCTCGGTTCCCTCCGACACGACCAGCGTGTCGTCGGACAGCTCGATGGCGACGCCGTGATGCGCCGACGGCGTGGTGTACTCGCGGTCGGCCTCGCCCTCGGCGACGTGCTCGGAGTCGACCACGGTCACGTGCCCGGTCCCGTCGTCGAACAGCGCGGTACGACCCTCGTGGACGACGACGTGCCCCGGCTCGGTCGCCTCGTACCGCACGTCGAGCAGCGCCGGGTCCGAGGTCCAGTAGTGGGCGTGGTCGCCGTGCGCCTCGGCCCAGGTGCCGAGGTCCAGCACCTGGAACCCGCCGGTGGTGGAGACCAGCAGGTGCCGCCCGTCGCCCGCGGGGTTGAGCCGGTTGAACCCGTCGAGCGGGAGGTCGCCGACCTCCTCGAGGCTCATGGCGTCGAGCACCTTGATGCCGCCGTCGTAGGTGACGGCGATGCGGGGCGTGCGGGCCTGCGATTCCGTGGCCGCACGGCTCGCCGTCGGCGACGGGGCCTGGGACGACGACGCGGCCGGGTCGCCGGACGATCCTCCCTGCTCCGGCGCGGCGCAGGCCGCGAGGAGCGCGACCGGGACGGCGAGCGCCAGTGCGGCGGCGCCGCCCCGGCGCGACCGGCCCGCGGTCGCCGCCGTGCCGCGGCCGTCATGCGGTCCGGGTGTCCGGTGGACGGTCTTCATGGTGGTGTCGGACATGCGCGCCCGTCCTTTCAAGACGTGATAATCGTTCTCATGCCGCTCGGCACCGTACGTCAAGATGGGAACGATTATCAAGTCGCCGATCGGCTCCGGCATGGGAGCATTTCCGTCATGACGCAGTCCGTGATCGATCCGCCGTCGCCCGCGCACACGCACGGTCACGGGCCCGTCGGGCCCTCGTCAGGCCGGACGCGGGTCATCCTGGCCGTGGCGCTGATCCCGGCGCTGCTGTTCACGCTCGCCGGCCTGCTCTCGCTCTGGCCCGACGGCGCGGACCTGCCCGCCCGCGTGCCGGCCGTCGTCGAGGGCGCCACCAACGTGGACGTCACGGTGATCGAGGAGCCGTCCCAGGGCACCGCCGTCAAGGTGCGCCTGCCCGGCGGCGAGGAGTCGACGATGTCGAACCCGGGCGCCTCGGTCGAGCTCCACGCGGGCGACGAGATCGTCGCGGTCGACGTGTCCGAGGTCTCACCGATGTCCCCCGACCCGCTCGTGTTCATGGACCATCAGCGCAAGGCACCCATCGGGTGGCTCGCGGCCGCGTACGCCGTCGTCGTCCTGGCCGTGGCGCGGTGGCGCGGGCTGGCCGCGCTGGCCGGGCTCGGCGTGGCCTTCCTGGTGTTCCTCGGGTTCACGATGCCGGCGCTGCTCGCGGGCGAGGCGGCGCTCGGGGTGGCGCTGGTGACGTCGTCGCTGGTGATGTTCGCGACGCTGTACCTGGCGCACGGGCTGAACGCGCGCACGTCGGCCGCGCTGCTCGGGACGCTGTTCGGGCTGGTGCTCACGGCGGTGATCGGGTCCTGGGCGGCCGGGGCGACCTACCTCGGCGCGTCCGACCACGACGCGCAGTACCTCCTGGCGACCGCGCCGCTCACCGACCTGCGGGGCGTGGCGCTGTGCGGGCTGGTGCTGGCGGGGATGGGCGTGCTCAACGACGTGACGATCACGCAGGCGTCGGCGGTGTGGGAGCTGCGCGCCGTCGCGCCCGGCGCCTCACGGGCGATGCTGTTCGCCCGCGCGATGCGGATCGGCCGCGACCACATCGCCTCGACCGTCTACACGATCGCGTTCGCGTACGTGGGCGGGGCGCTCCCGCTGCTGATGATGGTCTGGCTGGTCAACCAGTCCCCGGTGATGGCCCTGACCTCCGGCGAGATCGCGGAGGAGGTGGTCCGCACCCTGGTCGGCTCGATCGGCCTCGTCCTGGCCATCCCGATCACCACGGCCATCGCCGCCCTCGCGGTACCCGGGCCCGGCACCGACGAGGCCGAGATCGAGGCCGAGCCCGCGCCCGCCGGGTAGCACCCGAGGGCGCGAGGTGGTGCCTGGAGCGGGCACCACCTCGCGCCGCCGGCCCCGATCACGCCGGGACGATGTTGACCAGCTTCGGGGCGCGGACGATGACCTTGCGGACCTCGGCGCCGTCCAGGAAGCGGATCACGTTCGGCTCGGCCAGGGCCACCGCCTCCAGGTCCGCCTCGGAGATGTCCGGGGCAACCTCGAACTTGGCGCGCACCTTGCCCTTGATCTGCACCACGCAGGTCACGGTGTCGGCCACCAGGTACCGCGGGTCCGCGACCGGGAACGGCTCGTGCGCCAGGGACTCCGCGTGCCCCAGCTTCTCCCACAGCTCCTCGGCGATGTGCGGCGCGACCGGCGCCGTCATCAGCACCAGCGGCTCGATCGCCGCGCGCGGCACCGAGTCCAGCCCGGTCAGGTGGTTGTTCAGCGTGATCAGCTTCGCGATCGCGGTGTTGGGCCGCATGCCCTCCATCTCGGCGCGCACGTCCGCGATGGTGCGGTGCAGGGCCCGCAGGGTCCCGGTGTCCGGCTCGTCGTCGGAGACGGTGGTCTCCCCTGTTTCTTCGTTGACGACGTTGCGCCACAGCCGCTGCAGGAACCGCTGCGAGCCGACGACGTCGCGCGTGTTCCACGGGCGCGACTGGTCCAGCGGGCCCATCGACATCTCGTAGACGCGGAACGTGTCGGCGCCGTACGCCTCGTACATGTCGTCCGGCGAGACGACGTTCTTCAGCGACTTGCCGATCTTGCCGTACTCCTGGTTCACGGGCTCGCCGTTCCAGGTGAAGCGCACGGAGCCGTCGGCTGCCTTTTCCTCGATCACCTCGGCGGCGGGCACGTACGCGCCGCGCGCGTCCGTGTACGCGAACGCCTGGATGTACCCCTGGTTGAACAGCTTGCCGAACGGCTCCAAGCTGGACACGTAGCCCAGGTCGAACAGCACCTTGTGCCAGAACCGCGCGTACAGCAGGTGCAGCACGGCGTGCTCGACGCCGCCGATGTACAGGTCGACGCCGCCCGCCGCGCCCGACGACGCGTTGTGCCGCGGCCCCATCCAGTACCGCTCCAGCGCGGGGTCGACGGCGTGCTCGGTGTCGGCCGGGTCCAGGTAGCGCAGGTAGTACCAGCAGGAGCCGGCCCAGTTCGGCATGGTGTTGGTGTCGCGGCGGTACCGCCGCGGTCCGTCGCCCAGGTCCAGGGTGACGTTCACCCAGTCGTCGTTGCGGCCCAGCGGCGCCTCGGGCTCGGAGTGCACGTCGTCCGGCTCGAAGGTGCGCGGCGCGTAGTCCGGGACCTCGGGCAGGTCGACGGGCAGCATCGAGTCGGGCACGGCGACCGGCCGGTCGTCCTCGTCCCACACGACCGGGAACGGCTCGCCCCAGTAGCGCTGGCGGGAGAACAGCCAGTCGTTCAGCCGGTAGGTGGTGGTCCCCTGGCCGACGCCGTTCTCGCCCAGCCAGGCGATGATCCGCGCCTTGGCCTCGTCGATGCCCAGGCCGTCCAGGCTCAGGCGGTCGTTCGAGGACCGCACCGCGACGCCCGCGCCGGAGTAGGCGCCGTCGAAGTCCTCGGGCAGGCCGCCCTCGGGCTCGACCACGTAGACGACCGGCAGGTCGTAGGCCCGCGCGAAGTCGTGGTCACGCTCGTCGCCGCCCGGGACCGCCATGATGGCGCCCGTGCCGTAGCCCATCAGCACGTAGTCGGCCGTGAAGACCGGGATGTGCGTGCCGGTCACGGGGTTGACGGCCAGGTGGCCGGTGAACACGCCGGTCTTCTTCCCGGCGTCGGCCTGGCGCTCGACGGCGCTCTTGTTGACGGACTCGCGGCGGTACGCGGCCACGGCCTCGACCGGGGTCGCGTGCCCGCCCGTCCAGGAGCTCTTGGTGCCGTCCGGCCAGGCGGCCGGGACCTCGTCCAGCAGCGGGTGCTCGGGGGCGACCACCATGAACGTCGCGCCGAACAGCGTGTCCGGGCGCGTGGTGAAGACCTCGATCTCGGCCCCGGCGCCCGCGGCGTCGTAGTCGGAGGTGCCCGCGACGTCGAACGTCACGTGCGCGCCGTGCGACCGCCCGATCCAGTTGCGCTGCATCGCCTTGACCTTGTCCGGCCAGTCGATCAGCTCCAGGTCGTCGGTCAGGCGGTCCGCGTAGGCGGTGATGCGCATCTTCCACTGGCGCAGGTTCTTGGTGAACACCGGGAAGTTGCCGCGCTCGGACTTGCCCTCGGCGGTGACCTCCTCGTTCGCCAGCACGGTGCCCAGGCCCGGGCACCAGTTCACGGGCGAGGAGTCCACGTAGGCCAGGCGCTGCGCGTCGACGACGTCGCGCCGTTCCGCCTCGCTCAGCGCGTTCCAGACGGCGCCGCCCGTGTTGTCGCCCTCGTGGCCCGGGACGGGACGGGTACCCGCGGCCAGCTCCTCGCGCAGCTCCGGGATGCGGCGGGCGCGGCCCTTCGACCCGGCCGGGGAGCCGGGTGCGGCCTCGGCGTCGGCGTCGTACCACGACTCGAAGATCTGCAGGAAGATCCACTGCGTCCAGCGCACGTACTCCGGGTCGATCGTGGCGAACGAGCGGCGCTGGTCGTGCGCCAGGCCCGCGCGGCGCAGCTGGCGCCGGTACGTCACGATGTTCCGCTCGGTGACGCCGCGCGGGTGCTCGCCGGTCTGCACGGCGTACTGCTCGGCGGGCAGGCCGAAGGCGTCGAAGCCCATGGTGTGCAGCACGTTGTCGCCGCACATGCGGCGGAACCGGCCCGTCACGTCCGTGGCGATGAAGCCCAGCGGGTGCCCGACGTGCAGGCCCGCCCCGGACGGGTACGGGAACATGTCCATGATGAAGAACGGCTCGCCGGCCGGCCGCGCGCCGCCGGGGCCGGTCAGGTCACCGTCCGGGTTCGCGGCGTGGAAGGTGCCGCGCTCCTCCCAGCGGTCCTGCCAGCGCAGTTCGATCTCCTGCGCGAGGGCCGGGGTGTACCGGAAGCGGGGACCTTCGGGCGTGCTCGTGGTGCGTTCAGCGGCGGGGGTCGTCACCTGCGGGATTCTACCGGCGGTGAACGCCCCGGACCCGGCGGTGCTCCAAGTCTGGCACCGCGGCCGCCGTCCGGGCCACGTGGTCCGGCGGCGGCCACCCGCCCGTCAGAACGAGGCGACCAGGTCCGAGCCCACCGCGAGCAGCAGCCAGCCCACCGCGATCACGTAGCCGATGGCCAGGATGACGGTGCGGTTGGTGACCAGGGCGTCGCGCAGGCCGGCGCCCATCGGCAGGTCACCCGACTGCGCGCCGCGGACCACCTGGTACCAGAGCAGCGGCCACTGGATCGTCCAGACCACCATGCAGTACGGGCACAGCGCGACGATCACGTAGAAGCTCGTGTACATCAGGAAGAAGACGAGCGCCTGCCCCAGCACGGTGCCGACCAGCAGCGAGGTCCAGTACCAGCGCGGCAGCCTCGCCCCCGTCAGCAGGACGACGCCGGTCGTGATGACCACCGGGAACGCGGCCACGCCCAGATACGGGTTCGGGAACCCGAGCAGCGCGCCCTGCCACGAATCCATCGCGGCCGTGCACTGCACGAACAGATTGAGCGAGCACGACGCCGCCCGGTCCGGCTGGACGAAGTGCAGGTACTTCTCCCACGCCAGCGCGAACGCCGCGACGAACCCGATAGCGCCCAGCACGACGAGCAGCCACCCCATCGTCCGCGACCCGAGCGGCTTCGCCGCCGGACCGCCGGCATCGAGTTCGTCGTAGGCCGCGTCGTCGTCCATCACATCATTGTCGTTGTCCGACGACGCCACGGCCGCCGCGCTCTTCTCGTTCACAAAATCAACATACTGACAGGTGCTGTGTCCCGGCTGAGAATCAGGTGGGGTTTGACTCGATCCACACGCGGGACGCGGCCAGGAGGCCGAGGTCGGCGGACCGCTCCGCGTCGTCGGCCGACCACCGCACGTGGAGCGTGCCGGCGTACTCCCGGCGGGCCGTGACGGCGACGCGGGCGTCGAGCCCCAGGCCGATCTCGTCGAGGTAGCGCAGGGCCTCGGGGTCGGCGTCGGAGATGCGGACGACGACGCCGCTGTCGCCCGCGTCCATCTCGGACATCGGCGCCGCGTCGGGCCGGTGCACCGACCCGTCCGCCGCCGGGATCGGGTCGCCGTGCGGGTCGCGGCGCGGGCGTCCGAGCCGCGCGTCCAGCCGCTCGACCAGGAGGTCGCTGACCGCGTGCTCGAGGACCTCGGCCTCGTCGTGCACCTCGTCCCAGCCGTAGCCGAGCTCGCTGACCAGGAAGGTCTCCAGGAGGCGGTGGCGCCGCACCATCTGCAGGGCGAAGCCCCGGCCGGCCTCGGTGAGCTCGACCGCCCCGTACGGCGCGTGGTCGAGCAGGCCCTGGTCGCACAGCCGCCGCACCATCTCCGACACCGTCGAGGCACCCACCCCGAGCCGGTCGGCGAGCTGCTTGGAGGTGACCTTCTTGGTGGACCACTCCTGCGCGGACCACACCGCCTTCAGGTAGTCCTGCGCCACGGGCGTCAGCTCGTCGGGCATGGAGGGGGTCGAGGAGGTCACGGCCACGAGCCTACCGAGACGGCGCCCCGCCGCACCGCGTGCGCCCGCCGGCCGGAACGCAGCGCCTGGGCAGGGCGCCCGGAGCCGGCGCTGATGCGGACCTCCTCGCGGCTCGCCCCGGCGGGCGCCGGGCCCGCCGTCGTGTCAACGCGGCCAGGCCTTCCCGTCCGAGCGCCGAACCCGTCGCGTGTCCGGGCGCCGGGCGGCCGTCGGGTCCGGACGCCGATCCCGCCGTCGTGTCAGCGCGGCCCGGCGCGGCCTTCCCGGCCGTCGATCGGCAGCGGTGCCGGCTGCGGCACGGGCTCCCAGTCACCGACGGTCACGGCGCGGTCGGGTGCGACGACGATCTCCCGCACCTGCACGAACGTGCGCGAGACGGTGCTGAACCGCAGCACCGACATCGCCGCCGGGTACTGCAGCGGCCCCACCGACAGCCGCCCCAGGCTCGCACCGCCGGTCGTGCTGTTCACGTAGCGCACCCCGTAACCGACCTGCTCGGGGCCGATCCGCCGGTGCATGTGCCCGCTGAGCTGGAACGGGACGCAGCCGGACTGCAGCCCCGGGCCCCCCACGGCGGGCGTGTGCACCAGCAGCAGGTCGATCTTGCCGGCGCCCTGCTGCTCCTCGCAGGCGACGTCCCGCAGCCGCTCCCCCGCCTGCGCGGACGTCTCCTTGCGCGGCGACGTCGTGCCGCCGCCGATCCTGGTCTCCATCGGATCGCGGTCGCCGAGGATCCGCAGGCCGGCCACCTCGACGACGCCGCCGCCGAGCACGATCTGCCCCTGCGAGCGTTCGGCCGCCGACGTGAGCTGCGAGTCGTGGTTCCCGTCCGAGACCACGAACGGCACGTCGTCCGGCACCGCCGTGGCGAACGAGTCCACGCACACGTTCTCGACGTCGGTCCCGTTGATCGTCGTGTCCCCCGCGTTGAGCACCAGCTCCGCGCCGGACCGCCGCACCGCGGTCCGCACCAGCGGCGTCATGCCGGTGTTGCAGTGCAGGTCGGACACGACCAGGACGGTCACGGTGTCCGGCGGCGGCGACGGGGCGGGCACCGGCGAAGGGCCGGCCGTCTCGCCGGGGCCCGGCCCGGAACGGTCTTGCCCCGGCCCCCGGCGGCCACCGGCCGCGCCCTCGCCGCGTGCCTCCTCCAGCCGCGCGAGCTGGTCGAGCTCCCGCATGTCGGCCGCGTCCCACGCGTCCGTGAGGTTCTCGTTGGCGATCAGGTAGTAGCCGGAGTTGCTCCGGTAGAGCCCGGCCAGCTGGCCGGAGTAGGTGTCGATCACACCCGCGAGGCGGCCGGTGAGCGCAGCGCCCTCGAGCGCGGTTCCCGCGAAGACCGTTGAGTCGGCGTAGTCCGGGGCGCGGCGCACGGGCGTGCTCCCCGTCGACGTCACCCAGATGACCACCACGAGGGCGGCGGCCCCGGTCAGCTGCCAGGTCCGCGGGGCGAGCAGCGCGGCCAGCTCCCCGCGGCGTCGTGCACCGAGAACGGCCCGGACGGCGAGGAACAGGCAGACGACGACGCCGAACGCGACCACCGTCCGGACCGCCGCGTCCTGGACCAGTGCCTGGGCCGCGGTGGCGACGGTCTGCTCCGGGGAGTCGAAGAACTGCAGGTAGGAGTCCAGGTCCCGGCTGAGGGCGTCGAGGGTGCGGGGCGCGTCGACGGCGGTCAGGTCCGCGGGGATCTCGTGCACGGTGATCGACACGCCGAGGCCCAGCGGCAGCGGGGTGTCGGCCACGATCCGCCCGAGCGGGCCCAGGTCGATCACGAGGTGCGGGTCCCCGGTGACCTCGTACAGCGCCTGGTGGGGGCCGAGGCTGAGCTCGGCGCGCGCCGTCGTCGTCCCGAAGAAGGCGCAGGCCAGGACCACCGCCACCACGGCGACGCCCCACCGGGCCCACCGCGGCGGCGACTTTCTCTCCTGCTGAGCCATCACCGCAACCCTATGCGGTGCCGCCGGGTGCTCGCAGACCGGTGCACCTGGGCGGGGGCGATGCACCCGGGCGGCTGCCGCGGGTCGTCAGCCCGTGCGGCGTTCCTTGGCCTGGTCGACGCTGCGACGCAGGGCCTCCATGAGGTCGATGACCTTGCCGCCCTCCCCGGCTTCCCTCGCGGCCTCGCCGAACGTGGCCTCGGCGTCGATGACGTCGCCCTGCTCGATCTTGGCGTCGATGAGCGCGCGGAGCTGGACCTGGTACTCGTCGGTGTAGTCGCCGGGATCGAAGTCCGCCTCGAAACTCGTCACGAGTTGCGCCGACATCGCCAGTTCCTTCTTGGTCACCGTGGCGGGCTCGTCGAGGGAGCCGAACGACGGCTCGCGGATCTCGTCCGCCCACAGCAGCGTCTGCAGCACGAGCACGTCGTCGCGCACCCGCAGCGCCGCGAGCCGGGTGCGCTGGCGCAGCGCGAACTTCACGATCGCGGTCCGCTCGGTCTCCTCCAGGGTGCGCCGCAGCAGCACGTACGCCTTGGTGGACTTGGAGTCGGGCTCCAGGTAGTAGGTCTTGTCGAGCATGATCGGGTCGATCTGGTCGCTCGGCACGAACTCGACCACGCCGATCTCCCGGTCCCGCTCGGCCGGCAGCGTCGCCAGGTCGTCCCGGGTGATGACCACCTTGGCGTCGCCGTCCTCGTAGGCCTTGTCGATGTGCTCGTACGGGACCTCCTCGCCGTCCAGCTCGCAGACGCGGCGGTACCGGATCCGCCCGCCGTCGGCGTCGTGCACCTGGTGCAACGGCACGTCGTGGCCCTCGGTCGCGCTGTAGAGCTTGACCGGGACGTTGACGAGCCCGAAGGTGACCGCACCCTTCCAGATCGCGCGCATACCTCGATGGTGCGCCAGATCCGGCGCTCCCGCGACCAACGGAGGCCAGCGCGCATCCCGGGTTTGTCGGGGGCGGTCGGCCCGATGTCGAGCAATCGGCCCCTCGGGCGGCCGACCGCACGGACAACGGACCGACCACGCAGCAAATGACCGACCACACAGCAAGCCTATGGCTGTGGGGGGACGTCATCTGGGGTGCGGTCCGGGCGCCAGCCGCGCCAGACCGGGTGGCGGAGGCGGTGGTCCTGGGTCCAGCCGGCGTGGTCCACCTCGCCGACCAAGGTCGGGGTGCACCAGCGGGCGGCCCGGGCGTCGAGGGCGGGGACGTCGGCGGCCGCCGGGGCGTCGGCCGCGATCTCGGTGAGGCGCCGGGAGATCTCACGGCGTTCCTTCTCGGTGAACCCGGTCCCGACCCGCCCGGCGAACCGGAAGCCGAGTGTCTCGCCCCCGGCGGGCGCCCCCGCGGCTTCTTCCGCGCCCGACGGGCCGACGGGTACGCCCGTACCGTGCGGCCGCGTGGTCCCGCCAGCGCCCGCCGACCCTCCGGTCCCACCGGAGCCCGCCGTCGCCGCAACCCTGCCCGCGCCCGGGGTCACCGGGACCGCCAGCAGGAGGCCGCCCGTCGTCGCCGGGTCGGGGCGCCCCGTGTCCGCGTGCATCGGCCGCCAGCCGATCACCACGACCTCCTGCGACTGCACGTGCTTCACCTTGAGCCAGTCGTGCGACCGGTGCCCGGGCACGTACCGCGACGCCCGCCGCTTCGCGACCACCCCCTCCAGCCCCAGCTCGCGGGACGCCCCGAGCGCCGCCTCGCCCTCGACGTCGAGCGCGGGCGGGACATGCACCGGCCCCCGCGCCGTCACGATCCGCTCCAGCTCCGCCCTCCGCTCCGAGTACGGCTCACCGGTCAGGTCCCGGTCGCCCGCCCGGAGCAGGTCGAACAGGAACACCTCCACCTGCACCCGTTTCCGCGCCCGCGCCACGTCCCGCTCCTTGGAGAGGTTGGCCCGCTGCTGCAGCCGGCGGAAGCTCGGCAGCCCGGCGCCGTCGAGCGCGACGATCTCCCCGTCCAGCACGGCGGGCAGCGCCTCCGGTGCCACTGCCTCGGCCAGCCCCTGCAGCTCCGGGAACGTCACGGTCATGTCGAGCCCGGACCGGCTCACCAGCCGCACGCCGGGCGCCGCGCCGTCCCCGCCCGGCGCCGGGACATGCGCCAGCACCCGGAACCCGTCCCACTTCATCTCGAACGCCCAGTCCACCGGATCCAGCCCGCGCACGCGGCGCGGGTCGGCGGTCGTCGCCAGCATCGGCCGCAGGCCGATCGCCACGATGCCCGACGACGGCGCGCCGGGCCGATCCGCCACCTCCGCCCGAGACAGGTCCCCGGCCCGCCCGCCGACGGCCTCGACCTCGCCTTCCGCGCGCGCCTGCCGCCCGTTGCCCCCGGCCGCACCCCGGGACGAGGAACCGGACCCAGCCGAGGGCCCTGACCCGCCACGCGAACCGGACCCGTCGGAAGAACCAGGCCCGGGCAACGAGCCGGACCCGGGCAACGAGCCAGACCTGGCGGCAGGCCCGGACCCGGGCGGAAACCCAGACCCGGCGACAGGCCCGGACCCGGGCAAAGACCCTGCTCGCGCGGGCGGCCCGGACCCGGGCTGCGCCTTCGTGCGGTGGATCAGCCACTGGTTCTGGTCGTCCGAGCCCGAGCGGCCGCCCGTCCGGATCAGCGCCAGCCGGCGCGACCCCCGCCGCTCGCCGTGCAGCACCGCGATCACCTCGCCGTCGCGCCACTTCTCCAGCTCGTACCAGCCCGAGTCCCAGATCGTCACCTCCCCCGCCCCGTACTCCCCGCGCGGGATCGTGCCCTCGAACGACCCGTACTCCAGGGGATGATCCTCCGTCTGCACCGCCAGGTGATTCCGCCCGGGATCCGCCGGCTCGCCGCGCGGCAACGCCCAGGACACCAGCACACCGTCGTACTCCAGCCGGAAGTCCCAGTGCAGCCGGCTCGCGTGATGCTCCTGGATCACGAACGACGGCGGCCGGTCCTCGGCGGACGGCCCGTCGCCCCCGAAGGGCTCCGGCGTCCGGCTCCGGTCGCGCTTCGCCCGGTACTCCGCCAGCCGCCCCCACGCCGCCATGCGCTCCGCGGTGGGTTCCAGGGTCGCGTAGTGGCCGCGCAGCAGCGGGGCCAGGAGATCGCCGTCCGCCTCGACGCGCTCCAGGACCTCGTGCAGCTCCAGGTGCCGCAGCTCGGGTGAGTCCAGCTCCTCCCAGGTCCGCGGGGCCGCGACCCACGGGCGCTCACGGCCGCGCGGCGAGTACGGCGCGATCGTGGTCTTGGCGCCGTTGTTCTGCGACCAGTCCACGAGCACCTTGCCGGCCCGCAGGGACTTCTTCATGTCGCTGACGACGAGGTCCGGGTGCTCGCCCTCGAGGTGCTTCGCGAGCTCGCGCGCCACGGCGGTGACGTCGTCGGAGGTGAGCTGGGGTGACGACGCGCCCGCCGCGCCGTCGTCGGACAGGGACGTGCCCCAGCGGTCGAGCGCCGCGTACAGGTGCAGGCCCTTGGAACCGCTCGTGACCGGCAGCGGGTCGAGGCCCATGCCGACGAGGATCTCGCGCGCCCAGCGCGCCACCTGCGCGCATTCCGCGAGGCCCGCGCCGGGCCCGGGGTCGAGGTCGAGCACGAGCCGGTCGGGCGGGAGCGTCGTGCCGGTGCGGCCGACGCGCCACTGCGGGGTGTGCACCTCCAGGGTCGCGGTCTGGCCGAGCCAGACGAGCGTCGCGACGTCGTCGACCAGCACGTACTCGTTGACCGACGCCTTGTGCCGGATCTCGTGCCGCGTCACCCAGTCGGGCGTGCCGGGCGCGGAGTTCTTCTGGAAGAACGACTGGCCGTCCACGCCGTCGGGCCAGCGCTTGCGGGTGGCAGGGCGGCGCGTGGCGTGCGGGATCATCGCCGGGGCGATCGTCGCGAGGTAGTGGAGGATCTCGCCCTTGGTGGTTCCCGTGGCGGGGTACAGCACCTTGTCGAGGTTGGACAGGCGCAGGCGGCGGCCGTCGACCGTGGCGATCGAGGGGGCGACGGGCTCGGCTTCCATGCTTCATCGTCACCGCGTGCGACGAGATTCACATCTCGACACACCATGATCGTTGCCCGCCCTTTACCTCCTGGTGGGTGTGTCGCCGCTAGGCTCGTCGCCCGTGAACCCGTCAGAACGGACCTCCGCAATCGTCGCGGACGTCGCGCATCGCCGGCCCGAACGCCTCACGATGTACGGGGCACCGTCGTCCCGTGACTGCCGTCGCTCGAAGGCGGTGCTCGACATCCGCCGGGTCGACTTCGAGTACATCGACATCGAGCGCGAGCCCGCCCGGGCCGGCGAGGCCGAGGACATCGCCGGCCGCGACATCATCCCGGTGCTCATCTTCCCGGACGGCTCCCACCTCGCCGAGCCCACCAACGCGGAACTCGCGGAACACCTCGACTGCCGCGGCCTCTGACCCGGGATCAGCCGCCCGAGATCAGCTGGGGGACGCCTTGCCGTGCTTCCAGTAGCCCACGAAGTCCGTGTGGGCCTTGGGGACGCCGCGGTCGTTGACCAGATGGCGGCGGGCGCCGGTGGCGAGGGACGACTCGCCGATGCTGAACGCGTAGCCGGACCCGGCCGGGAGCTCGGTCTCGCGCAGGGCCGCGAGCGCCGCCTCGCCGGGAATCGCGTGCTCGCCCGCGGCGGTCTCGTCACGCACCACCCACCGCAGGTCCATCCCCGGCGGCACGCGGAACTCCTGCTTGTCCGCGGCCGCGGGGACCTCCACGATCGCCGCGCCGTACGTGCCCTGCGGGAGGGACTCGCAGATCCCGGCCACGGCCGGGAGGCCGGACTCGTCCGCGACGAGCAGCGTCCAGTCGTGCTCGTGCCGGGGGTTGTACCCGAGGCCCTGGTCGAGGATCCCGACCCGCTCCCCCACCTGGCAGCTCGTGGCGAAGCCGGCGCCCGGCCCGGAGGTGCCGTCGTCGTCGGACCCGTGCACGACAAAGTCGACGTCGATCTCGGCGAGGTCCTCCCGCGCGGCGCGGATCGTGTAGTTCCGCACCCACGGCCGCCGCGACTTCGGTGTGGCGAGGTACTGCGCGTACCACCAGCCGGACGACGCCGTGGGCAGCTTGAGGTTGTCCTGGCCCTCGCGCGTCATGAACAGGCGGAACCACTGGTCGTAGCCCTGCACGGTGAGGCGGCGGATCCCGTCGCCGCCGAGCGTCACGCGCATCATGTGCGGGGTGATCTGCTTGGTCGCGACGACCTCCGCCATGACGACCTCGGGATCCACCGCCCGTCGTCCGTTGTATCCAGCCATGCGAGAAAGGTAAGGCAAACCTCACTCGTTTGACCAGGAGCGGCCGTATCGCGGACGCCGCCGCCCGGCGTCCGCGATCACCGCGGTGAGTTACCTGGCGGCCGGGGCGACGGCGGAGGGCCAGGCGCCGGGTTCCGGCAGCGGGACGGTCTCGCCGCCGCGGGTGGCGCGGACCGCGCCGGAGGGCTCGCGGCCGGCCAGCCAGGCGACGACGTCGGCGGGTGCGCCGCTGACGATCGTCTCCGCGGACGACGACGCCGCGGGCCCGGCCGCTCCCTGGGGTGACGACGCGCCGCCCTCCGGGGTGCCGTCGTCCTCGGACAGCACCACACCCTCCGGAAGGCGATCCGCGAGGAACTCCCGCAGGTGCTCCAGCAACCGCGGGTCCCACGTCTCGATGCCGATGCCCACGTTCGCGTCCACGGCGTGGATGCGCATCTCGCGCCACCAGGCCCAGAGGCAGCCGGTCACCGGCCCGTCCAGGTACGACGTCGTCGCCTCCCACACCGGCGAACCCGCGGCCGGCCACGCGGCGACGACCCGTTCCCGGGCGGCGGTGAGGGCAGCGAGGTGCTCGGCGGGCGTCCGGGTCGAGCCGGCCTCGATGGCGGCGTTGCGGCCCTCGGCCCCGCCGTCGTACGGCGCGATCCGCTCACCGCGGGCGGCGAACTCGGCCTGCCGCGCGAGCGCGTGCGTCACGCCCTCGATGTGCGCGAGGACGTGACCCCGCGTCCAGCCCGGTAGCCTGCTCGGTTCCGCGCAGGCTGCCGGGCTGGACGTGAGCTGCCGGACGGTGCCGGTCAGCGCGTCCAGCGCGGCGAGCGCGTCGGCGCGGGCGAACTCGATCCGATCGTGCATGGGGACTCCTTCGAACGTCGTCACAGAATCTGCGGCAAGAGCGCGGCGACGGGCCTCAGCCCAGCTCGCTCTCCCCGCGCAGAACGCAGAACTCGTTGCCCTCGGGATCGGCCATGACCACCCAGCCCGTGCCCGGCCCGTCGATGCCGCGGTGGTCGGCGACCTTCGTCGCGCCGTGCCGCAGCAGCCGCTGGTACTCGGCGTTGCGCTCGCCGGTACGCGGGCGCAGGTCGAAGTGGAGCCGGTTCTTGACGGACTTCTCCTCGGGGACCTTGATGAACAGCACCGGAACGCCCTTGCCCCTGGGGTCCTTCAGGTAGCACTCCTCGTGCTCGGGGTCGTTCGGGTCGTCCGGGTCCTCGACGTAGCCGAGCACGTCCTTCCACCATTCCGAGAGGGTGTACGGCTCACGGCAGTCGATGGTGACGTGCGAGATGAAGGCGACCATGCGCTGACTCTCCCATCTCCGGGCCCGGTGGCGCGAGAATGACGCCCATGGCTCTCAGGATTCGCGACGCGACGTCGCACGACGCGCCCGCCTGCGCCGCGATCTACGCGCACTACGTCCGCACCACGGCTCTCAGCTTCGAGTCGGAACCGCCGTCGGACGACGAGATGGCGCGGCGCATCGCCGCGTACGGGTCGAGCCACGCGTGGCTCGTCGCCGTGGACGACGACGACGTGCGCGGATACGCCTACGGCTCGCCGTTCTCGCCGCGCGAGGCGTACGCGTGGACGGCGGAGGTGAGCGTCTACCTCGCGCCCGACGCCGCCGGCCGCGGGCTGGGGCGCGCCCTCTACGAGGAGTTGTTCGACAGGCTCCGCGCCCGGGGCATCCGGCGCCTCCAGGCCGGTATCTCCCTGCCGAACGACGCCAGCCTCGGGCTGCACCGCGCGCTCGGCTTCGAGGAGGTCGGCACGTTCCGCCGTGTCGGCTGGAAGCACGGCCGGTGGTGGGACGTGCGGCGGCTCCAGCGCGATGTTCTGATGGACGACGACGGCGGGGCGCCGGGCTGACCGGCACGCCACCGGATCCGGCATGCGACATTCCACGCAAGAATTTCCGCGCGGAGCGATGAGTCCTGCCGGCGGCCGTCGTCGGTAGGGGTGTACACGACAACGCACGACCCACAACGCACCAGATTCCAGGAGCAGAGCAATGGCCATCACCCAGATCTTCGTCAACCTGCCCGTCGCCGACGTCGCCGCGAGCACCGCCTTCTACGAGTCGCTCGGCTTCACGAAGAACCCGCAGTTCAGCGACGAGACGACCTCGTGCATGGTCATCAGCGACAGCATCTTCGCCATGATCGCCACCAAGGAGAAGCTCCAGGGCTTCTCCAGGAACCCCCTCGCCGACGAGGGCGTCCGCGTGATCAACGCGCTCGGCGCGGAGTCCCGCGAGGAGGTCGACCGCATCGCCGGCGCCGCCCTGGCCGGCGGCGGCACCGAGCCGAACGACGTCCAGGACTACGGCTGGATGTACAACCGCGCCTTCACCGACCTGGACGGCCACCACTGGGAGGTCGCCTACATGGACGAGGCCGCCATGGCGGAGGCCTTCGCCGAGGGCACCCCGGAGGTCTGACCCGGGCGACCACCACCTCGGCGGCGATGTGGTGCCCCGCCGAGGTGGCAGTGCCCGCAGGCTTGCGGCAGAGCCTGCGCGGACGCCGCCTCGCGGCCAGGGGCGCTACCTCGCGGGCGTGGTCAGGTGGTTGCGGAGGCCTCGTTCGCCCGCGGACATGACCCGGGCGTGCGCCCAGGCGGCCAGGCGCCGGCTGATCCGCGTGGCGAGGAGCGCCGGTCCCCTGCGGGCGGTGACGATCCAGATGAGCCGGACCTCGCAGCCCGGCTCGGCGTCGTCGTCGGGCCTCGAGACGTGGACCGTCGCGATCCCGCGGAGATCGCCGGAGACCTGCAGCCGGGCACGGCCGCCACGCTCCGGCGTGGGCGGGCGTGACCCGGTCAGGTAAAG
Organism: Myceligenerans crystallogenes; assembly: GCF_039529775.1. NCBI lineage: Bacteria > Bacillati > Actinomycetota > Actinomycetes > Micrococcales > Promicromonosporaceae > Myceligenerans > Myceligenerans crystallogenes. The sequence continues at coordinate 391,964 of NZ_BAAANL010000005.1, forward strand.
CCGGATCCGCACCCCTCCGCCGATCGGGCTGCGCAAGCGCAGGCGCACCCAGGAGCCGGGTGCGCCCAGGCCGTCCGGGCCGCTGACGACGCCCGCGGCCTCCTCGGACATCCCCGGCCACCAGTCCGGCCAGGTGACCCCCGGATCGGCGAGCACCGCCCACACCCGCTCCGGCGCCACAGGCAGCCGCCACCGATCCATCACACGCACCAAGAGCCCGCTCATACCCCCCATGTTCCCGCCCACCTCGTACCAATGGAGGGTCAGTAGCACCTCGGACCCCGAAATCGCCGCCTCGAATGGATGTGATGTGCTACTGACTCCTCCCCAGCTGGGGTTTGAGAGGTGGCAGAGGGGATACTGGGCGCGTGAATCTTCCCGTCGGGTGGTCGGTCGTGCTCCTCTTCGCCGGGCTGTGGAACCTGGTCATCTGGCCGCGGTTCTGGCAGCGCATCACCGCCGACCCGCGGTCCCGCGACGACGCCGGCAAGCCCACGGCGTTCCTCACGGTCCACGCCGTGCTGATCTCCGTCTCGCTGGCCCTCGGGCTCGCCGTCGGTGTCCTCGGGGTCCTGAGCCTGCTGTAGGCCCGAGCCTGCTGTCGGCGCCGTCGCGCGGGAGAATCGCCGGTATGACGAATCCGGTCCCGCTCCGCGAGCGCCTGCGCGCCCTGGCAACGTTCCCGCGCTCCGGCCTCCCGGACCTCGAACCCGCCGCCGCGCCGGCCACCCCGCACGAGCTGTTCCTGACCTGGATGGACGAGGCGATCGACGCGGAACTCCTCGCACCGCACGTCCTGATCCTCTCCACGACGGGCGCCGACGGCGAGGTGCACGCCCGCGCGCTCATCCTCAAGGACGTCACGCCGGAAGGCTGGTGGTTCGCCTCCCGGTCGTCCGGCCCGAAGGCCAAGGACCTCGGGTCCAACCCGCACGCCGCGGGAACGTTCTTCTGGCCCGGCCTCGGCCGCCAGATCAAGCTCACGGGAACGGTCGCGGCAGCGACTCCGGAGCAGAGCCGCGCGGACTTCCTCGCCCGCCCGGCCCGCTCCCGAGCAGCGGGCCTGGTCGACAACCAGAGCGAACCCCTCGGCTCGATCGCGGAATACGAGGCGGCGTACTCCGAGGCCCTGGACGCCGTCACCGCCGACCCCACCCTCACCGCCCCGGACTGGACGGCCTACGTCCTCACCCCCACCGCGGTGGAGTTCTGGCAGGCCACGGACGACGGCCCGCACACCCGTCTGCTCTACACGCACGCCGGTACGGCCTGGACGACAACCCTCCTCTGGCCGTAGGACCCAAGCGGCCACGATCGCCTCAGGTCACGGCATGAAGTGCTCTCATGAGTCCGGCTCGCCGGAGGTTTCTCCGGTCAGGACGTCGTAGGGCGTCGTGTCGTCACCGTGGGCCGCGGCCCGGGCGCGGTGCTCGTCCAGCCAGGTGCGGAGGGTGACCTCGTCCTGGTGCTCGCCGAGGCGGGACTGCGCCTCCTTCAGACGTTTGGCCTGCTTGGCGGCCTTGCGGCCGGGCTTGCCGGGAACGGCGTCGGCGACCAGCTCGGCGGCGTAGCGGGCCCGCTTGGCGGCGCGGCGGGCGCGGTGCCAGGCGGCGTCGGCGTCCGTCCCGGAGCGTTTCTCCGCGTCGTGCGCGCGCTTCCGGTACTTCTGGCGCGCCGCCTTCGCGGCCGCGACGAGCGCCTTCGCGCGCGAGTCACCGGAGGTCGGCAGCGGCACCGCATCGCCCTCCCCGTGCGCGGCGCCCGCCCGAGGCGCGGCATCCCCGGTCAGGCGGTCGAGATCCGCCCGGAGGGCGGCATGCTCGGGCGAGTCAAGATGCCCGACGACGGTGAGGCGGGCGCGCTCGTAGAGCTCGGCCAGCTGCTCGTCGAGCAGGGCGGCCAGATCGACGACGGCGGCCCCGTCCCCGGCCTCGTTCCGCCCGGCGGCGTCGTCCGCGACCCGCGCGACGCGCTCGCGGAGGAGCTCGCGCATGACCTCGGCGTCGCGGGCCGCGCCGAGCGTGCGGCCCCAGGCCCGGAGGCGCTGCTGCACGGACCGCATCTCGGGTGAGTCCTCAGCGAAGATCCGCAGGGCGCTGCGGATCTTGCGGACCGTGACGCGGGCCCGGTGGATGCTGTCGGGTACGTCGTCACGCGCGGCGTCCTCGTGCCGGCGCAAGGCGTCGGCCTTGTCGCGGAGGTACTCGGCGACGACGGGATCCATCAGTCCGTTCTACACCCGCCCGCGCGACGCCGGGCGCCGGCGCGACGCACCGCGGCCCGCCGCCCGGCAAGGGGAACGGCGGGCCGCGGTGTCGCGGATCAGCGGGCCGGGACGGTGTCCGTGGTGAGGGACGCGGCGTCGTCGGCGACGGCGGACGTGCCGGGGCCGGCGAGGCTCGGCATCATCGAGGCGAGCTGGGGCTTCCAGGTGTCGTAGCGGTCGGCGAAGCAGCGCTCCAGGACGCCCAGCATCGCGGAGACGGCCGTCGACGCGCCCGGCGAGGCGCCGAGCAGGCCGGCGATCGAGCCGTCCTTGGCGGCGATGACCTCCGTGCCGAACTCCAGCACGCCGCCCTTGCCCTTGACCCACTTGATGACCTGCACGCGCTGGCCGGCCGTGATCTTCTCCCAGTCGACCGGGCGGGCCGTGGGCATGAACTTCTGCAGCTCGTGGAACTTGTCCTCGCTCGGCAGCACGACCTGCTCGACGAGGTACTTCGTCAGGTCGAGGTTCCTCAGGCCGGCCTGAACCATCGAGGGCAGGTTGTGCAGGCGCAGGCTCGTGACGAGGCCCAGGTACTTGCCGCGCTTGAGGTACTTGGGGCTGAAGCCGGCGTACGGGCCGAACATCAGGTAGCTCTTGCCGTCCACGACGCGCGTGTCCAGGTGCGGCACGGACATCGGCGGGGCGCCGACCTCCGCCTTGCCGTACACCTTCGCCTGGTGCTCGGCGACGACGTCGGGGTTGTCCGTGCGCAGGAACTCGCCGCTGATCGGGAAGCCGCCGTAGCCCTTGGCCTCCTTGATCCCCGACGCCTGCAGCAGCGGCAGCGCGCCACCGCCCGCGCCGACGAAGACGAACCTCGCGTTCACGGTCCGGTTGCGGACGCCGGCGTTCCAGGAACGGTCGTGCAGCGAGAGGCGCCAGCCCTGCTTCGTCTTCTTCAGCCCGCGGACCTCGTGGTTGACGTGCAGGCCGGCGCCCCGCGACGTCGCCAGCGCGACGAGCTGGCGGGTGAGCTTGCCGAAGTCGACGTCGGTCCCGGCGGGGGCGCGCGTCGCGGCGATGGGCTCGGACTCGTCGCGGGCCTCGGTCAGCAGCGGCGCCCACCGCGAGATGACCTCGCGGTCCTGGGTGAACTCCAGGTCGCTGAACAGCTCGTGCTCGCGCAGGGTCTCCCACCGGCGGCGCAGGTAGTCCACGTTCTTCTCGCCGCGCACGAACGTCATGTGCGGGGTGACGTTGATGAAGTCGGTGCCTTCCATGAGGCCCGCGGTGAGCAGGTGGTTCCAGAACTCGCGCGAGGTCTGGAACTGCTCGTTGATCGCGACGGCCTTGGTGATGTCGATCGAGCCGTCCTTGCGCTCCGGCGTGTAGTTCAGCTCGCAGAGCGCGGCGTGCCCGGTTCCGGCGTTGTTCCAGGGGTTCGAGGACTCCTGGGCGATGTCGTCCAGCCGCTCGTAGATCGCGATCCGCCAGGTCGGCTCCAGCACGGAGAGCATCGCGCCGAGCGTGGCACTCATGATGCCGCCGCCGATCAGCGCGACGTCGACGTCGGTCGCAAGAGGCTTCGCAGTGGTGCGCGGGAAGTTCACGCTCTTCACACTACGGCGCTTGTGAAAGCTGGAACAAAGTTCGTGGCGGAGGTCACAAGGAATCGGCAGTGACGTCCCTCACGAGACCGTGATATCGCAGGTCAGCGATGGTGTTCAACCCTCCCGGCGGCGCGCGCGGTACGCCGCCACGGCGGCGCGGTTGCTGCACCGGTCGCTGCAGAACCGGCGGGACCGGTTGCGGGACAGGTCCAGCACGACGCCGCGGCAGGTGGGGTCCGCGCAGATCGACAGGCGCGAGACCTCGTCCGCGCGGAGCAGATCGGCCATGGCCAGGGCCGTCTCGGCCAGGATGCGCCGCGCGAAGGGGGCGTCGTCGTCGACGGCGTGGAAGTGCCAGCCCGTGTCGCCGTGCCGGACGACGCGCGGGACGGCGCCGAGCTCCGCCAGGAGCTCGTTCACGAGGGCCGCCGCTGCCGCGGGTTCGGCCGTGAGGAGTTCCCGCAGGCGCGGCCGGACGGCCTGGACCTCGGCGAGTTCGGCGGTGTCGCCGTCGTGGCGGCCGGTGTAGAGGTTCGCCACGTAGAACGCGTCGAGCTCGGCGACGGTCTCCAGGGTCAGCGGCGGTTCGGCGGAGTTGACGAGCGCGACCGCGGCCCGCAGCGCCTCCTCGGTGTCATGCTCGAAAAGCATGTTGACATATTACCTCCTCGCTCCGTACCGTCATGAGCCATGGCGGACTTGACGCATGACATCACGGCGGTACCGGCGGCGGGCACGCCTTCCGGAAGCACCTCGCCGGCCGCGCCCTCCGGAGGCGCACCGGCCGCGGTCGCACCCACCGGAAGCGCACCGGCCGCGGTCGCGCCCACCGGAAGCACGCCGCCTGCGGTCGCGCCCGTCGATAGCACGCCCCCTGAGGTCGCACCCGCTACCGGCGTGCGCCCGGCGGTCGTCCGGCCGCGACGTCGCCCCGGGCGCCTGACCGTCGGTTACCTCTTCGCCCTGGTCTCGGCCATGGCGTTCGGCCTGTCCGGCTCCTTCGCCAAGGGCCTGCTCGACGCCGGGTGGTCGGCCGGCGCCGCGGTCACCCTCCGCGTCCTGATCGGCGCGGCCGTGCTCGCCGTCCCCGCGCTGCTCGCCCTGCGCGGCCGCTGGTCCCTGCTGCGGGAGAACGCGTGGGTGTTCGCCGTCTACGGCCTCGTCGCCGTCGCGGGCACGCAGCTCACCTACTTCTACGCCGTGTCCTACATGGACGTGGCGGTCGCGCTGCTCATCGAGTTCCTGGCGCCGATCGTCGTCGTCGGCTGGATGTGGGCGCGCCACGGCCGCAGGCCGGGGCCCTGGGTCGTGGCGGGCGGCGCGGTCGCGCTGACCGGCCTGGCGCTCGTGCTGGACCTCGCCGCCGGTGGCGGCATCAGCGCCCGCGGCGTCCTGTGGGCGCTGGGCGCGATGGCGGGGTGCGCCGTGTACTTCGTGATGTCCGCGCGCCCGACGCCGCTGCCGCCGGTCACCCTCGCGGCGGGCGGTCTCCTGGTGGGCGGCGCGGTCCTGCTGGTCGCGGGCCTCGTCGGCGTCGTCCCGTTCGACGTCGCCCTGGTGCCCGTCCGGTTCCGGGACCTCACGGTGGACTGGTGGGTGCCGGTTCTCGGGCTCGGCCTCGTGACGGCCGCGGTCGCCTACGTCGCGGGGATCGCGGCGAGCCGCCGCCTCGGCGCCCGGCTCGCCTCGTTCGCGGGGCTGAGCGAGGCGGTCCTGGCCGTGATCTTCGCCTGGCTGCTGCTGGGCCAGTCCCTCGGCGCGATCCAGCTCCTGGGCGGCGCGCTGATCCTGGCGGGCGTCGTCATGGTCCGCGCCGGCGAGACCGCCTGACCGCGCAACGCGCCCCCGAACCCGGCGCCGCCGCCGCATTGTCCAGTCGGCCCGACGTCGCTCGGTCGGCCCAAAGTCGTGCAGTCGGCCGCCCGGGGAGCCGATTTTGCGACATCGAGCCGACCGCATCCGCCGGCCACCCATCCGCCGCCCAGACGTACGGAGGCCGCCCCGGAGCTCAGGGCGGCCTGCCGATCCCGGCTACAGCGCCTTGACGATGTCCTCCACGCGGTCCTTCGCGTCGCCGAAGAGCATCTGCGTGTTCTCCCGGAAGAACAGCGGGTTCTGCACGCCCGCGTAACCCGTGGCCATCGACCGCTTGAAGACGACGACGTCGCGCGCGTGCCACACCTCCAGCACCGGCATCCCCGCGATCGGCGAGCCCGGGTCCTCCTGGGCGGCCGGGTTCACGGTGTCGTTGGCGCCGATCACGAGGACGACGTCGGTGTCCGCGAAGTCCCCGTTGATCTCGTCCATGCCCTCGACGATGTCGTAGGGCACGCGCGCCTCGGCGAGCAGCACGTTCATGTGCCCGGGCAGGCGCCCGGCCACCGGATGGATCGCGAACCGCACGCGCACGCCGCGCTCGGTCAGCTTGGCCGCGAGGTCCGCCACCGGGTACTGCGCCTTGGCCACGGCCATGCCGTACCCCGGCGCGATGATCACCGATCTCGCGCCCACCAGCTGTTCCGCGACCGCGACCGCCGTCGTCTCGCGGTGCTCGCCCGCCGGCCCGTCCGACGACGCCGCCCCGGTCCCCTGCCCGAACCCGCCCAGGATCACCGACACGAACGACCGGTTCATCGCCTTGCACATCAGGTAGCTGAGGATCGCACCCGAGGACCCCACCAGCGCCCCGGTGATGATCAGCAGGTCGTTGCCGAGCATGAACCCGGCCGCGGCCGCCGCCCACCCGGAGTACGAGTTCAGCATCGAGACGACGACGGGCATGTCGCCGCCGCCGATCGCCGCGACCAGGTGCCAGCCGAGCGCGAGCGCCAGCACGGTCATGACCAGCAGCGGCACCACCGGCAGGAAGCCTCCGGGCTGCGCCGCGACCAGGTACCACGCCAGCAGCCCGGCGCAGGCGATCACGACGGCGAGGTTCAGCCAGTTCCGCGCGGGCAGCATGACGGGCGCCGACTTGACCCGCCCGGACAGCTTCCCGAACGCCACGAGGGACCCGGTCAGCGTCACCGCCCCGATGAGCACGCCGAGGTAGATCTCGGTCGCGTGCGCCGCGCTCGCGTGCCCGCCCACGTCCTCGGTCCGCCAGTCAGCACCCGCCGGGTACGACGTCAGGAACGACCCGAACCCCACCAGCACCGCCGCCGCCCCCACGAACGAGTGCAGCAGCGCGATGAGCTCGGGCATCTGCGTCATCTCGACGCTGCGCGCCCGCCAGGTCCCCACCGCCGCGCCGATCACCAGCACGAGCAGGATCAGCGCCGCGGTCACGCCCCACGGGCGCTGCGAGCTCACCAGCGCGAGCGCGATCGTCGCGCCCAGCGCCAGGACCATGCCGATCATGCCGAGGTTGACGCCGCGCCGGGCGGTCTCCTGCCTCGACAACCCCGCGAGCGACAGGATGAACAGCACCGCCGCCACGACGGAGGCGCCCTGAGCCAGTCCGTGGATCGTCATCGCGCGCCCCCTCCGGCGGCCGTTCCAGAGGCCGCGGCACCCGCGCCGCCACCCGCGCCACGCGCACCCGCGCGGCGGCCCCCGCCGTCGTCGTCCTCGTCCGCACGGCGGAACATCCGCAGCATCCGCCGCGTCACCAGGAACCCGCCGAAGATGTTGATGCTCGCCACGGTCGCGGCGATCGTCGCGAGCACCGTCACCAGCAGCGACGACGACCCGATCTGCAGCAGCGCTCCGACCAGGATGATCCCGGACACGGCGTTGGTCTGGCTCATGAGCGGCGTGTGCAGGGCGTGCGTGACGTTGGAGATCACGTAGAACCCGACCACGACGGCGAGCGCCAGCACGACGAAGTGCCCCGCGGTGTCCGCGGGCGACGCGGCCACGGCCAGCCCCGCCAGCACGGCGCCCGCCACGGCGAGCGCCTTGCCGAGCCACGCGGGCCGTCGTCGGCCCTCCTCCTGGGCGACGACGGCGGCCGCGGCCGCATCGGTCCCGTCCGTGCCCGACGACGCCGGCGCGGCCGACGGCGCCGCGCTCACCTGCACCGGAGGCGGCGGCCACAGGACGTCGCCGTCGCGGGCGACGGTCATGCCGCGCTGGACGATGTCGTCGAGGTCGAGCGTCAGCTCGCCGTCCTTGCCGGGTGTCAGCAGGGTGAGCAGGTTGGCGACGGCCGTGCCGTAGAGCTCGGAGGTGTGCCGCGGCATGCGCGCGGGCAGGTCGGTGTACCCGAGCACGACGACGCCGTTCGGGGTCACGACCCGCTCGCCCGGCACGGTCAGCTCGCAGTTGCCGCCGCCGGGTGCGGCGAGGTCCACGATGACGGAACCGGGGCGCATCGCGGCGACCGCCTCGGCCGTGAGGGTCGTGGGCGCGGTGCCGCGCACGAGGGCGGTGGTGATGACGACGTCGGCCGCGGCGGCCTCGCGCGTGTACAGGGCCAGCGCGGCGGCGAGCTGCTCCTCGGTGAGCGGGGCGGCGTAGCCGTCCGCGCTGACCTGCTGCTGCGCGGCGGGTTCGGAGACGAACTCGGCGCCCATGGACTCGATCTGCTCGGCGACCTCGGGCCGCACGTCGAACGCCCGCACGCGCGCGCCGAGCGAGGTCGCGGCGCCGAGCGCGGCGAGCCCCGCCACGCCCGCACCGATCACGAAGACCGTGGCGGGCCGGGTGGAGCCCGCTGCGGTGACCTGGCCGCCGAACATCCCGGAGTACTCGGCCGCGGCCTCGACCACGGCGCGGTAGCCGGCGACGTTGGAGAGCGCGGACAGCACGTCGAGCGACTGCGCCCGGGAGATGCGGGGGACGGCGTCGAGCGCGAGCGCCGTGACGCCCCGCCCGGCCAGCGCCGCCGTGCGCTCCGGGCGCGCGGCGGGGGCGAGCTGGGCGATCAGCGTGGCGCCGGGGCGCAGCCGCTCGGCGACGTCGTCGGGCACGGCCGTGCAGACCACCACGTCCGACTCCCAGGCCACGTCCGGGTCCGAGGTGACCAGTGCGCCGGCCTCCCGGTAGGCGTCGTCGCGCAGACCGGCGGCGTCGCCCGCCCCGGCGGTCACGACGACGTCGTACCCGAGCGCGGTCAGCCGGGAGACCGTCGACGGCGTCGTGGCGACCAGCGGACCCGCGTCGTCGGGGATCCCTATCTGCATCTCTGCCTACCCTTCGGTGGTGATCCGGCGCGGCACCGGGAACGTGACGGGCAGCCGGACCGGCTGCCGCAGGAACGGCGTCGGCGCCCAGCTCAGGTCGCCCGGGTCGCCGTCGAACGTCAGGTGCAGGCGCCGCACCAGCGTCTCGACGGTGATGCGGGCGATCGCACGCGCCAGGCGCGGCGCGGGGCAGGCATGCGGCCCGGCGCCGAACGACAGGTGGGCGCGGTTGCCGATGAGGTCCCAGGAGTCGTCGGCCATGACCGCGGGATCGTGGTGCGCGGCGTGCACCGACATCACCACGGCCTCGCCCTGCTCGATGAGCTTGTCGCCCAGGATGACCTCACGGGTCGCGTAGCGGGGCGTCAGGTTCGGGTTGGGCGTCGAGCGCCACAGGACGCTGTCGAGGATGTCGTCGATGTCGGCGCGGCCGCCGCTGAGGCGGGCCGAGAACCGCTCGTCGGTGAGGATCAGGGCGAGGGTCTGCGCCACCCACGGCAGGATCGTGGTGCTGGCCGTGGAGGTGAGGGCGATCAGGGTCTGGGCGCGTTCCCGGTCGTCGTTGAATGCCGGGTGGCGGGCCAGCGAGCCGGCGATGTCGCGGGACCTGCGGTCGCGGCTGCGCTCGAGGTGGCCGCGCACGATCTCCTGCAGCTCCTTCGTCAGGCCGCGGGCGTCCGGCCCGGTCTCGAAGATCGCCCGGGTGATCTCCTGCAGGCGCTGGGCGTCCTCCGGGTCGTACCCGGCCAGCTCGGACAGCACGAGGAACGGCACCGCGGCCGCGTACTCCGCCACCAGGTCCGCGCTGCCGCGCTGCTCGAACCGGTCGATGAGCATGGAGCACAGCCGGCGCGTCACGACCGCCGTGCGGATCTCGTCGACCTCCTCCAGCGCGTCGTCGATCGGGGCCCGCAGGCGCGCGTGCTCCGCGCCGTCGGTGTTGATCGCGGTGGGCTGCGCAACGCGGGAGATGAGCAGGTGCAGGCCGGACTGCGGGCCGAGCAGATCGTCGGCGTGGCCGCGCCAGATCGACGGGTCCTTCGTGAAGCCGCGGTCGTCGCGCATGACGGCGACCACCTCGGAGTGTCCCAGCACCAGCCACGCGGGGACGCCGGGCTCCAGGTCGACCGGCGCCACCCCGCCCCAGCGTTCCCGCAGGCGCGCGTAGACGGCGGTCGGGTCGGCCCCGGACGTGGTCTCGGACAGCAGCAGGCGGTCGCGCACCTCGCGCAGGCGCACCACGTGGTCGTACGGGCCGGGCCAGGGTCCCGGGCTACCGAGCCTGGGCAACGACGGGCGGCTCTCCTGCTGATCGGGCCTCACGGCACGCTCCTGCTGTTCGGTCATGCTGTCCCCTCGGTCCACGTCCAGGTCTGCGACTGGTCAATGGAGTCTCAGGGATGCTAGCCGACGAAGACGCGCGTTCCGGTCACGAATTGCTCACCGCGGCCGATGGGTGGCGGTGAATTTCGGCGGGGCGAAACCCGGCCGGCGCGCCTCCGTGTTCGCGGGAGCCGGGCGAGCTCAGCGGCGGCGCCGGGCCAGGACGCGCTCCCGCAGGCGCAGCACCCACGCCGCGTGCACCGGCATCGGCCGGGCCGCCTGCAGCAGCCCGCACGACACGGCGAGCGCCAGCAGCCCCAGCACCCAGCCGCCGGGGATGTCGCTGAGCCAGTGGTAGTCCACCAGGGCCATGATCCAGCCGGAGGCCAGGGCCACCAGCCCGGACACGATCATCCAGGGCGCCATCAGCCGCGGCCGCGGCCGCAGCCCGCCCTCGCCGATCAGCAGGATGCCCGCCATCGCCCAGGTGTAGGCGGCGTTCGCCGCGTGCCCGGACGGCCAGGCCCGCCCGCCGCCGTGCAGCACGTCGACGCCGGTCCAGGGCATCGTGCGGCCCAGCCCGAACTTGATCCCGTAGCCGATCACGGCGATGGTCGCCAGCCCCGCGAGGACCACGACCAGCGGCCGCCAGTCCCGGTCGCGGAGCGTGAGCCAGGCCGCGAGGATCCCGAGCACGGGGAGGGTGAACAGGCGCTCGCCGGTGACGCTGGCGAACTCGTCGAGCAGCCACTTGCCGATCCCGGTGGGCATGCCGGCCTCGGCCCAGAGGTGGAAGCGCCAGTCGGCGGCGACGAACGGGCCGCTCACGGCGACCTGCCACGCCCCCGCCACGAGCAGCAGCGCGGACACTCCCCCGAGCCACCACACCCAGGGGGCGACCTGACCTGAGGGGACGAGCTTCACGGTGGCGATCCTACGGGGCCGCGCGTGAAGAGCACGGCCCCGGCGCGGCCCCGGCGCGAGGCGGCCTCAGCGCAGGAGGTGCAGGTTCGGCTCGTGGGCGGCGTCCGCGAGCTCGGCGACCTGGATGACCTCCCGGCCCGCCCGCCGCAGCAGGTCCGCCCCCTGGGCCTCCACGAACAGGGAGGGTTCCGACCAGGCGAACACGACCCGCGGGATGCCCACGGCCAGGATGTGCTCGGTGCAGGTCACCTCGCGCGAGAGCCGGCGGCCGCACGGCTCCAGCGACGAGTAGATGGTGGCCGCGCGCAGGCGCCGGCGGTCGGCGGCGGCGACGTCGGCCAGCGCCGCCTCCTCCGCGTGCTCGGTCAGGTCGTGGCGGCGCGACCAGCCGCGGCCCAGCACGACGCCGTCGTCGGCCACGATGAGCGCGCCGACGCTGAACGCGGTGCGCGACGGCGGGCAGCGGTGGGCGAGGGCGATCGCCTCGGCGAGGAACTCGCGGTCGGCGCGCGTCGCCGCCGCGGGGCCGGTCATCGCACCCGTCATCGTCCCAGGCCGCTCGCATGCATGCACCCAGTCTGTCAGGTGGAACATGGCCGCACGGTTACCGGCAACCCAGCATCCCGTTGCGGTTTCGTGACCTGCACGGACGGTCGGCCGAGGCCCGCAGATCACGGCGCCATAACCATTCGACGAGCGGTGTGAAGGCCTCGTGCGACCCGGGCACCCGGCCGGGCAGGTGGGTGAATTCGCTCGTAGGATCGCGCACGATGTTGCGATTTCAGGGGGCACAATTCCAGGGGGCGTCGTATCCGGCCGGGCCGGGCGAGGACGACCTGTCCGGCGGCCGGTTCGTCGTGATCGACCGCACCCTCACGGCCACGTCCGTCACCGAACCGGGCGCCACGCGGGCCGCGGTGTCGGCCGTCGCCGACCACGTCCGGGCCGATCTGCGCACGGTGCGGCACGGGACGCTCGCCGAGTCGTGGGTCGCCCCGGCGGCCACCGGCGTCCTGCTCGTACTGGCGTTCGCGTGGGCGGTGTTCCAGGTGGCCGCGGCCGGCCCGTTCGTCGCCTGGGACCAGATCTCACGGGAGTGGGTCTACGCGCACCGGGCCACGGGCTTTGCCGAGGCGTTGCTCGAGTTCCAGGCGTTCGTCACGGGCGAGCGCTGGGTCACCGTGCCCGTCGCCATGGGCGTCGCGGCCCTCGTGGCGTACCGGCAGCACTGGCTGCGGCCCCTGTACGCGGTGACGGCGGGACTGGCCACGATCGCGGCGATCGGCTACCCGGTGAAGTTCGGGCTGGGCAGGTCCAGCCCGGTCACGGGGCTGGACGTGCTGCACGCCGGCGGCCAGGCGTTCCCGAGCGGGCACGCGGCCAACACCGCGTTCACCGCGACGGTCGTCGTGTTCCTCCTGTACGGCTCGGCGGGGCTGCGCCCGGACCGGGAGAAGTTCCGCCGGGGCGTGCTGTACGTGGGCGGGCTGCTCGGCGTGACGGGCGTGCTGGTGCTGCTGATGGGCTACCACTGGCTCAGCGACATCCCGGGCGGCTGGCTGATGGGCTTCATCGCGGTGTGCGTGTCGCTCACGGTGCTGCACTGGCCGCGGCGGGCCGGCGACGAGGCCCGGGAGGTCGACCGTGAGGCGGCCGCCTCGCGGGTCAGTAGGTGGTGATCGCGGTCTCCTTGACCGAGAGCCAGACCTCGCGGCCCGGGGTGAGGCCCAGGTCGCGGGTGGCCGCCGGGGTGACGTCGGCGATGAGGTCGTGGTCGCCGTGGAGCTGGAGGCGGATCTGGTCGCCGTGCGGCGACGCGCCGCGGATGGTGCCGCGCCAGTGGTTGCGGGCCGAGTCGTCGGGCTCGTGCAGCGACACCGTGACCGACGACGGCGGGAACGCGCGGAACGTGGTCCCCTCGCGGATCACGTTGAGGCCCACCAGCCGCGCGACGTGCTCCGTGCGCGGGCGCGCGGCGACCTCCTGCGGGGTGCCGGTCTGGGCGAGCCGCCCGCGGTCCAGCACCGCGACCCGCGTCGCGAGGGTGAGCGCGTCGAGCGCGTCGTGGGTGACGAGCACGGCGACGCCGTCGTAGGCGGCGAGGTGCCGCGACAGCTCGATCCGCAGCGCCGCCGCGACGCCGACGTCGAGCCCCGCGAACGGCTCGTCCAGGAGCAGCAGCGCTGGCTCGGCGGCGAGCGCCCGCGCGATCGCGACGCGCTGCGCCTGCCCGCCGGAGAGCCGGCCCGGGCGCCGCGCGGCGAGCTCCCCCACGTGCAGCCGGTCCAGCCAGTCCCGCGCGGTGTCCCGCGCCCGCGCGGCGGGCACCCCGCGCGAGCGCGGCCCGAACGCCACGTTCTCCAGGGCGCTGAGGTGCGGGAAGAGCCGCTGGTCCTGGAAGACGACGCCGGCTCGCCGGTGCTGCGGCGGCAGGCTGCCCAGGTCGGCACCGCCGAGCCGTACCTCGCCCCCGGCGGGCACGAGCCCGGCGAGCGCCTGCACGAGCGTGGTCTTGCCCGCCCCGTTGGGCCCGACGACGGCGACGACGTCGCCGGGCGCGGCGGACAGCTCGACGTCCAGGCGGCCGGGTACCGCAAGGCGCGCCGACAATCCTGCGACCGGAGCGTCTCGCGCGCCCCCGGGCGAACTGGCGGACAGGCCACCACGCCGCCCGTCCGGCAGGCCGCGAACCTCGCCGCCGGCGCTCACGCCGTCACCAGCCAGCGGTCCCGGAGGGCGAGCAGGACCCCGACGGAGACCAGCAGCATCACGAGGCTCAGGGCGAGGACGGCGTCGGCGTCGGACTGCCGCTCGACGTAGATCAGCGTCGGCATGGTCTGGGTGAGGCCCGGGTAGTTGCCGTTGAAGGTGATGGTCGCGCCGAACTCGCCGAGCGAGCGCGCCCAGCCCAGGACCAGGGCGGCGGCGATGCCGGGCAGCGCCAGCGGCACGGTGACCCGCCGGAACGTGAGCCAGCGCGAGGCGCCGAGGGTCGCGGCGGCGTCGTCGTACCCGGGACCGGCGGCCCGCAGGGCGCCCTCCGTGCTGATGACGACGAACGGCAGCGCGACGAAGACGTGCGCGAGCACGACGCCCCACGTCGTGTACGGGAAGGCGAAACCGGTGAGGCCGAGCAGCGGCTCCCCGAGCAGGCCGGACCGGCCGAAGGCCGTCCGCAGCGCGACGCCCGCGACGACGGGCGGCAGCACCATCGGGACGATGACGAGCGAGCGGACGAGCCGGCGGCCCGGGAAACCGACCCGGGCCAGGACCCAGGCGAGCGGTAGGCCGACGACCAGGCAGATCACCATGGCCGCGGTCGACGTGAGGATCGACAGCCACAGCGCCTCGCGGACGACGTCCCGCCCGAGCGCCGCGACGAGGCTCGCCGGATCGGTCGCGGCGACCATCGTGACCAGCGGGACCACCAGGATCAGCAGCCCGAGCGCCGCGGGGACCGTCAGCAGCAGCGGCGCCCGGCCGAGCGGGTCGCGGCGCCGGCGCGGCCCGGGCGCGGCAGGCGTGTCCGGCGTCGGATCGGTCACGGCTGCCCGAAACCCGCTCCGGCCAGGGCCGCCCGGCCCTCGGGGCCGGTGACGAGGTCGATCCAGGCCCGGGCGAGGTCCGCGTCGGCGGCCTGGGCCAGGGGGGCGACGGCGTAGGCGTTCCGGGCGGCGTCGGCGCCCTCGATCTCGATCGCGTCCACGGAGCCGCCCGCGGACACGGCGTCGGTGGCGTAGACCAGCGCCGCGTCGGCCTCGCCGGATGTGACCTTGTCGAGGGTGGCGCGGACGTCCTCCTCCAGGCTGGCGGGTTCGGCCGGCACCCCGGCGTCCTCGAGGAGGGCGACGGCGGCGCGGCCGCAGGGCACCTCGTCGGCGCAGCGGACCCAGGTGGTGCCCGCCAGGTCGGCGAGGGACTCGATACCGGCCGGGTTGCCCGGCGCCGTCGCGATGACGAGGGTGTTCGTCGCGAAGATCGCGGGGCCGACGGCGGCGCCCGCGTCGGCGGCGACGGTCATCGCGGCCTCGTCCGCGGTCGCGAGGACGTCGCCGGGGGCGCCGTCGGCGGCCTGTTCGGCCAGGTCCGTGCTGGACCCGAACGAGAACTCGACGTCGACGCCGTCGTGCGCCGCCTCGAACTCCTCCCCCAGGTCCGTGAACACCTCCGTGAGCGAGGCCGCGGCGAGCACCTGCAGCGACCGCTCGTCCCCGCTCGCCCCGCTCGTGCAGCCGGCGAGCACGCCCGCGACGACCACCGCACCGACCCACCGCCCGCATGTCCTCCTGGCCATGGGCCCCACGATAAACCGCGACCTGCGCACCGCGGGGTGGCGCCCGCGGCGCCGGGTCACCCGGTGAGGCGGACCGTGAGGAGCTGGTCGTCGTCCGGGCCCGGGGTGCCGCGGCCGTCGGTGTTGTTGGTGAGGAACCAGAGGCTGCCGTCCGGGGCGAGGGCGACGTCGCGCAGGCGGCCGTACTCGCCCGCGTAGTACTCCGTGGACCGGTCCGGGTTCGCGACCGGGATTGCGCGCAGCACCGAGCCGCGCAGGTTCGCGACGAAGATCGTGTCGCCCGCGATCCCCAGGCCGCTCGGGCTCGCCTCGGAGGTCGCCCACTGCTGCACCGGGTCGGTGTACTCGCCGCCGCCCCCGATCCCCTCGACCTCCGGCCAGCCGTAGTTGCCGCCCGGCTCGATGACGTTCAGCTCGTCCCAGGTGTTCTCGCCGAACTCGCTCGCGAACAGCGTGCCGTCGGCGGCCCAGTCGAGGCCCTGCACGTTGCGGTGGCCGTAGCTCCAGACGAGCGAGCCCTCGAACGGGTTGTCGCCGGGGACGCCGCCGTCGGGCGTCATCCGCAGGATCTTGCCCGACAGGCTCCCCAGGTCCTGGGCGGCCGCCGCGTTCCCGGCGTCGCCCGTCGTCGCGTACAGCATCCCGTCCGGCCCGAACGCGATCCGCCCGCCGTCGTGGAACGACGCGCGCGGGATCCCGTCGAGGATCGTCTCGGCGGCGCCCAGCCCGAGCGAGCCGGGTTCGCCCGTCAGCTCGATCCGCTGGATCCGGTTGTCCTGCGCGGTGGTCGAGTAGGCGTACAGGGCGCCGTCGTCGGCCACGGTGATCCCGAGCAGCCCGCCCTCGCCGCCCGGGGCGACGCCCTCGACCGTCCCCACGAACCGCGTGCCGCCGTCGCCGAGCAGCTCGAGCACCTCGCCGCTGTCCCGCAGGCTGATCAGCGCGGTCTCGCCGAGGAAGGTGAACGACCACGGCGCGTCCAGCCCGGTCGTGACCGCCTCCGGCTCGCCGTCGGGTTCGACGGCGCCCGGCTCCGCCGTCGTCCCGGTGCCCGACGACGTCCCGGTGCCCGACGACGCCTCCGCGCCGGAACCCGATCCCGACGCGCCCGACCCGGGCACGGCGGACGACGGCGCGCCGCCGTCGGGCCCCGCGGGATCCGCGGCCGGGCCCGGGGCCGCGCACCCCACGACAGCCATGCAGACGGCCCAGGTCATCGCGAGTGCGCTCATCGGTCTCCTCATGTCCCTGAGTCTGACGGTTCACCGGGCCCGGACCAACCCCGTCCCCCGCGAACGGGGAAGGCCCGGATCCAGGGATGAAATCAGATCTTCACCTGGTAGGGGAAGGATGTGAATCGTTCACGACACCCGGAGCGCCCCGGGAGGGGTCCCGGGAACGTGGTGCCAGGCTTCCGGCCAGGAAACCAAGGAGGACGACCATGACCAGCGAGTCCCGCACCGACGGCCTCGAGACACTGCCCGGCGACCTGGGCAGCCTCGCCCACGGCGTGCCCGACAGGATCGCCGGGACCCTCTACGTGAAGTCGTTCGCGGGCGGCGTCCGGCAGCGCCCGCGGCCCGGCGCCGAGCTGACCTTCGGCAGGGAGAAGCCGAAGGTGGGGGTGCTCGTCGGCGGCGACGACCGCAACGTCAGCCGCACGCACGGGATCCTGCGGTACGACAGCGGCCACTGGTGGCTCCGCAACAACGGCCGGCGCAACCTGCAGCTGCCCGGGACCACGCAGCTGTTCACGGAGAGCGAGCCGTACCCGCTGCAGCCGGGCTACACCCCCGTGTTCATCCGCACCGCCCCGCGCTGCACGTACCTCGTGGAGATCTTCGTGACCGACGGGACCGGACAGGGCCCGCGGCCGGTCTACGGCGATCCCACGTTCGAGGGACACAGCTGGCCGCTCCACCCGGTCGAACGGCTCGCGCTGGTCGCGACGGCCCAGCCGTACCTGCTGCACGAGGAGCACCCCGAGCCGTGGGCCCGCGACGCCGTGGCCACGCTGCTGGCCGAGGTGGACCCGGCGGGCAACTGGAACAGGTCGAAGGTGGGCCGCGTCGTCGACGGTGTCCGTGAGCGCCTCGCGAAGGCCGGCGTCAAGGGTCTGCTGGCCCAGGAGGTGGGCCAGCCGGTGGGCAACCGCCTCAAGCACAACCTCATCGTGGAACTGATGGCGTCCCGCTCGATCGTCCCGCCGGACCTGGAGCTGCTGGACTGATCCGGGGGCGGTGGGTTCAGGGGGCGGGTTCGAGGACGACGACGGGGGTCGGGCGGGAGCGGAGCCTCGCGAGCGCGTCGAGGTCGGAGCCCTCGCCGAACTGGGTCCTGAAGGTGTCCCAGAGGCGGGCGTGCTCCGAGCCGGTGGCCTCGCGGGCGCGGACGCGGCGGCGGTCGTCGCCGGGGAGGATCACGGTGGCGTCGGGGTTCGCCTGCAGGTTCAGCCACCAGGCCGGCGGCGGGTCACCCCAGCCGTTCATCGCCAGGGTGACCACGTTCGGCCCGTCCTCGAAGTAGGCGACGATGACGGCGCGGTCCCGGCCGGACCTCCGGCCGGTCGTGTGCATCCGCATCATGCCGAAGGCGCCGGGCTTCGGCCGTCGCAGGCCGAGCCGCCCGCCGGAGACCCGGTAGAGGGCGCGATGCACCTGCCACGCGGTGAGGATGAACCAGCGGGGCGGCACCTTCGCCCCGGAGCCTGCGGTCTGATCAGCGCCCATGTCGCAATGATCGCGGCGGCGCCCCGCCCGGACAACGGTTCGCGCCATCATTCACCCGCTCGGATCGACTCACCGGTCAGGGTCGCAGGGTCCGGGGGAATCCTGTCCATCGCAGCTCGTGACCCAGGTGGCTCATGTCGCTGAACATGACGACGCTCGGGGGCAGGCCGATCCGGTACTCGATCACGGTCAGCGCGGCGTTGGCGCTGCTGAGGCCGAGCCACCGCGTTCGTGGCGCATCCAGGGCATCGCGAACGAGCCACGCGATCGGGTAGGCGTGGGTGACGAGCACCTCATGCAGGTCATCCGCACCCTCGGACGGCTTGGCGAACCTCGTGGTGAGACTCCGGGCGATCTCGTGCGCGGCCGCGGCCTCGGCTGCTTCGTAGCCGTCGAAGAACGGGACCCACGACGGCGGGGTCTCCTCCGGTGAGGGCACATAGGGCACATGGTCGATCAGTTCGGCGGCCTCACCCACCGGGACGTCGCCGCTGAGGTAGGTATCGAGCTCCCGGGCGGAGTCTGCGGCGCGGGGCAACGGGGAATGCCAGACCGCGTCAACGGGCAGGTGCGCGAGTCGCCGGCCGAGGCGGCGAGCTTGTTCGCGTCCCAGCTCCGTGAGACCGCCGAACGCGTCGGCGTCACCGTGGCGGGCGATGTAGAGATACCTGGTGGCCATCAGCATGCCGGGAGCATCACGACAGTGCTCGCGCGCTCCTTCCTCCGGACGGGGTCACGGTTCCGGCCGTGCCGTCCACCGTGATGCGGGCACCGTTGGTGATGCAGGTCGTGGCACCGGGGACGCCGAGCACCGCAGGGATGCCGTACTCGCGCGCGACGATCGCCGCGTGCGAGAGAGCACCGCCGGTCTCCGTGACGACGCCGGCAGCGATCGTGAACAGCGGGGTCCACGCCGGGTCGGTGTAGCGGCACACCACGATGTCGCCGCCGCGGACGGCCGGGAAGTCCGAAGGGCCGCGCACGATGCGAGCGGGAGCGGTGACCGTGCCGTGGGAGCCGGGTGTGCCGACCAGCGCTCCGGCCGGAATGGACAGGGCAGGAACGCGGCCGGCGGGCAGGGGCGCGGTGACCGGGCGGGCCTGCAGGATCCACACCGCGCCGTCGGCCACCGCCCATTCGACGTCCTGGCGACCGCCGAGAATGCGTGCCGTCCGGCCACCCAGATCCGTCAGTGTGGCCACCGTAGCGTCGTCCAGCACTCGCGCATGCTGGTGATCGGGGGTGACGGTGCTGGTCACGACGCCGCTGCCCGCGCGGCTGAGGTCGGTGCGCGCCTGCTTCCCGCCGATCGACCGACCGATGGTGCCGTCGGCCGCGGCCTCGTAGCTGTCCGGGGTGACGGTTCCACCCACGACGGACAGCCCCAGGCCCCAGGACGCCTCGATCCGGGTCAGGCCTCCCGGCTGCTCGGGCGTGAACATCACGCCCGAGGCCTCGGCCTCGATCACCGGCTGCACGAGCACCGCCATCCCCGGCACCGAGGACGGATCGCTCCCGCCGGTTCGCCTCCGGTAGGGGCCGACTCGTGCCGCACGAGCTGAGGCGCGGCACACCGCGATCGCCCGGCACACCTCGTCCGTGCCCCTGGCTCCGATGACGCTCTCGTACTGGCCGGCCGCCGAGGCGCCAGCGGTGTCCTCGTCCACCGCCGACGAACGTACCGCCACCGCCGGGACATCGAGCCACGCGAGCTCGGCGGCCACCGCATCGCGCAGAGAACTCGCTGTCTCGGTACCGGACGGATGGACATCGGCTGGTACGACGAACCCATCGGGCACCGGCAGCCCCTCACGCAGCAGCTCCCCGAGCGCACCCGCCTTGTGGCCCGAGGCGGCAGGGGTTGCCTCACGAAGCCTTGTCAGCATCGCACTCCGATCAACGAAACGTTGACAACAATCTGTTGATAGTAGCAGGATGGGCGACGTGAAACGCAAGCACGACCTCGAACGACCCGCCGTCGCCGACGACGCGCAGGCCCTGCGTGAGCGCGACGCCCAGGACCGCCTTCTCGCACAGGGCGGGGACCAGATCGAGCCACGGCCGTGGCGGCCCGCAGCCATGCCGCCCTCGGCGGTCGATCTCACCCAGTACGCGCTCTGGCGCTCGTCCGACCTGGGTCTGGACGGGGTGTCGAGTGCCCTCACCCTGCTCCGGGCCGCACGCGCCGAACTCGAGAGCGTCGAGGTCGCCCTGCTCTTCGTGGCGCGCAGCGAAGGGATGACCTGGGCGCAGATCGCCGAGGCGATGGGGTTCCGTTCCCCGCAGGCCTGCCAGCAGTACGTCAACCGGCTCAGCGCCAGACAGGAAAAGCAGCCATGACCCGCCGTTCAGAGCCAGAGTTCCTCGTGCTGCACGCGGTACGGCTTCTGGGATTCGGCGACAGCCCGTTGCTGGCCGAGCGCGCCGGAACCAGCCACGCCGAAGCTCTGCGGGTGCTCAGCGAGGCCGAACGCGCGGGCTGGGTGCAGTACCTCGCGTTCGCCGACCTCGCCGGCTGGTCGCTCACCGACGCGGGCAAGGCGGAGAACGAGCGCCGGCTGGCAGCCGAACGCGCCGACGCCGACCGCGAAGGCGTCATCGAGAGCACCTACCGCCGGTTCCTTCCGCTCAACGCCCGGCTGCTGCGCGCCGTCACCGACTGGCAGATCAAACCGACCGAGGCAGACCGCTTCGCCCCGAACGACCACTCCGACCAGGCGTGGGACGAACGCATCCTCGCTGAGCTCACGGCGCTCGGCAGGGAGCTCGCCCTCTTGACCGAACGCCTCCACGCTGTCCTGGCGAGATTCGACGGATACGCGGTCCGCTACGCATCGGCGCTGGACCAGGCCAAGGGCGGGCGGCACCAGTGGATCGACAGCACCGATGTCAACTCCTGCCACCGGACCTGGTTCCAGCTCCACGAGGACCTGATCGCCACCCTCGGCGTCGACCGAGGAAGAGAGGTCCCGGGCAGCCCAGCGTAAGACCGTCGGCTCCCCGGGCCGATCCGGCCTCAGTCCCGGGCGTCCGTGTGGCCGAGGGACCGGCCCGGGGCGATCAGGTCACGGACGCGACGCTTGAGGTCGGTGATCTCGGGGAACCCGCCGTCGCTCTTGCGGTTCCAGACGTGCTCGTCGCCGACGTCGATCCGGAACACCCCGCCGGTGGCGGGGACGAGCGCGATCTCACCGATCTCGTCGGCGAACGTCTGCAGCAGCTCCCCCGCGTACCACTGGGCGCGCAGCTGCCAGCGGCACTGGGTGCAGAAGGTGATCACGATGCGCGGTTCGGCCATGGCGCCACTCTGCCACGACGGGCGCGAGGGCCCGGCGGGCGATCATCGCGCGGCCGCGGTGCCCTCCGGGGCCGCCGACGCCGTCGGCCCGCCTCCGGCAACGGGCTCCGCCCGTGCGACCAACGCGGCGAACGCCACGGCGCCGACGACGCCGAGCGCGCTCGCCGCGCCGAACCGCCCGTCGACCGCGTACGACGCGACCGACGTCAGGAACACCCCGGCCGCGATCCCGAACGCGAACAGCAGGGCGCGGCCCGCCCACCGCGCCGGCGCCAGGGCGGCGCCCAGGAGCAGGGCGCAGAGCACGAGATCGGGAACGAGGAACAGGTTCTCGGGCCGCCAGGAGTCGTGGACGAACAGGAACGCGAACGTCGTGACACCGAGCACGAGCGCCCCCACCCTGCCTGCCGTGACGGTACGCATATCGGTCTCCTCCGGTCGGGCGATGCTGAGGTCTACAGCGTAGACACGGACCTCGCGCTTGTCTACGTCGTAGACTTACCCGGTTCCGGAGCGGAGGGGGTCACGATGGGCAGGCCGGAGCGGCTCACACCCGCGGCGATCGCGGCCGCGGCGCTGCGCCTCGGCGACCGCGAGGGTCCCGCCGCGATGTCCATGCGCCGCATCGCCGCGGACCTCGGCTGCGATCCCATGGCGCTGTACCGCCATTTCGCCAACCGTGAGGCGCTGCTGGACGCCGTCGCCGACGCCGCGCTCGCCGGCGCACGCGATCCCGGCCCGGCCGTCCCGTGGGACGACCGGCTGCGGGCGATCACCACGGAGATCCGCTCCTGCGCGCTCCGCCATCCGGGCATCGCCGCGCATGTGGCGGCACGCCCGCCGCTCGGCGAGCACGGCCTGCGGCTCGGTGCCGGCCTGTTCGCCGCGCTGACCGAGGCCGGCCTGCCGGCGTCCGACGTCGTGCGCTCCTCGCAGGCGCTGATCGCCTACCTCGCCGCCGCCCTGGCGATGAGCGTGCGCGCCGGGAGCCGCGATGCCCGCTGGGAACAGGTCAGCCGGGCCGTGACGGGCCTGCCGGACGGGCCACCGGGCGACGAGATGTTCGCGGTGGGCTCGGACGAGCAGTTCGGGTACGGCCTGCGGTTGCTGATCAACGGCATCCGCGCGGAGGCTGCGGGCCGGAGCTAGGCCGAGGGATCCCCGTCACGGGAAGGAAGAAAATGGGTGGAGCTGAGGGGACTCGAACCCCTGACCCTCTGCATGCCATGCAGATGCGCTACCAGCTGCGCCACAGCCCCAGTGCCCGCCGGATCCGGCGGACCCGAGAAGCATACGCAGCCCGAGGGCAACCGGCAAAATTGATCCGGATCCGTCCGGCGAGGGCCGAGTCGGGACACCTGACCCCGGTCGCGCGGCGGCCCGCACCCGCCACACCCTTGACGTGTAGGCTGCCTACATGAAGGCGGACGCGTTGCGCGGGCACCTCGACTCGTTGATCCTGGCCGTCGTCGAGGGCGGGCCGCTGCACGGCTACGCGATCATCGAGGCACTGGCCGAACGCAGCGGCGGTGAGCTGGGTCTGCCCACCGGCACGATCTACCCCGCGCTGCGGCGCCTGGAGCGCGCGGGCTACCTCGACAGCTCCTGGTCCACGGTCGGTGGGCGCGAACGGCGCACCTACTCGCTGTCCGGCGCGGGAGAACGCGCGCTGGCGGAACACCGGGCCGAGTGGCGCACGTTCTCGGCGGTGGTCGGCCGCGTCCTCGGCGAGCCATGACCGGCTCCGGGCCGGGAACCAGGGTCACCCCCGATGCGGCCGCGCGCGTACCGCGCGACGATGACGTCGTGTCTCCTGTCACGACCTACCTCGACGAGCTGGGCAAGGCCCTCGTCGGCCCTGCTCGCGTCCGCCGCGACCTGCTTCGCGAGGCGGCCGGTCACCTCGAGGACGCCACCGAGGCGCACGCCGCCGCGGGGCTCACGGAGACCGACGCCGCGGCCCGCGCGGTCGCGGACTTCGGCTCGGTCGCCGAGGTGGCTCCCGGGTTCCAGACGACCCTGGCGGTGGCCTCCGCCCGCCGCACGGCGTGGTTGCTGTTCGGCGTCCTCGTCGTCCAGCCGTTCCTCTGGGACGGCGGCTTGATCCGGTTCGACTCGACCCCGGCCCCCGGCGGCCCGCTCTACGCGACCCTGGGCACCGCGGTCGAGACCACCGGCGCGGTGACCATGGCCCTGGCGGCCCTGCTGCTGGTCGCCACGCGAATCGGCGCGCGCCGGGCCGGCACGGGCCGCTCGCTGGCCGTCGCCACCGCCGGCGTGGCGATGATCTCGGCGGCCCTGATGGTGGGCACCGGCCTCGCGCTCACGGCCCTCGGAGCCGGGCGCGACCCGGCCGGATGGATCCTGGTCACGGCGCTCGTCGTCGTCCCCATGGGGTTCATCACGGCGTCGGCCCGCCGGACCCTCGCCACCTGCTGATCAGCTCCGGCTGAGCCTGCGCAGCAGGCTCTCGGCCGGGCCGCGGTGGCCGGCGCGATGGAGCCAGTAGGCGCCCGCCACGGACAGCAGCCAGGTCCCGAGCGCGATCCCCGCGGCCCCGAGGTAGCGCACCTCGCCCCCCAGCCCGAGGGTGAACGGCGCCATGAGCCCGACGAACGCCACCGACTGGAACAGGTAGAACGTCAGCGACCGCTGGCCGAGCGCCTGGACCGCGACCACCAGCGGATGCGCCGGGACCGGGAGGTACAGCACCGCGAGCCCGATCGACGCGGCCGCGCCGACGCCGCCCACGTACCCCGCCACGCCGTTCACCACCGCGGCGACCGCCGCCACGAGCGCCGTCGGCTCCCGCCAGAATCCGGCGTCCATCAGCGCGTACGGCAGGCCGCCCGCGATCGACACCCCGAGGCCGACCACCGCGACGCGGGTCAGCAGCTCCCGGTGCAGCTGCGGGTCCTCCAGGATCCGGCGGCGCGCCGCCCAGATCCCCAGCAGCACTCCCGGTACGACCTGCCAGGTCATGAAGAGCGCCATGCGGAGCCACTCCAGGATCCGGTCCGACGGCGAGAAGATCGGGCTCCGCGGCCCGATGACCAGGCTGAACCCCTCGGTCGCCGAGAAGATCCCGTAGCCGGCGAACGCCACGGCCACCCCGATGAGAGCGAACCGCAGGGCCCTGAGCAGCCGAGCGTCCGACCAGGTCAGCGTGCCCGCCAGGACCAGGCTCGCGATCCCGTACATCGTGAGCACGTCGTAGAACAGCAGCGCGACGTGCAGCACACCGAGCAACAGCAGCCACAGGCCGCGGCGCCGCACGAGCCCGCGCACGGCGCCCCAGCTGTCCCCGCCCCGGCGCCGCCGCAGCGCGAGCTGCGCCAGGCCGTAGCCGAACACGAAGATGAACATCGGCCGGGCCCGGTGGTTCACGAGCAGGTCCTCGACCAGCACCGTCACCCGGTCGCTCAGCAAGGGCTGGCGGACGCCGTCGGCGGTGTAGAGCAGGAGGTAGGAATGCGCGACCGCGATGGCCAGGAGCATCAGACCACGCGCAAGGTCGGGTGCGGGCGCGCGGGCTGGCAGGCGCGTCCGGGAGAGAAGTTCGGTCAAGCTGGCTGTGCCCCGTCCGGCTCCCCGGCCGGGGGCGCCTTCCGTGACCCGCTTCACGCCGTCGCGCCTGGTGACGATGAACTCGTCCCCGGCGCGCCGACCGGCGGGTCCGCGGTCGATGTCTCGGTCGTCTCGGCGACGTACGAACGGTAGTGCATACGCTCGTCCGCCGCGTCGGCAATCTGAGGCGTGAAGGCCGCGCCGCGGTGCCGGCCGCCGGAGTGACGAGGGCCACCTGGCAAAGTGTTCATTTCGATTTGGCGGCCGCGCCGCCTGCTGCGTATGCTTGCGGGGCTCGCTGGTTTGCGGGTGTCGGGGCTGTGGCGCAGCTGGTAGCGCATCTGCATGGCATGCAGAGGGTCAGGGGTTCGAGTCCCCTCAGCTCCACCGATGATTGCGGCGTGACTCCCATGAGGAGTCACGCCGTTTTGTTGTTCTGTGACCCTGCGCATGGCCACGGCCCGTTCCCTGTCCTGTCACAGCCTCAGCCTCAACTCGCGTGGACTCCACCCCGACTGCGTCTCGCTCGGGGCTCAGCGCCCCCGTGTGTCGACCCCATCCAGAGACCGCCCCCAGCACGCCCAGCCGACCTGGGCCAAGCGATCTGATCGAAATTCGCGATATTTCGATTGCTCCGTGCTAGCTTGGCCACATGATCCTGCTCAGTTTCACCGTGAGGAATCACAAGAGCATCCGCGACGAGGTCACCATCGACCTGTCCCGCCCATCGCTGCGGACCCTGCAACCGCAGGGCGGCACGTGGGCCGCGGCAACCTTTCCGATCGCGGGGATCTTCGGGGGAAACGCGACCGGCAAATCCGCCGTGCTGGACGCGATCATCTACATGAGCACGGCGATCGGTCGCTCTGCGACCAGCTGGCAGGCATCGAAGGGAATGGTCCGGCGGCCCTTCGCGCTGGACGAGACCTCCCGCACGATGTCGAGCACGTACGAACTCGACTTCGTTCACGAAGGTCGGCGTCACCTGTACGGATTCGAGGTCGACTCCGACGGCATCAAACGCGAGTGGCTGCGTGACGTTCCCAGCTCGCGGTGGCGCACCTTGCTGGAGCGGGACCGTGACGGACACATTCTGACGTTCCACAAGAGCCTTCGCGGAAGGATCGAAGTCACGCAGCGCGAGCTCGTGCTCAGCCGTGCTCTGCTCCTGGGCGAATCGTCGCTGTACCCGATTGCTCGGGACCTCACGGAGAGCATCGACTACGTACTGGTGAAGGATTCGCACCGGGAAGCCCGCCTGAAAGACCTCGCCGATTCGCTCGCCGACGGAACGATCACGTTCGCCGACCTCGAGGCTCTGCTCGGAGTCGCTGACATCGGCGTCGTGAAAGTCGACGTCGAAGAGCAGAGCATTCCCGAGCGTGTGCGCCGGGCACTTCGCCGGCTCCAGCGCGATCTGCGTGATGACGAAGAAGTCGCCGACGCCACCACGAACTCGTCGAACGATGATGACGACCAAGATGAGTTCGACGACGCCCAGCTGGCCCAGGTCGTCAGGCATCTCGTCTTCACCCACCGCGGTACCGCAGGCACGAGCCCCGCATTCTCGATCCAGGACGAGAGCGACGGGACCATCGCCTGGCTCGCGATCGCGGTACCGGCTCTCGAGACTCTGCGGAGCGGTGGACTGCTTGTCGTGGACGAGATCGATGCGAGCCTGCACCCGCACCTGCTCGACGTACTCCTCGACACGTTCGCCGATCCCGGGCTCAACACCAAGCAGGCGCAGCTGATCTTCACCAGCCACGAGTCGTACGTCCTCTCCCCACTGAGCCAGGTGACCCTGGAGCCCGAACAGGTGTGGTTCACGGACAAGACCTATGAAGGCGCAACCGAGCTGTTCTGCCTGGCCGACTTCCCGAGGCATCCCGATGCCAATGTGGCCAAGCGCTACCTCACAGGGCGGTACGGCGGGACACCGCGGCTCGCGCCGAGTTCCTTTGCCGCGCTGCTCGGTTCCGGGACGGCGTGACGGTGGCGCGCCGTCCGAACCGGGCACCCGTCATCGGCGATGCCGATCCTGGTCGATCTCCTTGCCCCTGCGTGACGTCTACGGCATGCGCCACCAGGCGGCGGCCACCTGAATCCTGACTGCCGACGGCATCGCCGGCTCGGTACGAGGCCCTACAACGTCGTGCGGCTAGCTCCAGTCCGCCAGGAGCCGGTCGAGGGCCGCCGCGAGCTCGATCGAGTCGCCGTCCTTGCCGCCCGCGCCGAGCACCAGGGGCGGCCGCCTCGGTTCCGGGTGCACGCCCCGGACGCGGTCCAGCAGCGACAGCGGCGCGGTCAGGACGTAGAACGCGCCGTCGTCGGACACGGCCGCCGTACGGTCCGTGCGCAGGTACCAGCCGCGCAGCGGCGTCCGCGCCCGGCCGCGCCCGCCGTAGCCGACGACGACGAGGGGCTCGGTCGCGAGCCCCGCCTCCCGGGCCGCCCGTGCGAACCGCGCGAGCATGGCCTCGGCGCGCGCGTGCTCGACGTCCTGCCGCTCCCGCAGGCGTTCCGCCTGCAGGCGCGCGGCCTCGGTACGCTGCTCGGCCCAGGACTGCCCCACACCCGCTCCTTCGTCGTTCCGCATGTTCATCGGATTGCCCGCGTTTCCTCTCGCACTCCTCATGCCCGGCCCCGAGAGAGTGCCTCGTGGTGCGATGGTCGCCAGCGAAACGTATAACCCGCTCATCCCCCGGGGCAAGCGTCCCCTACCTTCGCCGGGGAGGTCCGCACCGGACGGTGCCGGCCACGAGCGAGGCGGCAGTGCGGCCGCCGACGACAGGAGTACACAGATGCGAACCGGAATCCGGGAACGACGGCGGCGGCTGGGAGCGCTCGTGGCCGCGGCAGGCCTGCTCGCCGCGGGACTCACCGCGGCGGCCACGGCGGCGCCCGCCCAGGCCGCCGCCTGCCAGGCGGTCAAGTACACGGTGGTGAACGGCTGGAACGGCGGGCACCAGGCGTCGGTGTCCATGACGGCCGGGAGCACCGCGATCAGCGGCTGGACCATCGAGTTCGACATGCCCGCGGGCAGCACCATCGCCAACGCGTGGAACGCGACGGTCAGCCAGTCCGGCACGAAGGTCACGGCGTCCGACGTCGGCTGGAACGCGTCCGTCCCCGCGGGGACGACCCGGGAGCTGTTCGGGGCGGTGGCGTCCCAGAGCGGGACCGGCTTCGTCGCTCCGGTGGCGTTCACGGTCAACGGGACGCTGTGCG
This sequence comes from Myceligenerans crystallogenes, assembly GCF_039529775.1. Lineage (NCBI taxonomy): Bacteria > Bacillati > Actinomycetota > Actinomycetes > Micrococcales > Promicromonosporaceae > Myceligenerans > Myceligenerans crystallogenes. The sequence continues at coordinate 420,275 of NZ_BAAANL010000005.1, forward strand.
GCGTCGACCCGACGACGGCGCCGCCGAGCCCGACGGCGTCGCCGACGTCCCAGACCCCGAGCCCGAGCGCGTCCGTGAGCCCGACGCCGACGGTGTCCCCCACCCCGACCGCTTCCCCGTCCCCCACCGTGTCACCGACTCCTTCGCCGACGCCGACGCAGAACCCCGGCGGCTGCCCGTCCGGCGCGACCTGCGACGGCTTCGAGAACCAGGCCGGCAGCACCCCCGGCGGCGACTGGAGGGTCGGCGCGGAGAACTGCTCCGGCACGGGAACCGCGGCCGTGGACTCGTCCGTGACCCACGCCGGCTCGAAGTCGATCCGCGTCAACGGCGGCGGCGGGTACTGCAACCACCAGTTCGTCGGGCGCGACATCCCCGCCGGCACCCAGTGGTTCCGCGTCTGGATGCGGCACTCGACGGCGCAGCCGCAGACGCACACCACGATGATCGCCATGAACGACGCCAACGACGGCGGCCGTGACCTGCGGTTCGGCGGCCAGAACAGCGCGCTGCAGTGGAACCGCGAGTCCGACGACGCGACCCTGCCCGAGCAGAGCCCGAACGGCGTCGCGCTCAGCAAGCCGCTGCCGGTCAACACCTGGACCTGCGTCGAGTGGCAGGTCTCCGGGGGCACCCTCAGCACGTGGGTCGACGGCACGGTCGTGACCGGCCTGGTCGCGGACGGCACGCCCACGCAGGACGTCGACAGCCAGTGGCTGCGCCGCGCCGGCTGGTCGCCGAGCCTGACGGACCTCCGCCTCGGCTGGGAGAGCTACGGCGGCGACGCCGACACGCTCTGGTACGACGACGTCGCCTACGGCCCGTCTCGCATCGGCTGCTGACCGCCGCGCGACCGGGGAACCGGCCGGCAGGGTCGAGTGCTACTCGCCCTTGCCGGCCGGCTCGAGGTTCCAGTCCGGGCCGGCCTGCCAGCGGTCGAGGGGGTAACCGGCGCCCACGTTGTGGGCGACCAGGCGCCAGGCCGGGCGGGCCTGCGCACCGGAGGCCCGCAGGTGCGACCAGTGCACGTTGTGCAGGCCGCTGATCCCGCGCCAGGTGGTCGGGTCCTCGTCCATCATCCGGGTCAGGGCCAGGGTGATCGCCGCGCCGTGCGAGACGACGACGAGCGTGTCGTCGTCACCCAGCGCCGCGGCGTGCTCGACGACGGCGGCCGCGGTGCGCTCGGCGACGGCGGCCCGCGACTCCGCACCGGCCCGGACCGGATCCGCGCCCGCCCGCCAGGCGGCGTGCTCGTCGGGCCAGCGCGCGGCGATCTCCTCGCCGGTCAGGCCCTCCCACTCGCCGAAGGATCGCTCGCGCAGCCGCGCGTCGGACTCGACGTCGAGCTCCACGAGCTTCGCGTAGGCGGTGGCCGTGTCGAAGGCCCGCTCCAGGTCGCTCGCGACGATCTTCACCGCGGTGTGCGACGACGCGAGGGCGTTCGCGCCCTGCTCGGCCTGCCAGCGGCCGACGTCGTCGAGCGGGATGTCGATCTGACCCTGGAGCCGTTTCGTGTGGTTGTACGCGGTACGGCCGTGACGCAGCAGGACGATGGTGCCCGCCGTCACGGGCGAAGCCCCGGGTCGAGGTAGATGGCGGCGTCCGTCTCCTGCCCGCCGAACTCCCCCGTGTCGCCGCCGCCGCGGGCGTCCTCCGGCAGGTCGATGGCGGGGCAGTCCTTCCAGAGCCGTTCCAGCGCGTAGTACACGCGGTCCTCGGTGTGCTGCACGTGCACGACGACGTCGCCGAAGTCCAGCAGGGCCCAGCGCGCCTCGGAGAGGCCCTCCCGGCGGATCGCCTTGGAGCCCGCCTTGTGCATGGCCTCCTCGACGGCGTCGACGATGGCCTTGACCTGCCGCTCGTTGGTGCCCGAGGCGATGAGGAAGACATCGGTGAGCACCAGCTGCTCGCTCACGTCCAGGGCGATGATCTCCTGCGCCTTGCGGTCGCTCGCGGCCCGCGCCGCCACGACGGCGAGCTCACGGGCGCGTTCGGTCGCCGTCATGCGAGTACCTCCTCGGTGACCATCGAGCTGACGACGTGCGCCTCGCCCGTGGTGGGTTCGTCCTCGGGCTCGAGGACGAGTTTCCAGACCAGCAGCCCCAGGACGAAGGCCACCACGATCAGGATCACGTAGTGCAGCCACGTGTAGGAGGGACCGGGATCCTCGTCCTCCAGGTCCTCCCAGTCGTCCTCGGCACGGCGGGTGCTGCGGACCGACTGCGGGCGCCCGGCGCCCGCGATGGCGTCGAAGCCCTGCGGCTGACCGCCGGGACCTGCGGGCTGCGCCTGCGGGTGAGTTCCGGGCGGGCCGCCCGCTGCGGGCGGGAACGGCGACGCCGCGGCGCCGGGCGGACCGCCCGCCGGCGGGAACGGCGACGTGGCACCGTCGGCGGGCGGACCGGCCGGCGGGAACGGCGAGGGCGCGCTGTCGCGCGGCCCGGCCGCGGGCGGGAACGGCGACGGCGGGCCGGCCGGAGGCTGCTGCCCGACGACGGGCGGCGCACCGGGGCCGCCGCGGCCCGGACCGGCCGGAGCCGGGCTCCCCCAGGGGGACCCGGGGCCCGCGACCTGCGTGACGTCGGGCCGTGCCGGGCTCGGGCCACCGAACGGGGAGCCGGGGACCGTGGCCGGCACGCCCTGGCCGCCGGGGGCAGGAGCGCCGGGAGCAGGCGGCCGCGTGGGCGCCGAGGCGGCACCCCAGGCGGCGGCGGGCGGCGGCTGGCCGGGACCGCCGGCCGGGCGCGGGCCCGCCGCGGGTGGCGGTACCGCCTGCGAACGAGGAGCGAACGGGCTCTGCCCGCCGGTCGCGCCGCCTCCGTGGCCCGCGGGCGGGTTGCCGCCGCGAGCGGGGAAGGGTGACGGCGGGCCGCCGGGCGCCGCGCCCGCCGGTGCGGGTGCGGGTGCGGCGGGCGGCGGTGGGAACCCCGGGCCGCTGCCGGCGCCGGGCGCGTCCGGGCCGCCCGCGCCCTGCACGGGCGTGAGCCGGCCGGTCGCGTCCAGACCACGCGACGCGGACGCCTGAGGCGGCCTGGTGACGGGCGGAGGCCCGGCGGGTGGCTGCGCCGGCGGGAACCCGCCGGACGCCTGGCCGCCGGGCTGCGCGCCCGGCACACCGCCTTCGGCGGCTCGCGCTGCCTCGCGTTCGCGCAGCTCACGCCGCGTCAACGGGCGACCGTTGTTGTCACTCATCCGAAAGACCTCGATACAGTCCGTGCTTGGCGATGTACTGGACCACGCCGTCCGGTACCAGGTACCACACCGGCAGCCCCGCCCCCGCGCGCCGGCGGCAGTCGGACGACGAGATCGCGAGAGCCGGGACCTCCAGCATCGTCACGCCGTCCGCGGGCAGGCCCTCGGTGCTCAGGTGGTGTCCGGGACGCGTGACCGCGACGAAGTGTGCCATGTCCCACAGCTTGTCGGCATCCTTCCACGTGAGGATCTGCTCGATCGCGTCGGCCCCGGTGATGAAGTACAGGTCCGCGTCCGGCCGCTCGAGCCGCAGCTCCCGCAGCGTGTCCACGGTGTACGTGACACCCGGGCGGTCGACGTCGACGCGGCTCACGGTGAACTGGGGGTTCGACGCCGTGGCGATGACCGTCATGAGGTACCGGTGCTCGGACGAGGTCACCGTCTTGTGGTGCTTGAGCCAGGGACGGCCGGTCGGGACGAACACGACCTCGTCGAGGTCGAGACGCGCGGCGGCCTCGCTCGCGGCCACGAGGTGGCCGTGATGGACGGGATCGAACGTCCCGCCCATCACGCCGATACGCGGCCGCCGAGGAGACACTGACAACCCCTTCGCCTGCGCCCTGTCTCAGTGACCGCTGTCGGCGTGGACGGTCACGCCGGCGTGGCGGTTGCCCACGTTGCGGAACGAGAAGGTGAACAGCAGCGCCGCGACGAGCGAGCCGAACGCGATCAGCCCGAACGCCAGGGGCGGCAGGGGCGCCTCGGCGGCGTGCTCGGTGGTGGTCTCGGCGATCTGGACCGCGATGTGCAGCACGGATGTCCTCCTGGTGGTTCGTGCTCAGGTGAGGGCTAGTCTCTCACGACGCTTCCGTCGAGCGGCACGCGATGTCGTGACGGAGTTGTGATGTCCTGCGGGACATCACGGCCGCACGTGGCCGTCGCCCTGGACGATCCACTTCGTGGTGGTGAGCTCGGCGAGGCCCATGGGCCCGCGCGCGTGCAGCTTCTGGGTGGAGATCCCGATCTCCGCGCCGAGGCCGAGCTCGGCGCCGTCGGTGAACCGCGTCGACGCGTTGACCATGACGGCGGCGGAGTCCACCTCGGCCGTGAACCGCTCGGCGGCCGCCAGATCACGCGTGAGGATGGCCTCGGTGTGGCCCGACGACCAGGTCCGGATGTGGTCGATCGCCTCGTCGAGGGAGTCCACGACCTTGACGCCCAGCTCCAGCGCGAGGTACTCGGTGGCCCAGTCCTCGTCGGTCGCGGGGACCGCCGTCGCGCCCTCCGGCGCGTACCCGAGCGCGCGCTCGTCGCCGTGCAGCACGACGCCCGCGTCCGCGAGCGCGGCGAGCGCGGCGGGCAGGAACGCCGGCGCGGCGTCGGCGTGCACGAGCAGCGTCTCGGCCGCGTTGCACACGCCGACGCGCTGGGTCTTGGCGTTCAGGGTGATCGCCACGGCGCTGTCGACGTCCGCGGTGGCGTCGACGTACACGTGCACGTTGCCGACGCCGGTCTCGATGACGGGCACCGTGGACTCGGCGACGACGGTCTGGATGAGCTCTCCCCCGCCGCGCGGGACGAGCACGTCAACCAGCCCGCGTGCCCGCATCAGCGCGCGCGCCCCGGGCCGCCCGTGGGCGTCGATGGTCTGCACCAGGTCGGCCGGGAACCCGGACCGCTCCAGCGCGCCCCGCAGCACCTCGACGATCACCTGGTTCGACGACGCCGCCGCGGACCCGCCGCGCAGGATCGCCGCGTTGCCGGACTTGAGCGCCAGCACGGCGGCGTCGACGGTCACGTTCGGCCGGGCCTCGTAGATCATGCCGACCACGCCCATCGGCACCCGCAGCTGCCGCAGCCGCAGGCCGTTCGGCAGGGTCTGCCCGCGCACCACCTCGCCGACCGGGTCGGGCAGCGCGGCGACGTCGCGCACGGCGCCCGCGATGGCCTCGATCTTCGCGGGCGTGAGCACGAGCCGGTCCAGCAGGCCCGGCGTCATGCCGTTCGCGCGGCCGCGCTCCATGTCCTGCGCGTTCGCGGCCACGATGCGCTCGGCGTTCGCCACCAGATCCTCCGCGACGGCGGCGAGCGCGGCGTCCTTCGCCGCGCGGTTCGCCGTCGTCAGAGCCCGCGAGGCCACCTTGGCGCGCCGCGCGATCTCCCGCACCGCCTGCTCGGCGGACCCGGCCGTACCCGCCTGTCCGGCCGGCTCGGCGGACGGCGGCACGGCTGCCTCCGCGGTCGCGCCGGCAGCGGACTGGGTTTCGGGTACGAGGCTCGTCATGCCCCGAGCCTAAGACCTGCCCCCGACAGCCGTCAGCACTTATCCACAGGCTGAGCAGGAGCCCAGGTCAGGACTCCAGGACCAGGTCGTCCCGGTGCACGACCTCGCGGTCGTACCCCTCGCCGAGCTCCTCGCGCAGGGCGTGGGTGGTACGCCCGAGGAGCGCCGGCAGGTCCGCGGCGTCGAAGGCGACGAGCCCGCGCGCGACGACGACGCCGTCGGGCCCGACGATCTCGACCGGGTCGCCGGCGTCGAACGTGCCCTCCGTCTTCGTGACCCCGGCGGGCAGCAGCGAGGCCCTGCCGCCGCGGATCGCGCGCACCGCGCCGTCGTCGAGGTGGATGCGGCCCTGCGTCCCGGCGGCATGGGCGATCCAGAGGCGGCGTGCCGTCATCCGGCGGCCCGTCGTCGCGAAGAACGTGCCGGTGTCCTCGCCGCCGAGCGCGGCATCGGCGTCGGACGCCCGGGTGAGCACCACCGGGATGCCGTCGCCGGTGGCGATGCGGACCGACTGCAGCTTGGTGACCATCCCCCCGGTCCCGACGCTGCTGCCCCGGGCGGTGACCTCGACGTCCGCGACGTCGGACAGCTGCGCGACGTGCGGGATCCGGCGCGCGCCGGGGCGCGACGGCGGCCCGTCGTAGAGCCCGTCGATGTCGGTGAGCAGGACGAGGGCGTCGGCCCGCACGAGGTGCGCGGTCAGGGCCGCGAGCCGGTCGTTGTCGCCGAACTTCAGCTCGGCGGTGGTCACGGCGTCGTTCTCGTTGATCACGGGGACGACGCCGAGCGCGAGCAGCTTCTCCAGGGACCGCTGCGCGTTCGCGTAGCGGGAGCGGCGCACGGCGTCCTCCGCGGTGAGCAGGATCTGGCCGACCCGCAGGCCGTGGTGCGCGAACGCCTCGGTGTACCGCGCGATGAGCTGTCCCTGGCCGACCGACGCGGCGGCCTGCATCGTCGCCACGTCCCGGGGCCGGCCCGGCAGGCCGAGCGGCCCGACGCCGGCCGCCATCGCACCCGAGGTCACCAGCACGATCTGGCCGCCGGCGGCCACCCGGGCCGCGAGCACGTCCACGAGCGACCGCAGCGCTCCCTCGTCGAGATGGCCGTCCGGGCGGGTCAGCGAGGACGAGCCGATCTTGACGACGATGCGGCGTGCGGCGCGGAGCGCGGCACGGGACGAGGCGGCGGACACCCTCCCATCATCGCCGCTGCACCCGCGCGACCGCCCGGGTATTTCACGACGCGGACCCCGTTCTCCCGGGCCGCCGGGCTCCGACGTGCTCGGCCCGTACCTCGCCCGTGCGTCGTCGTCACGCTTCCGGCGGCCGGGGAACGGCTGAGTCCGCCCGCACCCCTACTCCCCGTCCGGGTCCGTCCAGACCCCGGCCTCGCGCTCCGTCCAGAGCTCGCGGCGGGCCTCCGCCTTGGCGTCCATCCGCTCGGTGAACTCGCGGCGCTTCTCCGAGCGGGTGGGCCGCAGGCGTTCCTCGAAGCGCAGGTCCGTACCGCGCGCGCCGAGCAGCTCGGGGCCGGTCTGGAGGGTCGGTTCCCAGTCGAAGACGACGGCGTTCGTCGGGTCGCCGATCCGGACCTCGTCACCGGCGATCGCGCCCGCCTTGAACAGCTGGTCCTCGACGCCGATCCGCTCGAGCCGGTCCGCGAGGTAGCCCACTGCCTCGTCGTTGTTGAAGTCGGTCTGCTTGACCCAGCGCTCGGGCTTCTCGCCGCGCACCTCGAACCAGTAGGCCTCCTCGCCACCCTTGCGGGTCACGGTGAACCCGGCGGCGTCGACCGCCCTGGGGCGGATGACCACGCGCGTGGGCTCGGGCTCCGGCGCGGCGGCGCGCGCCTGCTCGACGATCCGCGCCAGGGCGAACGTGAGCTCACGCAGCCCCTCGTGGGAGACGGTCGAGATCTCGAGCACCGGGAGGCGGCGGGCCTCCAGGTCGGGCCGGATCATCTCGGCCAGGTCCCGCGCGTCGGGCACGTCGATCTTGTTCAGCACCACGAGGCGCGGACGCAGGCTCAGCGGCACGCGCCCGCCGGAGATCCCGAGGTCGCCCTCGTAGGCGGCCAGCTCCTCCTCCAGCGCGTCCAGGTCGCTGACCGGGTCGCGCCCGGACTCCAGCGTGGCGCAGTCCAGCACGTGCACGATCACGGCGGTGCGCTCGATGTGCCGCAGGAACTCCAGGCCCAGGCCCTTGCCCTCGCTCGCACCCGGGATCAGGCCGGGCACGTCGGCGACGGTGTAGCGGGAGTCGCCCGCCTGCACGACGCCGAGGTTCGGCACGAGGGTGGTGAACGGGTAGTCGGCGATCTTGGGGCGGGCGGCGGAGATCGCGGCGATCAGCGAGGACTTCCCGGCGCTCGGGTACCCGACGAGCGCGACGTCGGCGATCGTCTTGAGCTCCAGGACGACCTCGGCCTCCTGGCCCGGCTCCCCGAGCAGCGCGAAGCCCGGCGCCTTGCGCTTCGGCGACGCCAGTGCGCGGTTGCCCAGCCCGCCCTTGCCGCCGGCGGCGGCGACGTACTCGGCGCCGGTGCCGACGAGGTCCGCGAGGATGTTCCCCGCGCGGTCCTTCACGACGGTGCCGTCCGGCACGCCCAGCACGAGGTCGTCGGCGTTCGCGCCGTCGCGGTCGTCGCCCATGCCCTGGCTGCCCTTGGCGGCGCGGCGGTGCGGCGAGTGGTGGTACTCGAGCAGCGTGGTGACCTGCGGGTCGACGACGAGCTTCACGGAGCCGCCGTCGCCCCCGTTGCCGCCGTCGGGGCCCGCGAGGGGCTTGAACTTCTCCCGGCGGATCGACGCGACGCCGTGCCCGCCGTCTCCGCCTGCGGCGTGCAGGACGACGCGATCGACAAAGCTGGCCATGGATCGATCCTCTCAGGATGTTCGGTGACGGGCGCGGCCCGTCGGGTGTGCCCGGGTTAGGGCAGCAGGTATGCGAAAGGGGCGCGCCGTCCACGGCGCGCCCCCTTCGGCAGGCTCCGGGAATCAGGCCCCGGCAGTCGCCTCGACGATGTCGATGACGCGACGACCGCGGCGGGTGCCGAACTGCACGGCGCCGGCGGTCAGGGCGAACAGCGTGTCGTCCTTGCCGCGGCCCACGTTCTCACCGGGGTGGAAGTGCGTGCCGCGCTGGCGCACGATGATCTCGCCCGCGTTGACCTTCTGGCCGCCGAAGCGCTTCACGCCCAGGCGCTGGGCGTTGGAGTCACGGCCGTTGCGCGAGGAGCTCGCGCCCTTCTTGTGTGCCATCTCTGCTGACCTCTTTCAGGGGAGTCCGAAGTACGAAAGCTCAGAATCAGTTGATGCCGGTGACCTTCAGCCGCGTCAGCGGCTGGCGGTGGCCCTGGCGCTTCCGGTAACCGGTCTTGTTCTTGTACTTCATGATCGTGATCTTCGGGCCCTTCTCGTCCCGAACGACCTCCGCGGTGACCTTGACACCGGCCAGCGCGGCCTTGTCGGTGGTCACCTTCTCCCCGTCGACCAGCAGCAGAGCCGGCAGCTCCACCGTCTCTCCCGGCTGCGCCGGGACACGGTCCATGACGACGATGGATCCGACGGAAACCTTCTCCTGCCGGCCACCGGCCTTGACGATCGCGTACACCACGTTGAACTCTTCTCCTCGTCTTGGCGTGCGCACGACGTTCTTCACCGGCTTGGCTGTGACTCTCACCGCCGCGGCGGTCGAGTGCGGTGCGCCATGGGCACGCGGGACAGGTGCGCAGACGGCGCACCGACGTCCCAGATTACGGGATCGCGCCGCTCCGTTCAAACCGTACGGTGCGCGATCCGGTGTGAGATCGCCGACGGCGATCTAGGCTGATGGTCATGGCCGACGACGCCGTCGCGCGGGCCATGCAGGCCGTGCCGCGCACCGGTTTCCTCCCGCAGCACCAGCGCCCCTACGCGAGCGCCGATCACCCGCTGCCCATCGGGCACGGCCAGACCTCCTCCCAGCCGCGCACGGTCGCCGACATGCTGGCCCTGCTGCGCGTCCCACGCGGCGCCCGCATCCTGGACGTCGGCGCCGGATCGGGGTGGACCACCGCGCTGCTGGCGCACCTCGCCGGGCCGCAGGGCGAGGTGCTGGGCGTCGAGCGCCACCCGGAGCTGGCGGGATGGGCCGCGAAGAACGTCGCGGCGACCGGCATGGGCTGGGCCGCGGTCGAGACGGCGGACCCCGGCGTGCTGGGCCGCCCCCGGCCGGGCGGCTGGGACAGGATCCTCGTGTCGGCCCAGGCAGTACATCTCCCGGACGAACTCGTGGACCAGCTCGCCCCGGGCGGCCTGATGGTGATCCCGGTCCGCGGCCGCATGCTCCTGGTCGAGAACGACCCGGAGGGCGACCTCCGCATCACGGAACACGGCGGCTACCGCTTCGTCCCCCTCGTCGAGGACTGACCCGCGGGAAGGCCGGGGGCCCGCGCCCTCACGACGAACGGCCCCGAGAGCACGGCGGAGGGCCGCCACCCCTGCGGGTGACGGCCCTCCGGTGCGGGTCAGCGGCCCAGGAAGCGGGACCAGAAGCCCTTGCGTGGCTCAGGCGACCTCGTCGCCGGCTCCTTTGGGCGCGCCGGTCTCGTCGGTGTCGCCCGGCCCGGCGGCGTCGTCGTCGGACGGCGCACCGGCAGGCGCTCCCCCGGAGCGGTCCGGCAGCACGATCGCGTCGAGCGAGGCCGGGACGGCCGGGCGCTCGGCTGCCGTCTGGCGCGGCTCGGGCAGGGTGATCGCGACCTTGGGCGCCGCCTCCGGCGTCGTGCCGGGGGCGTCGGCAGCGGCCTCCGCCTCGCCGGGCCCGGGCTCGGCGGACGCGCCGGCGTCGTCGGCACCCGCGACCGCGTGCGCCTCTTCCTCCTCGTGCGCGTGCTGCGCCGCGGCCGCGATGGTGGCCAGGCGCGCCTTCACTTCCTCACGCTCCTCCGAGCTCTCTTCCGGCAGCACGGCGGCCGTCGTCGTCCCCGCGGCCTTCGGCGCCGGGCCGGTCTCGGCCTTCCCGCCGCGCTTGCGCCGCTTGCGCGCGCCGGCGGCGTCGGACGGCTCGCTGATCGCCGGGCCGCCGCGCTCGATCGGGTGGTCGTGCACCACGAAGCCACGGCCGTTGCAGTGCTCGCACGTCTCGCTGAACGCCTCGACCAGGCCCTGCCCGACGCGCTTGCGCGTCATCTGCACGAGCCCGAGCGAGGTCACCTCGGCGACCTGGTGCTTGGTGCGGTCGCGACCCAGGCATTCCACCAGGCGGCGCAGCACCAGGTCGCGGTTGGACTCCAGGACCATGTCGATGAAGTCGATGACGATGATGCCGCCGATGTCGCGCAGGCGCAGCTGCCGCACGATCTCCTCGGCCGCCTCGAGGTTGTTCCGCGTGACGGTCTCCTCGAGCGTGCCGCCCGCGCCGGTGAACTTGCCGGTGTTGACGTCCACGACGGTCATCGCCTCGGTGCGGTCGATGACCAGCGAGCCGCCGGACGGCAGCCAGACCTTGCGGTCCATGCCCTTGGCGAGCTGCTCGTCGATGCGGTGCACCTGGAAGACATCGGAGGACATCTCTTGCCCGACCCACTTGCTCACGCGCTCGCGCAGGTCCGGCGCGAGCTCCTCGACGTACGACGAGATCTCGTTCCAGGCCCCCTCGCCCTGCACCACGAGCGAGGAGAAGTCGTCGTTGAAGATGTCGCGCACGACGCGGATCGCGAGGTCCGGCTCGCCCTGCAGCAGCACGGGCGCGGACTTCTTCGACTTCTCGGCCTTGGAGCTGATCGCGTCCCACTGCTTCTGCAGGCGCTCGACGTCGCCGCGCAGCTCGTCCTCGCTCGCGCCCTCGGCGGCGGTGCGCACGATGACGCCCGCGCCCTCCGGCACGACCTCGCGCAGGATCTTCTTCAGGCGGTTCCGCTCGACGTCCGGCAGCTTGCGGCTGATCCCGGTCATCCCGCCGCCCGGCACGAACACCAGGTAGCGCCCCGCCAGGGTGACCTGCGAGGTCAGGCGGGCGCCCTTGTGCCCGATCGGGTCCTTGGTGACCTGCACCAGCACCGTGTCGCCGGACTTCAGCGCCTCCTCGATGCGGCGCGGCTGACCGTCCGCGATGCCCGCGGCGTCCCAGTTCACCTCGCCCGCGTACAGCACGGCGTTGCGGCCCTTGCCGATGTCGACGAACGCGGCCTCCATGGACGGCAGCACGTTCTGCACGCGGCCCAGGTACACGTTCCCGGCCATCGAGACCTGCGACTGCTGCGAGACGTAGTGCTCCACGAGCACGCCGTCCTCCAGCACCGCGATCTGGGTGCGGCCGTCCTGCTCGCGCACCACCATCGAGCGCGAGACGGACTCGCGGCGGGCCAGGAACTCGGCCTCGGTGACGATCTGGCGGCGGCGTCCGGCGTCGCGCCCCTCGCGGCGGCGCTGCTTCTTGGCCTCGAGGCGCGTCGAGCCCTTGAGGGCCGTGACCTCGTCGGAGGACGTGCCCCGGCCGCGCGCGGCCTCCGCGCGCTCGGCCCGGCTGCCCCGGCGGCGGCGCCGGCGACGGCGGCTGCCCGCCTCGTCGTCGCCCAGGTCGGAGTCGTCGTCCCCGGCGGTCTCCGCGGTGTCGGCGGTCTCGTCGGCCTCGCCCTCGTACCCGTCGCCCTGCGCGGACTCGGTCTCCTCGTCGGCCTCGCCCTCGGCCTCGGGGTCGTCGTGGCGCGAGTCGCGGATGCGGCCGCCGCGGCGTCCCCGTCCGCCCCGGCGCCGCCGGCGGCGGGCCTGGCGCGCCTCGTCGTCCTCCTCCTCGGCGTACTCGACCTCGTCGAGATCCTCGGGCGCGAGCTCGGTCAGCTCGACGCCCTCGGCGACGAGCTCCTCCTCGATCACGGCGACCTCGTCGACCGCGGCCGCGTCGTCGGCGCTCAGCTCGGCGACCTGGAACTGCGGCGCCGCGGGCGCCACCGGCACGGTGGCCTCGGCGATCTCGGGGACGACGTCCTGCTCGACGGCCGGCGCCGGGGCAACCTCGGCGGCCGGCTCGTCCTCGGCCTCGCGGGTCGCGAGGCGGTCCGAGTAGAAGCCCAGCGCCGGCTCGTTGCGCGGCCCGGCCTTGCGGCGGGGCCGCTGCGCGGCCGCCGGGTCCGGCGCCTGGAACAGCAGGGCGGTGGTCGCCAGCCGCGGCGCGACCTTCGGCCGCGCGAGCTGCTCGGCGCTCTCGCCGCCGGTCGCGTCCGCGTACGTCGTGCGGCCCGACGGCGCCAGGTCCGGTGCGGCGCCCGACGGCGCCGGGTCCTTCCGGGTGGACCGCCTCCGGGCCGGGGCGGCGGGGATCTCGGCCTCGGGCTCGGCCGTGGGCTCGGGCTCGGCCACCTTGCGCGACCGCGTGCGACGCGCGGGCTTCTGCTCGACCGCGGGCTCCTCGGCGTCGGCGTCGGGCGCGACGGCGGGCACCCCTGCGGGCGCGACGGCGGGCACCCCTGCGGCCGGCTCCTGGACGCTCGGTTCCGGCGGCGCGACCGGCTCGGGCCGCTCGGCGACCGCCGGGAACAGCGGCGCCTGCTCGGCGGCACCCGCCGGCTTGGCCGCGCGGCGGCGCTTGGGCTTAATCGGCGCGCCGGTCCCGGCGGTGACGTTGGCGGACGGCGCCGGGGCCGACGTCGTCGGCTCGGCCGGCGGGGCGACCTTGATGATGATCGGGGCCGCGGGCTGCGCGGGGGCCGAGGTGGTGCGCGTGGCGCGCCGTCGCACCGGCTTGCGCTGCGCCGTGCTCTCCGAGTCGCTCTGCGTCGCCAGGACCTCGGCGTCGTGATCGTTCTGTGACCCGGCGGCCGGACCTGTGGTGGAGGGAGTCGTCACGTTGGGTTGCTCCTGTGCTGGTGTCCGCCCCACACCCGCGAACCGCCAGGCGGTCGGCGTCCTGGAGCACGTCGCAACGAAGCGCCGTGCCGGACAGAAGTCTCGGTTGCGGCCCCGCCGTGTCTTCGCGGTCGGCTGCGACGACGGGCCCTTTCACGCCCCGCCCTCGCGGCACCGCGGCGGACGCGGTACTGCGGGCTCTGCAACCCCCGCCGGTGATGTGGTCCGGCAAGGGCAGAACCATTCTCGCACAACGACGCGCATCCCGATCGGCCGACCCGCGGGGACGGAGAGACACTTCCCCTGAGTGGGCGATGTCACCCCGCGCGTCGTCATCACCTGCCGCGGGGCAGGCATAGGCTGCTTGTGAAGATCTGAACAAGCTTCGAACCGGCATCAGAGCAAGTACGGCACCACCATCCGACCTCCAGGAGCCCGCAGTGGAAGCTCTCGATCTGGCGCGGTGGCAGTTCGCCATCACGACGGTCTACCACTTCATCTTCGTCCCGCTCACGATCGGCCTGGCGCCGCTCGTGGCGATCATGGAAACCGCCTGGGTACGCACCGGCAACGAGCGCTGGCTCAAGCTCACGAAGTTCTTCGGGAAGCTCTTCCTGATCAATTTCGCCATGGGCGTGGTCACCGGCATCGTGCAGGAGTTCCAGTTCGGGATGAACTGGAGCGAGTACTCGCGGTTCGTGGGGGACGTGTTCGGCGCCCCGCTCGCGATCGAGGCGCTGGCGGCCTTCTTCGTCGAGTCGACGTTCCTGGGCCTGTGGATCTTCGGCTGGGACCGGCTGCGCAAGGGCGTGCACCTCGCCTGCATCTGGGCGGTGGCGATCGCGGTGAACCTGTCGGCCTTCTTCATCCTCGCGGCGAACTCGTGGATGCAGCACCCGGTCGGCACCCGGTTCAACCCGGAGACCGGCCGCGCCGAGATGGTGGACATCCTCGCCGTGCTCGGCAACAACACCCTCTGGGCCGCCTTCCCGCACGCCGTGACCGCGGCGTTCCTCACCGCGGGCACGTTCGTGGCGGGCATCGCCGCCTGGTGGATGGTGCGGCTGGTGCGCACGGGCGACGAGACGCGGATCGCGCTCGCCCGCGACGTGTACCGGCCCGCCGTCGTGCTGGGCACGGTCGCGATGCTGGTGGGCGGCGCCGGCGTCGCGATCTCCGGCGACTTCCAGGGCAAGCTCATGTTCGAGCAGCAGCCCGGCAAGATGGCGTCGGCCGAGGCGCTGTGCGACGGCGAGGAGGCCGCCAACTTCTCGATCCTCACCATCGGCGACCTCTCCAACTCCTGCGAGGGCGTCCGCCACATCCTCGAGGTACCGGGCGTCGCCAGCTACCTCGGCACGGGGCAGTTCAGCGGGCCGGACAGCTACCTGCCCGGCGTCAACGACGTCCAGGCCGAGTACGCCGAGCGCTACGGCGAGACCGACGCCGCCGGGAACCCGATCTCCTACACCCCCAACCTCGCGCTGACCTACTGGTCCTTCCGCCTCATGATCGGCTTCGCGGCGGGCTCGGCGCTCCTGGCGCTCCTCGCCCTGTGGTTCACGCGCGGCGGCCGGGTCACCGGCAACAAGTGGTTCGCGCGCGTCGGCGTCTGGGCCATCCCCATGCCGTTCGTCGCCTCGTCGTTCGGCTGGATCTTCACCGAGACGGGCCGCCAGCCCTGGGTCGTCGCCCCCAACCCGACCGGCATCGACCAGATCCGGCTGCTCACCGAGCGCGGCGTCTCCACGGCGGTCAGCCCCGGGATGGTGCTCGCCTCCATGATCGTCTTCACCGTCCTGTACGGGGTGCTCGCCGTGGTGTGGGGACGCCTCATGCACCGGTACGCCGTCGAGGGGGTGCCCGACGTCGTCCACGACGACTCACCCGAGGCGCGGGACGACGACGCCGACCGCCCCCTGTCCTTCGCCTACTGAGCCTCCCGGAAGAGGACCGACCATGGATCTCGCACTCGTCTGGTTCGTGCTCATCGCCGTCCTGTGGACGGGCTACCTCGTGCTCGAGGGCTTCGACTTCGGCGTCGGCATGCTGCTCGGCGTGCTGCCGCGCGCCGACGGCACCGGCCGCAAGGACACCGAACGCCGCCTCCTGATCAACACCATCGGGCCCGTCTGGGACGGGAACGAGGTGTGGCTCATCACCGCAGCCGGGGCCACGTTCGCCGCGTTCCCCGAGTGGTACGCCACCCTGTTCTCCGGCTTCTACCTGCCGCTGCTGGCGATCCTCGTCGCGCTGATCGTGCGGGCCGTGGCCTTCGAGTACCGCGGCAAGATCGACGACGCCGCCTGGACCCGCCGCGCCGACCTCGCCATCCAGTTCGGCTCCTGGGTGCCCGCGTTCCTGTGGGGCCTGACGTTCGCCAACCTCGTGCGCGGCGTGCCGCTGGACGCCGGCCACCAGTACGCGGGCACGCTCGCGGACCTGTTCAGCCCGTTCGCGGTGGCCGGCGCCGTCGTCGTCACCCTGCTGTGCCTGCTGCACGGCGCGATCTTCGTCTCCCTCAAGACCGACGGCGACATCCGGGCGCGCGCCCGCCGCCTCGCCGCCGGGCTCGCCTGGGCAGCTCTCCCGGTCGCGGGCGGCTGGGCCGTGTGGGCGCAGCTCGCCTACTCCGTGACCTGGACGTGGGCCGTGGTCGGCGTCGCCGCCGCCGGGCTCGCGGGCGTCGTCGTCACGACCGGGCGCTCGCGGGAGGGGCGCGCCTTCGGGCTGTCCGCCCTGGTGCTGGTCGCGTACGTGGTGCTGGTGTTCGGGTCGATGTACCCGGACGTGCTGCCCGGGGCCGGCGGCGGTGAGTCGCTGACGATCGCCGAGGCGGCGTCGACCCCGTACACCCTGGGCATCCTGACGGTCGTCGCCGCGATCCTCACGCCGCTGGTGATCGCCTACCAGGCGTGGACCTACTGGGTCTTCCGGCGCCGCCTGTCGGTGCGCGACATCCCGCCGCCGATCGGCCTCACCTGGCAGAGGATCAAGGACGCGGCGTTCTGACGGGATGATGAGACGGTGCGTCCCCTCGATCCCCGGCTGCGGCACGTCCGGCCGGCGCGCTCCTACCTGATCCTGACCGTCGGGCTCGGCGTCGCGTCGGCCGGGCTGGTGGTCGCGCAGGCGCTGCTGATCGCGGCGCTGCTCGCGCCGGCGATCCAGGATCCGGGGACGACGCCGCCGGGCGCCGCCGCGTCGTTCGCCGGGCTGGCGGCCGTCGTCGCCGGGCGCGCCGTCGTCGCGTGGGCACAGGAGCGGTACGCGCTGCGCTCGGCGTCGCGCACGATCTCGGACCTGCGGGAGCAGGTGGTGAACGCGGTCGCGCGACGCCCGCCGCGCGGGCGGGGTGCGGCGGCCCGGGCCGCGACCTCCTCGGGGAACGCGGCCGCGTACGGCGCGGGGCCACGGAAGCAGGTCGAGCAGACGGCTGAGCGCCCCGCATGGGTGCCCGGAGGCGGCGGGGCAGCGGCAGGCGGCACCGAGGTGGCGACGCTCGTGACGCGCGGGCTCGGGGACCTGGAGCCGTATCTCGTGCGGTATGTGCCGCAGCTCGTGCTGACGGCGGTGCTGACGCCTGTGCTCGTGGTGGTGGTGCTCTGGCTGGACTGGGTCTCGGCGCTGGTCGTCGCGGTGACGCTGCCGCTCGTGCCGGTGTTCATGGTGCTCGTGGGGCGGCTGACGGCGGGGGCGTCCGAACGGCGGCTCGCCGTCGTCGCGCGGCTCGGTGACCAGGTGCTGGACCTGGTGGCCGGGCTGCCCACCCTGCGCGCCCACGGCCGCGCCGCCGGGCCCGCGGCACGCGTGCGGGCGCTGGGCGAGGCGTCGGCACGCGCGACGATGGGGACGCTGCGCGTGGCGTTCCTGTCGTCGATGGTGCTGGAGCTGCTGACGACGCTGTCGGTCGCAATCGTGGCGGTAGGGGTCGGGCTGCGGCTCGTGGAGGGGCAGATGGAGCTGCAGCCCGCGATCGCGGTGCTGGTGCTCGCGCCCGAGGTGTACCTGCCGCTGCGGCGGGTGGGCGCGGAGTTCCACGCCTCGGTGGACGGCGTCGCGGCCGCAGCCCGGGCCTTCACCCTCCTGGAGGAGCGGGCCGCGCCAGACGGCGAGGGTCGGCGCGAGGTCGACGGTCGGCCTGAAGTTGGCGGTCGGCCTGAAGTTGGCGGTCGGTCTAATGTCGAGTGGTCGGCCGGAAGTCGAGCGGTCGGCCGCCCGGGCGGCCGATCTCACGACTTTCGGCCGACCGAGCGGCGCATCGGGCCGACCACACGACAAGGGGCCGAGCGTCCCCGCCCCGCGGAGGGGATCGCCGGCGGGGTACTCGTCTTCGACGACGTCTCCGTGCGGGCCGGTGAGCGGGATGTCCTCGCGCCTGCTGGGTTCTCCGCCCGCGTTCCGCTGGGGACCGGGCTGCCGGGCGGGGGGCGGGTCGTCGCGCTGCGCGGACCGAGCGGCTCCGGGAAGTCGACCGCGGTGCTGGTCGCCCTCGGGCTGATCGAGCCGGACGGCGGCCGCGTCGTCGTCGAATCGGCGTCAGGCGAGCGCACCACTCTCACCGAGATCGGCCTCGACGCGTGGTGGAGCCACCTCACCTGGGTACCGCAACGCCCGTCGATCCCGCCGGGCACGCTCCGGGAGATCCTCCACTCCCCCGCCGCCGGCAACCGGGCAGCCCTCGCCGGCCCGCCCGCCGGCAACCAGGCGGCCCCCGATGTTCCGCCCGCCGGCAACCGGGCCGCCTCCGGCGACTCCTCCGCCCGCGACCCGAACCTGTCCGGGGCCCCGGTGATGTCGGAGACCCCGAGCGGATCCCCGGCAGCCTCCGACGAACTCTCCGCCCGCGATCCGGGTGCATCGGACAACCCGTCCGTTGCCGCCCCTGCGGCGTCGGACACACCAAGGGGTTCCCGGGCCGCCTCCGACGGTCCGCCGCGTGGGGCCCTGGCGACGTCCGGCGGCACGCCGCGGCGTACGGTCCAGATCGCGCGGGCCGCGCGGCTGACCGGGCTCGACGATGTGGTCCGTGAGCTACCCGGTGGCTGGGACACGCGCGTCGGGCTCGGCGGGACCGGGCTGAGCGTCGGGCAGCGGCAGCGCGTCGCGCTCACCGCGGCACTCCTGGACGACGGCGCCGAGCGCCCGCTGGTCATCCTCGACGAGCCGACCGCGCACCTGGACGCCCGGTCGGAGGAACAGATCATCGGGACCGTCCGGGCCTGGCGGGACGCCGGCCGGACGGTGCTCGTCGTCGCGCACCGGGAATCGCTGCTCGCGATCGCCGACCAGGTGATCGACGTCGAGGCCCGGCCTGCCGAAGGAAGTGAAGGATGACCGCGCCCACGGCGTCGTCGGACCTCCGGGGACGGGACCGGCGCGACCCCCTGCGGCGGATCCTGCCGCTCCTCGAGGTGCGGCCCGGGCGGGTCGCGGCCGCGATCGGGCTCGGGACGCTGGCGCTGGCCTGCGCGATCGGGCTCGCGGCCGTGGCGGCGTGGCTCATCGCGCGGGCGTCGCAGATGCCGCCGGTGCTGACGCTGTCGGTCGCGGTGGTGAGCGTGCGGGCGTTCGGGATCGGGCGCGGGGTGCTGCGGTACCTGGAGCGGCTCGCGTCGCACGACGTCGCGCTGCGCGGCATGGCGGCGCTGCGCGCCCGTGTGTACGCGGGGCTCGCGGACGCGCCCGGGACGCCCGCGGTACGGCGCGGCGATCTGCTGGCGCGGCTCGGGGCCGACGTCGACGCCGTGGGCGACGTCGTCGTGCGCACGGTGATCCCGGCGGGGATCGCGGTCGTGACCGGGCTGGGGTCGGTGGTCCTGGTGGGGGTGCTGCTGCCGGAGGCGGGTGCGGCGCTGGCCGGGTGCCTGGTCGTGGCCGGCGTCGTCGTCCCGTGGCTCGCGGCGCGGGCGGCCGCGTCCGTGGAGGCCGACGGCGCCGCCGCGCGCGGGCGCGTGGGCGCGCTCGCGCTGGAGCTGCTGGAGGAGGCGCCCCAGCTGCGGGTGGCGGGAAGGTTCCGGCAACGGGCCGCGGAGCTGCACGACGCCGATCACGAGCTCGATCGCGTGAACGACGCCGGCGCGCGGGTGAGCGGGCTGTCCGCCGGGCTGGGCGCGCTGGCCCAAGGGCTGGCCGTGCTGGCGGCGCTGGCGCTCGGCCTGCCCGCGGTCGCCGCGGGGCGGCTGGCGCCGGTGGAGCTGAGCGTCGTGGTGCTCACGCCGCTGGCGGTGTTCGAGGCGACGGCCGGACTGCCCGCCGCCGCCGTGCAGTGGCACAGATCGCGGGAGGCCGCCCGGCGGCTGCTCGGTCTGCTGGACGGAGGTTCCGGACCGAGCCCGCGATTCGGCGGCCTGCCGGCCGGCGCAGGGATCGGACCACAGGGCAGGCGGGCGACGACGGCCGGCGGGGTGCCCGGACCGACGACGGGCGGCCGGGTGCCCGGACCGGCAGCGGACGGCGGGTCGCCCGGTCCGGCGGCGGACGGCGGGTCGCTCGGTCCGGCGGCGGGTGGAGGTTCCCTCCGCCCTGCGCCGGCCGGGCCGCCCGGGGACAGTGGCGAGTGGGTCGGGGAGGCGCGGCCCGTGGTGCGGGCGGTGATCGATCCGCGGCCCGGGACCGTGACGGTGGTGACCGGGGCGTCGGGGTCGGGGAAGACGACGTTGCTGATGCAGGTCGCCGGGCTGCTGCCAGGGCTGGGGTCAGGACCGGCGCCTGGCACACTTTTTGTGGCCGAGGACGCCCATGTCTTCGGGACCACCGTGCTGGAGAACCTGCGGGTCGCGCGCGGCGACGTCACGCAGGAGGAGACGCGCGAGGCGCTCGGGACCGTCGGGCTCGGGCCGTGGCTGGACACGCTGCCGGACGGGCTCGGGACGATGCTCGGACCGGACGCGGCGAACGTCTCCGGGGGTGAACGACGGCGGCTACTGGTGGCCCGGGCGCTGCTGGCGCGCGCCGAGGTGCTGCTGGTGGACGAGCCGGCGGAGCACCTGGACCCGGAGGCGGCCGACGACCTCGTGCGCGTGCTCGCGCGGCACGCCCGCGCCACCGGGAGCGCCGTCGTCCTCGCGACCCACCGGACGCCGCCGGACGGCGTGGCCGACACCACGATCCAGCTGTGATCAGCGCGACACCGACCCCCGCCGAATCGCGCCACACCGCTCAGCGCCGCTTGTAGCACACGATGACCAGCAGTGACATGTCGTTTCCGACACGCCACCCTTGGGGGGTGAAAAGAATCGCGTGACCAATTCGTGACACAGGACGAGTTTCTCTGTACTGTCATCCCTGCCGCGGCACCCAGACCGTGGTCCAGTTCCGGCCGCCGAACCCCGCCACCGGACCCTGGCCTCAGTACTCCGGCGGGGACGGGGGAACCACGCAGTACGGGTCCCGCAAGGGCCCTTGGGGTGAAGCCTTCTTCGGAAGGCCGGGTGAAACTCCCATCCGAACCCGACAGCTCACCTCGCAGGCGTCGGAGGAGACCAGTGGCTACGCTCACGCATGCAACGAATCAGCCGACCACCCGTGGCCGGCACCGCGCCGAAGGACCCGCCGTCACCCCCCTGACCGGCGTGGGAGAGGCAGCAGTCAAGACCGGCGCCATCGCAGCCGTCACCGGCGGGATGCTCGCCTCCGTGTTCTCCTCGAGCGCGAGCGCCGCGCCCGCCGAGAACACCCGGACGACGACGCTCGACTACAACCGGGCCGAGGCCAACGTGCTGGCCGACGAGCTCGTCGACGTCGTGCGGGTTCCCGCACAGGCTCAGCCCCAGGTGGAGACCACCACCATCAAGATCACGCCCTACGCCGAGACCGACGAGGGCAAGGCCGAGGCCGCGCGCATCGCCGAGGAGAGGCGTCAGGCCAAGCTGGAGCGCCAGGCGGAGCTGGAGGCCCAGCGTCAGGCCGAGCTCGAGGCCGAGCGCCAGGCGGAGGCCGAGGCCGCCGCGGCTGCCGAGGCAGAGGCGGCCGCCGCCGAGGCCAGCGCCTCGACGACCACGACGACGAGCACCACCAGCACCTCGACCGGCAGCAGCATCGGCCAGCAGGCCGTGAACCTGGCCATGGAGCTCGTCGGCACCCCGTACGTGCTCGGCGGCTCCACCCCGTCCGAGGGCCTGGACTGCTCGGGCCTGATCACCTACGTGTACAGCCAGCTGGGAGTCAGCCTCCCGCGCACGTCGAGCGAGCTCCACTACGCGGGCACCGCCGTCTCCGACCCGGTGGCGGGCGACATCGTGTGGACCTCGGGCCACGTCTCCCTCTACGCCGGCAACGGCATGATCGTCGAGGCCGTCCAGCCGGGCACCCCCCTCCGCTACACGACGATGTGGCAGTCGAACCCGACCTTCGTCCGCGTCGCCTGACGAGGCCTGCGGTTCCCTGAACGAGGTTCGCCCCGCGACCACGAGGTTTCCGTCATCGGCTCCCGGCCGATACCCCGGAAGCTCGTGGTCGCGGGGCGAACCTCGTCGTCGTCAGCGGGGCGGGGGCTGGCAGGTCGGGCAGGAGAAGGACGAGCGGTTCATGAACTGCTCGCGGCGGATCGGGGTGCCGCAGCGCGGGCAGGGCTCGTTCTCGCGGCCGTAGGCGGCCAGGGAGCGGTCGAAGTAGCCGGACTCGCCGTTGACGTTCACGTAGAGCGCGTCGAACGACGTGCCGCCCTGCCGCAGCGCCTCGCGCATCACGGCGGCGGCCGATTCCAGCACGCGCACGACGTCCGCCTGGCGCAGCTTCTCCGTCGCCCGCCGTCCGTGCACGCGGGCGCGCCACAGCGCCTCGTCGGCGTAGATGTTCCCGACCCCGGACACGACGGTCTGGTCGAGCAGCGCGCGCTTGATCTGCGTCCGACGACGCCGCACGCGCCGCGCCACCTCCTCGACCACCACCTGCGGGTCCAGCAGGTCGCGGGCGATATGGGACACCGGCTCCGGCAGCAGCGCCAGGTCGGTGCCGTAGCCGGCGGGCTTCCCGTCCTCGGCCGGGACGAGATCCTGGACGCTCAGGTGCCCGAACGTCCGCTGGTCCACGAAGTCCAGGTATCGCACGGGCTCTCCGCCGACGACGGGCCCGCCCTCCAGGTGCAGCCGCACGCGCAGGTGCGGGTGCTGCCAGTCGTCCGCGCTCGCCCCGCCCCGGACCAGCAGCTGCCCGGACATCCCGAGATGCGCCAGCAGTGCCTCATCGGGAACGGGGACACCCGCGGGAGCCGCAGCACCATCGGGAACCGCGGCGTCGTCGGTCCGCACACCGGCGGGAACCGCGGCGTCGTCGGGCATCAGCGGGAGCCAGAGGAACTTGCCGCGGCGGGCGGCGGCGGCCAGACGCCGTCCGGTCAGGCGGCCCGCGAAGTCGGCCGGGCCTGCCTCGTGGCGGCGCACGCTGTAGTCGCGGAAGACCTCCACGCGCCCTACGACGGCCCCCACGGCGAGGCGGTCGAGACCGTCGCGGACGGTCTCGACCTCGGGGAGCTCAGGCACCCCTGGCCTTCACGACGTTCGCCGTGCTCGAGGCGTCCCCGGCGTTCCCGCCGTTGACGTTCCCGCCGTTCGCCTCTCCGGCTCTCACGTTCCCGGCGTTCGGGTTCCCGGCGTTCGCATCCCCGGTGTGCGGGACGACGACGGCGGCATCCTCGCCGCTCGCACCAACCTCGCTCGCGCCAACCCCGTTCGTCCCGGCTCCGTTCGTCCCGGCCCCGCTCGCGCCCGCTCCGCTCGTCCCGGTCTCGTCCGGCGTGGCCTCCAGGGCAGGGAACGCGGTGACCAGCGCCTTGTACGCCTCCTCGGCGGCCTCCTGCTCCGCGTGCTTCTTGGCGGAGCCCGAGCCCTGGCCGTAGCTGGTGCCGTCGATCACGACCTCGGAGTGGAAGATCCGGGCGTGCTCCGGCCCCTCGAACGTCGCGAGGTAGTCGGGCGAGCCCAGACCGCGCACGGCGGCGGCCTCCTGCAGCGACGTCTTCCAGTCCAGCCCGGCGCCCAGGCCCGCGGCGACGTCGAGCTGCGCGTCGACCAGGCGGTGCACCAGCGCGCGCGAGACCTCCAGGCCGTGCGACAGGTAGGTGGCGCCGATCAGCGCCTCGACGGTGTCGGACAGGATCGAGTCCTTGTCGAAACCGCGCGTGCGGATCTCGCCCTTGCCGAGCAGCACGTAACGGCCCAGCCCCAGCTTCCGGGCGATCTTGGCCAGCGAGCGCTGCGACACGGTCGCGGCGCGCATGCGCGCGAGATCGCCCTCGGCGGTGCCGGGGTGACGGCGGTACAGCGCCTCGGTGACCACGAGCCCGAGCACGGTGTCGCCCAGGAACTCCAGGCGCTCGTTGGTCGGGATGCCGCCCGCCTCGTGGGCGAACGACCGGTGGGTCAACGCCAGCACGAGAAGCTCGGGGTCGAGAACGACCCCGAGCTTCTCCAGCAACTCGTCCGGCTCCGACCGCGTCGGAGCCCCGCGACGGGCCATCAGCCCGCGGCGTGGACCGTCTTCAGGGCCTCACGGTAGGAACGACCCTTGTACGCACCGCACGTCGGGCAGGCCGCGTGGGGCAGCTTGTTGCCCCCGCAGGACTGGCAGGAGGTCAGCGCGGCTGCGGTGGTCTTCCACTGCGAGCGGCGCGCACGGGTGTTGCTGCGCGACATCTTGCGCTTCGGAACAGCCACGGCTAGCTCTCTTTCGTCTCGTCGGACACGCCCGTGGATTCGAGCATGCTCTGAAGGGCCGACCAGCGAGGGTCGACCAGATCATGATGGTGGCCGGGGTCGTCGGCCAGGCGCGCTCCGCACTCGGAGCACAGGCCCGGGCAGTCCGGACGACACAGCGGTTGAAATGGTAGCGCGGTGACGACCGAATCCCGTAACACGGGCTCGATGTCAGCCAGATCGCCCTCGAGCACCGACACCTCGTCCTCCACGTCCTCGTCTCCGGCGTCGGCCTGCGCCTCGGCCCGCTCGGGGTACGCGAAGAGTTCCTGGATCGGCGTCTCGACGTCGATCACGACCGTGTCGAGGCACCGGGCGCACTCGCCGGTGGCCTCGCCGCGGACCGTGCCGGAGACGAGCACGCCCTCCATCACTGCCTCGAGCCGCAGGTCCAGCTCCAGGTCACCGCCCTCGGGGATGCCGATGACCGGCGTGCCCACGGGCGACGGCGCCTGCACGGTGACGCCGTGCGGGCGCATGGTGCCGGGACGCCGGGACAGCTCGTGCGTGTCGAGCACGAGCGGCGAGCGCGGGTCAAGTGCGATGGCAGACTCCGGGAAGGGCGGTCGATGAAGCGGATGGGTGATCCAAGAGGACCAGCCTGCAATCTTACGGCATCGGCCCGCCGGTTGTCGGCCCGGGGGCGGCGACGGGACAGTGTGATGCGGCACGTGCCGGGCCGCCGGCGCGGAGGCGGGGTTGGATCGGCGCGCGGACCCCGGGAAGACGGCAGCCTGCGGACGGGCAGCCGCCGGGCCGGTCAGCGGGCGAGCGCCGCGCGCACCGCGTCCGCGGCCCCCGCCGGGACCAGGTCGTCGATCGGCCCGCCGTGCCGCGCGATGTCCTTCACCAGCGACGACGCGACGTGCGCGTACGCCTGGTCCGCGACCACGAACACCGTCTCCACGCCGGACAGGTGCCGGTTCATCAGCGCCATCGGCTGCTCGGCGTCGAAGTCCGCGCCACCGCGCAGCCCCTTGACGACCACCGTCGCCCCCGCCTCCCGGCAGAAGTCCACGAGCAGCCCGTCCACGACGCCGACCTCGACACCCGCGGTCGCCGGATCGGCCGCCACCGCGTCCCGCGCCAGCGCCGCCCGGGTGTCCAGGTCCAGCAGGCCGGACTTCCCCGGGTTCTTGGCGACGGCGATGATCACGCGGTCGAACATGCCGCACGCCCGCCGGACGACGTCGAGGTGCCCCAGCGTGATCGGATCGAACGAGCCCGGGCAGACGGCGATGGTCATGCAGCTCAGCCTAGTCGCACGGCCCAGCCGGCAGGCCCGGCGGCGGCACCCCGATCCGGCACCCCGATCCGGCGCACCGGCCGGCGCCGGGCCCGACGCCAGGCCCGGCACACCGCCGGCGCCGGGCCCGGCTCACGGCCGACACAGCCCGGCCCCACCGCCGGCGTCGTCAGGACCACGGGAGGTCGACGTGGGCGGCGACCGGCAGATGGTCGCTGCCCGTCCTGCCCAGGATCTCGACGGCCGTGACCTCCGCGCCGCGGGCGAGGACATGATCGATCGGCACCATGGGGAACGCCGCGGGGAAGGTGAGGCCGAACCCGTCCTGGGGCCCGGAGACGAGCGCCGTCACGGGATCCAGGGCACGGTCCTCCACCGCGGCGTTCAGGTCGCCCGCCACGACGACGGCGTCGGACCCGTCGGCCCGCAGCACGTCCGCGAGCTTGCCGATGCTCTCGTTCCGCGCGGCGACGTCGTACCCGCCCGGGCCCACGCGCGTGGACGGCAGGTGCACCGCGTAGACGGTGACGCCGGGGTCGCCCTTGCGGGGCACGACCGTGGCGCGCATCCCGCGCTCCCAGCCGGGGCCGAACGCGGCGGGGCGCAGGTCGACGTCCTGGACGTCGCGGAGCGGGTGGGCCGACCACACGCCGACGGTGCCGCGGGTCGCGTGATACGGCAGCGCGTCGCCGAAGGCGCGCGTGTACTGCCCGGCCAGGGCGGCGTCGACCTCGTCGAGGGTGACGACGTCGGGCGACGCGGCGAGCAGGACGCCCGCCGTCCCGGCGACGTCGCGGTTCGTGTCGCTCGCGTTGTGCTGCACGACGACGACGTCGGACCGGGGCGGGTCCGCCTCGGTGAACAGCTCGGCGACCCGCGGCCAGAACATCCAGCCCCAGGCCGCCGCGGGCACCAGGAAGGCGAGCGTCGCGGTCACCGATCTGCGGGCGAGGCCGAGCAGGAGCAGGAGCACGGCGAGGGCGCCGAGCCAGGGCAGCACGGACTCCACCAGGCTGCCGATCCCCAGCGCGTCGGGGAGCTGGGCGTGGAGGTACAGGGCCGCCGCGATCAGCAGCTGGAGCACCGCGAGGACGAGGCCGCGGGACCAGACGGTGCCGCGGCGGCGCGGTTCTTCGGCAGGGTCGTCGTACCCGGCGTCGAGTGCTTCGTCGAACGTGGGGGCGCTCATGGCCGCGGACCTTACCGTGTCCCGGGTGAATTCCGGACCCGGGGGCCTGCTCGTCGCCCCTTCCCGCCCCCGGCTGCGGGCGAGCCGGCCCGCGCCCGCACACTCTGCCGGGCCCTTCGCCGACGGGCGGTCCCATCGGCCCCCACCCTGCGCCGGGCCCTTCACCCGCGGGCGAGCCCGCCGGCCCGCCCCTTGTGCCGGGCCCGCGCCGGATCTCAGGTCCGCTCCAGGAACTCCTCCTTCTCCGGGTCGAGCTGCCCGGCGATGGCCTCGCGGAGCTCCGGGGCGTAGTGGAGCTCCGGATCGGCGGTGACGACGCCCAGTGCCTCGGTGCGGGCCTGCTCGATCAGCTTCGTGTCCTTCATGATGCGCAGCAGCTTCAGCGAGCTCGACCGGCCCGACTGGGCGGCGCCGAGCACGTCGCCCTCGTTGCGCAGCTCGACGTCCAGGTTCGCCAGGCGGAAACCGTCGGTGGTCTCGGCCATCGCCTCGCAGCGGGCCCGGGCGGTGCTGCCCTCCGGCGCGTCGGAGACCAGCAGGCACAGGCCCGGCGCGCTGCCTCGCCCCACCCGCCCGCGCAGCTGGTGCAGCTGGGACAGGCCGAACCTGTCGGCGTCGAGGATCACCATGACGGTCGCCTCGGGGACGTCGACGCCCACCTCCACCACCGTGGTGGCGACCAGGACGGGCAGCTCGCCGGACGCGAACCGCTCCATCGCCTCGTCCTTCTCCGCGGGCGCGAGCTGCCCGTGCAGCACGCCGATCCCGGTGCCGGCGAGCTGCGGGCGCGCGCGCAGCTCCTCGGCCACCTCCAGGACGGCCCGCAGGGGCTTCTGGGGCCGGTCCCCCGCCGGGCCGGCGGCCGCCCGGCCGGTGGCTGCCTGCCCGGTGCCCGGGTCTCCGGACGCCGCCGGCGCGACGCCGTCGTCGTACCCGACGGGAAGCACCTCCATGCCGTCCTCCCCCGCCCCGGCGGGCCCTTCGTCGTCCGGATGGATCCGGGGGCAGACGACGTACGCGCGCCCGCCGCGCCCGGCCTCCTCCCGCACGCGTTCCCACGTGCGGTCCAGCCAGCGCTCGTTGCCCGCCGGGACGAGGTGCGTGGTCACGCCGGCGCGCCCGGCGGGGACCTGCGTGAGCGTGGACACCGCGAGGTCGCCGAAGACGGTCATGGCGACGGTGCGCGGGATCGGCGTGGCGGTCATGACGAGCAGGTGCGGGGCGGCGCTGGCCTTGTCCCGCAGCCGGTCCCGCTGCTCGACCCCGAACCGGTGCTGCTCGTCGACGACGACGAGCCCGAGATCCGCGAACCGGACGTGCTCGGACAGCAGCGCGTGGGTGCCCACCACGATCCCCGCCGCGCCGCTCGCGGCGGCCAGCAGCGCCTCCTTCCTGGCTTTGGCGCCGAGGGATCCGGTGAGCAACGCGACGCGCGTCGCGTTCGCGGCGCCGCCCAGCATGCCGCCCTCGGCGAGCGGCCCGAGCAGCGCGCGCAGGGTGCGCGCGTGCTGCGCGGCGAGCACCTCGGTGGGCGCGAGGAGGGCGGCCTGGCCTCCGGCGTCGACCACCTGGAGCATCGCGCGCAGCGCGACCACCGTCTTGCCCGAGCCGACCTCGCCCTGCAGCAGACGCTGCATGGGCCGGTTCGACGCCAGCTCGGCGGCGATCTCGTCGCCCACCTCCTGCTGGCCGGGGGTCAGGTCGAACGGCAGCCGCGCGTCGAGGTCCGCCAGCAGGCTCGGCTCGCCCGGGCCCAGCAGGGCGCGCGGCGTGGCCGGGCGGCTCGTGGCCACGGCGCGGCGCTTGGCCAGCGCGGCCTGCAGCACGAACGCCTCCTCGAACCGCAGGCGGTGCAGGGCGGCATGCGCCTCGGCCATCGAGTCGGGGCGGTGCACCCGCCGCAGCGCGTCGAGCCGGGCCGGCAGCCCGACCCTCGCCCGCACCTCCAGCGGCACCGGGTCCGGCACCTCGTCCTCGGTCAGCGTGTCCAGCACCATGCGCACGGCCTTGGCGATCTTCCAGCTCGGCACGGCGGCCACGGCCGGGTAGATGGGGATCGGGCGCGCGGCGGCGGCGAGCATCTCCTCGTCGGACTCCAGGTCCTCCTCGCCCATCATGAGGAAGGCGGGATGGGTGAGCTGCCGGTTGTTCCGGTACTCGCCCACCGTGCCCGTGAACAGGCCCGTGCGTCCCGGCACGAGCCGCTTCTCGTGGGAGAACAGCGACCCGCGGTGCTTGCCGAAGAACGTCAGCGACAGCTCGTGCGTGCCGTCCGTGATGACGGCCTCCATCAGCGCGCCGCGGCGGTTGCGCATCTCCCGGATCGTGGCACGCACGACCCGGGCCATCACGGTGACGTGCTCCCCGACCACGAGCTTCCCGATGTCGGTGAGCCGGCCCGGGTCGTCGTACCGCCGCGGGTAGTGGTCGATCAGGTCGCCGACCGTCTCCAGGCCCAGCTTGGCCAGCGGGTTCTTCCCCTTGGGCTGGCCGAGGGCGCGCGTCAGCGGCTCCTCGAGCCGCTCCCGGGGCGTCACGCCCGCTCCCGGAGCACCGCGTCCCGCGTCATGGCGCCGGTCTCCTCGCCCGGCGGCCCCGCCGGCATGCCCGCGCCGATCGGCGGCGCATCGATGTCCGACGACGTCGTCCCGGCGGGGCCCTCGAGGCCCAGCCGGATCTCGCTGCCCGGCCTCCCCGTCGGCAGGGCCACGAGCTCCGCCGACGGCGCGAGCCGGGCCAGCAGCGGCGCGAGCCCGGCTGCCGCGTCCGTCGCGTCGTCGTCCGCGAGGACGGTGACGACCTCGGGCGCGGTTCCGGCGGCGGCCAGCCGCGCGACCGCTTCGGTCAGCGCCGTGGCCGCGCGCCCGGCCGGGACCGGCCCGGCGACGTACAGGCCCGCCAGCACCGCGTCCATCAGGGCGACGGGATCCGCCGCCTCGGGGGCGGTGCCGAGCGCGGCGAGGGCCACGACCACATGCACGTCGGTGGGGGTGTCCAGCGGGGTGATCTCGTCGAGATCCGCCCGCGCGGCATCCGCACGGGGCGCGGGCCCGAGCACGAGCACGCGACAGGCGCCGGTGGAGTCCGCGGCCCGCTGGACGTCCTGGGGCGAGACGGCGTCGACGGTGGCACCGAAGCCCCCGCCGAGCAGCACCACCGCACCGGCATGCGCGATGTCGGCCGCCAGGGCGGGCGCGGAGGTGATCGCGACGACGCCGTGGCCGCGGTGGTCCGCCGCTTCCAGGTGCCGCACGTGCACCTGGGCCAGCCGGCCCCCGGCGCCCGCCGCGACGCCGAGCGCGGCGGGCAGGTCGTCGGTGTGGACGTGCGCCTGCCACACGGCGGAGCCGGCGCCGGTGTCCCCGCCGACCACCACCACCGAGTCGCCCACCTCCTCCAGCCGGGAGCGCAGGCGCGGCGCGACGTCGCCGGCCCCCTCCGCGTCCCGGGTGACGACGAACATGAGCTCCAGGCCGCCCTGCCCCGCGCGGGCACGGCCGTGCCCGCCGGGAGCCGGCGGCGTGCCCGCTGCCGCCTGCCTGCCTGCCGGACGTTCGACGACGAGATCGAGACTCACGGGAGACATCCTGCCGGGGCTGTCTGACATCGCCGCCTCGGCGAAGGCGCCCAGCACCAGGACCAGGCCGCACGCCCCCGCGTCGAGCACGCCGGCCGCGGCGAGGACGGGGTGCTCGGTCATGCTGGCGCGTGCCGCCTCCCGGGCTGCGCCGACGGCGGCCCGGGCGATCGCCGCCGGTCCCTGCCCCGCGTCCTCGGTGGCGCGCGCGGCGGTCGCGGCGGCGTCGGCGGCCGTGAGGATCGTGCCGTCGGCGGGGCTGGCGACGGCCGCCCGCGCGGACCGGGCCGCCTCCTCGAGGATCGTCGCGGCGGTCGCGCCGTCGCGCGCGGCGAGCGCCGTCCCGCGCAGCCACTCGGAGAGGATGACGCCGGAGTTCCCGCGCGCGCCCAGGAGCGCCGCCCGGGCGCAGGCGCCCAGCAGGTCGGCGCCCGCGGCGTCGTCGGGCATCGTGCGGACCGCGCGCTCGCCCTCGCGGAGCGTGAGGTACATGTTGGTCCCGGTGTCGGAGTCCGCGACCGGGAAGACGTTGACGTGATCGAGCGCGGCACGCTCGCGCCGCAGCGCGTCGGTCGCGCCACGCACCCAGCGGCGCACCAGTCCGGCGTCGATGTCGCTCACCCTGCCTCTCGCGTCGGTCGGCATCCACGGTACCGGCGCGGGATGCCACCGGCCGGATACCCGGGTGTGACGAATCACCGTGACCGACGTCAAGGGCGATCCAGGGGCGATCACCGCCGCGGACCGGCGGTACGGTTTGAGCACGGAACTGCGCATCGGGTACTCTCGTGTGGTTGCCTGACGGCGGTGGCGGGTCCGGAGTCCGGATCGGCGCCCCGGGACGGCAGAATCCTCTTTTCCCATCACGTCCTGCTCGTGCGCACGGACGTACGACACTCAGGAGACACCGTGGCTGCCAACTGCGACGTCTGCGGCAAGGGCCCGGGCTTCGGGTTCAGCGTCTCGCACTCCCACGTGCGGACCAAGCGCCGCTGGAACCCGAACATCCAGCGCGTCCGCGCCGTGGTGAACGGGACCCCGAAGCGCGTCAACGCGTGCACCTCGTGCCTCAAGGCCGGCAAGGTGCAGCGACGCGTCTCGATCTGACGCCCAGCACTTCCGCCTCGCCCGCCCGCGGTTCACCCCGCGGGCGGGCGAGGTTTTTTCCGGGTACGGTCCACCGGCACGGTGTCGGCGGGTGGACGTAGGCTGTGGCTCGACGCTGTCCGACGAGGTTCTTGCACGCACGGTCCCGAGGGTGAAAAGGTGAGGTCATGGCGGCCCAGCTCGACGAGGTGTCCATCCGTCCCGCGACGGCGGCGGACGCCGACGACATCGCCCGCGTGGACATCGCGTCCTGGCGCAGCGCCTACTCGGAGATCCTCCCCGGGAACTACCTGGCGTCCCTCGATCCCACCGAACGTGCCGAGCTGTGGCGCAGGTCCGTGGAGAACACCAGCATGCTCGTGGCGGAGACCCGCCGGGGCGCGGTGGGATTCACGAGCGTGGGCCCGTCCCGCGACGAGGACGCCGAGGACGGCGACCTCGAGATCTACGCCATCTACCTGCACCCCGCCGCCTGGGGCAAGGGCGTGGCCCGCGACCTGATGCGCACGGTGCTCGCGGACGTCCCCGGCAACGCGTCCGTCACCCTGTGGATCCTGCAGGAGAACGAGCGCGCCCAGCACTTCTACCGGCGGCACGGCTTCGCCCACGACGGCACCGAGCGCATCGACGACATCGGCGGCAAGCCGATGACGCAGCTGCGCTACCGGCGCTGACCGCGCGGCCGGCTCGCGTCGCGAACCTCTAGGATCGGTCCGTGAGAATCGTCGCGGGCGCGCTGGGCGGACGCACCCTGGTCGTGCCGACCCAGGGCACGAGGCCCACGAGCGACCGCGTGCGCGAGGCGATCTTCTCCCGCCTCGCCCACCTCGACGTCCTGGACGGCACGCGCGTGCTCGACCTCTACGCGGGATCAGGCGCGCTCGGCCTGGAGGCCGCCAGCCGCGGGGCGCAGCACGTCACCCTCGTGGACTCCGCCCGGGTCGCGGTCGACGCCGCCCGGAAGAACGTCGCGGCCCTCGGCCTGGCGGCCGTCGTCTCGGTGACCGCGGGGCCCGTCGAGCGCTACACGGCAGCCCTCGCGGCCGCCCCGCCGCTGTCCGGCGCCCTGGACCTGGTCTTCCTCGACCCGCCGTACGACCTGTCCGACGACGACCTCTCCGGGGTGCTCGCCGACCTCGCCGCACCGGGGGTGCTGGCGCCCGGCGCCGTCGTCGTCGTCGAGCGGTCCGCGCGCAGCGCGGAACCTGCCTGGCCGGCCGGGCTGGAGCCGTTCGGGGACAAGACGTACGGCGAGACGCGGGTCCACTACGCGGAGCCGATCGAACCCGCGTAGCGGGTGGCGCGGGGCGCCGGGGACGATCGCGCAGGACCTCGGCAGGGCCCCGGCACGGCCTCAGACCTGGGCCACCGCCGACGCCGCGGGCACGTAGGCGTCGCTCGGCTCCAGGCCGTACATCAACAGCGCCTGGGCCATCATGTCGTCGAACATCGGGCGGAAGTCGCCGAAGGCGAACGACAGGTGGCCGAACGCGGCCATGCAGATCACGCCGAAGATCGCGCGCCAGGTCCGGATCCAGGTGTAGCCGAGGCCGAGCGGGATGTCGAGGTCCGGCGCGATCGCCTTGACGTGCTCGCGGATCTGGGGGTGCATCTCGGCGGGGACCTCGTGCTCGGCGGGCCAGAACGAGTGGTCGGTCTGCTCCATCAGCGTGACGAACGAGGGCACGTACGGCCCGCCCACGATCGTGGCGACCTCGCGGTCCGACTCCTCCGAGCCCTCCTGGATCTCGTGGAAGTCCGATCCCATGAGCAGCGAGAACTCGCCGGGATGCGCCAGCGACCAGCAGAAGACCGTGTGCGTCAGGGCGTAGAGCTGCGCGGCGACGTCGGCGCGGGGCTGCATCTCGCGCGCCGTCACCATCCTCGCCGCCAGGTCCTCGAGCGCGGCGTGGTGCACCGCGCGCAGCAGCTCGTCGCGGCCGCCGGGGAAATAGCGGTAGAGCGCGGGCGACGTGAACTTCAGCGCCTTGGCGACCGCCGCGATCGTCACGTTGGTGACGCCGCCCGACCGGATCATGATCGCCCGCGCCGCGTCGACCGCCTGCCGCCGGGCCTCGACGTGCCGCCCGCTCAGGGCGGGTGCGTCAGTCGTCGTGTTCGTGGTCACTGGCATGTCCTCTCTGGTTCCACCTGCGACACCGCGCCGGCCAGGTCGATCACGAACGACGAGGTGTGATCCTTCATCACCGCGGGCGGGACCACCACCTCGACGGCGGGCTCCCGGCCGTACGTCGTGAAGGACCAGGTGCCCTCGTCGTCCGTGGCGACGATCCAGTCCACGCTCGTGCCGTCGGCACCCTCCACGCTCTGGCACTGCGCCGAGGGGCCCGGGGGCTCGACGCCGCAGCGCAGCGTCACCGCCGCGCCGGGAGCTCCCCAGGCGGCCGTCGCCTGGGAGTTCGTGTCGATCCGGACGAGATCCTCCGCGAGGGCGTCCGGCAGGGCCAGCACCACCGACGCGCATTCCGGGTCCGCCGCCTCCGGTGCGGCCTCCACGCCGATCACGGGTGCGCACGCCGCGGTGATCGTGACGGCCGCCGTCGCGGGGAGCACTGCCACGATTCTCTTCAGCCAGGGGTTTTTCACCCGGAGGCGTGAATGCACGCCGCCACCGTACCTGGTTCCCGCGCCGGAGGCCCGGACGTTCCGTATTGCGGTCCCGGCGGGTCGCGCCCCGGCACGGACCAGCCCCATGCGAGGTAATGGACCTGGTCAGAGCGTCGGGGTTCGTTGTATAGGGTGGTGCCCGTGACCGAGCTGGTGCGTGACGTGAACGAGGACGAACTGCTGCGGCGGATCTTCCCGCTCCTGCCGGTCGGCGGATCCACGCAGGTCGGTCCGGGGGACGACGCCGCGATCGTCGCCGCGTCCGACGGCCGGTTCCTCGTCTCGGCCGACGTGCTCGTCCAGGACCGGCACTTCCGAATGGACTGGTCCACCGGCGCCGACGTCGGGCATCGCGCCGCCGCTCAGAACTTCGCCGACATCGCGGCCATGGGCGGGCGCCCCACGGCGCTCGTCGTCTCGCTCGTGCTGCCCGGCGAGACGCCCGTGGACTGGGTCGAGGACCTCGCCAGGGGACTCGGCGAGGCGTGCAAGCCCGTCCGCGCGGGCGTCGTCGGCGGGGATCTCGCGAGCGGCGAGGAGATCGCCGTGAGCGTGACCGTGCACGGCACGCTGGACTGGCGGGAGCCGGTGCTGCGCAGCGGGGCGCGGCCGGGCGACGTCGTCGCGTACGCCGGGGTGAGCGGCTGGTCCGCGGCCGGGCTGGCCCTGCTGGAGTCCGGCCTGGTGCGGCCGGCCGGCAACCACCCGCTGGTCCGCGCCTACCTGCGGCCCGACCCTCCGCTGGAGGCCGGCCGCCGGGCCGCGCGCGCCGGCGCGACGGCGATGCTCGACGTGTCCGACGGGCTGCTGCGCGACGCCGAGCGCATCGCCGTGGCCTCCGGCGTGCGGATCGACTTCGACCCCGGCGCCTTCGCCGGGGAGCGCCGGGTCCTGTCCGACGCCGCGCTCGTCGTCGCGCAGGCCGCGCTGCGCGCCGGGGGCGCGGAGGAGCTGGTCGGCGACCTCGGCCAGGCCGAGGCCGCGAACCGCCTGATGAGCCAGTGGATCTGGTCCGGCGGCGAGGACCACGGGCTGCTGGCGGCGTTCCCCGGCGACGCGACCCTCCCCGAGGGCTGGACCGTGATCGGCCGCGTGCTCAAGCCCGGCCAGGCGTCACCGAAGGTCATGATCGGCGGGCGCAGGCCCGCCATCAGCTCGGGCTGGGACCACTTCCAGCGCTGACCGCGCGCGGCCACAGGCCTGTCGCTGCGGCCAGGGCCCGCCGCTGCGGCGGCAGGCCCGCCACCACGGCGGCCGCACCCGCCACAGCCGCGGCCCTCAGCGCACCACCTCGACCTTGTCCGTGTCCATCTTGCAGAAGGAGTCGGCGTTCGTGAGCACCACGAGCGACTCGGACCAGTCGTGCGTCTGGTCGCGCATGCCGGCGCCGATCGCGTCGCGCAGGCGCTCCAGCTCGCCGTCCTTGTCGTAGGCGAAGATCCGCACGCGCTTGCCGGAGTTGAACTCGATCTCCAGGCACGCGAACGGCGGGCAGGGCACGCCGCGCATGCCGTACGAGAGCAGCAGCACGCCGATGACCGTGAGCGCGGCCGGCCCGATCCAGTAGACGGGATCGAACACCTCGAAGACCATGAAGCAGGCCCACACCACCGCGCCGAGGAAGATCACCCCGGCCGCCTGCCCCGGCCAGCCGCCGGGATTCCGGCGGCGCGGCGTGCCGACCTTGATGATCTTCTGCGCGTGCACGTTGTCCAGCGGGTACATGTGGCCGCTCACGTAGAGGTTGCCGCGCTGCACCCGCGGCGTCCACGTGGTCTCCTTCAGTCCTTCGAGCTGCCAGAACGCTGCCAAGGTCCCGCCTTTCCGGTGTCGTGCCGCTTCGCGTCGTGCCTCAGGTCCTGCTTCCTGGTGTCGTACCTGCGCGCGTCGTGCCGCAGGCTCGCCCCCGCGCCGACCGCCCGCCACCGCGCGATCCGCGTCGCCTCCCCCAGCGATCCGCGCCACACGTGCCCGTGCCCGGGCAGCACCACATGGGCGTCCAGCCCGGCCAGGACGTCGAGCGAGGCGAGCGCCCCCGCCAGGTCGCCGGTGAAGAGCTCCGGCGGCAGCTGCGGCCCCGTCAGCCGGGACAGGGCGTGCCCCGTGACGAGCGCGTCGCCGGTCGCGACCAGCCCGCCGGGCAGCATGTAGCAGACCGAGCCGGCCGTGTGCCCGGGTACCGACACCGGCACGGGCGCCCCCGGGAGGTCGAGCGGCACCCAGTCCTCGCCGTCGGACAGCACGATCGCCCCGGGCAGCGGGCGCCTCCGCAGCGCCCCCGCGCGCGCGACGTCGGCCGCCCAGCGGGCGACGCCCGGCCGGCCGATCCGCCGCAGGACCTCGCCGGCCCTGACCTGCTCGAGGTCGCCGGTGGCGGCGTGCCGCGCGTCGGGCCCGGACATGTGCACGGGCGTGCCGTACTCCCGGCGGAAGTGCCGTGCGGCGCCGAGGTGGTCGGCGTGCGCGTGCGTGACGACGATCCCGCGCACGTCGCGCGGGTCGCAGCCGACCGCCACGACAGAGGCGACGACGGCGGGCGTGTCGCCCACCCAGCCCGCGTCGATCAGCGTCAGGTCCCGCCCCTCGCGCAGCAGGTACCAGTTGACGTGGGTTCCGGTGCACTGGAAGACGTCCGGTGCGACCTCGCTGACGACGACCATCCTGACCCCCTTGACCCACGACTGACCTGCGACGACGACCTCAGCAAGGGTCCCATCACGACAATCGGGAGTAAAGAGTGAATGATGGTTGTTGCTACCGCAGACCAACAGGGCGTTCGAGCGCGAGCTGGATCAGCTCGTCGATGAGCTCCGGGTAGGCCAGGCCCGACGCGTCCCACATCCGCGGGTACATCGAGAACGGCGTGAAGCCGGGCATGGTGTTGATCTCGTTCACGACGACGCGCTCGTCCGGCGTGACGAACACGTCGACGCGGGACAGCCCCTCGGCGCCGACCGCCTCGAAGGTGCGGACCGCGATGTCCTGGATCTCCTTGATCACGTGCTCGGGCAGCTCCGCCGGGCAGGACAGCACGACGTCGGCCTCGGCGAGGTACTTCGCCTCGAAGTCGTAGAAGTCGTGGCCCGGCGCGGTCACCTCGATCTCGCCCGGCAGCGACGCCCGCGGCCGCGCGTCCCCGCGGCCGCCGAGCACGGCGCACTCGATCTCGCGCCCGGTGATCCCCGCCTCGACGATCACCTTCGGGTCGTGCTCCTGCGCCGCGCGCACGGCGGCGTCGAGCCCGTCGGGCGAGTCCACCCGGGAGACGCCCAGCGACGAGCCGGCCCGGGCCGGCTTGACGAACAACGGCAGGCCGAGGCCCGCGACCTCGTCCAGGATCTCGTCCCGGCGCGTGTCCCACTCCCCCGGCTTGATCACGGCGTACGGGCCGATCGGCAGGCCGTGCCCGGCGAAGACCATCTTCATGAAGTGCTTGTCCATGCCCACCGCGGAGGCCAGCACGCCCGAGCCGACGTACCGCACGTCGGCCAGCTCCAGGAGGCCCTGGACCGTGCCGTCCTCGCCGTAGGGCCCGTGCAGCACGGGGAAGACGACGTCGACCTCGCCGAGCACCGCGGGGACCTTGCCGGCCTCGACCACGCGCACCTCGCGCGAGCCGGCGCGCAGCGGCAGCACGACCTCGCCGGGGGCCGCGGGGACCTGGGGCACCTTGCCGTCGGCGATGGCCCAGCGGGCGGGCTCGTCGTCGGCCACGACCCACTGGCCGTCCGGCGTGATGCCGACGGGCACGACGTCGTACTTGCCGCGATCGATGGCACCCATGATGCCGCCGGCGGTCGCGACGGAGATCCCGTGCTCGCCGGAGCGCCCGCCGAAGAGGATCACGACCCGCGGCCTGCGGCCGGGTTCAGGGGCGGAAGGAGCTTGGTCAACGGTGCTGTTCGACATCGGCCCCGACACTACCGGACCGGCGCGACGGCTTCCGCCGCTGGCTGCCGCCGGGCGTCGCCAGCAGGCGGCGCGCGCGGATCGCCGCGAACAGTTCCGCCGCGTCCCGGGGCGACGTCGCGTCGCGCCCGGTGAGCTCCTGGACGCGGATCAGGCGGTTCAGCACGGTGTTGCGGTGGCAGTGCAGGGACCGCGCGGCGGCCGCCGTCGAGCCGCCGACCTCGAACCACGTCTCGAGGGTCCGCACCAGCGTCTCCTCGTCGCGGGGATCGCGGCCCGCCAGGCCGCCCAGCACGGCCGCCGAGAACTCGGCGGCGCGCTCCCGGTCGGCGGCGAGGAGCACGTCGAGCGGCGCGTCGTCACGCGGTGCGCCGCCGTCACGCGGTGCGCCGCCGTCCGCGAGCGCCCGTGCGCCGCCGCGGGGCGCGCCGGCCTCCGGCAAGGGCGTGGCCCGGTGCCCGCTCGGCGGCGCCGCCCCGGCGGCCGGGGGCGGTCCCTGGACGGCGGCGTCCGGCCCGGGGCGGTGCAGCAGCTCGTCGAGCGCCGAGGCCAGTCCGTCGATACGCACCCGCAGGTCACGGACATCGGCGGCCGAGGCTTTCGCGTTGCCTTCCGCCATGTCCGACATGGGAAGAAGGGTAGTCACCTCCGCCGGAACCGCACCAGCCCGCTGTGATGCGGGATCGCTCTGGGCAAGCTCGCCCCGGCGTGGTGGAATCGGGGCAGCGAGCGTCCGGGGCGACGAGGCCCCGGTCCGAAGGTGAGGAGCGCGCCGGTGGTCATCAGGTCAGTGTTCGACGACGTCGACATTCCCGGGCAGAGCATCTACGACTTCCTCTTCGCGGGGCTGACCGAGGCGGAGCTCGGCCGGACGGCCTTCGTCGACGGCACGACCGGCGCGAGGACCACGTACCGCGAGTTCGTCGCGCAGGTCGACGCCGCCGCGGCCGGGTTCGCGGCGCGGGGGCTCGGGCCGGGCGACGTCGTCGCGCTGCACTCCCCGAACTCGCCCGCGTTCGGCGTCGTGTTCCACGGGTTGCTGCGCCTCGGCGTCGTCGTGACCACGGTGAACGCGCTCGCCAACGGCGCGGAGGTGGCCCGGCAGCTCACCGATTCCGGCGCGCGGACGCTCGTGACCGTGCCGCCGCTGCTCCCGGCCGCGACCGCGGGGGCGGAGGCCGCGGGGCTGGCGGCGGGCGACGTCGTCGTGCTGGACGGCGACCGGGAGGGTGCCGCCGGTCATGCGTCCCTCGCCGACGTCGTCGGGCAGGGCCGCGGCGCGCCGCTGCCGGACGTCTCCTTCGACCCCGCCACCCACCTCGCCGTCCTCCCCTACTCCTCGGGGACCACCGGACGCCCGAAGGGCGTCATGCTGACGCACCGCAACCTCGTGGCGAACGTCGTGCAGAACGCCGCGCTCGGGCTGCGGGCCGACGACGTCGTCCCGGCGGTGCTGCCGTTCTTCCACATCTACGGGATGACGGTGCTGCTGAACCTCGCGCTGCACGTGCGGGCGGCGCTCGTCACCCTGCCGCGGTTCGACCTGGAACAGTATCTCCGGGTGATCGCGGAGCACCGGGGGACGTACCTGTTCGTGGCCCCGCCGATCGCGCTGGCGCTGGCCAAGCACCCGCTCGTCGGCTCGTTCGACCTGGGGTCGGTGCGGGCGATGATGTCGGGCGCGGCGCCGTTCGACGAGAAGCTGGGGCACGCCGTCGCCGCGCGGTTGCCGGGGTGCCGCGTGCTGCAGGGGTACGGGATGAGCGAGATGAGCCCGGTGTCGCACACGACGCCGTTCGAGCGCACGGACATCTCGCCGGGCTCGATCGGGCTGCTGCTGCCGAACATGACGGCGAAGATCGTCGATCCCGCCACCGGCGCGGAGATCACCCAGCCCGCCGAGGGCGTCTCGGCGCCCGGCGAGCTGCTGTGCGCGGGGCCGAACGTCATGGTGGGCTACCTCGGCGACGACGAGGCGACCGCCGGGACGATCGAGCCGGACGGGTTCCTGCACACGGGCGACATCGTGACGGTGGACGCGGGCGGTGCGTTCTGGGTGGTGGACCGGCTCAAGGAGCTCATCAAGTACAAGGGCTACCAGGTGCCGCCCGCCGAGCTGGAGGCGCTGCTCGTCGCGCACGCCGAGATCGCCGACGCCGCGGTGATCGGCGTCCCGGACGAGGAGGCCGGCGAGCTGCCGAAGGCGTGCGTGGTGCGCGCGGCGGGGTCGTCGATCACCGCGGACGAGGTCATGGCGTACGTCGCGGGGAAGGTGGCGCCGTACAAGAAGGTGCGGCTGGTGGAGTTCGTGGACGCCGTGCCGAAGTCGGCGGCGGGGAAGATCCTGCGCAAGGAACTCCGGAGGTAGGCGCCGGGGCCGGGCTCAGCCCTGGCTCCGCAGGGCCTGGTCCAGGTCGGCCCAGAGGTCCTCGACGTCCTCGATCCCGACGCTCAGCCGCAGGAAGTCCTCCGGGACCGTGGCCGACTCCGAGCCCAGGCGCCGTCGTCGTTCGACGAGCGACTCCACGCCCCCGAGCGACGTCGCCGGCGTCCACAGCCGCAGCGCTGCGACGACGGCGTCGGCCGCCTCGCCCGGCGACCGGCCCGCGCCCGCGGCCGGCCGCAGGCCGATGACCGCCCCGTAGGTGCTCATCTGCGCCCGGGCGCGCTCGTGCCCGGGATCGCCCGGGAGGGACGGGTGCCGCACGCCGGCCACGGCGGGGTGGTCCGCGAGCCGCCGGGCGAGCTCGTCCGCGTTCGCGCACGCGCGCTCGTAGCGCAGCGGCAGCGTCCGCAGGCCGCGCAGCGCGAGCCACACCTCGAACGGGCCGGCGATCGCGCCGTGCAGGGCGCGGTGGCCGCGGATCCGCTCCGCCAGGGCGGCGTCGTCGGTCAGCACGGCGCCCAGGACGACGTCCGAGTGGCCCGCGATGTACTTCGAGACGGAATGCACCACCAGGTCGGCGCCGAGCGCGAGCGGCCGCTGCCCGAGCGGGGTCGCGAACGTGTTGTCCACCACCGTGACCACGCCCCGGTCACGGGCCGCCGCCAGGAGCGCGGGCAGGTCCGCGACCTCCAGCACGGGGTTGGTCGGCGACTCCGCGAGCAGCAGGTCCGCGCCGTCGAGGGCCGCGACGACGGCGGCCGTGTCAGCGATGTCGACCTCGCGCACCGTGGCCCGCTGCCGCTCCGCGAGGTCCTGGGCCACGAGCTTGGACGTGTGATAGGCGTGCCGCGGGAGCACGACGACGCCGCCGGGCGGCACGAGCGACAGCACCGACGCGACGGCGCTCATCCCCGAGCCGAACACGATCCCGCGCTGCCGGGCGCCCTCCAGGGCCGCGAGCGCGTCCTCGAACGCGTGCCACGCGTCGGTGTCGGCGCGCCCGTAGAACAGTTCCCCGGGCGGGATCTCCCCCTGGGAGACGAAGGTGCTGTTCAGCGTGATCGGCGGATTGATCCCCGCCCCCTGCGCGCGGGCCGGCCTCCCGGCGTGCACGGCGAGGGTGGCGGGCGAGTGCTGCTGCGGGTCGGTTGCTCCGGTCATGCGGTGAGCCTACGACGGCGCGGGCGGGGTCAGACGGCCTCCGACTTGAGCGGGCGGGCGAGGAGGGCCGCGCCGAGCTCGTCGATGGGGAACTTGCCGCTGATGACGCCGACGACGCCCTGGGTGATGGGCATGTCCACGCCGTGCGTGCGGGCCAGGTCCAGGACCGACGCCGAGGACTTGACGCCCTCCGCCGTGCCGCCGGTCGCGGCGATCGCCTCGTCCAGCGACATGCCCTGGCCCAGGTGCTTGCCGAGGGTGTGGTTGCGGCTCAGCGGCGACGCGCAGGTCGCCACGAGGTCGCCCATCCCGGCCAGCCCGGCGAAGGTCTCGGGGCGGGCGCCGAGCGCCATCCCCAGCCGGGTGATCTCCGCGAGCCCGCGCGTGATGAGCGTGGCCGTCGTGTTCCACCCGAAGCCCCGGCCCTGGGCCATGCCCACGGCCAGCGCGATGACGTTCTTCACGGCCCCGCACAGCTCCACGCCCACGACGTCGTCGTTCGTGTACGGCCGGAAGTACGACGCCGAGCACGCGTCGGCGACGAACCGCGCCGTGGTCTCGTCCTGCGCGGCGACGACGCTGGCTGCGACCTGCCGCTGCGCGATCTCGCGGGCCAGGTTCGGCCCGGAGACGACGGCGACCCGCGCGGCGGGGATGTCCAGCGCCTCCGCGATCACGACGGTCATCCGCTTGTCCGTCGACAGCTCGATCCCCTTCATGAGGGAGACGACGACGGCACCCGGCTCCAGCAGGTCCCGCATCGGCTCGAGCGTCGCGCGGGCGACCTGCGACGGGACCGCCGCCACCACGATCCGCGCGCCCGCGAGCGCGGCGGCGGCGTCGGTCGTGGCGGACATGGCCGGCAGGACGACGCCGGGCAGGCGCTTGGGGTTGGCGTGGTCCTCGGTCACCGACCGCGCGACCTCGGGGTCACGGCCCCAGAGGACGACGTCGCACCCGGCGTCGGCCAGCACCATCGCGAAGGCGGTGCCCCAGGCGCCCGAGCCGAGCACGGCGACGCGGAGGCGCGACGCCTCGGCGCCACCGGGCGCCGTCGTCCCCGGGTCCCCCTGGACCTCCGGGCCGCCGCTCACGGACGCTCCACCGGCGGGTAGTCGGTGCGCTTGGCCTCGTACTCGGGGTGCTTGCGCAGGTCGAAACGGTGCTTCGGGGGCTCCCCGCCGCGGATCCCGGCGAGCTCGGAGGTGATGGCGGCCATCACGCGCTCGGTGGCCTCCGCGAGGGTGGCGCCGTCGGCGGGCCGGTCGTAGAGGTCGCTGAGGTCCACGGCCCGGCCCGCGGAGACGACGACGTTCTTGCGGGGGAACAGGCTGGGCCTGCGCCCGTACCGGGGGAGGGTCCGGTGGGCGCCCCAGACCGCGATCGGGATCACAGGCAACTGCGAGGCGAGCGCCATGCGGGCCATGCCGGTCTTGCCGACCATCGGCCACAGGTCGGGGTCCCGCGTGAGGGTGCCCTCGGGGAGGATGACGACGGCGGCGCCGTCGCCGAGCAGCTTGCCGGCGTCGGCGAGGGACTGCGCGGCGGCCTTCGTGCCGCGGTCCACCGGGATCATGTTGGTCCACCGCAGGGCGAACCCGACCGGCGAGTCGAAGATGGCGCGCTTGGCCAGGATCCGGGGCTCGTAGCCGTTGGCGTGGACGAAGTGGGCCAGCGCGATGGGGTCGATCTCGGTGACGTGGTTGGCCGCGGCGATGAACCCGCCCTTGGCCGGAAGGTTCTCCTGTCCCCGCCAGTCGTACTTCCACAGGCCGTAGCCGATGCGGTGCACGAGGAACGCGATGAAGCGGTACGCGAGCGTCTGCGGCGGGCGCGGGGGGCGAGGATGAGGCACGCCGAAACAATACCCGCCCGGCCCTGCGGGCAGGGCCGGGCGGGTACCGGTGGCTCAGTCGCGGGAGACGTCCGCGCCCAGGGCGACCAGCTTCTCCTGGAAGTTCTCGTAGCCGCGGTCGATGAGGCGGATGCCCCGCACCGTGGAGCGGCCCTTCGCGGCGAGGGCCGCGATCAGGTGGCTGAAGCCGCCGCGCAGGTCCGGCACCTCGATGTCGGCGGCGGCCAGCGGCGTCGGCCCCGAGATGACGGCGGAGTGGTGGAAGTTCCGCGCGCCGAACCGGCACGCGCCGCCCCCGAGGCACTCGCGGTACACCTGGATCGTGGCGCCCATCTGGCGCAGCGCGTCGGTGAAGCCGAAGCGGTTCTCGTACACGGTCTCGTGCACGATGGACAGGCCCTTGGCCTGCGTGAGCGCGACGACGAGCGGCTGCTGCCAGTCCGTCATGAAGCCCGGGTGCGGGGCGGTCTCCAGCACGATGGACTTCAGGTCGCCGCCGGGGTGCCAGAAGCGGATGCCGTCGTGCTGCACGTCGAACCGGCCGCCGACCTTGCGAAACGTGTTCAGGAAGGTCGTCATCTCGGGCTGGGTCGCGCCCTTGACGGTGATGTCGCCGCCCGTGGCGAGCGCCGCGGACGCCCAGGAGGCGGCCTCGATGCGGTCGGACAGGGCGGTGTGGTTGAAGCCCTCGAGCCGGTCGACGCCCTCGATGCGGATGACGCGGTCGGTGTCGACCGAGATGATCGCGCCCATCTTCTGCAGGACGGCGATGAGGTCCATGATCTCCGGCTCGATCGCGGCACCGGTCAGCTCGGTGATGCCCTCGGCGCGCACGGCGGTGAGCAGGAGCTGCTCGGTCGCGCCGACGCTCGGGTACGGCAGCGAGATCTTGGTGCCCTGCAGGCGGCGCGGCGCGCGCAGGTGGATGCCGT
This sequence comes from Myceligenerans crystallogenes, assembly GCF_039529775.1. Lineage (NCBI taxonomy): Bacteria > Bacillati > Actinomycetota > Actinomycetes > Micrococcales > Promicromonosporaceae > Myceligenerans > Myceligenerans crystallogenes. The sequence continues at coordinate 464,260 of NZ_BAAANL010000005.1, forward strand.
TGGGGCGCTTGTCCACGACGGCGCCGAACTGCCGCAGGATGTCCAGGTGGTAGTCGATCGGCCGGTCGCCGATGCGGCAGCCGCCCAGGTCCGGGATGAAGGCCTCGCCGAGCCGGTGCAGCAGCGGGCCGCAGAACAGGATCGGGATACGGCTGGAGCCGGCGTGCGCGTCGATGTCCGCCACGTGCGCGGACTCGACGTTCGACGGGTCCAGGTCGAGGATGCCGGCGTCGGAGTCGTACTTCACTGCCACGCCGTGCAGCTCCAGGAGGCCGGAGACCACCTTGACGTCACGGATCTGCGGCACGTTGCGCAGCACGCTCGGGGTCTCGCCCAGCAGCGAGGCGACCATGGACTTCGAGACGAAGTTCTTGGCGCCGCGCACCGTGATGGAACCGTTCAGCGGGTTCCCGCCGTTCACGTGGAGAAGGTCGTTCATGTCCTCGTCGTCGCCTTGTCGTCGATGGGCAATCGGGGCCCGGCCGGTGGCCGGGCCGGTGCCGCGGGACGCGCAGTCGCCGTGGCCGTGCGCCCGGTCGATCCTGCCCTGCCGGGCCCGAGCGTGCCAACACGCCCGGCGTCGAGAGTATTCACGTTCACTACACCTTCACCCGGCGGGCGCGGTAGCGCTCGCCGAAGCGTACCGCCGGGGTCGCGGGACAGTGACGGCCGTCACGCGAGGTCTTGACGCGGGCGCGGCTTTGATGATTTATTGCCGCCGCCGGTATTTAACGTTAAACGTTCGGTGCGTCCGGCCGGGCCGAACCCCAGGAGGTTGTCGTCATGACCAGCCAGAACCGCCGGGCCGCCGCCGTCCCGGCCGTCGTCCTCGCCGGAGCGCTCGCGCTGTCCGCCTGCACCGGGGGCGCAGCGCCCGAGGGGACGACGCTCGAGGAGGGCGAGCCGTACACCCTGACCGTCTGGACCAACATCACGACGGGCCCGGGCAAGGAGTGGTTCGACGACCTGGCCGCCGAGTTCGAGTCGAGCCACGAGGGCATCACCGTCGAGGCCCAGCACATCCAGAACGAGGAGCTCGACGGCAAGCTGCAGACCGCGCTGAACTCGGGCGACGCGCCCGACGTCTTCATGCAGCGCGGCGGCGGCAAGATGAAGGACATGGCCGAGGCGGGCCAGCTCCTCGACCTCACGGGCACCGCCGTCGACTCCCCCGAGCTGCGCGAGAAGCTCGGCGACGCCGCCTACGAGGCCCTCACCGTCGACGGCAAGCTGCTGGCCGCGCCCCAGCTGATCCAGCCGGGCGGCATCTGGTACAGCAAGGACCTATTCGAGGAGGCCGGGATCGCCGGGACCCCCGAGACCACGGACGACCTGTACGACGCCATCGGCAAGCTCCAGGACGCGGGCATCACCCCGATCGCGCTGGGCGGCAAGGACGCCTGGCCCGCCGCCCACTGGTACTACTTCTTCGCGCTGCGCGAGTGCACGGCCGAGACGCTCGCGGCGACGAACGAGTCCCTCGACTTCTCCGACCCGTGCTACGAGAAGGCGGCGCAGGACGTCGCCGACCTGGCCGGCGCGGAGCCGTTCAACGAGGGCTTCCTGACCACGTCGGCGCAGCAGGGCGCCAGCAGCTCGGCGGGCCTGCTCGCCAACCACGAGGCCGCGATGGAGCTGATGGGCGCCTGGGAGCCCGGCGTCGTCATGAGCCTCACCCCTGACCAAAAGCCGCTGGCGGACCTGGGCTGGTTCCCGTTCCCGCAGGTGGACGGCGGCGCGGGCGACCCGAACGCCGTCATGGGCGGTCAGGGCGGCAACTCCTGCTCGGCCGGCGCCCCGAAGGACCTGTGCGGCGAGTTCCTCGCGCTGATGAGCTCCGAGGAGTACCAGGAGAAGTTCTACGACGCCTTCGGCACGATCCCGCTGCACGCGGACGCGCAGGACGTCGTGAAGAACGAGTACGACGAGCAGATGCTCGACTCCCTGGCCGAGGCGTCCTCCGTGTCCGACTTCCTGGACACCAACTACGGCCAGCAGGTCGGCACCACGCTGAACCAGTCGGTCGTCGAGCTGCTCACGGGCGACACCGACCCGGCGGGCCTGGTGAAGGCGATCTCCGACGCGGCCGCACGGAGCTGAGACGCCTTCCATGAGCACCTCTGAGCACGCGCGCACCGCGGTGCCGGGACCGCTCGAGGCCGGGGACGACGGCGCCGCGGCGGCGTCGTCCCCGGTCCGGGCGCCGCGGCGGCGCCAGGCGCCGTGGCGCCGGTGGCTGGAGATCCTCCTGCTCGCCGGCCCCGGCGTCGCCGTCTTCGTCACGTTCGTCATCGTCCCGGTCGTCATGGCCGGGTACTACGGCTTCTTCAAGTGGAGCGGCTACGGCCCTCCCGTCGAGTTCGTGGGCCTGCGCAACTACGAGCTGATCCTCACCGACCCCAAGTTCCTCGACGCGCTGTGGCACAACGGGTTCGTCCTGGTGATGTCCCTGGTGCTGCAGGGCCCCGTGGCCATCGCGATCGCGCTGCTGCTGAACCGGCGGATGCGCGGGCGGTCCCTGATCCGCGTGCTGGTGTTCGTGCCGTACGTGCTGTCGGAGGTGATCGTCGCGATCGGGTTCAGCCTCATGCTGCACACCGCCGGCGCGGTCAACGACGTGCTGGACCGGGCTGGGCTCGGCGCCCTCAGGCAGGACTGGCTCGCCGACCCCGACCTCGCGATCTGGTCCCTGATGCTCATCCTGGTGTGGAAGTACATCGGGTTCGCCGTCATCCTCATGCTCGCCGGGCTGCAGGGCGTGCCCGACGAACTGCGCGAGGCCGCCGCCATCGACGGCGCGTCGTACTGGAAGACCCAGTGGTATATCACGCTGCCGCTGCTCGGCCCGACCATCCGGATCTGGGCCTTCCTGTCGATCATCGGCTCGCTGCAGGTGTTCGACCTCGTGTTCGTCATCTGGGGGCAGTACGTCGCCGACACCGCCGGGACCTCGACCATGGCGACCTACATGGTCGCCAACGGCCGGATCTCCGGTGCGTACGGGTACGGCAGCGCGGTCGCCGTCGTCATCTTCCTCGTCTCGCTCGTCGTCGCGCTCGTGTACCAGCGGTACGTGCTGCGCCGCGACACCGAGGGCGCCCTGACCGGAGGTGCGGCCTGATGTCCGTCGTCACATCGATGTCCCGCAGGTCTCCCCGGCGCGCGGAACGCGCGTCCGCCACGGGCACGGGCGGGCTGGTCGCCTACCTGGTGGCGTTCGGCCTGGTCGGCGTCTGCCTCGCGCCCGCCGTCTACGTCGTGCTGGGCGGGTTCCGCACGAACTCCCAGATCATCAAGGACCCGGCCGGGTTCCCGGACCCGTGGGCGGTGGGCAACTACGTCTCGGTGCTCACCGGCGAGGTCTTCTGGCGCCAGCTCGGCAACTCGGTGATCGCGGCGGTGGGCACCACGCTCGGCGTCGTCGTCCTCGGGCTGATGACGAGCTACGTGATCGCGCGCTACCCGTTCAAGGCCAAGCAGGCGATGTACTCGCTGTTCGCCGCGGGGCTCATGTTCCCGATGACCGTCGCGATCACGCCGCTGTACATCCTGGTCCGCGACCTCGGGCTGACGAACACGCTGGCCGGCATCGTCCTGCCGCAGATCGCGTTCGCCCTGCCGACCACGGTGATCATCCTGGTCCCGTTCCTGCGGGCCATCCCCCGCGAGCTGGAGGAGGCCGCGTTCATCGACGGCGCGAGCCGGCTCGGGTTCTTCTGGCGGATGGTGGTCCCGCTGTCGGTGCCCGGCGTCATCACCGTGGGGATCCTCGCGTTCGTCGCGAGCTGGAACAGCTACCTGCTGCCGCTGTTCCTGCTCAACGACCAGGTCCTCTACACGCTGCCGCTCGGCGTGCAGGCGTTCGCCTCGCAGTACTCCGTGGACACGGCGCGCGTGCTGGCGTTCGTGTCGCTGTCGATGATTCCGGCGCTGATCTTCTTCTCGGCGTTCGAGCGCCGGATCGTCGGCGGCCTGACCGGGGCCGTGAAGGGGTGACGCGGGCGGCCGTCGTCTGCGGGTCGTCGCGTGCGGGTCGCCGCGCGCGACGGCCGCGGCCGCGGCGGTCCGAGACCGTCACGGGCCGCGACCCGAACCGATGTGGCCGCGGACGGCCCGGGCAGCCGTTGCCCGGAGTGCCCTAGCCTAAGCCGCGACGCGGCCCCGCGGGAGGACCCGCGGGTGCCCCGCGTCGACCTCACTTCCCGTCCCAGTGGGAAAGGACCCTCATGCGCATTGTCCGGGCGGCTTCCGTCGCCGCAGCTCTCCTCCTTGCCGGTTCGGCCGTCGGCGCGCCCGTCGCGTCGGCGTCCGGCGGCTCGGACGGGGAGACCCCTTACGACGTCACCGCCGCCGGCCTGACCCTCCCCGACGGGCGCACGTTCGCCGACGGCGGTCACGTCAACGTGAGGTTCACGGCCGACGGCGTCGCCGGCTCGGCGTCGATCCACTTCGAGTCGCAGAACCAGCAGGCCTCGGGCGCGTTCGTCGGCGAGTCGTACCTGCCGTGGTCCGAGCTCATCGAGCCGGACGAGTACTGCATCACCTGGGTGCAGGTGGAGGGCTTCGACGAGCACTTCGGCGAGGGCGGCCAGGAGCCCGTCTGCACCCAGGGCGGGCAGCCGAGCACCGCACCCGAGCCGACGCCGACCGTCCCGGGCGGGGAGCCGAGCACTCCGGCCGAGGAGCCCGGCGCCTCCCCGGCGCCGTCCGAGGAGGGCGTGCCGGGCGAGGCGTCCTCCGGCGAGCCGACGCCGCCCGGGGGCACCGGCCCGGGCGAGCCCGCGCCGTCGTCCGTCCCGAGCGGCTCCGCCGGCGCGGGC
>NZ_BAAANL010000006.1:0-336099 GCF_039529775.1 Myceligenerans crystallogenes
CAATCACCCCTCCAGCATCTCGGAGGGGTCAGTCCCAATCCGTCGCTACAGGGTCAGTCTCAACGCGTCGTCGACAGGCCCATCCGTGATCCTTACTGGTGGCCGGCCAGATCGGGACATCATTGGTCGCTCGCGATCCTGCTCGCGGGTGCCATGCCTGCTGCAGAGCGATCGCCGTCAGCATGAAGCGCAGCGCGACCCCTCGCGGGGACATGATCCGGGCCGCCGGTGGACGATCCTCCTTCGGGGGCAGCGACCGGTCCGAGGCCGTACGAGACTCCGGGGCGTCAGCCCAGTATGCGAACCCGTTCCGCACCCGAAGCGCGCGACGGAGTTCACCCCCCGCCAACCGCTTGAACGCGGTGCGTGCACCGTCCACCGACCCGGACATCGCCGCCGACTCCAGCCTCGCCAGCCGCTTGCTCAGCGCCTGGCGGCGCTTGCCGGTCAGCGGCCGCCCGAAGTCGGCCTCAATCTCGGCCATGGTCATTGGACACCCCAATCCTCGATCTTGCTCTGCACGCTTTAACCCGCCTGGTACATGTTCCAATATTTGATGTTGTGAGTAACTGTGAACTGGCGGGTCAAGCCTACATGCACCCTGCCTCGACTGCCAGGTTCCGAGCGAGGAAGCTTGTACGTGCGGTCGCTTCGGGACCGCGAGTCAGGGCGGCTCGCACCGGACGGGGTGCGAGCCGCCAGCAAGTTCCGCCCGCGAATAGGAGGAAACAAGCTTGAAGACCACTGTACGACGACAGGGCTCCGAGGAGCGCGGACCCGAGGGGCTGGTGAGCCTGAGGTCCGCGGTGATCTGGTTCATCGCCCTGCTCCTGGCTACCTGCGCAGGTGTGGCAGCAGCTGCTGTCGCCGCGGAGGCGGGAACAGGGGTGAGGATTCTGATCGGCCTGGCCTGCGCGGGAACCACCACACTGGCTTCCGTGGAGTCGCTCAACCGCCTGATCGGCGAAGGCTAGCAGTCTAGTCACGACGAGCGAGACCTCGGAACAAGCACGACGGCCTCTTCCGGCTGGTGACTGGCATCTGCCGTCACCAGCCGGGGACCCCACACCGAGCGTCTCGCAATACCACTGACGTGTCTTCCGATCTGACATCCGGGGATCCTCAGACGTGGATGCCAGTGGCTCCGGCAAGATGGCGGGATACGAGGTTCCTCAGCGACATCTGACCGGGCCCTGGAGGCCGGATGGGAGGCTTACCCCGCCGATTCCGGTCCATCCAGCGCTACTGCGCGTCCGCAGGGCTCACCGCAACTCCTTCCGCCAGGAGATAGGCGAGAACCCGATGGGCGAAGCCAGTTGCAGCCCAGCGGTCCTCGAGCTTCGTCGTGTCGAACTTGGGGGTCTGCGACGATCGCGACGTGGCGGACTGCGCCTTCTTGGTCGCCTTGTCGTAGTCGTCGAGCATTTTCTTGAGGTCCTGCTCCGCGGATGCGAGCCCGTGGCGCTGCAAAGTCCCAAGCAAGCTCGGCACGGCATCCGCGAAGCCTTCACGGGCGGCAATCACCTGCTGAACCGTCCATCGCGGGCGGCCTCGCCACGCACGCTCCGCGTGGTCCGCTGCGTTCAAAGGCGCTGGCTCTCGCACCACCGTGCCACCAGCAGCCAGCGTGGGAGGCCAGAAGTTCGCGAGATAGTTCAGGACGGCAATGTGCGGAGCTTCCAAGTCATCCATCGCGCGAAGGATGAGGTGGGTCTCGTCGAGCTTGGCCGTGTCTTCAGCAAGAATCCCATCAGCGAGCGCCCGGCCCAGCCCGCGAATCTTGTCCTTGTTTCTGGTGCGAGCCCCGGCCGCGAACGCAGCGCCGCCAACGAGCCGTTGCATCTCGCCTCGACGCACCTGCTCAGCAAACTCTGTCGGCCCGGTCCCGGCGTGTTCAGCCGCCTCAACGAGCACTCCGGTGGCCGACTCCCGTGAATCCGATGAGAACTCCTCGAAGACCTTCATCATCAGAGGCTCCAGGATCGGCGTGACAGCCGCACTGACGATACCGCCGACTGGTCCAGCAACAGCTGTTCCGGCAAGCGCTCCGATCGCGGCCGCTGAGGCCTTGACTCCGACATCCCGGGTGTCTTCCTGCATCTCTGAATGCTACGGGCTCGCGTCGCGTCGATCTGTGGCAGGACCCGGACGGAGCGCACCGAGCACCCACCGGCCATGACGGTTTCGGCTGGGCACCGCTCAAGTGTCAACCGTCCCTCGGGCAGTCCCGACGCCGCCCGGTACGGCGCACGGCATCCGGGACTTGGTGTCGAAGAAGCGGCTGAGGTCGTGGAGCTCCACCTCGGCGGGCTCTCGATGGGGCTATCGCGCGCACCATGGGAGCCGGCCGCAAAGCGGTCCGGCGCGCACTCGTCAAGCTGGCGTTGATATAGGTCGATGAATACCAAGGCAGACCCGGTGCAACCTACTGTCTGCCTACAGCATCGGGGTGTACCTCAAAGCCAAAGGTCTCGCCGGTCTCTCCCAAGGCATGGTTTCTCCCGCACACTGCGATCGCGACCCAGATGCGCTCGACAGCCGTCGCGATGCGCCCGTGGAGTGCCCGGATGAACTTCTCCCAGGCCTCGTTGTCGCCAACATCCTTCACCGCCTGCTCATATAGAGTTGCGACTGCTGGGTCAGCGAGCGCGGCTTGTTCGATGTTCTGCCATGCGTCGCCAGGGCTGACCGGTTGCGGGGCATCGCCCAACTCATCGAGGTAGTAGAACCGTCCCATGCGTCCGTACATGTCGAGCGCTTCGATGATGGGCGCGACGACAGGGTCGTTGTCGACCTCGGCGAGGAGCTCGCGAACATACTGACTCTTGTTCGCGGTGCGCACTCGCAGTTCGTTCATGACCGCCACGTGCATGGAGACGAGCTTGTGCCCCTGCTTCTGCATCTCTGACTTGGTGGGCCACCTGTGGTCGCAGTCCAGGGCAATGAGCCCGAGGGTCAGCTTGTAGAGCTTCTCGACGCCGATCGACAACATGGTCAGGATGGGGTCGCGGGTTGTGTCGATGAACGCGCCAGTGCGGACGACCCGGATGCCATAAGCGAGCAGGTTCCGCGTAGAGGTCATCTCCGCGAGCAGAGCAAACCCCTGCTGTCGGTCCAAGTCTACGATCGCCACGGTCTCAGGCTAGATGGTCACGGTTCCTGATCCACAACACATCACAGATCCTGGCGCAAGTAGGACGGCGATACTCGCCGCCGAGTTAAGGGGAGCCAACGATCTCCAAGGGCGGCGTGGAACCATGCGAACCAGGAGTGTCGGCTTCCGGGCTGGCAGTGTGGAACCGCAACCGCAAATGCGGCTGGTCCAGGCCGGGTGTCGGCAGGTTAGGTAGACGGGTAGGACGAGACATGGCAGCACCTCCTGGGCGTGTCGGCGTTGGAAGTTCGCCGTAACGTGGACGGCGAGGCCGCGACGCTCCAGGCGCGCGGAAGGAGAAGGGGGATCGCAATGTCGACCGAGCATTACGAATTCAGCGAGGACCGAACGCACCTCGTGAAATTGGCGCAAGGAGGCTCGTCGTTCGCCCCGAACGGCAAGGTGGTACTGGCCGTTGTTCTCCCCGGTGACGTCACCCACCTGATCAACTACGGCGACAGAAGCATCGAGACGACCATCGTCCACGGGGTACTGCACATCCAGGGAGTGCAGACCGCCTCAGCAGCACGGAGCTACAAGACGTGGCTCTACCACGAGAAGATCCCATATAAGGCGCGGCCGCTACCACAAGCCCGCGTGCTGCGCTGACTCACGCCACGTTGCCGAGGTTGGGCTGTTCGCAGTTCCGCTGGCGGATCAGCCCGGTCTCGGCGACATGTCGCGGATCCGTGCCTGGAGGGCGCACGCGCGGATGTTCGCGGCCCGCTTGGCTTCTTCGTCCACGGCTGCGGCAGCCGCGCTGGCTTTCGAGTTTCCTCAGCAGTGCCTGGCGGTGGTGGCCTGGAGGCCGAAAGGGACGCCTTGCCCAGGCTGACCAGTGCACTCGGCCACCTCCCACCGGTGTGATTCGAGGACGTCACAGCCCAGCCGACACCATCCTGGCGGCCTGGTGGGCCTTGGAACCATCGCGCTGGTAGGCGCGTTGACGTCTCCGAACACCCTGCCACCAGATCACAAGGAGCCATCCCATGCAGTGTCCTATCGACCAGACGCCGCTCGTAATGACTGACCGTAAGGGTGTGGAGATCGACTATTGCCCGCAGTGCCGCGGCGTGTGGCTGGACCGGGGCGAGCTCGACAAGATCATCGACCGCGCCATCGACTCCGAGATCGCCGCAGAGAACGCAAGGCCCACCGCCGCACCGGCCGCTCCCACGACCCCGCAGCCCGTGCCGCCGCAGCCCGCGGGCTACCCCGCGCAGCCCCAGTACGGTGAGCGCCACTACGACGAGCGGCACTACGAGGGTCGCCGACACGACGACGATGACGACTACCGCCGCCACGACCACTACGACCCCCGGTACGGCAAGAAGAAGCGCAAGGAATCCTTCCTCGGCGAACTGTTCGACTTCTGACCCACCCGTCAGGCAAGCCCGCCTTCGGGAAGCAGTAATCAAACCCCGACCAGCGCCGTCGCTCGCAAAGACTGTCCCGTCAACAAACGCGGGCGACGCGCTGGACAAGTCCCATCCAGATGGCCCTATGTAACGACGCGTGGTGGAGATCGACTACTGCCCGCAGTGCCGTGGTGTGTGGCTGGACCGGGGTGAGCTCGACAAGATCATCGACCGTGCGATCGACTCCGAGATCGCGGCCGAGAACGGCGGCCGCGCCGCGGCTCCGGCCGTGCCGGCGGCGCCGCCCGCGCCGCGGCCGGTGCAGGCCCAGCCGGCAGCGGGTTACCCGGCCCAGCCGCAGTACGGCGACCGCCGCTACGAGGAGCGCCGCTACGACGACCGGCGCCAGGACGGCCACCGGTACGACGACGACCGGCGCCACGACCACTACGACCCGCGCTACGACAAGAAGAAGCGCAAGGAATCCTTCCTGGGTGACCTGTTCGACTTCTGAGCGCCCCCGAGCCAGGATGACCGCCGGGGAAACCCCCGGCGAATTTCCCTGAGATGGGGAGATCTCCCCTTGTTCGCGGAGATCTCCCCCGGCTTCCATGGTCCCGCCCCACCTGTCCCGCACGCATGTTGAACAGGAGAGACCATGAGAAGCACTCCGTCTCGCATGTCCCGCATCGCCCGCCTCGCCGCCGCGGCAGCCGCCGTCGCCGGCCTCACCCTCACCGCGGCGATCGCCACCGCCCCCGCCGCCACCGCGGCGATCAGCCACCGCTCCCCCTTCGCCTGCGGCAAGACCTTCTACGCCAACAACTGGTCCCCGGGCCACAACCCGGCCGGCTCCATCGACTGGCAGAGCTACGGCGGCGACGCCATCGCGGGCGAGAGCGTGCTCGCCACCGCCGGGGGCACCGCCTACTTCGACAACGAGGGCAGCACCTCGTACGGCAAGTGGGTCAAGGTCGTGCACTCGGACGGCACGCAGACCCGCTACGCCCACCTCGACACGATGGTCCGCTCGGCCGGGCAGTCCATGGCGGTCAGCAAGGGCACCAAGCTCGGCACCGTCGGCTCGACCGGCGGCTCCAGCGCGCCGCACCTGCACTACGAGCAGCGGTTCTCGGGCGGATCGGTCGACACCAGCCCCACCGTCGACGGCGTCACCGTGCCGCTGGGCAGCCGGATCGCCGTCGCGAGCAACGACGACTGCGGCGGGAGCTCCAACCCGTACACGCCGGGCGAGGTCTGCGGCAGCGCCTTCGACCCGATCGACAGCGCGGCCGTGACCGGCGGCCGCGTCCACCTCATGTACAACCCGGCCACGGGCTACAACTGCGTGGTCACGATCAAGAGCACGAACATCGGCCGCGCCAGCGCCGTCTCCGCGTTCCTGGAGGTGCAGGGCGGCACCCGCACCACCGACTCCGGCAGCTACGCCTACTACGCCGGCCCGGTGAAGAAGTACGCGCCGAACGCGTGCGTCCGCTGGGGCGGCTCGGTGGGCTCCAGCAGCTACACGAGCCCGTTCGAGCACTGCGGCTGATCTGGTCAAGCCGCCGGGGATCGGCTCCCGGGCGGCAGGTCCCGTCGTAGGTACGACGACGCCGCACGGGTGCGGCAACACCTAGGTACGACGACGCCGCGGCGCGATCGGCTTTCCCGCGATCGCGCCGCGGCTCCCTCGTCCTCTCAGACCTCGCGCCCGAAGTGGTACGACGTGATCCGGTACCCCTGGCGGAAGTACAGCCCGTGCGCTGCGGCCCGCTCCGCCTGGACCCCCGAGTCGAGGTGCACCTCGGTCACCCCGTCGTCGGCCGCGATCTCGTGCACCCGCTCCAGCAGCGCCGACGCGTGCCCCTTGCCGCGCTCGCCCGGCAGCGTCGAAAGATCGTCGACGTAGCAGAACCGCCCCCAGGCGAGGTTGGTGCCGAACCGGAAGCCGAGCGTCGCGACGGCGTCCGTGCCGTTGGCCCGCTCGTCGTCGAACGCGCCGAGCAGGCGGTAGCCGTCCGGCCGCTGCACGTCGTCGACCTGCTTCTCGAACGATTCGGCGTCCTTCAGGTGCGGCCGCAGCGCCTGCATCGCGCGGAACGCCAGGTGGGTGCTGGGCGGGAGGATCTCGAGTACGGCCACGCCGATACGGTAACGGCCCCGGCGGCGTCGTCGTCCCTTTTCACAGACCTCTCACGGCAGCGCGCGGCCGGCATCCGGCGGACGCCGCATGGCTCACACCGGATCCCGCACGATCGGGCACGTCATGCAGTGCCCGCCCCCGCGCCCCCGCCCCAGCTCGCCGCCCGCGATCTCCAGCACCTCCACGCCCGCCTTGCGCAGCAGGTCGTTGGTCGTGGTGTTGCGGTCGTACGTGAACACCACGCCCGGTTCGACGGCGACGCAGTTGTTCCCGGAGTCCCACTGCTGCCGCTCCGACTCGAAGAGGTCGCCGCCGGTCTCGATGACCCGCAGCCCGTCCAGGCCCATCGCGTGCGCGACGACGTCGAGGAAGCTCCGCCCGCCGTCGACGTCGGACACCCGCACGCCCCGGCTCCCCGCCCCGTCACCCTCACCCGAGGGCGTGAGCACGAACGGATGGATCCCGTCCACGATCCGCGGGTACACCGTCACGGTGTCCACGTCCACGAACGTCATCACCGTGTCCAGGTGCATCGCCGACCGCAGCCGCGGCATCCCCGCGACCACCACCCGCTCGGCCGCCCCCTGCTCGAACAGCCGCGCGGCGACCTGCGTGATCGCCTGCCGGGACGTGCGCTCGCCCATCCCCATGAGCACCGTGCCGTTCCCGACGGGCATGATGTCCCCGCCCTCGAACGTGGCCCGGCCGTGGTCGGCCTCCGGATCGCCCCACCACACGCGCGAGCCGGTGAACTCCGGGTGGAACTCGTAGACCGCCTTCATCAGCAGCGTCTCGTCCCGCCGCGCCGGGTAGTACAGAGGGTTCAGGGTGACGCCGCCGTACAGCCAGCAGGTCGTGTCGCGCGTGAACAGGGTGTTCGGCAGCGGCGGCATGAGGAACTCGCGCTCGTCCGGGCTGAAGGCCGCCAGCGCCCGGTGCCCGGGCGGCAGCTCGGGCACGTCGGCGACGGCCAGGCCGCCGATCAGGTACTCCGCGAGCACGTGCGGCGGCAGCGACTCCAGGTACTCGCGCGTGGCGCCGACGAGCCCGTCCCCGACGATCTCGGGCACGATCTTGCGATCCAGCAGCCAGTCCCGCGCGCCCGGCACGCGCAGCGTCTCCGCCAGGAGCGCGTGCAGCTCGACGACGTCCACGCCCCGCGCCGTCAGCTCCGCCACGAACGCGGCGTGGTCCTGCTGGGCGCGCTCGACCCACAGCACGTCGTCGAACAGCAGCCCGTCGGAGTTCGACGGCGTGAGCCGGCGGTGGGCCAGCCCCGGCGCGCACACCAGCACCTTGCGGAGCCGCCCGACCTCGGAGTGCACGCCGAACTCGGCGCCGTCGTTCCCGGACGCGGCTGCGGTGACGGTCGCGGTGTCGTTCATTGCCCCACCGTACGACGGCGCCCCGTGCCGCGACCTCGACGACGCCCGGACGGTGCCGTGGGCGCGATGCCCCGATAAGGTCGTCCCGTGCATCTGAACTGGGGAATCAAGCCGAGTCTGCTCATGTATGTCGCCGGTGCGCCCGGCGGCCGCCTCGCCGTGGCCCCGGAGGTGGGAGGCGACGGCGCGGAGTTCCGCTTCCCGGGCGACGCCGGCCGGTCCGCCGGCCTCGAGGGCGGCGGCACGACGCCGGACGCGGACGCCTTCGCGTTCGGCGGCTCGGTCGCGTTCTTCGGCCACTTCGGGACGTTCGTGGGCGAGGTCGGGGACCCGGAGGTGCGCCGCGCCGGGGACGACTGGGTGATGTCCGTGCTGGAGCGGGACTCCGGCGTGCGGACGGACGCCTTCCGGCTCGTGGGGCAGCCCGAGGACAAGGACGGCGCTCTCCACTGGGCCCAGGTCGAGGTGAGCCACGCGGGAGCGGTCCTGTGGGGCGGCAACTACCCGGCGGGCACGGCCTTCGAGCCGATCAGCGTGGAGTTCGGCGAGGGCTGAGGCCGCGCCGGCGGCACTCACTCGCCCCGCCGGCAACGTTCCTGGTGAGCCCTGCGGCGGTCGCCGCGCGCACCGCCGCAGGGCCGCTGGGCATGTCGGTCCCGACCGACCCGTCCGGCGTTTCCGGTCGCTTTCTCGCGCGGTTTGGCTCAGGCTGGCTCCTGCGGGGGACGAGAGCAGACCACGAGGAGCACGCGGATGAGCGCCGACACCGTGCGCAGATGGCCGGTCATCGAGGCCGTCGTCAGGAACGACGGGTCCGGGGAGGTCCGGATCGACGGGACGTCCTACCCCGTCGCGACCTCCAGCCTCGAGGAGGCCCGGGTCGAGGTCCTGCGCCGGGTCACGGAGAGCGCCGTCGCGGCCGGGCGGCCCGTCCGCGCGAGCGCGGAGGGCCCCGAGGGGATCTGGAGGCTCGTGGTGCACCCGGACGGGACGGTCGTGCCGGAGGAGGACGGGCCGACGCCGTCGGGTCCGACGCCGGTCGTCACCCGGGACGACGCCGGCCCGGCGGCCCCTGCCCCGGACCCGGAACCCGACGTCACCCGGCGGCGCATCCCGCTGAGCCCGCCCCCGGTCCGCGCCACCGATCCCTTCGGGGAACCCGCGCCGGAGCCCGGGCACCAGGCGAGCGCCGCTCCGGCTCCTGCCGGCGCGGCGGGGAACGCCCCCGCCGGACCGGCACCGGATCCCGCCCCGCCCGCGGCTGACACCCCCGCGGCACCAGCCCCCGCCCCCGACGTCGCGGTCGGCTACGTGGCGGTGGAGGGCCTGACCCCGGACACCGACCCCGGCGGCAGGGTCCCGAACGGCTCCCGCCTGGACCCCGGCCTGCGCGCGCCCGCCTCGCAGCACGCGCGCACCGCGCCGTCGTCCCCGAGGGTCCCCGAGCGGACCGGCGTCCCGGACCCGTTCCATCCCGACGACGGCCCGGGCTCGCGGGCGCACCGCGAGGCGCGGGGGTCGTTCCTCACCCAGGTCTCCGTGGAGGAGCCCGCCGAGCAGGGCTTCCGGGGCTGGCTCACGCGGATCGGCGTGCGAATCCCGCCGAGCACCGCGGAGCGCGCGATCCGGGCGGACGAGCGCGAGGTGAGCCAGCACTGGCCCGGCCCCCGGACGATCTCGATCGTGAACGGCAAGGGCGGAGCGGGCAAGACGCCGTCGACCGTGCTGCTGTCGGCGGTGTTCGCGCAGTACGGCGGCGCCGGCGTGGTGGCCTGGGACAACAACCAGACGCGCGGCACGCTCGGCTGGCGCACCGAGAAGGGCCCGCACGACGCGACGCTGCTCGACCTGCTGCCGCGCACGGACCACCTGCTGGGGCCGTCGGCCCAGGCCGCCGATCTGGCGCGGTACGTGCACCACCAGACGCGCGACCGCTACGACGTGCTGCGGTCCAAGCCGATGGCGATGGCGAACGAGCAGCGGATCGACCCGTCGGACGTGGACGCGATCCACTCCGTGCTGAGCAAGTACTACCGGCTCATCGTCATCGACTCGGGCAACGACGAGTCCGACCCGATGTGGCAGCGCATGATCGACCTGTCCGACCAGCTCGTGATCGCCACGACCACGCGCGACGACCACGCCGAGGCGGGCGCGCTCCTGCTGGAGGGGCTGGCCGAGCGGGACGGGCGGTCGGCCTACCTGGCGCAGCAGGCGGTGGTGGTCGTGAGCCAGGCGGACCAGAAGGCGCCGCCCGCGGAGATCCGGAAGGTCGCCGCGGGCTACGCGCCCATCGCGCGCGAGGTCGTCACCGTCCCGTTCGACCCGGGGATGGTGGACGGGCACCTGCGCCACGGCGCGCTCCGCCCGGCGACCAGGCGCGCCTGGCTCGCGGCGGGCGCGGCGGTGGCGCGGGGGCTGTAGGCGGACGCGCCCGTCGCCGTCGGACGACGACGGACGGCGACGCCGGACGACGACGTCTCAGGCGATGCCGAAGACCTGGTTCCAGAACCCCTGCGGGTAGTACCCCATCTGGCTCAGCAGCGCCCACACGATCCCCACGACCGCGTACAGCGACACCGGGATCAGGAAGATCCACTCGCGCACGGAGCCCGCGTTGCCCAGGATCGGCATGGCGAGGCTGCCGTTGCGCTTCCAGAACGACGTGAGCTCGATGATGCCCTTGCCGTCCCGCGCCCAGCGCGGGGAGCGGAACTTCAGGGGCCAGAACCACGGCACGCCGTTGGTGGTGATGAAGTCGCCCAGGTTGTGCACCACGCAGCCGAGGGCCACGCAGAACGGCATCCAGAACCATTCCTCGGGCGCGAAGACCGCGATGAGGGCGGCGAGCACGACCGACGTCGTCCACGGCAGGATCTTGGTGTCCCGCGTGATCTTGAGCGCCTTGAGCGCGAACGCGACCAGCAGCACGCAGAGGATGCCGGGACCCACCTGGACCGTCCCGATCCCCTCGATCCCGGTGTCGACGCGCACGAAGCTCAGCAGCCAGGCGATGGCGGTGAAGACCACGACGCCGAGGATCGAGTGCGTGCCCTTGCGGTGCCCGCCCGAGACCGTCTCGACCACCTTCACCACCCAGTTGGACACCGGCGACAGGGCGTTCGCGATGGTGCCGCTGTGGTGGTCGGCGTCGGGCAGCAGCGCGGCACCCGCGCAGACCAGGGCTCCCGCCAGGACGCCGGTGTCGGACACCCCCTCGTACCAGCCGAAGGCGAACGGGGCGGTCGAGGTCACGGCGACCCAGGCGGCTGCGCCTGTCGCTGCGTGATGTCCTCCCATCATGGGATGTGGGCTCCTTCCAACTGACTGTCCGTTCCGCCGGGAAACGCCCGGCCGAGGGGTAACCGTAGCGCGAGACACCGACATCCGGTGTGAGCAGGCGGGACGGAACGAGTGCGGCGTGTCGCACAGGCGGGTTCCCCTGGTTTGATGAATTCTTGGGAACGGATACCAAAAAGGCATGGACGGACCAAGGCTCCGTGTGTACCTTTCTTCACGACGAGGTCACCCGATCTCGTCACCTGGCCGTACTCGAACGGCCGGCAACGCAACAGGCACCAAGCCCTCCGGAACGACCACCAGAAAGGACGGGACGCTCATGATCCGCTGCGCACGCGCCTCGTCCTACCCGACCACCGCGCAGCACCTCCTGGACGGCCGCGAGGCCCTCCGAGGCGCCATACGCCGCTGATCCGGCCACTGCCGGACCAGCACCCGTGTGCCGCCTCGAGAACGCTTCGCGTCCTGGGCGGCTTTTCTTTTGCACTTCTTGGCACCGACGAACGAGACGAACACGAAAGGAGCGGACCCGTGGCCGATGTCCTCGTACTGAACGCCGGTTACGAGCCGCTGCACCGTGTATCGGTCAAGCACGCGATCGGGATGCTGGTGCGGGAGGTCGCGGTCGTGGAGGAGGCGGTCGACGACCGCACCTTCGGGCCCTTCCCCTTACCGCGCGTCCTGCGGCTGGTCCGGTACGTAGCGATGCGGTGGCTCTACAAGCGCAGCGGCGCACCCGCCTGCACCAAGCAGGGGATCAAGCGGCGCGACGGCGCCTGCGCCTACTGCGGTGGTCCCGCCGACACGGTGGACCACATCCTGCCCCGCTCGCGCGGCGGCCCCTCGACCTGGCTCAACCTGGTGGCGGCCTGCTTCGCGTGCAACTCCTGGAAGGCCGACCGCACCCCGGCCGAGGCCGGGATGCTGCTGCACGTCACGCCGTACGTGCCGCGAGCCGAGTACGCGCGGTCCAAGCTGCACAAGGCGGCGCGGGTCGCGTGACCGGCGGATTGTCCTGAACCGGACGCCCGGGCTGTACCCTGTGCCGAACTGCGGGTGAAAAATCCCGCGCGCCGGGCCCAGGGTGGGGCCCGGCGTCCGGCACGACGTCCGAGGGGGCAGGCGCATGAGCATCGGCGCGGCACCGGGCTGGGATCGCGGCCATGTCGTCGCTGCGGTCGTCCGCGACGACGGCAGCGGCGAGGTCGTCATCGGCGGCAACTCGTACCCGATCTACATGACCACGCTCTCCCAGGCCCGCACCGAGGTGATGCGGCGGGTCGTCGAGCACGCCATCGCGCTCGGGCGGCCGGTCGCGGTGACGGCGCAGGGGCCGGAGGGAACCTCCGAGCTCGTGGTGCATCCCGACGGATCGGTCCGGCAGGGCGAGACGCCGCCGGAGCCGGCCGCACCAGCGTCGTCCGCAACGCCGTCGTCGTACGCAGCACCGCCGTCGTACGCAACGCCGTCGTCCGCGGCGCCGTCGTCCGCGGCGCAGCAGGGCCACGGCGACGTGCCCTACCAGGAACCCGCGTACGCGGGACCCGCGCAGGCCTTCCCCCAGCACTCGCTGCAGGCGCGGGGCGCGCCGGACTTCCCCTTCCCGCCGATGCCGGACCGCGCGACGCTCCGTCCGCAGGCACCGCCACCGGCCGCGGGTCAGGGCACGACGACGGACGCCGCGCACCCCGAGGCCCCGCCCCGCTCCTCCCCGTTCCCGTCACGGGCCGCCGCCCGCCGCCGGAGCGCGGCACCGCCGGCGATCCCGGTCGAGGGCCCCGGCCGTCCGCCCGCCCGCCCCACCGAGAACTCCGGCCGTCCGCCCGCCGCCCCGGCCGAGATGCCCGGCCACCCGCTCGCGCCCTACCCACCGGACAGCGACCGCCGCTCCTTCCTCGTCGAGGAGCGCGGCGAGGACCCCGCCCGGCGGGGCGTGCGCGGCGCGCTGGCGCGGATCGGGATGCACATGCCGCCGAGCGCCGAGGAACGCGCCGAGCGCGCCGACGAGGCCGCCGTCTCCCAGCACTGGCCCGGCCCGCGCACCGTCGCCGTGGTCAACGGCAAGGGCGGCGCCGGCAAGACGCCCGGCACCGTCCTGCTCAGCTCCGTCTTCGCCGCGCACGGCGGCTCCGGCGTCGTGGCCTGGGACAACAACCAGACGCGCGGCACCCTCGGCTGGCGCACCCAGCAGGGCCCGCACGACGCCACCCTGCACGACCTGCTCCCGCAGATCGAGCACTTCCTCGGGCCGTCCGCGCAGCTCGCGGACCTCGCCTGGTACGTGCACCATCAGCCCCAGATGCGGTTCGACGTGCTGCGCTCCAAGCCCATGGTGCTCGCCGACGAGCAGCGCATCTCGTCCGGCGACGTCGACGCCATCCACGCGGTGCTGTCCAAGTACTACCGGCTCATCTTCATCGACTCGGGCAACGACGAGTCCGACCCGATGTGGCTGCGCATGATCGACCACACCGACCAGATCGTGGTCGCCACCACCACACGGGACGACCACGCCGAGGCCGGGGCCCTGCTCCTGGAGGCGCTCGCCGCCCGCGACCCGCGCAGCGCCGAGTTGGCGCGCGGCGCCGTGGTGCTCGTGAGCCAGGCGGACCCGAAGGCGACGCCGCCGGAGCTCCAGCAGGTGGTACGGGGCTACCGGAACCTGGCCCGCGAGGTGGTCACGGTGCCGTTCGACCCGGGCATGGTGGACGGGCAGCTCAGCCTCCGCAGGCTGCGGCCCGCCACGCAGCGGGCATGGCTCGCGGCGGGTGCCGCGATCGCCCGGGGGTTCTGAGCGCCTCGATCGCGCGAGCACCGTTCTTGGCGCCATTTTGACCGGATATTGGCGCCACGCCGCCCGAACCTGCCATGATCGCCCGCGTGCCTCTCCATGTACGCGACGCCACCGCAGCCGACCTCGACGCCGTCGTCGGCCTCTTCCGGCAGTACCTGGCCTTCTACGAGCACGAGGCCGACGAGGCCCGGGTCCGCGAGTTCCTCGGCGCGCGGCTCGGCGCCGCGGACACGGTGCTGCTCGTCGCCGAACGGTCGGGGGACGACGCCGCCGGGGACGACGCCGCGGCCGGTGCCACCGGCGGTGCCACCACGGGTGACGCGCCCGCGGTGATCGGGTTCGCGCAGTCGTACCAGTCCTGGTCGTCGGTCAGCCTGGGGCCCGTGTGGGTGCTCAACGACCTGTTCGTGGACCCGGCCGTGCGCGGCACCGGCGCCGGACGCGACCTGGTGCGGGCGACCTGCGAACGCGCGCGCCGGGCGGGCGCGATCCGCGTGTCCCTGGCCACTGCCTGGGACAACGTCGCCGCCCAGGGCCTGTACGAGTCGGAGGGCTTCACCCGCGACGTGGCGTTCCTCCACTACGCCAAGGTCACCGGGGCATGAGCTGGTAGGTTCTTTTTCACCCGCGACGCCGAGGAGCCGACCAGTGTCCGACCCCACCGCCCAGTTCACACCCGGCATGAACCCCCGTCCGGTGCAGCCGGGCGAGCCGATGACCAGCCTGGTCTTCGACCAGGAGCTCGTCGGCAGGCTCCAGGCGCTGGAGCGTGGCGGCTTCGGCAACCGGGCCGAGCAGGTCATCGTCGACCATCTCGCGAAGATCGGGCAGTACCGCGCCGGCGGCCGCACACCGCGCGAGATCAAGTCGTACATCTGGAGCCAGATGCAGTGGGACGACGGCGGCGTCGTGCCCACCCCGACCGGCGACCTGCACTCGCTGCGCCGGTCCGTCCGGGCGAACACCGAGGTGATCGATCCCGTGGCGACCCGGCCGGGGGCGGCCGGGCCGGCGGATCCGTACGCGCCGGCGGATCCGTACGGGCAGGACGGCCCGTACGGGCACAGCAGCTCGCACGGGCAGCACGCGGCCGCGCTGCCGCCGGGGACCGCCCTGCCCGGCGAGCCCGCCGGCGGACCTGCCGACGGGCACGGCCCCGGCCCCGGCCCGGAGGACGACCGGGGCGGCGTCGGCGGCCGGATCGCCGGGGAGATCCTCGCCTGGATCCCGCGCGCGCTGCTGCTGCTCGGGATCTACCAGCTGGTGCGTCTCGTCCCGGGCTTCGACCGGATGCCCGACGTCTCGCTGTGGACCCCGTTCCGCGTGCTCGGCGACGGCGTGCTCGGCCTGCTGAACCTCGACCCGGCCTGGAGCGACCAGGCCGCCAACCTGACCATCCCGGCGCTCGGCCTCCTGGCGGCAGGCTTCCTCAACTACCTGACGCCGCTGCGCCGCGGGCGGCGCCTGGCCGTCTGGCCGTACTTCCTCGTGATCGTCGCGTGGGTGATCGTGTTCGCGGCGGGCGACCTCGGCGGCTG
This sequence comes from Myceligenerans crystallogenes, assembly GCF_039529775.1. Taxonomy (NCBI): domain Bacteria; kingdom Bacillati; phylum Actinomycetota; class Actinomycetes; order Micrococcales; family Promicromonosporaceae; genus Myceligenerans; species Myceligenerans crystallogenes. Next base: position 15,676 of record NZ_BAAANL010000006.1, read on the forward strand.
GCTGTCCGACGTGACGCAGGGGTTCCAGGAGGACGTCCGGCAGGGCGTCGAGGACGAGGTCGGCAGGCAGATCGACGAGCAGGTCGACAAGACCGTCGAGGAGCAGAAGGGGCAGCTGGAGGAGCAACTTCCGGTCCCGTCCCCGGCCGGCTGACCTCCGGGTGAACTTTCACGAGTCCCACGCCGCGGTCCTCCCCCGGCGCTCTTGACAGACAGTAGGCTCGTGGGCATGTCGGATCCGGACGCCACGAACCTGCAGCCGCGCATCGCCCAGGTGCCGCCGCCACCTGCCGGGACGGTGCCGGACCCGTACGCGACGCGCGTCCAGGCCCGCGTCCGGCCGGCCGGCACCCCGCAGGCGGCGAACTCGGCGCAGCCGGCGAACTCGGCGCAGGCGGCGAACTCGGCGCAGGCGGCGAGCCCCGCGCAATCCCCGGGCGCCGCTCAGCCGCCGCACCAGTCCGGGCAGCCAGGCTTGACCCAGGCGACCGGCCACGTCCCCGCGACGGGCGAGGTGCTCGGCGGCTTCGTGCTGCGCGAGTCGCTCGGGCACGGCGGCTTCGCGCACGTGTACTGCGCCGAGTCGGCGTCGGACGGCGTCGTCGCCCTCAAGGTGCTGACCAACACCCAGGACGGCTCGCGCGAGCGGTTCGTGACCGAGTCCGACCTCCTGGAGCAGCTCGGCGGGCGCGGCTTCCCGCGGTTCGTCCGCGCCGGGCTCGACGACCCGACCCCGTGGTTCGCCATGGAGCTCGTACCGGGCCGCACGCTCTCGCAGGTCGTGCAGGAGCACGGCACGCTGCCCCGCCAGGACCTGCTGCGCGTGGCCGACGACGTCGCCGGGGCCCTCGCCGTCCTGCAGGAGGAGCACTACCTGCACCGGGACGTGAAGCCCGCCAACATCATCGTGTCCGACGGCCGCTGCGTCCTGATCGACCTCGGCATCGCCAAGGGCCACGGCTCGCAGACCTCCACGCACGCCGCCGGGACCATCGCGTACATGGCGCCGGAGCTGTTCACCCGCAAGCCGCACCCGCGCTCCGACGTCTACAGCCTGGGCCTGCTGCTGATCTTCTGCGCCACGGGCACGCTCCCCAACGACCTGAACTTCACGGGCCGGGACCTGACCGCGCAGGACGTCGGGCCGGTGGACCCGGCGATCCTGCCGCTCGTGCTGGCGATGACCCGCAACGACCCGAACGACCGGCCGCCGCTGCACAACATCCTGCGGGCGGTGACGTCGATGTCCGCCCAGGGCGCGGCCGAGCCCGGCCTGCTGCACGCCGCGGAGACCACGCACACCGAGCGTGACGTGATGACCGAGGTGATCACGGCGGGCAGCGTCGCCGGTGCCGCGGCCGCGGGAGCCGCGGCGGGGGCCGCCGTGGCGCAGCAGGGGCCGGCGGCCACGCAGGTCATGCCGCAGCAGCCCACGCAGGGCCTGGGACCGGCCGGATCGCAGACCGAGGTGTTCGCCCCGGTGCGGCAGCAGCCCGAGCCCCCGTATCCGGCGGGGTCCCGGACCGAGGTCTTCGCTCCCGCGCAGCCGGCTCCCGCGCAGCCGCAGTACCCGGGGCAGCAGTACCCGGGTGAGCAGTACCCCGGGCAGCAGTACCCGGACCGGCAGCAGGGCTACCAGGGGCACCCGGGACAGCAGGGTCACCCAGGACAGCAGGGCTACCCCGCTCAGCAGGGCTACCCCGCTCAGCAGCAGTACCCGCAGGGCGGGCCCGGCCCCGCGTCGTCGTACCCGGAACCGCAGCCCCCCGCGCGCCGGGACGCGCGCGACGCGAACCGGCGCCCCGACGAGAACGACGACGCCGGCTGGCGCGTCCTGAGCATGGTGCTGGGCATCATCCCGGCCCTGCTGCTCGGGATCGCGGTGTACCAGGTGATCCGCCTGATCCCGGGCTTCGACGCGATGCCGGACCTGTCGCAGGCGCCGCTGTTCCTCGGGCTGGGCACCTGGCTGGTCGGCACGCTGAACCTGCCCGTCGAGTGGATCGGCACGACGGCGAACCTCGCGATCCCGCTGCTCGGGATGGTGGTCGCGGGCGTGTTGAACGCGATCACGCGGATCGCGGGCAAGGACGGCGGCCGGCGCCGGCGGATGTGGCCGTACGTCCTGACGATCACCGTGTGGATCGTGGTGCTGGGCGTACAGGGCGTCGTGTCGTGGGCGACGGGCGCCTGGGAGGACGCGAAACAGGGCATCACCGACGGCGTCAACCAGGAGCTGCGGGACCAGCAGGACAACCTGGGTGACCAGATCGGCAAGGCGGTCGAGGACGGTACCGGGAGCCTCGGGGACGGCGCCGAGGAGATCGCGAAGGAGCAGCAGAAGAAGCTCGAGGAAGAGGCGAGGAAGGCGGGCGAGGGCTTCCTCGAGGACGTGCTGCCCTGATCCGGCGCCCGCCGGCCCGCCAGGCGGGCACGCAGCGGCGCTGAGCCGTCCGGCTCCCCGGCCCTGCCGAGCGCCGAAGTCGTCACGGATCGGCCCATACCGGCGGTGTTTTGCCCCGAACCTGTGCGCGGACTTGGTACGTTGCCGCCATGCCCCAGTTCCCCCCGGAGCCGGACGTCGAAGGTGTGCCGTCCTCGACCGCCGTCGCCCCGGAACCGGCGCCCGACCCGGTGCGCGAGCCCGCGCCTGATCCGGTGGCCGAGCCCGACCCGGTGCCCGCGCCCGACCCGGTCGCCGAGCCCGACCCGGTGCCCGCGCCCGCGCCCGACCCGGTGGCCGAGCCCGCGCCCGAGCTCGCGTCCGATCCGGCGCTCGAGCCGGTGCCCACGCCCGAGCCGGTGCCTGAACCGGTACCTGAGCCCGAGCCGGTGCCCGACCTCGCGTCCGAACCCACCCCTGAGCTCGCGCCGCCCCCGCCGCCGCGCCTCCCGCTGCGTCCGGTGCGCCGTATCCCCGCCAGCGGTGAGGCGTTCGGCGCCTACACTCTCGGCGAGTCGCTCGGGCACGGCGGCTTCGCGCACGTGTACAGCGCCGAGGACGAGGCCGGCGAACCGGTCGCGATCAAGGTCCTGACGGGCCTGCCCGACGACGCCCGGCAGCGTTTCGCGCAGGAGGCCGGGCTCCTGGAGCGGCTCGACGGCCGCGGCTTCCCGCGCTACGTCACCGCCGACCTGGAGGCGCCCCAGCCCTGGTTCGCGATGGAGCTCGTGCCGGGCAGCACGCTGCTGGAGCGGGTGCGGGCGCAGGGCCCGCTGACGGGCGAGCAGACGCTGGGGCTCGCGCAGCAGGTCGTCGACGCGCTGCTGGTGCTGCAGGAGCAGCGCTGCCTGCACCGCGACCTCAAGCCCGCGAACATCATGGTCGACGGCGACCGTGCCGTCCTCATCGACCTCGGCATCGCCAAGGTGTTCGACGCCGCCACGTCGACCCAGCCCGCGGGCACCGTGTCCTACATGGCGCCGGAGCTGTTCGCGCGCAAGGTGCACCCCCGCTCGGACGTGTACAGCCTGGGCCTGCTGCTGGTGTTCGCCCTGGCCGGGTCGCTGCCGCCGGACCTGAACTTCCTGGGCCGGGACCTGGAGGCCGCCGATCTCGTCGAGCCGGAGCCCGGGAAACAGGCCCCGGAGCTCGACAAGCACCTGCTTCCCCTCGTCCTGGCGATGACGCGCTACCAGCCGGCCCACCGCCCGCCGCTGGAGAACATCGCGCGGGTGCTCGCCGCGCGCGCCTCGAGCGCCACCCCCGACCCGACCCTGACGCTCACCGATCATCTGCTGGCCGCCGGGGTGACCAAGGCGGAGAAGGCCGTGCTCCCGGCCACGCAGGTGCTGGCCGAGCGGCCCACCAAGATCTTCGAGCGAGGGCAGGCGCCCGGCGGTGCCGCGGGGAGCGGCCACGGCGTCGGCGACGTGGCGGGCCACGACGAGGCCCGCGACACCCCCGTGCGCTTCAAGGAGCCGTGGCACGGCCTGGTCTACGACCGCGAGCTCATGCGCGTCCTGTCCGAGGTGCACGCCGACGGGTTCGACGGCGCGGCGTCCCAGGTCATCGCCGACCACGTGGGCTCGCTCGGCGTGGACGCCGCCGAGGGGCACACGCCCGCCGAGATCAAGGACTGGATCTGGCAGGCCATGCGCTGGGAGCACGCGGCGCCGCCCGAGGGGCACGCCGACACGCTGCGCGGCTGGCAGTCGTTCCGCAGGCCGCCCGAGGCGAAGCCGGCCCAGCAGGCGAGAGCCACCGCCGGCGAACCGGCGACCGTGGTCACGACGGCGACGCCCCCGCCCTCGATCTCGCCGCGGCCGAACACCATGCGGCGCACGGGGACCGTGCCCCGCTCCAGCTCGGTGCGACGGCTGGGACCCGTCCCGGAGCGCCCCAGCCCGGTGGTGCACCTGGGGCCGACGCCGCAGCCGCCGTCCGTGCAGCCGCGCAACGCGGCCGGGCCGGAAGCCACGCAGCAGATCACCGCCGCCCGGCCCGGGACCGGAACCCGGGCGCCGGTGCAGCAGACGGTGGTGCAACGGCCGCCGGCGCAGCCCGTCCCGCAGCCGGCCGCCCAGCCCGTCCAGCGGCAGCGCGCGCCCCGGCCCGTCGCGCAACCGCGCCCCGCGCCCGTCCCGCAGCAGCGGCCCGCGCCCGTCCCGCAGCAGCCGCAGCGGCCGCCCGCGTACCCCCAGCAGCCCCACCAGCCCCAGCGGAAGAACGCCGGGAGCCGGTTCGGCGGGTTCCTGCTGCGCTCGGTCCCGCGCCTGCTGCTGCTCGCCGCGGTCGTCCTGGTGGTCGGCGCCGTCCCGGGCAGCCCGTTCCCGATCGCTCCCACCCGGCTCGCGGAATGGCTCCACTTCGCGACCGACGTCCCGCGGGAGCTGACCCGCTACGCCGAGGGACCGGTCGCGGCGGGGATCGCCCTCGTGGTCGCCCTCATGCTCCGGGCCGCCGGGCACCGGATGCACCGGTGGTTCTACGTCCTGGGCCTGCTGCTGGTGACCGCGGCGGCCGGCGTGAACATCGCGCTCTCCTTCGGCTCGCTCTGATCGCCGCCCGCCGGTCCGCCGGCGGCGATGACCGACGGTCCGCGGTTCAGCCGGCCGGTGACCCGCTCGGCGTAGGGGTGGGCGCACCGGACCCGGCGCCCGATCTCTCGGACGTGGCCCCGGACGACGGGCCGGCGGACGGTTCCGGGGAGCCGGTGGCGTCGTCGCCCGGCTCCTGGGTCGGCTCGACGGGCGAGGACGACGGCGCGCCGGACGGCTCGGGCGACGGCGTCGGCGCGGTCGCCCCGACGGAGGGCTCCGGCGCGGGCGTCGCCCCGGGCGCCGTCGGCCCGGCGGACGGCTCGGTGCTGGGTTCCGGCACGGGCGTCGTCGCCGGCTCCCCGGACGGTACCGGCGTCGGAGCCGTCACCGGCTCCCCCGTGGGATCCGCGGTGGGCATCGTGGGCGACGGGTCCTGCGGTGCGACGGCCACCGTGGTCGCTCCCTCGGGCAGCTCCTCGGCCGGGACCCGGCGCACCTGGGTGATCAGCGACGCCGCGTCCAGCAGCGCCGCACGGCGCGCCTCCAGCGTCTCGAGGTGCTCCGTGCGCGCCGCGTCGCTCGCGTCGCCGGGCAGCTCGGTGGCCAGGACCGCGGTGGTCTCGTCGAGCGCGCCGCGCAGCCCCTCGAGGGCGCCGGACGACGCGGAGCGCCGGGCCGCCGCGTAGACGGTCTCGCCGGCCGCGACCGCCTGGGCCGAGCGAGAGCGGGACTCGTCCAGCAGGCGGTCCACCGAGCCGGGCGCCGGGTGGTGGGCCGCGGAGGTGTCCTCCGTCATGATCGCCGGGACGACCCCGCTGACCGGAACCCTGGCCCCGGACTCGGCCGTGACCTCCGAGGACGGCCGTGGAGCGGACATCAGCGCCCACGCACCGCCGACGCTCACCATCGTCACCGTCAGCGCGCAGGCGCCGACGACGACGGCGGTGCGCCGCCGGAAGATCCACTCACCGACCTGTTCGAGGCTGTTCATCGCGCGACACTCTAACGGCTGCGGCGCGGGGCTTCCGCTTCACACGCCGCTTGGCACACTTTTATTTCAGGCTCGCGTCGAGCGCGGCCGACAGATCGGCCCAGAGATCCTCGGCGTCCTCCAGCCCCACCGAGAGCCGGACCAGGTCGGGGCTGATGCCCGCCTCGGCCCGGGACGCGGGGCCCATGATGTGATGACTGATCGACGCCGGATGCTGGATCAGGCTGTCCACGCTGCCCAGGCTGACCGCCGGCGTGATCAGCCGCACCGCGCCGATCAGCGCGGCCGCGTCCCCCGCCACCTCGAACGACACCATCGCGCCGCCCCCGGACATCTGGCCGGCGGGCCGCGCCTGGGCGTCCAGCCCCGGGTAGTGCACGCGCCGCACGGCCGGGTGCGCGGCGAGGCGGCGCGCCAGCCGCGCCGCGCCGTCCGACTGCGCGCGCATCCGGACGGGCAGCGTCGCCAGCCCCCGGTGCAGCTGGTGCGCGGCCCGCGGGTCCAGCACTCCCCCGGTGACGAACCGCACCTGCCGCAGCGCCCGCGCGAACTCCTCCGAGCACGCGACCGCCCCGCCCATCACGTCCCCGTGACCGCCGAGGTACTTCGTGGCGCTGTGCACGCTGATCGCCGCGCCGTGGTCGAGCGGCCGCTGCAGCGCGGGAGTCGCGAACGTGTTGTCCACCAGCAGCGGGACCGGCGCGCACGCCGCGGCGAGCGCGCGGATGTCCACCTCCGACAGCGTCGGGTTGGCCGGCGTCTCCACCACCACCAGCCCCGTGGCGGCGGTGACGGCCGACGCCGCCTCCGCCGCGGTCGCGAACGTCACGCCGTTGCCCAGCAGGCCCGACGTCAGCAGGTGATCGGTGGTCCCGTACAGCGGGCGGACGGCGACGACGTGCCCGAGCCCGGCCGCCACGCGCGCGAGCAGCACCGCCGAGAGCGCCGCCATGCCGCTGGCGAACGCGACGCACGCCTCCGCGCCCTCCAGCTCGGCCAGCGCGTGCTCGAACCGGCGCACCGTCGTGTTCGCGGCCCGCGCGTACACGGGCGGGCCGCCGTCGTCGTACCCCGCGGCGAACGCGTCGAGGCGTGCCGCCTCCGCCGCGACGTCGCGGGAGGGATAGGTGGTGGACAGGTCGAGGGGGACCGCGTGCAGCCCGGCGTCGGTCAGGTCGTCCTTGCCGGCGTGCACGGCGCGCGTGGTCAGCGCGTGAGCTTGCGAATCCATGGCGTACTGTCCGCACAGGATGCGGCTCGGACAGCGATCGTCTGGTAGATATTCGGCCCATGACCCGAGACGTGCGCCTGGATTCGGTGGACCTCGCCATCCTGACCGAGCTGCAGAACGACGGCCGCCTGCCGAACAAGACCCTCGCCCAGCGGGTCGGCGTCGCGCCGTCGACGTGCCTGGCCCGGACCCAGCGGCTGCAGGACGCGGGCGTCATCCGCGGCTATCACGCCGACGTCGACCCGGCCGCCGTCGGGCGCGGCCTGCGCGCCGTGGTGGCGATCCGCCTGTCCGCGCACTCCAGGCCGATCCTCGGGCCGTTCGTCGAGTGGGCGCGCGGCCTGCCGCAGACCCGCGAGGTGCATCACGTGACCGGCCCGGACGACTTCCTCGTGCACGTCGCCTGTCACGACACCGACGAGCTGCAGCGCCTCGTGCTCGAGTTCACCGCCCGGCGCGAGGTGGGCAGGGTCCAGACGGACCTGGTCTTCGCGAGCTGGCCGGGCGGGCCGGTGCTGCCCCGCTGAGCCGCGGGGCGGGGCGCCGGGAACGGCGGCCGGGCGGTATCTCCGGCGCGGCGTGACTCGCGGCGCGGTTACTGCGAGGGCGTCGGTTCGGGGACGGTGGGGGCCGGGGTCGGCGCCTGCGTGGCGCTCGGCGTCGGTTCGGGCTCCGGAGTCGGGCTCGGGTCCGGGTCCGGGGTCGAGGTCTCCTCCGGGCCCGGCTCGGCGCCGGCGCCGGGCTCGCTCCCGGTACCGGAACCACCCTTCCCGCCGTCGAGATCGCCCGTTCCCGCCGTGGGCTCACCGCTTCCGCCCGTGTCACCGCCCGCGTCGCCGGCACCGTCCCCGGCGCCGACGGCCAGATCCGGGTCGCGCTCCGGCTCGTCCGGCACCGGCCCGGCCGCCTCGGGCACGATCGTCGTCGTCCCCTCCGGGAGCTCCGCGGCCGGGACCAGCCGCACGTCCGTGATGGCGTCGGCGGCGTCGAGGATCCTGGTGCGCAGTTCGTCCAGGGTCTTGAGGCGGTCCGTGCGCTCGCGCTTCGTCGCGTCGTCGTGCAGCTCGTTCGCGAGGACCGCCGACGCCGTGTCCAGCGCCGCGCGCAGCCGCTCCAGGTCCGCGCGTGGCGCGGCGCCGCGCGCCGCGGCGTGCACCTTCTCGCCGGCGACGACCGTCTCGGACAGGCGGTCCGCCGCCACGGCGAGCCGGTCGGCGAGGCGCCGGCTGGTGGCGGCGACGTCGTCGGCCGTCACGATCGGCGGGAAGGGCAGCGCGGTGACGACGGAACCGCCCGGGAGGTCGCGCCCGTCGTCGCCGAAGTCGAGGAGCGCGACGCCGCCCCCGCACACCACCGCCGCCGCGACGACGCACGCCGCGGTGATGATCGCCTGCCGTCGCCCGCGGCGCTCCACGGCCGGGGACGGGGCCGCCTCGGGCTCCGGCGCGGGGTCCTGACGTGGTGCTGCGAAGGTCATGAAACGAGACGATAGCGCCAAGGAACGACGCCCGAACATCACAACCGGTGTCCCAGGCGCCGCGATCACGTCCGTGATCCGTCACGCCCGCGCCCGGCCCCGCCGGCGGCACGTGGCGAGGGCATGTGGCGAGGACGGCCGCGTGCGCGCTCGGCCGGGCGTGACGCCGCTGGTTACGATGGCGCGATGACCGACGACCCGCGCCTGATCGACTCCCCCTCCGACCCGGAGGTGCAGCGCGTCCTCGACGTGTCGCGCCGCTCGAAGGCGGCGACGAGGTCGCTGTTCATCGAGGACGTCGAACCCGTGCAGCACGCGGTGCGCGCCGGGCTGAGGTTCACGGGCGTGTACGCGCTGGAGTCGGCCGAGCTGCCGGGCGAGCTGCTGGCGGCGATCGCCGCCCAGGACGTCCCCTTCGCGCGGGTGACGTCCGGGGTCGTCAGCCAGATGTTCAAGGGCGACCGGCGGCCGCCCGAGATGTTCGCGATCGCCCGGACGCCGCCGGCCGCGACGCTGGACGACGTCGCGCGGCGCCCCGGCGACGTCGTCGTCCTCGACGGGGCGAAGATCGTGGGGAACATCGGCGCGATCATCCGGTCGGCGTACGGGCTCGGCGCCGCCGGGGTGGTGCTGGTCGGCAGCGACCTGGACAGCGTCCTGGACCGGCGGGTGGTGCGGGCCAGCCGCGGCTACGTGTTCTCCCTGCCCGTCGTGCTCGCCACGCCCGAGGAGGCGCGGGGCTTCCTCGTCGGCGGGCCGCGCGCCGTGGCGCTCGACGCGGGCGGTGAGCTCGGCCTGGCCGACCTCACCGCCCTGCCCGAACGCCTCGCCCTGGTGCTCGGCGGCGAGAAGACCGGGCACGCCGGTCACCTGGTGAACGACGCCGCGGACATCGTCTCCATCCCGATGCACCCCGAGGCGGAGTCCCTGAACGTCTCGGTGGTCGCGGGCATCGCCCTGGCGGCCCGCACGGGCTCGAACCTCGCCTGAGGTGCGGCGGCCGGCGGGCCGTCCCAGGGCGCCGCTCGCGGCGCGGTCAGGGCAGGCTGTCAGGGCAGGTCGACGAAATCGCCCAGGAACGCGCGGGCCGACGGGGTGTCCGTGCGGTAGACGACGTTGGTCGCGTAGCACGGCGAGTCGCCCGTGACGGTGACGCCGGCCAGGACCAGCTCGCCGCCGATCGCCGCGAAGTTGGGGCCGCCGCTGTCGCCGTAGCAGGCGCCGCCGAGGTCACGGGCCTCGTTCATGGCCAGGCGGACCCACGTCGGGTTGAGGGCGTCGAAGTCGACCGTGGCCTTCATCCGGACGCCGCCGCCGGAGTGCGTGTGGCCGCCCTTGCCGTTCGCGGCCTCCTGCGTGCCGTAACCGACGACGGTCCAGTCCGCCGCGTCCAGGGCCCGGCTGCCCAGGGCGCCGAGCTCACCGGCCGCCGGCAGCGTCGCCGGCGTGAACTCCCACACGTCCGCGGGCGTGACGGCACGGTCCGCGAAGTCGAGGACGCCGATGTCGTGCGAGTCGGCGCTGTTGCCGGGGTAGCCGGGGTCCTGGTGGGGGTCGCCCTCGACCACCCGGCCGTCCGCGAGCAGTGCCGCGGCCTGCTCGTCCGGGCTGCCCGGCGTGGTGTCCAGGAGGCGCTGGAAGTCCTGCTCGAGGGAGACGAAGAAGCGGGTCCCGGCCGGCCAGTCGTCCGTGCAGTGCGCGGCCGTGAGGTACGTGTCGTCGTCGGCCATGGCGCCGGAGCAGACCCAGTCGAAGCGGTCGGCGACGCCGTCGCCGCTGGTGTCCCACAGCGCGACGAACGCGCCGGTCTCGGTGCGCTCGGGCGCGGGGGCCGCGTTGTAGGAGTTGATCGCGACGGCCGGCCCGGTCACGGCGACGGCCGCACCGACGGCGGCGATCGAGGCGAGCGAGACGGCGAGAGGACGATGGGATCGCACGGCACTACCTTTCGTCGGGGTAACCCGGATCGTACGACGTGCCCCGGCTCACGGAAACTCCGGCGGTCCGCCCCAGGATCGGCACCGCGATCGGCGCCGCGATCGGCGCCGCGATCGGCGCCGCGATCAGCGGAAGTCGCGGGATCGGCCCGTGGCCGGGAGGGACAGCGGGGCCAGGTGCTCGGCCAGGAGGTTGACCGCGCCGTCGGCGGACTCGACGCGGCCGCGGACCACCAGGGCCGGGGCCGAGCGGGCCAGGCGGCGGAAGCGGCTCCACAGGCCGACCGTGCAGATGACGTTGAGCAGGCCGGTCTCGTCCTCCAGGGACAGGAACGTCACCCCGCCCGCCGTACCCGGGCGCTGCCGGTGCGTGACGACGCCGCCGACGGCGATCCGGCGGCCCGGGTCCGTCGCCGTCGCCTCGGCCACGGTGAGGACGCCCGCCGCGGTCAGGCCGTCGCGGACGTAGGCGGTGGGGTAGGAGTCCGGGGTGACGCCCGTGGCCCAGGCGTCCGCCAGGACCTCCTCGAGCTCGTCCATGCCGGGCAGGGCGGGGGCCTCGGTCCCGGCGCTGATGCCCGGCAACGTCCCCGGCCCCTCCTGCCCCAGCGCGCCGGCAGCCCACAGCCCCTCCCGCCGCGAGATCCCCAGCGACCCGAACGCCCCGGCCGTCGCGAGCGCCTCGAGCTGCGCGGTGGTCAGCTCGACCCGCCGCACCAGGTCCGCCGGATCCCGGAAGGCCCCTGACGGCTCCGCGCCCCGGGCCGCGACGATCTCGTCCGCGAGGTCCTTGCCGATCCCCTTGATCTCCGACAACCCCATCCGGACCGCGAGCGCCGGATCGGCCCGGACCAGCCCGGCGACCCCGGCCGCCGGGGCCGCCGGAGCCGCCGGGGCCCCCGCGCCGTCGTCGGGCACCCTCCCGGGCACCCCCTCGGGCACCCGCTGCGCGCACGCGAGCGCCCGCGACGCGTTGACGTCCGGCCGCAGCACCCGCACCCCGTGCCGCCGTGCGTCCGCGGCCAGGGACTGCGGGGAGTAGAAGCCCATGGGCTGGGCGGCGAGCAGGCCCGCGTAGAACGCGGCGGGGTGGTGCACCTTGAGCCAGGCGCTGGCGTAGACGAGGTAGGCGAAGCTGTAGGCGTGGGACTCGGGGAAGCCGAAGTCGGCGAAGGCCTTGAGCTTGTCGTAGATCTGGGCCTGCACGTCCGCGGGGACCTGGTTGGCCGTCATCCCCGCGGACAGCCGCGCGCGCAGCGCCTCCATCCGCTCGGCGGAGCGCTTGGAGCCCATGGCGCGGCGCAGCTGGTCGGACTCGGCCGGCGTGAAGCCGGCGACGTCGATCGCCATCTGCATGAGCTGCTCCTGGAACAGCGGCACGCCGAGGGTGCGTCCCAGTGACTTCTCCAGCAGCGGGTGCGGGAACGTCACCGGCTCGCGCCCCCGCGCCCGGTTGATGTAGGGGTGCACGGACCCGCCCTGGATGGGCCCGGGCCGGATGAGCGCGACCTCCACGACGATGTCGTAGAAGCAGCGCGGCTGCAGCCGCGGCAGGGTCGCCATCTGGGCGCGGGACTCGACCTGGAACACGCCCACGGTGTCGGCCGCGCAGAGCAGGTCGTAGACGGCCGGGTCGTCCTCGGGCAGGCCGTGCAGGGTGAGCCGCTGCCCGGTGTGCTCCCGGACGGACTCGAACGCGTACCGGATCGCGGTCAGCATCCCGAGCCCGAGCAGGTCGAACTTCACCAGGCCCGCGTCGGCGCAGTCCTCCTTGTCCCACTGCAGCACGGTGCGGCCCTCCATCCGCGCCCATTCCACGGGGCACACCTCGATGACGGGCCGGTCGCACATGACCATGCCGCCGGAGTGGATGCCGAGGTGGCGGGGCAGGCGCATCATGCGATCGGCGAGGTCGAGCACGTCGGGCGGGACGATGCCGTCCTCGGCGGCCGACGGGGGCGTGCGGAACGGGACGACGTCGTGGGCGTCGTCGGCCCGGCGCCGCGCGCCGGGGCCCGGCTCGCGGTCGCCGTCCGCGTCCGCGAGGACGTCACGGATCATGCCGCCCGACGACGGCGGCCGCGGGGCGTCCTTCGGTTTCAGGCTCCCCCAGCGCTCGATCGACCTCGACCAGGCGTCCGCCTGCCCCACGTCGTACCCGAGGGCGCGGGCGGCGTCCCGCACCGCGGACCGCGGCCGGTACGTGATGACGTTCGCGACCTGCGCGGCGTGCTCGCGGCCGAACTTCTCGTAGACGTACTGGATGACCTCCTCGCGGCGCACCGACTCGATGTCGAGGTCGATGTCCGGCGGCCCGTCCCGTTCCGGGGCGAGGAACCGCTCGAACAGCAGCCCGTGCCGCACGGCGTCGACGGCCGTGATGCCCAGGGCGTAGCAGACCGCGGAGTTCGCGGCGCTCCCCCGCCCCTGGCAGAGGATGCCGTTGCGCCGGCAGAAGTCGACCAGGTCGTGCACCACCAGGAAGTACCCGGGGAAGTTCAGCTCGGTGATGACGCGCAGCTCGTGATCGATCTGCGCCCAGGCGCGGGCGATGAGCTCGGGGCTGCGTCCGGTCCCTGGCCGGACGGTCGGCCCGATGGCGTCAGATCGGTCGCCCGGGGGGCCGATCGCTCGACTTCCGGCCGACCGCTCCGCGGGGGGACCGTCGGCGGGTGGACCGTCGGCGGGGGGACCGTCGGCCGAGGGGCGGGGGCCGTAGGTCTTCGTCGCGCCGCGGTAGGTGAGCTCGCGCAGCCAGGTCGCCTCGTCGTGGCCCGCCGGGACGGGGTGGGGCGGCAGGTCCGGCGCGATGAGGCGCAGGTCGAAGGCGCACTCGGCGCCCAGGCGGGCGGCGTTCGCGACGGCCTCGGGATGACGGCCGTGCAGGCGCGCCATCTCCGCCCCGGAGCGCAGGTGCGCGACGGGCGCGCCCGGCAGCCAGCCGTCCAGGTCGTCGAGGGACGAGCGCGCCCGCACGGCCGCGAGCGCCCCGGCGAGGTCGGCGCCCCCGGGCCGGGCGTAGTGCGCGGCGGTGGTGGCCACGAGCGGGAGGCGCGCGGCCGCGGCCAGGTCCGCGAGGGCGTCGTGCAGCGCGGTGTCGGAGGCGTGCCCGGTGGCGGTGATCTCGACGGCGACGTTGTCCCGCCCGAACGCCGCCACCAGCCGGTCCAGCTCGGCCCGGGCGGCGTCGTACCCGCCGCCGGGCGCGGTCAGCGCCTGCCGTACGGCCCCCTTGCGGCATCCGGTGAGCACGAGCCACTCCCCGCCGGCGGCCTCCCCGAGTTCCTCGACCGTGTACCGGGCCTGCCCCTTCACCCCGGCGGCGAGATGCGCCCGGCCGATCGCCGCCGAGAGCCGCCGGTACCCGTCCTGACCACGCGCCAGCGCGAGCAGGTGCGTGGCCCGCGGATCCGGTACGCCGGTGGGCGGATCGAGCACGAGCGGACCGGCGGGCGACGCCGGGCGCCCGTGCGCCCGGGATCCGGCGGGCCCCGGGACGACCCTGGCGTCTCGCAGTACCGCACCGGCCGCGACCGGTAGGTGCAGCTCCGCCCCGAAGATCGTCCTCAGCCCCACCTTCCGCGCCGCCTCGGCGAACTGCACCACGCCGTACAGCCCGTCGTGGTCGGTGATCGCGAGCGCCTCCAGCCCGAGCCGCGCCCCCTCCGCTGCCAGCTCGGCGGGATGCGAGGCCCCGTCGAGGAAGCTGTAGGCGGAGTGCGCGTGCAGCTCGGCGTACCCCGGCACGGCGCGCCTGCCGCCGCCGTCGGTCATGCCACCGCCGGTCCTGCCGCCGGTGCCGGTCATACCGGCGTCAGCCATACCGCCGGCGTCAGCCATACCGCCGGCGTCAGCCATACCGCCGGCGTCAGTCATGGAGCCGCCGTCGGTCATGGAGCCGGTGTCAGTCATAGAGCGCCTCCGTCCGCCAGGCGCCCGCCGTCTGGGCCAGGAGGAGGCCGCGACCGTCGTCGGACACCACCTGCAGGTAGACGCGGCGCTCCCCGCCGCCGGGCGTCCACCAGCGTTCGGCGACCGGCCACGGGCCGGCCCAGTCCGTGACGCGGACGGTGCCGAGCCCGCCCGTCACGACGGCGGGTTCGCCGCTCATCGCGAGGCGCACGTCGACGACGACGTCGGCCCCCGTCGCGTCGAGCAGCCGCACCGGGACCGGCTCGGCGAGCACGACGGCGGGCGCGGGCTGCGGCAGCGCGCCGGGCCAGGGCCGGTCCGGGTCCCGCGCGGGCGGCACCTCCTCGCCGAACGGCACGAGCTGGACGCGCGAGCGCGGGTCGCGGCCGCCCTGCAGCCGCGGGACCAGCACCCCGGACGCGCCGAGCAGCGCCTGCACGCGCTCGGCGGCACGGACCGCGCGCAGCCCTTCCCCGGACGCGGGCCCCCAGAGGGCGGGCTGGGTCGCCCCGGCGGGCGCGACCTCGTCGGCGGTCAGGGTGATCCGGGCGATCGGCGCGGGGGCGGGCTCCCGCTGGGTGAGCCAGCCCGCGAGCTGCCAGCGCACCCGGTCGGTGAGGCGCGCCGCGGACATCCCGGCGGCGTCGTCGGTGCGCCAGACCCGCTCGCAGGTGCGGGCCTCGCCGGTGACGGGGTCGACGGCGTCCGCCGTCACCACCACGCGCCCGCACGCCAGCCCGCGCGCCGCGAGCTGCCCGTGCAGGTCCTCGGCGACGCGGCGCGCGGCGAAGGCCGCGACGTCGGCGCGCTCCGCGGGCGGGTCCAGCTCGACGGTCGCGGTGAGGTCGGTCTCCGTCCGGCGACGGGCGGGCGGGCGCACGTCGTCGGCCCGCGCCAGGCGGCGGGCCCAGGTCCCGGGCGTGCCGAATCGCGCCGACGTGCTCCCGGCGGGCAGCCCCGCCACGTCGCCGAGGGTGCGCAGGCCCAGGCGCTGCCACAGGTCGAGCAGGTCCGCCAGGGCCGAGTCGCCGGGGCGGGCGTGACGCAGGTCGGCGGCGGGGCGCGGGGCGAGCCAGGCGGCCGAGCCGCCCGGCGGCACCACCGTCTCGTCGCGGGCGGCGAGCACGGCGGCGAGGAAACCGTCGGCGATCCCCACCTGGCACTCGTGCCCGGTGTCGCGGGCCACGGCCTCGGCCAGCTCCCGGGCCAGGGCGTGCTCCGAGCCGTGGTACCGCGCCGCGCCGCCGGACCCGAGCAGCAGCAGCCCGGGCCGCGCGATCTCCACCCCGGCCACCACCTGCTCGGCCGCGACGGCGACGGGCTCGAAGGCGGCGGCGTCGCGGGCGTCGTCGGCGGTCAGGATCGCGAGGCCGGGGCAGTGCTGCTGCGCGGTACGACGCCGCATGCCGCGCCGCACCCCCGCGGCGCGGGCGGGCGCGCTGGCCGCCACGACACGCTGCCCGGTGGACCGGCCCGCGCCGCTGGCCCCCGACCCGCCGAGCACCGCGGCGGGCGTGTGCGCGTCGACGCCCGCGGACGTCATCGCCGCGACCACCGGCCAGTCGGGCACCCAGAGCGCGGCGGTACGGACGCTCATCCGGCTTCCGCCCTCGTCGCGGGGCCCGCCGGGCTACCCGCCGCCCGGGCGACCGGCCGGCCGGCCACCGGGTGATCCGCCGCCCGGCCGGCCGGGCGATCGGTCGTTCCGCCGGCCGGCCGGACGGCCTGGCGATTCGCCGGCTGCTCCACCGGCCGATCGGCAGGAGCGCAGCCCAGGACGCAGCGAAAGGTCGACGGGCGGGCCGCCGTGCCACGTCCGGTGCGGCGCACGTCCAGGGTGCGGTGGTGCAGGTGGCCGGCGCCGTGGTCGGAGCCCGTCCAGGTGCCCGGGCCCGCGGTCAGCGTGACCTGGGCGCCCGGCCAGGCGGCGTCGGGCGGCGTCGTGGCGCGTCCCGGTGTTGTGCCGCGGCCCGGCGTCGTCGTCCACGGCGTCGTCGTCCGCGGCGTCGTGCCGCGCTCCTGCGGGGCATATCCCTGCGTGCCACGCTCCTGCGGGCCGCGCTCCCGCACGTCATATCCCTGCGCGCCCCGTTCCTGCACGCCGTATCCCTGTGCACCCTGCTCCCGCACGTCGTATCCCTGCGCGCCCCGTTCCTGCGCGGCGATCAGCACCGCCCCGCGTTCTCGGGCGCGCGCCGTCAGGCGGCGGCGGTCGGCGTCGTGCAGCGCGGTGCGCGGGCCGACGACGACGAGGTCCATCCCGTCCAGCAGCGCGGCCACCACGGCGGGCGCGTCCGGGCCGGGGTCGGGGACGCAGAGCGTGCGGGACAGCTCGCACCCGGCGTCGGCGGCCGCGGCCAGCCCCACCTCCGGATGGCCCACGAACACCGTCCACGCGCCCGCCCGCGACGGGGCGGCGAGCAGGGCGAGCAGCAGCGTCGTCGAACCGGCGACCACCACCGTGCTCCCGGCCACGAGCGCGCCGCCGGGCAGCAGGCCCGCCACCCCGGGGGCGACGGAGAACAGCGCGGTGTCCGGGACGACGTCGGGCGTCAGGCCCGTGCGCGTCTCGACCGCGCGCAGCGCGGCCAGCGCGTGGCCGTGCCGGTCCGCGTGCGGGGCGCGAGGTGCGTGCGGGGCGGTGGCTGTCTCGGGAACGACGGTCATTCCTGCCCTCCAGCGATGGTGCCTGCCGGAACGGGCCGGTCGAGCGGAAGTCGAACACGCGTTCGACACTCTCAGTAGACAGCGCGCCACGAAGAGCTGTCAACAGACCTGGTCAGCACCCCGCGCAGCGGCGGGTGGCGGGCGGCGGCCGGTGACACGCGGGCGGCAGCACCGCAGCACGCGGCGGCAGGGCGCCACCGCACGCCTCGGCAGCGCACCGCGGCACGCGGGCAGCACGCGGGCAGCACGGCGAAGCCCGGCCGCGGGATTCCGCGACCGGGCTCCGCCGGTGCACCGGGGATCTTTCCCCTGAGAACGTCCGCCCTGGTCAGAGCTTCTTGTAGCACATCGTGTAGGCGGACTCGTCGAAGCCGTCCAGGTGCCAGGACGTCCAGTTCGTGGTGCCGTCCGGGCACACCTTCCCGGCCTCCCGGCCGGATCGGGTCGCCACGTCCAGGAGCTTGAGGACCCGGCCGTCGGCCTTCTTCGAGTCGCAGTCGACGATCTCGAACTCGTACGAGTCCACCGGACCGGGCCGGTGCACGCAGTCGCCCTTCTCGGTCTTCCACGCGTCACCGGGGTAGTTCAGCGTGAGGCACAGCAGGACGTCGTCACCGGGGTTCTCGGACGGCCCGAAGTACTTCTCGTGGTCGGCGCCGCGGGAGCAGTCCCCGGCGGCCTTCTCCCCCTCGATCCGCCGCGCCACCTCGAACGATCCCACACCGCACTTGTCGTCCATCCCCCAGACGGTCTCCTTCTCCGGGTCCCGGTGCACGCACTCGCCCTCCTCGGCGAGGTACTCGGGCTCCCCGGCCTCGGGGTTGGTGTTCCGCGAGACGGTGGGCGACGGCGTCGGGGACGGCGAGACGGACGGCGACACGTCGGCCGACGGCGTGGCCGCGACCGGCGTCGCCGGGGGCGGCACCGGCAGCAGGCCCCGGAACACGGTCAGGCTCAGCACCACGAGGACCACGAGGACCGCGGCGATCCCCGCCCCGATCCACAGCCCGGTGCGCCCGCGGCGGCGGGGCGGCAGGGCGACGCCGATGTCGGCGCGCCCCTGGTGGTGGTAGGCGGCGAGGTTCGCCATGACGTCCGCGGCCGGGTCCGGCGCGCCGGCCACGGGGACCTGGCCGCTCGGCGGGCCCGCGGGGACCGGGTACCGGACCGCGGGGTACTCCCCCGGCGCCGGCCCGGCGCCGGGCAGCTGTCCCGGCACCGGCACCGCAGGCGTCGCCCCGGACCAGGGGCCGGCCTGCGAGGGCAACGGCGAGAAGGCCGGTCCGGCCGGGGGCACCGCGTCGATCACGTCCGCGCGCGGGGCCGGCGGCGGCTGCACCGGCTGCGGCGCGCCTGCCGACGGCGGCCCGAACACCATCGCCGGGTCCAGCTCCTGCGGCCCCGGCAGGGGCGCGCTCGGGTCGCCGTGGGTGAGCCAGTAGACCTGCTCCTGCTGCTCGGTCGCGATCCGCCGGACCGCCTCCGGCCACGTGCCCGGCGGCGGGGCGGGCAGGCCGGCCAGCATGGCGAGCAGGCCGTCGGCCGTGGCCCGGCCGCCGGGATCCTTCACGAGGCAGGCGTCGACGACGGCGCGCAGCCGCTCGTCCCGCAGGGTCGCCTGCGGCGTCGTCTCGATGACCCGGCGGCGCGTCTCGCTGGGCGACGTGTCGCGGAACGGGTTGGTACCCGTGGCGGCCGTCAGCAGGATCGTGCCGAGCGAGAAGATGTCGCTGACCGGCGTCAGGTCCAGGCCCATCGCCTGCTCGGGGGACATGAACCCGGGCGCGCCCACGAGCGTGCCGGGGCGGGTCACCGTGGTCACGTCGCCGGCGTCGCCGCCCGCGGCCGCGTTCCGGGCGATGCCGAAGTCGATGACCACCGGGCCGTCCGCGCCGAGCAGGACGTTGCCGGTGGACAGGTCGCGGTGCACGAACTCGCACGTGTGGATGTCGCGCAGCGCCTCGGCCAGGCCGCGGGCCAGGTACAGCACCGAGTCCTCGGGCAGCGGGCCGGTGACCTGCAGCGCGTGGGAGAGCGACGGGCCGTGCCGGAACTCGTAGGCCACCCAGGGGATCGCCGCCTCGGTGTCCGCGGCCACGACCTGCGCGGTGCGGGGGCTGCGCACGCGGCGCGCGGCGTCGGCCTCCCGGCGCAGGCGGCTGCGGAAACCCGGGTCCTGCGCGGAGTACATGTCCCGCACGAGCTTGACGGCGACCCGTTCCCCCGAGGGGCCGGTCGCGAGGTAGACGCGCCCCATCCCACCCTGGCCGAGGACGGCGCGAGGACGATAGGGCCCGACGACCCGCGGGTCCGACGGCGCGAGCAGCTCCATGGTGCCTCCTGGACTCCTTCCGTCGCGACGTCCCCGGCCCCTGCCGCCGGACCTGTCCGTCATACACGACGTGCGTGCCAAGATTCGCCGACCCGTGCGGTGTTGTCAAAGACCCGCGCGGCCAGTCCTGGCGAGCGAGGTCACGATTCGGCAGAGTGGGTCCATGTCATCCAGCCACGACTTCACCCGGCCCCTGCCTCCTGACCCGTACTCCCTGCTCCCGGCCCCCGCGACCTTCACGCTGCGCAGCCCGGACATCGCCGACGGCGAGCGCCTGCCCGCGGACCACGCCGCCGACGGCGGCGACGTCTCCCCCGCCCTGGAGTGGTCCGGGGCGCCCGAGGGCACCCGGTCCTTCGTGGTCAGCTGCTACGACCCGGACGCGCCGACGCCGTCGGGCTACTGGCACTGGAACGTGGTGGACCTGCCCGCCGAGGTCACCGCGCTGGCCCGCGGCGCCGGGGCGGTCGACGGCTCGGGCCTGCCCGCGGGCGCCTTCCACGTGCGCAGCGACGGCCGCACGCCCGGGTTCGAGGGCGCCGGCCCGCCGCCCGGCGACCACGACCACCGGTACGTCTTCGCCGTGCACGCGCTCGGCGCCGCCCCGGGCGAACTGGGCCTGACGAGCGAGAACACCCCCGCGCAGGTGCACTTCAACGTCTACTTCCACCTGCTGGGGCGGGCGACGCTGACGGCGACGTACAGCCGCTGAGCTCCCTCAGTTCTCGCTGCGGCCCTTGCGCCAGTAGCCCATGAACGCGACGGCCTTGCGGTCCACCCCGCACTCGCCGACGAGGTAGCGGCGCAGCGTCTTGATGACGCCGGCCTCCCCGGCGAGCCAGGCGTACAGCACGGTGTCCTGCACGAGGGGCCGGCCCTCGTCGTCGACGGGGACCTCCCACAGGATCCCGTTGTCGATGTCGACGTCGGCCGGCTCCTCCGCGGCGAGGGCGGCGTCGGGCCGGACGCCCATCGCGAGCATCTGGTCGGCCGCCCGGCGCACGGCGGGCACGAGCAGGTCGCCGTGCTCGGCGCCGTCGCGGTGCAGCCAGTGCACGCGCACGCCCTCGGGCGCGGCGATCACCCAGCCGTCCTCGGGGTGCGGCACCTCGAGGAAGACCTCGCCGACGGCGTCGGCCGGAAGCGACTCGCAGATCGCGGCGATCGCCGGGACGGCGGTCTCGTCGCCCGCGAGCAGCAGCGCGTGGCTGCCCGACGGCGGCGCGAACTCCGCGCCGCCCTGCGGCCCGTCGAACCAGGCGTCCGGTCCCATGATGACCAGCGGCGATCCCTCGCGGGCCGCGGTCGCCCAGCGGGAGGCGGGGCCGGAGTCGCCGTGCAGCACCATGTCGACGTCGATCTCGTGCCGGTCCTGCCGGACCGTGCGCACGGTGTAGGTGCGCAGCGGGTTGCGGCGCTCGTCGGGCAGCGCCCGCCAGCTGGTGAACCAGTCCGGGTCGTTCTTCAGCAGGTGGTCCCAGCCCCCGGACGGGTCCGGGAGGACGAACTTGATGCGCTGGTCGCGCCCGTTGTCGGCGAAGCGGTGGAGGTCCCCGCCCGTGAAGGTCACCCGCACGAACGACGGGCACAGGCGCACCACGCGCGTGACCTCGACGTCGAACATGCGCCAGGGGGTGGCCGCGACTGCCTCACGGCTCGCGTCCGCGCCCGGCGCGCCCTGCTCCCGGAGGGTCGAAACGTTCTCGGTGCTCACGTTGGTGAGCCTAGCCTAAGTTGGGCGAACCTTCGCACGCGTCCCGCCCCCTGCCCGCCCCTCCGATACCCGTGCATCGGCGGGACCAGGGGCTCCGTCGGACGGGTTTTCTCCGCTGTGGCGGACTCGACCGGGCCTCACTTTGGGACATCCGTCACACAGGTGCCATTTCATCGAGCATGACCCCGCCATTACCTCTATTGTCTGGCGCGAGCGCCTGTTTGGACGACCGACCAACTCGGCAACCCAGAGCCGAGGGCCACACAGGCCAGGGGGTTTCAATGATCGACCATTTCGCGTACGGCGCGCTGACGCCGTTGCTGTCCTTCGTCCTGTCCTGCGCCGGGTGCGGCGTGGGCCTGTCCTGTACTGCCCGAGCGCGGGTCGCAACCGGCGTCACGCGCACGATATGGCTCTCGCTCGGGGCCGTCGCCATCGGCGGCACCGGCATCTGGGTCATGCATTTCGTCGCAATGCTCGGCTTCTCGGTCACCGGGGCGCAGATCCATTACGACGTGTTCACCACCGTGCTCTCGATGCTGCTGGCGATCGTCGTCGTGGCCGTCGGGTTGTTCCTCGTGCACAACCGGAGGAACAACACGGCGGCCTTGCTGGCCGGCGGCGCCATCGCCGGCCTGGGCGTCACCGTCATGCATTACATGGGCATGGCCGCGATGCACGTCGGCGTGGACATCGCGTACGACCCGGTGCTGGTCGGGCTGTCCGTCGCCATCGCCGTCGTCGCCGCGACCGTGGGCCTGTGGCTCGCGGCCAGGGTCCGGGGCTTCGGCGCCGGAGCCGGGGCGATGCTCGTGATGGGGGTCGCCGTCTCCGGTATGCACTACACCGGGATGGCCGCGATGAGCGTGATCTCGTACCAGGCGGGCTCCCCGATCGAGACACCGGCGATCGGCCTGCCCGCCACCCAGCTGCTGGTGCCGCTGGTGGTCGGGATCGTCGCCAGCACGGTCGCGCTGCTCGTGGTGGCGGGCGCCTGGCCGAGCGCGTCGGAGATGGAGGTCCAGGCCGAGTTCGACGCCTGGGCCGAACGCCAGCGCCAGCAGCAGGCCGAGCAGGCGGCGAACGGGCCGGGGCATCTCCCGGCCCGTTCACGGCTGCGCTGAGGCGCACCGCGCCGGCCGCGGGCAGGACCACGCGCGCCCGATCGCCCTCGACGGCGGCCGGGCGCGCGTCGTCCTGCCCGCGGGCCGGCGTGGGCGGCCCGTGGTCGTCCTGCCCGCGGCCGGCGTCGGCGTCCCGTGGCGCCGGGGATCGCGGACCGCGTCAGCGTCCCGCGCCGGCCGCATGACGCGGCCGCCCGCGGTCGCGCAGCCTCAGGTAGAGCCACCAGGCGACCGCGAGCGCCACCACCACGACGACGACCTTCTGGAACACGCCCACGCCCTCCTCCACGACCTGCCACTGGTCCCCCAGCAGGTACCCGGCGCCGACCAGCAGGGTGTTCCACACGCCTGACCCGAGCGTCGTGTACGCGAGGAACCGGCCCAGCGGCATGCGTTCCACGCCCGCGGGGATCGAGATCAGGCTGCGCACGATCGGGATGAGCCGCCCGATCAGCACCGCCTGGTCGCCGCGCCGGGCGAACCAGTCCTCGGCCTTGTCGACGTCGGACAACGGGACCAGCGGCATCCGGTCCACGATCGCGCGCAGGCGGTCGCGCCCCAGCCAGGCGCCGAGCCCGTACAGGATGAGGGCACCGGTCACGGATCCCGCCGTCGTCCAGGCCAGGACCTGCCACAGCACGAGGCCGCCCTGCGCGGCCGTGAAGCCCGCCAGCGGCAGGATCACCTCGCTGGGCAGCGGCGGGAACAGGTTCTCCAGCGCGATCGCGACGCCCGCGCCCGGCGCACCGAGCGTCTCCATGAGCCCGATCGCCCAGCCGGCGACCTCGGCGGCGAAGTTCTGTGTCGTCATGTCGCCGACGCTACGGACGGCGCGGGGCCGGGCGGACTGGGGCCGGCCGGAGGAACGCGGCGGGTCCGCCGCAGGCAGGGTGCGGTTTCCCGCAGTCCGCGCCCGGGGCCGCGTCCCTATCCTGACCGGGTGAGCTCTTCCCCTGCCGACCGGTCCGGTCCCGTCCGCCTGCTGTGGGGTGCGGCCCTCGGCACCGTGGCGTGGCCGCTCGACCTGCTCCTGGCCGTGGCGGCGGCCGGGACGGCGTGGCGCCCCGCGCCGCTCGGGCCGGTGGCCGCGCTGGTGCGGTGGCACCGTCGCCGTACGGTCCGCTTCCTCGGATGGTCCGACGACGATGCCGCGCTCACCTCCCGGCGCGCCGCGGGCTACCTGGTGACGCGGGCCGGGATCGGGCTGGTGGGCGTCCTGGTGCTCGGGCTGCTGGCGTACGGGTTGTTCGCGGTGGTGGCCGGGCTGCTCTCGTGGCTGTTCGACATCCGGTTCACGGTGCTGGACCCGGACCAGGCGGGCGGGCTGACCACCGGCACGGTGCTCGCGATGGTGCCGGTCGGCGCGGTGCTGCTGTACCTGGACCTCATGGGGTTGTACGGGGTCGGTGCGCTGGACCGTGCGGCCGCCGCCCGGTGGCTCGCGCCGAGCCGGAGCGAGCGACTCGAGGCGCGGGTCGAG
This sequence comes from Myceligenerans crystallogenes, assembly GCF_039529775.1. NCBI lineage: Bacteria > Bacillati > Actinomycetota > Actinomycetes > Micrococcales > Promicromonosporaceae > Myceligenerans > Myceligenerans crystallogenes. The sequence continues at coordinate 39,524 of NZ_BAAANL010000006.1, forward strand.
TCGCTGACGGTGAGCCGGGCGGAGCTGCTGGCGGCGCTCGACGCCGAGCGGGGGCGGATCGAACGGGACCTGCACGACGGGGTGCAGCAGCGGGCGGTGGCCGCGGGAATGCTGGTGGACCGGGCACGGCGGTCGGTGGCCGGGGCCGGTCCGTCCGGGGCCGCCCTGCTGGAACAGGCGTCCCGGGAGGTGGAGCTCCTGGTGCACGACCTGCGGGAGGTGGCCTGGCGGGTCCGGCCGACGACGCTGGACACGCACGGGCTGGAGCCCGTGCTGCGGCAGCTGGCGGACCGGGCGGCGGTACCCACCGTGCTGGACTGGGCGGTGGGGGATGCTGCCGGCCGCGTCCGGCCGGACCAGGCCGGGTCGCCTCCTGTCCGGCCGGACCCCGCCGGGTCGTCCCCCGTCCGGCCGGACTCCGCCGGGACGGAGGGCCCCGGAGCGATCCGGCCGGCACGTCTGCCCGCCGAGGTGGAGGCGACCGTGTACTACGTCGTGGCGGAGGCACTGACCAACGTGGCGAAGCATGCGGGGGCGCGGTCGGCGCAAGTTCGCGTGTCGGTCACCGGCGACTCGGACGGGCAGGCGGGCGGCGTCGGCCCGGGGCGCGACCGCCCGTCAGGCGGCGACGGCAGGGGCTACGGCGACGGCACGCGCAGCGGCGCAGAGCTCGCGCGGAGCGGCGCCGTCGTCCGCGTGACGATCACCGACGACGGCGTCGGCGGCGCGCAGGCGCGACCCGGCCACGGGCTGGCCGGCCTCGCCGGCCGGGTCGCCGCGGCCGGCGGCACGATGGACGTGGTCAGCCCTGCGGGCGGGCCGACGAGGATCGAGGTGACGCTGCCGTGCGCGTGATGCTGGCCGAGGACTCCTCGTTGCTGCGGGAGGGCATGCGCAGCCTGCTCACGGACGAGGGGCACGACGTCGTCGCGACGTACGCCTCCGCCGAACCCCTGCTGGCGCGGCTGGCCGCGGAGCGGCCCGACGTCGTCGTCCTCGACGTGCGGATGCCGCCCACGCACACCGACGAGGGCGTGCGCGCCGCCGTCGAGATCCGCGCACGCTGGCCGGAGGTGGGGATCCTGGTGCTGTCGCAGTACGTGGAGCGGGAGTTCACCCGCGTGCTGCTCGGGGACGAGGCGCGGGGCGTCGGGTACCTGCTCAAGGACCGGGTGATGCGGGTGGACGACTTCCTGGACGCGCTGTCGCGGGTGGCGTCGGGCGGGCTCGTGCTGGATCCGGAGGTGGTGGGGCAGCTGTTCCGGTCCACGACGCACGCGCTCGGCGGGCTGACGTCGCGGGAGCAGGAGGTGCTGGGGCTGATGGCCCAGGGGCGGACGAACGCGGGGATCGCCGCGGCGCTGTTCGTGTCGGTCTCGGCGGTGGAGAAGCACGCGAACGCGATCTTCGACAAGCTCGGGCTGGCCGCGGAGACCGGGTACAACCGGCGGGTGCTGGCGATCCTGCGGTACCTGGAGGCATGAGGGCGGCCCGGGGCCGCTCGGATAGGCTCAGGGCCATGGCGATCGTGCACCGTGCGACCTTGACCCCCACCAAACCCGAACTGCTGGCGGCCTGGCTCGGCAGCCGCCCGGACACCGGATCCGGCGAGACCGAGATCCTCGGGTCCTACCGGTTCGACGACCCGGACGGCGAGGTCGGCGTGGAGGCGATCATCGCGCGGCGCGGTGACCGCGTGCTGCAGGTCCCGCTCACCTACCGCGGCGCGCCGCTGGACGGGGCCGACGACGCCCTGGTCGGGACCATGGAGCACTCCGCGCTCGGCAGCCGGTGGGCCTACCTCGCCTCGGCGGACCCGGTCGCGCAGGGCTGCTTCCGGCGCGCGCTCCTCGGGGAGCAGCAGACCGCCACGTTCGAGGAGTACGACGGCGACACGTTCGTCCGCACCCGCCCCGACACGGTGACGCTCACGCGCGAGACGACCGGGACGCCGTCGGACACCGGCACGATCCGGCTGGCGGAGGACCTCACCGGCGGCGGCCTGCCCGCCGGCGAGGGAATCGCCCGCCTGATCGCCCGCTGGGACGGCGGCACCGCGGTGGTGGCGGCGCTCGTCTGACGAAGCGCCCGGCCGGCGGAGCCCTGGTCTCACGGGCGCCGGCCCGGCGAGGGCGCGGTATCCGACGAGCGCGCGGGTCCACCGAGGGGGCGCGGCGTCCGACGGCGTCGCGCCCGGCCTACGTGTTCGGCGCGCGCAGTTCCTCGAGATGGTCCTGCAGCGCGTCGAACCGGGCGTACACGTCGTCGAACCACTCGTCGTCGAGGGTCACGGCCCCGCCCACGACGAGGCCGGCGTCGTGGGGCTTGACCGTGACCCACGGCTCCGCGCCGTCCGTGTCGGACACGGCGTCCTCGCCCAGCTCCACCGCCAGTTCGGCGAACCTCTCCGAGGGCTCCCACACGGCCGGGCTGCCCCGGTCGAGCTCGTCGAGGAACCCCTGGAACGTCAGCAGTTCCTCGTCGGCGAGCGACCCGGTCGACGTGCGGTAGGTCAGCTCCTCGCCCTCGATCGCGATGTCGAGACCGACCTCGGCGACCTCCTGGGCGGAGTTCCACCCGAGCTCGGTCACCTCCAGCGCGATGCGGATCGAGCCTCCCCGGAACACGGCAAGCGTGTACGGCAGCGAAAGCGTCACGTTCGTTCCCTCTCCCTCTCCTCGCAGGACACCCCGAACCCTAGGGCCACCCACTGACACTCCCGTGCGCCGCCGGAGCAGGGCGGTTGCCGGGCCGCCGCCGTCAGTCCCAGACCGTGAGCTCCAGCATGATCCCGGACGGGTCGGCCCCGTGGACGGTGACCTCGGCGAGACGGCCACCACTGGACCGCACGCACAGCCAGGTCCCGGGCTCGGCGTAGGTCTCCGCCCGCATCCGGGTGACGGCTGCGCAGCCGGCACGCCCGGGAGGCTCGTCGAGATCACCGCGCTACCGGCGACGAACCCGCAGCGGCCCACCCACCCGCTCCCGCGCCGGGTCCCTGGCCGGGGAGCCACCCGGATCCGCGATAGATTCGCGCCCGATGACCGGCGTGACGCCGGGTGACCGTGCACGAGAACCGGGAGAACTGCGCAGTGACGACAGCAGGTGCGGACATCCCCCGTCGCCTTCCCACCGCCGTCGGCATGCAGGGCTATCTGATCAGGACCTCACTGGACGACGACCTCCTGTGGGACCTGGTCGTCGCCACCGTCGCCGGTCCGTTGCCGCTGAACTCCCGGCTCTCCGTGGAACCCGAGTGGATGGTGCTCGCCGGGCCGGAATGGGCCGCGTGGGACCCTGGAACGGATCGGCTCCAGGCTCCGCCCGCGGCGGAGCCCTCGCGATGGCAGGTCCGCGACGACCGTCTCGTTCTCGCGGCCGACGCGCAGACCGCCGTCGGCTCCACGCTCGTCGCCACGACGACACGGCCCGGCGCACCGGTCGTGCGCCTCGCCGTCGACGACGCCTCCTGGGCCTGGTTCACGCACTTCCTGGAATCGGACGACGGTCCGCTGGACGAGGCCGAACTTCTCGCCGCGATCACGCATCGCGTCGCCGAGGGACTACCGACCGGCATCGACGGACACACCCCGGAACCGTCCCCGCCGATCAGCCGGGCAGCAGTCAGAGCGGCTGAGTCCAGGGCGGGCTTCCCGTTCCCGGACCTCCTCGTCCGCGTCCTCACGGAGGTCGCGGCGTCCGGCGTCGGCCCTGGATACGGCCTGCTCGGGGCAGACGCGCAGCGCGACGACGACGGCAGGCTCCTCCTGTGCGACTGGGGCTGCGGTATCACGTCCTGGCTCCAGCCGGACGGCACCGTCGTCGGCCACGACCCGAACGCCGGCCCCGACGACCTCGTCCTCGACGACGGCCGCACCCTCACGGAGTGGCTCCGGGCCTGGGTCAACGATGACCTCTTCCAGCCCTGGGCAGTACAGGATCCCAGCACAGGCGCCTGGCGCGCCGCGACGCCGGCCGAACACCGCGCAAGCCTCGCCGAGGCGGAAGGCTGGTAGGCGCCGGCCTGTCCGATCCCCGGGCTCGGCCGGCACCGCACGAACCCCGCGACGCGGCGGGCACTGTGCCAACCGCTGCCTCAGCAGCAGCCGTCATCGCGTCGCGTAGAACGCCACCGCCGACGCCGCCGCGACGTTGAGCGAGTCGACGTCCCCGCCATCGGGATGCGGACGACGACGTCGGCCGCCTCCACCGCGCCGTGCGACAGGCCGTCGCCCTCCGTACCCAGGACGAGGGCGAGCCTCACGTGGTCGCCCGCCGCGATCTGCGCCACCAGGCCGTCCAGCGAGATCGAGTCGTCGCTCAGCGCCGCCGCGCTGCGAAAAGCAGCACCGCCAGTCGTTCAATTCAGTCGACCACTGTGCGACCTGTCTGCGGTCGCCAGCCTTGTCTCCCAGGTCATCGACGGCCCCGACGATGGCAGTACGGGCGGACTGGTCAGTGCCACCGGGGTGGTGTGGCGCGCCCTGGCCCGCGTGGCGGCGACAGGACGCGGCTACCCCGACCTGCCCGTGGCCGCCGTCCCCCAGGCATGCGGCCACGGCAACCGCCGTGCTGCTCTCGCCGGTTCACCCGCATCCATTGATCTCACCTACGGCGTACCCGGCACGGATGGTGTGAGAACGGACCCGCGAAATCCCCGGTCCGACCGGTCCGGCGACCTAGACTCTGCGCCATGGCGAAACACCCGCTGGCACACCTCGACGCGTCGGCCTTCGGTCCGTTCGACACTCTCGACATACAGCTGGCACCCGGTCTGAACGTCGTCGTCGGCGACAACGCGACAGGCAAGTCCCAGCTCCTCAAGCTGCTTTACGCGGCCACGAAAGCGCTCGCAGAGGCCGATGCACTCACCAAGAAGGACCTCGGGACGGCTGTCGCCTCGAAGCTCGTCGGTGCGTTCCGCCCGGAAAGCATCGGCCGTCTCTCGCGCCGCGTCCGCGGCACAGGTACGACGGGCATCAAGATCAAGTACGCCGGTATCAGCGAATCACTCGGGGTTTCCTTCTCATCACAGGCAAAGCGAGAGGTCACTGTCTCCAGCGTCCCGAACCGCGCGCTTGAGGACGAACCTGTCTTCCTACCGCCGCACGAACTGCTCTCACTCGGCGCATCCTTTGTCTCCTTGTATAATGCGCGCGAGACAAACTTCGAGGAGACGTGGAAAGACACCGTCGACCTCTTGCTGCGACCCGCTCTCCGCGGCCCGCGCGAGCAGCGCGCCAGCAACCTCCTGAAGCCGTTCACGGAGATTCTTCAGGGTGGCACGGTCATCGAAAAAGGCGGACGCTTCTACCTCAAGCAACCGGGCATCGGCAACCTCGAAGCGCCACTCCTTGCTGAAGGCCATCGGAAGCTCGCGATGATCGTCAGGCTCATCGCCTCCGGTGTCCTTCTCGAAGGCGGTTACCTGTTCTGGGACGAGCCCGAGGCCAACCTCAATCCCGCGTCGCAGAAGGCCGTGGCTGGCGCGCTCGTCGAACTGGCGTCGCAGGGCTCTCAGATCTTCGTCGCCACCCACAGCATGTTCCTGCTGCGGGAATTGCAGATGGCTGCTGGTGAGATCGACACGCGCTACATCGGTCTGGCCCGGCGCCAGGCCGACGACGCCGAGGGCCGAGCTCTCGCCGAGGTCACCGCCCAGACGAGCCACGACCTCGACGAGATCGAGTATGTCGCCGCCTTGGAGGCCGAGGCCGACCAGGCCGGCCGCTATCTGGCCTGGTGAGGCGTCATGCCATTCACCACCGCGCCCACCGAGGTGCTCGTCGACGGCACCTGGTTCATGTTCCCGGCCGACTGGCGCACCGAGGTCTTCGACGAACTCCCCCAGTACAAGAAGGCAACACAGCTGGGACTCGAGGGATGCGACGTCGTCGCGCTCGACGGCCTCGATCTGTGGCTCATCGAGATGAAGGACTACACATACCCGGGAGCGCACCAGCCCGACGACCTGGCGAACACGGTGGGCCGGAAAGCAGCCGGCACCATGGCGCTGCTCTACGCCCTCGCACGCGCGACGTCCGACAGCCCGGCGCGAGATCTCGCCGTTGTCTGCTCCGCGGCCAACCGGATCCACCTCGCACTCCACATCGACATCAAGGATGCCGGGCGTGGCGCGAAGCAGGTCCAGCCCGTGCTCATGCCCTTGCAGGACAAGCTGCGCCGTGCACAGAAGGCTCTCGGGATCCACAAGGCATACGTCACCTCGACGCTGGCACCGAACTCCGCGACACCCTGGACCGCCCGACGAGAACCCACCACACGTTCTCTGCACGAGGACCGTTAACTGGACACCCGCACGAAGGGGCAGCCCAGCCGGCCACCTCGGCAGAGATCCTGTCGCCGAGGTAGCGAACTGGCATGCGACCCGCTACCTCGGCGGTTCTATCGAAGGCGTTCGCACTGGTCAGTGGGCAAACATCAACGGCGTCCAGGTTCCCGTGTGGCGGGTCGTCTGTCGCATAGCATGGGGCCATGGCCGCGACGTACGTCGAGAAGTTCCAGATGATCGTCGACATGTTCGAGTTGGGCGTGCAGGCGTACCGGCAGCGTATGCGCCGCGAGCACCCCGAGGCGTCCGACGAGGAGATCGAGGAACGCGTGCGGACCTGGCTGCTCCTGCCGAGCGACAGGCTCGGCAACCGCATCCACCTCCCGGCCCGCGGGTAGCGCCAATGCAGTCCGTCAATTCCGTACTCGCTCAGGCTGAGTCCGACCTGGACGCCCTCGGCGCGCGGTGGGCCGGATCGGCGGCCTCGCTGTAACGCTCCGCGCGGGGCCCGAGACGTCGATATCACCATCGCTGTTTCGGACGATGCCGGGATTATGGCGAGCCTGGTCGAACTGGGCTCGACCTGCATCGCGATCACTCCAGCGGTCGTGCCGCTCTCGACGGGCCACGACCTTGCCGTGCGAGACACCGCCAAGAAAGCGCTCGGATTCCGGATCAAGCCTCATGGGCGGTCACAAGGAGTAGTACGCCTTGAGGCTCACGGCGTTGGTGTGCGCGTACTCACTGATGACTTCCTGCGTGAACGGTTCGACGTCGAGCACGATCTTGCCGCCGTTCGGAACGGTGACCAAGTTCGACAGCTCGATCATTTCCGGCGCCTGCCGGGTCTGGCCTGACTCGGGGTTGTCCCCGATGATGGCCACCGTTCGAACATCGGCACCCTCGTCGTTCGGGTTCTCCAACCCGACCTCGCTGAAGTCGGCCGGGTAGTCGAGCGGTTCTCCATCGTCATCAAGGGGTACCGCATCCAAGGGCGCCGCCCAGGCGGCCGCTTCGACCGGGGTGGCATACACCCGGGCCCAGTTGTCCGGTCGCACCTGAGGGACAACCGGTCAGCCAGATTCCCCCTGCCGACCTGGCCGATCGGGCCGCATCCGGCCACGGCGATCGCAGCGGTGAGAGCGATAGCAGCGCACTGAAGCAGCCGCGACAGGCGGGCAGATCCTGCCACCAATAGCCCGCAGCACTCCGAACTCTCCACCGTATGGGTCATCCAGCGCCACCTCTTCGTGGCGATCTCTAACTCACCGAATCGTGAGACCAGACTCCGCGTCAGCTGGCGGCAAACCGTCTTCGAGGACAGCGACGAACTCGTCGTTGGTCATCACCTTAAGCTCGAACTCCTCCGCCTTGGCTCGCACGGCCTTGTCCTCGGACACCACCACCCAGGTGGGTCCGAACAAGAACTCGTTGTCGGCTCGCCGGCCGTCGAGCGCACAGGCGATCAGTAGCGGATCGGCATTGCCGCGGTTGGCGTACAGATCGACCAGCTTCGTGTCCCCAACAGGAACCGAGGCCATGACGTCGATCAAAAACTTGAGCACCCCAGCCGTGGTTGGATACTCGTTGGCCTTAAGGGTCGCGATGTCAGGAAGGCCACGCGCCTCGTGCAGCACCTCGCTGGGAATGTGGCAGTGCTCGCGGAAGAAGCTGCTCGCTCGTTGGGCACGAGTCAGGCGTGAGAGCGTGTTGTTGTCGACGACGTACTCGTGTCGAGCGCTGCTCATCGCAATGCGCTCCGGAGGTCGTTGATCTGCGACGGCCCGATGCGGTTCAAACACACGGCACGGCAGAAGTCTCTGGGGGAGATCCTCTTGTCGTCAAGCGCATGGAGCATCCTGGTCACGAGCTCACGACCGGCGTACTTGCGTACGCCATTGACCGGGCTCGGCGTACGCGCCTGAGACTTCTGACGATGCTCGTACTCGCCCTTCAGCTTCTCAAGGTGGGCAACCGCAGTCCCCGCACCAAGCCTTTCCAGCCGCATCGCTCGAACCGTCATGGCGCTCGGCGTGACCTTGAAGACGTCGGCCGCTGCTTTGATCTCTTCCAAGGAAGCCAGACTCACGTCCCACAGGGCACTGGCCGGCATGAGCATCTCGCCGACGACGTCGTACTCGTGCTTCACCGTGGAGCCGATGCTGCTCCCGTCGTAGGTGACAGGCGCGAAGATCTTGCGGGCGATCAGCACGCTCATCAGGGTCAGCGTGAAGATTCGCCGTCCGTCGGGCTCCTGATAATCGCCCGGGTCTCCCCCGGCCAGGAAGATGTACGGGACCTTCGCGTCCTTGATCGTCATACCGCTGAACTTCACACCCGTCAGGCGCTGCGGCATGAAGTGCTGGACACTCTGAGACACCAGGACCTGGTTGGATTCCAGGCATGCGATCAGGTGCGTCAGCGCCACACTCTTGTTCCGGGCCGATCGGATGGACTCGTGGGTCAGCCCCAGAGCGCCCATGAGTGTCGCGGCGTCGGCCGCAACGGACTCACCTGACTTCGCGAGTAGTCCCACGATCCGGTTCTTCGTTAGCGTCGTGTCGTGCATCTTGAGCAACTCCTGCTTGCGGAGGAGATCCTTAACGATGAGCTCGATGTCGCGCAGGCTCACCTTGTCCCGGGAGTTGACCGAAAAAGTGTCCTTGTTAAGCCCATTGAGCAGTTTGTCCGTCTTGGTCATGATCTGAGCCTCGACAGCTGACAGTGGCGCGAAGAACAGCGTGTACGGGATCTCGCCATGCCGTGCCAGACGGACGAGATCGTTAAACGAGATCTCCGACGTCCTGAGCGCTCTCTCGTAGTCGACGTAGGTGCTTGCGACGGAGTTCTCCAGGAGCGCGACAAACACTGCCTCGTCGATCGGCGTGCACGTATGGTTGAGCAGTACATCGATCACGACCGTCGCCCACCCCCTTGGATCACCGCCTGGATGCCGGCACACGCCATAAGACGATCGTATCGACGAGCACCGAAACCGCTGGCATATTTGGTCGGCAATGGTCGTGGACTGGCGCGTCCGCTGCGGCGAACGCTTTGGATCGGTGGTCTGTCACTCTGCAGGAGCCGCCATCAGGTCGGCCCGAAGTGCGTGCCAGACCGTTTCTTCGAGGACCGCCACGTCATGCTCGCTGAGAGCCGACGCGAGGTCGGGGTCCCATGGTGCGGGAGTGACCCGCCCAACCCGCGCACCACGACTCGCGACGTGGCACCGGTAGTCACGTACGGACATCCGCCACGGTGTCGCACCCGTCGCATCGATGACATGCGCTGCGATGCGGATCCCTTCGCCGTCGAGGTCGCCGTGGTAGCGAAGGACGTTGCCAGCCCGTGCGAGGCCCGTCAGGAGCAGGAGCGCTGCGCTGCTCGGCCACCCCGCCGTGCACACCATGGGCGGGACGGTTGGCCCGAGGTCCGCGATCGCAAGTGAGATGACCGCCGGATTTTCGACGATCCAGACGGTCGTGGGCTGGGCGAGCGTCGGCGCGCCGTCATGCAGATCGGCGAGGGTGAGGACGACGGCCCGCCCGTCCGCATGACCGAGCTGGCACGTCCGGTCGGAAGGAGTGTCGCCGATTGCGGGGAGCCCTGCGACGAGCACCGTGGACGAAAGGACGTCGTCGAAGACGCCGACGGATCGCCACAAGGCCCGCCGGTCGGCATTGCGTTGTGGTCGCGGGTACCCGCCCCGGACGGCGAGGGCGCCCAGGACGAAAGACGAGACCGCTGTTCCCGGATCTAGAGCGTGGGTGTCGTTGAGCGTGCGTCCGGCGAGAACGGGGAGCGGCTCACCAGGACTCGGCAAGGCATTGAGCACCAGGAGTGCTGCCTCAAGGCTGGCCCGCATGGTGTCGATGGAGCCTCGTACCCCGCTGGCCTCGACCTCCCTCGCCCACGGCTCCAGGCCCAGAGAATTGACGACTGGATGGTCACGGAGCCAGGCCCACAGCGCGACGCGCGCGCCTGCTGCTCGTTCACGATCGGCGGCCTGATCGCCGATCGACCCGTAAAGTGCGGACAGCGACTCGGTGAATGATCGCCTGGTCAGCCGTTCGACGGCGGCCGCCACGTCGTCCAGCCGGATCCTCGCGCCAGCCGTCGGAAGGGACACGAGGCCGAGGAGGTCGGCGATCGCACCCTGCTGGGCGCGGTCGATGGGGCCGAGACGGACTGACTTGACTGGCTTCCCGGTGGAAAGCCGTCGGTGGCACTCACGGAGCAGGGGGTGAAGGCTGTCGGCCCACCCGACATCGGTCACAGGACGGCCTCAAGAGTGAGGATGTCGTCGGGCAGGCCGTCTTCCTGTATCAGGCGTCCGCTGCGCCAGACGAAGCGGGTGGTGGTGACGGCGTCGTCGTCGGCCCCAGCTGCGAGGGCGTGGATGGCGATCTCAGGTACCTCCGGGTAGCAGGCCCACTCGTGGTCCGAGGTGAGGACGAGGTCGAGGTCGAGATCGCGGAGGAGAGCGAAAATCTGGCCGCGGTTCATCTCGTCGATCCCCACGAAGACCTCGTCGAGGAGGATGAGGCGCGGTGCTGCCGGAGTCGCCTCGTAGTGGGCGGCGAGGGCGGCGAAGAGCGGCAGGTGCAGCGCGATCGCCTTCTCGCCACCCGATAGGACGCTATGGGTCTTCTTGGTCAGGGTGCGGTAGCCGTCGATATCGGGGCGCGAGAGCTGGACCTGGAAACGGTGCCATTGAGTGTAGTCGAAGACGGTCGCGAGCTGTTCCGCCCAACTCCGCCCGGAGTCCTGTACGTGGGCGGCGTCGATCCGCTGGCGGAAGAACGTGTGGAGGGCGTCGTTCTCCTCCTCGGTGAGCATGGCCGGGTTGCGCAGCAGCAACGCCCGCGCATCGCGCAGGCCGCCACTGACCTCGTCACGGACATCCCACCGGAGGCGCACCTGGACTCCAGAGGCCGTCCGGACCGTCTTCAGTCGGTCGTTCATGCGATGCACGAGGGCGTCGGCGTCTCGGATCGTCTCGGAGAGGTGCCGCCGCGTATCGCCGGTGAGGGCCTTCTCGAACAGGGCGTGCTCACCCTCGGTGATCTCGGTCCGGGCCTGCGCCTCCTCGGCGGCCACGAGACTCAGGAGATCGGCCATCCCCAGTCGCCGACCGGGCAGAACCGCGACGGGGACGACAACGTCGTCGTCCGGCTCAAGGTGGATCTGCGCCCGACGAACAAGCCTCTCGCGCGACTCGTGGACCCGCTGCGTGAGACGGTTCTGGCCGTGCTGCGCCGAGTCGTTCGGGCGGGTCGCGGGAAGCGTGCGGTCAAGGCGTCGAGCCTCGTCGAGGATGGCGGTGACGCCTGCGTCCCTCGCGAGAGGTTCCATGATCCCGGCGTCGGCGGCGAGCGTCGTGCGCAGGAGCCGCACGAACGCGTCGGACACGTCTGAGCGGTGGCGCAGGGCACGCTGGTGGGCTTCCTCCGACGCGACCTGCGCCTGACCGAGGCGGGCAACCTCCTTGCCCACCTCGGTCAGCGAGCGGTTCAGTGCATCGACGGTTCCGCGCTCATCCGCGATCTTGTCGGCGAGCCTCTTGAGCTCAGTCACCGTCTCCGCGTACGCGCCGCCCAGACGCTGCTCCAGCATTCGGAGCCGGATCTCGTCCTGATCGGCGTCCTCTGTGTCCTCCGTCGCACGATCGCGCCGCGCTCCCGCGTCCATGCTCGCTCGCTCGGCTTCCTCCATCTGCTCGGTCGCCGCGAAGCGCGCGGCCTCGGCGGCCTTCTCCGCCTGGTCACGCTTCCGATCGAGCTCACGCAGTGCTGTGACACCCGCCAAGATCGTCTTGAGCTCGCCGCGTGTGGTTGGCAAGCGGCGCTCCTGCGCTCCGGTCACGAGCACCGTGTGGGCCTGGTCGACAGCATGCCGCGCAGCAGTGACCGCATCGGCGGCCTTGCGCTCGGCACGCTCGCGCTCGGCAAGACGCACGGAAGCGGACTCAGCCTCCTGGCGTGCGACGTCGAGCGCCCCACTTGAAGGCAGCAGTGACGCCTCCGCATCAACCTGCGCAAGGCGGTCGTCAAGGCGTCGGACGGCGGCCGCGTGCGCCTGAGCAGTCTGCTCGCGATCGGCGATCTCCTCCGCGAGCAGCGCCAACCGCTCAACCCTGTGCCGTTCACGGGCCGCCCCGCCGATGTACTGCGCGGCCGGCTTCGCCCAGGCGCCGCGGGCGACACCGAGCCCCCACCGGCCGTCAGGCGAGACCCAGCTCGATGGTGCGGAATGGGACGCGTCGTCGGTCGGGTGGCGCAGTGCCACGGCGTCCAGAACAGCGGCGACCGCGGCGACCGTCATCACCGAGCCCGCTGGGAGGTCAGGGCGAAGAGCCTGAGACAGCCGGGGCCCGTCGACGGCGCGGATCGGAGCCAGGACGGTGTCGTGGCCGACAGGCCACAGGCTCCCGTCGGGACCCAGCCACGCATCAAGCAGTCCCGAGGCCTCGAGTGCGGCCTCGAGCCCAGCCCGGTCGTCCTCCCCGACGTCCTCGTGAAAGTCGACGATCTGCCACAGCCGGGCACCAGGACCATGCTGTTTGTGCCCTGACCTGTACGGCGGCTGATCGGGAGCGACCTGAGGTCGCGCTGCGAGTTCGTCACGTTCGATCTTAAGCCGACGGGCATCTGCTGCGGCAGCGTCGCGGAGACGCGCCTCCCCCTCGCGCTCGCGCCCCAGTACCAGCCGGGTTTCATACCGTGCGCCCTGGACATGAGATCGCAGCTCACCATCGTCAACCGCGGCGAGGAGGGCCGGTTCGTCCAGGCGGAGCTCGGCACAGGTCCTGGACCAGGCCACCACGGCCTCGACGTGCCTCTCTTCCTCCTCGGCTGCGAACATCCGGGCGTCGTCGAGCTGGGTCTTCGCCTCCGCGCGCGATTCCTTGGCTCCGGTGAGGTCGGCCTCGCATCGGCCGCGGTCCGCGACCGCCTGCTCGTATTTTCCGACGAGCACATCCATCTCAGCGATGTATCGTGCCACGACATCGAGGTGCGACCCCAGATCCAGTGATCCGACAAGATGGTCCACACCGAGCGCCTCGGCTTGACGGACCGCCTTCCCGTGAGCGTTCTCGGCGTCGTGCCGCAGCTCGATCGACGTCCGCTGAGCTTCCGTCGCCTTGCCGGCCAAGCGGTCCGCCCACTGCTGCGCGTCGGCGGCGTCCTTCTGGGACCGTCGTGCGATCTTGGCTGACTGCTCGGCCTTTTTCCGCAGGTCTGCGAGGTCGCGGCCTTCACGGTAGGCGTCCGAGTCCTCAAGCGCCTTGTGCTTAGCGTGAAGCTTGCCGAGCAGCGTCTGTGCCCGGTCACGCCGCTCTCCGAGCGCGACCTCGTTCTCCTCGGCCGTCTGAAGTTCGACGGCGCCGTCCCGGAGTGCCCGCGAGGCGCTGTCCACTTCGGTTGCCGCGCTGGTGACAGTCCTGGCTCGCTCACGGAGCAACATGGCCCCGTACGTCCGCGCGGTGTCCAGCAGGCCACTGATCGCTCGCACCTCCTCAGCAAGCTCTGCGAGCTCCGCGCGGCGCTGGTCGAGGCGCTCGAAGCCCTCGGCAAGCTCCTCGATACGCGTCGCATCGACCGGAGGCAGGGCGGAGGACAGGAATGTCGAGAGGTTCTCCGGGTCCAGGCGCTCGGACAGCTTCGGTCGACGCAGTTGCAGAAGCGCCTGGACCAGCGCGTCGTAGCGGTCGCGGTCCATCCCAGGGAAGAGCATTGCGCGGACATGGTCCCGGTAACCACCGACATCGCCCTCGAACACTGTGCCACGGCCGACGAGCGCCGCCTTGAGATGAGCGACGGTCAGCGGCTCACGATCCGGTTGCAGGTCCAGATCGTGCCCAACGCGGGCGTGTGCCACGAAGTAGGCAACGCGGACCGACGTGTCCGATTTGCTCGCCTGGAGTCGCGCCCCAATCGTGACGTGCTCCTCGCCCTCCCTGCCCTCTCGAAACACCTCGAGCCACACGTACCCGACACGGGTGCTGCCCGTAGCACCCTGGCCCATGAGATTCCAATGCATCGTCCGGTCGCCCGAACCGAACGTCGACAGGCGTGAGGCACGCAGGTTCGCGTCGAGCAGGAATGGCAGGAGCAGCTCGAGCGCCTTGGACTTGCCGCTGCCGTTCGGACCGCGCAGGAGTAGCCGGCCGTCGGCGAACGAGAGGATCTCGTCAACGTAGCGCCAGACATTCAGCAGACCAGCTCGGGTCGGCTGCCAGCGGCCGGTCATGCGGGGTCCTCCTGAGGTTCGGGGCGGGGAGTGCCGACCAGGTCGGCATCTCGGTATCGGTGGGCGGCGGGGCGCGCCGTCACGTGGTCGCCGTCGCGCGTGACGAGGTGGTGACGCCCCAAGAGGGCGAGCCCTTCAGCCAGGAGACGGTCCGGGCCGTCGTCGTCCTGGTAGATCCTTGCCCAGCCGCGGTTCGCGGTCAGCAGACCGCGCAGGGCAGTGCGGAGCGTCGCTACGTGGAGGCGAAAATCTGGGGCGCTCGTGAGCTCGGTGACAAGGTGCAGCGCGGCGACCGACGGCGCGCCGTCGCCCGGGAAGAGTTCGTCCGTCGCGACCCGGTCGGGGTCGACCAGGAGATAGCCCTCCCCACGGGTCTCCAGCACGAACCCGGCCGTCTCTGCCGCTCTGCGCAGCTGTTCGCGGCCGCTGATCGAGTCCAGGTAGTCGCGTTGGGCGGGACTGAGCCGGTCGCGGTGGAGCGCAGGGTCGTCGAACATCGCGCGGAGGGTGGAGTGGCGCAGCCACAGGTTACGCCGGGTGCGAGCGGCGTCGTCGTCGGGCGGTGGCGGCGGGTCCAGGTCACGCCGGGTCGCGCGACGGTAGTTCTCGCCATAGGAAGGTTCGTCGAGCAGGCCGTCGACCGCGCCATCGATCCAGCGGTCGCTGTCCAGGTCAACCACGACCCAGGACGCCCCGACCGGCGCCGCGAGCAACGAGAACAGCGCAGCCTGCTCGACCTGGTACAGCACAGGTGTGGCCACATCGTCGGTGAACGACTCGGCCCTGCCCTCCACCGGCTCCAGGACACCCGCAGCCTCCAGCATGAGTACCACGTCAACGAACGCGCGCCGGTGCCCGTGCCTGGTGGTCTCGAACGACGGCAGGCCAGAGTCGGTGGCGCAGGCGCGCGCGGTCGCCTCGGCAAGCTCGCCAAGTGTCACAGCGCGACGGGCCACGAGCTCTGCGGCCGCGACGCACAGCAGGACATAGCGATGCCGGTCGAACGGAACGCCAGAGCGGTGCTGTGTGGCCGGCCGCGAGTCACCGGGCTCGAAGGCTGGCGGAGCGACCTTCACGAGCCGAACCTGCCCGCGGCGCGGGCTCAGCCTCAGCTCCCAGCCGAGGTAGTTCTCGAACCATGCGCCCACCGCGACCCGTCGGCGATGGATCAGGTCATAGCCTTCAGCGTTGTGATGGCGAAGGATCAGCGGCGTACGCAAGAGCAAGCGGATCGCCTTGCGGACCTCCACGGTCTCGGCGACGACAAGCTGGTTCTGCAGGTTACTCACGACGCGACTCCGACAGAGGACAACGGAGCGGCCGGGACCGGGACGACATTGAGCCGCACCGTGAAGTCCGGGCAGTCGAGCTCGCCCGACGTCGTCTGCAACGTCGTCCGTGCGCCATCGACCGGCGGCGTGAGTGTCAGGGTGACCAGCCCGTCGGACGTCCGAACCGAGCGCGGTTCCACACCCGGAACCGCGACGGCCTTACCAATCAGAGCGAGGAGGTGACGGAACGCCGTCGCGTCGAGGCGCGCGATCCCCGAGAGCCTCGTGTCCTCCCCAGCGCCCAGCAACCACAGCGCTGCCACGGCCTCCTCTCGTTCTGCCCGAGCTCGAGCGGCTCGCTCGCGACGCACGACGCTGACATCACGCACTTTCCCCGTGCGGGAGAACACCGCCGTACGGCCGGACTCGCGCAACGTGCGCGACACAGGCACCGGCGGCGCGTCGTGCCAGGACGTCCCACCGGGAACTGCCTCCGGGTCGGTCCGGTCCAGATGCGCGTGCCGCGAGGAGTGCAGACCGAACGCAGCCCGCCAGAGTCGGTGCAGGTCGGCGTCCGTCGGCCCAGCGGCGAACCAGCGCGCCAAGGTGCGGAAATCGGTCTCGAGGCTGGACGGCCTGCGCCGAGCCGCCCAGAGCCGCTCCAGAACCTGCAGTAGTGCAAGGATGGCGCGCCGACCGGCAGAACCCAGCTCTTCCACCCGCGGGCGGCTGCCGTCCTGTGGGGCGAACCAGGCATCCAAACCAGCCCACCGAGCGCGGGAGTGTTCCAACCACTGGTCATCCTGCTTCGCGCTGCGCAGGTGCGGCGGTAGCTCGGCACCCTCCAGCGCGCGGGCCAGGACGACGTCCACCCCGACCACACGCACTCGCTCCAAGGCACGAACGATGCGCGCAACCCGTTCATCGAGGCGCGAAAGGTACTCCTGGAGGTAGGTCACGGTCGCCTGCTTGACGTCGGCGAATGTCTCCTCGTCGACAGCCTCGGCCCGCAGCAGCCGCTGCAGGTCGGCGTTGAACTGCTTCACGTTGCGCGCCAGGCCCGCGAGGTGGCCTTCCAGCTCCTGGAGGGTCACGTAGACCTTCCGATCGAGCACTGCCTCGTCAGCTTCAACGGCGAGGTCCGCGAGTTGATCGAGGCGCTCGGCGACCGCCTCCAGGACGGCCGTCTGGAGTGCGCCGGTCGCCTGGAGCGCGGCAACAGTCGCGACGTGCCCGGCCAGTGCGGCCTCTCCCTGACGCGTGAGGGAGAACTGGAGGTTGCGGCGTTCGTACTCGCGCACCGTGCGGTAACGCTCGGTGTGGTTCTGGCCGGACTCCAAGAGACCCCAGCCCACCATCTTGTCGAGAGCCGCCGCGAGATCCACGTCCTCGACGTCGTCGCGCCAGCCGACCGCATCCAAGTGCCGACGCACATCATCTGCTGACAGCGATGTGACCAGCCGGTCGCTCGCGTCGCCGAACGCATACAGCACCGCGGTGTAGAGGGAATTGCGATCCGCAACGGTGAACCGCAACATCGTGTCCGGGAGCACGACGTGGCGCATAATCCTCCCCGTATCGTCGGGATGGCACAGAGGTGATGACCAGTCACTTGGCATCCGCACCAACGATATCCGAGGTCACCGACATCAGCGGAGCGCGCGCCGCATCGAATGTGCCCAGCCAGGGGCCGGAGTGCTATGCCCACGCGGCGCCGGCGGAGCGCTGGCGACAGGCCGTCACCGCGTCGCGTAGAACGCCACCGCCGAAGCCGCCGCCACGTTGAGCGAGTCCACCCCGCCCATCATCGGAATCGTCACCCGCGCATCCAGCAAGCGATCCGTCTCCGGCCTCATCCCGTGCCCCTCGGTCCCGAACACCAGTGCCAGACGCTCATGATCCTGGTCGACAAGCTCATCCAGCGTGATCGCACCTGCACCGAGCGTCATGCCCGCCACATGGAACCCAGCACCCCTCAGCACCTCGATGTCGCCCGGCCACGACTCCAGGCGCGTCCACGGCACCTGGAAGACCGTCCCCATCGAGACCCGCACGGACCGCCGGTACAGCGGATCCGCACACCGCGGCGTCACCAGCACAGCGTCGACGCCAAGAGCTGCACCTGACCTATATATGGCACCAACGTTGGTGTGGTCAACGAGATCTTCGAGCACCGCCACCCGCCGGGCCCCCGCCCCGCCCCGCGCCGCAGCCAGCACCTCGCTCACGGACCCCAGCACCGGCCGGTGCATCGCCGCCAGCGCCCCGCGGTGCAGGTGGAACCCGGTGATCTCCTTCAGCACCGGCTCCTGGGCCACGTACACCGGCACCCCGGGCACCGCCGCCAGCGCGCCCTCCATGGACTCCAGCCACCGCGGCGCCATCAGGAACGACCGCGGCCGGTGCCCGGCCGCGAGCGCCCGCCGGATCACCTGCGAGCTCTCGGCGATGTACAGCCCCTTGGCCGGCTCGTGCCTGCTGCGCAGCGCGACGTCGGTCAGCCGCATGTAGTCGGCGAGCCGTTCGTCGCCGGGATCGTCGAGGTGGACGACGTCGGGGTTGGTCACCACCCGATTCTGCCGCACCGCCCACACGTCCCACCTCGCCCTACGCCCCCGCGCACCCCGCTTCGCACCGAATATCACTCCCAGCGAACTTCTCCCCCTTCCCAGGAACACCAATGGTTCGCTAATGTCCCCACCAAGGTAACTTCGTACACGACGAAGGAGTTCAGTGATGAGAACCGCCAGAGCCTCCCGTTCGCGCCGCTCCCGGAGTTCCGGAGCGCATCCCGCGCTTCCGGCCTCCTACCAGGAGATCATCGAGCGTACGCCGTCGCTCGACCCGGCCGAGGAAGCTCTGCTCCTCGAGCGGGCCGCCCTCGGAACCGCCGCCACCCGCACGCTCGCGAAGACCGCCGTCTCGCCGACACTGCGTGCCGACCTCGAAGCGCGGGTCAAGGCCGGGCAATACTCCAAGGAGCGACTCGTCCTCGCCTACCTTCGCATCGTCCCGGAGGTCGTGACCGCCTACTCCGGCCGCCTTCCGTTCATGGACCTCGTGCAGGAGGGCAACGTCGGCCTCGTGCGCGCGGCCGAGAACTACGACCCGTCGCACGGCACGTTCGCCGCGTTCGCCACCCGCTGGGTGCGCCGATCCGTGGTCCGCGCCATCGCCGCCGGTGCGCGCGCCGACGTCCCCGGCCAGGACTCCGGCACGCCGGACTCCGACGCCGAGCAGTCGGTCCTGCGCCGCCGCGTGCGCCAGGCGCTCGCTCACCTGGACTCCGTCGAGGCCCGCGTGCTGGAGCTGCGGTTCGGCCTCGTCGACGGCACCGCCCGCACGCTCGACGAGATCGGCCGCCGTCTGAACCTCACCAGGGACCGGGTGCAGCAGATCCTCGAGCACGCGCTGGGACGTCTCCGCGACGTCGTCGCACCACTGCCGGCGGCCGCGTAAGGCCCCGCAGGCACCACGAGAACCCCAGACTTACCCCTGAAAGGTGCACCGTGAGGTGCACGGCGGCCCTGCGGGCCGTCCGGAAGGACAACGGCGTCATTCCGAACGGCCCGCAGGGACTCCGACGACGACGCGGGGCCGGCGACAACCGGGCCGACGTCGTCAGGGCCGACGACGTCAGGGCCGGTCGAGGCGGGACACCACTTCGTCCAGCGCCTCCTGGTACGCGGTCGTGCGCGGGTAACCTCCGTGCAGCCCGATCTCGAAGAGATACGCGGAGCGGTCGACCTCCTCGGCGCCGCGGTCGATGTCGTTGGACTCGTACCCGACCACCGGGAAGCCCAGGAAATCGGTGCGCCGCCACAGGTTCACCCAGGCGGGCGGGCCGCCCGCGGGCGGCACCAGCAGTTCCGTCAGCGCACGCCCGCACGGCTCGCCCGCCGCGCCGTCGGCGGTGTCGGCGACGTCGTCCACGTTCCACGGGTCCCCCTTCCACGCCGGCGGCCCCACCGGCGGCAGCCCCAGCGCCCGCGGCCCCAGCAGATCGGGGAAGAACCGGCCGAAGTACGGCCGCAGCTGGACCCCGTAGGTGAGCAGCCCGACCCGCCCGGCGGCCGGCACCTGCTGTTCCAGCGGGTTCCCCGACCGGATGAGCACCACGGCCGCCGCGATCACCGCGCCGATCGAATGGGCCGACAGCACCACGCGCCGCCGCCGGGCGACCGCCTGCCGGTAGGCGTCGTCGGCGACGTCGACCGCCGCGAGCCACGCCTCCACGCGGCTGCGTACCTCGGGGACCGCCCGCTCCGCGTAGCTCGGCGGGCCGAACGGGTGGGCGCTGCGCGGCAGGAAGCACAGCACGTCCCACAGCAGGCCCCACGGCCGGGTGGCGTTGTCGGTCGAGCCCGCCAGCGCGCTGGCGACCAGCGCGCCGGCGAGCGTGCCGAGCATCGGCACGGCCAGATCGGTGAGCCAGGCGGGCACGAAAAGCAGGCCGGCCGGGTCGCCCGGGAACCCCGCCAGGACGGCCCGCGCGCCGGGCACCGCGAGGGGGATCGTCGCCGCCAGCGCCAGCCACGACGCGACCGCGAGCGCCGACACGGACAGCTCCGCGCGATGCGTCATCGCCGCGAGCTGCCGCGCCTGCAGTGCCCTCCGGGCGGCCGGGGTGAGCAGGTCGGGGTCGATCACGTCCCCGGTCCGCGCCCCCGGCAGCCCGCGCCCTGCGGCCCGGGCCGCCCGCGCCCCGGGCCCGCGCCGCGGCCCGGAGGTGTCGACGGCGGGCGGGATCCAGAGGGTGCCGTGCCGGACGGCGTCGACCACCGCGGGCGCCACGAGCGCGGCCATGAGCAGCCCGAACACCACCACGATCACGGCGACGCTCGCCCCGAACTCGGTGTAGACGGGCGGCACGGGCACCATGTCGCGCGGGTCGGCGACCGCGGCGATGTCGACCCAGAGCCCGTCCCGGGACCCGGGCACGATCGAGCGCCCGGGGCTGGACCGCAGGTACCACTGGATCCCGACCACGACGAGGCTCGAGTACACCGCGGCGGCCGAGGCCGACAGCAGCAGGAAGACGCCGGGCCCGGCGCCGCCCCAGCCCTCGGCGCGCGACCCGTTCACCCGCCGGCGCACCACGGCCCAGACGGCCGGGACCGCGAGCGCCCCCGTCGCGACCCCGAGCAGCACCGCGCGGACCGCCAGCGGCAGCGGCCGGCCGCCGGGCACCAGGAGCGTGGCGGCCGCTGTCGCGCAGACGGCGATCACCGGCACCACGGACCAGCACACCGCCTGCCACGGCCCGGTCCGCCGGGCCCGCCGCCACACGAGACCGGTCGAGGCGATCCCGGCGAGCGCGACCACGAGCAGGCCCGGGACGGCGTCGAGCCCGATCAGGGCGGGCGCGTGGGCGGGTTCGCCGGCCCGCGCGAGCGTCACCCACGCGCCGAGCCACGTCACCAGCCCGCCGGCGAACACCGAGAACGCGGCGCGTGGCTTCCAGCGCGGCTCCGCGGGCTGCACGCCGTCGTCGTCGGTGCGGAGCGTGACGAGCCACGCCGCCACGGCCGTCACGGCGAAGCCGGGTGCCGCCGCCCAGCCGGTGCGCTCGGACGTCCACAGCAGGAGCGCCGACAGCAGGCCCAGCGACGCGCCCAGGTGGCTGTACAGCGCGCCGACGCCGGTGCGGCGCGACCAGAAGCCGGCGCGGCGCAGCACCGGCCCCTCGCTGACCGGGACCACCTCGCCGGCGCGCAGCGAGGACACGCGCGACTCGAACCGCACGGTGCCGCTGTACGCGACGAGCACGAGGATCCCGACGGCGGCCACGGGCACGAGCGACAGCAGGCCGAGCCGTTCGCCGTGGTCCATCCGCGCCAGCGAGTACATCCCGGACGGCAGCTGCGCGCAGACCGACACCGTGTCGCCGTCCGACATCCCCATGCACCGGGTGCCGATGGTCGACAGGGCCACCGTCGCCGTCGTCGCCGTGAACAGGAGCGTCAGCAGGAGCGAGAACACGCGGGTCAGGGCCGCCGAGGCGTCCGGCACGAGCCGGCTCGCGGCCGGGTCGCGCGACGCGCCGGGGATGCGCCGCGCCCAGTACCCCGCGTTCGCGAGGCCGAACGGGACGATGGCCACCCACATCACCCGCAGCGCCATCGCGCCGATCACCCCGAGCAGGCCGCCGAACGGCAGCCTGCCCAGGCGCGACATCGCGCCCCACGAGTAGGCCTCGCGGCGCACGTCGTTGCGGATCTCGTGCGGGTCGCCCGGCGGGATCTGCCGGTCCCGGTCGTCACCGGGCCCGGGCGCGCGGTCCCGGGCGTCGGCCTCCGGCGTCGGCACCCAGAAGCTCCCCAGCACGTCGCCGTCGGTCTGGACCACCTCCTCCGGCGCCAGGTCGAGGATGCCGTGCGGCGGCAGGTTCGCCACGCCGTGGATGCGCAGCTCGAGGATGTCCTGCCCGGGCGCGGCGGGCACGGCCCGCCCGCGCGGTTCGGCCCGCCGCACGCCCTGGGGTTCGGCGACGACGGACGACGGCGGCCGGCCCGCCGGCACCGACGACGACGACGGCGGAGGCGGGCCGGCCGGGGAGGACGACTGGACGGACGAGGGATCTGGCTCACTGACGTGGCTCATCGAGAGGCCTTCCGTAGCGGGTCAGCACGAAGGAACGCCTTCAAAATAGGACTCAGGCCACATTCACGCCAGTATCCGCGCCGTGGTCACACGCGGATCTCCGCGGTCGTCGCCCCCGGCGAGGTCAGGGCGACGGCGGAGGTGGAGCCCGCGGCCTCGATCTCGTAGTCCCCGAGGAACCCGGAGAACGTGACGCGCCCCGCCGCGTCGGTGCGCAGGCGCGTGTCGGCGAGCCACCACTCCCCCTTGACCAGCTCGCGAAGCCGGTCGTAGGCGGGCTTGGGCGACCCGTCGGCGCGCAGCAGCCCGCCGGGGGCGTTCAGCCACATCCCGCGGTCCGACAACCCCCAGTAGGTGAACGCCTCCACGCTCGGGTGGGCGAGCAGCGTGCGCAGGTGCCGCTCCAGCTCGTCGGCCTGCCGGGCCTCCCCCTCCGGGGTGCTGGGCCAGTGCTCGACCTGCCAGTCGTTCAGGTCGACGACGTGCGCCGGCATGATGTCGCCGGACATCAGGGTGGTCTCGGTGAAGTGGATCGGCAGCCCGTACCGGGAGAACCGCTCCAGGATGCGTTCCGTCTTCTCCTCGCCCCAGTACCCCTGGTGCATGTGGGACTGCAGCCCGAGCACGTCGATCTCGATCCCCGCCTCCAGCACGGCCTCGATGAGGCACTCGTACGCCGTCGACATGTCGAAGTCGTTGAGCAGCAGCGTCGCCCTGGGATTGGCGGCCCGCGCCTCCTCGAACGCCATCTGGATCGTCTCGACGCGCCCCCGGGCGCGCGCGAGCGGCGTGATCGCGTTCTCCTCGGCCGTGAACACCGGCATGATGACGACCTCGTTGATCGCGTCCCAGACGTCGATCACCCCGGCCAGCCCGCCGGCCTCCCGCCGGATCCGCTCCCGCTGCAGCCGCTCCACCTCGTCCAGCCCCGCGGCCGTGACGGCGTCGCCGCCCTCCCGCGCGACGTCCAGCAGCCAGCCCGGCTGGACCGTGTGCCACATCAGCGGGTGCCCCTTGACCACCACCCCCCGCTCCCGGAACCACTCCGCGGCCCGGCGCAGCTGCCCGGCGCGCGGCGCCCCGCGCTCCGGCTCGAACGTCCCCCAGTAGAAGGGGAGCGTCGCCTGGTTGAACACCTCGAGCCAGGCCTCCGCGAGGCGCTGGTCGTACCCGAGATCCGGCGAGGCCCCGCTGTCCGCCCGGTGATCGGACCCGTATCCGGTCCGCTCGTGGCCGTTGGCGAGATCGATCAGGTCGAACCCGATGCACCCGAACCAGAACGCGTGCCGCTTCTGCCGCACGATCACCTCGGCGTCGGTCAGCGGGGCACCATCGTCCCCCAGCAGGGTGACGGTCGCCTCGGCGCGACGATGCGCGAGCGACGGGTCCGGGATACGGGCAACGGGCGGGCGAAAGAGAGACGACGTCGTCATGCGGCCCACCATAGCCGAATCGATACGATTCCGAAAACGTTCTCCAGGGAACGGCCGTTACTTGCCCGACGCCCGGACCGGCGCCCCCCGGACCGCCGATCGCTGACCTGTCGGAGCCGTCAGGTCAGCGATCGGCGGCCCGCGCTCACGCCGGCGCCGGGGCCTCCTCCTCCGAGGCCAGCGGAGCGGCGAACTGGCTCTGGTACAGGGCCGCATAGGCCCCGCCGGCGGCCAGGAGCTCCTCGTGGCTCCCCTGCTCCACGATGTCCCCGTGCTCCATCACCAGGATCACGTCGGCGTCCCGGATCGTCGACAACCGGTGCGCGATCACGAACGCGGTGCGTCCCTGCCGCAGCCGGTGCATCGCCTCCTGGACCAGCACCTCGGTGCGCGTGTCGACCGAGCTCGTGGCCTCGTCGAGCACCAGGATCGCCGGATCCGCGAGGAACGCCCGCGCGATCGTGAGCAGCTGCTTCTCCCCCGCCGACAGGCTGGACCCCTCGTCGTCGAGCTGCGTGTCGTACCCGTCGGGCAGCGTCCGCACGAACGGATCCACGTGGCAGGCGCGCGTGGCTGCCAGGAACTCGTCACGGGACAGCTCGCCCCGCACGCCGTACCGCAGGTTCTCCTCGATGGTCCCCTTGAACAACCAGGTGTCCTGCAGCACCATCCCGATGCCGCCGCGCAGGGTGTCGCGGGTCATCTCGCGCACGTCGACGCCGTCCAGCGTGATGTGCCCGGCGTTCACCTCGTAGAACCGCATCAGCAGGTTCACCAGGGTCGTCTTGCCCGCGCCCGTCGGCCCGACGATGGCCACCGTCTGCCCCGGCTCGGCGGTCAGGTCCAGCCCGGTGATCAGCGGCTTGTCCGGGCTGTAGGCGAACTCGACGCCGTCGAACACGACCCGGCCGCGCACCGGCCCGCCGTGGTTCGGCACCACGGGATCCGCCGGGTCCGGCTCCTGCTCCGGCGCGTCCAGCAGCTCGAAGACCCGCTCGATCGACGCCACGCCGGACTGCAGCAGGTTCATCATCGAGGCGACCTGCGCCAGCGGCTGCGTGAACTGCCGCGAGTACTGGATGAACGCCTGCACGTCACCGATGCTGAGCTGGCCCGAGGCCACCCGCAGCCCGCCGATCACCGCGATCAGCACGTAGTTCAGGTTCCCGATGAACCCCATCACCGGCTGCATCGTGCCGGAGATGAACTGCGCGCTGCGCGTGGAGTCGTGCAGCTGCTCGTTCTCCTGCGCGAACGTGGCGGCGGACGCGCCCTGCTGCCCGTACACCTTGACCAGCGCGTGGCCCGTGAACATCTCCTCGATGTGCGCGTTGAGCCGCCCGGTACTGGCCCACTGCCTGATGAACTGCGGCTGGCTCCGCCTGGCGATCTGCGCGGTGACGACCACGGTCAGCGGCACCGTCACGAGCGCCACCAGCGCCAGGATCCACGAGATCCAGAACATCATCGCCAGCACGCCCACCACCGTCAGCAGGGAGGTCACCAGCTGCGCCAGGGTCTGCGTGGCGGTCTGGGCGGCGTTGTCGATGTCGTTGGTGACCCGCGACAGGATCTCGCCGCGCTTCTGCTTGTCCACGTAGCTCAGCGGGATCCGGTGCAGCTTCGCCTCGACGTCCGCGCGGAGCGTGCGCATCGTGTTCTGCACGGCGATGGCCGTGATCCGCGCCTGCCACCAGCCGAACAGGAACGCGGCGACGTACACGCCGACCGCCCAGGCCAGGATCGTCACGAGGGCGCCGGTGTCGATGCCCTGCCCGACGACGACGCCGTCCATGCCCGCGAGCATGTCCGCGAGCTGGTCCTGCCCCTGGGCGCGCAGCCCGTCGGCCACCTGGTCCACGGGCGTGCCGGCCGGGACCTGCCCGGCCAGCATCCGCCCGACGACGCCGTCGAAGATGACGTCGGTCGCCTCACCCAGGATCTTCGGGCCCGCCACCATGAGCGCGACCGAGACGATCCCGCTGAGCGTCAGCACGATCACCCGCGCCCGCTCGGGGCGCATGAGCGCGGCGAACCGCTTGAGCGACTCCCCGAAGTTCATCGCCTTCTCCGTGGGCATGCCCATCCCGCCCATCGGGCCACCCCCGCCCGGACCTCGCCGCGCACCGCTGCGCGCGGCCTCGCGGGTGGTCTCGGCGTCCTGGTCCGCGCTCATGCCGCCTCCTCGATGTTCCTGCGGGACACCCGCACCCGGTCGGCCGTCATGATCGAGGCTTCGCCGTTGTCGATCATGCCGCCTCCTCGAGGGTCATCTGGCTCGTCACGATCTCCTCGTAGGTCTCGCTGTAGTTCGCGTGCTCGTGGTCGAGCAGCTCGTGGTGCCGGCCACGGCCCACGATGCGGCCGTGGTCGAGCACGAGGATCTGGTCGGCGTCCCGGATGGTCGCCACGCGCTGCGCGACGACGATCACCGTCGCCTCCCGCGTGCGCGGCTCCAGCGCGGCGCGCAGCCGGGCGTCCGTCGCGTAGTCGAGCGCGGAGAACGAGTCGTCGAACAGGTACACCTTCGGCTCCCGCACCACCGCGCGCGCCATGGCCAGGCGCTGGCGCTGGCCGCCGGAGAAGGTGCTGCCGCCCTGCCCCACCGGCGCGTCCAGCCCCTCGGGCAGCGCCTCGACGAAGTCACGCGCCTGCGTGATCTCCAGCGCCCGCCACATCTCCTCCGTGGTGGCGTCCGGCTTGCCGTAGCGCAGGTTGCTCGCGATCGTCCCGCTGAACAGGAACGCCTTCTGCGGCACCATCCCGAGCAGCGAGCCGAGGTCGTCGGTGGCCAGGTCCCGCACGTCGACGCCGTCGAGCAGCACCCGGCCGCCCGTCACGTCGAACAGCCGCGGCACCAGGTGGAGCAGCGTCGTCTTGCCCGCGCCCGTCGACCCGATGATCGCCGTGGTCTCCCCCGGCGTCGCCGTGAAGCTGAGCCCGTGCAGCACGGGCTCCTGCGCGCCCGGGTAGCCGAACGTCACGTCGTCGAACGTGACCACGCCGCGCGGGCCGCCGCCGCCGGACAGCGCCGCGAGCGGCGTGGGCGAGGCCGGCTCGGTGACCGACGTCGTCGTGTCCAGGACCTCCCCGATGCGATCCGCCGCGACGGACGCGCGCGGCAGCATCATGACCATCATCGTGGACATCATCACGGCCATGAGGATGTACATCAGGTAGGACAGGAACGCCGTCAGCTGGCCCACCTGCATGTCGCCCGAGTCGATCCGCCCGGCGCCGAACCACAGCACGGCCACGCTGGACAGGTTCATCACGAGCATGACCATCGGGAAGGCCAGGGCCATGAGCTTGCCCACGCCGAGCGAGGTCTCGTACAGGTCCTCGTTCGCGCCGGCGAACCGCTCGGTCTCGCGCCGCTCGCGCACGAACGCCCGCACCACCCGCAGGCCGGTGATCTGCTCGCGCAGCACGCCGTTGATGACGTCGATCCGGCCCTGCATCGCCTTGAAGTACGGCACCATGCGCCACATCAGCACGCCCACGCAGACGCCGAGCACGGGGACGACGACGAGCAGCAGCCCGGACATCGTCACGTCCTCCGCCAGCGCCATGATCACGCCGCCCACCAGCATGATCGGCGCCATCACCATGATCGTGAACATCATGATGAGCACCTGCTGGACCTGCTGCACGTCGTTGGTGGTGCGCGTGATGAGCGTCGGCGCGCCGAACTGGCCCACCTCCCGCGCGCTGAAGGTCTGCACGCGCGCGAACAGGTCGCGGCGCACGTCGCGCCCGAACGCCGTGGCGGCCCGCGCGCCAAGGTAGACCGCGCCGATCGCGGCGACCGCCTGGAGCAGGCTCACGCCCAGCATCCAGCCGCCGGTGTTCCAGATGTACGCGATGTCGCCCTGGGTCACGCCCTGGTCGATGATGTCCGCGTTCAGGGACGGGAGGTAGAGGTTGGCCAGCGTCTGGCCCAGCTGCAGCACGAGCAGCAGGGCGACCGCCGTGCCGTAGGGGCGCAGATATCTGCGCGTGAGGGAGACAAGCATGTCGGGTGGGTCCTCGCTGTGGGTTCGCAGAGCGGTGGTTCGCGGGGGTCGGTTCGGGGTGTCGTGGGATCGGGGCCTTCAGGGGTCAGGACGTGTCACGCGCGCCGGATGTGACACGGGTACCACCCGCGCCCGGCGCGACGATGCCGTGCACCAGGGCATCGGCGACGACCGACGCCGGTGGCGGCTCGCTCAGGTGGTCGACGCGGGCGTGGGTGCCCGCGATGGCAGCCTCCAGCAAGGAGACGACGACGTCGAGGGAAAAACGGAGGTCGTCGGCGTCCGGTTCCAGGATGCCCACCAAACCCTCGATCGTCATCGCGCGCTGCATCTCCCGCTGCGCCACGAGGGTCTCGCGGGTCTGGTGCATCTGCCGGTGCCGCTCCGGCGACATCTGCTTCAGCTGCTCGCCGTCCGGGGCGAGGCGGCGCAGCACCTCCATCCAGCGCAGCGCGGCGGACATGCGCGCCCGGCCCAGCTCGATGGTCAGGGTGAGGCGGTCGGCCAGCGGGAGCGACCGGTCGACGGCGGCCAGCTCGTCGCGGGTGCCCGCCGGGTCGGCCGCGCGGAACATGCCCTCCAGGGCGACCGCGCCCAGCAGCGACCACTTGTCGCCGAACGCCCGGAACAGCGTGCCCTCGGCCACGCCCGCGGCCTCGGCGAGCTCCTTGCTGGACACGTCGGCACCGCGCGCGGCGACCACGTCCAGGCAGGCGTCGACGATGGCGGCCCGGCGGGCTTCCGGGGACATCGGCGCGGCACGGCGCGTGGTCGGTGACACGCCGTCACCCTAACTGAGTGAGCACTCACTCCGCAAGCGACGCCCCGGCGCCGGCAGGACGGCACGAGACGTCACCGGCGCACGAAAGAACCGCCGGGGTGAAGCCTCACAAGGAGGTTTCACCCCGGCGGTTCCCTTGCCCGGAGAGTGCCCGCGGACGGCCCCGCCCGGCGGCGCCGTCCGCGTCAGAGCGACACGATCGGAGGTGCCTCAGGGCTGCGGCGGCGCCGGAGGCGGCGGCAGCTCGTCGCCGTCGACGGTACGCGGCTGCGCCTGCGACGACGCCTGGCCGGCCTGCCCGCCCGCGGGACGCTGGCCCCGCTCGGCCGACGGGTCGAACGGCGTGCCCGACCGGGTGCCCGACTCGGTGGCGTCGGCCGTGGCGGCTTCCGCCTGGCGCTGCGCCTCGGCGAGCGCCTCGCTCGGGCTCGGCAGCACGCCGGCACCGGTGAGGAAGTCGGTGGTGGGCACGACCGGGGGAAGCGGGCCGCCGCCGCCCGAAGGCGAGGTGTCGCCCCCGCCGAAGCCCTTGGCGATCGAGCTCAGCGCCGCGGTGAACTCGGTGGGGATCACCCAGTTGGTGTTCGAGGTGCCGTTCGCGAGCTGCGGCAGCATCTGGATGTACTGGTAGCTGAGCAGCTTGGGGTCGGCGTTGCCGCGGTGGATGGCCTCGAAGACCTGCAGGATCGCGCGGGCCTCACCCTCGGCCTCGAGGATCTGGGACTGCGCGGAACCCTCTGCCCGCAGGATCGCGGACTGCTTCTCACCCTCGGCGGTGAGGATCGCGGACTGCTTGACACCCTCAGCCGTGAGGATCGCGGCGCGGCGGTCGCGCTCGGCGCGCATCTGCTGCTCCATGGCGCCCTGCACGGAAGCGGGAGGGTCGATCGACTTCAGCTCCACCCGGTTGACGCGGATGCCCCAGCGGCCGGTCGCCTCGTCGAGCACGCCGCGCAGCTGGCCGTTGATCTGGTCGCGGCTGGTGAGCGTCTGCTCCAGGTCCATCGACCCGATGACGTTACGCAGCGTGGTGACCGTCAGCTGCTCGATCGCGGTGATGTAGTTCGCGATCTCGTAGACGGCGCTGCGGGCGTCGGTCACCTGGAAGTAGATGACGGTGTCGATCTCGACCACCAGGTTGTCGCTGGTGATCACGGGCTGCGGCGGGAAGGAGACGACCTGCTCGCGCATGTCGACGCCCGCGCGCACCTTGTCGAGGAACGGGATCAGCAGGTGGAAACCCGGGCCGAGTGTCCCCTGGTACTTACCGAGACGCTCGATGACCATCGCCACGGCCTGCGGGACGATCCGCACGGCCCGCGACAGTGCCACGACGACGACGATGACGAGTATGAGAAGGACTATCCACAGTCCGACGTTGTCCACGTGCCTCTCCTACTGCGGGTAGCGCCCGCTCGCGTGATGGGGTGGGTGATGCTTCTCGGTGACGGGCTCAGGAGGACTGACCGGCGGGCCGCTGGCCCACCACCGCGATCGCGCCGTCGATGCGCACCACCTGCACGGTAGCTCCCTCGGGCAGCGGAGGCGAGCCTTCGGCCGCGCGTGCCGTCCACACTTCACCCATGAGCTTGACCAGGCCGGTCGTCTCGGTGACCTCCTCGATCACCGACGCCGGGCGGCCGATGTGCGCCTCCGCGTTGGTCAGGCTGTCCGCGCCGCCCTTGTTCAGGAACCTCTTCAGCGGCGGGCGCACGGTCAGCAGCAGCACGACGGAGACGACGGCGAACGTGATCACCTGCATCGCCAGCGGCTGGTCCAGCCCCGCGGCACCGGCCGCGGCGAGCGAACCCCCCGCGAACATGATGAAGACGAAGTCGAGAGTCGTGATCTCGATCAGGCCCAGCAGCAGGGCCGCACCGACCCACCACAACCACTCCATGGCATTCCCCTCCCGCTACGACGTGACGCCACCTGACGCCTTTGCCCGAAGATTACCAATCGCGCAGGTGACGGGGCCAGGAATTCAGCACATCAGTTTGGCTACGGCTTCATGGTCACCGGGCGGCCCTGGCGAGCCAGCGCCCCCCGCCGTGCGCGACGACCAGCGGGAGCCCGAACGCCTCGGACAGGTTGTCCGCGGTGAGCACCTCCTCGATCGGCCCCGCGGCGTGGATCCGGCTGCGGCCCATCAGCAGCACGTGGGTGAACCCCTGCGGGATCTCCTCCACGTGGTGCGTCACCAGCACGAGCACCGGCGAGGCCGGGTCTCCGGCGAGCTCGGTCAGCGCCGCCACCAGCTCCTCGCGCCCGCCGAGGTCCAGCCCGGCGGCGGGCTCGTCGAGCAGCAGCAGCTCCGGGTCGGTCATCAGGGCCCGCGAGATCTGCACGCGCTTGCGCTCGCCCTCGCTCAGCGTGCCGTAGCGCCGGTCGGCCAGCTTGGCGACGTCGAACGCCGCGAGCAGGTCCGTGGCGCGCTGCTCGTCGACGTCGTCGTACGACTCGGCCCAGCGGCCCGTGACGCCGTAGGCGGCGGTCAGGACGACGTCGCGCACCGTCTCGCCGGCGGGGATGCGGTCGGCGAGCGACGCGGAGGAGAGGCCGACGCGCGGCCGCAGCTCGAACACGTCGGTGCGCCCGAGGGTCTCCCCCAGGATCTCGGCCTTCCCGGCTGTCGGGTGCAGGCGCGTGGCGAGGATCTGCAGCAGTGTCGTCTTGCCCGCGCCGTTCGGGCCCAGCACGATCCAGCGCTCGCCCTCGTGCACCCGCCAGTCCACCGCATCGAGGATGGTCGTGGTGCCGCGCCGGACGGTGACGCCCGAAAGGTCGAGAACCGTGCTCATGGTGACCCACACTAACCGACGCACACCCGGAACGGGGCCGTGTCCCGTGGTGTGACCTGCGCCCGGATCCGGGCGAGCGGGCCGGCCGGAGTGATTACAGTGGTGGCCGATGAACAGCGAGCCCGACCTGCCGCGCAGCGTCGTCCTCGCCCTGTGGCTGCGGGGCGCGGGCGGCACGACCGACATGCCCGACGCCGCCGACGCCGCCGCGTGCGTCGAGGGCGACGACGAACCCCACCGCGTCCACGGGCTGCCCGGCGTCGGGGACGGCACGGACCTGGGCACGCTCGTCACGACCTGGACGGCGGGGCCGCGCACGGTCGCCGCGCTCCTGCCCTCGCCGGGCGACCCGGCCGGCGTCCCCGCCGCGGCGGGTCACGCGGCGACCGAGGCCGGGGAATGCGTCGTCGTCACGACGCCGGCCGGGAGCTTCGCCGCGGTCCCGGCGATCACCCCGTTCGGCAGCCACCTCGAACCCGGCCACCTGGTCGAGTGGCAGGTCCACCCGGTGCCGGACTGGAGCACGGGCCTGCTCGGGGCGATCGGCACGCTGTCCGACGCCGAACGCGAGCTGCGCAGCAGCCTCATCACCGCGACCGAGGCCCTGGACGCCCTCGACGTCGCCCGCTGGCGCGACGACGCGCGCGAGGCGATCGAGCGCCTGCGCTCCGCCGACACCGCGCGCTGGCCCGTCCCCGAGCTCGACGGCCGCCGCGCCCGCGTGCTGCAGCTCGCCACGCGGCTGCGCGCCATCGTCGCACTCGGCTCGTTCGACGCCGACGGGCGCCGCGACGACGGCGGCGCCGTCAACCTCTGGCAGGCGGACCAGCGCAGCACCGCGCTGCGCGAGGTCGACCGGACCGCACGGCACGCGATCTCCGCGGCCACCTTCGGCGAGGCCGGATGACGGGATGAGCCCGGGTGCCGCCCGCCGGGGCGGCACCGGTCACAGCAGGCGCAGGACCTCGTCCAGCGCGCCGTCGAGGCTGTGCGGGGCGGCGGCGCGCACCGCGGGCTTCGCGCGGAACGCGACCCCGACGCCCGCCGCCAGGATCATGTCGAGGTCGTTGGCGCCGTCGCCCACGGCGACGGTCGCCTCCATCGGCACGCCCTCCGCCTCGGCCCAGGCGCGCAGGGTCGCCTCCTTGGCGGCGCGGTCGATCACGGGGCCGGCCGTCCGGCCGGTCAGCACGCCGCCGGCGATCTCCAGCCGGTTCGCGCGGATCAGCGTCACGCCCAGCGGCTCCACGATCGGCCGCACGATCTCCTCGAACCCGCCCGAGACCAGGCCGAACGCCCAGCCCCGCTCCTGGCACGCGGCCACCAGCGCGGCGGCGCCCGGCATCAGCTCGACCGCCCCCCGCACCTTCTCCAGCGCGGCCTCGGGCACCCCCGCCAGCGTGGCCACGCGCTCGCGCAGCGACCCGGCGAAGTCCAGCTCGCCGCGCATCGCCCGCTCGGTCACCTCCGCGACCTGCTCCCGGGTCCCGGCGTGCTCGGCGATGAGCTCGATGACCTCCTGCCGGAAGAACGTGGAGTCGACGTCGGTCACGATAAGGCGCTTCACGCGACACAGTGTGCCCGACGACGCGGGGCCCGCGCAGACCGTCTCAGCCGGCATGCACGCTGCCACTCCTCGTGCTCGGCTACGGGCGAGTGCCTCGTTCCTCGGCCCTCACCCTCCGCCGAGCCCTTCGTCGTGTCAGCCCTGCGGCCGCCCCACGTGACGCAGCACGGCCGTCCCGCGGCCCCAGGTGGACCACGGCTCGTGCTCCGGCGCCTCGAGCAGGGAGTACGTCGCGGTCGGGACGCCCACCCGGACCTGGGCCAGGGCCGCGTCGTCCGAGCCGGGGCCCGCGAGGTAGGCCGCCGTGGCGGCCATCGTGGGCTCGTGGCCGATCACCAGGACGGTGCGCGCGTCGTCGGCCACCTCGCCGACGAGCCGCAGCACGTCGCCGACGCGGGCGTTGTACAGGTCGTCGGTGACGGTGACCCGCGGGCCGTTGTCGCGCGACCGGCCGGACAGGCCGTTCCCCGCGAGCTCCCAGGTCTGCCGGGTCCGCAGCGCGGAGGAGACCAGGACGACGTCGGGCGCCGCGCCGAGCGAGACCAGCGCGGCGGCGAGCCCGGCCGCCTGCGTCCGCCCGCGCAGGGCGAGCGGCCGCAGGACGTCGTCGGGGGTCGTGGCCGGCTCGGCCTTGGCGTGGCGCAACAGGACGAGACGGCGTGACGCCGGCGTCCCCGCCACCTCCTCGCGATGCCTGGTCACGATCGTGCTCCTTCCGGTTCTTGCGGGCTCCTCCAGGTGAGGGAGGAGCCATGGTGCGGGTGGTTCCCGCGACAGCTCTCGGGTACTGCGCTCCCGGGGCCGGTCGCCCCGTTACTGGCCCATCGCGTGCACGCCGCCGTCGACGTGCACGATCTCGCCGGTGGTGGCCGGGAACCAGTCGCTCAGCAGGGCCGCGACGGTGCGGGCGGTCGGTTCCGCCGTCGTCTGGTCCCAGCCCAGCGGCGCGCGCTCGGGCCAGTTGGCCTCCATCTTCTCGAACCCGGGGATGGACTTCGCCGCGGTGGTCTTGATCGGCCCCGCCGAAACCAGGTTGCAGCGGATGCCCTCCGGCCCGAGATCGCGCGCCAGGTAGCGGTTCGCGGCCTCCAGGCCGGCCTTCGCCACGCCCATCCAGTCGTAGACCGGCCAGGCGTACATGCCGTCGAAGGTGAGCCCCACGATGGCGCCGCCGTGCGTCATGAGCGGGCGGGCCGCCACGCCGAGCGCCTTGTAGGAGTACGTGGAGACGTGCAGCGCGGTGGCCACGTCCTCCCACGGCGCGGACAGGAAGTTGTCGCCCATGACGTTCTGCGGCGCGAAGCCGATGGAGTGCACGACGCCGTCGAGCCGGTCGAAGCCCGCCTCGCGCACCGCGTCCGCGAGATTCGCGAGGTCCTCGTCGCTCGTGACGTCGAGCTGAACGACGGGCGGCGGCGTGTCACCGGGAAGACGCTTCGCGAACGCCTTGGTCAGCGTCATCTGCCGGCCGAACGACGTCAGGACGACGTCGGCGCCCTCCTCGATCGCCAGGCGCGCCGTGTGGAACGCGATCGACGACTCGGTGAGAACCCCGGTGATCAGCAGCTTCTTGCCTTCGAGGAGACCCATGATGTCCTTCCGGTGAATGCACGGGGGCACGCCACGGCGTGTCCCGTACGGGTGTGAGCGTAACGGTGGGACCCGCGTGGAGGAAAACTCCGGTGCCCGCGCGGGTGGTGAAGGATGTTTGACGATGTGGTTCCGCGGCCCCCGGTGAGGGCCACCGGCGCAGGTCAGTGACCCATGCCCATCCCGCCGTCGACGGGGATGACGGCGCCGGTGATGTACGACGCCGCGTCGGATGCGAGGAACGTCACGGCCCCGGTGACCTCCTCGGGCTGGGCGAACCGGCCCGCGGGGATCGACTTGAGGTAGAAGTCGCGCGTGGCCTCGGGGAGCTCGGCGGTCATGTCGGTCTCGACGAAGCCCGGGGCGACGACGTTCGCCGTGATGCCGCGGCTGCCCAGCTCGCGCGAGATGGACCGGACCAGGCCCACCAGCCCCGCCTTGGACGCGCCGTAGTTCGTCTGGCCGGTGCCGCCGTACAGGCCCACCAGCGAGCCGATCAGCACGATGCGGCCGTAGCGCTTGCGGATCATGCCCTTGGCGGCCCGGCGCACGCAGCGGAACGTACCGGTCAGGTTCACGTCGACGACCTGCTCGAACTCCTCGTCGCTCATGCGCATCAGGAGCTGGTCCTTGGTGACGCCGGCGTTCGCGACCAGGACCGCCACCGGCCCGAGTTCCTGCTCGATCTGGGTGAACGCGGCGTTCACCGCTTCCGTGTCGGTGACATCGGCCTTGTAGCCGTGCACCCCCTCGGGCAGGTCACCTCCGCGGTACAGCGTGGCGACGCGGTCACCCTGGGCGACGAAGCGCTCGGCGATCGCGCGGCCGATGCCGCGTGCCGCGCCCGTGACGACGACGACGCGGCCGGGGGCGGATTCCAGGTTCTCGGTCATGTCCGTGACGCTACCGTCGCGACACGCGGGACGTCGCGCGCGCCGCACGACGCGCCCCGCCCCGCCCGTTGTGGGTTTCCGACAACGGCGTCAGCCGATGGTGTATGCACCCACGGTCGTCTCGCGGACGACGCCGTCCGGGCTCTCCGCCTCGACCCGCAGCGACACCCGCCGGGTGCCCGGCGGGGCGTCGACCGTCGCGGAGAAGACCCCGTCGCCGGTCCCGGTCGTCGCTGCCTCGTGCCAGGTCACGCCGTCGTCGGGCGACCACCACAGCGTGGCGGCCTCGGCGGCGGCGCGCCTGCCGCCGTCCGGGGCGACCGCCGTCACCGTCACGGTGGTCCGCCCCGGGGCGGTCCCGTCCAGCCCGAGCCCGGCGACGTCGTACGCCACCTGCAGCAGCGGCAGCCGGGTCTCGCGGTCGCCCGACGGCGGCTGGGCGGGGAACTCCCACTCCGCCGACACGCCCGGCGCCGTCGGCCAGGGCGACCTGCGGTCGCCGTCGTACGCGAGGCGCATGGCACGCCTGCCGTTCGGCACCGGGACGACGGCGCGGCCCTGCGGGACGTCGGTCAGCAGGTCGTCCTCGCGCCACAGGCGCAGGCGCTGGTCGAAGCCGGCGCTCGCCCACTGCGGCACCTGGAACAGGTGGCCGTCGCCGTCGGTCCAGCCGGTGGCCGTGACCTCCAGCCCGTCGCGGCTGGTGGTCGCGGTCGCCGAGACGGAGTGCGCGCCGCCGCCGTAGACGGCCGGCGTCGAGGAACCCGCCGCGAACTTCCGGAACGGGGCCTCGTAGGAGCCGTGGTTGACGATGCCGCCCGCGCCGCCGTCGATCAGCTCCGTGTACCAGACGGACTTCGACCAGGAGAAGTCGCCCCCGGTGACGTACGCCGTGCGGGTGGACGGCGTCGCCACGGGATCGAGCGTGGACCAGGCCACGAAGTGCCCGGGCGCGAGCCCGGCCCAGCCCGCGTTCGGGACGACGCCGCGCGGCCCGGCCGCGTAGCCCGCCTCGACCCGCGCCAGGTCGGCCTCGCGCGCCTCGAACGACACGTCGGTCACCGGGGACTGCTGGAAGGCGAGGTCGTAGGTGTAGTCCGCGTCGGCGGCGCTCTCGCCGGCGGCCACGGGCTCGGTCAGCACGAAGCTGCCCACCAGGTCGAACCACCCGGTGGACACCGGGTCGGTCGGCGTGGCGTACAGCGGCGCGTCCCCGCCGACGGTCATGTCCAGCGCGGAGCCGCTCGCGTCCCAGCGCTGGTAGTCGAGGGTGGCGCGGACCAGCTCGGACGGCAGCGGGGTGGTGACGGAGACCGGCATCGCGCCCTCGGCGCTCACCTCCACCACCAGGTCCCGGTCCACCACGAACTCGGGCTCGCTCACGCCGGTGACCGCGACCGGTGCGCCGTCGGCCCCGGTCTCGGTGATCCCGCCGAGCAGCCCGTAGGTGCCGCCCTCCAGGCGCACGGTCCGCTCGCCGTCCAGTTGCAGCAGCTCCTGGTGCCTGCGCAGGTCGCGCACGTCCAGCAGGGCGAGCGACGCCGTCCCGGTCAGCGGTTCGCCGTCGCGCCCGAGCGGGCGGATCGTCACGTCGAAGACCTCGGGCTTCTTCTCGTAGCCCACGGGCGTGCGCACCTCGCGGTTGCCCTGGCCCTTGACCGACGCCGTGACCGTGCCGGAGTACCGGCCGATCGGCCCGGCGGAGGTGTCCACGGAGACCTCCGTGGCGGCCCGGCCCCCGGCCGGGACGGTCAGCTGCCGCGCGCCGAGCGTCAGGCCGTCCCGGACGACGTCGCCGTCCGGGCCGGTCAGCTCGGCGCCGAGCGCGAGGGTGACGTCGCGGTCCGTCGGGTTGACGTAGGCGAGCGTGCGAGACGACGGCGCCGTCTGGCCCGGATGCTCCAGCGACCCGAACGACACCGACGCGGGTTCCGCCACGACCGGCAGCTCCAGCGCCCCGGGGATCCACACCCGCCCCGCCCCCTGCTCCCACACCGTCGCGCCCCGCGCGGCCTCGGCCGATCCCATCAGCCGCGCCTTGACCTGCCCGGCCGTCCACTCCGGGTGCGCGCCGCGCAGCACGGCGGCGGCCCCGGCCACGTGCGGCGCGGCCATGGACGTGCCGCTGCCCGCCAGGTAGAGGTCGCCCGCGGGCAGGCCGGGGCTCGTGCCCGCCGCGCGGGCGGCGAGGATCTCCACGCCGGGCGCGGCGACGTCGGGCTTGATCGCGCCGTCGCCCGCGCGCGGGCCCTGGCTGGAGAACGGGGCGGTGACGTCGTCGTCGTCCACCGCGCCGACCGTGAGGGCCGACGTCGCGCTGCCCGGGCTGCCGATCGAGCCCGGGTCCCCCGCGTTGCCCGCGGCGGCGACGAACAGGGTGTCGTGCGTGGCGGTCAGCTCGTCGACGGCGGCGGCGACCGGGTCCGTGCCGTCGGTCGGCTCGCTGCCGAGGCTCAGGTTCACGACGTCGGCGCCCTGGGCCGCGGCCCACTCCATGGCGTCGATGGTCCACGACTGCTCGCCGTGCCCGGTGTCGTCGAGCACCTTGCCGACCAGCAGGTCCGCGCCGGGGGCGATGCCGCGGTGCGCGCCGCCCGAGGCGGCGCCGGAGCCCGCGAGGATCGAGGCGACGTGCGTGCCGTGGCCGCTGCCGTCGGTGACCGCGCCCTTGCCCGTGAAGTCCCGGGAGCCGGTCACGAGGCCGGTCAGGTCGGGGTGGGCCGCGTCCAGGCCCGTGTCCAGCACGGCCACGGTGACGCCCTCGCCGGTCCAGCCCCCGTCCCAGGCGGCGGGGGCGCCGATCTGCCCGGCGGACTCCTCGTCGAGCTTCTGGACGGGGGCGTCCAGGAGCACCTGGCCGACGGGCGAGCCGCCGGCGCGCAGCGCGTCCAGGAGGCGGCCCGCCGTGTGGGGGGTGAGCTCCGCGGAGACCGCGTCGAGCGAGGTCAGCGTGCGTTCCGGGGTGATGCCGTACGGGGACACGTCGAGCGGGCGGGTCCCGCCGGGGCCCTGCGCGGAGCGGAGGATCACCGGGGTCGTGCCGCGGGCGGCGTCGTCGTACCCGGCGTCGGCCAGCAGGCCGACGTCGAACAGGTCGCGGTCCAGGACGTCCGGGACGAGCCCGGCGACGTCGGACGGGATGACGTAGACCGCGTCGCCGACGGCGGCGCGCGTGAACGTGACCTCCCGCGCCCGGGGCGCGGGGCGGATGGTCACGGAGCGCTCGCCGCCCGGGGCGGTCGCGACGCTGACCTGGTCTCCGGTCAGCAGCGTGACGGTCGCGGTGCGCCCGGCGGGCGCGGCCGGGTCTGCCGGGTCGTCCGAGCCGACGACGGCGGGCGCGGCCGGGTCATCGGGTGCGACGACGGCGGGCGGGGCCGCGGCGCCCGTCGCGCCGGCGGCCGGTGTCCCGCCCGCGAGCAGAGCCGTGACCAGGACAACCGTGAGTACCGCCGCCGCACGCATGCGGAACAGCGAACACCGGATCTCGCCCGGGACGGACGGTGTGAAGCGATTCAGGTGATCTGCCGGTACACGTCCAGGGTCCGCTCCGCGATGGCCGTCCAGGAGAAGTGGCGCTCCGCGCGGACGCGGCCCGCCTCGCCCATCGCGGCGGCGCGGGCGGGGTCGGCGACCAGGCGGGTCAAGGCATCCGCGAGGTCGGCCACGAAGGCGTCCGGGTCGAGCGGGGTGCCCGTGCCGTCGTCGGACTGCTCGATCGGGACGAGCGCGCCCGTCACGCCGTCGTCGACCACCTCCGGGATGCCGCCCGTGGCCGTGCCGACGACCGGCAGGCCGACGGCCATCGCCTCGAGGTTCACGATGCCGAGCGGCTCGTAGACGCTCGGGCAGACGAACACCGTCCCGGCCGCGAGGACGGCGACCAGCTCCTCGCGCGGCAGCATCTCCTCGATCCAGACGATGCCGCCGCCGTCGCGCCGCCCGTGCGCGCCGCGCGCCTCGCGCAGCCCCGCGACCAGGCCCTTGACCTCGGCCATCAGCTCGGGCGTGTCGGGGGCGCCCGCGCAGAGCACGAGCTGGACGTCGTCCGGCAGGGACGCCGCGGCGCGCAGCAGGTACGGCAGGCCCTTCTGCCGGGTGATCCGGCCCACGAACACCACGGACGGCCGGTCCGGGTCGATCCCGCGGGCCCGCACGGCGGCGTCCGCCGCGGCGAGCGTCGCCTCGCCGGACGGCCGCCGCCAGCCCGCGGGGTCGATCCCGTTGTGCACGACGTGCACGCGCTCCGGGTCGAGCTTCGGGTAGCAGCGCAGGATGTCGTCCCGCATCCCCGCGGACACCGCGATGATCGCGGCCGCGCCCTCGTACGCCGTCCGCTCCGCCCAGGAGGAGACCGCGTAGCCGCCCCCGAGCTGCTCCGCCTTCCAGGGCCGCAGGGGCTCCAGCGAGTGCGCGGTGACGACGTGCGGCACGTCGTGCAGCAGGCCGGCCAGGTGGCCGGCCAGGTTGGCGTACCAGGTGTGGGAGTGCACGACGTCGGCGCCGGCGCAGTCCTGGGCGATCACGAGGTCCGTGCCGAGGGTCGCGAGGGCGGCGTTCGCGCCGGTCAGCTCCGTGGGCGTGGAGTATCCGGTCACCGCGGGCCGCGCCACGACGCCGCCGGGCGCGCCGGCGTCGTCGGCCCCGTCGTCTCGGCGGGGACCCTCGAAGCACCGCACGCGCACGTCGGCGAGCGGCGCGAGCACGCGGCCGAGCTCGGTGACGTGCACCCCCGCGCCGCCGTACACGTGCGGCGGGTACTCGCGGGTGAGGAGGTCGACGGTGAGGCGGGGCGACGGGTCCGGCGAGGCGGGAGGGGCTGCGGTCACGGGGCAGACGTTACCGAGGAATCTCACCAGTGTTTTCCGCCGCGCGGGTTCCCCTGGAAACACCGCAGGACATAGTGTCTGAGCCATGGCCGCAGCCCCCCGTGTACTCGCGATCGTCCTAGCCGGAGGCGAGGGCAAGCGCCTCATGCCGTTGACCGCGGCGCGCGCGAAGCCCGCGGTACCGTTCGGCGGGATCTACCGCCTGGTCGACTTCGCGTTGTCGAACATCGTCAACTCCGGGTACCTGCACGTCATCGTGCTGACCCAGTACAAGTCGCACTCGCTGGACCGGCACATCTCCAAGACGTGGCGCATGTCGCCGCTGCTGGGGAACTTCGTGGCGCCGGTCCCGGCGCAGCAGCGGGTGGGCAAGCACTGGTACCTCGGCAGCGCCGACGCGATCTACCAGTGCCTGAACATCATCGACGACGAGCGGCCGGACATCGTCGTCGTGGTCGGCGCGGACCACGTGTACCGCATGGACTTCTCCCAGATGGTGGACGCACACATCGAGTCCGGGGCGCGGGCGACGGTGGCGGCGATCCGGCAGCCGCTGTCGACGGCGGACCAGTTCGGGGTGATCGACGTCGAGCCCGGTGACCCGACGCGGATCCGCGAGTTCCTGGAGAAGCCCAGGAACCCGGCCGGTCTGCCCGACGCGCCCGACCAGGTGCTCGCGTCGATGGGCAACTACGTGTTCGACGCCGACGCGCTGGTCGACGCCGTGACCCGGGACGCGTCCAGCAACGACTCGCGGCACGACATGGGCGGCGACATCATCCCGGCGTTCGTGGCCAAGGGCGAGGCGGGCGTCTACGACTTCATCCGCAACGACGTGCCGGGCTCCACCGACCGGGACCGCGACTACTGGCGCGACGTGGGGACCATCGACTCGTACTACGACGCGAACATGGACCTCATCTCGGTGCAGCCGGTGTTCAACCTGTACAACGACGAGTGGCCGCTGTTCACGGGCTACACGGGCCTGCCGCCCGCGAAGTTCGTGCACGCCGGCGCGGGCCGGATGGGGCACGCGGTGGAGTCGATCGTGTCGCCGGGCGTGCTGATCTCCGGCGCGCAGGCGGCGGGGTCGGTGCTGTCGCCGGGGACGCACCTGCACTCGTGGTCGTCGGTGGGCGGCTCGGTGCTGATGGACGGCGTGCAGGTGCAGCGGTACGCCCAGGTGCACCGCGCGATCCTGGACAAGAACGTCATCGTGGGCGAGCGCGCCCGGATCGGCGTCGACCCGGAGGAGGACCGCAGGCGCGGCTTCACGGTGACGGAGTCCGGCCTGACCGTCGTCCCGAAGGGTTCGGTCGTCGAATAGCCGGGAACAGGCTGATTTCGCGGATGAGAGCGCAATCATCCGCGATTTCCGCCTGCCCGGCGACAACTGCCTGCCAGGCGTTGCGGACAATATGCACCGTCCAGGGTGTAATTGTCAGGCGAGCGCTTCCAGCTTGCCGTCCTCGAACAGAATGGCCTGCTGGAGGCTGCCACCGAGCGCCTGGGCATAGCGGGCGATGACTTCCTGTCCGGAGATCTTGCCGGACTCGATCTGGGAGATACGGCCTTTGGTGACGCCCATCCGGTCGGCGACCTGCTGCTGGGTCAGCTGCCGCTCCTTGCGCAGCTCGCCGAGACGGTGCCCGACGACCTGCGCGAGAAGCTCCTGCTTCCCGCGCTCGACGGCTTCCTCGCCACCGGCCTTCTCGACGAGGTCTTCCCGGATGTCCTGCCAGCGGACGTAGCTGCTCATGATGCGCCTTCCTCTTCCGCTCGTTCCTTCATGTACTGCTGGTACCGCTTCTCGGCCAGTGGGACGGCTGTGTCGTACCACTTTCTCCAGAGTCCGGCCTTGTCACCTGCGACCAGGAGGATCACCGAGCGCCAGGGGTCGAAGACAAACAAGATCCGCATGCTACCGGGACGCAGTTCCTTCAAGTTCGCGAGTACGGAGTGCTGGATCACGTCCACGAGCGGACGGCCAGGTGCCGGACCGTGGTCCGCAAGTACGTCGATCGCCGAAGTCACCCTGTCTCGATCCTCCGGCTTGAGGCCGTAGATCCAGTCCTTGACTTCGTCGACGACGAAGATGTCCCATTCCTTGCCTGCCATGCGGCAAGTTTAGTTGTCGGTAAACATCCTCGCACGGCGAACGACCGTGTGCCAAGAGCCGGTGAGAAGTGGAACCTACGTGCTCGCGCGGATCACCAGGGTGGGTTCCAGGACCTCGTGGCGGTCCGTGGTGCGGCCCGCCCAGCGTTCGTGGAGCAGGTCCACCGCCAGTTCGCCCATCTCCGCGCGGGGCTGGTGGACGCTCGTGAGGCGGGGGCGGGCGCGTAACGCGAGCGCCGAGTCGTCGTAGCCGACGACGGCGAGGCCCTCCGGGACGGCGATGCCCCGGTCCCAGGCGTGGTTGAGGACGTCGTCGGCCTCGACGTCGTTGCGGGCGAAGATCGCCGAGCAACCTGCTTCCAGAGCCGCGTCCAGGCCCGGGCCCGCGGGTTCGTCGCGGCCGCGCTCGATCACGCGGGCCCGGTCCGCCAGGCCGTGCCGTGCCATCGCCGCCTCGTAGCCGGCGCGGCGGGCCAGGCCCGCCGGGCGGGTGGACGAGGTCAGGTGCGCGATCCGCTCGTGCCCGGCCGCCACCAGGTGGTCGACGGCGAGGGCCGCGCCGTGCTCGTCGTCGTTGTTGACGGAGTCGATCCCGGCCACGGGCTCCAGGCTGCGCCCCACCATGACCACGGGCGCGCGCCTCGCGGCGGCCTGCAGCAGCTCGGGGGCCGCCCAGGACGAGACCACGATGAGCCCGTCGACGTTCAGGTCCCCCAGCGCGTCGATCCGCTCGGCCATCCGGCCGGCCTTCCGCGCACCGTGCGCGAGCAGCACCGACAGCCCGTGCGGTTCGGCGGCCCGCTCCACGGACTCGACGACCTCCGTGTGGTACGGGTTGTCGAGGCTCGCGACGACGACGCCGAGCAGCATCGTGCGGTGCTGCCGCAGCGCGCGGGCCAGGGCGTTGGACCGGTAGCCGATCTCGGCCGCCGCGCGCACGATCCGCTCGCGGGTCGCCGCGCTCACGCCGCCGTCGCCCCGCAGTGCGAGCGACACGAGCGACTTGGACACCCCGGCCCGCGCGGCGACGTCGACGATCGTGGGCCGGGACGAGTTCATGCGACGTTTCTACCGCACGCTCCTGGCAACGATTCCTGGAACGTTCCAGATTTCGGGTCCGGTTCACCTTCCGGCCAGCGTGGCGCCATCGGGGCGTCGTCGCCCGTCCCTAGCGTCGTCGTCCGTGACCCAGATCTCCGACGACGACGGCGCGCGCGGCGCCGCACCCCTTCCGCCCTCCCCCGCCCTGGCCGTCCGGCCCGCGGCCCTGCTGCTGGACTTCGGCGGCGTGGTGTTCGAGACGCGCAGGCAGCCCGACGCGATGGCGCAGGTCACGCGGAACGTCGCGGCGGAGCTGGCCCGGGCGGGGCACGTGTTCACGCAGGAGGACCTGCTGCCCGTCCTGACGGGCGGCCGCAAGGCGCTCAAGGACTGGAAGAACGCGTCGTCGCGCCGCTGGGCGCCGCGCGAGCTGACCCACCGCGAGATCTGGGGCGACTTCTACGGGACCCCGCTGCCGCCCGCGGCCCGGGAGGTGCTGACCGGCAGCGCGGGCGCGCTGCAGCAGATGCTCACGCTGACCGCCACGCGGCACACGGTGCGGCCGGGGATCCGCGAGCTGGTGGACCTGGCGTCCGGGCTGGGCATCCCGCTCGGGATCGTGTCCAACGCCCACTCGGGCCGCGCGCACCGGCTGATCATGGAGCGCGCGGGGCTGACCGAGGCGTTCGGCGTGCAGGTGTACTCGGACGAGGTCGGGGTCCGCAAGCCGAACCCGGAGATGATCCGGATCGCTGCCACCGCGCTGGGGACGACGCCGGAACGCTGCTGGTACGTGGGCGACACCTACGATCGCGACGTCGTCGCGGGCCGCCGCGCGAACGCCGCCGCGGTGATCCTCACGCGTCACCACCACACGGACGAGGTCCCGTTCCCGATCGCGGACACCCCGGACGCGATCTACGACACCCCGGAGGGCCTCGTCGAAGCCCTCCGCACGGCCGCCCCCGCCCCGGTGCGGGGCCGAGCCATCGCGCACCAGGAAGTGCCAGACGACGACCCGGCGAGCTCCGGGACGCACGACGCCGTTGCCGAAGCGCCGGCCTCGCACGCGGAAGCCCTGCCCGGCGATCCGGGTGCGGAAGCCCCACCCCGCGACCCAGGTCCGGAGGCGGGATTCGTCTCCGCGACCAGGGCGGGGCGCCCCTCGGCGCTGCTGCTGGACCACGGCGGGGTGATCTCCGTGTCCCGGACCGACGACGGCCTACGGCAAGAGTTCGCCGGCGAGCTGGCAGCACGGCTGCGACGGGCCGGATTCGAGGTCACTCCCGAGCAGGCCGCAGCCGCGATCACCGAGATCCGCGCCGCGCACAAGGCATGGAAGGCGCGCCGCGCGGGCGACACCCGGGAGATCGACGCCACGACGTTCTGGGTCGAGCTCGGCGGGCCGGTGCTTGCCGCCGC
The DNA here is from genome assembly GCF_039529775.1 of Myceligenerans crystallogenes. Lineage (NCBI taxonomy): Bacteria > Bacillati > Actinomycetota > Actinomycetes > Micrococcales > Promicromonosporaceae > Myceligenerans > Myceligenerans crystallogenes. The sequence goes on from NZ_BAAANL010000006.1 coordinate 84,434, forward strand.
ACTCGACGGTCGCACCGGCGGTGGCCCCGCCGACGGTCGCACGGGCGGCGGCTCCGCCGACGGGAGCACCGCACGCGGCGACGTCGTCGTCCCCGGATCGCTGCGCGCCTGGCTGCGGGCGGAGGCGCACGCGCTGATGGTCGCCTACGCGCGCGCCAAGTCCGCGCCGGCCGTGCGCGCCGGGGTGCGGGAACTGCTGCTCGCCGCACGCGAGGCCGGGGTACCTGTCGCCGTCGTCTCCAACACCGTGAACGGCCGGGCCGTGCGGGAGGAGCTGGACGACGCCGGTCTCACGCCGCTGATCGGCGCGCACGTCTACTCCGACGAGCTCGGACGGCGCAAGCCCGACCCCCTCATGCCCGCCACCGCGCTGCGCGCGCTCGGCGCCGATCCCGCGCGCGCGTGGTTCGTCGGCGACAAGCCGTCGCGCGACGTCCTCGCCGCCCGCGCGGCCGCCGTCGGCCACGTCGTCCTCGTCCGCGGCGGCACGACGCCGGACGCCGCCCTCGACGCCCCCGACGACGACGCCGGGCGCCCCGACCACATCGCGGACGACATGACGCACGTGGCCGGACTGATCGGCCTCGCACCGACATCGGAGCAGCCGGCCGCGACCGCCGTCCCGCCCGCGGAGCCGGGCACCGCGGCGCCGTCATCCCCCGCGACTCCCCCCAGCACCGGCCCGTCGTCCGGCGGCCGGGCGGCAGACCCCGTCCCGGGGTCCTGATCCCCTCCTCTCAGCTCACCCCCTTGGAGCCCAGATGACCACCACCGCCGCGGCCGCCCTGCGCGCCCGCCTCCACGACCCCGACCAGATCTCCGGCTCGCAGAAGCTGATGATCATGGTCCTGGCCATGACGTTGTACGGCACGGCCGACATCGTCGCCGACATCCTGCCGAAGTTCGAGGTCGGCAGCCTCGAGCTCGAGGTCGCCTACCTCGCCTTCCTCCCCGTGGTGCTCGCCGCGCTGCTCACGCCGCTGTGGGTGGCGCTGGGCGTCGCGATCGGCGAGGCCGTGATCGCCGACATGCTGCTCGGGTCGTTCTCCGGGATCGGCGAGATCGAGGGCTTCCTGCAGATCTTCGTCGGCACGTACGTCGCGGGCTGCATCGTGAAGGACCCGCGCAAGCCCGCACAGCTGTTCTGGGCGGCGATGGCGCTCGTCTCGATCGACAAGGTGACCTCGGGTGTCATCGACGTCGTGAAGTTCGGCGTCGGCGTCGACCCGGAGGCCGGTGAGGAGGCCGGCGGCGGGATGTCCGCGGTGATCCTGGCCGAGACCATCGAGCTGGGCCTCGCCCTGGTGATCACGGGCGCGATCTTCGGCGGGCTGGTCGCGATCGGGCTGGCGCCGCGCCTGTACGGCAAGATCGAGCCGCTCATGGGCCTGCGCCCGCGCGACCCGCAGCGCCCGCCGCGCCTGGTGGGCCCGTGGGGCTCGCCGTTCTGGCCGGCGGCCGCGCTCGGCATCCTGCTCGCCGCCGCGACCGGGATCTTCAGCCAGTGGGAGGAGCACTTCGAGGTCGCGAACCCGCTCACCACGTTCGGTGAGTGGGAGGCCGAGGGCGCGGAGGAGTTCGCGGAGTCGTCCGCGTGGCTGGGCGCGCTCGGCGGGCTGGTCGCCGGCCTCGCCCTCGTCGCCCTCGTCGCGGCGCTGCGCGCCCGCGCCGCCCACCGTTCCCTCACGGCCGACGCCGCGGCCGGCGACGAGGACGACGACTGATGCCGACCGCCGACGACGGCACGAACCGCGCGGACCCCGCCGCGGTACGGACCGCTCCCGCTCCGCACGACGGCGCGGCCACGAGCGAGCCCGCCCCGCCCGCCGGCCTGGCCCGCGAGGAGACCGCCTCGCAGGACGCCGCTCCCTGCGCGATCGAGGTGCGCGGCCTGACGTTCCGGTATCCCGGGGCGGAGGCCGACACCCTGCGCGGCGTGGACCTGCGGATCGAGGCGGGCGACTTCGTCGCCGTCGTCGGCGGCAACGGCTCCGGCAAGACCACGCTCTGCAAGACCTTCAACGGCCTCGTGCCGCACTTCTGGAACGGCGACCTGGCCGGCTCGGTCCGGGTGAACGGCCGCGGCACGCGCAAGCGGTCGGTCGCGGAGCTCGCCCGCGAGGTCGGGTATGTGTTCCAGGACTTCGGGAACCAGCTCGTGCGCGCCACCGTGCGGGACGACGTCGCCTACGCACCACTCAACCTGGGCCTGGCCGACTGGCGCGAGCGCGCCGACGACGCCCTCGCCGCCCTCGGCCTGGAACCGTACGCCGACCAGCACATCTGGTCGCTGTCCGGCGGGCAGCAGCACCTGACCGCGCTCGCCGGGGCGCTGGCGCTCGCGCCCGGCATCCTGGTGGTGGACGAACCGGCCGCCGAGGTGGACCCGGTGCGCGCCGCCACGATCTACGACCATCTGACCCGGCTGAACCGGGAACGCGGCGTCACGGTCGTGGTGATCGAGCACCACGCCGAGCTCGTGGCCACGTACGCCAGGTCCGTGGTGCTCATGGACCGCGGCACGGTCCGCTGGCACCTGCCGACCGCCGAGGCGCTGGCCCGCACCGCCGACCTGGAGGCCGCGGACATCCCCGCGCCCCAGGTCGTCGCGGCCGCCCGCGCGCTGGTCCCGGAGGTCGCGGCCGGCAGCACGCCCGTGCCGCTGACCGTCGCCGAGTGCACCGAGATGCTGCGCGAGGCGGTCCGCGGGCTGCCGCCGCGCCACCCGTTCGGCGAGCCCGCGCAGATTCCGGCCGGCCAGGGCACGGACGGCGCCGTGCCAGCACGCCGCGCCTCGGCCGGCCGTGATCCGGACGGCGCCGCAGCGGCGGCCGGCCGCGGTCCCGCCGGGCCGACCGTACCGGGTGCCGGCGACCCGGCGTCGTCGTCGGCCCATCCTGCCGGGCCAGGGCCCGCCGCCCCGATCGCCGCCCTGCGCGGCGCGGGTTTCAGCTACCGCACCGTCGCCGGCCCGCGGCATCGCGTGCTGGACCGGCTGGACCTGGAGTTCCGGGACGGCGAGCGGGTCGCGCTCGTCGGGTCGAACGGCGCGGGCAAGTCCACGCTGCTGCGCCTGCTGACCGGCCTCGCCCTGCCGGATCAGGGCGTCGTCGTCGTGGACGGCCGGGACACGCGGGGCGTGACCGCCGCCGAGCTGGCGGGCACCGTGTGCCACGTGGGCCAGCGGCCCGAGCAGATGCTGCTGCAGGACTCGGTGCGGGCCGACGTCGCGATGTTCCCCCGCGGCCGCGACCTGCCCGACACGGACGAGCTCGTCGAGCGGGTCCTGGAACGCATGGACCTGACCGCCCTCGCCGACCGCGACGGCCGCCTCCTGTCCGGCGGGCAGCAGCGCCGCACCACCCTGGCGATCGCGCTCGCGATGCGCCCCCAGCTGCTGCTCCTGGACGAGCCCACCTCCAGCCTGGACCTGCGCTCGCGTGACGACGTCATCGGCCTGCTGAACGACCTGTCCGAGCACATCCGCTGCACGGTGGTCGCCACGCACGACATGCACCTCGTGGCGGAGTGGGCGCGCCGCGTCGTCGTCCTGGACGAGGGACAGGTCATCGCGGACACGGACCCGGCGAGCCTGTTCGCCCGGCCGGAGATCCTGGAGCGGGCCCGGCTGCTGCCGCCGCAGATCGCCCAGGTGGGGGCGGCGCTCGGGCTGCCGCATACGGCGCTCCAGGTGTCCGACCTCATCGGGATGCTGGGGATCCCGGCCCTCGCGGACTCCCCGGACGCGAGCGACGCGCCGGACGCCGTCGGACCGAAGGAAGAGCACGCATGAGCGCACGAACCGGCCTCGACCGGTCCGCCGTCGAGTGGGCCACGCTGGAGCTGATGCGCGTCGCGTACGCGACGCGCGGCGGGTTCCTCGCCGTGCGCGACCCGCGCGCCGTGGTGTGGTGGTACGTGATCGGGGCGGTGGTGCCGTGGTTCACGTACGACGCCGGTGTGCTGGCGCTGCTCTTCGGCGCGGCGCTCTGGGCGGCGCTGGCCGCGCGGATCGGGCCGCTGCTGCTGGGGCTGTTCGTGCTGGGGATCCTCGGCGACCTGGTGTACCTCCTGGTCCTGCTGCTGGTGCTGCGCGAGGACCCGGCGGCGATCGGCGCGCTCGTGGTGCCGATGCTCAAGCTCGGGACGGTGTCCCTGGTGAGCATGGCGGCGTTCGCGTCGCTGGACCCGGAGAAGATCAGCGACGCCCTGCTCGCGATGCGCGCGCCGGAGATCATCGGTTTCGCGGTGTCGTACGGGTACCGGATGATCCCCGTGCTGGTGGACGAGTTCCGCGTCATCGTGGACGGGCACCTGCTGCGCGGGGCGCCGCCGCGCGGGCCCGGGTTCCTCGGCCTGCGGGCGCTGGTGCGGGTCGCGCGGATCCTGGTGCGGTCGTTCTACCCGCTGATCCTCAACACGGCCAAGCGCACCCGCACCACCGTGGAGGCGCTGGAGACGCGCGGTTTCACCGCCACGGGCGCGGCGTCGGGCGCGGGCCGCGCGCTGCGGCTGGCGCACCTGCGGTTCACGCCGTCCGACGGCGTGCTCCTGGCGGGGACGCTGGTCGTGGTGACGTTCGCCTACTGGGCGGGGCCCATGCTCGGGCTGCGGTGAACGGCTCGTAGACTGGGTGGATGAGCAGGGCTTCGGGTTCCGGGAAGGCGCCGGACGTTCAGTCGATCAGCTCGGTGGCAGAGTCGGTCGAGGACGAGCAGGCGCGTCGTACGAAGCAATACCTCATCCAGATGGCGATCCGCATGGTGTGCTTCGTGGGCGCCGTCGTCGCGCTCACCAACGGGCAGCCGATCGTGGGCTGGGCCCTGGCCGGCGGGGCGATCGTCCTGCCGTACACGGCCGTGATCTTCGTCAACGCGCCGAACCGGAAACAGGGCAGCGCCGAGGCGTACATCGCGCCGCAGGCCGCGACGCTGCCCGCCGCCGCGGCGGAGGCGTGGCCCGAGGACAACCCCGGCCCGGGGACGTCGTCGGGCACGAAGCACGTCGTGATCGACGGCGACGCGCTGATCGACGACGTCAAGGACGAACCGGTGGAGCGGAAATGATCGACGTGCTCGGGCTGGGCGGGGCCTCCGGCGGGACGCCGGACCCTGTCGGGGAGCTGATCTGCAGCTCGAAGGGGTGCCGGGCCGAGGCGGCCTGGGGCCTGCTGTGGAACAACCCGAAGCTGCACACGCCCCAGCGGCGCAAGGTGTGGCTCGCGTGCGACGAGCACCGGGAGCACCTGGAGCAGTTCCTCGGGGCGCGCGGGTTCCACAAGCGGACCGTGCCCGTCGAGGAACTGGAACGGCAGGAACCCGCGTGAGCGAAGCTCCCGCCGGGGACACCCGGGAGCCACGCACCACCCGGCAGTGGGTGATCCTCGGGGTGGCCGCCGTGGTGCTGGCCGCGTTGTGCGTGCTGGCCGCGCGGTGGCAGTGGGCGCGGTACGAGGACCGCACGGCGCAGATCGCGGTGATCGAGGCGAACTGGTCGGCCCGGCCCGTGCCGGTCGAGGACGTGCTCGGCGGGCCGGGGGCTGCGCTGCCCGAGGACGAGGTGTGGCAGCAGGTGGTGCTCACCGGGAGCTACGTGCCCGACGCGACCGCGCTGCTGCGCAACCGGCCCGTGCACGGCACCCCCGGGTATCACGTGCTGGTGCCGTTCGTGGCGGAGCATCCCTCCGCCCCCGGCGGGATCGTCATGGTGATCGACCGCGGGTTCGTGCCGCTGGGCACGGACGGGAGCGAGCCGGAGTCGGTGCCCGCGGCGCCGTCCGGCGAGGTCGAGGCGACGGTGTCGCTGCGCGCCGACGAACCGGCGTCGTCCCGCGGGGCGCCGGACGGCCAGGTGCAGGCGATCTCGACGGAACAGGTACTGGCGGCCGGACCTGACGGTACGGGCTGGGCCGAGGGCCGGACCGTCGGGGCCTACGGTTCCCTACGGTCGGAGTCCCCGCGCCCGGCGTCGGCCCCGGCCGCCCTCCCCGAGCCGGACACCAACCCGGGCTCCCACCTGAGCTACACGTTCCAGTGGTGCGTGTTCGCCGCGGGGGCCCTGGCGGGCTACCTCCTCCTGTGGCGCCGCGAGCGAGGGGCCCTGCGCGGCGAGTCCGTCTCGGCGGGCGACCTCCTGCTGGCGGCCCCGGACCTGGACGCGTCCACGGGCGGCACGACGTCGTCCCGCCGGCGCCGGCCGGACGACGCCGCGCCACGCCGCGGACTCATGTCCCGCCCGACGACGGACACGGACGACGAGGACGCCCTCATCGACTCCCAGCTCCGCTGAGGCTGCTGCCGGCCGACGGCGCATCCTGGCCGTGCCGACACGACTCATTCGCCCGGGGCGCCCGCCTGGGTCAGGACCGAGCCGTCCGGGGCGAGTGCCAGGGCCCAGGAGGCTCCGTGGGCGACGGCCCAGTCCGCGCCCTGTGGGCCGAGGGCGAAGGCGGCCGTGGCCAGGACATCGGCGGTGGTCAGGCCGGAGGCGACGACCGTGACCGAGCCCAGGGCGTGCGCGGCGGGCCGTCCGGTGCGGCCGTCCCAGATGTGCGCGCCCCGCTCCCCCGTGCCCGAGGTCGCCAGGGCGCCGTCGGTCAGGGACACCGTCGCGACGACCCGCCGCGGGTCGGCCGGGTGGCGGATCGCGACGGTCCACGGGCGGCCCGGTTCCGGTTCGCCGTGGACGACGACGTCGCCGCCCGCGTTCAGGCAGAGGTCCGTGACCCCGGCCGAGAGGACGGCCTCCGCCGCGCGCTGCGCCGCCCAGCCCTTGACGACCCCGTCGGTGTCGAGCAGGCCGTCCGGGCCGGTCAGGTCGAAGGCTCCGCCGGATGCCTCGTGCGCCCAGCGGCCGATCTCCAGCACCTCGCACATCTGCGGGCTCGGCGTCGCTCCCTCGATCCTGGTTCCGGCCCCGGTTCTCGCGCCGAGGCTCCGGAGCCGGGACAGCTCCGAGGCCGGGATCCAGCGGCTGAACCGGGCCTCGGCGGCACGCAGCACCGCGAAGCCGGCATCCGCCGCCGCGCGTGCCGCCCCGGGATCCGACGCGGCGGGGCCGCGGTGTTCCGGCAGGTGCAGGGACATGGGGATACCCATGACCGGCTCCGTCACCCGCACGGCCCTGGCCCCGCGCCGTCGTCGTCCGTCATCCGCGCAGGTCGATCGTGGACTGGAGGGACGCCTTGTAGCCCTCGGACGTGTACGTCGCGCCCGTGACCGAGTCGAACCGGGCGGACTGCGCGGCCAGCGCGCGCTCCTCGAGGACCGGGAGCGCGTCGCCGTTGATCTGCTGGCTGCGCGGGTCGTCGCCGTGGCCCGCCTGGAGCGGGCTGACGTCGATGATCTCGTCGCCCAGGAAGGTCACCGCGACCTGGACGTGGCCCTCGCGGGTGTCGATCACCGCGCCCGTGACGGTGACCTCCTCGGGCTCGGGCTCGGGTTCGGGGACAGGCTGATCCTGCTCGTCCGGCGCCGTCGTCGTCCCGGAACCACCGCCGGCCCCGGAACCGCCGCCGGAGCCCTCGCCGGACGAGGGCTTCGGGGACGACGCCGCCTTCTTCCCGTCCGCCTTCCCCGAAGGCTCCCCCGACGGCGACATCGAGTGCCCCGCGTGATGGCCCGCGGCGTGCTGCGCGGCGTCGTCGTCGGTCTGCGACAGCTCGTACCTCGCGAACGCCGCGGTCCCGATGACCGCGAGGCTTCCCACATAGACCAGGGTCCCGCGCCAGCGGCTGCTCATGACAGGCTCAGCTCCTCGTGGTGGACCGCCCGGGACGGGATCCGGAGCCTGCGGCAGCTCCGGACGACGGTGTCGACGAGCCCGGGCGGCCCGCACACGAACACCTCGCGGGCGGCGGCGTCGGGCACGACGGCGCGCAGCGGTCCCGGCGCCAGCGGGTCGCGACCGAGCGCCTTGCGCCGTCCCGCGAGCGGGACGTACGCCGCGCCGAGCGCGGCCGCGAGCTCCCCGGCGAGCGCCAGTTCCTCGGCGGTGGACGCACGATGGACGACGACGACGTCGCGCCCGTCCCGCACGAGTTCCTCCGCGAGCGCCCGGATGGGCCCGATCCCGGCGCCGCCGGCGATGAGCAGCACCCGCCCGGCGGCGGTCCGGGCGGCGGTGAAGCGCCCGAACGGGCCTTCGAGGAGCACGCGCGTGCCGGGCCTGAGCCCGCCGACGGCGGACGAGTGGTCGCCGAGCGCGCCGACGGTGAACCGCAGGCGTCCGTGCTCGGGCACGGCGGAGACGGAGTACGGGTGGGCGGTGACGAGGTGGCCGCGGGTGAGGAACCGGACGAGGAAGAACTGCCCGCCCTGCACGCCGAGCTCCTCGACGTGCCGGCCCTGGAGCCAGACGCTCGTCGTGGACGGCGATTCGGGCACGACGGCCTCGACGCGGAACACGTGCCGGGTCAGGCGCCACAGCGGCCGGGCGATGCGCCAGGTGACGAGCGCGGCGCCCGCAGCCGCGTACATGAGGATCCAGACGGCGCGGGCGACGGGGTCGGCGAGGAAGTGGGTGCCGCCGGTGATCTGGTGCCAGAACGTCAGGTAGATGCCGACGTACAGGGTGAGGTGGACGGTGAGCCACACCTCGTAGGACAGGAGCCGCCGGATCAGGCGCGCGCCCGTGATCCCGCCGAGCAGGAACAGGCACGCTCCGATGGTGGCCTCCCAGAGGTCCGGCTGGGTGGCGAGCAGGGCGGGGACCTGCGCCCACACCGTCGTCGACTCCCACCGGGCGGAGCCGGTCAGGACCAGCAGGACGTGCGTGACGACGAGGAGCACGACGGCCGCGCCGAGGCTGCGGTGCCACCCCACGAGGTGGTCGAGCCCGAACAGCCGCTCGATGCCCGGCGCGCGGGAGATCAGCACGAGCAGCACGCAGACGAAGTAGGAGGCCAGCATCCCGGCGAGGTCACCGGCGCCGGACAGGACCGTCCCGGGGTCGGTGCCGGTGCGGGCACCCCCGAACCAGAAGACGGTCACGGCCAGCCCTCCGGCGGGCACGGTCAGCCGGAGCGCCGCCCGGGCGCGGGCGCCCGGGCTGGTGTCCCGGCCGCGCGCCTCCCGGCGCCCGACGCCGTGGCGGGCGGTGGCGACGGCGGTCATGAACCGTCCCCGATCCGGTAGCCGACGCCGCGGACGGTGCGGACGAACCGCTGCGCCGTCGCCGAGTCGCCGAGCTTGCGGCGCACGTGCAGCACGTGCACGTCCACGAGGTGGTCGTCGCCGAACCAGTCCGCGCCCCAGACTGCCTCGACGATCGCGCGCCGCGAGAGCGCGACCCCGGGCCGGGCGGCGAGCGCGACCAGGACGTCGAACTCGGTGCGGGTCAGCGGGACCAAGGCGCCGTCGAGATCGGCCTCGCGCGCGGCGACGTCGATGCGCAGCGGGCCGATCTCGATCGCGGGTACGGCGGCCGGGAACGCACCCTGGACGGGGTGGGTGCCGCGGGGGCGCCGGAGCATCGCCTGGATGCGCGCCATGAGCTCGCGCGGGCGGAACGGCTTGGTCAGGTAGTCGTCGGCGCCGACGGACAGGCCCACGACGGTGTCGATCTCGTCGGCCCGGGCCGTCAGCATCACGACGTAGCAGTCGGAGAAGGTGCGCAGCCGGCGGCACACCTCGATCCCGCCGAGACCGGGCAGGCCCAGGTCCAGCACCACGACGTCAGGGTCCACCTCCCGCAGCACGTCGACGGCCGCGGCGCCGTCGTGCACCTCCCGCGTCTCGAAGCCCTCCCGCTCGAGGTAACCCGCCACGAGCCGCGCGAGCGGCACCTCGTCGTCGACGACGACGGCACGGCGGACGGGAGCTGCGGGGGGCGCGGGCACGCTGACCATTGTGCCGATCGCGGGCCGCGAGTCGAACCCGTGCGGGCCTCGCCGGATTTCTTCATCGTTTCTTGATCGAGGGCCGACGGCGGGTGCGGGGTCGCGGGCACAGACTCGTCGTCGTCCCGTACCGCACGTGTGCGGGCTGACGAGAGGAACGAGAGCACCGTGAACGTGAACCTTCGGCGGATGCCGGTCGTCGTGATCGTGGTGGCGGGGCTGCTGCTCGCCGCCTGTGCGGGATCCTCGTCCGACGACGGCGCGGCCGCGGACGAGCACGCCGGGCACCACAACGAGGCCGACGTGGAGTTCCTGCAGATGATGGTCGTCCACCACCAGGGCGCGGTGGAGATGGCCGAGCTGGCGGCCGAGCGGGGGCAGAGCCCGAGGATCACGGGCCTGGCGAACCGGATCGCGACGGCGCAGCAGCCGGAGATCGACCGGATGACGCAGTGGCTCGACGAATGGGGCGAGGAGTCCGACCCCGCCGCGATGGACCATGAGGACATGGACATGGGCGGCGAGGACACGGGGGGCGAGGACCCGGAGGGCGAGAACACGAAGGGAACGGGCCACGGCGAGACGGCGGGCGGCGAGATGGGTCAGGCCGAGGCCATGGGCACCCTCGCCGGGCTGAGCGGCGCCGACTTCGACGTGCAGTTCCTGCACCTCATGATCGCCCATCACCAGGGGGCGCTGGCGATGTCGGAGACGGTGCTGGCCGACGGCGTCAACCCCGACGCGCGGGCGCTCGCGGAGGAGATCACCACCGCGCAGGCCGACGAGATCGCCGAGATGGAGACCATGACCGCGGAGATCGCGGGCTAGGCGGGCCGGCCGGTCCGGGCCGGCCGGTCCGGGCCGGCCGGGCGGCCGGGCCCGGCGCCGCGTCGGCGGGAACGGGGCCCGGGACCGAACGGCGGTCAGGCGGCGCCGGGACGACGGGCGTGCCAGGGGCGGGCCGTCGCGGGGAGCGTGATCGCGAAGGTCGCGCCACGGGACGGGCCGTCGCTGGCCGCCGCGACCGTACCGCCGTGGGCCTCGGCCAGGGCCTTGACGATCGCCAGGCCGATCCCGGAGCCGCCGTGGTCCCGGTCGCGAGCCGCGTCGGTGCGGTAGAAGCGGTCGAAGAGGTGCGGAAGGTGTTCCGCGGCGATGCCGTCGCCCGAGTCGGTGACGGTGAACCTCACGGCGGGCCCCGCGCGCCGGGCGGCGAGCCGGACCTCGCCGCCCGGCGGCGTGTGGCGCAGCGCGTTGTCGAGCAGGTTCGCCAGGACCTGCCCGAACCGGTCGTGGTCGACGGCCACCGGCGGCAGCGCGGGGTCCGCGTGGGTGAGCAGCCGCACCTGCCCTGCGGTGCAGCGGGCACCGGCCGCGGTGGCCGCGGCCTCGATCAGGCGCGCCGGGTCGGCGGGCCGCAGGTCCAGCCGCGTGGCACCGGACTCCGCCTGCGTCACGGCGGTCAGGTCCGCGACGAGCCTCGTGAGGCGCGACGTCTGCTCGCGCAGCGTCGCGGTGGTGGCGGGGTTCAGCTCGGCGACGCCGTCGTCGATCGCGTCGAGATACCCGGCGATCGTGGCGACGGGCGTGCGCAGCTCGTGTGCGACGTCGGCGGTGAGCCGGCGGCGCGTGGCCTCGTTCTCCCCCAGCCGCCCGGCCATGCCGTTGATCGCGGCGGCAAGTTCCTCGAACTCGGCGCCGGTGGCCGGCCCCGCGGCCACGCGCTCGTCGAACCGGCCGGCGGCGACCTGCGCGGACACCGCGGCCATGCCGGCCAGCGACACGGCGACCCGCCGCGAGACGAGGTAGGCCAGCACGAGCGAGGTCAGCACGGAGGCCCCCAGGGCGGCCGCCAGCGTGAGGGCACTCGCGGAGACGAACGCCTCCCGGGCGTGCGTCTCGACGCTGCCCGGGCCGTGCTCGGCGCGTTCCAGGTGCACCCGGAACAACTCCGGGCCGACGGCCTGGCCCACGATCCAGGCCGCGATCCCGCCCGACAACACCACGATCGCCATCGACAGGACGAGCCGGGTCCGGAAACCTGATCCGTTCATGAGCCCGGCCCCGTCAGAGGTTCGCCGCCTCCAGGGCGTTGCACTGCTCGATCGTGCCGCCCTCGTAGCCGCGGGTGAACCAGTCGACGCGCTGCTCGCTGGTGCCGTGGGAGAAGGAGTGCGGGTCGACCTGCTGGCCCGCCCGCTGCTGGATGCGGTCGTCGCCGACCGCCTCCGCCGCCGACAGGGCGTCGTTCAGCTCCTGCTTCGTGGGGGGCCGCAGGAACGGGACGCCCGTGTCCGGGTCCTCGGTGGTGGCGGCATGGCCCGCCCACATGCCGGCGAGGCAGTCGGCCGCCAGCTCGATGCGCACCGAGTCCGACTCGGCGCCCGTGCCGGAGCGGTCCGCCTGCTCGAACCAGCCGAGCTGGTTCTCGATGTGGTGGCCGAACTCGTGCGCGGTCACGTACATCTCCCCCAGCGGGCCGCCGCTGGCGCCGAGCTGCTCGCTGAGCACCTCGTAGAACCGGACGTCCTCGTAGACCGTCTGGTCCGCCGGGCAGTAGAACGGCCCGGTGTCGCTGGTGGCCGAACCGCAGCCGGTGTCGACGGCGTCGGTGAAGCTGACGACGCCGGGCTGCACGTACTCGATGCCCGCCTGCTCCGGCAGCGCCTCGGCCCAGTAGGCGTCCAGCGCCTGCGCCGTCGCGGACAGGCGGCACTCCTGGTCGGTGTTCGCCTGCTCGGCGGTGCAGGCGCCCACGGCCTGCTCCTGACCGGTCCCGGCGCCGCCCGTCGTCGTACCGCCACCGAGCACGTCCGCGGGGTTCCCGCCCATCGCCAGGTAGATGATCGCGATGATGACTGCGCCGAGGCCGCCACCGCCGATCGCGATGCCGCGACCGCCGATGCGACCGCCCCCGCCGCCGCGCTGCACGCGGCCGCCCTCGAAGTTCCCGCCCTCGCTGAAAGTCACGGCGCCACCGTACCGGCAGACACCGACATCCGCCGGAGCTGCCCGATCCCTGCGGCGTGAGGACCGGCACAGCGCGAACTCGTTGACCGCGGTCAACCATCCGGTTAATGTTGCTCACAGCAACTATCGAAAGAGTGATCCCTTGACCCAGGAAACCGCGGCGGCCGGCCGGCCGCACGTGCTCCGAGCCATCTCGGGGCTGATCGTCGGGATGTTCGTCGCGCTGCTGTCCAGCACCGTCGTCTCCCCCGCCCTCCCCCGCATCGTGTCCGACCTCGACGGCGACCAGTCGTCCTTCACCTGGATCGTCACGGCCACCATGCTGGCCATGACGGTGAGCACCCCGATCTGGGGCAAGCTGTCCGACCTGCTCGACCGCAAGCTGCTGGTCCAGATCAGCCTGGGCGTCTTCACCGCCGGCTCGATCGTCTCCGGCTTCGCGCAGGACCCGGGCATGCTCATCGCGTCCCGCGCGGTCCAGGGCATCGGCATCGGTGGCCTGATGGCGCTGGTGCAGATCGTCGTCGCCGACGTCATCTCCCCGCGCGAGCGCGGCCGGTACATGGGCGTCATCGGCGCCGTCATGGGCGTGGGCCAGGTCGCCGGGCCGCTCGTGGGCGGGCTCGTGACCGACTCGATCGGCTGGCGCTGGACCTTCTGGATCTTCGTGCCGTTCGCCGTCTACGCGATCGCGATGATCCAGTCCACGCTGAAGCTGCCGCCGCGCCCCCCGCGCCCGGTCAAGGTCGACTACCTGGGCGGCGCCCTCATCGCCGGCGGCGTGTCCGCGATCCTCGTGTGGGTGTCCCTGGCGGGCAAGGAGTTCGCCTGGTGGTCCGGGCCGACCGCCGCCATGCTCGGCGGCGGGCTCGTGCTGCTCGCGGCCGCCGTCCTCGTGGAGCTGCGGGCGCCCGAGCCGATCATCCCGATGCGGCTGTTCCGGGACCGCACCTTCACGCTCGCCGTCGTGGCCTCGATCGCCGTGGGCATCGCGATGTTCGGCGCGAGCATCTACCTCAGCCAGTTCATGCAGCTGGCGCGGGGCGCCACGCCCACCGAGGCCGGCCTCATGACCCTGCCGATGGTGCTCGGCCAGATGGCGGGCGGCATCGTCATCGGCCAGCTCATCTCCCGGTCCGGGAGGTGGAAGCGGTACCTGGTGGGCGGCTCGATCGCCCTGACGGTCGCCCTGGTGCTGATGAGCACGCTGCACCACGACACGGCGTTCGCGCTCCTGGCGGTCTTCATGTTCCTGCTGGGGCTCGGCATGGGCACGGTCATGCAGAACCTCGTGCTCGTGGTCCAGAACCAGGTCGCGGCGCGGGACCTGGGCACGGCGAGCGCCGGCGTGACGTTCTTCCGCACGCTCGGCGGCACGCTGGGCGTCTCCGCGCTGGGCGCGATGCTCGGCAACCGGGTGCCGGTGCTGCTGGAGGAGGGTGGCCTGCGGGCTGCGGCCGGGGCGGTCGCGGCGGACCCGTCCGCGCTCACTCCGGCGCAGGGCGCCGCCCTGGAGCAGCTGGCGGCCGGTTCGTTCCCGAACATGGCGGACCTGCCGGAGCGGATCCGGGTGATCGTGGAGACCGCGTACGGCGCGGGAATCGCGGAGCAGTTCCTGGTGTCCGTGCCGGTCGCGGTGGTGGCGATGGTGGCGATCATGTTCCTGCCGAACGCCCGCCTGTCGCGCCAGACGGCGGCGCAGCGGCTGGCGGAGGAGTCCGCGGGCACTCCGCGGACGCCCGAACTCGCCACGGCGACGTCGTCGTCGGACGGCCCCCGATGACCGGCGGCGGGCGCGCGGCCGGCGTCACCGACCTCCCGACCGACCTCCCCGACGAGACCATGGTCGCCGCCGAGCAGCAGATCGGCCTGCTGTTCCGGACCGCGATGCAGCGCTGGAAGGAGCAGGCAGCGAGCATCCATCCGGACCTCGCCCCGAAGGCGTTCGCCGTGCTCCGCACGCTCGTCGACGACGGGCCCGCACAAGCCCGGGACCTGGTCACGCGCCTGGGCACGGACAAGAGCGTGCTCAGCCGGCAGATCACCAGCCTGGAGCGCCTGGGCCTGATCGAACGCGAGGTCGACGAGCACGACGCCCGCGCCCGCCGCCTCGTGGCCACGCCGGCGGCCGCCGCGCGGGTCACGCGCGTGCGCGCGGCCCGCCACGACGACGTCCGACGGCGCCTGGCGGCATGGACCCGCGAGGAGCGCGCCGTCTTCGTCGACCTGCTGGGAAGGCTCACGGCGCCCGACGACGCCTGAGCGATGTCAGACAGTCGCGGCATGCTGTTCCCATGAGCACCCGAGATTTCCAGGTCACGTTCGACGCCCACGACCCGCGCGCCCTGTCGCTGTTCTGGCGGGACGTGCTGGGCTACGTCCACCCGTTCCCGCCGGGCACGGAGCCGGCGTCGGAGGGCGATGCGCTGGCCGCCTGGGACGAGTTCCTGGAGCGGGTCGGCGTGCCGCAGGACCAGCGCAACGGTTCCTCGGCGCTGGAGGATCCGGAGGGAAGGCGCCCCCGGATCTTCTTCCAGCGGGTCCCCGAGGACAAGGTCGCCAAGAACAGGGTCCACCTCGACGTCCGGGCGGCCCCTGGCCTCCAGGGCGACGAGCGCATGGCGGCCCTCGAGGCCGAGTGCGAGCGCCTGGTCGCCCTGGGCGCCACCCGCGTGCAGCGCTTCGAGCCCGCCCCGCCCATGGGCCAGGGACACATCATCATGCGGGACCCGGAGGACAACGAGTTCTGTCTGGACTGATTTCCGGGGCGGCCGGCGTGCCAGGTCCGGCAGGTTCTTGCCGGTCGGAGCCGTGAGCAGATTTTCGCGACTCCCGTATCCAGACGTCGCTGGACGTACGTCAGCGTACCAAAACGAGGCATAAACGGGGCAAGATCAGGCCCCGGCCGCCGCGGCCGGGGCCATGGCACGTTTTGACGCCCAGCCTGCACCAGTGTCAGAAGCCGCGCTTGGCACACTTTTATTCTGTGCCTGGCGGCGACGGCGACACTGACTCGCAACGGCGCGTTCTTCCTGCGCACAGCTTCAGACTCGCCAACCTCCTCGGTTCGATACCGGAGGCTGTTGCAGGGGTCGCCGTAGTCGCCGCTCTGGGACTGCTCCGCACCGTTCAGACGTTGAGCTATGCATCAGACTCTTCACTTGCCAGTTCGCCGCCGTAGATCTGGCTGTGGGGGAACTGTGGGGGAATGAGCTTGGTGCACCGCTCCCCCCGCTGGTGAGGGAGCCGACGGGCCCAACGGGGAATCGTTGGTTTCGTCGATGGGGCGAGGCCCCGCAGTTCCGATCCTAGCCGCAGCGCCCTCAACGCGAATCCTCGCCCTTCGCCCGCTGACTCCGTCTCCAAGCGCGCAGCCCACTGCTGCGGGCTGGTCGATCCGTACCCGTCGTCACCCTCCCGAAAGGATCCGCGAACTTCCAATGCTTTGTCTTACCGGACCTCGTTTGAGCCGCAGGAGTGCTTGGCGCGAGCGAACCTCGCGCCAAGCGCGCGGCACGGCGCAAGAGACAGGACAAAGGGGCGGGAGGGGTCACGCGGGTGAAGCTAGATCGGACGAGAGGGCCTGTCCAGACTTCAGCTCTGTGTCACCTTCAGCTCGCCGGACGCAACGGAAAAGCACCGCGAATGGTGCCAGATCGAGACGGCTACGGACGGTAGTAGAGGTTGTAGATGGAGCTGCCGGCGATCTCGTGGCCCCCGCCGGCGATGCACGCCCCGGTCCCGTACCCCGAGAACGTCATGTTCTGGCAACGGCTACACCACCGCCAACCTCCTTGTTGACTGACCGTTGGTTCCTGACCGATCGGGATCTGATACGACCCGACGGCAAAGCGATGCTGGCCACCCGATACGCACATTCCTGAACCGAACCCAGCGAACGCCAGAAGGTGACAGGCCTGGCATGCCCGCCACCCTGCCTGGGCTACGGGCCGCATTCCCGGGCGCCCGTCGATAACCGCGTATCGGCCGCTCCCGTCGTAGTTGTGCGGGCTTCCGTCGTGGCAGGGGCCGGGTGGGCCGCCGAAGTCGGCATATGCCAGGCACTGGCAGTTGGAGCACCAACGCCACCCCAGTAATGTCGGCGGCGGCGGTGCGGGTGCGATATCGACCTCGACGAACTCCGGAGCTGTCGACGACACCCCGGACACGGTGAAGCCCATTCCGAGTACATTGAGCTGGGACCCAATGACAGCCGGGATCGTGCCTTCATACCAGGGCGGATCGACCTCGTTACGTCCCGGCCCAACCGGGTGGACACCGATGGAATGGATCACGACCCCTGGTGCCACACCAGTGTCGTCGCCGGTTGCGGTTCGGTACTCGACGATCAGTTTCTGCGCGGACGTCCCGTTTGGAACGCCGAGTACGGCCGCCTGCGGCTTTGCCGGATCGGTGACTGAGCAGAGTCCGTGAATACGGACCCCGTTGCGGGGGGGCGCGCTGACGTCCCATACCCGGCCGGTGAAGAAGAACAACTCCTTGTACCGGCGATACAAAGCGGCTGCGGAGGGACGGCGTTCGCTGACCCAAAACCCAGGACCAGCCGCCAGCACCCCCTGCCAGGAGGACGCCGGCGGAACGGTGGTCGCGTGCGACTGGGTGCCGGTATACCCCATCACGCAATAGGGATCGTTGTAGAGGTGGTCGAACTTCTGACCGGCGTATGGGCCGAACGCATGCTGCAGCCCAAGGGTGTGCCCGACCTCGTGCTGCAGGAACGCCATCGTCGTGGCCGGGCCGAGGTTGAACGCGATGTCCCCGCCCGAAGCCCCGGCATCGGTCGGCCATGACGGAAGAACGGTGATCAGATGCTGGAACCCGTCGAGGGAGACGTCGTTCTCGGCCAAAACCCGCCGCACCGCATCCAACGTCCGGGACCGGCCCCCCAGGAAGTTGCCGTCGCGGTGACGGTGACCCTCCAGGGTGTAATAGCCGGGCAGGACGGTGAACTGCAGGTCGACCAGTCCAAAGGCGGCTCGGTGCCAGAAGTTGCGGACGCTGTCGGCGTGGTTGAAGAAGACGTCGTACAGAGGTCCCTCAGTGCTACTAAAGTTACCTCCCGCACCCGGCAAGGTCCGGTCGACGCCGTCATCGAATCGGGCGCGAACAATGGCGTACCGATGAATCGGATAGTCCATGGAACCCCCAGCGGGTGTCACACATCCCCAGAACGACGGATCAATCACGTTACCGGAGCAGCACGTCGGCGACGAGTGGCGGCGAGGGTGAGATCGAGGTCTTTGGAACACTATTCCGGAAGCACCTTGCGGGTCGACAACACCACGGCGGCGCATCTGCTTGGAGAGAAGGTGTGCGGCACGTGACGCAACCTCCCTCAGAGGGCGCCTGCCTTCGGTAGGTTTACGCAGATGGTCAGGTGGTTCCGTCGGCGGGGCCGGCGATCGCGAGTGATCGGCGCAGTCCTCGGTGTGGCATCCGGCGTCCTGGTGGCCGCGTTGCTGGACGCCCTCAAGGACGCGGTGATGCCGAACGAGGCATCGTGGTGGCTGTCGCTTGGTGCGCTGCTCGCAGGTGCGGCCGCCGGCTACACCGTTGACCGAGGCGTGGGGCGGTGGATCGACGCGCCGTATGGATCGGGGACCGCGGTGGTCGATACCGTCTCGGACGTCGACCAGCACTTCGATCCGCGCGGCCGGGGCGTGATGAGCGCGTCCCAGATGAAACACCGGTTCCGGGGGTGGCATGTCGCGCTGACCGAGATCAATACGTGGCTCGCCGCGGACCGGGTGCCGCCCTTGCTGGTCGTGACGGGCGATCCAGGGTCGGGGGGACTTGCCCCCTCGAGGACGACCCGGAGGCCGAGCTGCGGGCCGTGGCCGCGCTCGCGCGTCGGCGGGTCGACGGGTTCATCGTGACACCGGTCCGCGACGACCAGTCCTACCTGCGCGTGCACGTCGATCGCGGCACGCCGCTGGTGTGTGTCGACCGTGAGCCGCACGGGATCGAGGCGGACACCGTCACGACGTCGAACGTCGACGGGGCGCGGGCGGCCGTCCGCCACCTCGTCGCGCAGGGGCACCGGCGGATCGCCTTCCTGTGCGACTTCGAGCGCATCCAGACGGCGGCGCTGCGCCGGCAGGGCTACCTCGACGAGCTCGCGGCCGCGGGCCTCGACGCCGACCCGGCGCTCGTCGTCCTCGGCCTGCACGACGACCCGAGCGCCACCGCCGCGGCCCGCCGTCTCCTCGCCCTCCCGGGCCCGCCGACAGCGAACTTCTCCAGCCAGAACCTCGTCACCATCGGCACCATCCGGGCGTTGCAGCAGCTCGGCCTCGAGAACGACGTCGCGCTCGTCGGCTTCGACGACGTCGAGACGAGCGACCTCCTGCGGCCGGCCACCACGACCGTCGCCCAGGACCCGGATCGCATCGGGCGCCTGGCCGCGGAGCGGCTGTTCGCACGCATCAACGGCGACACCAGCCCGCCCGGGCACCTCGTGGTCCCCACCCGGCTCGTCGTCCGAGGCTCCGGCGAGCTCCCCGGCCCCGGTCGCCGCTGAGGCGGGGCCGGCGCCACGGGCGACCGGCCCCCGCGACCTCAACCGTTCCGTCCTCGCGGAGCGTCATGGCGGGTAGGAGGTGCGAGCAGGCGCCCGCACCCAGACCCGGGAGGCGCGATGAGAACGACGTGGAGCAAGGCATGACGGCGGAGTGGGACGCCGAGCTGACCGAACTCGTCACCCACCGTGGCGGCGCCCTGGTGACTCACGCCTACCTGCTGGCGGGAGACCGCCGCGAGGCCGAGGACCTGGTCCAGGACGCGCTGGTCAAGGTGTACTCGAAGTTCCGGCGGCCGCACCCGCCGGGCGCCGCGGGCATGACGACCCTCGACGTCACCGTGCCCGTGGGGAACGTCGAGGGCTACGTGCGGCGCACGATCACGACCCTCTTCCTGGACAGGTACCGGCGCAGGCAGCGATGGTTCCGCGTGGCCCACCTGCTGCCCGCGGACGGGAGCGTCCGCGGGGCGGACGACCCCGCTGCCGCACGCGCCGACGTCGGCGCCGCGCTCCGGCGGCTCACGCCCCGGCAGCGGGCCTGCGTGGTGCTGCGCTACTACGAGGACCTGACGGTCCCGCAGATCGCCGCGGAGCTCCGGATCTCCGAGGGAACGGTGAAGAGCCATCTGCACACCGCGCTGCCGGCTCTGCGCGCCCTGCTCGGCACCGACGAGGCCGAGAGCGAGACCGGCGAGGCCGACGGCGAGACCGGCCGACGGCGGACCCCCGCGGCCGGCCTCCGGGACACACACCTGATCGGCACGAAGCCGGCCCTGGAAGGAGGGGACGCACGATGAGCACCCAGGACACGAATCACGCAGGGGGCACCCCGGAGGAAGGAGCGACCCTGGCAGGGCTGCTGCGGGAGCACGGCGCCGGCGTGCGCGCCGAAGGCCACGCGGCACTGGCCGAAGGACTGCCCCAGGTACGCGGCCGGGTGCGACGCCGCCGCGTCGCCAAGGTGGGGGCCGTCGCGGGAACGCTGGCGGTGGCGGGTGTCCTGGCGCTGACCGGTTCGCAGGCCGCCGGATGGATCCGGGGCGACGCCGAGCCGCTGCCCGGGGGCACGAGCACCCAGCGGCCGCAGGGCGAGATCCCGGACGGCGTGACCGTCAGCTACCAGGACGGGTACGTGCCCGACGGCTGGAAGCAGAGCGGGGCCTTCTGCGGGATGCCGGTCGCGGACCTGGAGGACCTGGCGGAACCCACGGGGATCGCGGGACTCACCGTCGGCACGACGGGCGAGCCGGTCGCCTACCGGGAGCGCGCGGGCTGGTGGGTTCCGGCCACCGTCTCCGGCGAGGCCATCGCGGAGGCCGTCCAGGAACCGTTCCTCGTCTGGTCGCAGGACGGCACGGTGGTCGACCTCGGCTGGTCGTACGCGAGCGACGGCGTCCACTCGATCGCCGAGGCCGAGACGGGCCAGTGGTGGGGGCCGGTCCGTGCGACGCCGGTCACGGGCTGCCTGCCCACCCCGGGTGCCGACGAGCCGTTCGACGACCGCCGCTATCAGCACGTGCGCGAGGCCGGACGGTTCGAGGTCCGGGTGGCCGTGCGGACGCACGACGACGACTCGGGCGACTCCTCCCTGTACCTCAGCGAGCCGAGAGAACTCGAGACCGCCGACGGCGCCGGCGGGCCGGCCGGGGGTGCTCCCCGGCCGGAACCGGACGGCTCGTCCTGGTCGGGCCAGTTCACGCCCGACTGGCTCACCTGGTCCGACGTCGGCTGCTCCGCGTCCGAGGAAGAGGTGCTGGCCGGCTCCCGGGCCGGTGCGGAATGGGCGTTCGACCTGCACGAGGCCGATCTGACCACGGTCCTCGGCCGCTGGGAGATCCCGGTGACGCTCACGGACGGCGCCGGCGCTCCGAGCCTCCCGTACGCACCGCCCGTGATCATCCTGTTCGACGACGGCCGGCTGGTCGGTCACGGGTATCCCGGGCCCGCCCTGGCGCCCGCGACCGGCGGTGACGGCTGGGGGTACGCGTACTCGAACGCGATGAACTCCTGCCGGGTCACCCCGGACGGCAGCCGCACCCGGATCCCCGAGGGCGACTACACGGCACGGGTCATGACGGTGCTCGATCCGGGAGGCGACACGCAGCGGTTCGTGTGGAGCGACTCCCTCGCGGTGCGGGTCGCGGAGGACGGGGACCTCACGGCGCGATGACGGCGGGCCGGGCGCGCGGCGTCACCGCGCGCCCGGCCCCGATGCCTGCTCAGGCCAGGCTGACCAGTTCCGCGTAGCTCTCGTTCCAGAGGTCCTCGTCGCCGTCCGGCAGGAGCAGGACGCGCTCCGGTTCCAGGGCCTCGACCGCGCCGTCGTCGTGCGTGACCATGATGACCGCGCCCTCGTACGTCTTGAGCGCGCCGAGGATCTCGGCGCGGGACGCCGGGTCGAGGTTGTTGGTCGGCTCGTCGAGCAGCAGGACGTTCGCCGACGAGACGACGAGCGTCGCCAGCGCCAGGCGCGTCTTCTCGCCGCCGGACAGGACGCGGGTGGGCTTGTCGGCGTCGTCCCCGGAGAACAGGAACGAGCCGAGCACGTTGCGCACCTGCGTGTCGGTGAGGTCCGGTGCGGCGTGCCGCAGGTTCTCCACGACCGTCGCGTCCATGTCGAGGGTGTCGTGCTCCTGGGCGTAGTAGCCGAGCTTGAGGCCGTGACCGGCGTCGACGGTGCCGGAGTCCTGCTGCTCCACGCCCGCGAGGATCCGCAGCAGCGTCGTCTTGCCCGCGCCGTTGAGGCCCAGGATGACGACGCGCGAGCCGCGGTCGATCGCCAGGTCCACGCCCGTGAACACCTCGAGCGAGCCGTACGACTTCGACAGGCCCGACCCGGTGATCGGCGTCTTCCCGCACGGCGCCGGCTTCGGGAACCGCAGCTTGGCCACCCGGTCCGCCTGCCGCACGCCCTCCGCGCCCTCCAGCATCGACTCGGCGCGCCGGATCATGTTCTGCGCGGCGGTCGCCTTGGTGGCCTTCGCGCGCATCTTGTTCGCCTGGGAGATCAGCGCGGACGCCTTCTTCTCCGCGTTGTCGCGCTCCCGCCGACGACGCCGCTCGTCCGTCTCCCGCTGCTTCATGTAGTTGTCCCAGCCCATGGCGTACTGGTCCAGCTCGCCGCGGTTGGCGTCCAGGTGGAAGACCTTGTTGACGCAGGCCCGCAGCAGGTCGACGTCGTGCGAGATCACGATGAAGCCGCCCGAGTACACCTTGAGGTAGTCGCGCAGCCAGGCGATGGAGTCGGCGTCGAGGTGGTTGGTGGGCTCGTCCAGGAGCAGCGTCTCGACGCCGGAGAAGAGGATGCGCGCCAGCTCGATGCGGCGGCGCTGACCGCCCGACAGGGTGTGCAGGGGCTGGGCGAGGACGCGCTGGTCCAGGCCCAGGTTCGCCGTGATGACCTGGGCCTCCGCCTCGGCGGCGTAGCCGCCCGCGGCGAGGAAGCGGGCCTCCAGCTTGGGGTAGCGGTCCAGCGCCTTGGTCATGACGTCCGGGTCCTCCGAGGCCATCTCGGCCTCGGTGACGCGCATCTTCGCGATCAGCTTGTCGAGCTCGCGGGCCGACAGCACCCGGTCCATCGCGATGACGTCGAGGTCGCCGGTGCGCGGGTCCTGCGGGAGGTAGCCGATCTCGTTGCCGCGCGTGATCTGGCCCGCGGCGGGCAGGGCCTCGCCCGCGAGGGTCTTGGTGAGCGTCGTCTTGCCCGCGCCGTTGCGGCCCACCAGCCCGATGCGGTCGCCGGGACCCACGCGGAACGTCGCGGGCTGCAGCAGGGCGCGGGCGCCGAAGCGCAGTTCGACGCCATGGGCGGTGATCACGGGATGCGGGTCCTTCGAGGCTCGGGAGAGTGAGTGGCCCATGGCGGCAGGGCCGATCGGGGCCGGGCCAGTCTACGAGGTCGGCGGCGTCGGGCGCAGTGAGATTGATCGCGCGGACGCGGCGTCATGCCGGGAGCCGATGACGCCGTCGCCCCCGAGCCAGGCCCATCACGCGTCGGCGTCGAACTGCGACCTGGCCCGGTCGACCTCAGGAAGTGCCGTAGCGGTCCACAGGTACAGGGAGTCGATGAGGTCCTGGAGCGTCCCGCCGAGCTCCGAGAGGCGGTACTCGACCGCCACCGGGCGCGTACTGGTCACGACACGCTCGACCATCCCGTTGCGCTCGAGCCGCCGCAGCGTCGCCGTGAGGGACTTCTGCGTCACGAGCGGGATCGCGCGGCGCAGTTCGTTGAACCGACGCGGTCCCTCGCACAGCGTGTCGAGCACCTGCAACGACCACTTGTCGAGCACCTGATCCAGTAGCTCGCGGTGCTCGCGCGTGAGACGGAGCGGCGCATCCCCGGTGGTGGTCACCTTCGCGACGGCGGTTTCCTCCATGAAACCTAGTCTCGTTGAAGTCACCTTCAGATACAAGGTATCTCTTGGAGACCAGCAGCCGGGAGCCCCGGATGCGCCGACCCGAAGGGAAATCCCATGACCGTTCAGCTCCTCACCCCGGATGCGATGTTCCAGCCGGTCCCCTACCACCACGTCGCGGTGGCCACCGGATCCAGGCACATCCACGTCGCCGGTCAGATCGCCCGGGACGGCCAGGGCAACCCCCTCGCCCCCGGCGACCTCACGGGCCAGCTGGCCGCCGCGCTCCGCAACACCGCGCGCGGCCTGGCCGGCGCCGGGGCGACGTTCGACGACGTCGTGCGCCTGCGGTTCTTCGTCACTGACTGGCAGCCCGAGAAGTACACGGAGTTCGTCGCCGGTATCGAGCAGGTCGCCGAAGAACTCGGCCTGCCGGACCCGCTGCCCCCGGTGTCCGCCATCGGCGTCAGCTACCTCTTCGAGCCTGACGTGCTCGTCGAGGTGGAGGCATACGCCGTCGTCGACTGACCCCGAGCGTCGTCACCGGGACGGCGGGAGCGGGCTGCGGGCGTTGCGGGCGACGGCCCACCAGATGATGCCGCCGACCAGCAGGAAGAAGCCCAGCATCCCGCCGCCGACCGCGACGAACCACGCGCCGATCGTGCCGAGGAGCGTCGCGAAGAAGTCCCCGAAGTCCTGGCCCTCGGCGACGACGACGGAGGTTCCCGCGGCGACGCCCGGATCGGACACCTCGATCTCGACCGGGCCGGCGGCGTCGAACATCGCGACCACCTCGCCGTGGGTGCCGCCCAGGTCGACGGTCCCGCCCGGGAATCCGCTCCGGACCGGGACGGGGGCGCCGTCCGCGGCCGTGACGGAGATGTCGTCCGGACCCAGCCGGGTGCCCGCGAAGGTCTGGTCCGGGTCGTCGTCCCACTCGCCGTTGGGCGCGTGACCGGCGGCGCCGGCCGGCGCCCCGGCGCCGATCTGCCAGACGGCGTACGTGCCCGGCTCGGCCGGGAGGGGCACCTCGGCCGAGCCAGGCACGTCCGCCGAGCCCAGCGCCCGCGCCCCCGGCTCACCCGACGAGGTGACGACGTCCAGGGGCACGGCCCGCAGGAACAGGACGACGGCGAGCGCCCCCGCCGCGAGCGCCAGGACCAGGACGGCCGCGCCGGAGAACGTGAGGATCTTCGGCCCCTTGCCGACCGTGCGCGGTCCCCGGCCGACCGCCGAGGCGGCCCCGCCCGCCGGCGTCACGCCTGAAGGTGGTGAGTTCTCGATGAACCCGGGTCCCGGCGGAGTGCTCATCCAGGAATCGTCCCACGGCGGCTTGCGCGGTCGGCTCCCGCTACATCTCCTCGTCGTCCATCGGCTCCTCGGAGTCGTCCATGGACGTGCCGTCGTCCATCGGCTCCTCGTCCATCGACTTCTCGCCGTCGTCCATGGACCCCTCGTCGTCCATGCCCTCGCCCTCGTCCGACATCTCCTCCTCGTCCATGGGCTCTTCCATGGAGTCCTCGGAGTCCATCGACTCCTCCTCCATGGGCTCCTCCTCCATGGAGTCCTCCTCCATGGAGTCTTCCGTCATCTCGTCGGTCATCTCCTCCGTCCCGGCCGGGGACGAGTCGTCGCCGGCCGGGCCGGAGTCGTTGCAGCCGGCGAGCAGCGCGGCGGCGGTGAGAGCGGACAGCGCGACGGCCGCGACACGGCGGCTCCGGTTGATCTTCATGCCCCCGACGCTATGCCCTGACCAGCCAGAACGACCCTTACAACCTCGTTGTGAGGTCCTTACGCCGATCTAACGCGGGAGCGGACCGAACCCTCGCGGAACTCTCCCGCAACCGTCCGGCATCGGCTCAGCTGAAACGCACGGGCAGCCGTCCCACGATCTCCGCGACGATCTGGGTCGGGCCCGGGGTGATGTCCACGGTGAAGCCTGGTTCGCCGGGGGCCAGCGGTTCGAGCGTGGCCAGCTGGCTCGCCAGCATGTCCGGCTTCATGAAGTGGCCCGGGCGGGCCGCGATGCGCGCGCCCAGCAGCTCCGCCGAGCCCGTCAGGTGCACGAACACCACGCCGCCGGCATCCCGGAGCACGTCCCGGTAGGCCCGCCGCAGCGCACTGCACGCGACGACGACGTCGGCCCCGCGCCGCGTCCCGTGATCGGCCATCCAGTCGCGCACGATCGCCAGCCACGGCGCCCGGTCGTCGTCGTCCAGCGGGATGCCGCCCGCCATCTTCGCGACGTTCTCCGGCGGGTGGAAGGCGTCGGCATCGGCGTACTCGGCCCCGAGCCGCTCGGCCAGCAGCTCCGCCACGGTCGACTTGCCGGACCCGGCGACCCCCATCACGACGACGTTCACACCCGGACCCTAACCGAACCGGGCCGAGCCCCGGGCGACCGGCACGAGGCCGGTCCGGTCACCCGGCACGAGGTTGCCGTCCGCACCACGAGGTCGCGTCGCGTCGCCCCAGGACAACCGGACGGCAACCTCGTGCCGTGACAGCAACCGCCTGGTTCCCGCCCGGGCATCACGTAGGCAGGCTCGTCAGGCCGGGGCCGGGCCGATGGCCCGGAGGCCACCGGTCACCGAGCGGGCGTCGAGCCCCGCGTCGCGCAACGTCTCCGCAACGCGGCGGGAACGCAGGCCGGCGGCGCAGAGCACGTGGACGGTGCGGCCTCCTGCCCACGCCCCGACGTCACGGACGACGACGGCGCCCGGCCCGGCGAACTCCCCGGACGGCACCACGCGCGCCCCCGGGAACGGCTCGAGCTGCGCCTCCCACTCCTCGCGCACGTCCAGCACGAGCGGCTCGCCGCCGTCCGCCCGCAGCGCGAGCAGGTCCGCGCCCGAGATCTCGGCGACCCCTTCCGCCGCCCCGCCCGCGGGCGCCGTCGCCCCCTCGACGGCCCCGCCCGCAGGCACGGTCACGCCCTCCGCGGCCCCGCCCGCAGACGCCGTTGCCCCGTCCACGGCCACACCTGCGGGCGTCGTCGTTCCCTCCGCGCCCGCAGGCGCCGTCGCCCCCTTTGCCGGACCCCCGATCCCGCAGAACACCGCGTACGGATCGACGGCGTCGTTCCCCGGACCGCCGAGCAGCTCCGTGACCGGCGCCCGGTCCGGGTCCGGCCGCACCGTGAGGGTGCGCCACGTGACGTCCAGCGCGTCGTACACGGCGAGCCGCCCCAGCAGCGTGCGCCCCGCGCCCGTGATCAGCTTGATCGCCTCGGTCGCCATCACCGTGCCGATCGTGCCGCAGACCGCGCCGAACACGCCCGCCGTCGCGCAGTCCGGCGACGCGCCAGGGGGCGGCGGAACCGGGAACACGTCGCGGTACGTGACGCCGTCGCCGTGGGGCGGCCGCGCCCAGAACGTGGCGGCCTGGCCGGTGAACCGGTGCAGCGCGCCCCACACGCACGGGATGCCGAGGATCTCGGCGGCGTCGGACACGAGGTAGCGCGTCGCGAACGAGTCCGAGCCGTCGAGCACGAGGTCGTAGCCGCCCAGCAGGTCCAGGGCGTTCCCGGCCGTCAGCCGTTCCCGGTGCCCGACGACGACGACGTGCGGGTTGACCTCGCGGATCGTCGCGGCGGCCGACTCCGTCTTGGCCACCCCGAGATCGCTCTGCCCGTGGATCACCTGGCGTTGCAGGTTGGAGGCCTCCACGACGTCGTCGTCCACGATGCCGAGCGTGCCGACGCCGGCCGCCGCGAGATACAGCAACGCCGGGCTCCCGAGCCCGCCCGCCCCGACGACGAGCACCTTCGCGGCCGCAAGCCGCCGCTGCCCCTCCACCCCGATCCCGGGCAACGCAAGATGCCGCGCATACCGCACCACCTCCTGGTGACTCATGGCGGGGCCGGCCTCGACGAGAGGCGGAAGCGAGCCCTGCGACCATGTCATCTCGTTCGATGGTCGCGTTCCCACCGTACGAGATGACATGGTCGACACCTGGGCCGTGGCCGTCGGGCCAGCCGGGCGGCGGTCGGGGGTCACAGGGCCAGGTCCAGGTTGTTGGCCGGGGCGATGCGGCCCTCCGGGGGGGAGCTGGCCAGGGCCTGCTCGCGGCGGGGCATGCGGCCCGCGCGGGCCGCGTCGTACCCGGCCTCGACGGCCAGGCGCATCGCGCGGGCCATGCGGACCGGGTCCGCCGCGCGCGTCACGGCGGTGGCCAGGAGGACGCCGTCGCAGCCGAGCTCCATCGCGAGCGCCGCGTCCGACGCCGTGCCGATCCCCGCGTCGAGGATGACCGGGACGGGCGACTCCGCGGCGATCGCCTCGATGTTGCGCGGGTTCGCGATGCCCAGCCCGGAGCCGATGGGCGAGCCGAGCGGCATGACGGCCGCGCAGCCCGCGTCGGCGAGATGGCGGGCGGTGACCGGGTCGTCGTTGGTGTAGGGCAGGACGGTGAAGCCGTCGGCGACCAGGGTCCGCGCCGCCTCGACGAGGCCGATCGGGTCCGGGAGGAGCGTGACGTCGTCGGCGATGACCTCCAGCTTGACCCAGTCCGTGCCGCACGCCTCGCGTGCGAGCTGCGCGGTCAGGACGGCCTCGCGGACCGTGAAGCAGCCCGCGGTGTTGGGCAGGGCGCGGATGCCGAGGCGGTCGAGCATGGCCCACACGGAGGTGTCGCCTCCGGCCGACGCACCGCCGGGCGCGGGCCCGCCCGGCGCGGGCCGCGCTACGCGCCGCATCGCAACGGTGGTCAGTTTCGTGCCCGACGCCGTCAGCGCGTCCGCGAGCGCCAGCAGGCTCGACGCTCCCCCGGTCCCCATGACGAGCCGCGAGCCGAGCTCGACCCCGGCGATGGTCAGGGGTGTCCCGGTCACGCCGGCCGACGCGCCGGTCGCGCCGGTCGCGCCAGCGGACGTCCCGGTCGCGCCAGCCGGCCTCCCGGTCGCGTCGGCGGGCGTGCCGGTCGCGCCGGCCGGGTGCCTCGCGGCGTCGCCGGGCAGGGTGCCGGTGAGGTGCGATGTTGGTTCCATGGTCAGCCTCCCTGGACGGCGGTGACGACCTCGACCCGCATGCCGGGCCGGATCTCGGTGCGCTCCCAGGCGCCGCGCGGCACGACGGCGTCGTCCACGGCGACGGCGACGCCCTGCGGCACGCCGTCGACGACGACCTCGGGCAGCAGCCGGCCGACCAGCTCGGCGACGGGCAGCGGACCCTCGAGGGGGTAAGGCAGGCCGTTCACGACGGCGCTGGCTTCGCCGTTCACGACGGCGCTCGGTTCGGCGGTCATGCGAATGCTCCTTCGTGCGGGGCGGGGTTCTCGAACAGCCGGGCAAGGTGCCGGCCGACGACGGCGGCCGTGTGCGGGGTCAGGAGGATGCCGTTGCGGTGGTGCCCGGTCGCCAGGAACAGCCCGGGCTCGGCCATACCGATCAGCGGCAGGTTGTCCGGGGTCGCCGGCCGCGACCGGGTGGTGGTCTCGATCAGGTCGGCCTCGTCCAGGCCGGGCAGCAGCGCCCGCGCGTCGCGCAGCAGCGCGAACACGTCCCCGGCGCGGGTCCGCGTGGTGGCGTCCCGCTCGTCGGACGACGCGCCGACGACGATCTCCCGCCGCCCGTCGCCCCGGGCCGCCCGCGGGACCACATAGACGGACCGGCCCTGGACGGTGCCGCGCACCACGACGGAAGGCCCGGCCGCGGCGTCGGCCTCGAGCCGCAGCGTCGTCCCGGGCACGGCCCGCGTCGCCGCTCCCCCGTACAACCCCGCGCTCGCGTACCCGGCGGCGAGGACGACGACGTCGGCGGGATGCTCGACCCCGTCCTCGTCCACCACCCCGGCCACGCGCTCGCGAGGTGGGGCTTCGGACGCCCGGGCAGGGCCGACGGGATGCTCGACCCCGTCCCCGTCCTCGTCCACGACCCCGGCCACGCGCTCGCGAGATAGTGCCTCCGGCCGCGAGGCGGTGCCGTCCATCGCGAGGAAAGGAATTCGCTCGCGCGGTAGTGCCTCCCGATCCGGGGCAGAGCCCTCGGAGAGCAGTACCCCGGGACCTGAGGCACCACCTCGCGGGGTCGAGGCTGCGCCCGGATCGGGGATGACGCCCGGAACAGCGGTGCGGCGGAGAGAAGCGACCGCGCGGGTGACGAGCGTCGCGTCCGGGTGGGCGGTGACCACCCGGAGCAGGGCCCGGTGGACGGCCCGGGGATCGACCTGGTGATCGCCCGGGATCCAGGCCGCGGCCGCGATGCGCGGGCCGAGGGAGGGTTCGCGGTCGCGGGCCTCGGCGACCGGGATCTCGCGGGAGCCCAGGCCGAGGTCGCGGTGGAGAGCCAGGCGGCGGCGGAGCAGGGCGGCGTCGTCGGCGTCGAAGGCGACCGCCAGCGTTCCCGAGGCGTCCAGGCCGAGGGCTCCCGGCGGGAGGCCCGCGGCTCGTTCCAGGACTGCCGCGAACTCCGGCCAGAGCCGGACGCTCCGGGCGCCGAACCGCGCGAGGTCCCGTTCCCCGAAGTCGGCTTCCATCGTCGGCCCGAGCATTCCGGCGGCGGCATGCGTCGCCCCGGCCCCCGGCGCCGGATCGAGCACCGTGACCGTCGCCCCGGCGTCCAGCGCCCGCCAGGCGGCGGCAAGTCCGATGATCCCCGCGCCCACGACGACGACGCCGGGCGCACGACCGTGTCCCATTGCTTGCTCCCTTCGCCGGCATGACCCGGATCAGGTTCGACGGTCGGCGCGCCTGCGCCCTCTCAGCCCCGCGGCGGGGCTCCCGTGCATGTGTGTGCAGCAACCATAACTCGCATCCGGCGTGGTTCCGGACGCGGGCGGCGCGGGCGCGGGGTGGTCACGCCCCGGGCCCGCGGGCCGGTCGCGCCTAGACTCCGGTGCCGTGGATCCCAGAACGCGGCTCGCCGACGCCCGGCTGTACCTGTGCACCGACGCCCGGGAGGCGTCCGGTGACCTCGCGGCCTTCCTGCACGCCGTGCTCGGGAACGGGGTCGACGTCGTGCAGCTGCGGGACAAGTCGCTCGACGCCGCGCGGGAGATCGAGCTGCAGGCGCTCGTGGCGCGGGTCGCGGCCGAGCACGGGGCGCTGTGGGCGGTCAACGACCGCGCCGACGTCGCGGGCCTGACCGGCGCGCCCGCCGTGCACATGGGGCAGGACGACCTCTCCCCCGCCCAGGTCACCGCCCTGCTCGGCGAGGGCCCGGCGCTCGGCCGGTCGACGCACGCGTTCGGCGAGGCGATGGCGGCCGAGGCGGATCCCCGGGTGGACTACTTCTGCGTCGGCCCGCTCTGGTCCACCCCGACCAAGCCCGGCCGCCCCGCCGTCGGCCTCGGCCTGCTGCGGGAGGTCGCGGACACGAAGCCCGCGACGCCGTGGTTCGCGATCGGCGGCATCGACGACGTCACGCGGGACGACGACGCCGGGCCCACCCGCCTCGACCAGGTCCTGGAGGCGGGCGCCCGCCGCGTCGTCGTCGTCCGCGCGATCACGCGGGCGGCCGATCCGGGCGCCGCGGCGGCGGCCCTGCGCCGCCGCCTCGACGAGGCCTGAGGTCAGGCGTTCCAGGCCTCGGTGAACTCCGCGAGGTTGATCTTGCCGTCACCGTCGCCATCGGCGTGGACGAAGATCGAGGTGAGGTCGTCCTTGGAGACGTCCTCGCCCTTCTTGGCCATCGCCTGGCGGAACTCGTCGACGGTGATGTGGCCGTCGCCGTCGCCGTCGAACTCGGTGAACGTGGCGGTCAGGTCGTCTTCGGCGGTCACTTCTCCGGTCACTGCGGCAGCCTCCTGAATTGTCCGGGAACGGTCGCAGGAAGGCTACCGCGTCCCGATGCCCGTCAGGATCTGGTCGACGAGGCGCTCGGCGAGATCGGGCGTGCGCAGGTGCGGGTAGTGGCCGTAGATCTGGATCGTCAGCAGCGGGCTGACCAGCCCCGCGGCGACGAGCATCGGATCGAGGTCGGCGCGCAGCTCGCCCCGCTCGATCCAGTACCGCACGAGCTCGATCCCGGCCCGGCGGCGCTCCGTCATCAGGCGCTCCTGCTGCGCGGCGAGCTCCGGGTTGTCCTCGGAGTCGATCATGATGCAGCGCAGGATCCGGCGCTCCCGGGGCGAGACGTCGGTGCGGACGGCCTTGAGCATGCGGATCAGGTCGTCGCGCACCGACTCGTGCGGCAGCTCGAACGCCGGCGGCGCCTTGATGCTCTCGACCGCGGCGGCGACCAGCTCCTCCTTGGTGGCCCAGCGCCGGTAGATCGTGGTCTTGGACGTGCCCGCGCGCGCCGCGACCGCCTCGACGGTGATCGCGCGCATCGAGCCGTGCTCGGCCACGAGGTCGAGCACGGCGGCGAGGATCGCGTTGCTCGCCGCCGTGCTGCGCGGACGCCCGACGACGGGCGCG
The DNA here is from genome assembly GCF_039529775.1 of Myceligenerans crystallogenes. Classification (NCBI taxonomy): domain Bacteria; kingdom Bacillati; phylum Actinomycetota; class Actinomycetes; order Micrococcales; family Promicromonosporaceae; genus Myceligenerans; species Myceligenerans crystallogenes. The sequence continues at coordinate 116,493 of NZ_BAAANL010000006.1, forward strand.
GGGACGGCCGCGGAGTTCTCCGCTTCCGGGGACGTGGAGGTCATCGGACCATTTTCGCCTGCCGTTCGCCCGCCGGGACGGCCGACACGTCCGCGCCCGCCCGCGCGCCGTCGTCGTCCCGCGACGGCCTGCCGGAGAAGTACCGCCCGACGACGATCATCCCGAGCAGCGCGACCGCCGCCGAGACGTACGCCGTGGTGTGCATCGCGTCGACGAACGCGACGTTCGCGGCGGCCAGCAGCGACTCCGCCGCCTCGGGCGGCACCGCGCCCTCCGTGACCGCGCCGTACGTGGCGGTCAGGGAGGCCCGGGCGGCCTCGGGCAGCTCGGGCGCGACCTCCGCGATCCGGCTCTGGTACGCCTGCGCCATCACCGTGCCGAGCACGGCGACGCCGAGCGCGCCGCCCACCTGCCGCAGCGTGTTGCTGAGCGCGGAGGCGACCCCCGCCTGCTCGCGCGGCACCGACTGCATCATCACGTTCATCGCCGGCGGCATGAGATTCGCCATCCCCGCCGACTGGAGGAACATCAGCACCACGATCAGCCACAGCGGCGTGTCGAGGCCCACCTGGGCGATCGCGAGGAACACCCCGCCCACGAGCGTCAGCCCCGCGAGCCCCACGGCCCGGGTGCCGAACCGCTTGACGAACATGCTCGACAGCGGCGAGAACACGATCATCCCGGCCCCGAAGGACAGGAACATCAGGCCGGTCTGCAGCGGCGTCAGCCCGCGCACGAGCTGGATGTAGAAGGTCATGAAGAAGAACAGCCCGAGCATCGCGAAGAAGATCAGCGCGATCAGCGCCGACGCCGAGGCGAACCGCCGGTCCAGGAACAGCCGCGGGTCGAGCGACGCGTGCGGGGTGCGCAGCTCCCACCGGACGAACCCGGCGAGCCCCGCGACGCCGGCGGCGATCGTGCCCCACACCTCCACGCCCGCCCACGAGCCGGAGTCGCCCGCCTCGATGACGCCGTAGGTGATCAGCACGAGCGCGACGACCGACAGCGCCATCCCGACCAGGTCGGGCCGCCCCTGGCGCCCCTTCGACTCCGGCACCAGCCACAGGATCGCCACCAGGCCGAGCGCCACGATGGGGACGTTGATCAGGAACACCGATCCCCACCAGAACTCCTCCAGCAGCGCGCCGCCGACGATCGGCCCGAGCGCCCCGCCGATCCCGACCGCGCCGCTCCAGATCCCCAGCGCCTTGGGGAACTCCCGCTCGGAGAACACCGCGCGCAGCAGCGACAGCGTGGCCGGCCCCATCGCGGCCGCGCCCGCGCCCATCAGCGCGCGCCCCGCGATGAGCTGGTCCGGGTTCTGCGCGAACGCCGACCCCAGCGAGGCCAGGCCGAACGCCACCATGCCGACGACCAGCATCCGCTTGCGGCCGATCCGGTCCCCCAGCACGCCGCAGACGAACAGCAGGCCGGCGAAGACGAGGGTGTAGCTGTTGATCATCCAGGCGAGATCGCTCTGCGACGCGCCCAGCCCTTCGACGGGATCGGCCAGGGTCTTCAGGGCGACGTTGAGGACGGTGTTGTCCAGGACGGTGACGATGAGGCTCACGACGAGCAGCCCGAGGATGGCCCAGCGGCGGGGGTGGCCGGCGTCCTCGGGGGCTGGTGCGGGAGGGGCAAGGGTTCTGGGGTCGGTGCTCATGCGCACCACCCTACCTTCTTTCGATACGCGACGGTAGCGTTTCGAAAGGAGCGCGGCGGACCGTCTTGCCCTCGGGCCTCCCGCCGTGGTTGGCTGGCACCCCGAGACGAGAAACCGGTTTCCCGCTTCTCGCCGACGATGGCTCACCACCCAGGAGGCAACGATGCCCGCACGCCACCGCCTGTCCGCCCGCACCCGGGTCGCCGTCCCGGCGCTCGTGCTGATCCCGCTGGTCGCGGCCGGTTCCGCACCGGTCGCGCACGCCGCGTGCGGGCCCCGCCCGGACGCCGCCGTCCGGATCGTCGTGGCCGCCGACGGCTCCGGCGACGCCACCACGGCCCAGGAGGCCGTCGACCTCGCCCCGGCCCACTCGGCCGGGCGCGTCGAGATCGTGTTCGAGCCGGGCGTCTACGCCGGCCGGGTCGAGGTGGACGCCGCCCACCCGAACCTGAGCTTCGTGGGCGGCACGGGCGACCCGCACGACGTCGTCCTCACCGACGACCGCGCGGCCGGCACGCCCAAGCCGGGCGGCGGCACCTGGGGCACCACCGGCAGCGCGACGGTCACCGTCAAGGGCGCGGGCTTCCGGGCGCGCGGCGTCACGTTCGAGAACGCCTTCGACGAGGCCGCGCACCCGGAGTTCGGCGGGCATCAGGCGGTCGCCGTCAAGACGGCGGCGGACAAGGTCGTGTTCGACGACGTCCGGTTCCTCGGCAACCAGGACACCCTCTACCTCGACTCCCCGAGCGCGACGACCCCGGCGCGGGTCTACGTCCACGACAGCTACATCGAGGGCGACGTCGACTTCGTCTTCGGCCGCGCGACCGCCGTCGTCGACGACTCGACGATCCGGGCCCTGCCGCGCGACTCGGACCCGAGCGGGTACGTCCTCGCCCCCAGCACGTCCCGGGAGTTCGAGCGCGGGTTCCTGCTGATCGACTCGCGGATCGTCTCGGACGCGCCCGCGGGGTCGTACTACCTGGGCCGCCCCTGGCACCCGTCGAGCGCGCCGGACAACGACCCGCGCGTCGTCGTCCGCGACACGACGCTGGGCGCGTTCCTGAAGGAGGACCCGTGGACGACGATGTCCGGGTACGACTGGAACGAGGGCAGCGCCGCGGAGTACGACAACCACGGCGCGGGCGCCGTCGTGAACGAGCACCGGCCGCAGCTGTCGGACGCGCAGGCCGCGGACCACGAGATCGAGGACTACCTGTCCGGCTCCGACGGCTGGTCACCGCAGCGCTGAACGCGCCCCGGCGGAAGATCTCTCGTTCCCTCGGGTTGTCTTTTCGGGTCGCGGCGACAGATAGTGGCTGTTGACAATGGTGTCAACACGTTTGGAGCGAAAACATGTCGGCTGCCCAAGTCTTCGTGACCGAGATGCTGGGGACGATGATCCTCCTGCTGCTCGGCTGCGGCGTCGTCGCGAACGCCATCCTGCCCGGCACCAAGGGGTCGGGCGGCGGATGGCTTCTGATCAACTTCGGCTGGGGCCTCGGCGTGTTCGCCGGGGTCTTCGTCGCGTTCAGCTCCGGGGCGCACATCAACCCGGCGGTGACCCTCGGCATCCTGGCGAGCGGGGCCGCGGAGTTCGGCCCGGGGATCGCCGCGACCGCCGGGAACGCGGTGATCTACATCGCGGCCCAGCTGGTGGGCGCGATCCTCGGGGCGGCCCTCGCGTGGCTCGCCCACAAGCAGCACTTCGACCTGGAGGCGCCCGCCGCGACCAAGCTGGGGGTGTTCTCCACCGGCCCGGAGATCCGCTCGTACGCGTGGAACCTGATCACCGAGATCGTGGCGACGTTCGTCCTGGTGTTCGTGATCCTGTCGTTCGCGAACTGGCCCGGGGACCTGGGGCCGCTCGCGGCGGCGCTGCTCGTGGTCGGGATCGGCGCGAGCCTCGGCGGGCCCACCGGGTACGCCATCAACCCCGCCCGCGACCTGGGCCCGCGCATCGCGCACGCGCTGCTGCCCATCAAGGGCAAGGGTTCCAGCGACTGGGGGTACTCGTGGGTGCCCGTCGTCGGCCCGATCATCGGCGGCGTCCTGGCGGGCCTGCTGGCCCCCGCCGTAGCGTTCGCCTAGCAGACCTCGATGCCTCGAGCCCACGACGAAGTGAAGGAGATTTTTCATGGCTGACTACGTCCTCGCCATCGACCAGGGCACGACGAGCTCCCGGGCCATCGTGTTCGACCACGCCGGAACGATCGTCGCGACCGGGCAGCTGGAGCACGACCAGATCTTCCCGCAGCCCGGCTGGGTCGAGCACGATCCGGAGCAGATCTGGGACAACACGCGGCACGCCGTCGGGAACGCCCTGACCAGGGCCAACATCAACCACACCGACCTCGCCGCGGTCGGCGTCACGAACCAGCGCGAGACCACCGTCGTCTGGAACCGGCGCACCGGCAAGCCCGTGTACAACGCGATCGTGTGGCAGGACACCCGCACGCAGGCGATCGTCGACGCGCTCGGCGGCGACGCCGGGGCCGACAAGTACAAGAGCATCGTCGGCCTGCCGCTGGCGACCTACTTCTCCGGGCCCAAGGTGAAGTGGATCCTCGACAACGTCGAGGGCGCGCGGGAGGCCGCCGAGCGGGGCGACCTGCTGTTCGGCAACACGGACGCGTGGCTGCTGTGGAACATGACGGGCGGCGTCGAGGGCGGCGTGCACGTCACGGACGTCACCAACGCGTCGCGCACCATGCTGATGGACCTGGACACGCTGTCCTGGCGCGAGGACATCGCCGCGGACATGGGCATCCCGCTGTCGATGCTGCCGGAGATCCGGTCGTCGTCGGAGGTGTACGGCCACGGGCGCGCGCACGGCATGGTGCCGGGCGTGCCCATCGCGGGCATCCTCGGCGACCAGCAGGCCGCCACGTTCGGCCAGGCGTGCTTCGAGGTGGGCACGGCCAAGAACACCTACGGCACGGGCAACTTCATGCTGCTCAACACGGGCACCGAGAAGATCCCGTCGAAGAACGGCCTGCTCACCACGGTCTGCTACAAGATCGGCGACGCCGCCCCGACGTACGCGCTGGAGGGGTCGATCGCGGTGACCGGCTCGCTGGTGCAGTGGCTGCGGGACAACCTCGGCCTGTTCGCCGACGCGCCCGACATCGAGTACCTCGCGGGCAAGGTCGAGGACAACGGCGGCGCCTACTTCGTCCCGGCGTTCTCCGGCCTGTTCGCGCCGTACTGGCGCCCCGACGCCCGCGGCGCCCTGGTGGGCCTGACCCGGTACGTGAACCGCAACCACATCGCCCGCGCCGCGCTGGAGGCCACGGCCTACCAGACCCGCGAGGTCGTGGACGCGATGCGCGCCGACTCGGGCGTGGAGCTGACGGAGCTCAAGGTCGACGGCGGGATGGTCGCCAACCAACTGCTCATGCAGTTCCAGGCCGACCAGCTCGGGGTCGACGTCGTGCGCCCGCAGGTCGCCGAGACGACGGCGCTGGGCGCGGCCTACGCCGCGGGCATCGCCGTGTGCTTCTGGTCCGGGGAGGCCGACGTCACCGCGAACTGGGCCGAGGGCGCGCGCTGGACGCCGTCCCTGCCCGGCGAGGAGCGCGACCGGCTGTACCGCAACTGGAAGAAGGCCGTCACCAAGACCCTGGACTGGGTGGACGAGGACGTGCGGTAGTTCGCGGGAAGGGGGACGACGACGCCGGGGTGGCGGTGACCACCCCGGCGTTCGCGCTGCTCAGGACCGGATCAGGACAGCGTGATGTTGTCCAGCTCGGCGTACCCCGTCCCGCCGCCGAAGTTCGGCGATCCCTTCGCCAGGCGGATCATGTTGTACCCGGCCCGGAGGTTCACCTGGACCTGCACGGTGGAGAACTGCCCCCAGCCCGCCGTCGGCGGGTAGGACACCGTGGAGAACGCGCCGCCGTTGTAGGCCAACCCATGCGTCGACGTCGAACCGGTCCCGTTCGCGTACCGGATCGTCATCGTGTAAGTCCGCGCCGCCGGCACGTTCACCGTGAAGTCGACGAAGCTGTGCGAGCGCATGTCGGCGCTGCCGTCGATCCCGCCGACGTAGTACCCGTTCGACGCCGACGACGACGCCGTGGCGGGCCGGGCGTTGACGGGCGAGGCGTTCTCCGCCTCGTAGACCTGCTGCCACGACGTCGCCGGCCCTGCGGCCGGGGTGACGACGACCTGGTACGCGCCCTCCGCCGTCATCCCGTTGACCGGGACGGTGACGCCGCCGTTCGACACCGACATGGTCGTGCTCGACATGACCGTCGGCGCGGCGACATGGGTGTGCCGCCCGCTGCCCGGGACGGACCGCACGGTCACGCGGACCGAGGACCCGAAGGACGACAGGCCGTTGACGCGCACGGCGTTGTTGCCGGAGTCACCGCCCAGCACCACGTCGACGATCTTGCGCGAGGAGTCGTAGGCGGCGACGCCGTCGAGCCAGCTGGACGGCGTCGTGCGCACGACGTTGCCCGCCATCTGGCCGTACCAGCGGTAGGCCCAGTACGACGCCGTCGGCTGACCCTGCAACGTGAACAGGCCGTCGAACGTGCCGGCCTCGAACCAGTACGCGCGGTGCGCCTCCCGGGCGCCGTGCCGCTCGAGCACCGAGATCCAGTGCACCGCCACGCTCGGGATGTCCATCTGGTTGAGGGAGTTGTACTCGTTGATCGCGATGGGCCGCGGGCTGATGCCCAGGGATCGCTCGATGGCGCGGTAGTCGGCGACGTGGTCGTCGAAGGAGTTCCAGTCCATGTCGCCGAGCTCGTGCCAGACGATGACGTCCGGGACCGTGCCCGTGTTCTTCGCGTGGGTCAGGAACGCGAGCATGCGGTTGTGGCTGTAGTGCGAGTCGCTGGGCCCGACGATCGGCGTCACGGGGTCGAGCGAGCGGATCAGACGGTGGGTGCGGGTCCAGCCGTCGTGCCAGGACCCGGCCGCGGCGTCCCACGTCCAGTCCGGCTCGTTCCAGAGCTCCCAGCCCTGGATGTTCGTGGTCGACGTCGCCGCCAGGCGCTTGCCGACCATGGTGCGGACCTTCGACTCCCAGTCGCCCCAGCCCTGCCAGCGGTAGGGGAAGCTCGGGTAGATGTCGGGCATCCGGATGAACTGCTGGGCACCCGCGCGGGTGAGGTTCGCCGCGACGTGGAGCGAGTCGCAGCAGGGCTCCGTGGCGCCGTTGCCCAGATGGGTCGTGCCGGGCGCTGGCTGGGTGAAGCTGATGGGGCTGAGCGGGAGCAGCTGCTCGGTGGTAGGCCTCGTGTCGGAGCCGACGCCGTACAGGCCGCCCGCGCCCACGTGGGTCACGGGCCGGACGGTGCTCCCGACGTCGACGACGAGCGTGTTGCCCGCCGCGTTCGCCGCGCCGCCGGTCGGGACCAGGGCGGCGGCGAGCACGAGGGCCGTGACGCCGAGCGGTGACAGCAGGCGCCGGGCGACCCGGCGCGTTCGCGGCCCGTGGGGCCAGTCTCGTTTCATGGGGCGATCTCCTCGTTGAGATGCGAACAGGGATGGAGCAGTTGTGAACCGGTTCGACAACCCGGCTCGGTGCGCGACGCTAGTTTCGAACGCCGTTCGATGCAAGACCCTGGCAACCAAGCCGATCGAGGCTTGCGCGATTCCGGCGCGATGTGGTTGAGTGCGAACCGGTTCACAATGCGAACCGGTTCACATCCATCTGGAGGAGGAGCACCGTGGCTACCATCGGCGACGTCGCGCGGCTGGCGGGGGTGTCCCGCAGCACCGTCTCGTACGCGCTGTCCGGCAAGCGCGCGATCTCCGACCAGGCGCGCGCCCGCGTGGAGGCCGCCGTCGCCGAGCTGGGCTACACCCCGAACGCGGGCGCCCGGGCCCTGGCCACCTCCCAGACGATGGTGATCGGCCTGCTGGCGGAGTTCCTCGAGGACGAGTTCGCCCCGGCCATGCTGCAGTACATCCAGGGCGTCTCGAACACGGCCCACGAGCTGGGCTACGACATCCTGCTCGTCACGGAGGCCGAGGGGACGCGCGGCCTGAAGCGGATCACCGACTCGCGGATGGTCGACGGCGTCGTGCTGCTCAACGTGGCGGAGGACGACGGGCGGCTGCCCGTGCTGCGGGCCGCGCCCCAGCCGGGCGCGCTCGTCGGGCTGCCCGGCGACTGCACCGGGGTGGACGTGTTCGACCTCGACTTCGAGGAGACCGGCCGGCACATGCTCGAGCACCTCGCCCGGCTCGGGCACCGCGAGCTGATCCTCGTCTCGCAGCCGGAGCACGTCGAGCTGCGCGGCGGCGCGTACGTGTGGCGGCTGCGGAACGCGGCCGCGCGGGCGGCGCAGGCGCGCGGCATCACGCTGCACGCGGTCTCGGGCGCGTCGCGCCAGCCCGACATCGGCCGCGACCTGCACGCCGCCCTCGACGCCCACCCGGGCGCGACCGGCCTGATCCTCAACAACGAGGCCGCCGCGGCGGCCCTGCCGTCGGTGATGCACGAGCGCGGGCTCGCCGCGCCGCGCGACCTGTCGGTCGTGGGCCGGTACTCGGCCGAGTTCGCGAGCACGTTCTCCCTGCCGTACTCGTCCGTCGAGTCGGCGCCGGACCGCCTCGGCCGCATGGCCGTACGCCAGCTGGTGCGCCGCATCGAGGGCGAGATCACCCCGGACGACCCGTACGTCGTCCGCTTCGTCTCCCCCGAGCTCGTCGACCGCGGCAGCACCGGCGCGCCGCCCGCCGGCTGAGCCCTTCCCCCCGCCGGCCCGCGGCCCTGCCGCGCGGCCCCCGTGTTAACGCTCACCTGCCTTCCTGCTTCCCCGCACGAGATCCGGGCCGCAGGGCCCCTGTTCAAGGAGGAACACGATGTACCGAACCAGGCGCGCACGCCTGCGCACCCTGTCAGCCGGCGTCGCGGCGGTCGCCGTCGCCGGATCGCTCGCCGCGTGCTCCGGGGGCGACGACGCCGGTGGCGGCTCGTCCGACGCCGCCGGCGGGACCTACACCTGGTGGGACCCGTACCCGCAGCACGAGGACGGCTCCGGCTGGGCGGGGCGCGTGGCGGCCTGCGGCGAGGAGGCCGGGGTCACGATCGAGCGCACCGCCTACGACACCACCGCCCTGACCAACCAGGCGCTGCTCGCCGCGCAGGAGGGCACGTCGCCGGACGTCATCCTGCTGGACAACCCGGCGGTGTCCACGCTCGCCGACACCGGCATGCTGACCACCACCGAGGAGCTCGGCCTCGACACGTCCGCGATCGACGAGAACCTGCTCGCGGCGGGCGTCGTCGACGGCGCGACCTACGGCATCCCGATCGGCGCCAACACCCTGTCGCTGTACTACAACGCGGAGATCCTCGAGGACGCGCAGGTGGACCCGGCGTCGATCACCGACTGGGAGTCGCTGACCGCGGCGCTGGCCGACGTGAAGCAGGCCGGCAAGCAGGGCATCACGTTCGCCGGGATCGGCACGGAGGAGGGCTCGTTCCAGTTCCTGCCCTGGTTCTGGGGCGCGGGCGCCGACCTGCGCGAGCTCGACTCCCCCGAGGCCGTCGCGGCGCTGGAGCTGTGGAAGGGCTGGCTGGACGAGGGCTACGCCCCGCAGTCGGTCATCGGCAACTCGCAGAACACCACGTGGGAGGAGTTCCTCACCGGTGACTTCGCGTTCGCGGAGAACGGCACGTGGCAGGTGAACAGCGCGGCCGAGGCGACGTTCGAGACCGGGCTGATCCAGCTGCCGGCCCGCGACGGCGGCGTCGCCCCGGCGCCGACGGGCGGCGAGTTCCTCGTCACCCCGGTGCAGGAGGACACCGCGCGCTACGAGGTCACGCGGCAGATCGCGGAGTGCATGACGACGCCGGAGGGCCTGGTCGAGACCGCGAACACCTTCGCGTACTACATCCCGCCGACGGCCGAGGGCCAGGAGGCGCTGCTGGCCGACAACGAGGACCTGGAGCCGTGGGTCACCGCGGTGCGGAGCGCCAAGGGCCGCACCAGCGACGACCTGGGCACCGACTACCCGATGATCAGCGAGGCCCTCTGGACCGCCGTGCAGAACGCGCTGTCCGGAGCCGAGACGCCCGCCGACGCGCTCACCAAGGCGCAGGCCGACGCCGAGGCCGCCACGAGCTGATGGTCACGCTCGCCCTTCCGGCGGCGCCCCGCGAGCGCCGCCGCCGTTCCCGCCGGAGCCTCCCGCCCCGGTGGACGGCGGTGGCGTTCGCCGCGCCCCTGCTGGTGTACCTGCTTCTGTTCTACGCGTACCCGCTGGTGCGCAACGTCGACCTGTCGGTGCACGACTACACGATCCGCGCCTTCGTGCAGGGCGGCGCCGAGTTCGTGGGGTTCGCGAAGTACGCCGAGGTGTTCGCCTCCGACACCTTCGGGCCGGCGCTGGCCAACACGGCGCTGTTCACGCTGGGGTCGCTGGTGTTCCAGTACGCGATCGGGCTGGCGCTGGCGGTGTTCTTCCGCGCGCACTTCCCGCTGTCGGGGGCGCTGCGGGCCATGTTCCTGGTGCCGTGGCTGCTGCCGCTGATCGTGTCGGCGTCGACGTGGGCGTGGATGCTGTCCGGCGAGAACGGGATCGTGAACTCGGTGCTCGGCGCGTTCGGCGTGCCGCAGATCAACTGGCTGACCTCGCCCGACACGGCGCTGCTGGCCGTGACGACCGCGAACATCTGGCTGGGCGTCCCGTTCAACCTGGTCATCCTCTACTCGGGGCTGCAGGGCATCCCGGGTGAGGTGTACGAGGCGGCGGCGCTCGACGGCGCGGGCCCGTGGCGGCAGTTCTGGGGCATCACGTTCCCGCTGCTGCGGCCGGTCTCGGCGATCACGCTGCTGCTCGGGCTGATCTACACGCTCAAGGTCGTGGACGTCATCTGGGTGATGACGACGGGCGGGCCCGGGGACGCGACCACGACGCTGGCCATCTGGTCGTACCGCGAGGCATTCGGCACGGGACAGCCGGACTTCTCCCCCGCGGCCGCCGTCGGCAACGTGCTCATCGTCATCGCGCTGGTGTTCGGGTTCCTGCACCTGCGGCTGCAGCGTGGTCAGGAGGAAGCATGAGTTCCGGGACCTCGCGGAAGACCTGGTGGAAGACCGCCCTCGGCCTGCTGTTCACGGCCGTCATGCTCTTCCCGGTCTACTGGATGTTCAACGTCTCCCTCACCCGGACCCAGGACCTGCGCGCGAACCCGCCGCACTGGTTCCCGTGGGCGCCCACCCTCGAGGGCTACGAGGCGGTGCTCGCCCAGCAGCTCCCGGCGCTCGGCACGAGCCTCCTGGTGGGGCTCGGCTGCGTGGTGCTCACCGTGGTGATCGCCGCGCCCGCCGGGTTCGCGATCGCGCAGCTGCGCCTGCCGGGCCGCCGCGCGCTGAACTTCCTGCTGCTGACCGCGCAGATGATCCCCGCCGTGGTCATGTCGATGGGGTTCTACGCGATCTACGTGCGGCTCGACCTGCTCAACACCGTCGGCGGGCTGATCGTGGCGGACTCCACGATCGCCGTCCCGTTCGCCGTCCTGCTGTACACGGCGTTCATGTCGGGCATCCCGCGGGAGCTGCTGCAGGCCGCGCGGGTCGACGGCGCGACGGCGTGGCGCACGTTCACCTCGATCGTGCTGCCGCTGAGCCGCAACGCGACCCTGACCGTCTCGCTGTTCGCGTTCCTGTGGGCGTGGTCGGACTTCATCTTCGCCTCGACCCTGGACCGCAACGGCGACCTCGTCCCGATCACGCTCGGGATCTACCGGTACATCGGCAACAACACCACGCAGTGGAACGCGATCATGGCCACCGCCGTGGTGGCGTCCGTGCCGGCGGCGGTCCTGCTCGTCGTCGCGCAGCGCTACGTGACCGCGGGCGTGACCGCCGGCGCGGTCAAGGACTGACCGATGTCGACGAAGGGCTCGCCCGCAGCCGAGCACGAGGAGACGTCAGACGAACGAAAGGTGCACGTGAACCACATCTTCGCGCGGCCCGTCGCCCCCGCCGGGCCGCGGCGCGGCGCCGGCCTCGGCGAGGTCCGGCTCGACGGCGGCTTCTGGGGCGCGCTCCAGGAGACGAACGCGGATGCCACCCTGGCGCACTGCCAGGACTGGATGGAGCGCCTGGGCTGGATCGCCAGCTTCGACCGGGTCGCCGACGGCACCACGGCGGGCGCGGCCCGCCCGGGCTGGCAGTTCTCCGACTCGGAGATCTACAAGCTCCTGGAGGCCCTGGCCTGGGAGCACGGCCGCACCGGCGACCCGGAGGTCAACGCCACCTTCGAGAAGCTCGGCTCCCGCGTCGTCGCGGCCCAGGACGAGGACGGCTACCTCAACACCTGCTACGGCCACCCCGGCCGCCCGCCCCGCTACTCGGACCTGTCCAGCGGCCACGAGCTCTACAACACCGGCCATCTGCTCCAGGCCGCCGTGGCCCGCCTCCGGAGCACGGGACGGGCGCCGGCCGAGGCCCTGACCGATCCCTTCGTGGCCGCGGCGGTCCGGGCCGCCGACCACGTCTGCCGGGAGTTCGGGGCCGGCGCCCGCGAGCAGATCTGCGGGCACCCCGAGATCGAGCTCGGGCTGGCCGAGCTCGGCCGGGCGCTCGGCGAGCCGCGCTACACCGAGCAGGCCAGGCTGTTCGTCGAGCGACGCGGCCACGGGACGCTCGCGCCCATCGCGCTGCTGGCGCCGTCGTACTTCCAGGACGACGTCCCCGTGCGCGACGCCGGCGTGTGGCGTGGCCACGCGGTCCGCGCGCTGTATCTCGCGGCCGCGGCCGCCGACGTCGCCGTCGACACCGGCGACGCCGAGCTGCTGGCCGCGATCGAACGCCAGTGGACCCGCACCGTGGAACGCCGCACCTACCTCACCGGCGGCATGGGCTCGCGGCACCAGGACGAGGGCTTCGGCGACGACTGGGAGCTGCCCGCGGACCGGGCCTACTGCGAGACCTGCGCGGGGATCGCGTCGGTCATGGTGTCGTGGCGTCTGCTCCTGGCGACGGGCGACGTGCGCTACGCGGACCTCGTCGAGCGCACCGCGTACAACGTCGTGGCGACGTCGCCGCGCGCGGACGGGCGCGCGTTCTTCTACGCCAACCCGCTCCAGCAGCGCGTCGCCGGCGGCGAGGTGCTCCCCGACGAGGTCAACCCGCGCGCCGAGGGCGGCGTCCGCGCCCCCTGGTTCGACGTGTCGTGCTGCCCCACCAACGTCGCGCGCACGCTCGCGTCGTGGCAGGCCTACACGGCGTTCACCGACGACGACGCCGTCACGCTCGCCCAGTACGCCCCCGGCACGTTCCGCCTCACCCTGCACGACGGCGCCACGCTCGGCCTGCACGTCACCACCCGCTACCCGCACCACGGGCACGTGCACGTGGAGGTGACCGAGGCGCCCGCCCGCCCGGTCACCCTGCGCCTGCGCGTCCCGTCGTGGGCCGGGGGCGCCACCCTCACCGCCCCGCGCGCCGCGGGCGCCGGGCAGGGCGACCCGCAGGCCGTCGCCCCGGGCTGGGCCGAGGTCCGGCGCACGTTCGCGCCCGGCGACGTCGTCGCCCTCGACCTGCCCACCACCCCCCGCTACACCTGGCCCGACCCCCGCGTCGACGCCCTCCGCGGCACCGTCGCGGTGGAGCGCGGGCCGCTGGTCCTGTGCCTCGAGGCACCTACCGCGGGATCCACCGGGACCGGCACGGCCCCGCTCGACCCGGCCGGCGTCCGGATCGACACCACCACGCCCCCGATCGCCTCCGGCGACGGCGCCGTGATCCGCGCCCAGGTCGACGCTCCCCCGGCCCACCCCGCCGGCACGCCCCCGTTCACGAGCGGCCCACCCGCGCCGTCGTCGTCCCGCACCCGCGAACTGACCCTCATCCCCTACCACCGCTGGGCCGAGCACGGCCCGGCCACCATGCGGGTCTTCGTCCCGGCCCGCGGCACCTGACGTACCGAGACACGAGGAAGGGCTCGATGACGAGAACTGTCCCTGGGAGACGGCGGCCCGCGGCCGCCACCGCCGTGGCGCTGGCGCTCGCGGCGGGAACGATCACCGGCGCCGGCGCGGCGTCGGCCGACGACACGGAGGAAGCGGTGCCCCACCTGCACTACACGATGGACGGGATCGACGGGACGAGGGTCCCCGACGTCTCCGGCAACGGCCTGGACGGCACGCTCGCGGGCGAGGCGTCGGTCGTGGCGGCCGACGGCGGCCGGGCGCTCGACCTGGCGGGCGGCACCGGCGGCGGGCACGTCTCGATCCCGCGCGGCGCGATCGAGGGCGCCACGGACCTGACCGTCTCGGCGCGCGTGCGCTGGGACGGCACCGGCGGCCCATGGCAGTGGCTCTTCGCGCTCGGCACGAACACGGAGAGGTACCTGTTCACGACGCCGTCGAGCGGCGAGGGCACGCTGCGCACCGCCGTCACGACGAGCTCCGCGGGCGGCGAGGCCAAGGTGTCCGGCTACGACGCGCCGCGCGCGGGCGAGTGGGTCACGCTCACCACCACGCTGGACACGTCGGCCGGGCTGGTCACCACCTACCTGAACGGGGCGGCGGTGGCGTCCGCGCCGACGTCGGCCACGGCGGGCGCGCTGCTCGGCGCGGGCGCCGAGCGGGCCGGGTACATCGGCCGGTCGTTCTACCCGGACCCGCTGTTCGACGGCGCCGTGCGGGACTTCCGGATCTACCGCGCGGCACTCGGCGCGGCCGAGGTCGCGGGCCTGGCGGGCGAGGCGGCGACCGCCGTCGGACCCACCACGACGGAGCACGAGCTGCGCACGCTGGTCGGCGCCGCGCCGGCGCTGCCGGAGACGGTCCGCGCGACGTTCTCCGACGGGTACGACCGCGACGTGGCCGCCACGTGGGACGACGTCGACCCGTCGCGGTACGCGCAGGCCGGCACCTACACCGTCCGGGGCACCGCCGCCGGAGCGACCCTGACCGCGCGGGTGACCGTCTTCCGCGGCGAGCTCCGGGTGGACCTCGGCCAGGACACGGGCCCGTTCCACGGCGGGGCCTCGGGGAGCCTGTACGGGCTGTACGGGCCCGGCGTGCCGTCGTCGAACGTCATCGAGGGCATGAAGCTGCGCACCGTGGCGACCAAGGCGCAGGACGGGTCGCAGCACCCCGGCTCCGACGCGCTGGAGGTGGTGGCGCCGCTCGCGGGCGCGACCGGCGGCGACGTCTACGTGCGCGTCACCGACTACTACCGCGGGTTCCCGTACCAGTGGCCGGGTGACACGCCGCAGGAGAAGCTCGCGGACTTCGCGCGCGTGCTCGGCGAGCAGCTGGACAAGATCGCGACGCTGGACCCGGAGCTGCGGGACAACCTCGTGATCGAGCCGTTCAACGAGCCCGAGGGCAACATGTTCGGCACGGGCGAATGGAGCCTGGACGGCACGTCCTGGCTGGACGACCCGGCCGACTACCTCGCCGCGTGGGACGCCTCCTACCGCACCATCAAGGAGCGCTACCCGGACATGCGGGTCGGCGGCCCGGGCACGAGCATCCTGTACGACCAGGTCGAGGGCTTCCTGGAGCACGCCGTCGAGGCGGGCACCGTGCCGGACGTCATCACGTGGCACGAACTGTCGCACCCGCAGAAGATCCGGGAGTCCGTGGCCAGGTACCGCGGCTGGGAGGCGGCGGCGTTCGAGGGGACCGAGCTGGAGGGCACCGAGCTCCCGGTCAACGTCAACGAGTACGCGTTCAACTACCACACGTCGGTCCCCGGCCAGATGATCCAGTGGATGTCCGCGCTGGAGGACTCCAAGGTCGACGGGATGATCGCGTTCTGGAACATCAACGGCAACCTGTCCGACTCCGCCGTCGAGGCCAACCGCGGCAACGGCCAGTGGTGGCTGTTCAACGCGTACGCGCAGATGTCGGGGCACACCGTCGCGGTGACGCCGCCGTTCCCGGGCGAGAACTACACGCTGCAGGGCATCTCGTCGCTCGACGAGCGGCGGCGCGTCTCGCGCACGCTGTTCGGCGGGGCGGACGGCAGGGCGCCGGTCGAGCTGGTGAACGTGCCGCGGGACGTCTTCGGCGACCGGGTGCGCGTGCTGGTGCGGGAGATCCCGTGGACGGGCCAGCTCGGCGACTCCCCGCAGCCGCGGCACGTCGCGGAGCTGACCCTGCCGGTGTCCGGCGCCGATGTGGTGGCGGTCGAGTTCGACGGGCAGCAGCTGCCGCTGCTGGAGGAGTCGAGCGCGTACGAGGTGGTCGTGACGCCTGCGGCGTCGTCCGGCGTCACGGGGACGACGACGGCTGCCGCGCCCTCGCTCTGGACCGGCAGCTACGAGGCCGAGGACGCGGCGCACTCCGGTACCGGGTACAGCCGCAACGGGCCCGAGGGGTCTCCGGCTGACGTCGCGAGGTTCTACACGTCCGGCGGGTACGACGTGGGCGGGCTGCGGACCGGGTCCGACGTCGTCCTCGACTTCGAGGTGGACGTGCCACGCGACGGCACCTACGACCTGTCGGTGTTCGCGAACAGCCTGAACACGTTCGATCTCGTGGCCGAGCAGGGGCCGACCAACGTGTTCGTCCGGGTCGACGGCGCCGCCGAGCAGGAGCTGCACCTGCCGCTCGGCTACAAGTGGGTGGTCTGGGACCACGCCGGCACCACCGTGGACCTGACAGCGGGCAGGCACACGATCTCGCTGGCCGCGCAGAGCCTCGACGGGACCGGTGCGACCGCGGGCGACGCGCTCGTGGACCGGATCACGCTGTCGCTGCCGAACCCGGCGGCCGCCACGTCGGTGTACCAGGCCGAGCACTCGGACCACGGCGGGCGGGCCGTGTACGGCGTCGCGGGAACCGCGGAGCCGGGCGGCGGGGCCGTCGAGCTGGGGGCCGGCAGGTCCGCGACGTTCTGGGTGTACTCGCCCGTCGACGGCGAGGCCACGCTGGGGGCCGACGTCGTCGGGCGCGGGAAGGGAACCGTCGCAGTGAACGGGCACGACGTGCTCAACCTCAACGGGTCGCGGTCCGCGGCCGTGCACCTGTCCGGCGGCGTGAACAAGGTGACGGTGACCGGGCGCTCCGGCGGGCTGGTGCTGGACCGGATCACGGTCGGCGCCGGGAACGGCCGGCTCGAGGTCGTCGAGCTGGGGGCGCGGGACGCGGAGCTCGCCGGTACGGCGTCGGTCCGCGAGCTGTCGCTCGCCGACGACGGCGTCGCGGTCGACGGCATCGGCGGCGCACCGGGCAACGGCAGCACCGCCACGTTCCGGGTCTCCGTGCCGGAGACCGGGACGTACGCGATGGTCGTGCGCTACGCCAACCCGGAGTGGTCGCAGGGCTCGCACTACAACCCGAACCCGCTCGCCCGCCGGGCGGACATCTCGGTCAACGGCGCGGCCGCCACCCCGGTCCTGTTCCCGACGACGTTCCACGCGAACGCCTTCGCGGACCTGACCGTCCCGGTGCGCCTGACCGCGGGCGAGAACACGATCCGCCTCGCCTCGGAACCGGCCCCGAACTGGGACGGCACCACCTGGGCGAGCGACACGTGGCCGGGCGTCCTGCTGCGGGCCTCGCACGCGCCGCTCGTGAGCACGCTGCGCGTCTCGCCCCTGGCGGCCGCGCGGTAGGCGGGTGAAAGCGGGCGACGCGGCGGCTCCGGCCGGAGGCGCCGCGTCGCCCGCGCTCAGGACAGCTCGAGGTGGATCCCGCTGGCCGACTCCGGGCCGCCCGGGCCGTGGTCGCGGAGGATCTCCACGATCACGTCGAACTTCTCCGGGCCGAGGGCGGCGCGGGACGCCGCCGAGTGGGTCCAGCGCAGGATCCAGCCGTTCTCGGGGGTGCCGAAGCCGCCGCGCAGGATGTCGTTGAACGCGTCGAGGTTGCCGGTCCAGGTGTGGCCGTCCAGCAGGCGGGAGAACGCCGCCGCGAACCCCTCGAAATCGGTGAAGCTCGCGCCGTCGAGGGTGCGGACGGGCAGGTCGTCGGTCATGGCCGCAAGGTATCCGTTCTCAGGAAGCGCGGAACCGGGCCCGCGCACGCGCGGGCCCGGTTCACCTCACCGGCTCAGAGCCGGTAGAAGTTGCTGTAGTGGTCCGGGGAGAAGTAGACGACACCGGTGTTCATGTTGCGCACGAGCCGCCAGGCCTGACGCGCCGCGCCGCAGGCCCGCGGGGTCACGTCGAACTCGCGGTACGAGTAGCCGGAGGGCAGCTGGCCCTCGCGGTTGTAGAACGTGCCGCCGGCGAAGTTGCACTGCCCGTCGGGCCAGCTGTACCAGCCGCGCGTACCCGGGTAGCCCTTGGACGCCCAGATCGAGTTCGAGCTGCGCGCCTCGGCGCAGCCGTAGTGGGTGCACGAGCTGTAGACGGTGGCCTCGGCCTCCGGCGCGGCCACGACGACGCCGCTGACGACGAAGCCGAACGCGGCGGTGACGGCGACGAACAGCCGGACCAGGTTGGTCGCGACGCTCTTGGTCTCGGACATACTGATCTCCTCAGCAATGGGGGACGTCGTAGATGGTGGTTCCCTCAGTCGACGCAGGCCCGACCACGGCAAGGCCGAGGGGTGAACTTTACCTGTCCGCTTCGCCGTCTATCAACCAGTTCCCCCGGGACATCGATCCCTGGGCCGCGTGTCCCGGTTGATCCATGCGGGCCCGGACGCCCGGCCGTACCGCTCCCCGGCGGCGGTCAGCCCGCTCAGCCGCGCCCACTGGTCCGCCGTCAGCACCACGTCGAGCGCCGCCACGTTCTCCCCGAGGTACCCGCGCCGCTTGGTCCCGGGGATCGGCACGACGTCGTCCCCCTGCGCGAGCAGCCACGCGAGCGCCACCTGCCCCGGCGTCGCCTCCACCTCGGCGGCCACGGCGCGCACCTCCTCGACCAGCCGCAGGTTCGCGGCCAGGTTCTCGCCCTGCCAGCGCGGCAGCGTCCGGCGGAAGTCGCGCTCGGGCAGCTCGGTGGTGGCCGACGCCGCCCCGGTCAGCATCCCGCGCCCCAGCGGGCTGTAGGGCACGAGCCCGATCCCGTGGTCGCGGCAGGCCGGTGCGACCTGGTCCTCGATGTCGCGCGAGAACAGCGACCACTCGGTCTGCAGCGCCGCGATCGGCGCCGTCGCCGCGGCCCGGCGCACCGTCCCGGCCGACGCCTCCGACAGCCCCAGGTGCCGCACCTTCCCGGCCCCGACGAGCTCGGCCATCGCGCCCACCGTCTCCTCGATCGGCACGTCCGGATCGGGCCGGTGCACGTAGTAGAGGTCGACGTGGTCGGTCCCCAGCCGCCGCAGCGACCGGTCGATCGCCGCGCGCACGTACTCGGGACGGCCGTTCACCTCGCCGGTCGGGTACCCGGACTCGTCGGTGAGGATCCCGAACTTCGTCGCGAGGATCACCTCGTCGCGGCGCCCGGCGAACGCCGTGCCGAGCAGTTCCTCGTTGTGGCCGCCGCCGTACATGTCCGAGGTGTCGAAGAAGGTCACGCCCGCGTCGAGCGCCGCGTGCAGCGTCGCGAGCGACTCGCGCGCGTCCGCCGGGCCGTAGGCGAAGCTCATGCCCATGCAGCCGAGCCCGAGCGCCGGGACGGTCAGGTCGCCGAGCCTGCGGCTCGGAACGGTGGTCGTGGTCATCGCGATCTCAGTTCCTCTCGGTGGATGTCGGTAGGCACGACGCCGGCGCCCGGCCGGCCGCCGGGCCGTCGTACCTGTCGATCTTGAAGTCGACGATCGCCAGCGCCCAGCGCATGTCGGCGAGCCGTTGCCGGACGCGCTCGCGGTGGGCCAGCAGGATCCCGAGCCGGTCGGGAACGGTGTGCTCGCCCTCCTCCACGAGCCGGACGTACCGTTCGATGTCGCGGATCGGCATGTCCGACGCGCGCAGGCGCGAGATGAACACGACCCGCCCGATCGCGGCCCGGTCGTACAGCCGGTGCCCGGAACTCCGCCGGGGCACGCTCACCAGCCCGGCCCGCTCGTAGTACCGGAGCGTGTCGGCGCTCACCCCGACCAGCTCGCTCACCTCGGCGATGGTCAGCTCGCTCTCGCCGTCGAACCGCGCGTCGAACAACCCGACGACGGTCTCGAGCATGGCGCGCGGGTCCCCGTCCGCGTCGCCCGCCATCAGGTCCCGGAACTGCTCCAGCGCCGTGGTGGTCATGACAGCGACCGTAGGAGTTGGAGCGCACTCCAAGTCAAGCCGGGTCCGGCGGAACGGCTCGGCGCGGCCCGGCGGCGATCCAGGCCGCCGCGGACCCGGCGGTCTCGTGCCGCCAGGTGAACCCCGCCTCCCGCAAGGACGCAGGTGCGAGCCTCCGGGACGCGAGCAGCTCGGCGGCGAACCCGCCGATCGCCGCACGCAGCGCGAACGCCGGCGCCGGGACGACGGCGGGCCGCCGCAGCCCGGCCGCGAGCGCGCGCGTGAGCTCGAGGTTCGTGACGAGCCCGGGCGCGACGGCGTTCACGGGGCCGCTCAGCACGGGGCCGCCGGCGGCGTCGTCCCCGATCGCCCTGCGCAGGACCGCGATCTCGTCCGGGAGGCTGATCCACGGCCACCACTGCCGGCCGCTGCCGAGCGGCCCGCCGAGGCCGAGCCGGAGCAGCGGCAGGAGCCGCGCGAGCGCGCCGCCGTGCGGCGCGAGCACGATGCCGGTGCGCAGGTGGACGACGCGGAGGCCGGCGTCGGCGGCGGGCGCGGCGGCGTCCTCCCAGTCGCGGACGACGCCGGCGAGGAAGTCGTCGCCGGGCGCGGAGCTCTCGGTGAGCGGTTCGTCGCCGCGGTCCCCGTAGTAGCCGACGGCCGACGCCTGCACCAGGGCGGGCCGCGAGCCGAGCTGCGCGACGGCCCGGGCGATCAGCCCGCCGGCGCGGGTGCGGGACTCACGGATCGTCCGGCGGTAGGCGGCGGTCCAGCGCCGGTCCCCGACGCCGGCCCCGGCGAGGTTGACGACGGCGTCGACGCCTTCGAGCACGCGCGGGTCGAGCTGCCCGGCGGCGGGGTCCCAGCCGGCCTCGGTGACGCGGGACGCGCCGTCGTCGTCCGCCGTTCGCGAACGGTCGGGGCCCGTCCCGCGCCGGACGAGCCGCCGCACGGCGTGCCCGCGGGCGGCGAGATCGGTCACCAGCGCGGACCCGATGAACCCGTGACTTCCGGCGACGGCGATGTCCATGCCTCGCAGCGTAACCAAGGCCGCCGCGTCCCCTGGTGCGGCCCGCCCGGTGAGGGAATGTGCGCGCACCCGTGGCACGTTGGCCTGGGCATGGACTTCAACCAGCAGATCATCGACACCTTCCGCGCGAACGGCGGAGAGGTCAACGAGCCGATGCCGTTCGGCCGCGCCCTCGTGCTCGTGCACGTGCCGAAGAAGGACGGCGGCGAGCGCATCGCGCCGCTCGCGGCGGTGCGGGACGACGGCGCGTGGCACGTCGTCGGCTCGGCGGGCGGCTCGCCGAAGCACCCGGCGTGGGTCTACGGCCTGCGCCGCGCCGAGCAGGTCGAGCTCGAGGTGCCTGCCGACGAGACCAACACGGTCGAGACCGTCACGACGGCGGTCACGGAGCTCGAGGGCGAGACCCGTGAGGTGGTCTGGGAGAAGTTCAAGGAGTTCTCCTCGGGCTTCGCCGACTACGAGAAGACGGCGCAGGGCCGCGTCTTCCCGATCTTCCGCCTGACGCCGGCGTGACGCGGCGGGGATCTCCGGCCGTGAGCCGGAGATCCCCGCCCGGCGGGGGGCCGGTCAGAACGGGGCCGGGAGCTCGGGCCGCAGTTCGTTCGTGGCCCGCGGGTCCGCCGGGGTGAAGGGCTTGGCGCCCTCGCAGACCGTGCCGTCCTGCGCGGCGAGGGTGAGCAGGTAGTCCGCGATCGCCGCGTGGGCGCACGGGCTGGCGGCGTTCTGGCTGGTGTGGCCGTAGCCCTCGATCGTCAGGGTGCGGGCGTCGGGCCACAGGGAGGCGTACGGGGCGGTGTGGTCGTAGTGCGTGGCCGGGTCGAAGCGCGTGCCGATCACCAGCACCGGCACGTGGGCCGACTGGATCCACGGGCCCTGGTACGCGTCCTCGTCCTCGACGGGGAGGAAGGCGCAGTGCACGCCGACCCAGCCCCGCAGCAGCCCGAAGTGCGGGTACCGCTCGTTCAGCTCACGGACCTGGCGCGGGTAGGTCAGCGGGTTGCGCGGGACCTCCACGTCGGCGCACAGCGTCCCGAGCGCGGTCCCGACCGAGGGGTAGTCCTCGCGGCCCAGGCGGAACTCGGGCACGTCCGGCGCGGCCGTCCGGGAGCGCGTCGCCGGCCCGATGCCGAGCAGGCCCGCGAAGTACGTGTAGACGTCGGCGACCGGCTCGTACCCGGCCACGGTGTAGAGGCTGAAGAACGTCTCCAGCAGGAGCATGTCGTAGGTGTAGGTGATGGTGCCGCCGTCGGGCATCGGCACCTCGGCCGGCGTGCGGCGGATCTCGGTCAGGACCTGCTCGGCGACCGTCGCGGCGTCCCCCAGCCCCGCCGTCGAGCACTCCGCCGGGCCCGCCTGCTCGCAGAGCCGCCACAGCTCGGCGAACGCCTCGTGGCCGCCGCGCGCCTGCAGCAGCCGCGTGCCCAGCAGCTCGCGGGAGCCGACGCCGGACCACTGGCGCGGGTCGAGCGGCCCGTCGAGCACCATCGCGCGCACGTTGCCCGGGAAGAGCATCCCGTAGGTGGCGCCGAGGATCGTGCCGTACGAGTAGCCGACGTACGTCAGCTTCTCGTCGCCGACCGCCTGCCGCAGCAGGTCCATGTCCCGCGCCACGTTGGCCGACGACGCCGTGCCGAACCGGTCCGGCGACATGGTGGCGCAGGCGAGGCCCACCTGGGCGGCCTCGGCGAGGAACCGCCGCTCCTGGCGGCGGTCGTGCGGCAGCGCGAGCATGCCCGCGAGGGCCTCGTCCTCGGACTCCTGGTCCGGGTAGCAGGTCGCCGGGTCGGATGCGCCGACGCCCCGCGGGTCGAACGCCACGATGTCGAACTTCTCGCGGACGGACGGCTCGAACAGCTCGTGCCCGATGGCGTGCAGCGTGGAGACCCCCTCGCCGCCGGGCCCGCCGAAGTTCACGAACACGCTGCCGAGACGCTCGCCCGGGCCGGTGGCGGGCAGGCGGGTCACCGCGACCGTCGTCGTCGGGCCGTGCGGGCGGTCGTAGTCGCTGGGGAGCTCGACGGACGTGCAGTCGAACGCGTCGGCGCCGTCGGGGCAGTCGCGCCAGTCGAGCTCAGGGGCCGCGACCGCGGGCGCCCGGGCGGCGTCCGCGCCGGGGGCGGCGGGCTCGGCCATGGCGGGCGCGGCCGCCGTGGTCATCAGGGCAAGTGCCGCGACCAGCGCGGCCGTGCGTCTCGTGGTCATGCCTCCCATCAAAGATCCCGCGCTGACCTCGCACAATGGTCCGGAAGTCGGAACCGGGTCCCCCGCGGGGCGGAGGGGCGGTTCCCCCCTGCGGGCGAGAAGGCGCGCAAGGTATGTGGTTTTCCCTCTTGCCGGTATTGAGGCCCACGCAGTAGGTTGCCATTACTTACCGGCCAGTCAGCTACCTGACCGCGCCCCGCGTCTGCAAAGGAGCAGCTCATGCGCGCCTCACCGCTCGCCCGTCGTCCCCGTGTCGCCGCCCTCGTCGCCTCCGTCTCGATCGCCGGGCTGCTGGCGACCGGAGCGGCCGTCGCGGCGAACGCCGTCGTCCCCGCGCGGACGAGCGCCGGCACGGCCGCCGCCGACCTGTCCGCCGCCGCCCTGACCTGGTCCGACGAGTTCAACGGCGCCGCGGGCGCCGCTCCCGACGCCACGAAGTGGAACCACGAGACCGGCGCCGGCGGCTGGGGCAACGGCGAGCTCCAGAACTACACGACGAGCCGGAACAACTCGGCGCTGGACGGCAACGGCAACCTCGTCATCACCGCGCGCCGCGAGGCGGACGGCGGGTACACGTCGGCGCGGATGACCACCAAGGGCAAGTACCAGCCGCAGTACGGCCGCATCGAGTCGCGCATCAAGATCGCGCGCGGCCAGGGCATCTGGCCCGCGTTCTGGATGCTCGGCGGGCAGTTCCCGGGCACGCCGTGGCCGAACTCGGGCGAGATCGACATCATGGAGAACGTCGGCAAGGAACCGCACCGGGTGCACGGCACCCTGCACGGCCCGGGCTACTCGGGCGCGGGCGGCATCGGCGCCGCGTACACGCACCCGCAGGGCTGGTCGTTCGCCGACGACTTCCACACCTTCGCGATCGACTGGTCGCCGGACCGGATCAGCTGGTCGGTGGACGGCACGGTCTACCAGACCCGCACCCCGGCGGACGTGCCCGGCACCTGGGTCTACAACCAGCAGTTCTTCATGATCCTCAACCTCGCCGTCGGCGGCGCGTGGCCCGGCTACCCGGACGGCACCACCCAGTTCCCGCAGCAGATGGTCGTCGACTACGTGCGCGTCTACGACGGCACGGGCGGCAGCGGCGGGACCCGCACCGGCACGGTGACGGCGTCGAACGGCCTCTGCCTCGACGTCGCGGGCGCGAGCACCGCGAACGAGACGCCGATCCAGCTCGCCCACTGCAACGGGAACGCGGCGCAGTCGTGGACGTTCGCCGGCGACGGCTCCGTGCGCGCCCTGGGCAAGTGCCTCGACGTGGCGGGCGCGGGCACCGCGGCCGGCACACGGGTCCAGCTCTACGACTGCAACGGCACGGGCGCCCAGCGCTGGACGCACGACGGCTCGACCGGCGCGCTGCGCAACCCGAACTCCGGCCGCTGCCTGCAGCCGGCGGGCCGCGTGCAGAGCGACGGGACCCGCACGGAGATCGCGAACTGCGACGGCTCGTCCGTGCAACGCTGGCGGATCCCGTGAACCACCCCCGGATTGTCGGCTGAACGGGCAATCCCGCACCTACACTCGGGCTCGTGAACTCGTACGGCAGCAACGGCTCCCTCACGGGCGCGGCGCGCGGCGGCGCGCGCCGCGCCCGCCTCGCCCTGACGATCGCCGGCGTCGTCGCGCTGGCCTGCGCCGGCTGCACCTCCCCGGCGGCGGAGTCGTCCGAGGCGACCGCCACCGCCTCCGCCCCGGGGGCGACCCGCGCGTCGGTCGAGCCCCCGCAGCCGGTGAAGTTCACGATCGCCGCGGCCGGTGACATCCTCCCGCAC
Organism: Myceligenerans crystallogenes; assembly: GCF_039529775.1. Lineage (NCBI taxonomy): Bacteria > Bacillati > Actinomycetota > Actinomycetes > Micrococcales > Promicromonosporaceae > Myceligenerans > Myceligenerans crystallogenes. The sequence continues at coordinate 141,222 of NZ_BAAANL010000006.1, forward strand.
GACCCGCTGAACCAGAGCGCGGCGGCGAACGGGGACCTCGACTACACCCCGCTGCTGGCCGGGCTCGACCCCTGGGTCAAGGGTGCGGACCTGGCCCTGTGCCACATGGAGGCGCCCGTCGTGCCGCCGGGCCAGGAGCCGAGCGGCTACCCGATGTTCGCCGCCCCGCGCAAGCTGGTCACCGACGTCGCCGAGCAGGGCTGGGACGGCTGCTCGACGGCGTCGAACCACTCGGTGGACCGCGGGTTCGACGGCATCACCGCCACGCTCGACGCCCTCGACGAGGAGGGCCTGGGGCACGTCGGCACGGCGCGCAAGAAGTCCGAGCGCACGCCGCAGGTCTACACGCTGGCGCGCGAGGGACGCGAGATCGACGTCGCGCACCTGTCGGCGACGTACGGGCTGAACGGGCTCGTCGTGCCCGAGGGCAAGCCCTGGTCCGTCGATCTGCTCGACGCCGACCGGATCATCAAGGAGGCCAAGCAGGCCCGCCGCGACGGCGCGGAGCTCGTGGTGGTCAGCATGCACGCCGGGGTCGAGTACACCGAGGACCTCACCGACCAGCAGGAGACCGTCACCAAGCGGCTGGCCGCCTCCCGGAAGGTCGACCTGATCATCGGGCACCACGCGCACATCCCGCAGCGGATCGCGCGCCTCGACGGCGGGCCGGACGGCAAGGGCATGTGGGTGGCGTACGGGCTGGGGAACATGATCTCCAACCAGAGCTCCGAGTGCTGCGACGCGCGCACCTCCAACGGCGTGCTGATGACCGCGACGGTCACGCAGGCCGCGCCGGGCAAGCCGGCCCGGGTCACGGCGGTGAAGTGGACGCCGACGACGGTGGACCGGGCGGCCGGCCACCGCCTCCGCGCCCTGCGGGACGCCCTGTCCGATCCCGGCAAGGGCACCCTCCCGGAGGCGGAGCTCCGGGCCCGCTACGCGGCGGTGCGCGACGCCGTGGGCGACACCGCGCAGGAGCGCACGAAGCCCCCGGTCCCCACGGGCAAGCCCCCGGCCTTCTCCCGCTGATCCGCCCGCCCGAATTAACCGGCATGAATTGCCTTAACGTCATTTCAAAACCCACGGGCGACACGGGTCTTGTGAGGTAGATCGGCGGGCATGAAGCATTGTCGAGAAATGGTGGATCAAATCTTTTCCGGTGTGCGTTTCCGCTAGGGCATGGCAAACTCGTTTTAGGGGAGACCGTGCACCTATTACGGGTCCCCTTGAATGTGGGAGGCCCTCATGGAAAGACGCTTTGGCAAGCCCCTGACCCGCAGAGACGCCCTGATCCTGGGCACGGCAGCCTCCCTGGCGATCGCCGTCGGCACCCCTGACGACGCAGCCGCCGCACCCCTCGGCCACGGCGGCCTCCAGCCCTCGAGCGACTTCGACGCCCTGCGGGACCGGTGGACGACCCACCTCACCGGGGGCGCCGGAATCGGCCTCGCGTCCGTCGCGATCGCCACGAAGATCGACGAGCTCTCCCGGTCCGCCGCCCGCCACTACGACACCGCCGACCACTCCCCCGCCTCGGGCGGCGACATCTGGCCGGACCTGCCGATGCAGGGCCCCGCGCCGGCCGCGGTCACGACCACCTACCGGCGCATCCTCACCGTCGCCACCGCCTGGTCCACCCCGGGGGCCGCCCAGTACCACGCGCACGACGTCGAACGCGCGCTGGTCACCTGGTACCGGCACATGACGGACTCCTGGTACAACCCGTCGACCCCGCCGTCGGGCAACTGGTGGTTCTGGGAGATCGGCATCCCGCGCGTGCTCGGCGACCTCACGCTCCTGCTCGCCCCCGTCCTGCCGCAGGACGACGCCGAACGCGCCGTCGGCGCCCTGCGGCACTTCACGCCCGACCCGAACCGGATCGAGGCGAGCGACCGCCCGGCCACGGGCGCGAACCGCGCCGACAAGTGCCTCGCCTGCCTGCTGCGCGGGATCGCCGCGCGCTCCGCCGACGACATCGCGGCGGCCCGCGACGCGCTGTCCGACTCCGCGGGCGGCGGGGCCAACAGCCTCTTCGCCTACGTCACCTCGGGCGACGGCTTCTACTCGGACGGCTCGTACCTCCATCACGAGCGCCTCCCCCAGGCCGGCACCTACGGCAAGTCCGCGCTCGCCGCCCTCGCCCCGTCGGTCATGCTGCTCGACGGCAGCCCGTGGGACCTGCCCCGCACCACCCTGCGGCCGCTGCTGGACAGCGTGGAGCGGACGTTCGCGCCGTTCCTGTGGAACGGCCGGATGATGGAGACGGTCCGCGGGCGGGCGGTGGCCCGGCAGCACGAGACCGGTCAGCGCGACGGCTGGGACACGGTCGAGGCCGTCATGCTGCTGGCCGGTCACGTCGACAGGTCGTACCGGGAGACCTACCTCGGGCTCGCCAAGGGCTGGCTCGAGCGGTCCAGCGGCAACTACCTCGCCTCGGCGACCACCCTGTCGGACCTCAAGCGCGCCGAGGCCCTCCTGGGCGACCACCACATCGCCCCGGCCCCGGAGCCGCTCGGGCACGTACGCACGCCGTACCAGGAGCGCATGGCCCACCGGGGCGCCGGCTGGGCGTACTCCGTGGCGACGTCGTCGGCCCGGATCGGCCGCTACGGCTGGGGCAACGGCGAGAACCGCTACGGGTGGCACCAGGGTGACGGCGCGGCGTACCTCTACCTGGACGACGACAACGACCAGTTCGCCGACGACTACTGGCCGACCGTCGACCCGTACCGCCTGCCCGGCACGACGGCGTCGATCGCCCGGCGGATCCCGGGCCCGGACGCGGGCACGCCCGTCCCCCGGGCGGACAACGTCTGGGGCGGCGGCGTCAGCCTCGCGGGACGCTGGGGCACCGCCGGGATGAACCTGACCAACGAACTGGGCGACGTGCGGGGCAAGAAGTCGTGGTTCCTGCTGGAGGACGGCGTCGTCGCGATCGGGTCCGGGATCATCGTCACCGGCCCGGGCGCGGAGACCACGATCGAGAACCGCGCGTTCCGCCCCGGCCCGGCGCCCGGGTTCGTCGTCGACGGCAGCCCGCTCGGGACCGGCGAGCGGCGCGAGCTGGACGCCCCCGCCTGGGCGCACCTCGACGGCGTGGCCGGGTACGTGTTCCTCGGCGACTACGCGGCGCGCGCGGTGCTCGGGGACCGCTCGGGCTCGTGGCGGGACATCAACTCCGGGCCGGACACGGCAGGTTCCACGGACACCCGTACCCGGACCTACGCGACGCTCTCGCTCGTGCACCCGAGCGGCACGGGCGGGGACCGGTACGCGTACGTGATCCTGCCCCGCGCCTCGGCGGCGCAGACGCGGGCGCACGCGATGGACAGCCCCGTGCAGGTGCTCCGCAAGGACCCGCTCGCGCACGTGGTGCGCGTGCAGCGGGAGGACCGCTGGTACCTGTTCGCCCACCTGTGGGAGGCGGTCGACGACGGCCCGGTGCGCGCCGACGGCCCGTGCGCCCTCCTGGTCACGGGAAGCAGCGACGAGGCCCGCATCGCCGTGTCCGACCCGACGTGCTCGGTCTCGCGGCTGGTGATCCGCTTCGAGGTCCCGCAGCGGTACGACCGGGTGGCCTGGTCGAGCAGCCGCCTGCAGGTCGGCACCGGCGACCCGATGACGGTCGCCGCCGACCTGGCCGGCTCGCGCGGGGCCTCCTTCACGGCTCGCGTCGTCTGAGCCGCGCACCCGCAAGCTGCCGGGGTAGTGGCACGGGCAGGCGTGCCGCTGCCCCGGCCGGCCGCGGCCCGGGTCACTGGTAGCCGCGGATGTCCTTGAAGGCGGAGGCGATCGAGTTCCGCGCGGCGTCGAAGGTGCGGCCGCCGGTCAGCTCGGCCAGGCGCGTGACGTCGGCGACCGCCTGCCGGTCGTCGCCCAGCATCACGACGAACACCGGGACGCCGAGGTCCGCCCAGCCCTCCTGCTCGAAGGCGGCCTCGAAGGCGGCCAGGCTCCTGAGCGACGCGCCGGCGTTGTTCTCGCCGTCGGTCATCAGGACGATCGAGGTGTAGTAGCCCTCGGCCGTCGTGGTGTCGGACGCGATGTCCCGGTAGGCCACCGCGAGCGCCTCGTAGATGGCGGTCGCGTCGCCCTCGGCGCTCATCCTGGTCCGGACGTAGTCCCGGATCGGGTCGAGCTCGGCCGGGCTCGACTCGGGGTCCTCCAGCGGGAACGTGTCGATCGTCCCGGGCTTGCGCGCGTACGGCATGATCGAGATCCGCTCGCCCTCGCGGAAGCGCGCGAACTGGCCGGTGACCGAGGTGTCGTTGCCGGTCAGGTCGCCGAAGGCCTGCTGCAGCTGGTTGATCCGGGTGCCCGCCATGGAGCGCGAGTCGTCCAGCACGTAGATGGTGTTCGCGGGATCGCGGTAGTCCTTGAGGTAGTTGTCGATGAGGCGGTCGGCGGTGTTGAGGTCCTCGGGGAGGGCGACCGGGTTCGGGTCGGCCTTCGGGATCGCGGCGTCCGGCAGGGCGTCGCTGGCGGACTGCGGGCGCCGGTAGGACACGCGGGTGAGCAGTTCCTGCGTCGCGGTCTCGTCGAGCCAGGAGTCGATGCCCGCGAAGGTGTCGCCGTGGGCCGCGTCGATCTGGGTGAGCGGGTAGTCGGCGTAGACGACCTCGTCCGGGTAGACGATCACCAGGTTCTCCGTGAGGTCGCCCGACTGGTTCAGCGCCACGAGCTCCGACTCGTAGTTGATGAGGGCGTCCGCCTCGTCCTGGCTCGCGGTGAACTCGCGGGACAGCCAGCCGGAGCTGCCCGCGGTGCGGACCAGGCCCGAGAAGAAGCCGGTCAGCGCGGCGTCGTCGATCTCCTCCACGGTGATGGGCGCGGCACTGTCGTGGAACGCCGAGGCGACGCTGACCAGCGCCGAGAAGCCCGAGTTGGAGGCGGCGGGGTTCGTCATGAAGAACGACAGCTCGCCGGCCTCGGCGGCGTCGGCGATCTGCGTCCACGGGACCGTGCTGCCCTCCTCCCAGCCGAGGCGCTGGGCGGCCGCGGGCTTGACGCCGAGGACGACGGGAGAACGGCCGGTCTCGCCCGTGGACGCGGCCCAGGGACGGCTGGCGGAGGGGTTCTCGGCCTTGCGCTCCTCGAACAGGAGGTTCATGTAGCGGTCGGAGGAGAACCAGGCGAGGTCGCAGTCGACCTGCTTCCCGGCGCCGTCGTCGCACTTCGGGGAGCCGCCCACGACGGACTCCGCGCCCTGCAGGGTGCCGGCGTACGTCGGCACGAGGGTCACGCCGGTCGACCGCCGCAGGCTCTCGGCGACCTCGGGGTTCTCGACGACCGACCGGAGCTCCGAGCCGGCGAGCACCGTGAGCGTGACGGGTTCCTCGGGGTTCCGGGCGTTCGTCACCCCGACCCACACGAGGAAGCCGGCGACGCCCGCCAGCACGATCCCGGCGAACCACAACGCCCCCCTCTTACCTGCGGTCTTCTGCCGCGTGGCCGTGTTGCCCGTGGCGTTGTCCATTGCGCTGGGACCTCCCTGTGGGACCTGGCGCGCGTCCGGCCTGTCGTGCCCGGACGCACACCCTGACCTGCGCGATGATCCCAGACGGATATGCCAGGCGATGCCCGACATGCCTGCGTCTGAGAATGGTTCACCTGAAGTTCACCGTGCGGCGCGAGCTTTCCAATACCGGCGAAAGCCTACTGACGCAACATATACAAGAAGGCGGTTGCTCCGGTCTCGGCAGGGCTCTCATCATGCCGCCATGCTGACACCGCAGACCCCAGCCCCCGAGATCCTCCCGCCCGGTTCCGCCGCCCCCGGGGCCGTGCCGCCGGGCCCCACCGGGGGCCGCGCCCTCGCGACCGTCGAGACCGTCGCGGGGATCACGCCGGTCCCCGGCGCGGACGCGATCGAACGCGCCCGGGTGCGCGGCTGGGACGTCGTCGTACGGGCGGGCGAGCTCGCCGCCGGCGACCTGTGCCTGTACCTCGAGGCCGACTCGTTCCTCGACGTCGCCGACCCCCGGTTCGAGTTCCTGGCCGCCCGCGGCCTGCGGACGCGGGGCGACGGCGTCCGCGGGCACGTCCTGACGACCGGACGGCTGCACGGCCGGTACTCGCAGGGTCTCGCGCTGCCCGTCGGCCTGTTCCCGGAGGCCGAGGGCCTCGCGCCCGGAACCGACGTCACGCGGCGGCTCGGCGTCGTGGCGTGGGAGCCGCCCCTGCCCGCCGCGCTCGCGGGTGAGGTGCTCGGGCCGCGCCCGCCGTGGATCCCGGTGACAGGTGTCGCCCGCCTGCAGAACGTCCCGGAGATCCTCGGGGCGCGCGACCTCGGGTGGATCGCCACGGAGAAGATCGACGGCGCCTCGTCGACCTTCTACGTGGACGGCGTCCAGGACACGGCCGGGGTCTGCGGGCGGAACGGGGACCTCGTGGAGAGCGAGGAGAACATCCTGTGGCAGATGGCGCGCGGGCACTGGCTGCTCGAGCGGATCGCGCAGGAGTGGCCCGGCCGCCGCGTCGCGCTCCACGGCGAGGTGTTCGGCGAGGGGATCCGGGCGAACCCGCTGCGCGTGCTGGGCCGGCACCTGGCCCTGTTCGGCGTGCACGTCGACGGCGCCGACCTGCCGCGCGCGCGGTGGCCGCGCTGGGTGCTGGAGCTGTCCGTACCGGTGCGTGACGACCTGACGTTCCCGGAGTCGGTCGAGCAGTCGCTCGCCGAGGCCGACCACCTGGGCTCCGCGATCGGCATCTGCCGTCCCGCGGAGGGCGTCGTCTGGCGCGCCGCCGACGCCGCCGCCCGGGTCCGGCTCCCCGGCGGCGCGGAGCGCCGGGCCGCGTTCACGGTGGTGTCCAACGGGTACCTGCTCCGGCACGACCGCTGACGGCGGCCGGCGCCCTACGCGTCCGTCGTGCGGTCGCGGTGCGGGAGCGTGTCGAGCCGTTCCAGGATGACGCCCTCGCGCAGGGCCCACGGGCAGATCTCGAGTTCCGCCAGGTCGAAGATGTCCATGCAGGCCTCGGCCACCAGCGCGCCCGGCACGATCTGGTGGGCGCGGCTCGGGGACACGCCCGGGAGGTCCGCGAGCTGGTCGCGGGTCATGGCGCTCAGCTTCGGGATCCATTCGCGCAGGCCCGCCAGGGGCAGGCCGCGGCGCACCAGCATGCCGTCGGCCGCGGGGGCCGCGCCGCAGATGCGCGCGAGCGAACGGAAGGTCTTCGAGGTGGCCACCGCGCGGTCGGGGCGCCCCCCGCGCAGCAGGTTGCCGGCGTCCTGGGCGATCTCCCGGCGGATCCGCCGGCGCAGCGCGCGGATCTCGCCGTCGTCGGGTGACGGCCCGAGCGACCGCGCGAGCCGCGCCGCGCCGAGCGGGAGCGACCAGGCGACGTCGGGCAGCTCGTCCTTGCCCGCGGCGATCTCCAGCGAGCCGCCGCCGATGTCGAAGACGGCGAGCCTCCCGGCCGACCAGCCGAACCACCGCCGCACGGCCAGGAACGTCAGGCGCGCCTCGTCCTCGCCGTGCAGCACCTCCAGGCGCGTCCCGGTGCGCTCCGTCACGGTGTCGAGCACCTCGTCCGCGTTGACCGCGTCGCGCACCGCGGACGTCGCGAACGCCAGCAGGTCCGCGCAGCCCTTGTCCTCCGCGACCTGCATCGCCGCGGCCGTGAACCCGGCCAGCGCGTCGATGCCGGACGGCGTCACCGCGCCGTCGTCGTCGAGGTGCTCGGCCAGCCGCAGCGGCTGCTTGAACGACGACGCCGGGAGCGGCGCCGCGCCGCCGTGCGCGTCGACCACGAGGAGGTGTCCGGTGTTGGAGCCAATGTCGAGCACCGCGAGTCGCATGGATGAACGGTACAACCAGCGGCCCGGCCCGGCCCGGCCCGGCCTCGCCCGGCCCCGCGGCCCTCAGCTCCCCGGGCCGCCGGGCTTGCGGAGCAGCACGGTCGCGGCCCCGATGATCCCGCCGAGCAGGGCCACGCCACCGGCGAGCGTGAAGCTGTTGTCACGGGTCTGGAGCCCGATCAGCCCCAGCGCCACGCTGCACAGCACGCTCAGCACGAGCAGCGGCCAGAGCACGCCGCTGCCGAACCGGTCGACCAGCACCTTGGCGAACGCGGCGAGCAGCGCGACGGCCACCCCCACGAACATCTCTGCCGAGATCACGTCGACGTCCATTTTTCCCTACCGTCCTCGCGCAGGTCAGAGTCAGCTTCCGTACCGCGTCACGCAGTATTCCACCCCTGTCCGACATCCACGGGCGGCGGGAATCGTGTCCGCGTCAGCGCCGGGCGGCGGGCTCCGCCGCGGTCCCCAGGCGCCGGCGCAGCAGCTCACGCACCTGGGCCAGCGCCGTCTGACGCCCGACGACCCGCACCTCGTCCCACGGCCAGGCCGCCGGCCCCGCCGCCGGCGCGATCCCGGACCGGGCCGCCCGCCACCGCCGCACGTGCCGCGCGAAGCCGTGCTCGTTCACCACGCGCCCGCGGTCGGCCTGCCCCGCCAGGGCGTCGGCAACCGGGACGTCGAGCACCACGAGCACCGGACGCCACCCGTACGCGCGCGCGAACCGGGCCAGCGCCCGCTGGCCCGCCCCCCGGGTCGTGGCATGGACCAGCAGCGCGTCGGCCCCGTGCCGGGGGCCGAGCATCACCTGCAGCAGGGTCCACAGCGCGTGCACCGCGTGCACCGCACCGCGGTACGCCCGGTACGGCACGCGGGGCAGGCGGCGCGCGAACCACCGGCGCAGCAGATCGGAGTCGAGCACACGAGGCGCCGCGCCGGCCGGGTCCAGCTCCGGGCCGTCGGCGAGCCGGGCCAGCAACGTGGACTTGCCCGCACCGGGCAGCCCTGCGACCACGACCAGGCGATTCTCGGGCGTGACGTTCATCCTCCGGCTCCCTTCCCCAGGTTCGTCCGGGCCTCACCTGGGATGACGACAAGCATCACCCGGCTACGTCGGAGAACTCCGGGGGCCGCCTGAGAAGATGCTGTGCAGGTCGCCACGGGGCGCGGGCGGGCCCGGGAATTCACCCGTCCGGGACCGTCGATGAGAGCTGTTCGGTAACGTTGGCCCGGGCGACCATCGTTCCAGCGGTTGGACCCGGTTTGCCGCCGGGCCACGGCATGGTGCAATGTCTGGCCACGAAGCCCCTTCACCTCACCCAAGGTGGCCCCGTGCATCTGTTCGACCGCCTCCGCGGCCTGCTGGCCGGCCCCGACCCCGACCCTCAGCCCTCCCGGCTCGACCTCCTCGACGGCGTCACCCACCGGGAGCCGCCGCGCGTCGTCGCCCCCGAGCCGTCCGCGCCGTCCGCCTCCTCGTCGCCGGCGTCATCGATGCCGACGGCGGCCCCGTCCTGCGTCCACCGGGGCTGACGCCCGGGAACACAGCACCGCCGCCGGGCACTGGGTGCCCGGCGGCGGCTCACTCACCGATCATCAGCTGCAGTAGTGGACCGCAGACTCGGCGTGACCGATCTCGATGTCGGCCAGACCCTCGAGCTTGACGACCACGGCCGTCACCTCGATACCCGTGCCCTCAGCCGCCGGAACCTGCCGGTTCACGACGATCTCGCCGCCCGGAATCTCGATCGAGAGGTTCGGGTCGTCGACGAGGATGACCTCGTCGCCCACGCGGAGCGTGAGGTCGACGTCGCCGGTGGCGCCGTCGCACGAGCTGGCGGCCGTGGCCGTCAGGTCCTCGACGACGATCGCCGGCACGCCCAGCAGGTTCAGCGAGACCTCCTCGATCGTCGTCTTCGCGACCGACGTACCCGCCGCGGCGTCGACGACGACGCTCGGGCACAGCACGGCCGCGTCCAGCACGATCGCGCTGACCTCAGCGGTGCAGTCGACGTCCGTGGCGAGGCTCTGGGAGGTCTCGATCTCACCGGTGTTCGGCTGCGGGGCCACGACGATCGGCCCGAGCAGCGGCAGCTCCACGGTCGCGGAGATGCCGTGCGCCTGCCCGGTGTAGTAGCCGGCAGCCGCCGGACCGACCTCGGACTCGGCGGCCTGCGCGGGCGCGGCCACCAGCCCTCCGGCGGCCAGCAGTGCCACGACCGGGAGCAGCTTGATCGAACGCATATGGGTTCCTCCCCATTGGATCACTTTCATGGACTGCTGCTCCACGGCATCACGGACGGGGGGAACCTGGGCGTTGTTCATCCGCACCGGGGGCAGCAGGAACAGTCTGCGGCCGACGGCGCCGATCGGCTTATCACGGGCAAGGTTTCCCAAAACTGGACCTGTCGGCCAAGCATTGCAAGAGGTGCCCGGAACGGGGTGCTGTCAGAGTTCTGCCGTGGGCTCCGCGTCCAGGACATCGATTCCCGGTAGCAGGCGCAGGTACGGCGCGAACACCTCCTCGATCTGCTCCGGCCGCAGGCCGTACCGCGCGATGTCGTAGCGGTGCGGGCGCGTGCCCGCGGGCTTGGCGACCACCTCGCCGAGCCGCGCCTCGTCCTCCGGCGTCCAGGTCGCCCCGATCGCGGCGTACAGGCGCGGGACCTGGGTGTGCGGGTCGGCGGCGAGCGTGTGGTAGGGCACGTCGACGATCGCCGAGGGCGGCAGGTCGAGCCGGGCGTCCAGCCCTCGCTCCACCCACGTGGCCATGGTCTCCAGCACGAACGCGCCGATCTCCAGCGGATCCGGATCCTTCTGGTACTGCGACCAGACCGTCTCCAGCAGGCTGCACGTGGAGCCGACGACGGACGCCGGGTCCCGGTGCGTCCACACGAACGTGGCGTCCGGGAACACCTCGCGGATCGTGGTCATGTCGGCCACGTGCCCGGGGTACTTCAGGACCCAGCGCCGGGGCACCCGGCCGTGCTGCAGCACCTGCAGGCCCTGCTTCAGGCACAGGTAGTCCTCGAAGAGCTCCTGCCGGCTGCGGCCCGCGTACCACTGGCGGTAGGCGGGCATCGCGCCGTACAACAGCGGCCAGAACGTCCCGTGCGGGAGGAGCAGGAGCGACTCCTCGGGCTTCTCGGCGCTGGTCGGGTGCATGTGCAGCAGGCCGGGAGAGAAGAGGTTCATGATCAGCCGGGTGCCGACGTCGAGCTTGCGGATCTCGCTCCGGGCGGCCGCCGGGTTCTCGAGGTCCGTGCGGGTCATCTCCCACAGCATCGGGCCGCGGTGGTCGGCCGAGGCCGCCAGGACCCGGTGGGTCAGCGTGGTCGCCGTGCGCGGCAGGCCGAGCACGAACACCGGGGCGGTGATCTGCTCGTCGGCGATCTGCGGGTGCTCCCTCAGCAGGCGCTTGATGCGCAGCCGGTTCGCGTACCGGTCCTTGATCGAGGCCAGCGCGAAGAACCAGCCGAGCGGGGTGAGGCGGGGTTCCTCGCCGATGCTCCGGGCCACGATGCCCAGGCCGGCGGCGAACTCCGGGTCGCTCGTGCCCGCTTCGGCCTCCACCGCGGCGGCGGCCTTGGCCCACGCGCCCTCCGGGTTCCGGTTCCCCCGGACCACGGGGGCGAAGACGGTGTTGAGAACCCTGGATACACGCGTCGTGCGCGTCACGATGTCCCTTCCGGTGCGTTCTCGGGGTGAAAGACGACCGGCAGCGCTTCCAGGAGCCGGAACCGGAGGTCGGGCGTCCAGCGGAGTTCCTCCGGCCGCAGGGCGAGCGTGGGCGTGAGGCGGTGGTGCAACGTCTCGACCGCGGTGCGGACGATCAGCCGGGCCAGGCGCGGTGCCGGGCACGCGTGGGCACCCGCCCCGAAGGCCAGGTGGGCGCGGCTGCCGGACGTGTCGCCCTGGGCGCGCAGCCCCGGGTCGGAGCCCAGCGCCCCGACGCCGAGCAGGACGGCGTCGCCCTGCTGCACGAGCTTGTCGCCGAGCAGGAAGTCCTCGGCGGCGATCCGGGGGGCGAGCGCGCTCACCGGCGACGCGGCCCACAGCACCTCGTCGAGCGCCTCGTCGATCCCGAGCTGGCCGCCGGTGAGGCGGCTCGCGAAGCGCGCGTCGGTCAGGGAGAGGTGCAGCGTCTGGCCGAGCCAGGCCCGCAGGCCCTGGGAGGCCGTGGCGACCAGCGACAGGAGGCCGAGGGCGGCCTCCGCGGTGCTCTCGTACGCGGCGTGCCGCGCGAGGCGCCCGGCGGGGCCCGTCTTCTGGCCCGTGAGCAGGAAGCTCACCTCGTGCACGGCGGACGCGTCGCCCGCCCCGGCCCGCGCGGCGGCGTCGAACACCTGCCGCGCCGTGGCGGGATCGAACCCCATGACGACGCCGAAGGTCAGGTGCGGGATCGGCTCGACGTACTCGCGCACCAGATCGGCGACGCCGGTCGCCGCGAACCTGCCGGCGAGGTCCTCGCACGTGGCGCGGGTGATCCGCGCGGCCTCGGACTCGTCGACCGAGCCGAACACCTCGTCGATCGGGGTGCGGAGCCGCTCGTGGAGGGTGCCGTCCGCCTGCCCCACGATGGGACGGCGGGAGGCCACCAGCGGCTGGAGCAGGGGCGAGGCCGCCGCGCCCGGCCGGCCGGTGTGGCCGCTCCAGGTGCCGGCCGCCGCCGACAGCGGGAAGCGGCCGCGCGCCATCTCGACGATCGTGCGGTACTCCGTGACCAGCCAGGCGCGGGCGCCGGGGGCCAGCTCGACGGGTGCGGCGTCGCCCCACTCGTCGCGGAGCCGGGCGACGTCGTCGTGCGCCGTCCAGAGTCCGGTGACGGCCGGAACGGACGCGGGATCGCCGAGCCGCAGCGGCCGTCCTCCCCGGCCGCCGGCATCGGCGGCGCTGCCCGCGACGTCATCACGGTCGTCGAGAGTGATCGAGCTGCTCATCGGTGCACCCGTCGGTCAGTGTGGCACTGCTGCCGGACATATAGGAGTGTGTCGCTCTAAGTCCGGCACCATACCATCTCTTTGCGCCCCCGAGGGTCGCCGCACAACCCGCGAGACCGCCCGGCTAGCGCGCGGCGGAGCGGAGCAGGGCCGCCCCGTGGGGCGGCAGATCGAGGCGGAGGGCGGCGCTGCCCGGCGCCACGCCGCGGGCCGCGTCGGACTGGACGGCGATCGGTTCCAGCGGGACCAGGTCGCCCGTCCAGAGCTCGCGGACCTCGCCCGCGAGCGGGAAGCCGAGGTCGCCCGCGTCCAGCACGGCGTCCATCGGCTCGTCGCCGAGGTTGAACACGGCGGCCCAGCGGACGGCGTCGTCGGACTGCGTGCTGCCGTCTGTCGGCGTGCCGCCGGCGGCCGCCGTGCTGCCGGCGCCGGCGGCGCTCGCGCCGTCCGTCCCGGCGCTCTCCGCCGCCCAGACGACGAGCGGGCCCTCGCGGAAGAGCTCGCGGTTGCCGCGGGAGCCGGAGTGCACCGCCAGGACGTCGGGGTTCTGCAGGAGGGCGATGGTCTCCGGGTCCGACGACGGGAGGTCGCCGCCCACCATGAGGGGCGAGCGGGCCATGACCCAGAGCGTCAGGAGGGAGAGGCGTTCGGGGCGGGTGAGGCGGTCGTCGCGGGGCTCGCCGCGTTCCGCACGGAGCCCGATGCGGCCGAGCGGGAGCATGTCGCCGTCGGGCCAGCCGGCCGGGCCCGCGTGCGGGGCCCAGCGGGCGAAGCGGGCGAAGTTCGCCTCGACGTCCTCCCAGCGGTCCCAGAGGTCGTCGCAGATGCGCCACATCGTGGCGTGCTCGCGCAGGTCGTCCAAGCGGGCGAGCGAGAGGTCGCGGCCGGGCGAGAGCGAGAGCTCGATCCGGCGGCCCGTGCGCCCGATGGCGCGGGCGTAGGCGGCGACGTCGTCGGCCTGGTACGGCCAGAGCATGTCGTCGGCCTTGACGAAGTCCACGCCCCAGGACGCGTACAGGGCGAGCGTCGAGTCGTAGTACGCCTGCGCGGCGGGGTGGGCGTGGTCGAGGCCGAGCATGTCGGGGTTCCACTCGCAGACGTTGGTGTCGTCGGCGACGGCGTCGGCCGTGACGTCCGTGCCGAGGACCGGCGTGCGCGCCGCGACCGCGCGGCGGGGGATGCCGCGCATGGTGTGGATGCCGAACCTCAGGCCGAGGGCGTGGACCTGGCCGGCCAGCGGACCGAACCCGGCGCCGCCCGACGACGACGGGAAGCGCGCCGGGTCCGGGATCAGGCGGCCGTGCGCGTCCATGGCCAGCGGCGCCTCCGCGTTGTAGCCGTGGGAGCGGGCGGTGGGGTCGGACCAGTCGATGTCGACGACGACGGTGTCCCAGCCGTACGGGAGCAGGTGCTCGGCCAGGAAGCGGGCGTTGGCCAGGACCTCGTCCTCGGTGACGGTGGTGCCGTAGCAGTCCCAGCTGTTCCAGCCCATCGGCGGGCGCGCGGCGGAGAAGTTCTTCATCGTTGCATCTTGGCAGGCGGAGCAGGCGGGGGAATAGTCGCGGGCCCGGCGGGCTTCGGACTGGGGACACCGACGAGGGGAGCATCATGGCAACCGTCGAGCTCACGGACGAGACGTTCGAGCAGGCGATCAGCGGGAACGACATCGTCCTGGTGGACTACTGGGCGTCGTGGTGCGGCCCGTGCCGCCAGTTCGCGCCGATCTTCGAGGCGAGCTCCGAGCAGCACGCCGACGTCGTCCACGCGAAGCTGGACACCGAGGCGCAGCGCGGCATCGCCGCGGCGGCGGGCATCACCGCGATCCCGACCCTGATGGCGTTCCGCGACGGCATCCTGGTCTTCAACCAGGCGGGCGCCCTCCCGGCCCCGGCGCTCGCGCAGGTGGTCGACGCCGTCAAGGGCCTGGACATGGACGAGGTCCGCGCCAGGATCGCCGAGCAGGAGAAGGCTCCCGCGGCGGAGTCCTGACCTCAGGGTCCGGCGAACGGATCTCGGCATGGTCCACGAAGGTCAGTGCCAGGGCCGTCGTGGACGATCATGTCGAGCGGCCGCGATCCAGCGCTGTTCCGGGCCCGGGACAGCACCAGATCGCGGCCGTTCGATCGAAGGGGAGATGTCAGACGCGGTCGAGGAGGTCCGCGATCGAGTCGAGCACATGGCTCGGGCGGAACGGGTACCTCTGGACCTCGTGGGTCTGGGTGGAGCCGGTGAGGACCAGGAAGGTCTCCAGGCCGGCCTCGATGCCGCCGACGATGTCCGTGTCCATGCGGTCGCCGATCATCGCCGTCTCCTCCGAGTGCGCGCCGAGCCGGTTGAGCGCGGAGCGGAACAGGATCGGGTTCGGCTTGCCGACGAAGTAGGGGGCGCGGCCCGTGGCCGCCGTGATCATCGCGGCGACCGAACCCGTGGCGGGCAGCGGGCCCTCCTGGGACGGGCCGGTGACGTCCGGGTTCGTCGCGATGAAGCGGCTGCCGCCCTTGATGAGCCGGATCGCCTTGGTGATCGCCTCGAACGAGTAGGTGCGGGTCTCGCCGAGCACCACGTAGTCCGGGTCCGATTCGGTCAGGGTGTAGCCCGCCTCGTACAGCGCGGTGGTCAGGCCTGCCTCGCCGATCGCGTAGGCGCTGCCGCCGGGGATCTGGTCGTGCAGGAACTGGGCCGTGGCCAGCGCCGACGTCCAGATCGACTCCTCGGCGACCTCGATCCCGCTGGTCGCCAGGCGGGCCCGCAGGTCACGCGCGGTGTAGATCGAGTTGTTCGTCAGGACGAGGAACGGCACGTCCGTGTCCCGCAGCCGCTTGACGAACTCGGCGGCGCCGGGCAGGGCCGTGCCCTCGTGGACCAGGACGCCGTCCATGTCGCTGAGCCAGGACTTGATCACGCGCTCGGACATCGTGCTGTTGCTCCTCGTGGGTCGTGTGGCGGACCGCGGTGACCGCCGGTCAGGCCCACCCTATTCGCACGGGCCCGCACCGGCGTCCACGTCCCGCCAGGTGGCGGCCGGCCCGCGCAGACGATCCGCCACGCTGCTGGCGGACCGCTCCCCCGCGCGGGCCCGGCCGGGTCCGCGCGGACCCAGCCCGGTCCGCGTGGGCCGGCGCCTCAGACGGCCGTCACGTCGATCGCCGCGATCGTCTCCGGGTCCGCGACCGCGTCCAGGGCGGCGATCCTGTCGCCGTCGTCGGACAGGGTGACCAGGTAGATCGCGCGCATGGTGTCGCCGGCGGCGTAGCCGAAGGCCCAGTTGTAGTCGGCCAGCACCACGGTCGCCTTGGCGGCGCGGCCCAGGAAGGCGTGGGCCACGGCCTCGGCGCCGGTGAGCTCGGGTGCGAGCAGCGGTGCGCCCGCGGAGGCCAGAGCCTGGGTGGCACGCACCACGGCGTCGTCGGCCCGGAGCACGACCTTCGGGTCGAGCAGCCCGAGCAGCCGCTCGAAGCGGCCCTCGCGCGCGGCCTCGAGGAACGCCTCCACGACCTCCCGCTCCCTCGCCCGGTCCGGCTCCGGGGCGCCCGCGCCCCGCACGCGCCGCCGCGCCCGGGACGCAAGCTGCCGCGCCGTGGGTACGGAGGTGTCGACGATGCCGGCGATCTGGTCGAACGGCACGGCGAACACGTCGTGCAGCACGAAGGCGAGCCGCTCCGCGGGCGCGAGGGCGTCCAGGACCACGAGGAGCGCGGAGCCGACGGCGTCGGCCTCCGCGACGCGTTCCGCGGGACCGGGTTCGGCCGCCGCGGGCTCGGGCACGGCTCCGTCGTCGGGTCCGACGGCGACGCCGGCGACCTCCCGGCGGGCGGCCCGGGATCGCAGCATGTCGAGCGACACGCGCGAGACGACGGTGGTGAGCCAGCCGCCGAGGTTGTCGATCGCGGACGTGTCCGTGGCAGACAGGCGCAGCCACGTCTCCTGGACGGCGTCGTCCGCCTCGGCGGAACTGCCCAGCAGGCGGCGCGCGACCGCCCTCAGGCGGGGCCTGCGCTCCTCGAACAGCTGGGCAAGTTCGCTGGTCAGCGACGAGTTTTCCATCATCTGTCACATTCTCCGTCCGGCATCCGACAACACGGTGTCACACCCGTGACGTACGGACCCACCAGAACGTGACAGGAGTCCACTCGATGGAAGCCCGCCTCAAGAAGATCCACAACTACCTGCCCACCTCCCTGGAGACCCTGCAGGCCGCCGCCGCGCTGCCGCAGGGCCACGGCGTGCCCGGCTCCACGCTGGAGCTCGTCCACCTGCGCGTCAGCCAGATCAACGGCTGCGGCTGGTGCCTGGAGTACGGGCTCGGGCACGCCAAGGAGTCCGGGCTGACCGACAAGCAGCTCGTCACGCTCGCGGGCTGGCGCGAGTCGCCGCACTTCTCCGACGCCGAGCGGGCCGCGATCGCCCTGGCCGAGGAGGCCACCCGAATCGCGGACAACCCGCGCGCCGTCCCGGACGACGTCTGGGACGAGGCCGCCCGCCACTACGACGAGGAGGCCCTGGCCGCCATCGTGCTGCATGTGGCGATGGTGAACCTCTGGAACCGGCTGAACGTGACGACCCGCCAGGTCGCCGGAACCTGGTGACCGCCACGCGGCGTCGTCCCGCGGCCCTTGGGCCCGGGACGACGCCACGGCCGCAGGGCGCGCTACTCCTGGTCCGGCACCCTCGGCCCGTCCGCGCGGCCGGTCGCCCCGGAGATCAGCTCATGGATGTCCACGCCCGTCAGCTGCTTGATGACACCCCGCCCCTCGCTCAGCACGCTTGCGACGTTCTTGGTGAGCGCGGACGCACCATCGGTGGAGATCACGGTCATGCCCTGCACGTTCCCGATCGGCTCGGCGGCGGCCCGGACGATCTCCGGCAGACGCTCGATGAGTTCCCGGGTGAGCGCGGCCTCACCGTACTTGCGCAGGGCCTCGGCCTTGGCGTCGGTCGCGATGGCTTCCGCCCGGCCCTCGGCCTCGGTCGCGGCGGCCCGCGCCTCGCCCTCGGCCTGCAGACCGGCGGCGAGTGCCACCTGCTTGTCACGCTCGGCCTCACCGGCGCGGCGCATGGCCTCGGCGGCCGCCTCCGCGTCGAGCAGCGCGGCCTTCTTGTTCGCCTCGGCGATGGTGGTGCGCTTGAAGGCGTCGGCCTGCGTGGCCGCGTTGGCCGCGTCGCGGCGGGCGTTCGCCTCCTGGACCTCGGCGTACGCGCGGGCCTCGGCGGGCTTGCGCACCTCGATGTCCAGGCGCTCCTGCTCGACCCGGGCCTTCTCCGCCATGGCCTCGCGCTCCTCGACGGCGACCCGCCGGTCCTGCTCGGCGCGGGCGAGCTGGCCGGCCGCGTCGGCCTCGGCACGCGCACGGTCGGTCTCGGCCTGGATCAGGGCCGACTTCAGGTCGAGTTCCTTCTGCCGCTCGGCGATCTGCTCCGCCGCCGCGATGGCGGCGAACTCCGAGGCGCGCCTCGCCTCCGCCTCGGAGATCTCGGCGAGCTGCCGCACACGGGCCGCCTCGGCACGGCCGAGGTTCGCCAGGTAGTCCGAGCCCGGCGTGGAGATATCCGAGATGTTGAGGATGTCGATCTGCAGGCCCTGTTCGGCCAGGTCCAGCTTGGTGGACTGCACGACGCGGTCCGACAGGCCCTTGCGGTCGGAGATGATCTCCTCGATCGTCATGTCACCGACGATCGACCGCAGCGACCCCTCCAGGGCCTCCTTGATGATGTCGGTCAGGGCGTTCTGCTGCGACAGGAAGCGCTGGGCCGCCCGGCGCACACCCTCGTCGTCGCCCCGCACCTTGAAGTTCACCGACGCCTTGATCGCGATCTTGATGCGGTTCGAGTCCACGCCCTCGATCGTGATCCCGATCTGCCGCTGCTCCAGCGAGATCGGGAAGCCTTGCTGCAGCACGGGCCAGACGACCGTGCGGCCGCCGATCACGACCTTCTGGTTCGCGAGATCGGCCTCGCGCTTGCCGGCGCCGCGCCCGACGACGATCAGCGCCTGGTTCGGCGGCACGCGCCGCACGCGGCTGGCCGCGAACGCCAGCAGGACGACGAGCGCGACGACGACGCCGAGCGTCACGAGCGCTCCGGAGAGCAGGGGGTCCAGGGGCATGCTTTCACTCCTTGGTCTGGGGTGGTGTGGCCGGGTTCGTCAGCGGGTGCGGCGCGACCTTCACCCGGCCGCCGTGCTGTTCGACGACGACGATCCGGGTCCCTCGCGCGATCGCGGAGTCGGCGACCGCGATCCGGGTCTCCAGCTCCCCGTCGAGGGACACCTCGCCGTGCGGCCGGGACTCGTGCGCGGGGGCGATCCCGGACGCGACGATCCCCTGCACACCTTCGACGGTGCGCGGCAGGGCGTCGTCCTCGCGGAGCCTGCGGAGCATCGTCGTCATCACTGCGATGACGCCGATCCCGATCACGATGACGCCGATCGCGCCGGCCAGCGCCACTCCGGCGTTGATCGATCCGTCGGGCATACCACTCCTCACGAGACGGTCCGGGGTAAGAACGGTACTCCGTCCATGACCGTCACCAGCGAAAACCCGCAGCATTTCACCCGCCGCCCGGGCCGGCGGGCGGGGCGGCGCGGGCCCGGACACGCCGGTCGCGGGCCGCGGGATGTGCGGCAGGATGGGGCCATGCCTCTTGCCTCCCGCTATCTCGCCGCCGAGGATCGCTACGATTCGATGACCTACCGCCGCACCGGGCGGTCCGGCCTTGACCTGCCCGCGCTGTCGCTCGGGCTGTGGCACAACTTCGGCGACACCACCCCGTTCGACACCCAGCGCAGCGTGCTGCGCCGGGCGTTCGACCTGGGGATCACGCATTTCGACCTGGCGAACAACTACGGCCCGGCCGCGGGCTCGGCCGAGGAGAACTTCGGCCGTCACCTGGCGGCTGACCTGGCGCCGTACCGTGACGAGCTGATCATCTCCAGCAAGGCCGGCTACGACATGTGGCCCGGGCCGTACGGCGACCACGGGTCGCGGAAGTACCTGGTCGCGAGCCTGGACCAGTCGCTGCGCCGGATGGGGCTGGACTACGTCGACATCTTCTACCACCACCGGCCGGACCCGGCCACGCCGCTGGAGGAGACCATGGGCGCGCTCGCCCAGGTGGTCCGCCAGGGCAAGGCGCTGTACGCGGGCGTCTCGAACTACAGCCCGGCGCGGACCCGCGAGGCCGCCCGGATCCTCGCCGACCTGGGCGTGCCGCTGCTGATCCACCAGCCGTCGTACTCGATGTTCAACCGGCACGTCGAGGACCCGGCCCACGTGGACGGCTACGACGGCGAGCAGAGCGAGTCGCTGCTCGACGTCGTCGGCGATCTCGGCGTCGGCACGATCGTGTTCTCGCCGCTCCACCAGGGGATGCTGACCGGGCGCTACCTGGGCGGGTCGGCGCCCGAGGGCTCCCGCGCGGCGCGGCCGGACTCGCCGTTCCTGTCCTCGGGCAACCTCACGGAGGACTACCTGACGCGTGCCCGCGCCCTGAACGAGATCGCCGCCGGCCGCGGGCAGACCCTCGCGCAGCTGGCCCTGACCTGGGTGCTGCGCGACGAGCGGGTCACGTCGGCCCTGATCGGCGCGTCCTCGGTGAAGCAGCTGGAGGACAACGTGGGCGCCCTGACGGCCGCCCCGCTCACCCCGGAGGAGATCGCGGCCGTCGAGCCGCACGCCCGCCCCCTGTGACGAGCGACGTCGCGCCCCACCGTCGTGGGGCGCGCCGCCGCTCGCGGGGGCCGGTCAGTCGTTCGGGGCCTCGACGACCCTGATCGACGGGGCCGGCGGGGTCGACATGCCCTGACCCAGGTAGTACGACGTGTGCGGCGGCTGGTTGTAGGCCATGTTCTGGCCCGCCACCTGGACGCGGTACGCCGGGTCGCTCAGCAGGGTGCGCAGGCGGTGGCTCGTCACGTCGGTCGTCGTGAAGATCCGCAGCGCGTCCGACGACGTCGTCCGGTACACGAGCTCCTCGCGCCAGTCACCGAACAGGTCCGCCTGGATCGCCGGGTTCCGCTTGGTCCCGTTGTTGGTCAGCGTCCCGCTGAAGGTGCGCAGCGTCGTCAGGGACGACGACGAGGGGTTCCACTTCCCGACGAACGGGGTGCCGCCGTCGGCGATCTCCCGCAGCAGGTCGCCGTCCCACCAGGTGACGAAGTTCGCCACGGGCGCCGACCCGCTGACCGTCGCCCCGGAGACCGAGTGCACGTCCGACGTCGTGGAGTCCCACGCCTCCGCGCCCACGGTGCGCCCGTCGATGTCGGCGGCCGCGCCCCGCCCGGTGTCCGCGCCGGCCGACGTCGACCAGATCACCGCTCCGGTCCGCGCGTCGCGGAACGTCGAGCCCCGGTTGCCCGAGCAGCTCATGCACTCGTGCACCGCGAACACCTCCAGGCCCGCGCGGCCCGGGTTCAGGTCGCCGACGTGCAGCGCGTCGCCGTGACCCAGGCGCGTGGTGTAGAGCGGGCTGCCGGTGTCGTCGAGCGTCATCGAGCCGTAGACGATCTCGTCGCGGCCGTCGGCGTCGACGTCGGCCACCGAGAACTGGTGGTTGCCCTGACCGGCGTACTGGCTGCCGGACACGTCCGAGTCGAACAGCCAGCGCCGGGTGAGGTTCGTGCCGTCGAAGTCCCAGGCCGCGACCGTCGAGCGGGTGTAGTAGCCGCGGGCGAAGATCGCGCTCGGCCGGGAGCCGTCGAGGTACGCGACCCCGGCGAGGAACCGGTCGACCCGGTTGCCGTACGAGTCGCCCCAGTTGCTGACGGTCCCGCGGCCCGGGCTGTAGTTCTCGGTGTCGATCGCCGCACCGGTCCGCCCGTCGAACACCGTGAGGAACTCGGGCCCCGACAGGATGTAGCCGCCCGAGTTCCGGTGGTCCGCCGTGGAGCTGCCGATCACCTGACCGGTCCCCGAACGGGTCCCGTCGGCGGTCTTCGCCATGACCTCGGCGTAGCCGTCGGAGTTCAGGTCGAAGACCACCAGCTGCGTGTAGTGGGCACCGGCGCGGATGTTGCGCCCCAGGTCGATGCGCCACAGCCGCGTGCCGTCCAGCTTGTACGCGTCCAGGTACACGTTCCCGGTGTAGCCGGACTGGCTGTTGTCCTTCGCGTTGGACGGGTCCCACTTCACCACGTACTCCAGGACGCCGTCGCCGTTGAGGTCGCCCACGGCGACGTCGTTCGCGGAGTAGGTGTAGGACACGCCGTCCGGCGTCGTCCCGCCCGACGGCTTCTGCAGCGGGATGTCCTTCGACCCGCCCGACGCCCACGGTGTGAACGACGGCGTCGCCCATGACTCCACCCCGTCCACCACCTGCGCGATGCGGTACGACGACGACGAGCTGCCACCGGCGTCCAGGTAGTTCGTGGCGCCGGTGACCGTGGCGACCGCCGTCGAGCCCCGGTAGACCTTGAACTGGATGCCCGAGGGGTCGTTGCCCAGGAAGCGCCAGCCGACGTAGACGCCGCCCGAGACCGGGACCGCGACGGGCGCGCGGTCGAGGTCCTCCGCGGCGCGGCCGGTGCCCGGGGACGACGGCGTCGGGGTCGGCGTCGAACCGCCGCCCTGACGGGTGATCTCGACCGCGTTGAGGATGTTGGTGCGGCCCCCCACGAGGATGTCCAGGCGGCCGTCCGTGACCTGCAGGTCGTCGTAGGTGGTCGTCGCGACCGTGGAACCGCTCGCGGTGAGGCGGCGGCTCCCGGTGGACTCGGTGACGAAGTCCGTCTCGGCCGAGCCGCCGCCCTCCGCGACGGTCAGCTTCACGTCGTAGGTGCCGGCGGGCAGGTCGACCCGGAAGTACCAGTCCTCGCCGTAGCCGATCCAGTCGCGCGCCACCCCGGCGGGCGTGCCGCGGTCACGCGTGATCTGGCCCGTGGACGTGATGCCGTAGCCGTTGCTCGCGTGGAGCGTGGTCAGGTTGACGCCCGTCCAGCCGGACTCGACGGGGTCGGACGCGCCGCCCAGGTCGAAGCGGTAGACGCCGGTGTCGTCCCCGGGGACGGCCGCCGTCGCCGATCCGACCGCGATCACCCCCAGGGGCACGGCCACCGCGGTGGCCGCGATGAGTGCGGTCAGCGACCGCCTTCGTGTACGCATGATGCTCTCCCGATCGCCATTGATGTGTGGGACGAGGTAATGAAAGGATTCAAAACCTCGTGCACGAGTGTGGCGGAGGGCGCAAGAATCCCCAACCGGCTAAACGTTACGGATGACGCCTTCGATGCCATATCAGCCGTCACGACACGCTGCCTTGGCACACCACACCGTGCGCGCGGGGCAGGCCGAAGGCACCCGGGGCACCCCCTCGGTGCCGCCGCGCACAGTTCCCGGCACGCCGTGCCGGGAACCGCCCCGTCGGCTTCAGTGAGGGGCACCGGGGCGGCTCCTTCGCCCCGTGCGGGAGGAGATCGTGATGGACAGCAAGGCCCGGCGGATCGTCGCCGCCCTCGGCGGCATCGCCAACGTCGCCGGCGTCGAGGGACGCACGCCCCGGCTCCGCGCGGACATCACGGACCTGGGCAAGGTCGACCTCGCGGCCCTGCGCGCCGCCGACACGCACGGCCTGTTCAAGTCCGGCTCGACCCTCGAGATCCACGTCGGGGACGACGCCGGCCGGGTGGCCGCCGAGATCGCGCAGATGCGGTGAGCGCAGCTGCGGTGACCGGCACCGCCGGCACCGGCCCTGCCCGGGTCAGTCCGCGGGCCCCCCGCCCACCCCGTCCGCGATGAGCGGCTCCAGCGAGATCCCCGGCCGGTCGCGCTGCACGCTGCGCATCCGCCACACGTCCCGGAACAGCGCGAGCAGCGTCCCGTCGGCCCGCCGCACGATCTCCGTCCCCGCGGCCTGGGCGACCACCGGCGCATCTTCCGCCGACACCAGCCGCGCCACCGACAGGTCCAGGTGCTCCAGCACCACCGGCGCGCCGAACTCGTGCTCCATCCGGTGCGTCGCCACCTCGAACTGCAGCGGCCCGACGGCGGCCAGGATCGGCGTCGCATCCCCGCGCAGCTCGCTGACCAGGATCTGCACCACGCCCTCCTGCTGCAGCTGCGCGATGCCCTTGCGGAACTTCTTCGACTGCCCGGGGTCCTTGACCCGCGCGAGCGCGAAGTGCTCCGGCGCGAACGCCGGCATCGGCGGGAACCGCACGGCCGGGCCGTCCGGCTCGAACAGCGAGTCCCCCACCGCGAGCACGCTGGCGTTCACGAGGCCGACGACGTCGCCGGGGAACGCCTCCTCGATCGTCTCCCGGTCCCGGCCGAACACCTGCAGCGCGTACTTGGTGGCGAACGGGCGCCCGCTGCGCTCGTGCGTGACGGTCATCCCCCGCTCGAACCGGCCGGAGCACACGCGCACGAACGCGACGTGGTCCCGGTGCTTCTTGTCCATGCCGGCCTGCATCTTGAACACGAACCCGCTGAACGGGGCGTCCAGCTCGCGCACTGCGGCGCGCTCCGCGGCGCCGTCGCCGCGCAGGTCGGGACGGGCCGACGGCGCCGGGGCGAGCTCGACGATCGTGTCCAGCAGCTGCCGCACGCCGATGTTCGCCAGCGCCGCGCCGAACAGCAGCGGCGTCGTCCGGCCGGCCAGGAACGACGCGACGTCCGGGGCGTCCAGCAGCCCGGCGCCGTCGGCCGCGTCGGCGTAGTCCCCGCCGAACTGCTCGCGCGCGGCGGCGGCGGGGATCCGCGTCTCGGCGGCGATCTTCGCGCCGCCGGGCGCGCGCTCGTAGGTGTGGACGTCGCCGGTGGGTATATCGAGCAGCCCGAGGAACCGGCCCGCCTCCCCGATCGGCCAGTTCAGGGGCGTGGGCGGCAGGTCGATGCGCTCGGACAGCTCGTCGCAGAGCTCGAGCGCCTCCTTGCCGGGCCGGTCCCACTTGTTGATCAGGGTGATGACGGGCACGCCGCGGCGGCGGCACACCTCGAACAGCTTGAGGGTCTGGGGTTCGAGGCCCTTGGCGGAGTCGAGCAGCATGACGGCGGCGTCCACCGCGGTCAGGACGCGGTACGTGTCCTCGGAGAAGTCCGCGTGGCCGGGCGTGTCCAGCAGGTTGATGATCACGTCGCCGTACGTGAGCTGCAGCGCGGCCGACGTGATGGAGATGCCGCGCTCCTGCTCCATCTCCATCCAGTCCGAGACGACGCCGGCCCGGTCCCCCTTGCCGTGCACGGCACCGGCGGTCTCGATCGCCTTCGCGTGCAGGGCCAGCGCCTCGGTGAGCGTGGACTTGCCGGCGTCGGGGTGGGAGATGACGGCGATGCTGCGCCGTCGCGCCGCCTCGTGCAGCACCACAGGGAACCTCCTGGAGAGAGAACTGGGGAGAGAAGCGGTCCGGAGCGGACCGGCACACCAGCCTACGCGGCCGTCCGCGAGATCAGGCGCCGGCGCCGGTGCCGGGCTGCCCGAGCAGGGCGATCGCGTCCGCCAGGACCGTCTCGTAGCGGCCGGGATCCGCGGCGTGGGCCGCGCGCCAGAGCGCGACGGCCTCCTGGCCCGCGGCGGCCGCCTCGTCGGGGCGGCCGAGCGCCCGCAGCGCGCGCGTCCGGTAGGTCAGGACCTCCGCGCGCAGGGTGCCCGCGGGGTCGAGCCCGAGCATCCGGGCCGTGATCGTCCGGACCTGCCCGGCCGGGAGCTCGGGCTGCTGCACGAGCAGGTGCAGGACCCCCAGCAGCGCCTCGCCGTCGGCGGGCATCTCGTCGACGACCCGGTCCAGCACGCGCTCGGCGTCCTCGGGCGCGAATCCCGGCGGCGGCACGGCCAGCAGGCCGGTCATGATGAGCGCGACGCGGTGGGCGACGTCCGGCGCCAGCTCCCGCAGCCATTCGACGACGAGCCACGGCGCCGTCGCGATCTGCCGGGCGACGTGCTGTTCGATGAGGCGGTGCGGCAGCCCGACGACCAGCCCGACCGGCCCGGGGCCCGGCCCGAGCCGCGTCACGTCGGCGCGGGCGGGCAGCACGCGGTTCAGCACGTGGACGACGGTCGTGCCCGACGTCGTGCCGAGCATGACGCCGACGGCGACGGCGTCGTCCATCCCCGCCGGATCGATGCCCGGGATCGGCGCCTCGCGGAGCCAGCGGACGCGCTCGCTGTCGAGCAGCATGCCGACGGCGACGTCGGGGTCGGCGGGCACCGGGTCCCCGTCGCACGGTTCGGGCCACCGGTCCGCGGACTCCAGGACCGCGGCGAGCGCGGTCGCGTGCAGGTCGAGCGGCAGGGCGCCGTGGTCGGGCGGAACGGCGACGACGCCGGCCCCGCCGACGCCGAGCGCCGAGCTGAACGCCCGGACCGCCGGGCGCACGAGCGACACGGCGTCGTCGTGCCCGAGCGGTTCGAGGTGCTGGTCCGAGACCCGGGAATCCGCGGCGGCGACCAGGCCGGAGGCCCACCGGAGCCGGGACCACCAGTCCCCCGCCACCCGCGACATGAGCAGCACGCGCAGCTTGCCGTGGGCGGGCGCCCGCAGCGCGTCGAGCACGCGCACGAGGTCGGTCCGGGCCATGGCGTCATCGACGACGACGAGGGTGTTCCGGCGGGCGACGTCGGGCAGCACGCGCGCGGGGTCGATGCCGGGGCGGATCCACACGCAGTGCCAGCCGGTGCGCGTCAGGCGGCGCGACGCCTCCACCGCGAGCCGGGTCTTGCCCACACCGCCCGGCCCGGTGACGAGTCGCACCTGGACCGCGGGCCGTTCCCGGCACCAGCGCAGCAGGGCGGCGAGCTCGGAGCGCCTGCGCCGGTACGGGACCCGCCGCAGCTCGGGTGCGAGCAGGCGCACCACGCTCCCGCCGCCCAGGGCGGCGCCGATCATGCTCACCCTGGCCGCACGGCCCGGACTCCAGGGCCGGCGGGGTCCGGCAGGTTCCTGCACGGCCGTCTCGTCCTCGCCAGTCCTGCTCATGTGAGAACAGTCAACCGTGCCGCGGGTGATTCTCCAAGTCGCGCCGCTGGTCCCGCCGCTACCCGCCCCACGTCCAGAGCTGTCCGGCGCGTTCACCGCAGTGCGTCCCGGCGACGGTCGCGACGTCGTAGGTGAGATGGACCGTCACGCACTCCCCGGACCCGGCGTTCCGCAGCCCGAACCTCGCCCCGTAGTCGACGACGTACCAGCCCTGGAGAGCGGACCCGTCGCACGGCACGCTCGTGAGGTTCCGGTAGCCGTTCACGCTCAGGCACTCGCCCGTGGCCGGATGGCGGATCTGGTCCCCGCCGGCGGCCAGCGTCGTCGTCTCCCAGGCCGGTGCGTTCTCGCACCGCGTCAGGGACGGGTCCCTGCCCGGCACGTCGGTCAGGCACCTGCCGACGGTGCCGTGCACGTAGGTCACGGATGCCGTCGCCGGGGGCGGCTCCTCGGACGGCCCGGGGTCGGTGGGTTCCGCGGGCGACGTCGGCTCGCCGGCCGATCCCGCGGGCGGTTCCGAGCCGCCCCCGGCGTCGGCCGGCGGTGTCCTCGTCGCGTCCGGGAACGACGCCGGGTCCGGTAGCGCGGTCGCGTCGCCGCCCGGGGACGGCTCCGCGGAGGGACCGGCCGCCGTCGGACGCGCGGTGGGTGACGCGCCGGGCTTCTCGCCCTTGTCGCCGCGCTCGCCGGCAGCCCTCTCGATGTGCGAGACGCCGTGCACGGGCGCGGGCCGGGCGTCCGCGAGGATCCGCTCGTCGAGGAGCCTGGTCTCCCCCGGCTCCCACGGCGCCCAGGCGATCAGGCCCGCGGCCGAGCCGGCGAGCGCCGCGATCGTCGCCACCCCGACGGCGAGCTGGCCCCGGGAATAGCTGTTCTCGTCCTGCCCGGCTCCCGCGGCGGGCACCGCCGCCGCGGTGTACCGGGCGAGCTCCGCGCCCTCGGGAGCGTTCGCGAGGCCGGGGCCGACGAGGTCGAGGACCTGCGCGGCCGACGGGCGCTCGGCGGGCACACGGCGCAGGCAGGCCTCCAGCAGCGGGAGGAGCCACTCCGGGCCCCCCGCGGTGTCCGGCCGCTCGTGCACCACCTGGTAGAGCAGCGAGGCGGTGTTGTGCCCGGTGTACAGGTGCTTGCCGGTCGCGGCGAACCACGCCAGGGCACCCAGCGACCAGATGTCCGACGACGCCCCCACCACGCCGTTCGACGCCTGCTCGGGCGACATGCACGCGGGCGTGCCGATGGGCGTGCCCGTGGTGGTGAGGCGGGTGGCGTCCTGCACGCCGACGACGCCGAGGTCGATGAGGCGCGGGCCGTCGGGCCCGAGGATCACGTTGCCGGGCTTCACGTCCCGGTGCACGAGGCCGGTGGCGTGCACGTCCATCAGGGCGTGCGCCACCCCCCGGACCAGATCCAGGACCGCGGCGGGCGGCAGCGGGCCGTTCCTGCCGACGGCCTGCGACACGTTGGGGCCGTCCACGTACTCGGTGGCCATCCACGGCGGGTTCGCGTCGGCGTCGGCCTCGACGAGGCGGGCGATCCAGCGGCCGTGCACCTGGGAGGCGGCCTCGACCTCGCGCCGGAACCGGGTCCGGAAGGCGGGGTCGTCGGTGAACTCCTCCCGGAGGAACTTGATCGCCACGCGCCGCCCGCGGCGGTCGGCGCCGAGGAACACGGTCCCCATCGCGCCCGCCCCGAGCCTGCCCCGCAGCCGGAACCGGCCCGCCCGGCGCGGGTCACGGGGACGCAGCGCCTCGAGTTTCGTGGTGCCGTCGAGCACCGCCGCGCGATCTGACGGCATCAGCGTCCTTTCACCTCGGATCGCCGCCGGGCTGGTCCCGGGACGATCGGTCCAAACGTACGGCCGGGCCGCAGGGCCCGCACCGGGACAGCGCGGGCAAGCCGCCGATCACCCCTCAAGGCTAGTTGCCCCCCTACGCGAAGAACTCGCGCATATGTATCACCATTGTGGTTCGGACCGATTTCACCCGCGCACAGGTCCGGGCCCGCTCCGGTCCCGCTGGCGTCCGCACGCCCGTTATCACCCTTCACCCGATTGACAGGCGGCGACGATGTTCGGCTAGGTTGCTGCGAACTCATCGTTCTCGCCCGGACAAGGCCGTCCGGGCCCGGCGGTGCCCTCCCTCAGCGTCGAAGGATCCTGGAAATGCCTACCTGGAAATCGTTTGCTAAGCCGGCCGCCCCCGCCCTCGCGGCCGCGCTCCTCACCTCCTCCCTCGCCGGGTGCGGCACCGGCGACCCGGGCCGCGGCGCCCCGCCCCTCGACACGCACCGGGACGTGACCGTCTACACCTGGTGGTCCACCGGCTCGGAGAACGAGGGCCTGATCACCCTGGTGGAGGTCTTCCGGCAGCAGCACCCGGAAATCGATTTCGTCGATGACGGCATCACGGGCGGGGGCGGCGGGTCGGCCAAGGAGCACCTGCAGTCGCGCCTGGAGACCCAGGACCCGCCGGACACGTTCGTCGCCCACGCGGGCGCGGAGCTGGACGACTACATCGCCGACGGCTACATCCAGGACGTCTCCGCCCTCTACGACGCGTACGGCTGGACCGACGTCTTCCCGGCCGAGCTGATCGACCTGCTCGCCACCGAGGACGGCAAGATCTACTCGGTCCCCTCCAACATCCACCGGGCCAACGTCATGTGGGTCAACCCGGCCGTGCTGCGGGAGCACGGCCTCGACCCCTCCGGCAGGTACGACACCCTGGACGCCTTCATCGCGGACCTGGCGGCGCTCCGCGAGGGCGGCGTCGAGGTCCCCCTCGCGCTCGGCACCACCTGGACCCAGGTCCACCTGCTGGAGACCGTCCTGCTCGGGGGCCTCGGCCACGAGGCCTACTCCGGGCTCTGGGACGGCACCACCGACTGGAACGGCCCCGAGGTGACGGCCGTCCTGGAGGACTTCCGCACGATCCTGGGGTACTCCACGCCCACCCGGATGGACCACGACTGGGACCACGCCATCGGCAAGGTCGCCGACGGCGAGTCGGCCTTCAACATCATGGGCGACTGGGCGGTGAGCGGCTTCGGCAACGCCGGCAAGACGTTCGGCGAGGACTATCTCGCCGTCCCCTCCCCCGGCTCCCACGGCGTGTTCGACTTCCTCGCCGACTCGTTCACCATGTCGACCGGCATCCTGGACGAACAGGACGCCGAGGCCTGGCTGCAGACGATCGGCTCCAAGGAGGCGCAGATCCGGTTCAACAAGGTCAAGGGCGCCATCCCGGCCCGCACCGACATCGACGAGAACCAGTTCACCGCCTACCAGAAGACCGCGATCGCGTCGTTCCAGAAGGACACCATCGTGTCCTCGATGGCCCACGGCGCGGCCATCCCCGTGGGCCATCTCACCGACATCACGAGCGCGACCACGGCCTTCAACAAGCAGGTCCTCGACGGCGGCGGCGACGTCGCCGCCTTCCAGAAGGCGCTGGCGGAGGCGGCATCCAAGGCCGGAGCCGCCACCGCCACCGCCGGGCCGTAGCCCCGGTGTCAGCCGGCCGACACCGGCACGTTGACGTCGTCGACGCTCAGGTGCCCCCACCCGCCCGTCGCCTCGTCGACGATCTCGACGTAGACCTCCTCGCCGACGTACTCGGAGGCGTCGAGGTGACGCCGCTGGTACTGCGCCCGCAGCGCCTCCTCGGCGTTGCCGCTGACCTTGGCCAGCACCTCACCGTCCGCGGCCCGGACCAGGGCCACGTAGAGCTTGTCGGGGTCGTGGCCGCCGGCGGTGAGCAGGTCGATCGCGCCGTCCCCGCCGAGCGTGAACGTCTCCGACCGCAGCCGGCCGGTCCCGGCGTCGCCGACCGCCTCGTCGAACCCCCACAGGTGGCACCGGTCGGTGCTCCCCCAGGCGTTGGCCTGGCGGAACGGCCCGCCCCAGCCCCAGTCGTCCGCGTCGGTGACGTTGGCGTCGCCGTAGGCGTCGCCGTCCACGACGGTCCAGCCGGTCAGGTCGCAGGTCTCGAAGTCGCCGTTCGGCAGCTCGCCGACACCGGGACCCGGGGCCGGCGGCGCCTCGTGGTGCGCCGGCACGACCGGCCCGTACGCGCCGTCGAGGTTCCACACCTCCAGCGACCTGACCCGGACGTTCGTCCCGCCGACGACGCGCAGGCCGACGGCGTCGGCGAGCGTCGGGTAGACGCGTGTCGTCATCGACCTCCCGCCGCCGACGAAGGCCTCGACCACGGACCGGTCGACGTACACGTGCATCGTGACCTTCCCGTCCGCGCCGATCTCGAGCGCACCCTCGTGGACGCCCTTGCGGGTGTCCGGGTCGAGGCTCGAGAAGTTCCGGTCGAGCCGGAGCTTGCCCGCCCGGTCGGCGGTCAGGACGGTCCGTTCCCGGCCGTCGCCGCTGCGCCGGAGCTCGAGCCCGACGCCGCTGCCGGACCCCGGCCTGATCCGCAGCTCGGCCTTGACCTCCAGCAGATCGCTCAGCCGGCCCTGCTTCCGGCCGAGCGCGGCGTTCGTCGTCGCGGCCGAGGCGTCGGCGATCGACACCACCTTCTCGGACCGCAGCGACCGCAGCTCCTTGACGGGCGTGACCCCGGCGTCCCCGTCCGCGGTCAGGTTCAGCTCGACGGGCAGCCCCATCGAGTGCGCCCACCCGGCGTCGTGGTGATCGGACTCGCTGCGGCCGTCCTGGGTGATGGTGAACAGCAGCGAGCGGCCCTTCGGGTCCACCATGCCGGACGGGCCCGTGAAGTGCTCGCCGTGGTCGAACAGGCGCGGCTCCTCGTGGTCGGGGACGAACCGGTGCTCGTCCCGGTCCCACTCGCCGACCCAGTAGTACGTGTTCTTCGCGGTGTTCTCGCTGTACCCGTCGAACCACGGGTTCACCACGAGCACGTGCTTCTGCTCGCCGCCGCGCTCCCCGAGCGGCAGCAGCACCGGCAGCTCCCAGACCTGCCCGGTCTTCGGGTACCTCGCGGCGTCCCCGACGAACAGCGGGTTCCGGTACTCCCAGTGCAGGAGGTCCCGGGAGGTGTACACGAGCGCCGTCCCGCCCACCTTCTTCTCCCCGTCCACGATCCCCGAGCCCACGATCTGGTACCAGACCGGCTTGCCGTCGTCGCCCGTCTCCTGCCACACGAACGGGTCACGGAACTGCCCGAACCACGGCGTACCGACGGGCGAGGACAGGTCCTGCTGCTGCACCGTGACCGGCTCGGGCTCCAGCCGCCAGTCCGCGAGCGGGCTCTCGGGCGTGCCGGGCGCGGGCCAGGCCAGGCCGGTCGCCTGGTTGGGGACCTTCGCGTCGTTGCCCGCGGTGTAGAAGAGGACGGGCTTCCCGTCCGCGTCCGTCGTCGCGCTGCCGGACCACACGCCGTCCGGCGTCACCGGCTCCTGCGGCGCGATCGCCACGGGCAGGTCCTTCCAGTGCACCAGGTCGGTGCTCACGGCGTGGCCCCAGTGGATCTGGTGCCAGTACGGGCCCTGGGGGTTGTGCTGGTAGAAGATGTGGTACTTCCCGTCATACCACAGGGGGGCGTGCGGCTCGTTCATCCAGTGCTCGGGCGGCAGGAAGTGGTACTGCGGGCGGTAACGGTCGCCGTCGTACCGCGAGCGGTCCGGGCGCAGCCCGGCCGTGGACGCGTCGCCGCCGCCGGCGGCCGCGCCCGCGATCTGCTCCGCGGTGCGGACCTCGTCCGTGACGGTGAGCTCGTCGATCGCGCCGTTCCACGAGTTGGCGTGGAACGTGCCGTTGATGACGGCGGCCTGGTTGTGCCGGCCGACCTGCAGCGGCTGACCCGCGGCGGCCAGGATCCGGGTGCCCGCCCCGAGCTTCTTCGTGGCGACCTCGTCACCGTTCAGGTAGAGCCGCATCACGCCGGAGGCGGCGTCGTACGTCGCGGCGACATGGCTCCACCCGTAGGTGGGAAGCGTCGCGCCGGCAGGCGCCCGCAGCGTGTGCCAGCCGACGCCGTCGCCCAGCTCCAGGCCCCACGCACCATGCCGGTACATGCCCAGCAGGTACCCGGCCTTCGCGGCCGCGTCGTGCTGGTTGACGATCGCCGACGCCTGCCCGCGGTCGCCCCACTCGTAGGACCGGGGCGCCACCCACGCCTCGACGCTCAGGCCGCTGCTCGGCGTCAGGGCCGCACGGCCGTCGCGCCGCAGGTACGTCGAGTACCCGTCGAAGAGCAGCGACCCGCCCCGCACGCCCTCGCGCCACAGCGGATCGGAGTCGGGCTTGTCCAACGCGTCGTTGAACACGTACGCGACGTCATCGGTCACGTCCGAGCCGTCGTCGTGCGCCTGCTTGCCGGAGCCCTCGTCGAACGACCAGTGCATCGGGTCGTTGACCAGGGTGCGCACGTGGTCGGCGTTGAGGTGCCCGGTCGTCGAGCCGTCGACCAGGCGCAGCTCGACCTGCTCCCCCTCGTGGGCGGAAAGATCCAGCACGACCTCCTCGTACGTTTCCCGCGTCGCGTCGACCCCGGCGCGCGCGAGCTCGCGCCCGTCCTCGGCGGCGTACACCGCGACGTACACCCCCGGATCCTTCGTCCCGCCCAGCAGCAGCCACACCTCACCGCGCCCGCCGACCAGGAACGGGTCCGACGTCAGCGTCCCGGTCAGGCCCTCGTCGCCGCCGCCCCACAGGTGGTAGGCACCGTCCGCACCGAAGGCAACGCCGTCCGGCGTCGTCGTCTCGCCGGAGACGTTCGCCCCGGCGAACGCCGGACCGTCCGCCGTCCACCCCGCGAGGTCCCCGCTCTCGAAACCGGGGTTGTCGAACTCGTGCCCGACGACGGGCTCGAGCGGGTCGATCGACTCCTCGGCGTACGTCCGCACGTCGTCGAGATTGAGATGCCCCCACCCGCCCGACGCCGTGTCCACGACCTCCAGGTACAGCTCCTCACCGAGATGGGCCTGGGCCCGCCACACCACGCGGGCGAGCCGCTCCGAGTCGGCGAAGGCGGTGTTCGTGGCGCGCATCAGCTCGGCGTCGTCCGACGCACGGCGCAGGGCCACGTACAGGTTCTCGGGGTTGTTGCCGCCGCCGAGCAGGAAGCTGATCTCGCCGATCCCGCCGAGCGTGAACACCGACGAGCGCATGCGCCCGGTCGGGGCGTCGCCGCCGGTGGCGGCACCCCACAGGTGGTACGTGCCCTCGGGGTTGAAGCAGCAGCCCCAGCCCCATCCGGTGGCGTCGCTGACGTGGGGGTCCGTGAACGCGTCGCCCTCGGTCACGGTCCAGCCGGTCAGGTCACCGGTCTCGAAGCCGGGGTTCTCGATGGTGGCCGACGCCGCGGCCTGCACGGGCAACGCCACCGCCAGGGCCGCGGTCAGCGCGAGCAGCGCCGCCATCGCGGCGGGCAGCAGGCGCCCCCGGCGTCGTCGTACGAAAAGCGAGGTTCTCATGATCATTCCTTCGTGGGTCGGGGGGTGTCAAGGAGTGGCGGACGACGACGCGGCCTGCAGCTGCCAGACGTCGACCTGGGTGAAGCGGGTACTGCCGCCGTCGGACCACAACCTCAGGCCCGTGCTCGCCGCCTTGCCGTCGGCACCGCGACTGGTCGGGTAGATGCGGTTCGAGAACGCGGCGGCGTCGTTGACGAACACGTCGATCACGGAGTGGTCCACCAGGACGTGGAACTTCTGCGGCTTGCCGAACGCCGCCTCGTCGTAGGCGCCGCGCAGCAGCACGGCCTCCTCGTCCTCGAAGTTCCGGCTGGAGCGGGTCTTGTCGATGACGAGGTCGGCGCCGTCGTAGTAGATCCGCGTGAGCTCCGCGCCGTCCGGGGAGGCGGCGAGGCACAGGCCGTACCGCGGGCCGGTCGCGGCCGGGTCCACCCGGGCGATGATCTCGACCTGGTTGCCGGAGGCGCCCAGCGCGCGCTCCCCGGTGACGGTCACGCCGGACTCGGTGTGCGGTGCGCCCGCCCGCAGCGTCGTGAGCTGGGGCAGGGCCCGCTGACCGAGGGTGCGGCCGTCGCCGAGCAGACGCCATTCGCGCGGGGCGCTGAACGTGTGGGCCCAGCCGAGGTCGTTCTGCATCCTCGAGCTGGAGCGCTCGTCGACGATCCCGATGGCGACGGGCTTGCCCGCCGGGCCGCGGGCGACGGTCGGGGACAGGTGCCCGTGGATGACGTCGAGCATCTTGGGCTGCGCGTAGTCCGGCGTGAACTGGCTGCCGTTCCACGTCCCGGTCCAGTAGACGGACCGCGTGTACGGCGCGGTCAGCTTGGACACCGACCGGCCGATCGGGCTGACCACCAGGATGTACTTGTCCTGCCCGTCGTGCGTGCCGAGCTTCTCGAAGACCGGCATCTCCCAGATCGCCGAGCCGATGTCCATCTGCGCATACGGCACCGTGGAGAACGGGCTCCCCGCCCGCGTCCACTGCCCGGTGACCGACCCGGCGGTGTAGTGCTCCACGGCCCCGCCCGCGTCGGTCGCCGCGCCGATGACCATGTGCCACGTGCCGCCCGGCTCCTGCCAGAGGTACGGGTCGCGGAAGTCGGCGACGTGCGCGGGCGCGTTCTTGTCGATGAGTCCCGCGTCCGCCTTGGTCCAGTGCACGAGGTCCGTGTCCGCGCTGGACGCGCGCGTGATGCCCGGGTCGAAAGGGCCGCCGAAGTTCACCGTGGTGAAGAACGCGTGCGCCGTGCCGTCCACGGACACGACGTCCCCGGACCAGATGCCCTTGGACCCCTGACCCGTCAGCCCGTCCCCCGCGACCGCACCCTGCTGGGCCTCCCGGTCGTTGAGCTGCGGGTACAGCGCGTCGGGGAGGTTCGCCCAGTGCACCAGGTCCGTGCTCGTCATGTGGCCCCAGTGCATCTGCCACTTGAACGGGCCGTTCGGGGTGCGCTGGTAGAACATGTGGTACTTGCAGTCGTGCAGCACGAGGCCGTGCGGCTCGTTGGTCCAGTTGGCGGGCGGCATCGCGTGGTAGCGGGGCCGGAGGATGTCGTCCGCGAAACGCAGGTCCGTGACCTGCAGGGCGACGTCGTGCGCCGGGCTGGCTCCCGCGATCCCGGCGGTGTACTCGGCCGTCAGGGCGTCGGCGCCGCGAGCGACGTCGTAGATCCGCGTGTCGTCGTACGCCGCGTCGAGCGCGTTGACGAGGAAGACGCCGGTGGTGAGGTCCTGCGCGGCCTTGCCGATCACCAGCGGAGCCCCCGCTGCCTGCCGGAACTGCGTCCCGGCCGGCACGGCGACCCGGGCGACCCTGGGCCCGGCGGCGTCGTCCAGGTGCAGCCGCAGCTCCCCGGCCGTCGTGTCGACGACGGCGGCGACGTGCACCCACTCGTACAGCGGGAACAGCCACGGCGCCTTGACGGTGTGCCACTGCCCGCCGAGGTTCGCGGTGAACCACCACTCGCCGTACGTGTTGATCGCGATGTCGAAGCCCGCGTCGCCGGTGCGCTGGTGGATGATCGACGACGGCGTCAGGCTCGCGTACGGCTGCTCGGCGTCCGCCGGGTAGCTCTCCAGCGCGATCCAGGTCTGGATCGTGAGCTGCGCCGCGAGCGGCTTGGTGAACTGGCCCGTCGCCCACGTCGAGAAGCCGTCGGTGCGGAACGCGCTGCCGCGCACGCCGGGCACGCGCTCGGCGGGGTTGCCGGCGACGCGTACGGTGAAGTCGGTCTGGCTGACGGCCTCGCGGATCGCGGTCGATCCGTTCGGCTGGTCGTACGACAGGTGCAGCACCGGGTCCCCGGCCGCGGCCGCCGCGGGCCGGAACAGCGCGCCGGTCGCGACGACGGCGGCGGAGACCGCGGCGCCCTTCAGGAACGACCTCCTGACCAGGACCGGGGTTGCAGTTCTCGTTTCTCGGCGTCCCGTCATTGGAACCACCTTCCGTTTCTCGTGTTCTCAGATCTCGCAGCGGGCCGAGGACGTCCGGCCGGGCCGGGACCCGGCCGCGGCCCCGGCGACGTACGCCGCCGGGGCGACGTGGGCATCGGCACCAGCGGCAGGAGCACCGCCGGTCCGGACGTGGTCGGCGTTGAGGTGGCCCGACGCCGAGTTGTCGACGAGGCGGAGCCGGACCGTCTCGCCGGCGTGCCCCGTCAGGTCGAGCACGGCTTCCGTGTAGGTCTCCCGGGTGGCCCCGACACCCACGCGCGCGAGCTCGCGCCCGTCGGCCGCCGCTTCGGCCGCGACGTAGACCTCGGCGTCCTGCGTCCCGCCGAGCAGGAGCCGGACCTGCCCGCCGGTGGCGACGGTGAACGCGGGCGACGTCAGCGTGCCGGTCAGGCACTCCCCCTGGGACCCGCCCCACAGGTGATACGTCCCGTCCTTGCCGAACGGGGCGCCGTCGGGCGTCGTCGTCGCGGAACTGACCGTCGCCTCGGAGAACGCCTCGCCGTCCGCGCTCCAGCCCTGCAGGCTCCCTGCCTCGAAGCCCGCGTTGGCGAACTCGCCCCCGACGACGTCGCCCGTGGTGTCGAACGCGTCCACGTTGAGGTGTCCCCAGCCGCCGGTAGCGTCGTCCACGACCCGCAGGTAGAGCCGCTCCCCCAGGTGGGCGGAGGCGTCCCACCGCACGCGCGTGTACGCCTCGGAGTCGGCGAAGGCGGTGTTCGTGGCGCGCAGGAGTTCCGTGCCGTCGGACGCGCGGTGCAGCGCCACGTACAGGTCCTCGAGGTCGTTGCCGCCGCCGATCAGGAACTCGATCGCGCCGGTGCCCGTGAGCGTGAAGGCCGACGACGTCAGTGTGCCCGTCTCGTCGTCGGTCCCGTCGTTCGCGCCCCACAGGTGGTAGCGGCCGTCGTGACCGAACGGCCCGCCCCAGCCCCACTCGGTCCGGTCCGTGACGTGACCGGGCGTGAACGCCCGCCCCGTCGCGGTCCAGCCGGTCAGGTCACCGGTCTCGAACCCGGGGTTGACGGGCTCGGCGACCGACCCGGCCGTCGTGTAGGTGCGGACGTCGT
The DNA here is from genome assembly GCF_039529775.1 of Myceligenerans crystallogenes. Classification (NCBI taxonomy): domain Bacteria; kingdom Bacillati; phylum Actinomycetota; class Actinomycetes; order Micrococcales; family Promicromonosporaceae; genus Myceligenerans; species Myceligenerans crystallogenes. The sequence continues at coordinate 178,776 of NZ_BAAANL010000006.1, forward strand.
CGAGGTTGAGGTGGCCCCACCCGCCCGAGGCCCGGTCGACGACCTCGAGGTACAGCTCCTGGTCGCGATGGGCCGACGCGTCCCACACCACCCGGCCGAGCTGCTCGGAGTCGGCGAACGCGCTGTTCGTGGCCCGCATGAGCTCGGCGCCGTCGGACGCGCGACGCAGCGCGACGTACAGGTTCGCGAGGTCGTTCCCGCCGCCCAGCAGGAAGCTGATCTCCCCGGTCCCGCCGAGCGTGAACACCGACGAGCGCATCCGCCCGGTCGGCGTGTCGCCACCGGCGGTGGCCGCGCCCCACAGGTGGTAGGTCCCCTCGGGGTTGAAGCAGCAGCCCCACCCCCACCCGGTGGCGGACGAGACCGCGGCACCGGTGAACGCCGTACCTTCGACGACGGTCCAGCCGCTCAGGTCCCCGGTCTCGAAGCCAGGGTTCTCGATCGTGGCGGGCGCGGCCGCCTGCACGGGCAACGCCACGCCCACGGCCCCGGCCAGGGCCAGGACCGCCGCGAGCGCCGCCGCGACCCATGCCCGCGGTCGCGGTCGTCCTTCTGCAAACATCCTCATCACATCTCCTTTGATGTGTTCCGATACAGCTGATGCCCTGATCTCGGGCGCGACAAGGGCGGGTACCGGCGGGCCCGCGGGCCCGCCGGGTGCCGCCGGGCGGTTACGACACGAGGTGGTCGAAGCGGCCGTCGGTGACGTGGAGCCGGCCGTCCGGGCTCCAGCCGACCGGGAGCGGGTCGGAGAGGGCCCCGACGAACTCGCCGGCGTCGTCGACGTGGTGGAAGGCGAAGAGCCACCAGGCGCCGTCACGGTCCTGGACGAGGCGGCCCGCGTAGAGGCTCTCGTCGGTCAGGCGGGTGGCCTTCTCGACGTCGTACGGGCCCAGGGGCGAGGGCACGGGGACGCTCCAGACGCCGCCGCGTTCGCCGGCGGCGCGGCGGTCCTCGCTCAGCTCGCCGTGCAGGCAGCTGAAGACCAGGACGTCGCGGCCGTCGATCGTGGCGAGCTGCGGCACCTCCAGCTGCCCGAATCCCGCGCCGGGCGCGGACAGGGGCGGGCCCACGGTCCAGGTGGCCAGGTCGGGTGAGGTGGCGTGCCCGACGACGCCGCGGCCGTCCGGGGCGCCGTGGTTGGCGCGTGCGGTGACGAGCATGTGCCAGCCGTCGCCGTCCGCGTCGGGGAAGACCCAGGGGTCGCGCCAGGCCTCGTCGAACCAGGCGTCGTCGTCGTACCTCTCGTACCAGGTGGCGTCGGCCTCGGCGGCCGCGGTCGCGGACGTCTTCTCCCAGGTGTACAGGTCGGCCGAGGTGGCACGGCCGACGCGCTGCACCAGGCCCTGGTCGGCGCGGCTGGTGCCGGTGTAGAAGAGGTGCCAGGTGCCGTCCGGGTCGCGGACGACGGATCCGGTCCAGGTGGTGAGGTCGTCGAACGCGCCGTCGTCGGACACGACGAGCGCGTCCCGCACCTCCCGCCACCGGCGGAGGTCGTCGGAGACGGCGTGGCCGACGGTGACGTGGAAGTGGCGGCGGCCCGGGTCGCCGAGCGCGCGCGAGGCCTTGAGGTAGAAGACGTGGTACCGGTCGCCGTCGTCGGCGAACCACATGTCCCAGGTCCAGGTGTCCGGAAGAACGTACGGCATCAGCCCTTGACCCCCGAGGATGCGATGGAGTTGATGAACGAGCGCTGGAACGCGAGGAAGAGCGCCACCACGGGGATCGTGATGAGCGACGAGTACGCCATCACCTGACCCCAGGAGGTGTCGAGCTGGAAGAAGTACTGCAGGCCGATCATGACCGGCCGCAGCTCCTCGCTCTGCACGACCATGAGCGGCCACAGGTAGGAGTTCCAGGCGGGCAGGAAGGTGAGGATCGCGACGGTCGCGATCGCGGGCCCCGACAGGGGCATGACGACGCGGCGGTAGATCGCGAACCAGCCGGCCCCGTCGATCCGGGCGGCCTCGTCGAGCTCCCGCGGGATCGAGTCGAAGTACTGGTAGAAGAGATACAGGGCGAACGCGTTGGCGACGAAGGGCACGATCTGCACCTGGTAGGTGTCGAGCCAGCCCTGCTTGAACGCGAGCGTGAACCCGTCCGCCTCGAACGAGGGCAGCTTGTTCACCCACCACAGCAGCGGCAGCGCGAGCGTCTCGAACGGCACGATGAGGGTGGCCAGGACGAGCCCGAGCACGAGTCCCCGGCCGCGCCAGCGCAGCCGCGCGAGGGCGAACGCCGCCATGCTGTTGACGAGGATGCCCAGGGCGACGGTGAGCCCCGAGATCACCACGGAGTTCAGGAGGAACCGGGCGAACGGCACCCGGTCGAAGACCCCCGCGTAGTTGGCGGCCGAGATCTCCCCGACGGGCAGGAAGGCTCGCCAGGAGCCGAGGTCGGCGAAGATCTGCTGGTCCGGCTTGAGCGAGGACATCAGCATGAAGACGATCGGCAGGGCGAAGAACAGCACGAGCACCGAGCGGACGGCCGTGACGAGGACGGCGTGGGTGCGGCCCCTGCGCGTGTGCGTGTGCGTGTGCGTGGACGACGACGTCATGGCGCTCATCCCCGTTCCCGGCTGAGGCGGCGCTGCACGAGCGACACGGTCAGCACCATGAGGAAGAACACCAGCGAGATCGCCGACGCGTAGCCCGTCTGCAGCTGCTCGTACCCGCTGCGCACGGCCTGGTAGACGACGGTCGTGGTGCTGTCCAGCGGCCCGCCCTGGGTCATGACGCTGATCTGGGTGAACAGCGAGAACGCAGCGATGGTGATGGTCACGAGGATGAACGTGCGCGTCTGCAGGAGGCCGGGCCAGGTGACGTAGCGGAACTGCTGCCAGGTCCCGGCGCCGTCGAGCTCGGAGGCCTCGTAGAGCTCCGCCGGGATCGTCTGCAGGCCGGCGAGCCAGATGATCATCGTGAAGCCCACGCCCTGCCACACCGACATCAGCATGATGGCCGGCAGGGCCCAGTCCGGGTCGTTCAGCCAGTCCACGGGGGTGAACCGGCCGAGGGTGAGCGCCTGCAGCAGCTTGTTGATCAGCCCGTCGTCCTCGTACATGAACCGCCACAGCAACGAGACGACCACCATCGAGGTGACCACGGGCAGGAAGTACACGGTCCGGAAGAACCGCGTGCCGCGGACCTTCGCGTTGACCAGCACGGCCAGCAGGAGCGCGAGCCCGGCCTGCACCGGGACCACGACGACGGCGAAGTAGAACGTGTTGCGCACGGAGGCCCAGAAGACCGGGTCCGTCACGAGCAGCGCGAAGTTGTCCAGGCCGGTGAACTCCGGCGGGTTCGGCGAGATCAGCCGTGCGTTCGTGAACGCCAGCGCGAACGCCAGCACGATCGGCACGATCAGGAAGACGAGGAACAGGGCCAGCGCCGGGCTGATCATCCAGGCCGCGGCGGTCGCCTCGCCGGCCCGCGCGCGGGTGCGCCGCGGTGCCGACCGGGGCCCGCCGGACACCGGGGCCGGCGGCGGATTCAAGGTGGTCGATGCCATGAGATGAGTGCTTTCGGTCCAGGGGCAGCGGCTGCGGGCACGGTGAGCCGTCCCGCGGCCGCTGCCACGGGGAAGAGGGTCCTGTCAGGTCAGGACGTGTATCCGCCGTTCTGCTGGATGTCGCGGTCGATGTCCGCGACCGCCTTGTCGAGGATCTCCTGGGGCTCGCCGCCCGCGAGGATGTCCTTGGCCGCCTTCTCGAAGACGGACGAGATGTACGGGTACGCGGGCGTCTCCGGCCGGACGACGGCGAACTGGTCGGCCATCTCCAGGTAGATGCGGTTCTCCCCGCCCTCGGCGTAGGCCGGGATCTCGGCCGCGGCGTCAAGCGTCGCCGGGATCAGCCCGACGGCGTTGCCGTACTCGACGAAGTACTTCGTGTCGTGGGCGAACTCCAGGTACGCCCGTGCGCCGTCGGCCTCCTCGCAGCCTTCCGCGAGCGCCCACTGCCACGATCCCGCCCCGATCCTGGGGCCGGCGCCGAGGTCCGGCGGCGGCAGGACGACGGCGTCGTCGAACGCCTCCTTGACGGTCGTGTCGGCCCAGTTGCCGGTGTAGAGCAGGCCGCTCTTGCCGTTGACGAAGTCGGCGGTGGAGTCCTCGCCGGAGGTCTGCGCCATGTAGCCGTCCTCGACGAGGCCGCGGAACCAGGTGGCCCACTCGAGCGCCTCGGGGCCGTTGAGCACGCCGTCGGCGCTCTGGAAGTCCGACCGGTCGATCAGGTCGGCGCCGAAGCTCTGCAGGTACGGGGAGTAGGCGTACGGGAACCACTCGCCCGATCCGCCGGTGCCCAGGTCGAGGGCGTGGTCGAACTCGCCGAGGCCGTCGATCTTCTCCAGGGCCCCGGAGAACTCCTCCTTGGTCCACGGCTCCTCGACGGTCGGGATCCGCACGCCGGCGTCCTCGAGGATCGACTCGCGGCTGAACAGGGCGAGCGCGACGTCGAAGTACCCGTAGGCGTAGACCTCACCGTCGACGCGCCCGAGCGTTCCCTCGAGCTGCCCCTCGAAGGTCTCCTCGGGCAGGCCGAGCGGCTGGATGTAGCCCGCCCAGGCCCAGTTGGCCACGTTCGGCCCGTCGACGTCGACGATGCACGGCAGGTTGCCCGACGACGCCGCGCCGACGACGGCGTCGTTGTACGCCTCCTGCGGGAAGTCCTGGATCGTGACCTCGTACTCGGTCTGGCTCGAGTTGAAGTCCTCGACGATGGTCCTGACGACGTCGAGCTCGGCGTCGTTGCCGCCTGCGTGGGTCCACAGGTCGATGGTCTCCGGACCGCCCTGCGAGCCGCCGCCTGCGCCTGCCGCACAGGCGGCTGTACCGGCGACGGTGAGGACGGATAGGCTGGCCGCGACGATGCGGCTGATTCTGCGGGACAAGGTGCCCTCCAGGTCACTTGTTCGTGGGTCTGCTGTGCTGCTCCGTCAGGCCTGGCGTTGCCGCGCCAGGTCCGAAGGTTCGCGCCGCTCACCCGGGTCATGACCCCGGGAGGGCGGCGCAACCGAGGCCCGGTGGATGACCGGGCCCCGAAGTTTGCGTGCCGGGGCGGCGGGCCGCGCGCCCGGTCCCGCCTCGATCTGGTCGAAGAGCTGCTCCGTTGCCCACGCGCCCATCTCGTAGTGCGGCAGCTCGATGGTGGTCAGGCCGGGGTGGACGCCCTCGGCGACGATCTCCTGGTTGTCGAAGCCGACGATCGAGAGGTCCTCGGGGATGCGCAGGCCGAGCTCGGCCGCGGCCCGGTAGACGCCCATGGCGAGACGGTCGTTGAAGCAGAAGATGCCGGTGGGCCGGTCCGCGTGCGCGAGCAGCTGCCGCGCGGCGGCGTACCCGCCCGCGGGGTCGGTCTCGGCGGTGACGACCCGCAGGTCGTCGTCGTGCAGCCCGGCCCGTGCGGCACGACGCCGGAAGCCCTCCTCGCGGCCGAAGGCCGCCGGGATCTCGTCGACGTCGTTGATGAACGCGAGCCTGCGGTGGCCCGCGGTGAGCAGGACGTCGGCGGCGTCCTCGCCGCCCGCGACCTCGTCCGGGACGACCCACGGCACGCCGGATCCGGTGCAGGTCGCGTTGATCAGGACGGTCGGCACGGACGCGAGCTGCGGCGGCAGCTCGACGGGCCGGTGGTACATCGAGGCGTACAGGATGCCGTCGACCTGGCGCCTGAGCAGCTCCTCGATCTCCCGGTTCTCGACCTCGCGCTGGTAGCCGGTGGACACGACGAAGACGACGGCGTCGCGGGCGAGCGCCACGTCCTGGGCGCCGAGGATGATCTTGCCCGCGAACGGGGTGGTGGCGATCTCGTCGCCGACGAACCCGATCGTGTTGGAGCGCTGGGTGCGCAGGCTCTGCGCCAGCGAGTTGGGCACGTACCCCAGACGGCGCGCGGCGTCCTCGACCCGCACCCGCGTGTCGGGGTGCACGCGCTTGCCCGGCACGTCGTTGAGGACGTGGGACACCGTCGTGATGGAGACGCCGGCCTCGGCAGCGACCTGCTTGATGGTGACTCGTCGCTGCGTCATCGGCTGCCCAAACGTTTTGGCATGCCGTAACCGTGCACCCGCCGCAGGGGGTTCGTCAAGTCCCCCGGGCGGGTGGAACGGATCGTTACCGGCGCGTGACGACCGGCCCGCCCGCGGGCGGCCGGCGCCTCAGCGCAGGGGGATCGACTGCGCGTGGTGGAAGACGTCCGCCGGGTCCCAGCGGCGCTTGACCGCGACGAGGTTGCGCGGGTTGTCGCGGTAGTTGCGCAGGAAGTAGAGCCGCAGCGCCCGGTCGACGTCGCCGCCGGCATGGGTGCCCAGCGCGGTGTCGGGGTAGTTGAAGTAGGCCCCGGCGACGGTGCCGCTCGGGTCCCGGGCCGGGTCGGGAGTTCCGCCGTACCCGGCGTAGACCTCCCGGTAGAAGTCGGTGATCCAGCGCAGGTGGGCGTCGGCCTGGACGTCGTACGGGGGCCGGCTCCCCTCGCCGGGGCGTGCGGCGTTGAGCCAGTAGGTCTGGTACTGCAGCTTCATGATCGCGGAACGCTGGGGCACCGCCGTCGCGTCGGGCGCGATCCGGTTGACGGCGCCGCCGTAGCTGTCGACCTGCAGGAGGCTCTGGTTCATGTCGGCCGCCGCGAGGCCGACCGGGGTGATGTTGAGCCACTTGTAGATCGCGGCGACCTGGTCGGCCGGGAACGCGCGGTTCAGGTAGGCCGACTTGTACTTGCCGAACTGGTTGTGCCCCGAGCCGTTCATCGTCTGGAGGGCCTCCAGGTAGGTGGTGTGCTGCACGTTCTCGCTGCCCACCGCCGTCGTCGTCCATCCGGGATGACCGCCGAGCGCGTGGCGCGACGGCGCGTGGGGCACGATCGCCCCGAAGCGCTTGCGCGCCTGCGTGTGACGGTGCTCGACCTCGGCCCGGTGGTCGCTGACCGTGACCCCCGGAGGGGAGACTGCCTGGAGCACCATCCCGAGCTGCCCTGCCGAGACGTGCGTGAGCTTCAGCAGGCTGAAATCGGTCTCGGGCATGATGCTCACGAACTCCGCGTACGAGGCCAGCAGGTCCGCGAAGGAGCCCTGGTCGACCGACGCCCAGTCCCAGGAGAGGGTGTAGATCGACGCGAACTCCGGCGCCTCGGGGAGCTCGTCGAACCAGTACCGCAGGATGACGCCGAAGTTGCCGCAGCCGGCGCCCCGCAGGGCCCAGAAGAGGTCTTGTTCGTCCTGCGACGGGCTGCTCGCCGAGACGCGGTGCAGTTCGGCGCTGTTCGACGACGCGTTCCAGGTGACGACGTCGACCGCGCTGAGGTGGTCGACGACGAGTCCGTGCAGCCGCGAGAGCAGGCCGTATCCCCCGCCGGTGATGTGACCGCCGGCGCCGACGGAGTAGCAGCTTCCCGCGGGCACCGTCTTGTTCCAGCCGTTCAGCAGGGTCCGGTAGACGGTCCAGTTCTCGCAGCCCGCCTCGACGAAGTAGGCGGCCTGCCCGCCGTCCCAGCCGACGCCGTTCATCCCGGACAGGTCGATGACGGCCCTGGTCGTGTCGTTGTAGACGAAGTCCTCGTAGCAGTGGCGGCCCGAGGTGATCTTGACGTCGCGCCCGTAGCGGCCGATGGCTTCGTCGATCTGCGCGACCGCCTCGGCGTCGTTCCGGGGGACGTAGACCGCCTCGAGGTTCGGGGCGAACCAGCGGCGGTCGAAGCCCTGCCGGTCGCTGAGCACGACGGGGCGCGAACCGGGGTTCGCGGAGGTGGTGGACATGTGCTGGACTCCTTTGTCGACAGGACGGATGCGTGGCCGGGGAAGGTGGCCGGCGCGTGTCAGTAGCCGAGCTCCTGGAACCTCGCCCGGGCGAGGTCGTCGTACGCGTCCGCGCCGACCTCCCAGTAGTTCTGCCAGTAGGTGGGCGTGTGGTTGCGGGCGACCATGTGATAGGTCCACTGGGCGGTCAGCAGCCAGAGCACGAGGTTCCCCGACAGCCCGCTGAGGGGGCAGACCGGCTCGTCGAACCCGGGGACGTCGAGGACGCCCGCGCCGTTCCCGCTGTGCGTGCTGATGGCGACGTCGACCTCGTCGCGGAGCGAGCCGGCGCCGCCGGCTCCGCCCGTGCCGCCGTCGTCGTCGAACGGCCCGAACGCGACGACCATCGCGCCGATCTCCCGGGCGTACCGGGCGACCTGGATCTCGTCGGCGTTGTCCGGGCTGATCGCGCCGATGAGCACCATGTCGTTCGGCGTGAGCTGCGTCTTGCAGAGGTCGTAGGGCTGCATGACGAAGCTGCCGGCAGCCGTCTCGTAGGCCTCGTTGACGAACATGTTCTGCGTGCCCTCGTAGGGCGTCCCGGCCTGCGGGTGCCCGTAGACCAGGATCCGCGGGCGCTCCGCCGAGCCGGCGAGGAGCAGGATGCGGTCGGCCCAGGCGCGCGCCACGCGATCGATCGCCTCGAACTCGTGCTCGCGGATCTGCGCGAAGCTCGCCAGCGCCTTGTCCAGGTAGTCGCGCGCGGCGCCCGCGCCGTCGTCGGCCCCCTGCGTGCCGATCCGGCGGCACAACGCCGCCGTGCAGGCCCAGTAGACGAGGAACTGCGAGAGGCCGCTGGACGAGACGACCGGGAACGGGATCTGCGGGGTCGAGATCACCCCGCAGGTCCAGGTGCAGCCGCTGTCGATCAGCAGGTCGCAGATGTCCTCCATCGACGTGCTCATCTTGACCGGCACGAAGGCCCCGACCGGGGTCTTGTAGAAGCGCGCGTAACTGCAGGTGATCCCCACGGTGTAGGCGCCCCGGACGCGCGCCTCGTCCGGGCCGACCTCGGGGATGGTCCCCTTGTCGGGGTTGATGAGCGAGGCGCCGTTGGTCAGCAGGAAGTCGCCCGGCTTCATCACGGCGTAGTCCGCCGCGATGTTCCGGTCGGCGCGCTGCGGCAGCACCGAGGGCTGGCCGGGGAGGCCGGGGCTCGCCGCGAACATGGCGAAGTGCCCCACCAGCACGTGCGAGAAGATCTGGCCGCCGGAGGCCTGGCACTCGTAGGCGACCTTCATGGCGTCGCGGATCGCGGTGAGCTGGGTGTCCCGGATGTGCTGACCGATGCGCACGATCTCGTCGTGGAACAGCTCCATGTAGGGGGTTCCGGCGAGCGGTGGACCGATAGTCGAGTCGCTCATGCGCGTTTCCTTCCAGCCTTCGCGGATGCGGTTGCGTGGGAGGGCGCGGATCCAGAGTCTCATCTGACGCGGCGAGCGCAAGGCGAGGCGCGGGGAGGATCCCGCGGCGGACGCGGGAGCGGCGGGACGAGCACGCGCTCACCCGGCGAGGTGGCCCCACCGTTCCCGCAGCTCGTCCCACGTCCCGGCGGCGGCCTGCCGCCCGCCCCGCAGGACGACGACGTGGTCCGCGCGCGCGAGGGTGGCGTGCCGGGAGGTCGCGGCGAGGATCGCGGCACCGCTCGCGGCGAGCTCGTCCCAGAGCCGGGCCTCGGTGGTGGCGTCGAGCGCCGAGGAGACGTCGTCGAGCACGAGGACGTCGGCCGCGGCGACCAGCGCCCGCGCGAGCGCGAGCCGCTGGGTCTGCCCGCCGGACAGCCGCAGGCCGCGATGCCCGACGAGCGTGCCGGCGCCGCCCGCGGCCGCGATGTCGTGGTCCATCTGGGCGGTGCGCAGGGCGGCCTGGACGTCGCGGCCGAGGTCGAGGTGGACGTTCTCGGCGATGCTCCCGGAGATCACGCGGGGCAGCTGGGCGACGTACGTGATCGCCGTCCCCGCGAGCGCCGCGGCGTCGGGGAGCGGCCTGCCGTTCCAGGTGACGCCGCCGTCGAGCCGGCACAGCCCGGCGAGGCCCGCGAGCAGGGAGGACTTCCCGGAGCCGACGGCGCCCGCGACGGCGATCATCTGCCCGGGTCGCACGGTCAGGTCGACCCCGGCGACACCGGTGGTCCCGTCGGGGTGGACCGCCCGCACGCCGGTGAGCCGGAGTTCCCGCAGGGGCGCCACGGGGCGTTCCGGCGGGCGGGCGTCATGGGTGCCCGCCACGAGGTCGAGGTCGGCGGGGACGGCGGCGAGGTCGTCCGTCCCGGCGAGGCGGCGGGCGTCGTCGGTCCAGTCGCGGGTGGGCGCCGCGCGGTTGAGCAGGTTCGCCAGGGTCCACCCGACGGACGTGTAGGTGCCGAGCGCCGCGATGACGACGAGCGTGGTGGCGAGCGGCCAGACCCCGGCCACGTGCAGCCACCAGACGGCGACGGTCGCGGCCTGTGCGATCAGGTGCTGCAGCTGGGTGATCAGGAAGTCCGCCCAGCTCTCCCGGACCCCGGCGCGGACGCGCTCGCCGTCCCGGTCCCGCAGGTGCCCGAGGGCCGCGTGGGTCGCGCCGGACAGCTTCACGGTCCGCACGGCGTCGAGCACGGAGGCCAGGTCGCGGCTGAACGCGGCGCGGGTCTCGCGGGCGCGGGCGGCGGTGTCGCGCAGCATCCGCCTGCCGATCCACGAGGTCCCCGCGCACCCGGCGATGATCGCGGCGCCGATCCCGGCCGCGAGCCAGGACCGCGTGACGGCCACCAGGATCACGACGTTGACGAGGTCGATCCCCAGGCCGCGCACCCTCCCGGCGTAGGAGGTGAGCCGCCCCGCCTCGGCGGCCCGCCCGGTGGTCTCCCCCGACGCGCCGCGCAGCGCCTTGGCGTGCACCCCGTGCTCGAGCTGCCCCCGCAGCACCGCGAGCCGGATGCGCAGGTACGACTCGCCCCACCAGTAGGAGTCACGCCGGGCGCTGATCAGCCGCAGCAACGGCATCGCCAGCCCTGCCGCGACGAACACCACGGCCGCGGTCCAGTGCTGCTCCCCCGCCTCGAGCCCGGTGATCAGGCCGGCCCACACGACCGCCATCAGCACACCGCCCGTCCCGATCAGATCGGGCAGCCACCACGCGATCTCGGACACGACCCACCACCGCGGCCGGGCCAGCATGGTGCGCACGGCGAGGCGCCGGAACGGCTTCCACCCGGCGCCGTCCGCGCCGTGATCGCCCGTGCCGCGGTCCTCCGCGCCGAGCCCTGCCTCGTCCCCCTCCGCCGTCGCCTCCTGGAGCGCCGGCCCGGCCGCGCCCGCCGGTTCCATCAGGCCGTTCCCGCGCGGGCCCGCGTCGTCGAGAGGCGCGTCGTCGAGAGGCGCGTCGTCGAGGGCCCCGGACGGTGCGCGATCGTGCCCGCCGTCGTCGGCCACGAGGGCGGCGAGCCGCCCGCCGCGCCGTTCGACGTCGTCCCAGCCGCCGTGCTCGACGACGCGCCCGTCGTGCAGGACGGCGACGGCGTCCGCGTGCCGCGCGGTGGCGAGGCGGTGCGCGACGACGATCGCTGTGCGTCCCGCCAGGAGCCGGCGCGCGGCCGTGGTAACGGTGCGCGCGGTGTGCGCGTCCATGCGGGCCGTGGCCTCGTCCAGCACGATCAGGCGCACGTCACGGACCAGGAGCCGCGCGAACGCGACGAGCTGTTCCTCGCCCGCGGACAGGCGCCGTCCGTGGTGCCCGACGACGGTGTCCAGGCCGTCCGGCAGCGACGCGACCCAGGGCTCGAGGCCGAGGGCCGCGATCGCGGCCGTGAGCCGTTCCCCGGGAACCGGCTGGTACAGGGTGAGGTTGTCGCGCAGGGTTCCGGCGAGGATCTCGGTGCGTTGCCCGACGACGCCGACCACCGAGCGCAGGTGCTCCAGGTCCAGCCCGACGACGTCGGCCCCGTCGAGGAAGACGGTCCCGGGCGGTGGCTCGACCGCGCGGGACAGCACCTTGGTGAGCGTGGTCTTGCCCGAACCCGTGCGGCCGACGAGGGCGAGCGTCTGCCCGGCCGGGACGGTCAGGTCGATCGGGCCGAGGGTGAAGCCGGTGCCGGCCTCCGTGGTGTAGGAGAAGGTCAGACCGCGAAAGGTCACACCGGCACCGCCGGCGTCCGCGGGGCGCTCCCCGCCCGCCGGTTCCGGCGCCGACGCGAGCAGCGTGCGGACCCGGGTCAGTGTCCCGAGGGCCTCCTGGATCTCCGGCATCGCGGAGAGCAGGGCACGCGCCTGGCCCGTGAAGGAGGACACCAGCAGGAACAGCGTCACGAACCGCGCCGTGTCGAGCCGGTCCGTGCCGACCGCCCACACCCCGCCCAGCACCGTCGCCCCGGTGAGCGCGGCCAGCACCAGCGCGAGCCGCACGCCGACGACGCCCGAGATCCACCGCACCGCGGCCGACCTGCGCAACGTCTCCGCGCCCTGGCGGGCGTACCGGCGCAGCGCGAAGCCCTGCGCCGCGCTCGTACGCAGGTCGTCGGAGGCGGCGAGCATCTCCTCGAACCGGGCCGAGTCCGTCGACCACGCCTCCTCGGCCGCCACGGAGGCCTCCTGGATCCGGCCGGTGCGCCCCCGCGCCGCCCCCCAGGCGGCCGCCATGGCCAGCGGGAACGCGATCCAGGCGGGCCACCAGGTCAGGCCGGCGGTCACCCAGGCGACCCCCGCGCCGATCACCGAGCCCGCGATCCCGCCGCCGAGCCGCTGGGCATCGCGGAACAGCGTCGTCGGATCGGAGTCGACCCGTTCCAGGAGCGCGCCGACCGCCTCGTCCTCCAGCGCGGGCAGCGGACGGCGCAGGGTCACGGCCAGCAGCCGCCCGCGCAACCGCGCCTCACCGGCCGCGGTCCACCGCCGCCAGATCAGCCCTTCCGCCCACGTCATCACCAGCGACGCGGCAACGAGCGCGGCGAACCCGGCGAGGTGGGCCGTGCTCGGATCGGCGGTCAGCCGCCCGGCCACGACGGCCGACCAGGAGTCCGCGACCGCGCCCGCCACGGTGAACGGCAGCACCATCAGCGCCAGCCGCGTCAGGAACGCGCGCCAGCCCGGATCCCCGCCGAGGGCGCGCGCACGACGACGCGGCCACCGCACCGGCCGCGGCCACCGAGCTCCGGACATGAACCAGCCCCCTTGGTTCCTCAACCGACAACGAATCCCCGTACACATGTTCCATCGCGGCGGGCCGGCAGGCCAGCGAAATACGCTGAGAGCAGCCGGCCCCGCGACAAGGCGCCGACCACAGCACCGATAAACCGTTGAGGTGGTAACCGAACCGGGCGGACAATCGTGGGCATGCCCCGCAGACTCATGTTCGTGCAGCTGAAGTCCGGGTACGGCACCGACCGCGGTCCGTCCTGGATCTGCTGGGTCGACTTCACGAGATCCTGGGCCACCGCCCGCTTCCACGGCCGCGAGCTGCGGCGCTGGCGGGTCGTCGGCGCCAACTTCTACGACGCCGAGACGGGCGAGGAATTCTGGGTCTCCGGTCCCAAACAGGACCGCACGGACACCCGCTACGGACCGGGCGCCCCCGAGATCGACGACGACGCCCGAGACGCCTACGAGAAGTTTCTCAACGGCGCCCCACTCCCAGGCCGCACCAACGGCTGACGTCGCCCAACGAATGTGTTGTACCGACTCAGCCCTTGGCGGTAGACGCGCGCCACGTGCATCCTGGGTCGACGACATCCAGATGACGGGAAGTCAGCCGCGCGGTGAGCTCTTGACGGGCCGACGGATCGCCGTGCACGAGCATCGTCGCCTTCGCTCGTACCTGCGTCGCTATCGCAACCAGCTCTCGTGCTGATGCGTGCGCACCGAGACCGTACTTGCGCACTCGGGCACTGACCTCCACGGGTGTCGGCGCTCCGCCATTCAAATCCGGCAGGTTCCAGGTACCTCCGGTCTCGTCCATTGCCAGCAGCTTTCCACCGGGGGAGTTGGGGTCCTGATACCCGACAACTGCTACGAGGGACCGTTCGTCGGGCAGCACCTTGCGTGCCCATGCCAACGCCGGCCCGGCGGTCATCATCCCGGAGGTTGTGATGATCACGCCCGCCTTGAACGTGTCGGAGACCTGCGAGGTGCGTCCGCGAGCTACCGGACGAACCTGATCCGACCAGATCTCCATGGCAGATCCGGTCACACCAGAGTGTCTCTGAAACACATCAGTCACGTCCCGAGCCATGCCATCGACCAGCACGGGCACGTTCGGCAAATTTGCGGCGATCAGCATCGCGATCTCCTGCGCCCGTCCGAGCGCGAACGCCGGGACCAGAACCCGCCCACCAGCTGAGAACGTGAGTTCCACGTCACGCAGGAACTGCGCCTCAACGGTCATGCGAGAATCGTGGTCCCGTTCAGCACCGTAGGTTGACTCCAACACCAGCAGGTCCGGTTCGTGGATGTGGTCAGGTAAGTCCCAGCCACCCACCGACAGCTGTCCGGGCCCCGACACGTCGCCGGAGACGATGAGGGAAGCCTTCCCGTCCCCTAGCCACACGCCGGCGGCGCCGAGCACGTGCCCGGCGGGGAACAGCTCGACCTTGAGGTCCCCGACCTGCCACGGCTGCCCGAACGGGATCTGCTCGACCACGCCGAGCGCTGCGAGGACGTCCTGCTGGGTATACGGCACCGGCCCGGATCCGGCAGTGCGGGAGAAGATCTTCGCGGCATCGGTCCACATGGTCGCCAGCAGATCCGCAGTCGCATCCGTCGCGTAAACGGGTACATCCGGATGCTTTGCGATGACCGCCGGCACCCACCCGACATGGTCGGCGTGGGCATGCGTGAGCACGATCGCATCCACCGGCCCACTCTCCAGCGCACCGGCGAGCCCCGGCGGGGGCATCTGCTCGACGCTCGCTGCGTTCGGCCGAGTGCCGACATCGACGAGTATCCGGCTGTCTCCGGCTGTGACCAGGACACACGATCCGCCGACCTCGACACCGCCACCAAGCATCGAGACCGACAGAGCCCGCGCCTCCGCCAATTCGCGGCCCGCCTTCGGGTCCGCCAGCTCTGCTAGGACCGTCGTCATCAACTCATGAAAGTGGTCATCGTCCAAGTTCGGGACCACGACGCTAGCTGCCGTTAGCAGGGCAGGAGTACCGGCTAGCGCGACACGCAGGTGCCGGGCCAGGACCCGCGGTGCCGAGAGCGCGGCTCGAGCCGAGCGAGCTGCCTGTTCCTGAGCCCGCGCCCGTTCCTGCTCCTCGCTCAACGCCTCCGACAACTCGGCCATCTGAGCGGTCAAGCGAGCGTTCTGCGTAGCGAACGCAGTCGCCCGCCCCTCCGCCATCGCTCTGCCCCGCTTGGCTTCTTTGACCTCTTCCGACAGGCGCGCGATCCGGCGCTCCTCAGGAGTTCCTCTCTTCGCCGCACGATGCGCGCGCCGTACAGCCTTGGCGTAGGCACGGATCCCGTCGCGAACGCCGACAAGGACAGCCTGCGCTTCGTCCTGCGTACCGGTCACGAGCACAAGGGCATCGCCTGAGAGCGGTACGCCTGAATCTGCGACATGCGCCGCGAGCGCCGTACGCGCGTCTGGCTCGTTGACCAGCCATGCGATCGTGTCGCGCACCGCCTCGACGTCCGCTTCGGCGCGCCTCGCATCGTCGTGCGACCCGTGGTGCATCTCGACGACGTACCTGGCCAACGCGCACAGCTCCGGGGCTACCGGTACCTCGTTCGCGGTATCTCGAGCACTCCCCGGCTGCTCGCTGGTGAATGTTTCGGCCATCAGGCCGTCCTAGAGCGACTGCGGTTGAGCATGTCCAGGTCGGCTGCCAGCACAGGCTCCACGCCCCAATGCCCCTCGCGGTCCGGTGCCAGCACTTTCAGTGCGCCCAGGGCGTCGCATACCTGCTCGATGCTCACGAACCCATCGCGTTTCACGGCGGCTTCCAGTTTGTCGCCCTCAAGCTCAAGAAGCCCGACGATGTCGGCCCAGGGCTCCCTAGCGTTTGCAGTCATCTCCGACACACCTGCCAGCACGAGCGCCAGAGCGCTCGTGTGATCCACGGACGGCTTGACTCCCGCCTCTTCAGCAAGCTGCCCGGGCTGCTTCACGCGCGCGGCCACAACATGGTCGATGAGCTCGTCCGCGCCCTTCTGGGGGCCAGGCGCGTCCGCTGTGTCCTTCAGCATGTACATGTTGCTCAGCCATCCACCCAGCTCGCGGGCCGCCCGCGCCTGGCTGTTCGGATCCGGCAGCGGCAAGGCATCTGCACCCGCCAGCAGACGCATCCCGTCATCCCCGACACGAGTCAGTTCGACGAGGTTCGGGTGCCCCACCCACGCGGAGGCCGACGACGGACCTGCGACCACTATCACGGACACGTCTCGTTCGACTTGCCTGAGAGCTGTGGTCGCCGCGTCAATCACTTCTCGCACGTGGACGTGGCCGGCGTTGCGCACGTCGACAACCAAGCGCACTGCGTCCGTCGTCTTGCCGACAGCGGCCGCAACCGAATCCGCGCGTCCGGTCTGCATGAGCTGAAACCGGCCAGCACCCCGGACTGAGGGAGCAACCTCCTCCAGGGCACGCACCACCCGGTCCAGCCCGGTGGCCCGTGACCCGGCGACGACCGCCACACGAGGACCACGGGCATAGACCTCGGTCAGCTGCCGCTCAGTCAGAGGGGAGACCGAGCCACGCAGACCATTGATAGGACGCCGGAACAGCGACCCGTCGTAAGCTGCCGGTACGGCCAGCTTGTCCGCTGCGTCGGTCAGTTCTTCCAAGACCTCGAACGCTGTGCCGAGCAGCCGTCGCACCGCTGGGGTCCGCAACCGGTACCGGGTTTCGTCCCGAGCCAGAACGCCGAGTGCGACGCACTCGGCGACCAAACCACGGAACGCGTCGGCGCCTAGTGCGTCGAAACCAGCCGGCCACACCTCACGGCACTTAGTCGACAGCTCACGAAGCGACATCGACGCATCTGAGCCACGCTCGTGCGCCTCGTTCGCCATGACGTACGCGATCACCTTGTACCTGGGGTCGAGCGCCAGAGTCAGCAGGAACTTCCTGCGCAACGTCTCCGTCAGCTTCGGCGTGAAAGCCTCATCGACGTCTTCGCGCCGAATCACGGACGGCGGAGAGCCGTCCTCGATCAGCTTGGATGCCATGTGCTCCACCAATGCCTGCCCGATCAGCTGAAGCTGAGCGGGCATGTTATTTGCCCGCGAGAGCACGGAAGCAATCGTGACCTGCAAATCGAACTGGTAACCAATGGCAGCCAGCGGGCTGGTCAGCAACGCCTGCGCATGCGTCGGTCGTAGCGGCCCGACGACGATCGGGTTGCCCAGGTGTGACAGCGGTTGGTTGGGCAGGCTCTCGAACCGGGCCGTAGCGTGCAAACCCGCGAGCACGACCTTAAAAGCGCGGTTGGAGTCAAGCATGAGTTTTCGGAACCACTCGACGTTATCGAACCGGTTCCCGGCCGCATCCGCATCGAGGAACTCGTCCGCCTCATCCAGCATTAGCAGGAGCCGCCGCTCAGGGTCGACGGTCAGCCAATGCTTGACAGCGTCGTACACCGCCCCGGGCACGTGCTTCTCCGGCACATGCTCAGTGACGATGCCCCGCTCACGCAACACCCGCCACACCAACGGCCACACGTCGGCAGGGTCTGACCCTGACCGCACCGAGTAAATGGTCTCGACGATCGCGACCCGCTTGCTTGAGTCCGCCTCGAAATCCCGCTTGGCCTGACGCAGCAACGCAGACTTACCCAGTTGCCGACCGCCGGAGACGAACGACGAACCACTCATGTCCACCAGAGCCGCGCGTTCCTCCGTACGCCCGTAGAACATTTCCGGGAGTGTGTCACCAGGGGTGTCACGGTATGGGTTGGATGCGGTGAACGGCAGTGTGATCGCCGCCAGCGATGACACACGAGGCTCAGCCTGCGCAGACAGGTAAACCAAAACTGCTGGGTCCATCACCACCGCAGGCGGATTCGCGTGCCCGCGAGCCGACTCCCCTACCGCGCGCCATTCCGCGGCAGTCAGCGCCGAGCGGGCCAACCACAGTATGAGGACAGTTGTGTCAGGCGGGTACTGCGCCAGCGACTCAATGATCGAGGCTGGCGTGGTTGCCTTACGCACGAGCAAGACCTTCAACGACTTTCCGTCAGCTGACCTACCCGACCCGAGGACCGGGGTCAAGGGCTTACCGAGGACAGCCACACCGGTCAGAGTGACCAACTGCCGCTCACGCGACCCGCCCTGCTCGATGGTCCGGCCCTCGAACTCGATTCCGGCCTGACGAAGTACCAGGCGCAGCTTGTCGACCTCGCTCATCGCAGACGGCCCGCGATCCTGTGAGTTCACCGCACTGATGTCCAGCCATGCTGAGAACGCCTCCCGGGCTTGCTTGGCCCGCGGACCCGACAAGGTCAGCAGGTCCAGACCCGAAGCGGCCAGCTCCTGCGAGACAGGGTTGTGCTTGTTCTCACGCAGGGCCCGGTTGAGTGCCTCGAGCTTCGAGGCTGGCTGCACCTCTGCGGCGCCGCGCGAGGACAGCAACGTCGGGATCGTCGGGAAGAACCGAACGAGGTGCTCACCACGTGTGTCCGGCCCGGGCAAGATCTGCCCCTCGTGCAGCTGCTGTAGTTGCTCCTGCGCGGAGGCGACCTGCCCGTCCCGGGCAATGCTGGTCAGCCGGGCTGCGTGTTCGGCGACGGACGGATCGTCCTGCGCCCCCGCGTCGATCGCCGCGACCGTCTCCGCCACGATCCTCGCCTGCTCCCGGTCCATCACCGCGGTCAAGTCCTTGACACCAGCCCGGATGCGCTCGTAGTCACGTCGGCCACGTTCCTTCAGCGCCTCAACAACCGACGCAGCGCGCGCCCACAAGTCGTCACCCAACACCCCGTGCACACGCCGGACATCGACGTCAGCCTCAAGTGCGTCCAGCTCGTCCAGGACAGCCGCGTCAGCATCCGCCACGTCACGGACCCTGATGGAAGCCAATGCCGCACCCGCCTTCTCATCAGCGGCATGCACGGCGTTGACCAGCACCTCGGTCAGATCATGCGCACCCCGCCTTGCCAGAGCCTCGTATACATCGGCCGGGTCAGGAACCGGTGCCTGCGCGAGCGCGACGAATACCTCAGAAGGCACCGGACCATCTGGGAGTAGGTCACCTGGATCCAGCACAAGATCCGTACCGAGCAGTTCGCCGTGCCGCACATACGCCGCAGGCGGTTCCGAGGCGGTCGGAATGCTGCCGTCGCATGCCGCGAACGTCTGCGCCAATAGCTCGACCGGGCCTCCGGCCGCCGCTTCCTCCAGCCCCGCTGCCTTGCAAAGGCGCGCCAAGTCGTCCAGTGCGTCGGCGCGCGCCGCGGCGATGCGCTCACGCAAACGCACGAGCGCACTCGCCTGCCACGAGCCGCCCATCGCCGCTGCCTGCATCAAGGCATCCAGTTCGTCGACTGCAACCGCCCATCGGGAGGCAAGTTCAATGACCTCGTCCCATCGGCCCACCAGGGTCTGACGCGACTTGCCGGCGATCTTGACAACCCGGCGCCCTCGACTCCTGTTCAGCGCCTGGAAAATCGGATCAATGTTCTTCTCTGCGCTACCCCGCAGACGGTCCACGATCTGCTTGCGCACTGTCGGAGCCAGTGCCCTGTCGTCAGTGCGCACGGCTTCGAACACCTCGTGCAGCTTGCCGCCTTCCGCCAGCCAAGCCGTGTAGACGTCGGCCGCGGGCATGTAAACGATCGTGCGAGTCCGAGCTCGCTCAGCAACCTCCCCCGCCTCACGCACGACGTCGGCGATGCGTGCGGTCGCGGCGGATGCCGCGCCAGCCGACGCCACCGCTTCCGGCGCGACGACCACAACACCCTGGCGGGCAGCGTCAACCAGGGCATTGGTCACTTCACTCAGCGCGTCGGACGATGAGACAACCGGTAGAAGCTCGGTCAGAACCTCCGCCGGACCGGCCGAGGGTGCAAGCAGCGCGGTCTTCGCCGCGGCGGCCCATGCCGTCAGCCGGCCAAGGCGATCATCTCCGAGTTCCTCCCGGTCGATGGCAGCCGCGAGCTGGGAGATCTCAGTCGCCAGCGCGCCCGTCTGGTTCGTCAGCACAGCCGCGTACCCGACCATACGCCGGGCGGCGACCTGTGCGGCGTTCGCACCGGAAGCCTGCGCCAGATCGGCCGCCAGGCCGTAACGGGCCTGTCCGATCAGGAAGCACTGCTGCGCGTCGGCCGCCTCAGTGCCCCACGTCGCACGCTCGTCGATCGGCTCCTCGGACTCCACGACCGGCTCCGGGATTACCGGAACCTTTGGCAACTGCTCAGCCGAGACCACCGTAGGTTCTGTGACAACGGGCGCCAGCACAGCCTTGCCTGTGTACTTTGCCAGGGCCGCCGGTAGCGCCGGCATCGGCCGCACTCGAGCAGGCTCGGGAGCCCCGGCACGCGAGGCCTCACCCTGCTGGTCGATCTCGGTGTCAGACTCGCCGTGTACCGCGGACTCGTCGTTTTCGACGATCGCCGGTTCTTCGGACTCGACCGCCCCGGACTCAGGTTGCGAGGTCACGACCGGCTCGACCTCAGTCTCCGCCTTCGCCCCTGGCATCGAAAGTGCGGACTCGTCCGCGACCAGCGTTTGAACCTCTGCAGACGCTGACTGCGCAAGGTCAGCCTGGATGGCCTCGTCGCGGGCGTCCCGCTCGGGTGACGCACTCCTGGGTGCGCCCCTCTCGTTGTCACCGACGTCGTCAAGCAGCTCCGGACCGGCTCCCCAGCCAACTGGCACGACGTCGTCCAGGGACGGCAGCGTGACCTGGCCCATGCTCGCGGCCGAGACGATCGCCTCGAACTGCCCCAGGCCAGTCCGAGCATCAGTGAACGCCTGCCACTGCGTGGCCTGGTCGACCAACTCACCCCTACGGGCGGCGACGGCCAGGTCAATCACGGTTACCAGGGCATTCAGCGCTTCGTCGGCCGGGTGCTCCTGGACAAGCGCAGCCTGCTCAGCAAGCTCGACCAAGTCATCGCGGCCGGTCACGAACTCAGGCACCACGACCTGCGTCAGGCGTAGCAGCCACCAACGCGATGGGTCGATCCGCGGAGCCTTTTCGTCTTCGTGCTCCCTGACCAGCCCATCCAGGTCTCCGGCGCCCAGCCTGACCGCGCGCACCCAGAGCCTGCTCGCAAGCCGATGCATCGGCCCTGTCGCCTCCGAGGAGGGCAGCACTCCGGCGTCGAGCCGGTCAGCCCATTCGCGTGCTGCCGCAGCCAGCATCTGCGAGACGTGCCGGGGGTCTGCCTGCTCGACGTCGACATCATCCAGCGGCCCACGATCCTCCATCGCGGGAACCAGCTCACCTAGGCGGACCGCCAACTCCTGCTCGCCGACACCGGGTGCAATGGGATCCCCGGACAGTGCGCCGACTCTACCCGCGGGCGACATATCGTCCAGCCGAATCAATGGCGGACGTCCATCGCTTGAGCTCCTCGAGTCGAGGTACAACGCGCGTGCGGTCTCGTCGAACTCTGCGAGCAGGTTCAAGGCAATCGTGGGACCGTTGCCTGCACCGTTGGACGCCACAGCCAGCAGTACGCGCGAGAACCGTCGCGGCATACGCCATAGCAGGTGCACATGGAATATGAGCTCCGGGTGGTTGACATACACCCGAGCGGACTTCTCAACTGACGGGCCTGCCAGCGCAACCCACTCGTCGAACGTCAGGGAATGAGACACAACCGCCAACGCAGGCATGAACACTGCGTGCGCGAACTCGTCGAGTTGTCCCACCCGCGAGCGCAGGCGAGCAAGGATCTGCGCACCCATCGAGGGCGATGCCTTGTCGGTGGCACGCACTCCGATGTCCTTGAGGATAAACCGGCGTGGGCTCGAAGGCAGCAGATTCACCGCGGCCATCACCATCTCTGCGTCCAGATCCCCGACCGCAGCCCGCCACATCTCCAGGAACTCAGGACCAGGCGGTGCGTCACCTCCCGGAGCAGGACTGTGACGCGACGTCTGTCTGCGCGGGTTCCTACTCAACGACGTGCTCCTCCTTCGGGCTGCAACGCCAAGCTGGTCAGGACCATTGCAGCGTTGATATTGGCCGGGGTCTCTGGGGTGCAGCGGCAACCACGAGGACGCGCACCTCGGTGGCGGTTGCTCGTTGGTCAGCGACTGCAAGCGTAGCCCTCGACCTGCATCGATGCATGATATCGGGGGGTGATATTGCCGCCGATGAACCTGCTTCGCCCCGCGGACAGCATGCCCACAAGACGAACAAGCCTCCTCTTGACCGCCTTACCTCAGGTGCCGGGCGAAGAACCGCCCCGCGTCCTCCGCCGCGTGGCGGGGGACGCCGGTGTGGCCGCCCAGGTTCGCCTGGAGGGTCTTCTCCGCCGAGCCGAAGGCGTCGAACAGGTCCAGGGCGAGCTGCCGGTCGTTGCCGTCGTCGTCCCACTGCAGCAGGACGTGCAGCGGGATCGTGACCAGACGGGCCTCGGCGAACATCGCCCGGGGCACGTAGCTGCCCGCGAACAGCCCCGCGGCGGCGAGGCGCGGCTCCGTCACGGCGAGCCGGATGCCGACGGCGATCGGGCCGCCGGAACAGCCGACCGGCCCGCGGATCCCCGGCACCGTCAGGAGGGCGTCCAGGACGGTCCGCCACTCGGGAACCGCCCGCTCGACCAGCGGGAGGACGAGTCGCTCGACGAGCTCGTCGGCGACGCGCCCGCCCGCTGACAACGTGCGCAGCAGGTCGGCGCGAGCCTGCTCGACGCCCGGCAGCCGCGGCCGGTCGCCGCCGCCGGGCACCTCGATCGTCGCGGCGGCGAAGCCACCCGCCACGGTGCCCCGCGCGCGTGCGGCCAGGCGCGGGTACATCCGGTCGAGCCCGCCGGGGTGACCCATCAGGATCAACGGGACCGGAGCGGTCTCAGCGGCGGGCGTCCAGAGGATGCCGGGGATCTCGTCGTGGACGAAGTGCCGCTCGACGACGTCGTCGTGACGCCGTTCGGTCGTGAATCGCATGGTCGTGCCTTTCGGGAGTGCACCAGGGTCTGGCGCTCCCGGACGACCTACCGCCCGACCGTGACTCCCTCGGGGAGCACCCATGTCGATACTGCGTTCACGGGTACCACCTCCTGAAGCTCTCGCACGGCCTCCCGGCACGCTACCGCCCGCGGAGCCCGACCGGCCAGGCCTTTTCTCGCCGAACCTCGGCCATCCGTCGCGCGACGGGACCTCCGTCGCTCGTTCCTGAGGCACAACCGCCAAACATACGGAATACTAGAGATAGAGCGCGGGTCCGAGTACGTCAAAGGCCCCGGGGGGTTTCCCTCACCGAGGTGGGTACGCCGTGATTCCCGGGGCTCTCGCAGAGAAGCCTAGCGCACGACCCTGTTCCTACGCGACTGCAACAAGGACTCCGTCTTGTCGATCTATGCACCGGTCCGCACGACCATGCTGAACCTGCTCTCGTCCCCTCGGCTCAGCACGTACTCCGGCGCATGCGCGGGGGACCTGGACCGTGCCGTCGCCCTCTACCGGTGGAACCTGAACGCCTCACTCGCCATGTTCTCGTCCATCCACTACTTCGAGGTCGCACTGCGCAACACGATGCATGACGCGCTCACCAGGCACTTCGGCACCCGCAGCATGGCCTGGTACGAAAGGCCGGGTCTGCTCAGCCCTGGAAGCCTGTCGAAGATCCGACAGGCCGAATCGGCTGTCCGCGCCAACGGCCACACCGTGACCGTCGACAGGGTCGTCGCCGAGTTACCCCTGGGCTTCTGGTGCTCCCTCCTGGCCAACTCGTACAACCGATCCCTGTGGCAGCCATGCCTGTCGCAGGTCTTCCGGAACACGCGCAGGCAACGACTGTTCGACGAGATCGACGCGATCAGGAAGCTCCGCAACCGAATCGCCCACTGGGAACCTGTCATCGCACTGGACCTCACCGCTGAGTACACCAGAATCGTCGACACCGCAGAACGAATCAACCACCGCCTGGCCTGGTGGATCGACGCCACCAGCACGATCGGCGCCGTCCTCGAGCAGCGGCCCTGATCAGAGCACGCGCACCGCGCCCGGCTGGATCGTGACGCTCAGCCGGGTCGTCTCGCCCAGGTCCTCGCCGTCGATCTCGAAGACCCTCGGCTCCGACAGCTCCAGTTCCAGGCTCGTCAGCCGGGCGTGGTCGATGCTGTCGCTGCTCTCGGCCCGGGACGCGCCCGTGGCGAACCGCATGATGCCGTTGTCCCAGACCATGTTGCGCAGGGTGTCGGCCCACCCGGCGGCGTCGGACGCGCGCAGCACCAGGAGGTCCAGCTCGCCGTCACCGGGGTCGGCGTCGGGCAGCAGGTTGACGCCGCCCTGCAGCGTCCCGCAGTTGCCGACCAGGAGCGTGTGCACGTGCTCCTGGACCGGTTCCGCGCCGTCGACGACAACGCTCACGTCGAGGTTGTCGCTGGCCTCCACCGCGCGCCCCAGCGACTCGACGTACGCGAGCCAGCCCGCCTTCTTCTTGAGGTCGTCGTCCGTCTCGGTGATCATGTGCGCGTCGAGGCCGAAGCCGGCGAGAACGGCGAACGCGTGACGCTCGCTCCGGCCGCCGAGCTCGATCTCGAGCCACCCGAGGTCGATCGTCCGCGGCTCGGACGTGAGCGCCCTGGTGACCGCGGCCCCGAGGTCACCGATCGGGACGCCGAGATTCCGGGCGAGCAGGTTCCCGGTGCCGAGCGGCACGATCCCGAGCGGCGTCGTCGTGCCGGACTCCCCCAGATGCTCCGCGACCGCACGGACCGTGCCGTCCCCGCCCGCGACGACGATCACGTCGGCGCCCGCCTCGATCGCCGCTGCCGCGGCTCCCTGACCGGGGTCGTCCTGGGACGTCTCGAACCAGACGGTGTCCAGGTCCGACGACGACGCCCCCTCGAGCGCTCCCTCGAGGTCCTCCCTGCTCGTCTTGGACGGGTTCCAGATGATGCCGACGCGCCGTGCAGTCATCCCGACCAGCTCCCTCTCGTCACCACGGACCAGATCTCCCGCGAACCACGCCCGACGACGCCGTCGCGCGCCCCCTCACGGTACCCGGCCAGCGTAGACGACCCTGTCCAGCTCGACCCTCGCTTGCGCGCGCCGGGCGACGTCGTCGTACCCTCACGTCCGTGACCGTGATCCGCGACGCCGCCCCCGCCGACCTGCCCGAGATCCTGCGCCTCGTCCATGCGCTCGCCGAGTACGAGCGCGAGCCCGACGCCGTCGAGGCGACCCTCGACGACTTCGCCCGGGCCCTGTTCCCCGACGACGGCGCGCCGACGACGCACGCGCTGATCGCGGAGAACGACGGGACCGTCATCGGGATGGCCGTCTGGTACCCGACGTTCTCGACCTGGACGGGGCGGAACGGGATCTGGCTGGAGGACCTGTTCGTCGACCCGGAGCACCGTGGGGGCGGCGCGGGCAAGGGCCTGCTGACGCGGCTCGCGCAGATCTGCGTGGAGCGCGGCTGGACGCGGCTCGAATGGGTGGTGCTGAACTGGAACGAGCCAGCGATCGCCTTCTACGAGTCGCTGGGGTCGCAGCCGATGGACGAGTGGCACACCCGGCGGCTGGACGGGGACGCGCTGCGGAGGCTGGGGAAGGCCTGACCGGGCGGCCGTCAGGTCAGTCCCCGACGGCGGCGACGCGGGTGATCTCGTAGCACTCCTCGTCGTCGATCGCCTCGGGGATCGGGTCGAGGAAGACCTTGACCGGGTAGCCGAGGCGCTCGTCGTACGACACCTCGGTGACCTCGCCCGCGCGCTCCTCGATCCGGTCGAGGATCCCGTCGATCGTGGTGCCGCCCGCCTCCCGGTACTCCCGCGGGCCGTCGAGGAAGGCGGTCTCGCCGGGCACCTGTTCCACCTCGGTCACCCTGCCGCCGGTCACCGTCACGTCGTACCTGCCGATCAGCGCCCGGTTGCCGCACCACGACCCGAGCCGGAAGGTGTAGTCCGCCGGACCGCCGTCGTCCCAGCGCTGCCGCGCCTGGCGGGCGTCGTCGGCCACCACCTCGGGGTCGAGGCCGCCGGCCTCGCCCGTGCTGCACGACGCCGCCGCCGCCACCACGAGCAGGGCGCAGCCCGCACCCCGGGACATTCTCACGAACAGGCTCATGCCCGCCCTGTGTCCGGGCGGGCCGGTATCTTGCGCGGCCCTCGCGCCGGCGCCGCTCACGACATCCCGAAGACGACGGCGTCGTCCGGGGTGGCGGGCCGGAGTTCCGGCGGGGCGGGCCAGGGCAGGGCGATCCGGGTGACGGGGACGTCGATCGCGCCGAAGTCGTCGGTCTGGACCACCACCTGGCCCGGGCGGACGTCCACCAGCCGGACCCTTACGGCCGGGGCGTCCGGGCGTTCCAGGACCCAGGCGTTCGCCAGCCACGCGAGGCCGAGGGCCTCCAGGGCTTCCTCCGCGTCGAGCCACTCGACCGGGGGCGAGACCTCCCGGCCGAGGAGCGAGATCGCGACCCAGGCGTCGTCGTGCGGGCGGATCCAGCCGAGGAGTTCGCCGTCCTCGCGCCGGTGCTCCACCCAGTCGGGGCCGACGGCGCTCACCGGCCCTCCGCCCGGAACTCCGCGGTGACCTCGATGCGGCCGACGATGTTCGCGTTGAGGGCGTCGAGGTGCTCGGCGGGGATCCAGTACTCCAGGATCGTCTCGCCGCCGACCTGCTGGACCTCGTAGCCGTCCAGGAACGACCTGGCGACGTCGAACCGCGTGACGAAGCCCGCGCCGGAGTGCCTGACGTTCCAGTCCCGGGCGATGCGGGTGGCGTAGTCCTCGTTCAGCACCGGGTAGAAGATCGGCTGGTCGGCCAGGCGCGGCGGCCACGCCCGCCAGCCCGAGGCCTCCACCAGCGCCAGCTCCTGCGGCCCCGTGGGCCGCCACAACGTCACCGTCTCCATGAGGCGCCATCCTGCCGCGCGGGCGGCCGGGAGGTCACGCGAATTGGACGACGGCGCGACTTCGGCTTCCTGACCAGGGCCTTCATCGTCGTCGGTGGCGCCCGTGAGGTGCCCGCGCCCGTGTGAGAGCATGGCACCAGAGCCCGAGCGGGCTCCCGGACGAGGGGTGTCGTACCCGGCGCGCGACAAGACGACATCGAGGGAGCCCGTCATGTCATGGTTCGTTCTGGTGCTGTCCGGTGTTCTCGAGGCCGTCTGGGCGACGGCGCTCGGCCGCTCGGAAGGTCTGTCCCGGCCCGCGCCCACCGTCGTCTTCGCACTGGCGCTCGTCGCGAGCATGGCCGGTCTCGCCTATGCGATGCGCGACCTGCCGGTCGGCACGGCGTACGCCGTGTGGGTCGGTGTGGGCGCCGCGCTGACCGTGGGCTACGCGATGCTGACCGGCGACGAGCCCTTCTCCGTGGTGCGCCTCCTGCTGATCGCGGGGATCGTCGGCTGCGTCGTGGGGCTGAAGGTGACCCACTGAGCGTTCCCGGACGATGCCCGACGATGCGCGCGGCCGAGCAGGCGCTGCCGGGCACCCGGCGTCGTCGGGCATCAGTCCCCTGACGGGGCCGCTCGTAGCCTGGTGCGGGCTTCCATGAGGGCGAAGCCGAGCAGGTTGAGGCCACGCCATGCGGCCGGGTGCTCCACGTTCTCGTTCCTGGCGCCCATGCCGATGCCCCAGACGCGGTCGCGTGGGCTCGCCTCGACCAGGACGCGGTCGCCGGTGCGCAGCAGGTAGTCGCGACGTCCGGGGTCCGAGCCGAACTTGTGAACGTTGCCGCGCACCACGATCTCGAACCTGGCCTCGGCCCAGACGGCGTCGTCGAACTCCCGGACCAACCGGCCCGCGGCCTTCGCGAGCGCCGGGTTCGGGGCGTCGATCGCCTGGCGTTCCGCGTCACGGTCGCCGAACAGGCGCGCCTTCTCCGCCATCATCCAGTGCTCGGCGGTCGCGTAGGTGATGCCGTCCACCGCGAACTCCGACGGCCACCACTGACTCAGGCAACCGGTGCCGAGCCGGCCGTCCGGGTGGGGCTGATGGCCCCAGAACGGGAGGTACTTGACCGCGGCTCCGGCCGCGACGGCCTGCACGAGTTCATCGACGGATCGCACGGCCTCGACCGGCGTCGTCCCTGCTTCAACGGACATGAGCCGAGCATGCCAGGAGACACTGACATGCCACCGCGACGCCTCAGCGGGGTACCAGGAATTCCTTCGCGGTGGCGATCAGGAGGTTCTTCTCGCCGGCGGCGGTGAAGCCCGGTTCGAGGGCCACGCGTTCGAGGTAGCCGTCCATGAAGAGCATCAGCCAGGCGACGATCCGGGCCGGCTCCAGGTCGGTGCGGATCTCGCCCGCGGCCTGGCCCCGTTCCACCCAGGGTCGGAGGCAGGCCCGCTGGGCCCCGGCGTCGACCTCGAGGGCCGCGGCGACCTCCGGGAGGTGCATCACCCCGGCCGTCGCGTGGACGAAGCCGGGCATACGCGGGTCCGCCGCCTCGTCGGCGCTGCGGGCGACAATCTCCAGGAGCACGCCCAGCGAGTCCTGGCGGCCGTCCCACCGCGCGGCCGACTCCCGTACCTCGCGCGTGCCGTACTCCAGGATGCCCAGCAGGATCGACAGCTTCGTCGGGAAGTAGTGGAACAGCGTTCCCGAGCCGATCCCTGCTCGCCGGCAGATCGTCGCCGTCGTCGCGCCGTCGAACCCGTGCGCCGCGAAGACGGTCAGGGCCGCGTCGACGATGACGAGCCGCCGGTGCTCGTGGCGGGCGGGATCAACGGTTCGTGCCACGGGCGTCCGCTTCAGCCGGCTTGGCGGGCTCGGCCGGCCTGGCCGTACGAACCCGGCGCACCTGGAGGCGGTCGCCGCGGTCCCGGGCGACCAGGCCCGCCGCGGCGAGGGCCTCGTCCGCGGCGCGGCGCTCGCCCTTCTTCTTGCGGGCCTCGCGGCGGTCGCGCAGGAGGGCGTGCTCGTCCGGGGTGAAGCCGGGGCGGCCGTCGGTCCAGGGTTCGAAGGCGGCGTCGTACGGATCGGCGTCGCGCAGCGGCCAGCCGTCGGCGGCCAGGGCCTGGTCGATCCTGGTGCGGGACAGGTCGGTGATGTCGAGCCGTGCCCGGAGCTCGCCGCGCGGCCCGAGCACGATCAGGTCCTTGCCGTCGCGGAACAGCGCCTCGGCACCCGCGCGCTCGACCCAGGTCTCACGCTTCTCCTGGCGGTGTTCGAGGTGGTCACGGGCCACCTCGAGCTCGGCGGACTCGGCGGCGACCACAGCAAGGAAGATGCCGCCGAGCAGTCCGGCACCGCCGAGGAGCGGGAGCGACCAGGTCTGGTCGAGCGCGGCCAGGCGCTCGACCAGGCTGTGGACCGGGAAGGGCGTGCGCTCGATCAAGCCGGCGAGCCCGCGCGCGAGCGCGGGGCCGAAGAGGCCGAGCAGCACGCCGACGACGGCGCCTCCGCCGACGAGGATCAGGGCGACCACGGGTGACTGGCGGAGGCGCGTCGTCGTCATGCGCAAATAATAGAGCGGTCGCTCCACTAAAGGAAGCGCCGCCCGGCGCCGCTCACCAGCGCACGGGGCCGGCCGCGTCGATGAAGGTGCCTGACGGGTCGGCCGCGTCGAGGGTAGCGGCGCGGTGGACGACGTCGGCGGCCTCGTCGGGCGTGACCGGCGCCTGCTCGCGGTTCCCGGGCGCGAGATCGGTCTGGACCCAGCCGGGGCACACCGACGTCACCTTGATCGGCGTGTCGGCGAGCGCCTTGGCGAGCACGATCGTGATCGCGTTGAGCGCCGCCTTGGACGACTGGTAGGCCGGGACCACCATGCCGTACCAGGGGGAATCCGGGTCGGTCTGGTGCGCGAGCGATCCGACGGCGCTCGAGACGTTCACGATCCGGCCGGCCGGGCTCTTGCGGAGCAGGGGCAGAAAGGCCTCGACGACGGCGACCGGGCCGAGGACGTTCGTGGCGTACGTCTGCTCGAACATCCGCAGGTCAAGGACCTCCTTCGGGGAGGTGTTCGTCGCCTCCGGGAGGATGCCCGCGTTGTTGACGAGGACGTCGAGGCGGCCGAATCGCTCGGCGACCTGGGCGGCGGCTGCCGCCACCGACGCGGGATCGGTCACGTCCATCGTGAGGCTGGTGGCATGGAGCCCTTCGGCGGCGAGCTTCCCGGCGGCTTCCGCACCGGCGTCGGCGTTCCGGGCCGCGACGACGACGTGATGGTCACCCTCACGTCCCAGACGCCGGGCCGTGGCCAGCCCGATTCCCTTGTTGGCACCGGTGACGAGCGCGATCTTCACTTCAGGTCCTTTCGTGACGGTCCGCGGCAGCCCAGGTCGAGCGGCCGCAGGAACGATCACACCAAAGGGCCTGGTCGAACTCCGGCGGGAATCGGCCGACGCATCTGGGGCCCGGCGGCGGGCGTAGTGGCGGAGGCGGCGGCGAGAAATCCTTTGCCCGGACCCGTCGGTCCATTCGATTCTTGGGCCATGCCGATGCACGACGACGAAGTCGCCTCCGACCCTGGCCTGGTGCGTGAGCTCGTCGCCGCGCAGTTCCCGCGCCTCGCGGACCTGCCCGTCACCGCGGGACCGGCGGGTGGCACCGATCATCGTCTCTTTCGGCTCGGTGCCGAGTTCCTGGTCCGGATGCCCAAGGTCGCCTGGGCCGCCGATCAGGCGACGTCCGACTGGCGCTGGCTCCCCCGGCTCGCCCCGCATCTGCCGGTCGCGGTGCCGGCCCCGCTCGCCGTCGGCGAGCCGGGCCTCGGCTATCCGTTCCGCTGGTCGGTGGTGCCGTGGCTACCCGGGCGTCCACCGACGCCATCGGGCGACGACCCGATCGCCGTTGCGACGCAGCTCGGCGGATTCGTGGCGGCGCTGCGCGCCGTGGCTCCGGCGGACGGACCGTTGAAGGCCGACGACGCCCGCGGTGGGCTGCTCGGCTGCCGGGACGAGGAGGTCGTGCGGGCGATCGAGGAGTGTGGGGACCGGATCGATCAGCGGGCGGTGCTGCGGGTGTGGCGGGATGCGGTGTCGGCGGCGCCGCCTGCGGTACGGAGCTGGATCCACGGGGATCTGCTGCCCGGGAACATGCTCGTCGATGACGGCAGGCTGACCGGCGTCATCGACTGGGGTGCGGTGGGGGTGGGTGATTCTGCGGTTGATCTGTGGCCTGCGTGGACGCATGGGTGGGACGACGGGGCGCGGGGTGCGTTCCGGGAGATCGCTACCGACGGGATGGCCGACGTTGACGACGCGTGGCAGCGGGCGCGGGGGTGGGTGGTGGTGATGTGCGCTGTTGCGATTCCGTACTACTGGGAGACGTTTCCGGAGTTCGCGCGGGCCAGTCAGGAGCGGCTCGCGGGGCTCGTCACAACCGAGAGCTGAACTGGACGGCGCGACCCTTCCTCGACCCGACTCACGCACGACACACCAGAGGCAGCATGGCGGCTGGTGAGACGCATTCACCCGTCGCCTGGTCACCATCGGTGCAGGTGACGCCCTAAGCTGACCGGGATCGATGACGAACTGATCCGGGGGCAGTATGAAGAAGCAAGTCGCGGTCGTTGGCGCGGTAATCGTGCGAGACGGTCTCATCCTCTGTGCGCAACGTGGTCCACAAGGGACGCTCGCTGGCCTCTGGGAGTTCCCCGGCGGCAAGATCGAGCCCGGCGAGACAGCCAGGCAGGCGCTTGAGCGCGAAATTCGAGAAGAGCTGCGCTGCACTGTCGAGGTCGGCGACGAGGTCGTCACAGTCGCGCATGAGTACGACTTCGCCGTGGTTGACCTCACGACGCTGTGGTGCACGCTGATCGATGGCGCCCCACAGCTCACCGAGCACGCGGACGTGCGGTGGCTGCCGTCGTCAGAACTCGACTCTCTGGAGTGGGCTCCGGCAGACATCCCCACCGTGAAGCAGATCATGAACGACTTCGCCGCATGAACCCAGATAACCCGGAATTGGCCTGGGGGACAGACGGATTCACGCAGGACCTCCAGTATGGCTACCTCGGTCCCATCGATTCAGCGCCGCAAAAGCACAACCCAAAGCTCATTCTGAACACCCCCGGCACGTCGGTGCTTCGGATCCTTCGCGAACAGATCGCCAAGTGTGAGGAGTTTACCTTCTCTGTGGCGTTCGTGACGCCCCGAGCGATCGCCCTGCTGAAGCAGGAACTGGCAGAATTTGAGGGCGAGGGGCGCATCATCACCTCGAACTACCTGGGCTTCAACTCGCCAGAGGCGTTCGCCGAACTGTACAACCTGACCCGGCTGAAGATCGACGTTCGCCTCCATGGGGCCGAGGCGTTCCATCCAAAAGGCTACATTTTCGAGCACGCTCGGACCGTCACCACCATGGTCGGCAGTTCGAATCTGACGGAGAGTGCACTCGTCAAGAATCATGAGTGGAACCTCAAAGTCTCTGCGCTCCGTGAAAGTGACCTCGGGCGCCAGCTTGCGACGCTGGTGCAGGATCAGGTCAGAGATTCTGTGCCCCTCAGCCGTGAGTGGATCACCAAGTATGCGGAAACCTATGTTCCGCCGCACGCTCGACCCAAGCGACTCGCGCCGTTCATGCCAGTGCCCTCGCAGACAGAACCATTCACACCGTATGACGTCGTCGAGCCCGACCCGGACGCGGTCGAAGCTACGGTGGGCGCCGTCGAGCAGACAATTACAGCAGTGCTGCCGCCCACCATCACCCCGAATCGGATGCAGCAGGACGCACTCAATCAAATTGCCCTCGCTCGATCCGGAAGCGCGCCGCGCGCTCTGATCATTTCCGCAACAGGCACCGGAAAGACGATCCTGTCCGCCCTCGACGTCCGGGCCGTGGATCCCCAGCGACTGCTGTTCGTCGTCCACCGCGAGCAGATCCTGGACCGGACGATAGTCGAGTACCAGCGAGTACTCGGTGGGGATGTCTCGGACTACGGAAAGTTCAGTGGCAGCCAGAAGCGCCCTAACGCTCGGTACATCTTCGCCACCGTGCAGACGTTGTCTCGGCCCGGTGCCTTGGAAACGTTCGACCGCGACTCATTCGATTACGTCGTCTTCGACGAGGCCCATCGGTGTGGATCTCCCTCCCACCGGCGAGTCCTTGACTACTTCACCCCGGCGTTTACGCTCGGCATGACGGCAACACCCGAGCGCAGCGACGGGTTCAAC
Organism: Myceligenerans crystallogenes; assembly: GCF_039529775.1. Lineage (NCBI taxonomy): Bacteria > Bacillati > Actinomycetota > Actinomycetes > Micrococcales > Promicromonosporaceae > Myceligenerans > Myceligenerans crystallogenes. The sequence continues at coordinate 211,727 of NZ_BAAANL010000006.1, forward strand.
GTCTTCGAGCTGTTCAACTACGTGGTCCCGTACGAGATCCGGCTCCAGCACGCTCTCGAAGAGGACATGCTGGCCCCGTTCCACTACTACGGGATCACGGACGCCACCTTCGATGATGGCACGACGGTCACCGCAGAGACCGGACTGCCTCACCTGATCTCCCCAGCACGGGTTGCGCACCTCATCGATAAGCTCGAGCTGTATGGCCAAGCCGGAGTCAAGCCCTGCGGCCTCATCTTTTGTAGCAGCGTCGACGAAGCCCACGCCCTCTCGGACGCGCTTAACGAAGAGCTCCTGCATGAAAAGCCACTCCGAACCGTCGCCCTGAGCGGCAGGGACTCGACCGAGCGCCGTGAGCAGATGGTCGAACGTCTCGTCGCCGGGGATCTTGACTACATCCTCACCGTCGACGTCTTCAACGAAGGCGTCGATATCCCGCCGGTCAACCAAGTCGTCATGCTGCGCCAGACCCAGTCCGCAATCGTCTTCGTCCAGCAGCTAGGCCGCGGGCTACGCAAGGCACCCGGCAAGGACTACCTCGTCGTCATCGACTTCATCGGCAACTACGCCACCAACTACCTGATCCCGATCGCCCTCTTCGGCGATAACTCGCTGAACAAAGAGTCACTCCGACAGGAACTCATCGCCGCCGAGGAATCTGGAGTCCTGCCCGGGCTGTCGAGCGTCCGATTCGACAAGCTCGCACAGGAACGCGTCCTGACCTCGATCTCCACGACGAACCTCGTCACGAAACGCAAGCTGCGCGACGCTGTCGTCGCGATGCAGAATCGAGTAGGCGGTGTCCCGCGACTCTGGGATTTCTATCGCTTCGAGTCGGCAGACCCCGTGGTGCTCGCAACCATCGACGGCACCTATCCACGGCTGCTGAAGTCACTTCTCAGGGTCAACGTGAACCTCACACCTGCCGAGGACCGCGCGCTCCAGGTCTTCTCCCAGGAAGTCCTCGCCTCTAAGCGACCGCACGAATTCGTTCTGCTAAAGGGTCTACTCCGAGAAGGCACCCTCTCGTGGGCACGCATCGAGGCACTTCTGCGTGAAACTAACTTGCCAACATCGGACCAAATTGTGCGGAGCGTCGCCGACAGCCTCACACTCGACACACACCACAGCGCGGATCTGAAGAAGTACGGCGATCCCCCAGTCAACCGAACGGATGCTGGCATCGCCCTCGCGCCAGAAGTCCTCAATGCCTACCGCGCTTCATCGACCTTCTCGGAAGAGGTCGATGACCTCCTCAAAACTGGCTCTACCCTCGTTCGCGACAGATACGATCCCTCCAAGCCATTCACTCGCGGTCTCCAATACACGCGCGACGACGTAGCCCGCATGCTGTGCCTCCCACGCGCGTGGAAGTCGATCTTCATGGGTTACAAGGCCGACCTCGACTCAGGCGCGTGCCCAGTCTTCGTCACCCTGCACAAGGCCTCGGACATCACCGCCACTACGGCTTACGAAGACCAAATTCTCGACCCAACAACGATGCTCTGGTACACGAGGAACCGAACCACCCTCAACGGCGATCAGGAAGCTGCCATCGTCGCTAACGAGGTGGAGATCCATGTTTTCGTCAAGAAGGACGACACTGAGGGCCGGAACTACTACTACCTCGGCCGAGCCCATGCCCATGACGCTGAGCAGACGACCATGGCTGGCAAGGATGGGAAGCGGGCCTCTGTGGTTCGGATGCACCTCCGTTTTGAGGTCCCCATTGATGCTGGTCTTTACGACTACTTCCACCCTACGATTACGAGCTGAGAACGATGAACATCGCAATGCAGATGCAATTGGGCACTGTTGGTGAGTGGGTCAGCGGCTTGGGATCACTTCTGGCCGTGGTAGTCGCAGTGCTGCTTTACTCGTTTGAACGCAGGGATCGTCAGGCTGCAGAACAACGAGAGCAGGCTATGCACGATCGCGAGCACGCTCGTCAAGATACCTTGGATCGCGACCGAAGGGAGGCTCAAGCTAGAAGCGTAGCCGCCTGGCAGCACTCGCGCCTCGGGAACGTAAGCGAACTTGACGCTGATAACGGGCTTCCACCGCTCGAAATCCGGATCCTGAGTATCGTCAACGGGTCGGCCCAGCCCGTCTTCAACGTCCGGGTCCAACTTTGGGGAAGCCCACCGAACCAGGCCACTCGTAGTCCGCTACGAACGCTTGACGCGCTCGGTCCCGGAGAACGTGACGACCATGAGCCTCGCAATCATCCAGGCCACCTTGGAGAAATCGTCGTCCAATTCACTGACACCGCTGACTCGCATTGGGAGCGGCGCCAGAACGGTGGCCTTCGGCAGATCAGCGATCGCGAAAGATGGCCTCTGTAGCAAGCAACTGATCGGATCACAGGTCAGCTAGTTTCTACAGAATAACAAATCAGGTTGTTGAGACCGACGAAAGTCCGTCCGGTGGCGCCAGCAATCTGCTGTGCCTGCGCCCCTCCTAAGCAGGCGATGACGGCGTACTCTGTGTTTGGTGCGGTTTCCCGTAACGGAAACTCGTACGACTGAGGTCGGCTCGCGGCTCTGCGTCGGTGGAGCACTTGCGCTCACAGCAATCGCCCGGCCGAAGTCCTCGCGAGGAGGCAACGACTATCTCCTGCTCGTCCAGGAGCGCTCGGACAAGGTTCTCAACGCACGACGCCAGCTCGCGGTCATCCCTAAGGGCTTCCACGGTCCCCTGAACGACGTCGCCGGCGACGCGACGATTGGCGCGACGATCATGCGTGAACTGGAGGAAGAGCTCTTCGGGCGGAAGGATGTCGACTCCACGATCGGCGAATCCCGGCACGCCGACCCGATGCATCCCGACCACCTGTCCGCGCCGATGGCCTGGCTCACCAGACACGACGGCGGGCAGACCTGGCGGACGGAATGCACCGGTATCGGGTTCAACATGGTCAACGGGAACTACGAGTTCGCCGGTCTCATCGTCATTGAGGACGAGACATGGTGGGAGCAGTTCGGCGGGCAGATTGAAGCCAACTGGGAGTCACACGCCCTACGACGCTACTCCTCGAAGGACGCCTTGGTCGTGGATACACTCGCGCACGACCCGTCATGGAGCGGCGAAGGACTGTTCGCGCTGCTTCAAGGCATCCGCCGCCTGCACCGGACCGGTGACGACCGTATCGACCTACCAATGATCGAGCTGGAGCCGCGATGAGTGACAACTGGTACTCGGGAAACGCCAACGACGACGCCGACCAGCACCGCGGCTGGCTCCTCGGTCACTTCATCGCACCCCAGACACCCGGTTCGACCGTCCGGCAGTCCGACCACCTCGAGGTCAAGTGGGGCATCCACCCCGCCGGACAACAACGGCCCGAATGGACCGCGGACGACCAACGCACCACGATGCTCCTGCTCGTATCCGGCCGCTTCCGTCTCGACCTCACGACGGGCTCCACCGTCCTGGAACGCCAAGGCGATTACGTCGTCTGGGGACCGGGCATCGACCACTCATGGCAAGCCGAGAAGGACTCTGTCGTCGTCACGGTGCGCTGGCCGTCGCTCGCCGGCTGACTGCGATCGCTCGCCCGGTACGCTCACGTCTATGGGCCGAGGCGTTCTGTACGTCGCCGTGTGCGCAGCCGGTGCGACAAGACTGGTGCCGTCAAGATTCCTGCCGATGGCCGCAGACCGTGGCTGGGACGTGCACGTCCTGGCCACAGCGCAAACCGCTGAGATCTTCCCCAACGTGATGCGGCAGATCGAGGTGACGACCGGGCGCCCGGTGCGAACCGACTTCCACACGACCGTGGGCTATTCACTCCCGGATCCGGATGCTGTCATGCTCGCACCGGCCTCCTATAACACGGTGACGAAGCTCGCTCTGGGCATCGCGGACACCTACGTGCTGACCCGTCTGACGGAACAGGTCGGCAGGCGGATTCCGATCGTCGTCGGCCCGTAGGTCAACGAGAAGTTCGCGAAGCACCCGACCTACGCCGCGACCCTTGAGCGCCTGCGAAGCTGGGGTCTGCACGTCGTGATCGGTCCGGACGAGCCTCATCAGTCTGGCGACGCTGCCGCTGAGACCTTCCCTTGGAACGAGCTCCTGAACGCGCTCGAGCCAGACGCAGCCTGAGGAGCCGCAGCGTATTCAGTCGTCGTGACGAATCCTGACCGAGACGCCCGGTTCAAGTGGCGCAATCCTGTGTCGTTCCGTGGCAAGGCCGCGCGCTCCACCGAGCGCACGGCCCAAACGCCGCTCACGGGTTCGAGTACATACAAACCTCCACCCGATCGAACCGCCGCTCCGCCAGGTCCTCCCGCGTGATCGTCCAGTACACCGACGCCATCGGCAGCCCGTCCCACTGCGCCAGCAGCACCCAGTCCCCCGGCTCGGACCGCCCGGTCTGCTCGTGAAGCGCGGCCGACCTCGCCGCCGGGTCGCCCCACCCCTCGTGGTCGAACGCGTGGCCGCCGAGACGCCACTCCCCGCTGCCACCCGCCGGTCCGACGGTGTCCGGGATGCCGTCCCACACATACATGATCTCCTCGGCCCGCGGGTGCACGGCCCGGAGTTCCTTCGTGACGTCCGGCAGCGTGTACCCGTGGCCCACCCGCAGCTCGCCCGCGCGGCGCAGGTCCTCGTCAAGGTCTTCGGGCGTGTCGTACTCGTACGGCTCCCAGTCGTAGTTCGTCTGGCGTTCGACGACCGGCGCACCCGCCGGCACGTACACCGCCGACCCCTCCGGGTAGATCTCCAGGTCGGGGTTGGCGCACAGCAGCAGGTGCCCGTCCGGCGGGAGCGGGAGGTCGGTGGCCCCCGGCGGGATCGCCGACAGGTCGATCGTCGCCAGGAGCTGGTGCTCCCGGACGTCGCCGTCGTCGTGCACGGTGGCGGGCACCGACGCGTCCGCCGGCAGCATCAGCGGGCTGCCCAGCCGCGCCGCGACCGGCCCGTCCCACCCGGCCCCGAGCCGCACGTCAGGCCGCGCGAGCGCGAGCCAGCGCTCGACGTCGGCCCGCGGGATCCCCTGCAGGGTCGATTCCTGCAGGAACAGGTCGATGTGCCCGACGACGGCGCGCGGCAGCCCCCGGACGGGTCCCGGCACCGCGGCGGGCAGTTCCCAGCCGGGCTCCGGCGCGGGGACATCAGTGTCGCCCAGCGCAGCCAGCCACTCCGCGGCCGACGCCCGCACGGAGGCGTCGTCGTCGGACAGGCCCTTCCGCGCGAGCTCGGCGGCGCGCGGATGCGTGGCCAGCGCACGCCGTGCGGCGTGACGGTACCGGGTGCGCCCGACGGCGAGGGCGGTGAGCCTGGCGACGAGCGCCTCCGGGGCCACCGGGAACTGCTCGAGGACGGTCAGGGCGACCGCGGGGCTGTCGACCCAGCGGTCGTAGTCGAGATAGCCGAGCGGGCCGGGCTCCGGGCGGAGGCCCGGGGCCCCGGTGGGATAGCCGTCGACGTCGTCGCCCAGGAACTCCGCGAGGAGGTCCGGGCGCTCGGCGAACAGTGGCCACCAGCGGTGGGCGTGCTCGGCGGCCCGCGCGCCGCCGGCGGGGGTCCGCAGGTGGCCGGCGACGCGGCGATCGGCGTCGTCGTCCGCTGCGTCCTCGGCGAGGACGTCGCGGAGGATGCGGACGTCGGACAAACGCGGGAGCAGGCCGTCCAGGCGATCGTGGAACTGACGGTCCTGGCCGCGGGTCTCGGCCGCATGGGTGCGGAGTTCCGCCACGAGGTCCTGGGCGGGCGGGTCGTACGGCGGGACGGCGGCCTGGGGAGGTGCGTGCATAGGAGCACGATAGAGACATCGTCCCCGGCCGCGAGGTTCGCGCGCCGAGCGCTCCGCCGGCCGGCGAACTCCGGGGGAAATCGATGGCGCCCGGCCCCGGCCCATCGCTACCGTCGCGCCCGTGCCAGACATTCCGCAGCGGCAGGTCCGTGCCGTGTTCGACGACACCACAATCGTCGTCTACCAGGCCTACCCGCCCGAGATCGCCGGGGCCGCGGTCGCGGCGGGCACGTTCGTCGCGCCGTTCAAGCGCGAGCGGATGACATGGATCAAGCCGTCGTTCCTCTGGATGATGTACCGCTCCGGCTGGGCGTCCAAGCCCGGGCAGGAGCGCGTCCTGGCGGTCCGCATCACACGCGACGGCTTCCACGAGGCCCTCGCCGGCGCGTGCCTGTCCCACTTCGACCGCACGATGTACGACGACGCCGCGGCCTGGGAAGCCCGCAAGCGCGAGACCGAGGTGCGCGTGCAGTGGGACCCGGAGCGGACGCCGTCCGGCGCGCCGCTCCCCCACCGGTCGCTGCAGGTCGGGCTGAGCGGGAGCGCCGTCGACGCCTACGTGAGCCGCTGGATCGTCGGCATCGAGGACATCACCGACGACGTCCGCGACTGGCGCGCCCTGCTCTCGACGGACCCCGGCGTCGTCGGGGCGATGCTCCCGCCCGAGCTGCCGTACCCGCTGCCGGACGACGTCGCCGGCATCGTCGGCGCGACCCCTGCCCCAGCGTCGGGTCGATGAGGTCCAGTTCCGGGCGTGGGCCGTTCTGCTCGGCTGAACCGCGCGCCACCGCAAGCATGCCGGGACCTCCGAACGGCAGCAGCGTGCCGTCCACATCCAGGAACAGCACGGGGCGGGATAGGTCCGGCACGCACCGCACGATAGCGGAAGCATCAGGACGGAACCCGCTGCACAGCACCTACGGGCGTAACGGATCTGGGCACGCACCGCCGGTCCACGGGCACTTGACCGGGTCGAACGCCGGGCGCCCGTGGGTCTTGAGGAACCGGCTGGTGGCTCCGTAGCCCGGATCGAGGATGCGAGCCACCGTGAAGACGGACACCTCGACCGCGCCGGCCCGCTTGAGGGCAGCGGCCGCAGATTGTGCGTTCGACCCGCTCACCCAGGAATCATCCACGAGCAACACGTGCTGCGGGACGTCTGCCGATTTGACGACGAAATTCTCCGGCCGCAGGCGACGCCTCTGGAAGTCTGGCGAAACCGCGAGCCGCACCTCGCCGTCAGGTCGCCGCGCGATACTCCTGACGATCTCGCCGAGCCGGGTGCGTCCTTTCGACGACGGCAGGACGGCCCACCCGATCGACCTTCCGGACAAGTTCATGACGCACTCGATATGTCCGCGGAGCCCGAGTGCGACCAGCATCTCCATCACGCGCTTGACCTCGCGGCCAGGGTTCGAGCTCTTGTACTGGTGAACCACCTTGTAGCTCTGCGAGTCGTACTCCTCGGCGTAGACGAGCACGCCCACGCGGTCAGCCAGCGGCACCCCGGACCTCGCGTGCTGCTCGCACTCGTGGCACCTGACGTCGACGGAGTGGTTGAGCGGCTTGGCGCATACCGAGCAGGTCTTTCGCGTCTCGAAGACGGCATTCTGGAGATGTCTGCCGTGCGCCGTGCGCAGGTAGTCCGCGACGGGTTCGACCGTCTCCGGGATCCGGCGGCTCACGCACTCATCAGGGCAGCAAGCGCCTTGTCCGCTCTCTTCGGCTGCTCACGGATGTCGTGGACCGCCTCACCGAGCTCATCAAGCGAGGACACGACGTAGACGCCCGGCTGCCCGTTGAGTTCCGCGCCCCAGGTGGTCGTCCTGACGACGGAATCGGTCAGAATGACAGGCCGTCCGTGCTGTCCTGCCAGACGAGCCTGGATCCTCGTCCCGCTGTGCTCGTTCGCCTCGACGACGATCGTGGCCAGCCCGTACCCGGACATCGAAGCGTTCCGCATGGGGAACGACTGCTTGGACGGCGCAGCCTCGGGGAAGAACTGGGACAACACGAGCCCTCGCTCGGCGATCTCGCGCTGCAGTGCCGCGTTGGCAGCCGGGTAGGACTTGGTGATGCCCGTACCGATGAAGGCCACGGTCCGTCCTCCTGCATCCAGAGCAGCGCGGTGCGCAGCGGTGTCGACCCCGGCCGCAAGGCCACTGATCACGGTCAGTTCCTGCGAGACCAAGAACTCGGCGATCCGAGCCGCCAGCCGGATCCCTTCCGCGGACGCTCCGCGCGAACCGACGACAGACATCCCTGGGTCGTCACTTCGGAGCGCACCCTCGAAGAACAGGAAGGGCGGCGTCTCACGGATGTCGAGGAGCTGCTGGGGGTATCGGGCGTCGAGCACGGTAACCAGCCGAAGACCACGGGCAGTCCACGACTCCAGTTCGGCCCGCGCTCGCTCCAGACCGTCGTCGGCCGGGCCAAGATCGAACAGGGCTTCGTCGGACTGCCCGCGCACTGCAACGGCACTACCTTCGAGCACCACGGTCGACGCGATATGACCCCAGCTCTTCTTGCGCTCATGCAGGAGCGCAAGAAGAGCTACGGTCTCATCATCGTTGGGTACCATGGGTCCACCTTAGGGGTGACGAAGCCAAGCTACAGCGGACCATTGCCAAGAGAGCTCCGGACCGTTACCGAACTGTTGTTCGGTTGTGTACCCCACACCTCCCAAGGTCGAACAGCGGCGTGCGCACCATGGCGTCATCGACGATATGGGCCCCAAAATTATCGGAACGCACCTGCCTGCCGATCGTCAACGCGATCGGAGGCTTCCCACCTGCCGCGACGATCTCTCGCCCCGCCGATCGCAGCGTGCTACCACTGGTGAACGTGTCATCAACGAGCAATACACGCTTGCCAACCAGTGACGCACTGTTAGGCACAATACGGAAGAGGCCATCGATCGGGTCGGCCCGATGCGACCGGGCCCGGACGGGCTCCGTCTTCTCCAAGAGCGTAAAGGTCCAGCGATCTGCAACCGCGCGTGGCACACAGTCTACGAGGTGCTTGAGATGATCCCAGCCATCGCGAGTCTCCGGGTGAGATGGAAGAGGTGTTATGAAGTCGATGCGCCCCCAAACACGTTCCATACATAGTAAGTGCATACGAAGAAACTCATGGAGCAGCGATCCTAACGGCAGATTGAGCCACCTATTCACGGGGCCGTCGTTCTTGGCGTACCAGATCGCAGACTCAAGACGGTCATGCGTGCTGTACGAAATCGCCAACACCCCATCGAGCACGCCGTATTCATTACAGTTGTAGCAGCGAGGCCACCGGACCTTCCGCAACTCAACCACCTTACGGCCAGCACTATCCTCCACCAATAGCGGCAACTCGGATCGGACTCCCGTACCGCCCCAGCAGGTATCACAGACGCCACCTGGAATGTCTGGACGCACGTCCAGCAGGAGACCTTCGGCCCTCACCCACTCGACCCAATCAGCCGTCGACCAGCCCTGGCTCGAAGCCGGGCGCACGAACGTTCTGTACATCATTGCCTTCTTCCATGTTGGAACGGAACAAAATATTCCTCGATTGGCTGGGTGGAGAAATTACCATAGCAAACCCAGCAGCTTTGACCGATTGCGCCAGAAACATCGCATGAGCCAATCGCTACGGAGCGCCGTAAAAGCGCTACAAACAGCAATTGAGTAGCAGCTTGGTACTGCACGCGACAACGGCCAAGAGTCGGTTCACTCCGGCAGCACCAGCTGCCCGATGGCGTCCGGGTTCCACGCGACCTCCCAGCGGAAGCCGTCCGGGTCCGCGAAGTAGCCGGTGTAGCCGCCCCAGGAACGGTCCTGCGGGGCGTGGACGACAGCGCCCGCGCGCCCGGCGAGTTCCAGCGCGGCGTCGACGTCGGCGCGGGTGGGGACGTTGTGGGCGAGCGTGAAGGGCGGGGCGCCGTCGCCGCGGGCGATGGGGCCGACCTCGTCCTCGAACGCGGCGGCGTCCCACAGGGAGAGGACGACGCGCTCGCCGACCTGGATCATGACGACGTCGCCGTCCGCCTCGAACGCCGGGTGCCAGCCCAGCCCGTCGACGTAGAAGCGCCGGGAGGCCGCGAGGTCCCGGACGGCGAGCGTGACGAAGCTGAGGCGCTGGTCCATCACCCGACCGTACGCTCCGCCGGCCGTCGTCGGCCGTCGACCTGCGACACCTTCTCCCGGATCAGCTGCCGGACGGCCGCATGTTCCTCGACGCGGAACGCCCGCTTCGGCATCATCAGCCGGATGGCGACCAGGCCGGTCGACAGGTCGAGGTGAAAGGCGGTGTCCGTCTCCTTCGCGCGGCGGATGGCGGTCCAGGCGATCTCCTGCGAGCTGCTCACGCCCGCACTGGCGACGTGCGTGCCGGTGAGCCGCAGACTGGTGTGCTCACGCAGCACGGCGGCCCGCCAGAGCATCGCCGCCATCCAGCGCGTGTACCCGAAGCAGAGGCCCGCGAACGCGGCGGTCACCACGGTCAGCACGAGCGGCTCGGTATCCCCCGACGTGGCGCACAGGGCGATCAGGACGAGGCACAGCACCACCATGACCGTCCCGATCACGGGCATCGCCCTCGTCGTCGGCATCAGGCGCACGTACTCGCGGTAGTCGTCCCGGACCGGCTGGTACGACCCCTCGATCAGGGTGTCCGAGGGCGGCACAGCGGCCTGGGCAGGGGCGTCGTCGTCGCGCATGAGGCGTCATCCTGCCGTGGAACCCGACGACGGGACAAACCGTCCGGCACGGAGGCCGCCGGGCGATCTCACCTCGCGCAGCAGCCGTCGGCGCAGCCCTCGGCGGGCCCGGCGCCGTCACCGTCGTCGTGGTCGTGGTCAAGGAGCTGCGCCACGGGCGTGCAGCAGGCGTCGCCGTTCCACGCCTCGAGGCCTTCCCGGACCGCGACGGCCGCGATGACCAGGGCGGCCAGCGGATCGGCCCACCACCAGCCGAACAGGCTGTTGAGCAGGAGCCCCGCCAGGAGCACCCCGGAGAGCCAGGCGCACAGCAGGGTCTGCCGGGAGTCCGCGACCGCCGAGGCGGACCCGAGTTCGCGGCCGGTCCGGCGTTCGATCCAGGACAGGGCCGGCATCACGACGACGCTCACCCCCGCGAGGACGAGCCCGGTCGTCGAGTGCTCCGCGCGCTCGGCGCCGATCAGCGTGCGCACGGACTCCACGGTGACGAACGCGGCCAGGGCGAAGAAGGCGAACGCGATGACCCGCATCGCGGTCCTCTCCCGGGCCTCGGGGTCACGGCCCGCGAACTGCCAGGCCACGGCCGCGGCCGACAGCACCTCGACGACCGAGTCGAGGCCGAACCCGATCAGCGCCGCCGAACCCGCGGCTCGCCCGGCCCAGATCGCGACGACCGCCTCGATCACGTTGTAGGCGATCGTGGCCAGCACCACCAGCCGGATCCGGCGGCGCAGCACCTCCCGCCGGGCCGTGGTCAGCACCGCGTTCACCGGCCGGCCTCCCCGTTCGTGGTCACGCCCGTGGCGGACGTCGCCGTCAGGCACGCTCCGGCGCAGCCCGGGTTCGGGCAGGCCCCCTCGATGCACTCGGCGTCGTCGTCGACCGCGAGCGTCACGTCGATCAGGAGCAGCAGGGCACGGGTGAGGCGCGGGTCGGCGATCTCGTACCGCGTCCGGCGGCCCTGCGGCTCGGCCGCCACGATCCCGCAGTCCCGCAGGCAGGTCAGGTGGTTCGAGACGTTCGAGCGGGTCAGCCCCAGCTCGTCCGCCAGCGCGCCCGGGAACCCCGGCCCCTGCAGCAGCGAGAGCAGGATCCGCGACCGGGTCGGATCCGCCATCGCGCGGCCGAGGCGGTTCATCACGTCGAGCCGCGAGGCAATGGTCAGCATCCACTGACCATACAGTCTCCGCTGATCAGTTGTCCGCCCGGCCCCGGGACCCGGACACGGCGCCCGGGCCGACGCGGCCCGCCAGCAGCAGCGCGCCGAGCGCCAGCAGCCACAGGCTCCAGAGGATGTAGCCCGCGAAGTTGACCAGGTCCGCGGGCTCCCAGCCGAGCGGGACGAGCAGCCCGGCGAGGATCGGCGGGACGCAGGCCAGGCCGGCCACCCGCGACCAGGCAGGCAGCGCCCGCCCCAGGGCGAGGACCGTGGCGGCCGTCCAGCCCGCGGTCAGGACGTAGCCCAGCGACTCCCCCACGAGCTGACCCGCCACCAGGTTCAGGAGCGCGAACCGATCGGCGGCGGCGGTCACCTCGGCCGCGGTCGCGCCCGGCGCCGAGGCCGCCGCGGCCAGCGACGGGACCAGCAACGGCCAGCGCAGCAGGCCCGCCACCTGCACGGCGCTCGCGGCGACGCCGAGGCCGAGCGCCCACCGGGACCACCGCCCCGGCCCCGCAACCCGCGCGAGGTCGAACGCCGCCGGGCCGATGAGGCCCGCCCCGAGCGCGAGCAGCGCGAACAGGCCGCCGATCGCGACGGGCTGGGCGGCGAAGTCACGCAGCACGCCGGCGGGCGGACGCTGCAGGACGTCGGGGTAGCCGAACACGACGGACAGCCCGGCGAACGCGAGGTTCGCCAGCAGCGCGCCGGAGATCAGCAGGACACCGGCGCGGCGCGCCCGGGGATCAGCCATAGGAAGCCCTCTCTGTACGGTGTGCAGAGATAATTCTGCACACCGTACAGAGAGCGCGTCAAGGGTGCGGCCCCTACGCTGTGCGGTGATGGACGCTCCCGGACCGCCCCGCCCCGGACCACGGCGGACGCTCACCGAGCAGGACCTGCTCGACGCCGCCTTCCGCCTGCTCGACCGCGGCGGCCCGCGCGCGCTGTCGGTGCGGGCGCTCGCCTCGGAGGTCGGGCTGACCCCGAACGCCGTCTACACCTACTTCCCCACCAAGGACGCCCTGGTCGCGGCGGTGACGGACACCCTGCTGGGGCGCGCGCCCGTCGCCGTCCTCACCGACGCGGGCCGGCCGTGGCGCGACCGCGTCATCGCGTTCGCGCTCGGCCTGCGCTCGCTGCTGCTGGACCACCCCGGCACCGTCCCGCTGCTGCTCGCCTCGGGTTTCCGCGGGCCGCACGCCCTCGCCGTCGGCGAGGGCCTGCTCGCCGCGCTCGGCGACGGCGGTCTCGTGCCCGACGACGCCGCCCGCGCCTCCTACGCGCTCACCACCCACCTGCTGGGCACCGTGGCGCTGGACGTGGCGGAGCCGGATCCGGCCGAACCGGATGGCACCGGATCCCGCGGCACCGGAGCCGCCCGCGACGAGGAGGCCAGAGCCGCCCGGCGCACCCGGGAACTCCGGGCACTGCCCGCCGACGCCGCGCCCCGTACCGTCGCGGCAGCCGCCGCCGTCGGCGCCTACAACACGACCACGCAGTACCGCTGGGGTCTCGAGCGGCTGCTGGACGGGGTCTGCGGCGACGCCGCGAGCGACTCGTAGCGCAACGCCCCGGGCCGGGTCACCCCGCGAGGTAGCGCTGCACGGCCGGCGCGACCCAGCGGACGACGTCGTCCCGGCTCATCGCGACCGCGGGCTCGAAGCGCAGCACGAGACGCGTCAGGGCCAGGCCCAGGAGGTGGGAGGCCACCAGCGCCGCGCGCGCCGGGGCGTCGTCGGGCACCTCCCCCGCCGAGCCCGCCGGCCCGGCAATCCGCGCCAGCGGCGCGACCTGCTCGGCGAAGACCTGCTGCATCCGCGCCGCCCCGGCCGGGTTCGTCACGCCGACGCGCAGCATCGCGACGAGGACGGCGCTCGCCGGGCCCGTCTCCCACAGGTCGAGGAAATGACGCACGAGCGTGGCCCCGAGCTCGTCGCGCGGCACGCCGGTGAGGTCCGGCAGGCGCAGGTCGACGTCGACCGCCGCCGCGAACAGACCCTCCTTCGACCCGAAGTAGCGGATCACCATGGACGGGTCGATGCGGGCCTCCTGCGCGATGGCGCGCACGGTGGCTCGCTCGTAGCCGTCGGCGGCGAACCGCTCGCGCGCGGCGGCGAGGATCGCGGCGCGGGTGGCGTCGCCGCGGCGGGCGGGGGTCGCGGGTGCGGTCGTCTCCGGCATGCCAACAAGTGTAGGCCAACAAGTGTTGACACTGGTCGCGCCAGCCTCCTACCGTTGTGTCAACAGACGTTGGCCAACAAACGTTGGCCTCGGAGCGAAAGGGAATCGCCATGAGCGAGAGCACCACCCGCACCGACACCGCGGGCCGGCCCGGCCCGGCCACCGAGACCGACGTCGTGGTCGTCGGCGCCGGCCCCACCGGCCTGCTCCTCGCGGGCGACCTGGCGGCGGCGGGCGTCCGGGTGACGGTCGTCGAGCGACGGCCCGAGGGCATCAGCAACCTGTCCCGCGCGTTCGCCGTGCACGCCCGCACCCTCGAGCAGCTCGACGCCCGCGGCCTCGCCGACCAGGTCCTGGCCACCGGCGCCCGCCTCGACACGCTGCGCCTGCTGGACACGCTGGTGCTCGACCTCGGCCACCTGCCCTCGCGCTACCCGTACCTGCTGGTCACGCCGCAGTACGAGGTCGAGCGCGCCCTGCTGGAGCGCGCCCGCGCCGCGGGCGTCACCTTCCGCCACGACGCGGAGGTGACGGCGCTGGCCCAGGACGACGACGGCGTCACGCTGACCCTGACCACGCCGGGCGGCCCCGCCACGCTCCGCGCCGCGTACGCCGTCGGCTGCGACGGGCACCGGTCGGCCGTGCGCGAGCTCGCCGGGCTGCCGTTCCCGGGCCAGGCGGTCATCCGCTCGATGGTCCTGGCCGACGTACGCCTGAGCGAGCCCCCGCAGAGCGTCCTGACGGTGTCCACCCGCGGCGACGTGTTCTGCTTCCTCGCCCCGTTCGGCGACGGCTACCACCGGGTGATCGGCTGGCACTGGGGCCAGGACGTCCCCGAGGACACGCCGCTCGACCTGCCGGAAGTGCGTGAGCTGATGCGGCTCGCCTTCGGGACCGACCACGGCCTTCTCGACGCCCGCTGGACCTCACGCTTCCACTCCGACGAACGGCAGGCGCCGCACTACCGCGTGGGCCGCGTGCTCATCGCGGGCGACGCCGCCCACGTCCACTCCCCCGCCGGCGGCCAGGGCATGAACACCGGCCTGCAGGACGCCGCCAACCTGTCGTGGAAGCTGGCCGCCGTGGTCCGCGGCGACGTCACCGGCTCCGCCGCCGACGCCCTCCTGGACACCTACGAGTCCGAGCGGCACCCGATCGGCCGCCTCGTGCTGCGCGGCAGCGGCGCCCTGGTCCGCGCGGCGAGCTCGCGGGGCGTCGCGGGACGCGTTTTCTCCCTGTTCGCCGGTCAGGTCGTGGACCGCCTCGCCCCGATGAAGCGCCGCGCCACCAGCATCATCTCCGGGGTGGGGCTGCGGTACGGGCGGCCGCGCGGCGCGCACCCGCTGACCGGCCGCCGGGCCGGGGATCTCCCCCTGGTCGCGGGCCCGGCGGGCACGCGCCTCTACGAGGCGCTGCGGGAGGGACGCCCGGTCCTCGTCCTGCCCGAGGGAGCCGACGACGCCGCGGCCCCCGCCGGCATCGCCGACCCGGTCGTCGCCGCTGCCCTCGCCGCCGGCCCGGCGACCGTGCGCCGCGCCGACGGCGGGACGACGACGCTGCTGGTCCGCCCCGACGGCTACATCGCCTGGGCGCGCTGACCCGCGCCCGGCAGCGCTCAGCCCGCTTCGTCGCCCGGCAGCACCTCCGGCGCCCTCGCGGCCAGCCCGTCCGCGAGGGCGAAGCCGTCCCCCGCCCCGACGTACGGCACCTCGCCGGAGGCGCGGTCGCCCTGCGCACGGGTCGCCGCCGGCGTCGTGGCGCCGCTCGCGAGCACCTGCTGCGCGGTGGTGAGCTCACGGATCGCGACGGCGGCCACGCGGCCGGGCCGGCGCCGGGTGGCGCGCGCGTAGATCTCCGGGTCGTGCTGGCCGTCGTCGCCCACCAGCAGCCACCGGGTCCGGGGGAACTCCCGCATCAGCCGGGCGAGGCAGGCGTCCTTGTGGTGCGGCCCGGAGCGGAACCAGCCGGTGTTGGTGGGGCCCCAGTCGGTCAGGAGCAGCGGCCCGGCCGGGTAGCCGTGCCGGGCGAGGAACGCGCGCAGGGTGCGCGCGGTGTTCCAGGCCCCGGTCGACACGTAGAAGAACGGCGCGCCGGGGTGAGCCGCGGCGAGCCGCCGGTAGAGCTCCGGCATCCCCTCGACCGCGCGGCGCGCCGAGGTGTGCCGCACGAACGTGTTCCACGCCGCGAGGAACAGCCGCGGGACGGCCGTGACCATCGTGGTGTCGTCGATGTCGCTCACCACGCCCAGCGGGGTCGCGGCGTCGACGAGCAGGACGGGCGCCGCCACGGCGGCACCGGGCACCCCCGCGGGGGCGAGGGTCGCCTCGTGAGCGCCGGGGGCGAGCGCGACGCCGTCCGGGAGGTCGAGATCGACGTCGATGTAGCCGCCGCGATCGGCGACGACGTCGACGGCGGTCCCGGCGAACCGGATGCGGACCGCCTCGCGCGGGGCCTGGGCCGTGAGGTAGCTGCGGAACCCGCGGCGGTCGGGGACCGGCTCCGGGAGGCCGGCGGTCGCCGGGCCGCGGTGCGGCGGTGCGAGCACGACGCGGGCGAGCACGCGGACCCGGTTCGGGACGCCGGGCCCGACCGCCCCGTAGCCGATGAAGGGCTCGACCCGCGGGCGCCAGCCGGCCCGCCGCAGGAGCGAGCTCTGGGCGGCGACCAGCCTGTCCTCGAACCACGCGGCGAAGTGGGGACGCTGGCTCGGGTGCCTGGTGGTGGTCGCCTCTGTCATGGCACCAGCGTGCCCGGCCGCGCGGCGGGCGGCCCGCGACGACACGCCCGCCGGCGGCCGGTCAGTCCGGGACATCCGTGCCCGCGAGCCGTCCCCGCAGCTCGAGGTCGATCTGGGTGGCGTCCAGGGTGGCCAGGGCGTCCTGGAGGATGTCGGCGTCGAAGGTGCCGTCGTCGCGCGCGTCGAGCAGGGCGGAACGCTGCGCCGCGATGACGGCAAGGCGGTGCCGTTTCATGGCGGGGAACCCCGCCGGGCCAGGCTCGGCGTGCGTGACCTCCTCCGGTTCCGGGACCGTTCCGGCGGCGGCTCGCAGGGTCTCGAACAGCCGCGCCAGTTCGTCCTGGTTCCGCTCCGCGGCCGCGGCCGGATCCTCCGGCGGCGTGACGCGCCGCACCACGGCGGCCACGGTCCCGCCCTGCAGCAACAGGGACATCACCGCCACCGCGTAGGCGACCAGGACCAGGGTGGACCGTTGCGGGGCGTCCGGCGGCAGCGTCTGCACCGCGGCCACGGTCACCGCGCCGCGCATCCCCGCCCACACGACGACGACGCCGTCCCGCCACCCGAGCGACTCCCGGCGGAAGTACTCGATGTTCGCGAGCCCCCGGGTCAGGCGCGTGGCGAACCGGTCCAGGTCGCGCTCCGACACCTGCCGGCGCGGCGTGCTCACGGCGTCCACCGTCCTGCGCCTGCCCTCGGGGGTACTCAGCTTCTCCTGCAGGTTCTCGAGCCGGGGCTGCAGCCTGTCGTGCCGGCGCCCCTGCGCCGCGAGCGCCGCCAGCAACGGCACGACGTAGGCGGCGCGCACGAGCACGACGAGCACCAGCGCCCCGGCCGCGACGAGCACCGCGGGCCCGACCCCGGCGTGCTCCCGCTCCACCTCGCCGACGATCGCCCGCACCTCCAGCCCCATCATCAGGAACACCGCGCCCTCGAGCACGACCTCGACGGTGCGCCAGTTCTGCGTGTCCGACAGCCGGTGCTGCGGCGACAGGTCGCGCGGTGCGCGGAATCCGGTGACGAGCCCCGCGGCGACGGCCGCGACCAGCCCGGACGCCCCGAGCGCCTCGGCGGGCAGGGACGCGACGAACGGGACCGTGAAGGAGATGACGGTGTTCACGGTGGAGTCGGTGACGCGCCGCCGGACGAACAGGTTCCCGAACCCGGCGGCGACGCCGATCGCGACCGCCACGACGACCGCGTAGGCGAACGTCCCGGCCACGTCCCAGAACGTGACGGCCGCGGCGGTCCCCACGATCGCCGTGCGCAGCAGCACGAGCGCCGTCGCGTCGTTGAGCAGGCCCTCGCCGTCGAGCAGCGCGACGACGCGCGGCGAGACGGGCTGCCGCTTGATGATCGACGTCGCCACGGCGTCCGTCGGGCTGACGACGGCGCCGAGCGCGCAGCCCCAGGCGAACCCGATCCCCGGGAACACCAGCATGAAGAACAGCCCGAGCACCAGGGAGCTGACGACGACGAGCAGCACCGACAGCCCGCTGATCGCCCCGAACTCGCGGCGGAAGTTCATCGTCGGCATGGACACCGCGGCCGAGTAGAGCAGCGGCGGCAGCACGCCCTCGAGGATCAGGTCGGGCTCGATCTCCAGGCCCGAGAACACCGGCAGGAAGCTCGCCCCGACGCCGATCAGCACCAGCAGCAGGGGCGCCGCGACCCCGAGACGCGGCCCGGCGACCGTCGCCCCGGCGATCACCAGGAGCGCGCTCAGGGACACCACGAGGAGTTCGGCCACCCCGTCATCCTGCCAGGGTGTCCGTGATCCTTCGCGGGCGGGCGGGTGGGGGCACCCGAGGGCGCCCGCACCCGCCCGCCTCGCGGCGGATCAGGCGTCGTCGCGCGCCACGGCCGCCGCCCACGAGAGCACGGGAGAGCGGCCGTTGGTCCCGCGCAGCCGGATCGTGACCGGGCCGTCCTGGGCGAGGTCGACGTCGTACGACAGGACCTCCCCGGGATTCGCGGCGTCGAGCGTGACGGTCCCGGCCTTCCGGCTGGTGCCGTCGTGGTCGAGCAGCACGTCGGCGCTGCGCGCGTCGTCCGGCCACCAGGAGTGCGAACCCGCCGCGACGGTGTACCGCCCCGCCGGGAGGGTGAAGGTGTACGACACCTCGGCGCCCACCTGGTTGGCGGTGTAGATCCCAGTGGTCGTCGTCTTGTCGTAGTCACCGGCGACGACGCCCTTGTACCGCAGGTCGCCCGCGCCGGAGGCGGTCCGGCCCCAGTGGCCCCACGTGGCGCCCTCGGTGCGCACCTGATCGGGCGCGTCGTTCACCAGGGCGTCCCCGACGAGCCCGGCGACGGCCGCCCAGGACGGCGAGTCGTACCCGAGCGCGGTCGACCGGGTGGCGTTCACGTCACCGAAGGCGATCGTGCCCGCGGGCACGACCTCCACGTGCGCGGTCGCGGCGACGGGCCCCGCGGACCCCGGGACCTCGACGGCGGCCCAGGCCTCGTCGAACGACACGCCCCGGGTGTCCCACGCGACCGGGACCTCGCGGGTGGTGCCGTCGGTGAGCTCGGCGGTGAGCGTGGCCGGCAGGGCGGGCGCCTGCCCGGCGTAGGTTGCCACGCGCGCGTCCTCGAGCCGCACGACCCGGTTCAGCACCGGGTCGGCCGCCGACTCCAGCCGGGACACCAGGGCCGCCGCCCCCTGGCCGTCGAGGCGGTACGACGCCGGGTCCGCGAGCGCCGCACGGGCGTCGGTGAGGGTGCGCCGCAGCACCGCCCAGTCGGTGTCGGTGAAGTCGCCGGTGCGTTCCACGGCCTCGGCGGCCTCGGCCGCCCGCTCGAGCGCGCGGTCGTCGGCGGCGTCGGACGCGGGGGCGGAGATCACGCCGACGGCGTCGACGTTCAGGGTGCCGGACGTGACCGTGAGCCGTACGGTGTGGCGGCCCCACGGCAGCCCGCGCAGCTCGTACGCCTGCTGGTAGTGACCGGCGGCGCGGACCCGGGCGTTGGTGGCCACGGGTTCGCCGTCGACGTGGACGTCGAGGCGGGCGGATCCGTCGTTCGGGCCCAGCACGTCGAGCCCGGATCCGGTGAACGTGTGGCTCACCGACGCGCCCGCGGCGTCGTTGACCGAGGACGTGCGGTTGTACTCGTACATGCCCTTGCCGTGGTCGTGCGACCAGGCGCCGGCGTAGACGAGCTTGCGCACGGCCGGGTCGCGCGGGTCGCTCATCTGCATGCCGTCGAGGTACTCCCCGTAGTACGGGATCTCGTCGTCGACGCGCTCGATCCTCAGGTCGTCGAACTGGGTCCAGTGGAAGCCGCTGGCGAGGTCGACCCAGCCGGACAGGACGGGCGCGTCGTCGGTCCAGGCGACGACCTGCTCGCCGTCCACGCGTCCGGTGACGCGGTTGCCCGCGACCTGCACGGACAGCTCGTGCCAGGCGCCGGCGTCCCAGCCGTCGCCCGCCACGGTGCCGGAGTCGAGCTCCTTGCCGTAGCGCAGCAGCTGCCAGGTGCCCTCGGAGCTCAGCTTGAGGGCGTAGGGCGTGCCGTTCAGGTGGTGGGAGCTGCCGCCGCCGCTCGACCGGGCGCCGAGCGCGGCGTAGTTGCCGGCCGCGGGCCCCCGTTCGAAGCGGACGTCGACGGTGGCGCGGTAGTTGCTCCAGCGCCGGTCGCCGACGGCGGTGACGGGCTCGCCGTTGTTCCACGCCCCGCCGACGCCGGTGCCCTCACGGTCCACCTGCTGGCGCAGCACCCATTCGCCGTCGGCGGCACGGTAGGCCTCGAAGGATCCGTTGCGGTCCCAGGTGTACAGCGGGATCGCGCCGGTCGCGCCGCCGCGTGAGGCGAGGAAGTCCTCGGTCTCGCGCGTGGGGCGGCCGTCGGCGCCGATGACGGGCACCGTGCGGCCCTCGTAGTCGAAGTCGTCCTCCCAGAGCACGCCGCGTTCCGGGGCGGCGTCGAGCACGGTGCGGGTGCCGCCGGAGGGCAGCGGCGTCGTCCAGCCCGCGTCGCGGGACACGTCGAGGGTCGTGGCGGTCGCGATCGAGAAGGGCGCGACGGTGACGGTGTAGCCGCCGCCGGCGTCGGCCGCGACGTCGCCCGCGTGCCGCTTGTGGCGCGCGTCGAACCGCTCGCCCGGCCCGGCGGCGCGGGTCTCCCAGACGGCGAGCTCCGGGCCCGCGCCCAGGGCCATGTCCCGGGGCGTGATCCGGTAGGTGCGCGGCTTCTCGGAGTCGTTCACCAGGACGGTGGAGAAGCCGGAGCGGTCGGGTGCCGCCAGCGTGAGGTAGTTCGGCCCGCCGTTGCGGCCGTTGACCGGGTTGGTCCCGGACGCGGTGCTGGCCGACGCCTGCGGCACGGCCCGCCAGATCCCGGCGGAGTTGCCGTCGTTCTCCCAGCCGGTGACGGCGAAGCTGGAGAAGTGCTGGAGCACCGCGAGCCCGGCGTCGTACCGGATCCAGCCCGACCACGGGTCGCGCGCGCCGACCAGCTCCTTGTACGAGTACTGCCCGCCCTCGTAGAACGCGCCGATCGCGGGCTGGTAGACGAAGTGGGTGCGGCGCGAGTTCACGAAGCCCTTGACGATGGTGTTGGCCATCTCCAGCGGCCCGCCGGTACCGCCCAGGCCGGTGCCCGCCACGCCCGGGTCGTTGGTGTTGTTGTGCGGCCGGTGCGCCGAGTCGCTGAACGTGGCCTGGGCCTCGCTGTTCCAGATCTCCTCGTCGAACCGGTCGGCGAGGCGCTTGAAGTTCCCGGCGGCGTCGTCGTTCGTGTTGTAGTGGAAGCCCGACGCCGCGACCGCGTCGCGCAGGGCGGCGTCGGCCACCATCTCGTCGCCGAACGTGCCCGTGCCGACCTCGTCGGAGATGACGACGCCGATCCGGTGGAACAGCTCGGCCTCCCCGTCCCGGAAGCCCGCGAGATCCGGGTCGTCGTGGACGTAACCGGTCCGGTCCGTGCGGACGCGCGCGGCGTACTCCTGGACCCAGGCCAGGTCGGCCGTGTGCTCGTTCACGCCCGGGTTGACGTAGTCGACCATGTACCCGTACTCGCGGTACGCGGCCAGGATCGTGTTCTTGTACCAGTCGTAGATCTCGTCGTCCGTGTCGGCCCACGGCACGGCGTTCCAGCGCAGGATCGACACCTTGAGGTCCGGGTTGACCTTCCGCGCGTCGGCGGCAAGCTGGAAGCCCGGGTGGCGGCGCACGTTCGCCGGCTCGTCGGGGGTGCGCATCGTCGCGACGTCCGAGCCGGTCGAGTTGTTGCGGTCGTCGCCCATCTCGATCTTGACGTGGTCCATGACCGGGCGGTCACCGCCGAACAGGACCCGCAGCATCTCCGCGTACCTGTGCGGGTGCCGCGCCTTGTAGTCCATCAGCACCGCGCTGGTGGAGTTGGCGGTGAGCACGCCGAACCCCTTGAACGTCAGGCCGTTGACGTTGTCGGCGCGCACGTCGTCGCCGTCGACGACGATCTGGGTGACCTCCTCGGCGGCCGACGCCGCCGGGAGGGTCGCGAGCGAGGTCGCGACGAGGCCCGTCGCGAGCAGGCCCGCCACGACGGCGCGGGGCAGGTGTGGGTGTCTCATGGATCTCCTTCGATCACGCGAGGCGGTCGTCACCGACGCGCCGTGAACCCTTTGAACGATCAGCTTCGATCATATGAAGCCTCGATCGATCACGTGCCGATTCTTCCCGCGCCGCTCCTGCGATGTCAAGGCGGTTTCTGATTTCTTCTGATCCTTCACGATCAGAACCACGCACCTGCGTCGCGGCGGCGGCGCGTCACACCGGGAACTCGACGCCCGTCAGCTCCTCCGAGACCGCCCAGAGCCGGCGCTGCACCTCCAGGTCGTACGAGGCGGGGCTGGAGGTGACGAGGCGCGGATGTCCCGTCACCTCGCCCCTGCCCCCGGGGCCGTAGTACTGGCCGCCGAGAACAGCCGGGTCCGTCGCGGCGCGCAGGGTGGGCAGGGCGCCCGCCGCGGCCTCCTGGGTCATCAGCGGCGCGAGCCAGGTGATCACGGTGCGCAGGGCCGCCGGGCTGTTGCGCGCGAGCTCGGTCCTGGCCACCCCGGGATGCGCGGCCAGCGCGACGGTGCCGCCGTGGGCCGCGAGCCGTCGCTGCAGCTCGTAGGTGAACATCAGGTTGGCGAGCTTCGACTGCCCGTAGGCACCGACCCTGCTGTACGACTCCTCCCAGTGCAGGTCGTCGAAGTGGATCGCCGCCTGGATGCGGTGCCCCATGCTGCTGACCGTCACGACCCGGGACCCGGGCACCGGCAGCAGCCGGTCCAGCAGCAGCCCGGTGAGCGCGAAGTGCCCCAGGTGGTTGGTGCCGAACTGCAGCTCGAAGCCGTCGGAGGTGGTCCGCCGCGGCGGGTACATCACGCCCGCGTTGTTGACGAGCAGATCGATCCTCGGGTGCCGGCCGCGCACCTCGGCGGCGGCCGCGCGCACCGAGTCCAGCGACGACAGGTCCAGCGGCTGCACCGTGACGTCACCACCCATCCGGGCGGCCGCCTGCTTGCCCTTCTCGATGTCGCGGACGGCCAGCACCACCGACGCGCCCCGCTGGGC
The DNA here is from genome assembly GCF_039529775.1 of Myceligenerans crystallogenes. NCBI lineage: Bacteria > Bacillati > Actinomycetota > Actinomycetes > Micrococcales > Promicromonosporaceae > Myceligenerans > Myceligenerans crystallogenes. The sequence continues at coordinate 234,815 of NZ_BAAANL010000006.1, forward strand.
CAGCACCCGCGCCGTCTCGTAGCCCAGGCCGGTGTTGGCTCCGGTCACCAGCGCCACACGTCCCCGCTGGTCAGGCACATCCCGCTCGCTCCAGTTCATGACCGCTCCCTAATATCCCATCGGTACATTACGTCGTGGAGCATAGTGGACCGCCGGTACATTGACAAGAGGCCACCGGTCGATTAGCTAGCCTGGGGGCATGACCTTCCAGCGCGCACGCAACGACGAGCAACGCGCGATCCGGCGCCGGGCGATCCTGGACACCGCCGCGACGATGCTCGACGAGATGCCCGTGGCCGACGTGAGCCTCAACGAGCTGAGCCGGCGCGCGGGCCTGGCCAAGTCGGCGCTGGTGCGGTACTTCGAGTCCCGCGAGGCGGTCCTGCTCGAGCTGCTCGACCACTTCCTCGCGACCTGGCTGGAGGAACTACCGGGCGAGCTGGCCTTCGGCGTGAACGCGAACCTGCCCGCCGAACGACGTGCCGCCCGCCTGGCAGAGGTGCTCAGCGCCTCGCTGGCCGCCCGCCCGGTGCTCTGCGACCTGTTCGCGGCGCAGGGCGCCGTGCTGGAGCACAACGTCTCCCTGGAGGTCGCCCTGCGGCACAAGCGCGCGTCGCTCGAGGCCCTGGCGACCCTGACCGGCGTCGTCCGCCGGCACCTGCCCGAACTCGGCGACGACGGCGCCCGGACCTTCTGCCTGCACGCCCTGGTCCTGGCGGGCGCGTTGTCGGCGTACTGCCCGCCGCCCGCCGCCGTGCAAGCCGTCTACGACGCCGATCCGTCGCTCGAGGTGCTGCGCCTCGACCTGCGTGAGGCCCTGCAGCTGGGCCTGGAGTCGGCGCTGCTCGGCACCATGCCGCGGTAGCCGTTCACGCCGGGAGGGACGCCGCGGCCAGCTGCCGCCGGACGGCGAGGGCCGCCGCGCGGCCCGCCCGGTTGCCGCCGATCGTACTGGCCGACGGCCCGTAGCCGACCAGCTGCACCCGCGCGTCCCGTACGGCGGTCACGGAGGTCTGCACGTCGCGCGTACCGGGCAGCAACGGGATGCCGCCGCGTTCGCCGCGCAGGCCGAGCGGTGCCAGGTGCGTGACGGCGGGCCGGAACCCGGTGGCCCACAGGATCGAGTCCACCGGCTCGAAGGCGGGCTCCCCCGGCCGGGTCGCGTCGTCGGCCCACCTGACGCCGCCGGGTTCGATCCGCGCGAACATCGGCCGGCGCCGGTCGTAGACGCCGAGCCGCGCCGCCTCCAGCTCCTGCGGCCGCAGGGCCAGGCCGGTCACGCTCACCACGCTGGCCGGCGGCAGGCCGGCCGCGACGCGTTCCTGCACGTGCGCGACGGCGTCCCGGCCGGCGTCCTCGTCGAACTCCTCCCGCCACACCGGCTCGCGGCGGGTCACCCACAGCACGTCCGTGACGGGCGCGAGCTCGCCGAGGAACTGCACGGCCGACGCGCCTCCGCCCACCACGAGCACCCGCTTGCCCCGGAAATGACCGGCGCCCGGGTAGTCGTGGGTGTGGAACTGCTCCCCGCGGAACGTCCCGATCCCGGGGTAGGCCGGGACGAACGGCCGCTCCCAGGTGCCCGTCGCGTTGACCAGGGTCCGGGTCAGCCACGTCCCGGCGTCGGACCGCACCTCCAGCAGACCACCGCGGTCGCGCACCGATGTCACGCGCACGGGCCGTCGCACCGGCAGACCGTGCTCCGCCTCGTACCGCTCGAACCACGCGGGCACCACCTGGTTGGCACGGTCGCCCGAGCGCCCCGGCGCCGGCCCGTCCGGCAGGTCGGCCACCCCGTGCACGTCCCCCATGGTCAGCGAGTCCCACCGGTGCTGCCACGCCCCGCCCGCACGTGGCGCGCCGTCGAGCACGACGTGCTCGATCCCGAGCCTGACCAGGTGGTACGACGCCGAAAGACCCGCCTGGCCGGCTCCGATCACGATCGACTCGTACACGCTCACGAGAGTCCCAACCACCCGGCCGGGCGTTCCATGCCCGCTGTGACGAACCGGTCAGGGGTAGCTGACCGGCTTGCCGCACTCGGACGGCGTGACGCCGTCGTCCCAGCGGGCCGCGCCGATGCACGCGGTGACCTCGACGCGGTCGATCTGCGGCGAGGGGTACCACGGGCTGTCCGGCGTCAGGGTGAGGGACACCTTGCCGCTGCTGGTGGTCGAGACCAGCTCCCGGTCCACCACCCGCTCGCCGCTGTAGGCGGTGAAGACCGCCACGGCGGTGGGCGCGACGAGGAACGCGCAGATCCCGGGGTCGGAGAGCTTGACGTAGCCCTCCACCCCGACGGCCGACGGCTCCGGCGAGTGGGTCGCGTACCAGTGCAGCGTCCCCTCGGTGGCGCTGACCACACCGCAGACGCCGGTGTGCTCGGCCTGGAAGGGCTGCAGCCGGTCAGGGTGCGTGGCCGACGCCGGGACGGGCGCGGCCAGCAGCGCGGCGGCGAGGGCGAGACTTGCGACGAGGCGTGCAGAAGTGGTTCCCATCGTCCGAGGACTCCCTTGTACTCGTGTGGGTGGAGCGATCACGGCGGGCCGGGAACACCGCCCCGCCAACCGGAGTCTCCCAGCGCGCGGGACCCGGCTCAAGGAAACGGCAGCATCCGAATCGCTTGGGGTCCGACGCCGGCCTCGCGGAGGCTTCCGGCACACGGCAGGTGACGCCCGACCAGCGACCTCGTGGAGGGGCGGCATGCCGTCGCGATCCCTGCATTTGTCACACTCAGCGTTACAATCGCACCATGAGCAGTGCGACGCCACGTAGCACCATCGCCACCCTGGCCGCAGGCCAGTGGGGGCTGTTCAGCGCCGCCCAGGCCACCTCACTCGGCGTGACCCGGATGACGCTCAGCCGCATCGTGTCGTCGGGCGAGCTCGTACGTGTCGTTCACGGCGTGTACGCGACGCCGTCGGCGGTGATGGACGCGCGCGTGGACACCCGGGCGGCATGGCTCGCGACCGATCCGTCCCGGACCACCGACCAGCGTCTGGCTCAGCCGCACCTGAGCGGCGTCATCTCGCACGCCAGCGCTGCCGCGCTGCACCAGATCGGGAACATCCTTGATTCCCGCGTGGACATCACGTTTCCCGGGCGGCACCAGTCCCGGCGCATCGAGGTGCAGCTGCACAGGGCAGAGCTGCGCCGCGACGACGTCACGCACATCGACGGCCTCCCCGTGACGACGCCCGAACGAACCCTCGCCGACCTCGTCGTCGCAGGCCATGACCGCGAGCACATCTCACAGGCCCTGGCCGATGCCGTCGACCAGCACCTCACCTCGCCGGAGCGCGTGCGCTCGGCCCTTGCCCGGCAGATCGGCGACGCCGCCGCCGACGGGGTGATGGACGATCTGCTCCCCTGGGCCGGGCTCGACCAGGAATCGCTGGTCGAAAGGCTCTTCACATCAGCGGTCGTCCAGCGGGCATTCGCCGACGCGTTCGCACTTGGCGTGGAGCGATTCTCGAAGGCTGTCAATTCGAACGACGATCCGCTCGGACAAGAAATGACAGACCGCAGGCAGCGGTCAAGCATGGACGCCGCCACTGTGGCACGCACCCTTGCCTCACCTGCTGTCCGCGACCTCGTCGTCAACCTTGTCTTCAAGCCGACGAAAGACCTGACCGACGACTCCCTGAGACGCGCCCTGCAGACAATGCAGATCGCCTGAGATCAGCCGTCCTGTCGTGAGGCACGCGTGCCGCCACCGGATCTCACAAGGGGACTGCACTCATGACGACGACCAAGCCCTACGCCACCCCTACCGCGATCTGGGCCGCGGCTCGCGACCGCGCCAGGACCGCCGCGCACCTGTACGGCCGCCCTGCCCCGGAGCTGCTGCGACAGTTCACGTTCCAGCGCATGCTTGCCCGCGTTTTCACGGAACCTGAAACACCTTGGGTGCTCAAGGGCGGCAACGCACTGCTCGCACGCATCCAGGATGCCCGGCACTCCAGGGACATCGACCTGCTCGCACGGATCGACGCCGTCGATGACGCGCTGGAGAACTTCCGGAACACGATCTCCTGCGACCTGGGAGACCACTTCGCGTTCGCGGTCACCAAGGTCCGGCAGATCGGCGGAACCGACCAGCAGGCAGAGGTCACGGGACGCAACCTCACGATCACTCCGCGAATCGGCAGCAAAAAGCTCGATCCGTTCCCTGTCGACCTCGTCACGGGATCCCTGATGACGAGCGAGCCGGAGATTCTCACCGCACGCCCGCTCGTCGAACTTCCCGGGCTCGATCTGCCTCCGTTCCGGCTCTACCCCGCCGTCGACCACGTCGCCGACAAGCTCTGCGCGACCGAGACCGTCTACCGCGGGCGGCCCTCCACCCAGATCCGCGATCTCGTCGATCTCGTCGTGATCGCTCGCACCCAGGGCATGGGCCTGTCGGATCTCCGCTCGGCGATCCACCAGGAGCGCGTCCACCGGAACCTTCCGGCCACCGACACGTTCCAGGCCCCTGACGGATGGGCCGCCACCTATCCGGCGGCCGCGGCCGCAACGCCGCTCTGCGACGGACTCACCTTCGACGATGCTGTCGCGCTCGTCTCCCATCTGCTGGCACCCGCATTGACCGACACGACGGACGACGCGAGCTGGAACCCCATCAGCACGACATGGGACAGCGCGGCGGTGAAGGGCCCCTCCGACATGAACACGTCCGACGACGCCGGCGACGAGTTTGAGGGTACGGATCGATCGCGACAAACAGGTCGATGCATGCAGGATGCGTCCCGGTCGTGTCCGTCATGACCTCGGCGCAGTCACCGTGAAGGTCAGCCAGGTGTCGGGGCCCTGGACGCCGCGGCGGCTGTCCTTGTCGAAGGCTTGCGCCAGGCGTGGCCAGAACGCGGCGGCCGCCGCGTTGCTCTCCTGGTAGGCGACCGACCACTCGCCCGGTGCCGCCTCCAGGACGGCGCGGGCGAACGCCGTGCCGAGTCCTCCCCTGCGGACCGGAGCCACGAGGAAGAAACTGCTGAGGACCCGCGTCGGCTCGTCGAGTGCGCGAGTGATCGCCAGACCCACCGGCTGCGGGCCCGCACTGAGCAGCCACGGCTGCCACGACGGCTTCGCCGCATCCAGGGCGGCGTCGAGCCGCTCCGAACGGTACGTGCCGTCCGGACCGGGCAACGTTCCCGTGACGCCGGACATGTCATGCCGGAACAGCAGCCAGAGGTGCCGCAGCGCGGGCTCGTCGGCTGCGGTCGCGATGCGGGCGGCGACCGGCGTCGGAAGGTCGAGGTCGGTGTGCAGGATCGTCATACGCAAGAGCCTCGGAACGCGATGGCGTGCCGAGGCTCTGGTCGAATTCTCTCACGCCTCACGCCTCACGCCGCGCAGCTCGGTCGGCAGTCCGTGCGGTCCGGATCTGGGCCGAGACGCACGTCCCCGACATCCTCGAGGCCCGGGCCCGCATCGAGGCGGCCGATGAACCAGACGGTCACGAACGGGCGTAGCGAGCACGGGCGCCGGCCCAAGGGGTGACGGCGCTCGAATCGATCGGATCCGACGCCGTATCCTCTGCCTGCGGGTGAACGGGATTCACGGACAGGGGTGGCGTATGAGCGAGAACACGGTCGACGACGAGGCGAAGGCCGGGCTCGGCAACGCCCAGGCGGGGCTGCTGGTGCTGGCCTTCTCGGTGTTCGCCGCGGTGGCCACCGAGATGCTTCCGGTGGGGCTCCTCCCGGAGATCGCGGACAGCCTGGAGATCTCCGAGGCGCGGACCGGCCTGCTGGTCTCGCTGTACGCGGGGATGGTCGCCGTGCTCGCCGTCCCGCTGACCATCGCCACCCGGCGGATCCCGCGCAAGCGGCTGCTGCTGATCGGCATGGGCGTCTACGCGGCGAGCAACCTCGTCTCGGCCCTCGCGCCCGGCTTCGCGGCGCTCGCCGTGGGGCGCGCGATCGGCGGGGCGACCCATGCGCTCTTCATCTCCGTGGCCATCGGGTACGCGGCCCGGCTCGTGCCGCCGCGGCTGACGGGGCAGGCGCTCGCGCTGGCCTCGGCCGGGGTGTCGCTGGGCTTCGTGCTCGGGGTGCCGCTCACCACCGCGCTGGGCAACGCCGCCGGGTGGCGGGTCGCGTTCGGGGCGCTCGTCGTGCTCATGGTGGTCGCGCTCGTCCTGATCGCCGTCGTGCTGCCCGACGTCGGCGAGCGGGCCGCCGCCGCGGCCGCCGGGTCCGGGCACCGGCGCAGGATGACCACGGTCATCGCCTCGAACACCCTGGCCTGGATCGGGCACTTCACGCTCTACACCTACATCAGCGTGCTGCTGCTGCGCGCCGGGGCGCCGAGCGGCGCCGTCGGGCCGCTGCTGCTCGTGTTCGGCACGTTCGGGCTGCTCGGGGTCTGGCTGGGTGCGCCCTGGCTGGACCGCGCCCCCCGGCACAGCGCGCTGGTGATCCTCGCCCTCGTCGCGCTCGGCATCGGGGCCGCGGGTGCGGCGTCGGCGCATCTCGGCTGGGTCGTAGCGGCCGGAGTGGTCTGGTCGCTCGCCTGGGGGCCGGTCGCGTCGCTCTACCAGTCGGCCGCCGTCCGCTCCCACGCCACCACCCCCGAGCTGGCCGGCGCATGGATCAACGCCACCTGCAACATCGGCATCGCCGTCGGCGCGGTCCTGGGCGGCCAGGTCCTGGAGGTCGCGGGCATCCGCGAGGTCGCGTGGCTGGCCCTGGCGATCGTCCTCCCGGCGATCGCCGTCATCGCCCTCGGCAGACGGGCGTTCCCCGCGAGGGCGTGAGCGCGGGCGGGTCACAACCAACCCTCCTCCGCCTCGCTCAACGCTGCCATGTGATGCCTCGGGTCTCTCCGGTCTCGATCAGTTCGTCGACGACGTCCAGCAGCCGACGTAGGAACACGTCCAAGCCGGCCGCGACCTCGCCGGGCGGCTCGTCGCCCTGGAGCCAGGTGGTCCCGTGGACCTGTGCTCTCGGCAGGTGCACGATCCGGCCGTCCTCGGGCACCAGTGCGAAGAAGCCCACGCCGTCCGCGCCGAACGGGACCACCGGGAAGGTGCCGGTCCTGGTCCGGACGGCCACGGGAAACCCGCGACGGCCGGCGTCAGCAAGCCAACGGGCAGGATGGATGGCGTAGCCAGTGTGCACATCGGGTAGGGAGACCTCCTGCACGACGACGTAGAACCGAGCGAGCGGCTCCGGCAGATCGGGGCGGGACTCGCGCGGTCCGGCGTCGTGGAAAGGGACGACCGTGTTGGAGCCGAGCTCCGGAACATGGCCGGGACTCTTCTCGAAGGTGGTCTCGAAGCTGCGGGCAGAGGCTGCCATCGCATCGCGCCACCATCCCGGGTCGACCGGAGGAAGATAGCCGAGCGGGACCTCGTCGGGTTCACCTGCCAGTTCGGCGTACTGGTCGAGGTCCAAGGACACACCTGCTCGGGCCATCCAAGCGAGCGCCGCCGGTTCCAGTGCCAGGCCGCACGACCCGATCGGATCCAGCCCGTCCAGCTCCTGGACGATGACGAGGGACGCCTTGTCGCCGGCCTCGACCCGACGGCGGATCCCGTCCGCCATCTCAGCCGGGAGAGCAACAAGGGCACGGTTGATGCCGTCGACTCCGGCGTGGCGGGAGGCCCGCCACGACAGCCTGTGGCGCCAGAAGCTCGACGTGCAGGTCTTCTTGTGCGGAGGCCTGGACCGAGCACGCGGGTGCGCGTCGCCGACGGAGTACCCGCCGTCGGACGGCACCCCGATCGTGGCCTCGACCTCGGCCAGCGGCGCATCGGAGCCGACCTTGAGATAGGCGTACCAGCTCATGCCGCGCTCATCTCCGGGTTCGTGGCGCTACCGGGCCAGGGACCCGCGCAGGCTGGACGCCCGGGGCGTGACCGACGTGCGGCTCGGGATGCCGGCTCATGCCCTAGTCCTGGAAGAAGGTGTCCGGCTTGGCGAGGAATCTGCGCCAGAGGGCCACCGGGACGAGGTCGGCCCACTTGCGCTCCGCGATGCCGTCCTGGGTCAGCTCCAGGATCTGCGCTCCTGGGATCGCGGCGACCAGGGGTGAGTGCGTCGCGTAGATCACCTGGGCGTCATGATCGGCGACCAGGTCCTGGAGCCGGTACAGGAGCTGGAGGGTCGACTCGAACGACAGCGGGCCCTCGGCCTCGTCGAGCAGGTAGAGGCCCGGGCCCGTGAAACGCCCTGCGATCGCCTGGAGATAGGACTCGCCGTGGCTCACCTCCCAGGAGGGCAGGTCGCCGTAGCCGGGAACGCCGTACATGTGCGCGAGCATCCCGTAGGCGGTCTCGGCTCGCAGGAGAAAGCCCTTGGCCTTGCGATGGCCGAGCATGCGAGAGCCCGCGGCCGTGCGGTCGAGGAGGATCGCCTCGCCGAGCTCGCTCCGTTCGACGTTGCTGGCGTACTTCCGGCCGCCGTGCCCGCCGCGGACGTCGATGCCGTAGCCCTCGGCTATCGCCTCGAGCAGGGTGGACTTGCCGCTCCCGTTCGCGCCCACCAGGATCGTGATGCGGCTCGCCAGTTCGATGCCCTCGGCGACCAGGTCGGCGACCGACGGAACCGTCCAGGGCCACCGCCCTTCCTCGACGAGAGACGGGTTCACGCGGATTCGCTCGATGAGCACCGGGCCAGCGTAACGAGATCACCAGGCATGCTGTACCCATGCCGAAGACCTTGCCCACGGGCCCCACCCTGATCCACGACGACAGCGAGGTGCGCTTCGTCGCCGGGACCGACCAGTTCGCGATCCGCCTCAAGGACGGGCACGTGCACGTGCGCGCCATCGACGCCGAGGGCGGCGAGGCGCAGCTCGTGGTGATCCCGACGTCGCGCAGCACCGTCAACCTGCAGATCGAGCACCCGGCCGCGCACGGGCCGGTCGACCTCGAGGGCCCGACGGTCCGCTGAGCCGGGTCGCGGCCCGCCGGGGCGGGCCGCGACGCGGTTCTCACACGAAGCGCCAGAGGTGGTCGTCCGTGCCGTTGTCGTCCCAGAGGAGAACCTGCGCCCCCTGCGTCGTCGACATGTCCCGCACACCGAGCACGCGTCCTCCTGCTGACTGGAGGCGGAACGTGTCGCGCCCGGCGTACCGCAGGCGCCACTGCTGGCTCGTGGCGCCGGTGTCGGTGACCTGCACGGCACGCGTGCCGTTGGCGGTCCCGCCGGACTCGGCCGCCAGCACCTTGCCCGAGTGCTGGTTGCGCAGCCGCAGGTACCCGCCGCTGCCGGTCACCGCGGTCCACAGGTGGTCCGCCGTGCCGGTGTCGCCCCACTGGATCGCGAGCGCGCCGTCGGCGGTCGACATGCCGGTGACCCCGAGGACGAGGCCGCTGTGCACGTTCTGGATCCGCCTCGTGCCGGCCGGCACGAGGCGCCAGCGGTTGCCCGCGGTGCCGTTGTCCGGGTCCATCACGACCGCCGCACCGCGCGCGGTCGAGCCGCCCGCGGTCCCCAGCAGCTTTCCGGTGTGGTTGTTGCGCACCCGGTGCGTGCCGTCGCCGTCGTCCAGGATCGTCCACAGGTGGTCGGCGGTGCCGGTGTCGCCCCACTGCAGCACGCGGGCGCCGTCGGCGGTGGACATGTCCTGCACGCCGAGCACCTTGCCGCTGTTGACGCAGCGCAGCTTGACCGCCGTGCCCGCCACGACGGGCACCCAGTCGTGGTCGGCGGTGCCGTTGTCGTCCCACTGGAGCGCTCCGGCGCCGTCGGCCGACGAGGCGTCCTGGATGCCCAGCACGAGCCCGCTGGCGGCGTTGACCAGGCGGAACGGACCGCTCCCGCCGCCCTGTACCGCACGGGTCGCCCAGTACACCGTGTAGTTGAACCCGTGCGCGTCGTGGAACGGCACGAGGCTCACGGACGCGCCGTTCGCGGTCGCCGTGAAGGCGAGCGCGCTGGTGCTCGTCCGGGTGACCGACGACGGCGCCAGGACCGGCAGGCTCGAGAGCCCGCTGCTGCCGTAGTTCCCGGCCAGGACCACCGGCCCGTAGCAGACGGCGGCCACCGCCGGGTCGTCGTTCGACGGCTCGAGGCGCACCGCCATGGGCAGTCGCACGGTGACGACGTCGCCCGAGGTCCACGACCGGGTCAGGCTCGCGTACGCGCCCGGCGTGGTGGAGATCTGCTGCACCGTGCCGTTCACCGCGACCGTGGCGCCCGTGGCCCAGGCGGGGATGCGCACGCGCATCGTCCACGAGCCGGCCACGGAGCCGGTCACCGTGAGCGTCGTCGTGTCGCTCGCGGGGTACGACGTCGCCTGGGTGACGGTGATCCCCCGCTCGGACCAGCTCAGCACCGACGGCACGAACAGGTTCACCGTCAGCGTCGTGCCCGAGCGGAAGTACACCGAGTCCATCAGCTTGGTGTTCGTCTCCAGGCCGGTGCCCTGGCAGCACCAGAACGACGCGTAGTCGGTGCTCCACGTCCCCCCGCCCCACGCCGGGCCGACGCCGCGCCGGCCGCCCGGCTGCAGCGGCGTGAAATAGGTGATGTGGCCGTGCGCGCTGCCCGGGTCCTGGGCACCGATCAGGTGGTTGAGCAGCGCGCGCTCGTAGTAGTCGAAGTAGGCGGCGTTCGAGGGGTCGAGCAGCCACAGCTCACGGGTGAGCTTGAGCATGTTGTAGGTGTTGCACTGCTCGCAGGTGTCGTTGCGCAGGTAGCCCGAGATCGCGTTCGGGGCACGGAAGTGCTCCGCCTGGCTGTTGCCGCCGATCGCATAGGTGTGCGCGCCGACCGTGAACGCCCACGCGTTGCGGGCGATGTCCCGGTACCTCGTGGTGCCGGTCGCCTTGTACTCGCGGGCCGCGCCGATCCACTTCGGGACCTGCGTGTTCGCGTGCAACCCGTCCAGCCGGTCGAGGTTGCCCGCCAGCGGGTCGAACACGGCGGCGTGGTCGAACCGCTGCGCGACGGTCAGCCACCGCGAGTCGTTCGTCATCAGGTACAGGTCGGTCAGGACCGCGTTCATCCCGCCGAACTCGACCCGCAGCGTCGTCTGCATCTGCGAGTAGGAGAGGCGCGCGGTGCGCGCGTCCACCCACGCTGCCATCCGCAGCAGCACGTCCCTGGCCTGAGTGCTCTCCAGGTAGCGCCACGCGTCCAGCAGCCCCGCGAGGGTCTTGTGCAGCGCGTAGTAGACGACGGTGCCGGAGCCCGTCTCGACGACGTTGAACTCCGACTCGGGGAAGCCCGACAGGTACCCCGCCGCGAAGCCCCGGGAGCCGTTGTTCGCCTGGCATCTGGCCAGTTCGGCGACCATGTACGTGGCCTTGTCCCGGCACACGGTGTCGCCGAGCACGGCCCAGGCCTGCGCCCACGCCGTCAGGAAATGGCCCTGGCTGTGGCTGCGGAACGGGAAGTCGGGCGCCTCCCACCCACCGAGCGGGGCGGCGCCGCCCGTCGACAGGCCGTGGTTCGCCCGGAAGGTGTACAGGAGGCGGTCGACGTCGACGAACCGCAGGTACGCGAGGGTGCGGTCCTGGTTGCCCAGCCAGCGGCCGGCGGTGAGCCGGACCTGACCGAGCGGGAACTCCGACGCCGCGACGCCGATCTCGGTACGGGCGGGCGGGATCACGGCGGACGCCGGTGGCGCCGTCAGGAGGTCGGGGCCGACGGCGGCCGCGGCCGCGGCGAGCGCGGCGCCCTGGAGTACGGTACGGCGCTTCATGAGCGGCTCCACTTCATGTCGTCGGCGGTGCCGCAGGTGCGCTGCTCCAGGGCCGCGCCGGAGGTGGTCGCGGCGCCCGTCACGGCGAGGCACTTGCCGCTGTTGAGGTTGACCAGCTGGTGGTAGCCGTCGCCGGTCGAGCGCCAGGTGAAGACCTGGTTGGGGCGGTCGTGGCACGTGTACTGGATGATCGACGCGCCGTCGGCGACGGAGGCGCCGTTGACGTCGAGGCACTTCCCGCTGCTGACGTTCTGCAGGCGCACGTTCCCGCTCCCGGCGTCGGCGAACCGCCACTGCTGCCAGGCCGCGCCGGTGGACGGCCACTGGATCACGGCCGCGAGGTCGGCGGAACTGCCCTCGGTGACGTCGATGACCTGCCCGCTGTTGCGGTTGGTGATCCGGTACGCCTGCGCGGCGCCGTCGTCCCCGCGACCGAACTGCCACCAGTTGACGTTGAACAGGTTGCCGCTCCCGCCGGTGAAGCGCAGGTACAGGTCGTGCGTGCCGGTCGCCCCGGTGACGGGACACGTCGTCGTCGTCCAGGCCTGCCACCCGCCCGTCCCGCCCACCGTGCACGTCCCGACGACGGGACCGGTGGCGCCGTCCAGGCGTACCTCGATCCGGCCGCCGCTGGTCGCCGAGGCGACCCGCGCGGAGAACGACGCGGCCCCGGTGCCGAACGCGACGCCCTTGACCTTGACGTAGTCACCGTTCTCGATCCACCCGACGTTCATCCCGCCCTCGCCGGACGGCTCCGTCTCGATGCCGGAACCCCAGGCGATCGTCTCGGCCTCCTGCCGCACGTACGGGTCGAGCGTGCCGATCTGGGGCGCGCCCGTCGTCGTCATGTTCATGCTCGGGATGGAGCCGTCGGCGCCGTAGCTGAACTTCTCGACCGCCACGGACCGGGTGTAGCCGCCACCGCCCGGCAGGGCGCCGTTGTGGTAGAAGAAGTAGGAGCCGCCCTTGTAGTCGATGATGCCCGGGTGGTTGGTGAAGCTGCTGCCCTGCGTCGGCATGACCGTCCCGCGGTAGGTCCAGGGTCCGGTGGGGCCGGGAGCGGTCGAGTACCCGATGAACTCCGAGCAGCACCTGGCCGCGAACACGTTGTAGTAGGTGCCGTTGCGCTGGTAGACCCACGGACCTTCCTCGTAGAGGGTCGGGCGGTCCGGGTTGCCGGTGCGCGTGCCGAAACCCGCGGTGGTCAGCGGGATCCTGGTCGGGCTGCCGGAGTAGGAGATCATGTCGGCGTTGAGGCGGACGTACCAGAGGTTGGGGTTGCCCCAGTAGAGGTAGGCCTGGCCGTCGTCGTCGATCATGACGTGCGGGTCGATCTCGCCGTTGCCCACCAGGGGGCGCCCGATCGCGTCCCGGAAGGGCCCGGTCGGGCTGTCCGCGACGCCGACCCCGATGACCCGCTGCCCTGTCGAGCGCTGCCGCACCGGCACGTACCAGTAGAACTTGCCGTTGCGTTCGACGACGTGCCCGGCCCACGCGTCCGCGTCGGCCCAGGCGAAGGTCGACAGGGACATCGGGGTGCCGTGGTCGGTCCAGTTGACCATGTCGGTGGTCGAGAACACGCGCCAGTCGCGCATCGTGAAGTAGGTCGATCCGTCCTCGTCGTGCCCGGTGTAGAGGTAGACGCGGCCGTTGTGCTCCAGGGGCGCGGGATCGGCGGTGTAGATGTGCTGGACGATGGGGTTGTCCGCCCGTGCGGGGGCGGCCAGCAGGGAGACCGCGCAGACGGTCGCGGCCAGCACGGCCAGGGCGGACCTGAGTCTCGCCCAGGTCCTGCGTGCGCTGTGTGACTTCATGTTTCCTCCCAGAAGCTCGGGGGCCGGCCCGCGCGCTGGGGCGTCGGGCGCGCGGGCCGGCCGTCAGGGGGTTACCGGCGCGTCCAGACCTGGTTCGCCGCGCCTGTGCACGTCCAGAGCAGGACGGCGGTGTTGTTGGCGGTGAGGTTGCGGTCGACGTCCAGGCAGAGCCCGGATCGCGTGCCGCGGATGGTGCCGTTGGACTGGAGCGTCCACTGCTGGTTGGTGCCGCCGTTGCAGTCCCAGAGCTGGACGCGGGTGCCCGCCGTGGCGTCGAGCGGGGCGTCGAGGCACTTGCCCAGCGACCGCAGCGTGCCGTCCGTCTGGGTCCACGTCTGGTTCGGCGCCGAGTTGCAGTCCCAGATCACCAGCTGGGTGCCGTTCGCGACGGCGCTGTTGGGCACGTCGAGGCAGCGGCCCGACGCGGAGCTGACGAGCGCGGTCCCGTCCTCCGGAGGCTGGGACCCGCTGCCCGGGGTCACCTTGAACAGCGCGACACCGTGCTGCGCGACCGAGGCGGTGAGCTGGCCCGTGGTCGTGCCCGTGGCGCCGGTCCACAGCTCGCGGTAGTTGTGCGTGCCGGAGCCGAGCCCGATCTGGCCGAGCGTCGTCGAGATCTGCCGGGTGCCGGAACCGCGGTTGAGCAGGGCGACCGCCACGGAGCCGTCGGCCAGCGGCTTGGCCCAGACCTCGGCGTCGCCGTCGTCGCGCACCCGGTCCGCCTGCCGCACCAGCGCGTCCTGGTCGATCGCGAGGACGTCGGGGTTGGTGAGCACGGAGCGCACGTCGGCGCTCATGTTCCGGATGTCGTTGCCCGCGATGAGCGGGGCGGAGAGCATCGCCCACATGCTCTGGTGCGCGCGGTTCTCCGTGAGCGTCAGCGAGTTCCGGACGCCGACCATGAGCATGTCGGGATCGTTGTACTGGCCCGGCTTGGTCCACTCGCGCATCGGCTCGATGATGTCGAGGGCCTCGGTGATCCCGACGAAGCAGTCGGCCGACGGCGAGCAGCCGGTCGACCAGGCGTCGTCCAGGTCCTCCGAGGTGCGCCACATGTCCGAGAACGCGCCCCAGCCGGAGTAGGTCGGCGCGGTGTTCCAGTGCGCGCTGTTCGGGTTGATCGAGTAGACGATCGGGCGGCCGGTGGCCTTGAGCGCGTCGCCGAACTTCTTGAACACCGCCGCCTGCTCGGCCGCGGTGCCGCGGGGGTCGCACCAGTCGTGCTTGACGTAGTCGACGCCCCAGGACGCGAACAGGTTCGCGTCCCGCGTCTCGTTGCCGTACGACGACGTGCCCGGCAGGTTCGAGAAGTACTGGTTGCAGGTCTTCTCGCGCGGGGCGTGGTAGATCCCGAACTTCAGGCCCTTGGAGTGGATGTAGTCGCCCAGGGCCTTCATCCCCGAGGGGAACCGGTCCGTGCGGGCGCGCAGATTGCCGTTGGAGTCCCGGGTGTCCTGCATCCAGCAGTCGTCGACGACGACGTACTGGTACCCGGCCGCCGCCATGCCCGAGCTCACCATGGCATCCGCCGTCTGGCGCACCATCTGCTCGTTGATGTTGCAGTAGAACGTGTTCCAGCTGTTCCAGCCCAGGGGCGGCAGCGGCGCCGGCTCCTCGACGGTCGGGGCGGGCGCGGCGGCCACCGAGGCTGCGGCGGCCGGAGCGGCGGCGGGGGCCGGTGCGGCCGCGGCCGGCCCGGCGGTGAGCACGGAGGTGATCAGGGCGGCCGCGGCGAGCAGCGAGAGCCGGCCGCGACGAGTCAGAGCTTTCACGAGCACTCCTTTGTGCGAGGCGATGAGATGCGGTGGACGGTGCCGGGGGTGCGGGACACGAAACGGCGGACCCGGTCGAACCGAGCCCGCCGTTCGTGGCCCGCCGCGCGTCAGCGCTGCAGGGTCAGCAGCCCCGGCCGGTAGGGCAGGAGGCCGTAGTCGCCCCCGGAGTTCGGGGAGCGGCCCTGGTAGAGCAGCTGGAGGTTGCAGGGGTCGATGGTGTTGGTCTGGTCCGCGCTGGTGCGGATCAGCTCACCGTGGCTGATGTCGTTGGTCCAGGTGGCGCCGCTGTTGGCCTTGCCCGCGAAGGGGTTGGACTCGGTGGCGGCCTGCGGGGTCCACGAACCGGAGAGGCTGGTGGCGGTGAACGAGCGGAAGTAGCGGCCGTTCGCGCCGATGGCCTCGACGATCATCAGGTACTTGTTCTGGTCCTTGAGCTTGTACACCTGGGGGGCCTCGAAGAGGTTGTTGGTGGTGTCGCTCATGATGGTGGTGTAGCTGGAGCCGAAGTTGCCCGGGAAGTTCCCGATCGGCATGCTGGCGCGGTAGATCTTGCCGTTGTCGCCGGCGAAGAACAGGTACATGTTCTGGCCGTCGCCGATGATGGTCTGGTCGATCGGTCCGGTGCCGGAGCCCGAGATGGAACCGGTGAACAGCGGCTGCGGGGCCGACCAGCCGTTGGGGTTGGTGGGGTCGTTCGAGGTGCGGTAGATGAACGGCCACGAGCCCCACTGGTAGGCCAGGACCCAGATGTTCTTCGGCGCGAAGTAGAACAGCGAGGGCGCCACGGTGGAGTTCGACATCGCGTTCTGCGAGGCCGAGCCGAGCTCGGAGAAGTTCGACACGAGGCCGAAGTTCATCGAGCCCCACGAGGTACCGAAGTCGTGGGTGGTCGCGTACACCAGGTGCCTGCCGTTGTACGGGGCGGTCGTGAAGTCCTTCAGCGACGCCCAGCCCGACCGCGGCTGCGCCAGCGCACCCGTGGAGCTCCACCGATAGCTCGACGGCAGATCACAGGTGCCGCCGGTCGGCGAGGGCGTCGGGGTGCCGCCCACCTTGACGAGCTGCCACTGCTGGTTGGAGCCGTTCCAGTCGGAGTACTGGACGATGTTCGCGCCGTCGGCGGTGGAGGCACCCTGCACCTCGACCGCCTTGCCGCTGTGGCGGGCGATCAGCTGGATGTAGCCGTCGATGTCCTGGATGCTGAACTGCTGGTTGGTCGAGTTGTTGTCGGTGTACTGGACGATCGCGGCGCCGTCGGCCGTGGACCGGCCGGAGACGTCCAGGACCTTGCCGGACAGACGCGACTTGAGCCGGTAGTAGCCGCTGCCCGAGTCGACGAACTGCCACTGCTGCTGGTTGCCGTCGTTGCGCGACCACTGGGCGATGCGCGCGCCGTCGTTCAGGCTGAGGTTGTAGACGTCCAGGGCCTTGGCGCTGTTGCGGTTGACCAGCACGTACCACGCCGTCGTGTCGATGGTCGCGGCCGAGGCCGCGGGCGCCGTCGCCACGACGCCCAGGGTGGCGACCAGGCCGGCCAGCAGCGCGGCCACCAGTCCCAGCCGAAGTCGGCTGGCGGGTCTCTTGCTCATGATGTTCCTTCCGGTGAAAAGGACGGCCGGAGATCCGGCCCGGACGATCTGCCACGGTGCAGTCGCCTCGTTCAAGGGGCGCCGCGGGCGGGCCACGACGCGGTAGGTGGGGGTTCTGCTACGGGGCGGTCAGGTCGAAGCGGCGCACGGTGACGGCACCGCCGAGCGAGCTGGTCGCGTAGTTGAAGATGCCGAAGCGGTAGCCCATGAAGAACTGCCAGGCGTTGCCCAGCGTGAAACCGGGTCCGAGCCGGGTGAACGTCACCCCGTCGGTGCTGTAGGAGAACGTGGCCTGGCGGCCGGTGCCCGGCCGGATGTCGGCGGTGGCCCGCAGCCAGATCCGGCCGCCGCTGACGGGGGCGCTCGCGACCTCGGTCCCGGTGCCGGTCGTGTTCCAGCTGCTGTCCATCGTCAGCCCGTTGGTCATCGAGACGCGGGTGACGCCGTTGTCGCGCCGGACGCCGATCCACGCCGAGGAGTCCCGCAGCATCGCCAGCCCCGCCCGGTCGCCGTCGCGCATCGTGCTGTAGTCGAGCTCGATCGTCGCGGTGGACGACGGGCCCTGGATGCGGTGGGTAAGGGTGTTGCGGGCGTTGTAGAGGTCGTTCGTCACGGTGGCGGTCTGCAGCCGCAGCCCGTTGTTCACCGTGAACCTGCTGGTGTCCGGGTTGTGGTTCCATTCCCAGCGGTGGCCGAGCGTGGGCCCGGCGAACGTGTCCGGGCCGATCATCGACGCCACGGTGCGCGACGTGGTGATGTTCGGTTTCGGGTAGGTCGTGCCCCAGGCGCCGTTGACGGTCTGCACGGTGGGCCAGCCGTTGCTCCAGGTGATCGGGGCGAGGGCCGGGACCCGGCCGCCGGGGTAGGCATCGACGAACGCCATGTAGTACCAGTCGCCGTTCTGGGTCTTGACGAGACCGCCCTGGTGCGGCACGCCGCCGCCCGAGATCGGACCCTGCATGTCGAGCAGCACCTGGCGCATCTCGTACGGCCCGAACGGGGAGGTGGACCGCAGCACGTACTGCCCGTTGGCCGGCCGCGTCAGCCAGATGTAGTAGTAGCCGTCCTTCTTGTAGAACCGGGCGCCCTCGAGGGTGCCGACGCTCGACGGCGTGCTGAAGACCTGCTGGCTGCGGACCTGGCTGAACCCGTCCGACGAGAGCTCGGCCACGTGGATCGTGCCGTTGCCGTAGGCGACGTACATCTTGTCGTTGTCGTCGACGAGCAGCCCGGCGTCGTAGTAGCAGCCGGGGATCTCGGCGCGCTTGGTCCAGGTGCCGTCGACCGCCGACGCGGTGTAGACGTACGTGCGGTTGAACTCGATGCAACCGATCCAGTAGTACGTCTTGTTGCTGGGCCGGTAGTTGAGGGTGGAGGCCCAGATCCCCTTGACGTAGGCGCGTCCGCCGCTGAGGTCGTACCGGCTCGACCCGAAGTCGAGCTTCGGAACGGAGTGGCCGGCGTACTCCCAGTTGACGAGGTCGTACGAGCGCAGGATCGGGGCGCCCGGGGAGTAGTGCATCGTGGAGGCGGAGTAGTAGTAGGCGTCGTCGACCCGGATGATGTCGCCGTCCGCGAAGTCCTGCCACACCACGGGGTTGGTGTAGCTCCCGGTGCCCGGATCCGTCCCGCCGCCCACCTTGACGAGCTGCCACTGCTGGTTGGAGCCGTTCCAGTCGGAGTACTGCACGATGTTCCCGCCGTCGGCCGTGGAGGCGTTCTGGACCTCGACGGCCTTGCCGCTGTGGCGGGCGATCAGCTGGATGTGACCGTCGACGTCCTGGACGCTGAACTGCTGGTTGGTCGAGTTGTTGTCGGTCCACTGGACGATCGCGGCGCCGTCGGCGGTGGACCGTCCGGAGACGTCCAGCACCTTGCCGGAGTGCCGCGACTTGAGCCGGTAGTAGCCGCCGCCGGAGTCGACGAACTGCCACTGCTGCTGGTTGCCGTCGTTGCGCGACCACTGCGTGATCCGGGCACCGTCGTTGGTGGCGAGGTTGTAGACGTCCAGGGCCTTGCCGCTGTTGCGGTTGACCAGCACGTAGTACGCCGTGGTGTCGATGGTCGCCGCCGCGGCCGGGGGAACCGGAGCGAGCGCCAGGGTGGCGCCGACGGCGACGGAGGCGGCAGCGGCAACGAGCGCGATGGTGCGACGACCGAACCGGCCGGGTCCTCGGGAAGGCATCGTTGACTTCCTCCTGTCATGTGAGCGCTAACATTTCTCCTAGAGTGCCCCGCGCGTGCCCGTTCCGCAATGGACGGGAGACGGCCGAAACGCTTAAGTTTTATCGATATTCTGGTGGACGGGCGAGGGCACCCGTACCGTCGATGGCGGACCATGGGTTCATGCCCTCCCCCGATCGCCCCGGTCTCGCCGTCACTCCTGCGCTGACGATCCCGCGGGCGGAGCTCCAGCAGCGCTTCTCGCGCTCCTCCGGCCCCGGGGGACAGGGTGTGAACACGACGGACTCGCGTGTCGAGCTGTCCTGGGACATCGCCCGGTCCGCCGTCCTGAGCGACCGGCAGCGCGCCCGGCTCCTCGAGCGGCTCGCGAACCGCCTGGCCGACGGCGTGCTCACCGTCGTGGCCGCGGAGCACCGCGAACAGCGCCGCAACCGTGACGCCGCGGCCCGGCGCCTGGCGACCCTGATCGCCGACGCCCTGTCCCCCGACCCGCCGAGCCGCCGCCCCACGCGCGCCACCCGCGGCTCGCACCAGCGGCGCCTCACCGCCAAGAAACAACGCTCGGAGACGAAGCGCCTCCGCACGTCAAAGCCGAAACGCGACGACTGAGCATCTGCCGGTGCCGTTCAGTCGTCGTAGTTTCCGAACCAGGCAAGAAACAAGGTCAACACCATCCACAGCGCCCCTGCAAGAACTGGGGCAAGGACGACGCTTCGCACGTCGTGGTCCCATGCGCTGGAGCTTCGGAGCAGAGAGACGACGGCTAGGGTTGCAGTGATGGCAAGCAGACCGCCGTCAGCCAGTACCGCGAAACCCTGTACAGCGACAGCCATCTCGTGTCTCACGCCGGCGGGGAACCACAGGACCGGAACCGTTCCGTCACCAGCGGCGGGCCATACTCCAGCCAAAGTCTCGTAAAAAACTGGGTCCAGCGACGCCGCCAGCAGCAACAGCCCGACACCGGCGCCGATGCCCGCAGCAGTGTCCAGGCAACTCCCCCGCCCCGCCCCAGCTCGCCACGCGGTGAATACAGGCCCGAGGGACATCCGGCCTGCATTGTGGGCCAGCGACCACGCATACCCGAGCACCACGATCCCGAAAAGGAACGCCGCCACGGCTAGCACGAAACCCCATGCGAGCAGAACAACGCCAACCCCCACCGCGCCGAGGACGAGGACGAGGACGGTCCTGCTCCCCGTCGCATCGACCAACGCCACGTGAGCGGCAAGCCAGGCGGCGTACAGCCCGGTCAGCACCGCAGCCACCGCCCGCGGATGCGCCTGCACGAACTCCGCAATCTCAGGAACAATCAGCCACAAGGCGCACAGCCCGAGTGTCCCGGCTTCTGCCAGCACCACACCCACACGCACCTGCGCCGCCATGAAAAAGTAGGTCGCCTGAATGCCCAGCACGATAGTCCCGTACACCATCAGGGCCAGTCCCGGATGAGCCACCACGAACTCCCATACCTGAACCGCAAACCACCCGAACCACGCTGCGCCGGGCACGAGCGCCAGCCCCAGCATGCTCCCGCGGACCGCTGTGGCTACTGGCCGCACCGACCTGACCCGCAGCGACCGGACACCGGCCGCGACCCACAGCACAGGCAGCGCCGCGAGCCCGACAGCGATTAGAACATCCCCGAGCGGCGAGTCGCTCCCGGCCCCGGCCGCCGCCGCCAGATTCTTCGCCAGACCGCCCAGCCATTCAAGCACTCCACGCGCGAACTCAGGCATTCCTGGCAGGACCGTTGCGGCACCGAAGACCCCTGGCAGCGTCGCCATCACGTAAACCAGTCCGAGCGACCTCAGGACGACACCGATCACCCACGCCCAGAAAACGCCTCTAAAGCCCCCATCTTGATACGAACTGGCAAGTTCTTCAGGCACATACCTGTTCGCCTCGAGTTCGTCCATGTCTACAACACAGTCATCGTCGCCGATGCGGCCGGGCACGGTCGGTCCTTATCGCTGGTCTGGGTGAAATCAGGACAAGGAGATCATCCCGGGGCCGATCATCTCACTTCCTAAGAAGCGCCGCACGCTTACAGTCGCCTTGCAATGATTCAATTGACCATCCACGCGACCGCTGACACGCTTGCCCGCGTGCGAGCGCTGCGGATCGAGCCGGTGATCGAGGTTCTCGGTGACGCCGAGTTCGACCTGTGGCCCGTCGTCGGGCAG
This sequence comes from Myceligenerans crystallogenes, assembly GCF_039529775.1. NCBI lineage: Bacteria > Bacillati > Actinomycetota > Actinomycetes > Micrococcales > Promicromonosporaceae > Myceligenerans > Myceligenerans crystallogenes. The sequence continues at coordinate 256,018 of NZ_BAAANL010000006.1, forward strand.
GACGGATTCTGGTACCAGACGCTGCACGGCCCCGCCCGTGCTCACGAACCCTCCGACGCCGTCGCCCGCGCCCTGGAAACCGACGGGTCAGCCTGACCACGAGACGCGAGGCCGCGCTTCCGCGGCGCGGCGGGCCGGGTCCGTGATGCGGTGCATCATCGTGACCGCCGTGCGGCGGGGCAGGAGGCGGGCGGCGGCGGCGCCGGCCCGGTTGGCGGGGCCGTCGACGACGCTCGGGCCCGGGCGGCGTCGGGCCAGGTGGGTCATCGCGGTCGCGACGACGTCGTCCGGCGTGCGCATGCGGGCGCCCGCGGTGGCGTCGTCCGTGCCGACGACGGCGTTGAACTCCGTGCTGGTCGCGCCCGGCGAGAGGGCGAAGACCGTGGCGCCCGTGTCCCGGAGCTCCGCCCAGAGCGACTCGGTGAAGCTCAGGACGAAGGCCTTGGCGGCGCCGTAGACCGCCATGCGGGGCGTGGGGGCGTAGGCCGCCATGCTCGCGACGTTGATCAGGAAGCCGCGCGCCTCCACGATGCCGGGCAGGAACGCGTGGCTGAGCTGGACCGGGGCCGAGACGTCCACGGCGATCTCCTGCGTCAGGCGCTCCGGGTCCTCGTCGCGAAACTCGCCGAACGTGCCGAAACCGGCGTTGTTGATCAGGCTCGTCGCGGTGACGCCCGCCTCGGCGAGGGCGGCCTTCAGCTCGGCGGCGGCCGTCGGGGCGGACAGGTCCAGGGGAACCGTCGTCACGGTGATCGCCCGCCCCTCCCTGAGCTCGGCCGCCAGGCGATCGAGACGCTCGCGCCGGCGGGCCACGAGCACGAGGTTCGCGCCCCGGCTCGCGAGCGCCCGGGCGAACGCGGCCCCGATGCCGGAGCTGGCGCCGGTGACGATGACGGTCTGGCTGCTGAAGTCGTGGCGAGGCATGCGAACTCCTGACGTAGGAACCTGTGCGTGCACGCTATGCCCGTGTGGCACCGAGTGTCAATCAGGCGTCCGGTGTAGGCTCATCGGCATGCCCGACGACGACGGACTCTGGAAGCGCTCGCGACGTGCCGTCTACGCGGAGATCACGCGGGTCGCCATGGAGCTCTTCCTGGACCAGGGGTTCGAGGAGACGACGATCGACCAGATCGCGTCCACGGCCGGGATCTCGCGGCGGTCGTTCTTCCGCTACTTCGGCACCAAGGAGGACATCGTCCTCGGCGACCTCGTCGACCAGGGCTCCCTGGCGCGCGAGGCGCTCGAGGCGATCCCTCTGTCGGTGCCGCCGTGGCAGGCGCTCCAGGACGCGCTGTGGCAGGTCGACCAGCGCACCGACCAGGCCGTCATGCTGGAGGTCGCGAAGATGATGTACGGGACGCCCTCGCTCCGCGCCCGCAGCATCGAGAAGCACCTGCGCTGGCAGGAACAGCTCGTCCCCAACATCCGCCTGCGGCTCGGTGCCGATCCCGGCGACGCGAGCGATCCGGCCGCCGACGCCATCGTGGCCACCGCCATCACGTGCCTCGACGTCGCCGGCCAGATCTGGGTACGCGGCGACGGGAAAGACGACCTCAAGGAGCTGTACCGGCGCGCGGTCGACTCCGTGCGCTCCCCGGGAACCTGATACTCAGGCGGGCACCACCGATCCAGCCGACCCCAGGGCATGGACGTGGCGCCGCCGCGCCCGTAGTGTGTTCATGTCACTGAATACAGGTCGCATCCGTGAACTACGAGGTTCGCGGGAGCGGCAACCCGGAGGGAAGCCCATGCCCAACATCACCGTCGAGCTGCTGCGCGGCCGGACCGTCGAGCAGCGTCGCGAGTTCGCCAAGGCCGTGGCCGACAGCGCCGTCGAGATCCTCGGAGCCCGCCGCCAGGACGTCCGGATGGTCTTCCAGGAGATCACCCCCGACATCGTCGCCAACGGCGGCGTGCTCGCCAGCGAGGACGACAGCCGCGCCGGCGTGGTCGCGGCGCTCGCCGACAACTGAGCGGTACCCAGGCAGCGCCGTCGGCCCGGAGGACGCATCCTCCGGGCCGACGGCGCTCTCACTCCCCCGGGCCGGCTACGTGACCTTGACCGTCACCTTCGTCTCGGCCGCGAGCGCCAGCTCGCTCCCGAGGTACGACGCCGTCACCGTGAGCCCGCCCTTCTTCGGCGCCGGCACCGCGAACCGCACCCGGCCGTCCTCGACGGTCCCGAGCTGGGTCGGCCCGCCCTGCACCGCGAGCCGCACCTGCCCGGAGACCGGGACGTCGTTCGCGGCCGCGAGCGCCACCTCCACCACGGCCTGCCGCCCCGAGCGTGCGGCGGTGATCTCCATGGTCGGCACCACCTTCTCCACGACGAACCGCACCGTGGACGACGACGCCCGGTGGTCGGCGTCGCCCAGGTACCGGAGGGTCAGGTCGTGGGTCCCCGGCCGGAGCGACCGGGCGGGCACCACGAGGGTCCCTCGCCCGTCGGCGACCGTGGCCCGCACGGCGAGCTCTCCGCCGTCGCTCAGCTCGACCTCGCCGGTCGCGGTGCCGGGCGACACCGCCACGGACACGCTGCCCGCTGTCCCGTACGTGACCGGCAGGGAAACCCCCGCCACCGCCGTCACGGCGGGTGACCGCACGGTGATCGTCACGGTCGCGGGCTCCGAACGGCTCTGCCCGTCGTCGGCCCGGTAGGTGAACACGTCCTTGCCGGAGAACCCGGCGTCGGAGGTGTAGGTGAAGGATCCGTCCGCCGCCAGGGTGACCGTCCCGTTGGCGGGCTGGGTCACCCCGGTCGCGGTCAGGACGTTGCCGTCCGCATCGGTGTCGTTGGTCAGGACGCCGGGCGCCGGCAGCGTCAGCGGCTCCCCGCCCACGGCCGACCACGCGTCGTCCCGCGCCACCGGGGCGGTGTTGACGGGCTGCTGCGCCTCCTCCACGGTGATCCGCACGGTCGTGTCCGACGACGTCGCGGCGCCGTCGGACACCTTGTAGGTGAAGGTGTCCAGGCCGGAGAACCCGGCGTCGGGCGTGTACGTGAACGACCCGTCGGCGTGCAGGACGACGTCGCCGTGGGCCGGCTGCACCGCCCCGGTCGCCGTCAGGTCGTCCCCGTCCGCGTCGGTGTCGTTGGCCAGCACACCCGGCGCGGCCACGGTCAGCGGCTCGCCCTCCACGGTGCCGTAGGCGTCGGCGGCCCCTACCGGCGCCGCGTTCACCGCCGTCCCCGCGGCCAGCTCGCCCACCTGCTCGGCGGTGAGCTCGTACCCGAACATCCGGAAGTCGTCGACCATCCCGTCCCAGCGGGCGTCGGGCCAGCTCGTCCCGCCGATGAGGTTGGCCGTGGTCCGGCCGTCCACCCCGATGTCGCCGATGTCGAGGGTGAAGTCGTTCCGGGTGGCCTGGAGCACGCCGTCGAAGTAGATCTTCCCGACGGAGCCGCTCTGCGTGAACACGACGTGCGTCCACTGGTTCAGCGGCAGATCCTTGCCCTGGCCGAGGACCAGGCGCTCCTGCGCGCTGCCCGGTGTCCCCGGCGCCTTGAACGTCGCCGCGAAGCCGGTGGCGCCGCTGGTCTGGGTGTTGGACTGGAGCAGGAAGAACGTGTCCGTGCTGCTGCCGATCTGCAGCAGCGGCACCCAGGTGGGCAGGCTGTCCGGCCGGGCCCACAGCGAGACGCTGAACTGGTCGTCCATGCCCGCCTCGACGTCGTCGGGCAGCTCGGCCTGGTTGCCCGTGCCGGCCGCCCCGCCGGGGAGGTGCAGCGCGGACCCGAACCGGCCGTCCGGTGTCCAGCCGGCCGCCCCGGTGAGCGTGGCCGCCCCGATGGAGCCGTCCAGCCCGGTGTTGGCCGCCGTCGTGCCCTGGCCCTCGTCGAAGGTGTAGTGGACCGGCGTCCCCTCGCCGGGCGGCGGCCGCTCGACGGTGTGCCGCACCGTGTGCTCCGAGTCCCGCCAGCCGTCGTCGGCGAGGAAGCGAACCGTGACCTCGTGCTCCCCCGGGGAGAGCGCGACGCCGGTGAACCGCGCCGCCCCGTCGGCGACGTCGGCCTGGCCGCCGACGCGTGAGCCGTCGGCCCACAGCTCGGCGACGCCCGACGGCGCCGGGCCCGTCGCGGCCGAGACCGCGGCGGAGACCGTGACGGGTTCGCCGAACGGCGACGGGGAGCCCGGCGTGACCGTGACCGCGGTGGTCGTGGCGAGCGCCGTCCCGTCGGCGTGCAGCGCCGCGATGTCCGCGTCGCCGAGCGCGGTGGTGTAGAGCCGCACGTCGTCCATCAGGCCGTCGAAGGCCGGATCCGGGAACCCGTTGCGCCCCAGCCAGTTGTCCGACGTCGGCCCGACGTCCGCCATGTCGATCGTCAGGTCGGAGCGGGACGCGATCGGCCTGCCGTCGAGGTAGAGCGTGCCGGTCGCACCCTGCCGCGTGAACGCGACGTGGTTCCACCGGCCCGTCGTCACGTCCTGGGCGGGCGTGGCGTAGACGCGTTCCTGCAGCGCGGCGCCCTTGGCCTTGAACGTGGCCGCGAGCCCGGTCGCGCCCGCGGCGTTGGTCCGCATCTGGAGCTGGAAGAAGCTGCCCGCGTCCCCCGTCCCGTCCCCGAGGTGGAGCAGGCCGGTCCAGTCGGTCAGCGTGTCGGGCCGCACCCAGAACGAGGTGGTGAAGTCCGTCTCGCCCTGGAGCAGGTTGTCGGGGAGGTCGACGGCGTTCGCGTTGCTCCCGCCGGGCAGGTCGAGGGCGTGTCCGACGACGCCGTCCTCGCTCCACCCGGTCGCGCCCGTGAGGGTGGCGTGCCCGGCCGACAGGTCCGTCCCGCTGTTCTCCGTTCTCGTGCCGGTGCCCTCGTCGAGCTCGTAGTGCACGGCGACGTCCGACGTGCCGGGGTCGGAGCTGACCACGACGAGGTCGTCGACCATCACCCCCGCGCCGGAGTCCCCGGCGGAGATCATGAGGTCCTGCGAGCGGGCGCCCGCGACGAAGGTGCCGGCGTACGTGCCGAACTTCGTCTGCGACGACAGGTCCGCCCCGGCGCTCAGCGTCGTGGACAGGTCGCCGACCGAGAGCCGCGCCGTTCCGGGTGCGGTGCCGGACGACCGGCTGTCGCGGGCGTAGCGGAGCGAGATCCGGTACTCCCGGCCCGGGTCGAGCCCCTTGACCGTGCGGGTCAGGCTGCCCTGCGCCCCCACGCCGAGGTGATAGCCGGTCGCGCCGAGGCCGCCCTGGCTCGCGGCGGCCGCCCGGACGAGCTGGACGGCGTCGTCCACCTCCCACGGGGACATGCGGCCGTCGCCCGGCGCGACGTCCACGACCGCCGGCGGGTTGGCCGACCGCCACTCGGCCGGGATGCGCGGGTACTCGAACTGGTCCACCAGGTGCGGGGTGCGGGCGTCCGTCTCGACCGTGGGGTCGATCTCGACGATGTCGGCGACCGACGGCGTGCCGTCCTCGTCGAACACGAACAGCATGTACGCGCCGGGCGGGGCGTAGGTGCCGTCGGCCGGGGTCTCGATCCGCAGCGTGCCGCCGTCCTGCACGAACGCGAGGTCCTGGAAGTTCTGGTCGTTGTTGAAACCGTGCGTCACCGAGCCGTTGCGGACCAGCGTGACGCGGGAGACGGGGCCGTCCGCCTGGACGTCGAACGTGCCGTCGTAGCCGACCTTCCTCGGGACGCCCGAGACCTGCGGGCGCACCGCGGGCTCGTCGCCGTCGAACAGGTAGGCCGGGGAGTAGAACTCCACGTCCGTGTAGTTGCGCGGGCCCGGCGTGCCGCCGCCGCCCACCATCACGCGGCCGTCCGGCAGGAGCAGGGCCGTGGAGTGGTAGAGGCGGGCGTGCTCGTAGGGCACGTCGACGGCGGTCCACTCGCCGGTGTCCGGGTCCCAGATCTCGGCGGTGGTGACGTAACCGCCGTTGCCGTTGTTGTCGCGCGCGCCGCCGGTGACGATGACGTCGCCGTCGGGCAGCACGGTGGAGGTGGCCCAGTGCCGGGCGTACCGCATCGGGCGGGTCCGCTCGACGACGGGCGACGCCGTACCGCCGGTGATGTCGACCGTGAAACCGGCGCGGGCGCCGTCCGGGCCGCCGCCGTTGGCCCACCAGCCGCCGCCCACCTGCAGGATCTTGCCGGGACGGTACATCGTCGCCGTCGAGGTGGCGCCCACAGGGTTACCGAGGGTGCCCTGGTTCGCGACGTCGTCGGGCAGCCTGCCGCGCAGCGTCACGCTGCCGTCGCCCGACGGGTCGAGCTCGAACATCTGCGTGCCGGTGATCGTGAAGACGTTGCCGTTGCCCGGCGCGACGAACGCGCGCGGGTACCACCAGCGGTTCTCGTCGGGGCCGAGGTCTCCCCCGCCGTCGCCCCAGGCCGCGGCGCTGGTGGCGCCGTCCAGGAGGCGCCACGAGCTGCCCTCGTCGGGGGTGTAGAGCTCCGGGGTGAGCACGCCCGGGCCGCCGGGGCCGCCCTCGAGGCTGCCGCCCTGGACCACGATCGAGCCGTCGGGGAGCGTGGTGCCCGTGGGATACCAGCGGGGGTGGTTCAGCGGGGCCTCGGTGCGCAGGCCCTGGTTGGTCGTGTAGCTGGTGACGCCGATGGCGGCGTCGTTGGGCGCGTTGCCGCCCAGACCGTCGTCGCCGCCGACGGTCATCGTGGCGTGCTTGTGCGGCATCTGGACCTGCATCGAGCAGAACAGGTCGGTGTACGTGGAGTTCTCGACGATCCCCGAGCGGACGTTGGCCACGGTCCGGGGCTCGGCCGGGTCCCAGACGTCGGTCTCCATCTGGCCGCCCTGGGTGACGCACGAGTTGCCGCCGAAGTCGTACGGCGTGGCGTCGGTGCAGCCCGAGGAGACGCTGCCGAAGCTCTGGACGCGGCCGTCGGACGTCAGGGCCGCGTTGATCGGGACCAGCGGCCACGGCGTGACACCGCTCCACGAGCCGTGCTCGGCCTTGTCCGGCGGGGAGCAGTCGGCGGGCAGCAGGCCGGCCGCGTACGCGAGGCCGTTCTTCAGCTGGGTGCGGATCGGGGCCTCGGAGTAGGCGGTGCCCTCGTGGCCCATGCCGGTGTACCAGGAGCGGCCCGCGTCGATCTCCTGGCACCAGGTGATCGGGTGGCTGGTGCCGTTGCGGCCCATGCCGTAGGAGGTCTCGTCGGCCTCCAGCAGCGTGCGGACGTTCGGGGCCGGGTTGACGACCCAGTCGTACCACTCGTCGCTGCGGGTGAAGTCGGCGGGCAGGCCCTGGGTGAGCGGGTGCGCGGTGTCCTTGACCACGACCCGGCCCGGGCGGACCGCCGGGTTCTCGGGGTGACCCTCCGAGACCGCGCCGACGAGCCGGGCGTAGAACGGGTTGACGTCGTGCTCGCTCTGGCCGACCGACCAGCCCGCGTAGTGCATGCCGAGGTAGCCGCCACCTGCGCGGATGTACGCCTCCAGCGCCGCGCGCTGGTTCGCGTCGAAGAGGATGCCGCCGGTCTGGGCGAAGACGACGGCGTCCTTCGTGGCCAGGTTCGCCGTGGTGAAGGCGCCGGCGTCCTCGGTCTCCTGGATCTCGACCGGCTGGGAGTACTGGGTGCCGAGCTGCGTGGCGAGGTCGCGCACGGCCTCGCGGGCCTGGACGTGGGAGGCGTGGAAGTTGGGCTTGTAGAAGAGCAGGACCCGCAGGACGCCGTCGTCGGCCGCGGCCGCCTGCGCGGGCAGCGCGGCGGCGGGGAGGGGAACCGCGATCGTCAGGGCGGCCAGCACGGCCACCAGGCGGGTCCGGGAGAAGCGGCGCGCGGGGCGCCTCCGGTCTGGTCTGCGCAACAGGTTCATCGTTGAATCCCTTTTCGCATGTGGTTCTTGAGGTGTCTTGCGGGCGCGCCCGCGCAGGCCCGGCCGCCCGGATCGCGGAGATCCGGGTGGCCGGGGGCAGTTCAGCGGAGCTCGGCGACGACCGTCTTGAGCTCGGTGTAGTCCTCCAGGCCGAACGAGCCCAGCTCGCGGCCCCAGCCGGACTGCTTGTAGCCGCCCCGCGGGAGGGTGACGTCGTCGGCGTGCCACGTGTTGAGCCACACCGTGCCGGCCCGCAGCCGGCCGCCGACGCGGTGGGCGGTGCCGAGGTCGCGCGACCAGACGCCGGCCGCCAGGCCGTAGACGGTGTTGTTGGCCGCCGCGACCACCTCGTCCTCGGTGTCGAACGGCACGGCGGTGATCACCGGGCCGAAGATCTCGTCGGTCTGCACGGCCATCTGCTCGGTGACGTCCGTGACGAGCGTCGGGGCGAAGAAGTAGCCGCGGTCGGCGGCCGGGTCCCCGCTGCCCGCCACGAGCGTGGCGCCGTCGGCCACCGCCCCGCGCACGTAGCCCATGACCTTCTCGTGCTGCTCGGCCGAGACCAGCGGCCCCATCGTGGTCGCCGGGTCGAAGGCGTCGCCCACGCGGATCGCCTTGGCGGCCGCGGCCACGCCCTCGACCACCTGGTCGAAGACCGCCCGCTGCACGTAGAGGCGCGAGCCGTTGACGCAGCACTGGCCCTCGTTGAAGTAGCCCGCGAGCGCCGCACCGGCGATCGCGGCGTCGAGGTCGGCGTCGGCGAAGACGATGTTGGGCGCCTTGCCGCCGAGCTCCAGCGACACCTTCTTGAGGTTCTTCGACGCGCCCGCGGCGATCTTCTTGCCGACCTCGGTGCTGCCGGTGAAGGCGACCTTGTCGACGCCCGGGTGGTCGACGAGGGCCGCGCCCGCGTCCCCGAAGCCGGGCAGGACGTTGACGACCCCGGCCGGGACGCCGGCCTCCAGCAGCAGCTCGCCGAGCCGGAGCGCGGTGAGCGGGGTCTGCTCGGCGGGCTTGAGCACGACGGTGTTGCCGGCCGTGATCGCCGGGATCACCTTGAACGCGGCCATCGTCAGCGGGAAGTTCCACGGCACGATGCCGGCGACGACGCCGATCGGCTCGCGGCGCGTGTAGGCGTGGAAGTCGCGGCCGGGCACCGACATCGGGATGGTGGTGCCTTCCATCTTCGTGGCCCAGCCCGCGAAGTAGCGGAACAGCTCCGCGGCCACGCCGACGTCGCCGCGCGCGGACGTGAGGCTCTTGCCGTTGTCGAGCGACTCGAGCTGCGCGAACTCCTCGGTGCGCTCGTCGATCAGGTCGCCGATGCGCCACAGCAGGTGGGATCGCTCGCGCGGCGTCATGCGCGACCACGGGGAGCGGTCCTCGAACGCCTTGCGGGCGGCGGCGACGGCGCGGTCGGCGTCGTCCGCCGAGGCGCGGGCCACCTGGACGAGGGTCTCCTCGGTCGCGGGGTTCACCGTCGCGAAGGTCCGGCCGTCCGCGGCGTCGGCCCATTCGCCGTCGATCAGGAGCTGCTTGGGCGAGGAGAGGAACGAGGTGACGGCGGGCAGGAGGTGCGAGTTCTCGGACATGAGGCCTTCCTTGTGGGTGGGGGACGACGACGGCGGGTTGACGAGGGTTACTTCACGACCAGCACCTTGGACCGGTCGAGGGTGAGCGCGACGGCGGCGACGATGATCGCGCCGTACAGGATCTGCTCGTAGGCGGACGGGACGCCGACGATCGGCAGGCCGACGCGCAGCAGCGTCACCACGAGGGCTCCCGCCAGGCTCCGCCACAGCGAGCCGTGCCCGCCGGTGATGGCCGTGCCGCCGACGACGACGGCCGCCACCGCGGGCAGCAGCAGGTTGTCGGCCATGGTGGGGCTGCCGCTGAAGTTGCGGGACACGAGCATGACGGCGGCCAGGCCCGCGCACGCGCCGGAGACGGTGAAGGCGGCGATCTTGACCCGGTCGACCGGGGCGCCGGCCAGGCGGGCCGCCGCCTCGGAGTAGCCGGTGGCGCGGACCCAGCTCTCCAGCGGGGTGAACCGCAGGACGAGCGAGACCGCCACGACGACGAGCAGCGCGACGACGAACGCCGTCGGCAGCACGCCGGCGAGGTACAGGTTGAGCCAGTGGGTGGCCTCGCGGTCGGCCACCCGCACCGGGCCGGCGCCGGAGATCACCAGCGCGACCGCGGCGAAGACGCTCATCCCGCCGAGCGTGACGACGAACGACGGGATGCGCAGCAGGACGTGCGCGACGCCCTGCAGCGCGCCCGCCGCGCCGGCCACCGCGACCACGGCGAGCAGGGTGAGCCCGCCGAGGTCGGGCAGCCACAGCGCGAACAGGACCGTGGACAGCGAGCAGAGCGCGGCGATCGACAGGTCGATGCCGCCGCACAGGACCACGAGCGTGGCGCCGGCGGCGAGCACGACCAGCGGCGCCGCGGTGCGCACGACGGCGGTGAGGCTGTTCAGGGTCAGGAAGCCGGGATCCGCGATCGTCAGCGCCGCGAGCAGCACGACGAGCGCGACGACCGGCATGGCGTTCGTGAGCCGCCGGGTCAGGCGCGCCGGGGCCGACGCCGCCTGCTCGGGGGCCGGTTCCGCGAGGGCCGGTTCTGCGACAGGGACGGACATCCTCAGACCATCTCCTTCACGAGGTCGAGCGGGGTCGGTTTGGCCCCGGCCGGAGCCGCGACCTGCGTGGTCGCACGGCCGTCGCTCATCACGACGATCCGGTCGGACATGCCGATCGCCTCCTCCAGGCTGTCGGCGAGCAGCACCGTGGCCACGCCGGTCGCCGCAAGCTCGCGCATGAGCCGGTACACCTCCGAGCGGGCGCCGACGTCGAGCCCGCGCGTCGGGTGGTCGAGCAGCAGGAGGCGGACGTCGTCGGACACGAGCCAGCGGGCCAGCACCACCTTCTGCTGGTTGCCGCCGGACAGGCGCTGGATCGCGGTGGCCCGGTGCGGCGTGCGGATCGAGAGGCGCTCGATCCAGGTGTCCACCAGCGTGGCCTGCTTGCGCGGGCGGACCACGGGACCCGTGGTCCGGGCGTGCTGCTTGGCCAGGGTCATGTTGTCGGCCACCGACATCGGGCCGACCATGCCCTCGGTCTTGCGCTCCGCGGGCACGTACCCGATCCCGGCCGCGCACGCCGCGCGGGTTCCGGACAGGTCGAGGCGCTCGCCGTCGAGCAGCACCTCGCCGGCCGTGACCGGCTCGGCGCCGAACAGCGCCCGGCACACGTCCTCGCGCCCGGAACCGTGCACCCCGACGATGCCGACGATCTCGCCGGCGCGCACGTCGAGGTCGACGTCGCGGAAGGCGCGGCCGGTGAGGCCGCGGACGACGAGGCGGGCGTGGGCCGGCTCGCTCCCGGCAGGCGACTCGCCCGCCCCGCCGTGGTAGTGGTCGTCCGATCCGGTGGACCCGATCATCATCCGGTGCAGGTCCGCGGGAGCGGCGCCCGCCGCGGGCAGCTCCCCCACCGACTTCCCGCCGCGCAGCACGGCGACCCGGTCGCAGACCTCGAGCACCTCGTCCAGCCGGTGCGAGACGAAGACGACGGACGCGAACTCGCGCAGCCGCCGCACCTGCGTGAACAGGGTCTCGATCTCCTGCGGCTCCAGCACCGACGTCGGCTCGTCGAGGATGATCACCGGCGGGTGCGACGTGCGCTCCTCGATACGGAGCACCTTGGCGATCTCGACCATCTGCCGGTCGGCGAAGCTCAGGGTGTCGGTGCGCGCGAGGGGGTCGATGTGCGACCCGATCTTGTCGAGCTGCTCCTGCGCGAGCCTGCGCATCGTGCGCCACCGGTACAGGCCGCCGCGCACGCCCGGACCCTCGCTGCCGAGCACGATGTTCTCGGCGGCGGTGAGGTTGGGCACGAGGGACTGCTCCTGGAAGACCATCCCGATGCCGTGGTCGGCGGCGTCGACGACGCCGCGGAGTCGCACCGCCCGGCCGCGCACGAGAATCTCCCCGGCGTCGGGCCGTACCAGCCCGGCCAGCACCTTGAGCAGCGTGGACTTGCCGGCCCCGTTCTCGCCCGCCAGCCCCAGCACCTCGCCCGGCCGGACGGCGAGGTCGACGCCGTCGAGCGCCTTGACGCCCGGGTAGTGCTTGACCAGGCCGCGCACCTCGAGCGCGTGTTCCGTCGTGGTCATTTCGTCACCTGGTTCCTGTGCCGCTGCGGGAGCACCGCGGCCGCGACGGCCGCGACGACGATGAGGCCCTGGACGCCACCCTGCCAGTACGGGCTCACCCCGGCCTGCACGAGGCCGTTGGTCAGGACCGTCACCAGCAGGACGCCGACCGTGGAGTGCAGGACGCCGCCGCGGCCCCCGGTGAGCAGGGTCCCGCCGACGACGGCGGCCGTGATCGCCGAGAAGTCGTAGCCGCGGCCCGCCTGCACGAGGCCGGCGCCGAGCTGGCTCGTGACCATCACGCCGGCCAGCCCGTAGAACGCGCCGGCCATGGTGAAGACCGCCACCTTGTACGGCGCGACCCGCACCCCGGACAACCCCAGCACCTCCTCGGCGCCGCCGATCGCCAGGGCACGCCGGCCCAGGCGGGACCAGCGCTGCACGATCCAGCCCAGCACCACGCAGCCGACGGCGATCCAGGTCAGGTGCGCCAGGCCCGCGAACCGCTGGACGGCCCAGCCGCCCACCACGGCGTCGGTGATGTTGGGCTGCACGCCCCCGAACAGGAGGGTGGCCACGCCGAGCCCGACGGCGGAGACGCCGAGGGTGGCCATGAACGACGGCACCCTCAGCACCACCAGCGCGAGCCCGCCCAGCCCGCCGAGCACCGCCCCGAGCAGGACGGCCACGGCGACGCCGAGCAGCCCGAGGTCGTTGTCGTTGCGGTTGTTGGCGACCAGGAGGGCGACCGTGATCGCGGACGCCCCCATGATCCCCGGCGCGGACAGGTCGATCGACCCGGTCAGCAGCACGAAGCTGACGCCGCAGGTCACCACGGCCAGCACGGCCGCCGCGTCGAGGATGTTCTGCACGTTGGACAGGGTGCGGAAGCCGGGGCTGAGCGCGGCGAAGACCGCGAACACCACGACCAGGGCGATCGGCGGCCCGGCGTCCCGCAGTGACAGCGCGCGCGGAGCCAGGCCCCGCAGCGACACCCCCCGCCGAGGCCGGGGGCGCGGTGCGGGCGCGGCGTCGGTGCCGGCCTCGGCGGAGGAGGTCATGGTCACGACATCGCACCCTGCGAACGGCTGAAGAGGTTCTCGCAGGCGAAGTCCTCCGCGCTGGTCTCCGGGGAGAGGAACTCGGCGACGTTGTCCTGCTGGATGAGGAACTGCTCGGCGTACCAGGCGCGGTTCTCGTCGGCGATGTCCGCGGCGGCGAGCTCACCCGTGGCCACGCAGTACCCGATGGCCAGGCCGATGCCGCCCTGCCACGGGCCGTCGCTGGAGACGGTGGCCGTCATGGTGCCGTCCTCGATCGCGGCGAGCGCGTCCGGCACGGCGTCGATACCGACGACGGCGACGTCGTCGCGCCCCGCCTGCTCCAGCGCCTCGAGCGCGCCGAGCGCCATGTCGTCGTTGGCGGCCCAGATGCCCGTGACGTGGTCGCCGTGCTTGGTGAGCAGCGTCTTGGTGACCTCCAGGGCCTCCGCGCGGGAGAAGTTGGCGGTCTGCTCGTCGAGCAGCTGGACGCCCGGGTTGGCCGCGAGGGACTCCTCGAGCCCGGCGAAGCGGTCCTTCGCGGCGCCGGTGTCGAGGATGCCCTGGAGGGCGATGATGCCGCCCGATCCGCCGATGGCCTCGGCGAGCGCGTCACCGATCTGCTTGCCCGACTCGACGCCGTCGTACGTGATGTGCGAGAGCCAGCGCTCGTAGTCGGTGACCGCCAGGTCGGCGGGCTTGTTCCACTGCGTCACGACGTAGGCGCTCGACGCCTCGACGCCCTCGACGACGGGCGGGGTGTCGGAGTCGCCGTTGGGCAGGACGTTCAGGACCAGGCACTCCGTGTCCCCGGCGAGGAGCTGGCTGATCTGCTCCTGCTGGCGCGTGGAGTCGCCGTCGTACGTGAGGCGTTCCTGGGTGAGGCCGACCTGCTCGGCGAAGGCGTCGCCGCCGTCGAGCCAGGCGGCCTCGTACGGGTTGGACTCGTTGCGGACCTGGCCGACCAGCTTGACGTTCGCGGGATCGCACGCGGCGCCCTCGACGGGCGCACCGCCGTCGGTGCCCGCGGTGGTCTCGGTGCAGCCGGTGAGGGTGGCGACCGCCAGGCCGGCGCCGAGGACGGCGGCCACGGGTCGTGAGGTGAACTTCATTGTTGCTCCTCGTGTGTTCTGTGCCGGGGTCCGGCGCTGCTTGCTGTGGTGCTGCGAACTGTCGATGAGGGGTCAGCGGGCCAGCCAGCCGCCGTCGACCACGAGGACGTGGCCGTTGACGTAGTCGGCGGCGGGAGAGCTGAGGAAGACCGCCGCTCCGGCGATGTCCTCGGGCGTGCCCCAGCGGCCGGCCGGGATGCGCTCGAGGATCGAGCGGGCCCGGTCGGGGTCGTCGCGGAGCGCGGCGGTGTTGTCGGTGACCATGTAGCCCGGCGCGATCGCGTTGACCTGGACGCCGTGCGGGCCCCACTCGTTGGCCAGCGCCTTGGTCAGGCCGGCCACGGCGTGCTTGCTGGCCGCGTAGGACGCCACGCGCAGGCCGCCCTGGAAGGACAGCAGGCTCGCGATGCTGACGACCTTGCCGTGGCCGCGCTCGACCATCGGGCGGCCGAGCTGCTGGGTGAGGAAGAAGAGGCCGTTGAGGTTGACGTCGAGGACGCGGTGCCAGGCCTCGCGGGTGACGTCGGCGGAGTCGGCGCGGTCGATGACACCGGCGTTGTTGATCAGCACGTCGATCCGGCGGGTCGCGTTGAGCTCGGCGGCGACCTGTTCGACCGCGTCGAGGTCGCCGACGTCCAGGTCGACGACGTCGACGCGGGCGCCGGTCGCGGCCACCAGGTCGCGGGTCGTGTCCTGGTTGCCCTTGCGGCCGAGCAGGACGACGTCGGCCCCCGCATCGGCGAGGCCGAGCGCGATCGCCTGGCCGAGGCCCCGGCCCGCGCCGGTGACGGCCGCGCAGCGGCCGGACAGGTCGAAGGGAGAGCTGTGGGCGGCGGTGCTCACAGGTCCTCCGTCGGCACGGGGGTCAGGTCGGTGTACCGGTTGTTCTCGCCGGCCATCGCCCAGATGAACGCGTACGAGCCGGTGCCCGCGCCCGAGTGGATCGACCACGGCGGGTTGATCACGGCCTCGCGGTTGCGCAGCACGAGGTGGCGGGTCGCGCCGGGCCGGCCGAGGAAGTGGAAGACGCGGTCGTCCTCGGCGAGGTCGACGTAGCAGTAGACCTCCGTGCGGCGGTCGTGCAGGTGCGGCGGGAAGGTGTTCCAGACCGAGCCGCGGGCGATGACCGTCACGCCGAACTGGAGCACCGACGTCTGGACCTCCTCGCCCCAGGCGTAGCGGAAGAGCCGGCGCTCGTTGGCGGCGTCGGGCGAGCCGAGCGCGACCGGCTCCACGTCGCGGTGGGCCAGCGCGCGGGCCGGGTAGGTCGCGTGGGCCGGGGCGGAGACGAAGTAGAAGGCGGCGTCCTCGCCGCCGAAGGTCACGTCGCTCCCCCGGCCGACGAACAGGCCGTCGAGGTGCTCCAGCTCGAACTTCTCGCCGTCGACGACGACGTGGCCGGCGTCCCCGACGTTGACGACGCCGAGCTCGCGGCGCTCGAGGTGGCTCTGGGTGCCGAGCACCTCGGACCACGCGGGCAGGGCGACGTCGTCGTCCCCGGGAACGGCCCCGCCGACGAGCAGCCGGTCGTCGTGCGTGTACGTGCCCCTGACCTCGCCGCGTACGAAGAGGTCGCCGACCAGAAGGCTCGCCCTCAGGTCCGCGGTCGTGGCCGTCTCCGCACCGGACGGAGGTATCGAGTATCGAACCTGGATCATCAACTCACCCTCGGGTTGTGAACTGCGTTCGCCTATGTGAACGCGACTGACGATAGACCCGCCTCGATCAGAAGGTCAAGGGGTTGAAGTCAGTCCATGTATGCGAACTGGCGGTAGGATGAGTTCCGCCCGCGGACGGTCCCGGGCGGGGTTGACGCGGTCAGAGTCAGAGGAGAGCGTTCATGCAGCTACAGCGAGGAACGTCCGGCGCGACGGAGACCGGGGCGGTGAAGTCCGCGGCCCGTGCGCTCGACCTGCTGGACGACATCGCGACCCACGGCCCCGGCACCCAGCTGCAGCTCTCCACGCGGCTGGGCATCCCCAAGAGCAGCCTGCACGCGCTGCTGCGCACGATGACCGACCGGGGCTGGCTGCAGACCGACCCGACCGGGAGCGTCTACCAGCTCGGCATTCACAGCCTCGTCGTGAGCTCGGCCTACCTGGACGGCGACCCCGTGCTGGCCCAGGCCACGGCGGTGCTCGACGAGGTGGCCGCCGCAACGCAGGAGACGGTCCACCTCGGCCGCCTCGACGGCGGCGACGTCATCTACACCGCCAAGCGCGAGTCCGTGCACCCGTTGCGCATGCACTCCGCCGTCGGACGCCGCCTGCCCGCCTACGCCACCTCCCTGGGCCGCGCCCTGCTCGCCGAGATGCCGGCCGAGAACCGCCGCGACCTGGTCCCCGAGTCGATCGCCGCGATCACCCCGCACACCACCACCGACAAGGAGGCCGTCCTGGAGATCATCGACACGGCGGCCTACCAGGGCTACGCCACCGAGAGCGAGGAGTCCTGCCTGGGCGTGCGCTGCTTCGGCGTCACGCTGCCCCTGAGCAACCGCGCGGTCGACGCCATGAGCGTGGCGGTGCCGATCAGCCGCCTGGGCGACGGCCGGGAGGACCTCATCATCGAGACGCTGCTCAGCGTGAAGTCCCGCCTGGCCGCCGTCCAGGGCAACAGCCTGGTGCGGTGAAGGTTGCCGGCAAGGGCAGCGGCGTCGTGCAGCCACTCACCCCCGTCGGCGGTCAGAGGTCCTGGGCGACGGGCCCAGCTGCTCCAGGAGGCCGCCGATCCGGCGCAGTTGCACGCCGGACACCAGGCCCAGATCGACGGCGAGTGGACCACCAGCGTAGAGTATGAAACTAACTAGGTAGTTGGAAGGGGCGTCCTCATGTCTGTCGTCACCGCGAGCCAGTTCAACCAGAAGCCCAGCGAGGTCAAGGCCCTCAGCGAGCACGAGCCCGTGTTCGTCACCGACCGCGGCCACACCACCACGGTCGTCCTGTCGATCGCCGAGTACGAGCGCCTCCGGAACCCGCAGAAGGGCATCTCGCTGTTCGACATGATCGCTCCCGCCGACGTCGAGGACGACGGCGACCTCGAGATCCACCGCGACCGCTCCCTCGGCAGAATCCCGGACCTGGGGGACTGACACACCGTGCCCCTGTACCTCCTGGACACCAACGTCATCTCGGAACTGCGCAAGAAACCGCACCGTCGAGACGACCGGTTCAACACCTGGCTGCAATCCGTCACCGGCCACGACACCTACCTGTCCGTCATCACCGTCGGCGAACTGACCGCCGGCGTCCTCGCCATGGAACGCAAGGATCCCGCACAAGGTGCCCTGCTCAGATCCTGGCTCGAGGACGAGGTGCTCCCCGACTTCACCGGCCGGATCCTCCCGGTGACCCGCGAGATCGCCGAACGCGAGGCCCGCCTCCAGGTCCCCGACCCCCGGCCGAAGGCGGACGCGCTCATCGCCGCCACCGCCCTGACCCACAACATGACGATGGTCACGCGGAACACCGCAGACTTCAGCGGAACCGGAACAGACCTCGTGAACCCCTGGGACGCAGCGACACACTGATCGGGGAACCGGCTGGCTACTCGTCGGCCGTGCACCTGAACCATTGCCGTGGGCCGGTCCTGCACGCCCTCACGACTCAGGGCCTGAGGGCACCGTCGTTCGCCGAAGACCTCGGAAGGACCTCAGGTCCGCACGCATGACATGCAGTGGCCTGACGGCACTCGCCGGGATACCGGTGCAGTTGGTCGCCTTGAGGTCGATCGCCCGCACCAGGAGCGCCCGCCCGTCGTCGTCGATCCGGCCCGCGAGCCGAAGCAATGTCAAGCCAGCGCCGATCAGCACGTCCACCAGGTCTACGTCGATCTGGTCGAGATCGACCACGGGCAGGTCCGCGGAGGCTCGAAGATCGGCGAGCTCGTTGGACCACTGCGGGATCAGGTCGGCGACCGTGGTCGACCCGTCGATCTCGTCGCGCCGCGCGATCCAGTCGTGGAGGACGTCGAAGCCCGCGTCGTTCCCGAACGGCGCGAAGTCGTCACCGGCGTCGTCGTAGATCGGATCACGGAAGTGTGCCGCGAAGACGGGGTGCTTCGGCCCCAGGTCATCATCGCCCGGAGCGACGTCGTGCTCATCGTTCACGGGCCGATCCTGCCACCTCACGGACCCGGCCCGGCCGGTGTGCCGCGCGGTGCGGCGCGCCGGCCGGGTCACGGGCCGGGTCAGCCGGCGACGACGAGGTCGGCCTCGTTCAGCGCGATGAACTCCTCCGCGGCGGCGAGGACCCCGTCGAGCTCGGCGCGGAACGCCGTCAGCTCCTCCTGGTGCCTCGCGATCACGGCCTCCTGGCGCGTCGCGACCAGGCCGGCGAGCCGGTCCACGTACCCCGTCCGCTCCTTGCAGCCCACGACGTGCAGCGCCAGGTCGATCTGCGGCTGGCTGCGGTCGGAGACCTCCATCCCCGTGGCGCCGCCGCGCACGTCGGCGGAGGGCTCGACGCCCACCGTCTCCAGGCACGCCTCGTACTCCTTCTCGACGGCGCGGAAGTCCTTGCCCTGCTCCAGGCCGAGCCAGATCTGCTCGATCTCGCCCCGCCAGTCCTGGGCGGGCTCGCCCATGCTGGTCACGAGCATCGGGTCGAACCGCGCCACCTCGGCCGACTCCCAGCACTCGTCCAGCACCGCCTGGTCGGCCTCCTTCTTCGCCACCCCCGCAGCCGAGACCGACCCGCCCACATACCACTCCAGGGCCGGCTGGAGGTCCGGGCCGGACGAGAACGCCCACTGCTCGGCCACCGGCCGCGCCCAGGCGCCGAACGGCATGAACGGCGTGTCGTAGACCGCCAGGTCCTGCTGCACGACCCGCACGTCCAGGCCGTCGAGCCGGGCGCACGCGGCCACGCCGATCGCGCGCGCGTAGTCGAGCGTCACGAGCTCGCGGTACGAGTCCTGGTAGGCGTCGATCGGGAAACGGATGTGGCCGGTGGTCTCGTCGGCCTCGAACGTGCCGGCGGCGGCCGGGTCGAGGCCGGCCTCGGGGCTGTCAGCCGCGGCCGACGTCGTCGGCTCCGTGTCCGACGACGTCGCCGCATTGCCCGACGCCGTCTGCTCGGGCGACGGACCGGCACCGGGGTCGCTCACGTCCTCGCACGCGGACAGCGTGAACGCCGCGGCAGCCGCGAGGACGAGGCCGACAAGACGCGCTCGGTGCGAGCGGTCGAGCCGGCCGTTACGGGGGTAGTACTCCACAAGCATCTCCTGGGAATGAGGTGGTCCGCGGACGGACCGATCGGTACGGGCTACAAGGCCCGACAACCAGGAGTGCCATGACCCGGATTCGTGACGCTTCACCGGGGGTGAAGTGCACGAACCCGTCGGCTGCAGGATGAAAGGCTCTCCCTGACGCGGCCCGGCCCGGGCCGTGGTGGGCGGCCGTGGCGGGCGGTTCGGCGACGAATCGTTTGTCGCTCTTGTCCGCCCCAGGGATCGTCGGCATGGTCGGCGGACGACGGGCCGCTCCCCTGCCCGTTCCCTGATCGTGCGGGCTCACCAGGAGGAATCATGGATCTGTCGTCGCACCCCGTACCCCGCCCCGGCCGCCGCCTGCTCACCGGTGTCTCGCTCGTGGCGGGGGTGGCGCTCGCCGCGGGCCTCGGCCTGACCGCCGTCCCGAGCATGGCGGCCACGACGTCCCCCACCCCGACACCCACGCCTTCCTGCACCGCACAACTGCGGACGATCGCCACCTGGGAAGGCGGCTACGCGACCGAGGTGGCGGTCACCGCCGGTTCCACGCCGATCACCCGCTGGGAGACGGTCCTGCCCGGCGACCTGAACGTCTACTACGTCTGGGGCGGCACGCTCACCGACAGGACCGTGTCCAGCTGGGGCGAGCCGATGGCCGCCGGGACGACGACCTACTTCGGCTTCACCGCCGGCGGCTCCCTCGCCACACCGCCCCCGCTGGCCTGCCGGGCGTTCGACTGAACCGCAACGGGCGACCCGGTCAGCTCGGCGGCCCCACCAGCGGTTCAGGCGAGGCGCGGGGTCGTGATCGCCGGGGTCGATGCCACTCGTCAGCGGCTGTCGGACACCATCAGCGACATCCCCATCAGCAGGTCGGTCTGGAGGTCCGAGCCGAACTGGAAGTGATGCGTCCCGACCTGCCGCAGCCCGATCCGCTCGTAGAACGCGATGGCCGGCGGGTTCCGCTCCCACACGCCCAGCCACAGGTAGTCGCAGCCGAGCCCCCGAGCGTGTGCCGCACCCGCGTCCACGAGAGCCCGGCCGATCCCGCGACCCTTCTGACCCGAGTCCACGTAGAGCTGGCTGATCTCCGCCGGACGATCGGCCTCGATCCCCTCCTCGTGGCTCGGCACCACCACCTTGGCGAAGCCGGCGAGACGGCCGCCGTCGTCGTCGACCACGAGGTAGGTGACCGACGGGTCGCGCAGCGCCGCGCCGACCAGTTCCTCGGAGTAGGTCGCCGCGACCTGGGCCTCCACGTCGGCGGGGTCGTTCGCGGCGGCATAGGTGTCGACGAACGTCCGCACGCCGAGCGCAACGAGGCCGGGGACATCCGGCAGGTCGGCGACACGAACCGTCACAGGCAGAGCGGGCACGCCGTCAGGGTAGCCGCACGGCAGCCGGCCTCCGCCCACGAGCGAGAACGCGGCGCTCACCGCGACCGTCCGGGCGGACGAGGACCTTGAGGTTGTCCAGCCCCGCCGCGGCGGCGTCGAACGCGGCGGCGACGTCGTCCAGGCCGAACTCCACGACGGGCAGGCGCTCCAGCCCGAGCTCCCCGGACGCGACCAGACGGACCGCCTCCGCGACGTCGTCGCGCGTGTACACGCGCACCCCCACGAGGGTCTGCTCCTTGAAGCAGACCGCCTGCAGGTCAACGGGGACGGGCTGCTTGTGCACGCCCACGACGACGATCCGTCCCAGGACGCGTGTCACGGCGGGCAGCGCAGCGGCGACCGCGGGGTGCCCCGCGGCGTCGAACGTGACGTCGGCGCCCTCGCCCGCGGTGAGGGCGGCGAGGTGGGCGGCCGGGTC
Organism: Myceligenerans crystallogenes; assembly: GCF_039529775.1. Classification (NCBI taxonomy): domain Bacteria; kingdom Bacillati; phylum Actinomycetota; class Actinomycetes; order Micrococcales; family Promicromonosporaceae; genus Myceligenerans; species Myceligenerans crystallogenes. Next base: position 277,126 of record NZ_BAAANL010000006.1, read on the forward strand.
CACGCCGTCGGGCACGACGTCCGCACCCAGCCCGGCGACGACGTCGCGCCGCCAGGCACGCGGCTCACCGACGACGACCCGGCCGGCGCCGGCGTGCCCGGCGACGAGGGCGGTCAGGACGCCGACGGGGCCGCCGCCGAGCACGGCGACGGTGTCGCCTTCCTTCAGGCCCGAGAGCGCGACCGCGTGCACCGCAACGGCCAGCGGCTCGACCAGCGCGGCCTGCCGGGCCGGGACCCCCGCCGGGACGACGTGCAGCGCCGCGGCCGGCAGCGCCACGTACCGGGCCAGGGAGCCGGGCGCGTCGATCCCGAAGAGCCTCAGGTCACGGCAGACGTGCGTGCTGCCCGAGCGGCACGCCAGGCAGTCCCCGCAGGAGACGAGCGGCTCGGCCACGACACGGACGCCGGGTGTGAGCCCGGTCGTCCCGGCGTCGGCGATCACGCCGACGATCTCGTGGCCCGGCACGAGACCTGGCCGGGCGCGCGGGTGCGTACCGTGCAGGATCGACAGGTCGGTGCCGCAGATGCCCGTGTACTCGACCTCGACCAGCGCCCACCCCTCGGGTACCTCAGGGAAGGGGACCTCCTGGACCGTGATCACGTCCGGCCCCCGCCACACGGCGGCCCGCATCGTCGCCGTCATCGCGCCGCCTCCGTCACGACGTGCCGGGGTGCCCTCCCGGCGATCACGTCCACCGCGTTCTGGACGGTGCGCCGCTTGAGCTCGGTGTAGGACTCCTCCGTGTACCAGGCCAGGTGAGGGGTGAGCACCACGTTCTCCAGCCGGGTCAGGGGGTGGCCCGCCGGCACGGGCTCCTTCTCGTGGACGTCGATCCCCGCCGCCCGCAGGCGCCCCTCCCCCAGCGCTGCGACCAGCGCGTCGGTGTCGACGACGCCGCCCCGGCTGGTGTTGACCAGGACCGCCGTCGGCTTCATCAGGGCCAGTTCCCGTTCCCCGATCAGGTGGTGGGTCACGGCCGTCAGCGGGGTGTGCAGCGAGACGACGTCAGACCGGCGCAGCACCTCGTCCAGGGGCGCGACGGGCACCCCGTGGAACTCGCCGTCGGTGCCGGGCGCGCGCACGTCGCACCCGACCACCTCGTACCCCAGCCCGCGCGCCTTGGCCGCCGTCGCTTGCCCGATACGGCCGAGGCCGACGACGCCGAGCACCGAGCCGCGGACCTGACCCACGGGCCGGATCGCCCGGAGGTCGAACCGCCCCGCGCGGACGGCGCGGTCCAGCCGGGCCACGCCACGTGAGGCGGCCAGGGCCAGCGTGATCGCGTGGTCGGCAACAGCCTCCGTGCCGTAGTCGGGCACGTTGCACACCGTGATCCCCCGCGCGGTGGCGGCGACGACGTCGACCGAGTCGACCCCCACCCCGTACCGGGAGACGACCCGCAGCCCGGGCAGGGCGTCCAGCACCGCCGCGCTGATCCGGGCGTACTGCACCACCAGGCCGGCGGCACCTGCGGCTGCGGCGACCACCTCCTGCGCCGTGCGCGCCTGCGCCAGCCGCAGCTCCACCCCGGCCTGCCGTGCGACGGCGATCTCGGCGTCGAAGGTGTCGTGGTCGCAGTCGGTGATCAGCAGCACCGGGGAACCCGGGTCTCCCGGCGCCAGTACCGTGCTCGACTTCGCGGGGATGGACGTCCTGGGCAAGGGTGCCTCCTGGGTCGGTCGGGTGACGCCTCGGCGCGCCGCCTCGGACAGGGTAGCGGGACTTGGAGTAAACGTCACATGTATGATCTACTCGGCGCGTAGCCGTGCCTGCGCGGCGCTGGTCGTTTCTCCGAGGAAGAAGGAACACAGCCATGACTACGCACACTCGCGAACGGTCGACGAGGCCAACCCGGCGTGCCGTCGCAACCGTCGCCGCGCTCGGGGTCTCGATGCTCGCCCTGGGCGCCTGCACGCCCGGCGCCTCGACGGACAGCGAAGCGGCGGACTCGCCGTACGGCTTCGCGGCGGTCGAGCAACAGGCGGACGCCCCCCTCACCGTCTGGGTCGACGCCTCGCGCCAGCCGGCCGCGGACGCCTTCGTGAAGGCCAACCCGGACGTCCCCGTCACGATCGAGACCTACGACGGCGGGGCGGACGGCTCCGGCTCGTTCCAGACCAAGGTCCAGGCCTTCGACCAGGCCGGGAGCGGCTGGCCCGACGTCGTGTTCTCGACGCAGAACAACGACGCGGCGTGGGCCAGCCAGGGCGACGACCCCTTCGCCGCGCCGCTGGACAAGGGCTACTTCGAGCAGTCGTTCCTGGACGGGTTCACCGAGGGCGCCCTCGCGCCGCTCACCGTGGACGGCACCGTGTACGGCCTGCGCAACGACCTCGCGCCGACGGTGACGTGGTACGACGAGAGCCTCATGGAGAGATTCGGCTACACGGTGCCCACGACGTGGGAGGAGTACCAGGCGCTGGGCGAGAAGGTCGCGGCCGAGCATCCCGGGTACATCGTCGGCACCGTCGGCGACGCGTTCGCCGAGGAGATCTACTTCTGGGGCGGCAAGGCGCCCGTGAACACGGTCGTGGACTCGGGCACCTTCAGCACCGACACGTCCGACCCGCACGCGCAGGACATGGCGGCAATGATCGACGAACTGCTCGACGCGGGTGTCCTGGCACAGGAGAGCGTCTTCACCCCGGAGTTCGTGCAGAAGTACACCGGCAAGGTGCTGATGCTCCCCGGTCCGGTCTGGTACTCCGGCGCGCTCTTCGACAACCCGGACTCCCTGGCCGCCGAGCCCGGCACCGTCGCCGCGGGGCTGCCGCTCGCGTGGGAGGGTGAGGAGCCGGCCGCGGGCAACGTCGGTGGCGGGACATGGTTCGTCTCGCGGCACTCGGCGAACCTGGAGGCCGCCGAGAAGTTCCTCGAGTTCGTGACGAGCGACGAGCGCTACCAGGTCGACCTGGCACCCGGACTGCCGGCGTACGAGGCCGCGGCCGACAAGTGGCTCGCGAAGCAGGCCGAGAGCGGGTTCTTCGCCGGTGACTTCAGGGCGAACGTCTCGACCGCGGCCACCCAGATCTGGGACGGCTGGGGCTACCCGCGGTTCAGCCAGGAGGCCGTCTGGGCCAAGACCGTCACCCCGAGGCTGGCCGCCGGGGAGAGCCTCGTCGACCTCCTGCCCCAGTGGCAGGAGGCCATCGAGAACGAGGCCCAGGTGAACGGGTACACGATCAAGTGACCGCGCCGACAACCGAGGGCCCCCCGGCCCGTGGCGCCGCCACCGGTTCCTCCGGGAGCCGGCGGCACCACCCGCCGCGGAGCAAGCGGACGACGGTCGCCGGGCGACGGTCACGGATCGGCTACCTCTTCGTCTCGGGGTACGTCCTGTTCGCCGTCGCCTTCGGGGTGCTGCCCGCGCTGTACGCGGTGTTCATCGCGTTCCTGGACGGCGAGGGGCGGTTCAGCGGGGTCGCGAGCTTCACCCGCGTGCTCCAGGACTTCCGGTTCTGGCCCGGGGCCCTGCACGTGGGTGCCTTCCTCCTGTCGTGGCTCGTCGCCCTCCTGGTGCTCGTGACGCTCCTGGCCCTGCTGGTCCACGGCATCGGGCGGCGATGGCTGAGCTCCGGCATCCGGTTCGTCTACTACATCCCTGGCGCGCTGGCCGGGGCGTCGTCGGTGGTGCTGTGGCTCTTCGTGCTCAACCCGACGGTGAGCCCGGTCTCCGCCGTCCTGCGCGCCTTCGGGTTCGAGACGTTCGTCCAGACGATCTCACCGGGAAACCTGCCGGTCGTCCTCGCGATCATCGCCTTCTGGACCGGGGCCGGCGGCTGGATCGTCGTCATGTACGGCGCGCTCAACTCGATCCCGCACGAGGTGCTGGAGGCCGCCCGCATGGACGGGGCCGGACCGGTCCGCACGGCGCTGCACATCCAGCTGCCGATGCTGCGCAAGTGGATCTCCTACATGGCCGTCATGTCCCTCGCGTCCGGCACCCAGCTGTTCGTGGAGCCGCGGGTGCTCTCCCAGGCGAGCCACGCCGTCGTGCCCGCGGACTGGTCGCTGAACCAGCTCGCGTACCTGTACGCGTTCAAGCAGCAGGACCTCAACGGCTCCGCCGCGATCGCCGTGATCCTGCTGGTGGTGTCGCTCGGCCTGAGCACGTTCTTCGTCGTGAGGGGAGGTCTCTTTGAGCGCGACTGACACCGTCGAGCGAACTCGCAGACCGGCTCGCCACGAGCTCGGTCCGGCGGCCTGGCTCGGCCGGGCGTTCGCCGTCCTGGTCACCGTCTTCTTCGTCGTCTTCTTCGTCGTGCCGATCCTCTGGCTGCTGATCGCCTCGGGGAAGTCGCCGCACGACCTGATCACGACGGGACCGTTCACGCCGGGCACGGCGGGCGACCTCGTGGCGAACTGGGACGCGCTGGTCCGGTTCCAGGACGGCATCGTCTTCCGGTGGCTCGGGAACTCGGCGTACTACTCGCTCGCGGCCCTGGCGATCACCCTGGTGACCACCATCCCGGCCGGGTACGCGCTGGCACTCGGCGACTTCCGCGGGCGGAAGGTCCTGCTGACCACGACCCTGGTCGTGATGCTGATCCCGAACACCGCGCTGGTCCTGCCGATCTTCCTCGAGCTCTCCGCCGCGAACCTGATCGGGACACCTCTGGCGGCGATCCTGCCGTTCTCGTTCTACCCGTTCGGCGTGTACCTGACGTACATCTACTTCTCGACGAGCGTCCCTCGCGACCTGCTCGACGCCGCACGGATCGACGGGTGCGGGGAGGTGGCGGTCTTCCTGCGGATCGGGTTGCCGCTGGCGCTCCCGGTGATCGCGCTGGTCGGGTTCTTCAGCTTCGTGGCGAACTGGAACAACTTCTTCCTGCCGTTCCTGACCGTGCCCGGGCAGGCGGCCCCCGTCCAGGTGGGCCTGACGGAGCTGCTCAGCAGCGTGCCGGCCTTCAACCCGACCGCCGCGGGCGTGACCTCGATCGAGCTGCCGACGCTGGCCGTGGCGACCTTGCTGTCGATCACCCCCGTGCTGCTGATCTTCCTGTTCTCACAACGATTCCTCGTCGCGGGCCTGACCGCCGGCGGGACGAAGGAATGAAGGAGTGACCGTGCAACGCTTCGCATTCGTCGTGGACGTGGTACCCGAACGCCGGGAGGAGTACCTGCGGCTGCACGCCGCGGTCTGGCCGGAGATCGAGGCGGCGCTGTCCGCGCACCACGTCACCAACTACTCGATCTTCCTGATCGAGGACACCCTGTTCGGCTACTACGAGTACACGGGCGACGACTACCAGGCCGACCTGGCCGCGGTGGACGCCGACCCGGTCACCAAGGAATGGCTCGCCCGCACCGACCCGTGCCAGGTCGCCTTCGGGCGCGACGCCCGGCCCGGCGACGGCTGGCGGCGGCTCACGGAGGTCTGGCACCTGGCATGAGGCAGATCCTGGACGCCCACCTGCACGTGTGGGAACGCGCGAGGCATCCGCAGCCCTGGATCGACCCGCGCACGATGGCGGCCATCGACAGGGACTTCCCCCCGGCCTCGGCCGCGGCCGAGCTGAGCCGGAACGACGTGGGCGGCTCCGTCGTGGTGCAGGCCGTCAACGACCTCACGGAGACGGTCGACCTCCTGTCCGGCACCCGGGACCTGGACGCCGTGGCCGGGGTGGTCGGCTGGATCGACCTCACCGGTGACGTGGACGCGCAGGTCACCATGCTGCGGTCGGGACCGGGGGGCGAGAAGCTCGTCGGGGTCCGGCACGTCACGTTCGCCGAGGAGGACGAACGCTGGCTCTCGCGGGCCGACGTCGGCCACGGGCTGGACGCCCTCGCTCGGCTCGGGCTGACGTTCGACGTCCTGGTGGGCCACCACCAGCTGGCCCAGGTCGCCGACGTCGTGGGCGACCACCCGCGGACCGCCTTCGTCCTGGACCATCTGGGGAAGGTGCCGCTGCGCGGCACGGAGCTGGTCGACTGGGCGGCGGACCTCGCCCTGGTCGCGCGCCGGCCGAACGTCGTCGCCAAGGTCTCCGGGCTGGTGACCGAGGACGAGGCGGGCCGCTGGTCCACCGAGCGGCTGCGCCCCGTCGTCCGCCACGCGCTGCGCACCTTCGGTCCCGGACGCCTGCTCTACGGCTCGGACTGGCCGCTCGCTGAGCTCGAGGGCGGTTACGGGGCATGGCTGCGGGCCTACCTCGAGCTCACCGGTCACCTCCCGGCGGCCGACCAGGCCGCCGTCGACGGACGGAACGCCGCCCGGATCTACGGGATCTCGCGACGACCGGGACGCCGTCCTCGCTGACGAGGCGCCGGGCTCACTCCGCGACCAGGCGCAGGCCGGCGCGGGCGGGCCGGACGTGCGGGCCGTCCGCCCGGGACCACGCCTCGCGGACGCGCACCGTGGCGATCCGCTCCTCGTCGATCGAGAGACCGTTGCCCGGCTCGTCACCGAGGACGACGCCGCCGTCGGCCACCTCGTGATCGGTGCGCAGACCGATGGGATCGGTCAGGCTCTGCAGCTCGACCGCGAGGTGGTTCGGGACGGCGGCGACGGCGTGCCAGACAGGGCTGGCGAGCGAGCCCACGGGGCTGACGGAGAGGTCGTGCGCGTGAGCCACGACGGCGACGCGGAGGAAGTGCGTCACCCCCCACATGCTGCCCACCTGCACGATGTCGACGGCACCTGCGGCCAGCAGAGGCCGCAGCTGCTCGAGTCCGGTCAGGTTCTCGCCGGTCGCGACGGCGGCGCGGACCGAGCGCGTGAGCATCGCCATCCCCTCGGCGTCCCAGCGGCGCAGCGGCTCCTCGACCCACGTGAGATCGAGCTCGCGCTCGAGCTCACTGATGTGCCGGACCGCCTGCTTACGGCTCCACGACTCGTTCACGTCGAGCATCAGCGCAGGTCTCGCGGTGTTCCGCCGGAACAGATCCCGGACGAGGCGCAATCGGGCGGCGTCGCGGTTGAGATCGAGGCCGCCCTTGATCTTCACGCTCGTGAAGCCCCGATCGAGCCAGCCCTGGAACAGCGCCTCGAGGTCCTCGTCCGGGACGGCGACCTCGAGAGCGGAGGCGTAGGCAGGGACGAAGCGGTCGGCGGCACCGAGCGTGCGCCAGAGAGGCTCCTCGGCCATCTTGGCCTTCAGGTCCCACAGCGCCATGTCGAACGCCCCGACCCCGCCGAAGGTCGCGCCCGCGTGCCCGCTCTTGAAGACGTGGGCCAGCATGCGGTCGTGGAGCGCCGAGGTGGCCCGCGGGTCCTGGCCCTCGAGGGCGGGGAAGAGACGGTCCAGGTCCGCGTGCGAGCCCACGCCGACCCCGAGCAGCCCGCCGTCGGTCTCGAGCACGACGACGGGCACCTCGGTGATCCCGTCGTCGATGAGACCGTTGGCGTCCCCCACGGGGCGCCCCCACTCCTGGAGCGTGGTGAGCGTGCGGAAGCCAGTGATCTTCATGGTTGGTGTCCTTGAGCCCGGGCCCGTCACCGGGCAACGGCGCCGCCATGGCGCCCTAAACAGCATACATCACATGTCTGCTGATCGCCGTCCGCTTGGTTATAGTCCCCTCATGAGGGGACACGCCGGCACTGACGACGAGACGACCGGGGTGCTGTCGCTGCCCCTGCGGACCCCGGCCAAGCGGCTCGGGGTGGCCGTGGTCGAGGCACTGGTGGACCTGATCGTGTCCGGGGAGTTCGAACCCGGCGACACCCTCCCGCCGGAGCTGCCCCTCAGCCGGCAGTTCGGCGTGAGCCGGACCGTGCTGCGGGAGTCCGTCAAGAGGCTCGAGGAGAAGGGTCTCGTGACCGTCAGCCAGGGCCGCGGCACGGTCATCCAGCCCACCCGGTCCTGGAACATGCTCGACCGCGTGGTGCTCGAGTCGCTGATCGCCCACGATCGCTCGCTCGGCGTCCTCGACGAGCTCACGGTGGTCAGGGCACAGCTGGAGTCCGCGATGGCACGGGAGACGGCGACCATGCGCTCGCGCTCCGAGCTCGACGCGCTGCGGGACGCGCTGGAGGAGATGCGGACCTCCCTCGCCGACACCCCCCGATTCCAGGCCGCCGACGTGACCTTCCACGAGACGGTGATGGCCTTGTCGCGCAACCGCCTCGCGGAGAGCATCGCGCGATCGCTGTTCGAGCGGGCACGGGAGAGCAGCCGGTACTCGATCGACGTGCCGGCGGCGATCCACGAGCAAACCCTCCGGGAGCACGAGCAGATCTTCGACGCCATCGCGGCGGGTTCCGGCGACGAGGCCGCGTCGAGCATGCTCTCGCACATCGTGGACGCCTGGACCCGCCGCCGGCCGGCCGACCACCGCGGGACGAAGTCCGCCAGATAGGAACATCGCACGATCCGACGGCTCCGACGTCCGATCCGAACAAAGAACATACATCATACGACCTATTGAGTTCGGGCCGAAGATGAGATGTACTACCTTTGCCGGCTCGGAGCGAGTGAGCCGTGCGAGCACCCTCAGACAACGATGTTCGGAGGAACTCAGATGAATCGCGCGCCTCGGCGCCTCGCGACCGTCCTCGCGGTCACGGCGCTGGTATGGGGATCGACGCTCGCGAGCCCAGCTCTCGCCGCCGTCGCCGCAACCACCACCTACTACGCCTCGCCCGGCGGCAGCGGAACCAGCTGCACCGCGAGCGCACCGTGCTCGATCTCGCAGGTCAAGACCACGGTCAGGCAGAACCAGAGCTCCGCGTCACCCACCGATGTGGTGGTCGTGCTCGCCGGGGGCCGCTACCAGCTCTCCGCACCACTGAGCTTCACCGCCGCCGACGGCGGGCGCGCCGGCACGACCGTGCGCTGGACGGCCGCCCCGGGCGAGACCCCCGTCCTGACCGGCTCGACGCCGGTCACGGGATGGAGCTCGTACGACTCGGCGAAGAACATCTGGGTCGCCCCGACGCCCGCCGGCGTCGACACCCGGGACCTCTTCGTCGACGGCGTCGCCTCACCGCGCGCCGCGGTGAACATCGCGCGCAGCGACATCCAGATGACCGCCACCGGCTTCACCATCAGGAACTCGGCGCTCAACTACCTCGCGGGCCTGCCGCAGAAGAACCGGATCGAGCTGCGCTCCATCGGGCACTTCACCGACCGGTACTCGCCGGTCTCGAGCATCAACGGCACCACGGCGACGATGACGCAGCCCGCGTGGAACAACAACCTCTGGGGGTACGACACCATGCAGGCCCCGATCTTCGGCGGCCACGGGCTGAGCCTCGAGAACTCCCTCGCGTTCGTCTCCCAGGCGGGTCACTGGTACATCGATCCCTCGGCCGGGCGCCTGTACCTCAAGCCCGCGAACGGCGTGCACCCGTCGTCGCTGGACGTGCAGCTCCCGCGGCTCGAGAGGCTCGTCGACATCAGCGGCAGCTACTCGGACCCGGTCCGCAACCTCACCTTCGAGGGCCTCCGGTTCTCGGGAACGAGCTGGCTCGCGCCGTCGGGCCCCGACGGCTACGCCGTGCAGCAGACCGGTGCCTACCTCGCCGGCTCCTACTCGTACTACCCCTCCGACGCCCTCACGAGCTGCTCCCAGGGCTGCAGGGCCTTCGAGCGGGCCCGCGCGACGTGGCGGCAGTCGCCGGCGGCCGTCCAGGTCTCCGCGGCGACGGGGGTCGCGTTCCTGCGCAACACGTTCGTGAACCTCGGCCAGACCGCGCTCGGGATCGGCAACGACGCCAGCGCGCACGCGAGCGGCGTAGGTCTGGGTGCGTCGGACATCGACGTCGTCGGGAACGTGTTCACCCAGCTCGGCGGAGGAGCCGTCGTCGCGGGCGGGGTCCGGGCCGACGCCCACCACCCGAGCAACCCGGCCATGACCAACTCGGACATCCTCCTCCAGGGCAACACCGTCACGAAGACCTCCTTCACCTACCGGGAGAACTCCGGTCTCCTGTCGACCTACGTCGACAACGCGCGCATCCTGCAGAACGAGGTCTTCGACCTCCCCTACGACGCGATCGACATCGGCTTCGGCTGGGGCATGAACGACGCCGGCGGGTCCCAGGACTACGTCGACCGCGGGTACTACGAGTACAACCCGAAGTACTCGACCCCCACGACGTTCAAGAACAACCTCGTGGCGAACAACAAGGTGCACGACACGAAGAAGGTCTTCAGCGACGGCGGCGGCATCTACTCGCTCTCCGCCTCGCCGGGCACCGTGATCCGCGAGAACTACCTGTACAACCTGCGGAACACGGTCGGGCTGTACCTGGACGAGGGATCGCGGTACATCACCGCGACGAACAACGTGCTCCGCGACACGAACCCCTGGGTCTTCGCGAACACGGGCGCGACCCGCACCACGAGGGACAACACCGTCGACAGCACGTGGCACATGGGCGGGGTGACGCAGGGCGACTTCACGAGTGCGACGAACAACCGCATCACGAACGACCACACCGTGTCCGGTTCGACCTGGCCGGCCCAGGCGCAGGCGATCATCTGCGCCGCCGGCGTGCCCGACGCGTACCGCACGCCGCTCAACACCCCCGGGTGCGGGACGCAGGGCGGCGGCACGGAACTCGTCGGAGCGGCGTCCGGGCGCTGCCTGGACGTGCCGAGCGCGAGCACCGAGAACGGCACCCAGGTCACCCTGTGGGACTGCAACGGCCAGAGCAACCAGAGCTGGACCTACACCTCGGACAAGCGGCTGGTGGTGTACGGGAACAAGTGCCTCGACGCCGACGACCAGGGCACCACCAACGGCACCGCCGCGATCATCTGGGACTGCAACGGTCAGCCCAACCAGCAGTGGAACCTCAACTCCAACGGCACGATCACCGGCGTCCAGTCCGGGCTGTGCCTCGACGCCAGCGAGTACGGCACCGCCAACGGCACCAGGATCCACCTGTGGGCCTGCCACGGCGGGACCAACCAGCAGTGGACCCGCAGGTGAGCCGGCCCTGAGCTGATGTGCCACCGGGCACGTCTCGCGAAGCCGTGCCCGGCCCTGTCAGGGCCGGGCACGGTGGACGCTAGGTCAGCACGGGTCGACCGCGCTCGCTCGGTCCGTCTTGGTGGCCCCGACATAGCTCGACGACGACGGCGCGAAGCTCGTCCAGAGCCCCGGCCCCTCGTCGTAGTCCCAGACCCGGGTCGCCGCGTTACCCGACTGGTTGTTGTGGTACGAGGTGGTGATGTTGTCGAACCCGTAGTCCCCCAGGTCCTCGATGTACTCGCACGAGTACAACGCGAGTCGCGGGTAGCCCCAGTCGATGTCGTCGTAGAGGCACGTGTGCAGGTACGGGCAGTCCCGAGTGCCTGCGGCCGCGAGGGCCGACGCCGTCCTCTGTCCAGGGAGCGGGAGAGTGAGGACCACGTCGCCGTCCTCCCACGCGACCTCGTTGACGCTGATCTGCTGTCCGCCGGGGTGCTTGCGGAGGATCGAGTCGATGTCGCTCTGGAGCTCGGCGCGCGCGGCGTCCGACAGCTCGACGCCGGCCGAGTACTCCCGGTCGTCACGCGGCTCCACGGCGTCCGCGGCGGCGATGTTCCCGAACAGCGCGGCCACGAGCGTCAGCACCGCGAGTACCGCACCGACTGCGGTCGCCCGAGGCCGGGAGATCGTTGAAGAGTGCATGTCATGCCTCCTTCAGGGCACGTCCGGACGGATTCTCACCCGCCCGGGTGACCCGATCAGGTCACCGCTGACGACCGTAGGAAGTGGCGGATCCGTGAGACATGCGGTTCGGCGAACACCTGAGGGTTCGACTTCCCGCGAATGTCCTTGCGCCTGACAGGCCCCGGTGTCATCGCTGCTCAGCGGTTGGCTCCGGATCGATGACACATGTCATGGCAGCCGGTGACACACCCCCGCGACGCGTGGAGATCTGGCACTACGACGACGCCGTCGGCGACCCCACAGTGAGACGTGGAACTGCACCGCACCCCATGACGGAGGCAGGCAATGCTGCGAATCCATCTCTCGCCCGAGGATCTCGGCCGGGTACGACTGGCCGCCGCACCCGACCCGCTGGTCGAGATGCGGCTGAGCGCCCAGATCATCAACGGCGCCGACGTTCCCCGGCACCTGCGGAGGTGGCGGGCCGAAACCCTTCGCACCATGCCGCGCGAGGCGCTGCCGTACCTCCACCTCGTACCGCCCGAGGGCTACTGCCCGGAATTCCTGACGCCGGCGAACGGCTCCGTCGGGCTCGAGACGGGCCTCAAGACCGTGGTGCTGACGCCACCCCGCCGGATCGGCGCCGAACTGGCACGCCTCGACGTACGGAAGCACGCCTCGGGATGGACCCGCGATCTCGGCGAGGGTTCGAACCAGGCGCTCGCCGTTCTCCGGGCAAGCATGTCGGCGTACTTCGCCCACGCCGTCGCGCCGGAATGGGACCTTGTCCGGCGCACCGTCACGGGCGATCTCGCGAGACGAAACCGCGCCTTGTCCGACCAGGGCGCCGCCCATCTCCTGACGACGCTGCACCCGGGCTCCGGCTGGGTGGCACCGACCCTCGCCATCCCGCAGGGCGATGACGCCGACATGCACCTGACAGGTGCCGGCCTGCGCATCGCCCCGTCGTACTTCGGCACACCGGCGCCCGTCGTCACCGGCAACTCCTCCGGGCCGCTGACCGTCGTCGTGCCCGCCGCGCCGGATCGGGCGCCCACCGGCACCGGGACATGCGGCGACGCCCTCTCCACGCTCGTCGGGCGCACCCGCGCGACGGTGCTGCGGGAACTCGCCACGGCAGCACTGACCACGACGGCGCTCGCGAAACGGCTGTCGATCGCCACAGCCTCGGTGTCGGAACACGTGTCGGCCCTGCGCGGAGCGGGCCTGGTCGATTCCCGGCGCGACGGCCGGCAGGTGATCCACGAGATCACAGCTCTCGGCTACGAGATGCTCTCGACCGCAGGCCCGCGATGAACATGACGCCACCGCGCGTCGGTCGCCGCCGCGCGGGACGCCGGGCGGCGTCGGTCCCGTCCAGGGGCCGGCGCCGTCCGGCGTCCCCGGGTCAGCGGAACGTCCAGCGCTGGTTGCTGCCGCCGTTGCAGGCCCAGAGGATGATCTGGGTGCCGTTGACGGTGGCGGCGCCGTTGGCGTCGAGGCAGCGAGAGTTGTGGGCGTTCGTGATGGTGCCGTTCGTGTTCACGTTCCAGCGCTGGTTCGCGCCGCCCGTGCAGTCCCAGATCGCCGCCTTGGTGCCGTCGGCCGTGCCCCAGCCCGCGGCCTCGAGGCACTTGCCGTTGACCTTCAGCTCACCCGCGGAGGTGCGGGTGAACGACTGGTTCGACGCGCGGTTGCAGTCCCAGAGCTGCGCCTGCGTCCCGTTCGTCGTCGAGGAGCTCGGGATGTCCAGGCAGCGGTTCGACGCCGCACCGACGATCGCCGTCGAGCCGGACGGGCTCGTGCCGCCGAGGCCGGCCATGATGGCGTCGATGATGCCCTGCTGGGTCACGGTGCCGGCGGATCGGTCGAACAGCCCGAACCCGTACTGCCCGTTGTAGCCGTTGTCCCAGTAGATGGTGCTGGCCCCGTACTTCTTCGCCGTGGCGACCAGCGTGCGCGCGAAGTCCTGCCGGTACCGGTTGTTCGCCGAGTCGTACGAGGACTTGTCGATCGCGCCGTACTCGCCGACGACGACCGGGTATCCGCGCGTGACGAACTTGTCATAGGTCTTCTTCAGCTGCGATTCCAGGTAGTCCTCCTGCCCCCAGGTGGACTTCTTCGACGCATTGGTCGCGCCCGCCCCCCACTGGGTGATGTTGCCGTTCTCCTCTCCGGCGAAGTCCCACGGGGAGTAGTAGTGAACGGAGATCATCAGCCGCTGCTCGTCGCCCGGAACGGACGAGGACCGGTGGTTGTCCGTCGGGATCACGAAGCCGTGGTCCCCGGCGGTGTAGTCGATGTTCGTGTTCCACCCCGGGACGAGCAGCCACCTCGAGCCGTTGTTGCCCCCGGCCTGCCGCACGGTGTCCACGAAGATCTGGTTGTAGCTGTTGATGTTCGAGTAGCAGGGCTGAGTGGGGTTGCCGTACTGCCCGTCGAAGTTCTCGTTCATCGACTCGAGGATCAGGCGCTGGTCGTAGGCCTGGAACCGGGTGGCGATCTGCTGCCACACCTTCTGGTACTTGGCCCTGATCGCCGCCTGATCGGCCGCGTCGCAGATGAGCCAGGCACCGTTGACGCTCTTGTAGCCGTCGCCGTGCATGTTGATCACCACGTACATGCCCCGGTTGTAGGCGTAGTCGACGACCTGCTGGATCCTGTTCAGCCATGCGGCGTCGATCGTGTGGTTCGGGCCGGAACCTATCGCGTTCAGGTAGGAGACGGGGATCCGGATCGTCTTGAACCCCGCCGCGCGCACCTTGTCGATCTGAGCCTGGGTCACGGTCGGGTTGTTCCACGCGGTCTCGCTCGGGTAGCCGTTGGAGTTGGCCTCCAGGCTGTTCCCGAGGTTCCAGCCCGCGCCCATGTCGGCGACGATCTGAGAGGCGTCCAGCTGACTCACGGTGTCGGCCGAGGCCCGGGTCGTCCAGCCGGTGGCGGACAGGCCGACCGCCACCATCGCGGCGACAAGGCACGTGGTCAGCGTTCTGAGAGGTGCTCGTCTCGCAAGGGGCATCGTTGCTCCTTTCGTCGAGTGCGCTCCGTCGCGCACGAGTGCATCGGCTTCGACGGACCTTTCCCTCGAAGCGCTTCAATACGGTATTGCTCCCGCCCGGACGCGCGCAAGCCCTGAAGTTCGCGGACTGAGGCCAGATGGAGACTTCCGACACGCCATCGAGCGTCGAATCCTCATCGAAGCGCTTCGGTAGTCGAACCGGCCAACCTCGACGACGGCTCAGCTCAGCCGGTAGCGCCTCTCGGGCCGCCCCGCGGTGCCGTACCTGAGGCGCACCGCGGCGCGGCCCGACGTCGCGAAGTGCTCCAGGTAGCGGCGCGCGCTCACCCGGCTGACACCGACGGCGTCCGCGCACTCGGTGGCGCTGAGCTCGGCACCGCCCGCGAGCGCGGCCAGCACGGCGTCGGCCGTCTCCGGACTGAGTCCCTTGGGCAGGGGGGCGCGCGGTCCGGTGCCCTGCGGCGGCCGTGCGAAGACGGCGTCGATGTCGGCCTGGAGCTCGGTCTGGTCGACGTCGTCGTCCAGACCGTCCAGGGCCTGCCGGGTGCGGAGGAACGCCTCCAGCCGGACGGCCAGGTCCTCCGGCGCGAACGGCTTGACGAGGTAGTGCGCCGCCCCGCCGGCGACGGCGGCGCGGACGGTGTCCGCCTCCCGGGCCGCGGTGACGACGAGGACCCCGACGTCGTGCCCCGCTGCCCGCAGCCTGCGCAGCACCTCGATACCGCTCACGTCGGGCAGGTGCACGTCCAGCAGGACGAGGTCGGGTCGCAGGCGGTCGACGGAGGCGAGCGCGTCGGCGCCGGTGTGCGCCTCGCCCACCACGCGGAACCCCGGCACCCGCTCCACGAAGCGCCGGTGGATGGAGGCGACCATGAAGTCGTCGTCCACGACGAGCACGTCCAGGCTCATGGCGGTCCAACCCCCTCGTCGGTCACGATGCCGTGTGGCAGCCGCGCGGTGAATTCCGCGCCACCCAGCGAGTCATCATCTCGCACCGTGACGCCGCCCCCGCGGCGCCGGGCCAGGACGTGCACGATCGCGAGCCCGACGCCGTGACCGGCGGTTCCGGCGGGTTTGGTGCTCCAGCCCCGCCGGAAGATGGCGTCCACCTGCTCGGGCGCCACACCGGGGCCGCTGTCCGCGACCTCGACGACGACGTCCTCCCCGGGGCCCGGGACCGCGAGCCGGACGCGCACCCGCGCCGGGCGGTCACCGCCGCCGCGGGCGGAACCCGCCGACGACCCTGCCGCCGCCGCGTCGACGGCATTGTCCACGAGGTTGCCGAGCACGGTGCCGACGTCGGCGGACAGGTCCGGGTCGAGGCGCGGCAGCGCGCTGCCCGGGTCGACGACGAGCTCCACGTGACGCTCGTCCGCGAGGGTCGCCTTGGCGATGAGCAGCGCCGCCACCGCCGGGTCGGCGACATGCGCGGTGACGACGTCGCTGAGGTCCGCCCGCCGCCGCGTGAGCCGGTCGACGAAGCGGCCCACCTCGTCGTACTCCCCGAGGTGGATGAGCCCGCGGACGGTGTGCAGGTGGTTGCCGAACTCGTGCGTCTGCGCGCGCAAGGTCTCGGTGACGCTCTCGCGCGCGTGCAGCTCGCTCTGCAGCGCCAGCAGCTCGGTGCGGTCGCGCAGCGTGGTCACCGTGCCCGCCGGGCGCCCGTCGTGCAGCACCCGGCGGCGGTTGAGCACCAGCACCGTGTCGCCCGCGACGAGCACGGCGTCGTGCACCTCGTCCGTGCCGCGCAGCAACTCGAGGACGGCGGGGTCGAGCCCCAGCTCCTCCAGCCGGCGGCCGGTGGGGTCGGGGGTATCGGCGGGCAGGCCCAGCAGCTCGCGGGCGCTGTCGCTCACCAGGCTCACGCGGCCGTCGTCGCCCACGACGACGACTCCCTCGCGGATCGACCGCAGCACCCCCTCCCGGTGGTCCGCGAGCGCCGCGATCTGCGCCGGCTCCAGGCCGCGTGTGCGCCGCTTGACCAGGCGGGCGAGCAGCCACGACCCGGCGGCCGCGAGGGCGGTGCCGATGCCGAGCACCACGAGCACCTCGCCGCCGGCGCTCGAGAGCCGCTCGGTCAGCGGCGGGTACGGGTCGGCCAGCACGACGACGGCCACGGGCCGCGGGGCGCTCCGCTCGGGTGCGGGTTCGCCCGCGCCGTAGACGGGTACCCATGCCGCGATCGAACGGCCCGCGACGTCCGCCACGTCGCCGCTGCCGGCGCGCGTGGCGGCGTCGTCGGGCAGGTCGAGCCGCTCTCCCGTCCGCGTCGGGTCGGTGGCCACCAGGATGTACCCGTCGAGGTCGGTGAGGTAGGCGTTGCGGGCGTCGACGTACGCCGCACGGGTCTGCAGGTAGAAGGTGAGCGCCCGGGTGTCGGGCGCCTCGGAGGAGAGGGTCTCCGGCACCGCCGGGATGCCGGCGAGCCCTTCGGCCGCCACCTCGAGCCGGTCCGCGCGGTCGTCGCGGAACGCGGCGTCCGCCTGCCCCAGGAAGACGACGGCGGCCGCCCCGACGACCACGAGCAGCACGGCGAGCTGCAGCGCCAGCACCTGCCCGCCGAGGGTGAGGGGGCGGGGGCGGACGGGACGCCCGGTGGGCCGACCGTGTGACCGCAAGTTCCACAACCTCCTTTGGTTACCCAATGATGACGCGCCCGGCGGGCGTCTGTGACGATGACGCGGGGGCACAGCCGCCCCGCAGCACCAACCAGTCTGGAGGAACCCGATGTCGCCGACGACATCCGTCCCCCCGAGCCGCGCGCCCGAGCCCCCGCGATCCGGCCGCGCCGGCAGCACCCGCCGCCGTGGCGCCCGCGTGGCCCTTGCCGCCGCGTTCGCCGCCGCCCTGGTCGCCGTCGCCGCCGGATGCGGCGTCACGCGCGGCGACGATTCCGCGGACCTCGACATGTGGATCCCGAACAGCCCGGGTGGCGGGTACGACCAGACCGGGCGCGCGGCCGTCGGCGTCCTCGACCGCGACGGGATCACCGGCGGCGACATCCAGGTGACGAACATCCTGGGCGCGGGCGGCTCGGTCGCGATGTCGCGGCTCATGGGCGAGGCGGGGAACGAGCGGCTCATGATGACGCTGGGCCTCGGCGTGGTCGGGTCCACGTACTCGTTCGGTGTGGACGCCCGTCCGCACGACGCGACGCCGCTGGCCCAGCTCATCGAGGAGCAGGAGGGCGTGCTCGTGCCGGCCGGCTCCCCGTTCCGCACGATCGACGACCTCGTGGCGGCGTGGCGGGAGGACCCGGGAACGGTGGTGGTGGGTGGCGGCTCGTCCCCGGGCGGCCCCGACCACCTGTTCCCGATGCAGCTCGCCAAGGCGGTCGACGTCGACCCGAAGGACGTGCGGTACGTGTCCTACGACGGCGGCGGCCCCCTGACCAGTGCCCTGCTGGGGAACAAGATCCAGGTGGGCTTCTCCGGCCTCGCCGAGTTCGAGGGACAGATCGCCGCGGGCGAGCTGCGGGTGCTGGCCGTCTCCGGCGAGGAGCGCCTGACCGGCGACCCCCTTGCCGGCATCCCGACGCTCACCGAGTCCGGCATCGACCTCGTGTTCACCAACTGGCGCGGCGTCGTCGCCCCGCCCGGTATCAGCGAGGAACGCCGCGACGAGCTCGTCGACCACCTCACCCGCATGCACGACTCGCCCGAGTGGGAGCAGGCCCTGGCCGACAACGGCTGGACGGACGCCTTCGTCACCGGCGACGACTTCGAGCAGTTCCTGCGCGAGCAGGACGAGCGGGTGTCGACCACCCTGAAGGAGCTGAATCTGCTGTGAGCACCGAGGTGGAGATCCCCGGGGCAGGGGCCGTGGACCACGGGCCGCGCGTCGACACCGCCCAGTACGGGCTGGCCGCCGTGCTGCTCGTCGTCGGCGCGTACACCGTGTACGACGCCACGACCCTGGAGGTCGGGTTCGCCGACCCCGTGGGTCCGCGCATCTTCCCGTTCGTCATCGGCGCGGGGCTCGTCGTCACGAGCATGCTGCTGGCCGTGGCGACGGCACGCGGCTCGCGCCCCGAGCCGGAGGCCGGCGAGGACGTCGATGTCACCACGCCCGCGGACTGGCCCACGGTGCTGAAGCTGGTCGGCGTCATCCTGCTGACCATCGCGACCGTCACCTGGCTCGGCTGGGCGCTGTCCGGCGCGATCCTCTTCGCGGGCGGGGCCTGGGCGCTCGGCAGCCGCACGCTGATCCGGGACGTCCTGGTGGGTCTTCTGCTCGCGGTGGGTAGCTGGTACGGCTTCGTCGTCGGGCTGGGCATCCCGCTCACCCCCGGCGTCCTCGACGGAATCCTGTGAGGCGGTGACCTGATGGAGAACCTCGGACTGCTGTGGGACGGCCTCGGCGCCGCTCTCACCCCCATGAACCTCCTGTACGCCGCGGTGGGCGTGCTGCTCGGCACGTTCGTCGGCGTGCTGCCCGGCATCGGGCCGGCGATGGCGATCGCCCTGCTGCTGCCGGTGACGTTCGGGCTGGAGCCCACGCAGGCGTTCATCATGTTCGCCGGGCTGTACTACGGCGGCATGTACGGCGGGTCGACGACGTCGATCCTGCTCAACACACCCGGCGAGTCGGCGTCCGTGATGACGGCGCTCGAGGGCAACCTCATGGCCCGGGCCGGGCGGGGCGCGCAGGCGCTGGCGACCGCCGCCGTCGGGTCGTTCGTCGCCGGGACGATCGGCACGCTGCTCGTCGCGATGTTCGCACCCGCGCTGGCCGACGTCGCCGTCGAGATCGGCGCGCCGTCGTACTTCGCGCTCATGGTGCTGGCGCTGGTCATGACCGCGACCGTGCTGGGGGCAAGCCCGCTGCGCGGGCTGCTCGCCCTGTTCGCGGGCCTGACGATCGGCCTCGTGGGGCTGGACCTCAACACCGGCCAGCCGCGCCTGACGTTCGGCGTCACCCAGCTCGTGGACCGCCTCGACATCGTGGTGGTGGCCGTGGGCATCTTCGCCCTCGGCGAGGCCCTGTGGGTCGCGGCGCACCTGCGCCGCAGGCCGGTGCGGGTCGTACCGGTCGGGCAGCCCTGGCTCGGCCGCGAGGACCTGCGCCGCTCGTGGCGGCCGTGGCTGCGCGGCACCGCGTACGGGTTCCCGTTCGGCGCGCTGCCGGCGGGCGGCGCCGAGCTGCCGACGTTCCTGTCGTACCTCACCGAGCGCAGGCTGGCGAAGCGATCGAGCGCGAGGGGCCGCGGCCGGGACGAGTTCGGCCGGGGCGCCATCGAGGGTGTCGCCGGCCCCGAGGCCGCCAACAACGCGTCGGCTGCGGGCATGCTCGTGCCGATGCTCGCGCTCGGCCTGCCCGTGACGGCGACGGCGTCGGTGATGCTGTCCGCGCTGCAGGGCTACGGCATCCAGCCCGGCCCGCAGCTCATGACCGAGCACGCCGACATGGTGTGGACACTGCTGGCGAGCCTGCTGATCGGCAACCTCCTGCTGCTCGTCCTCAACCTGCCGCTCGCGCCGCTGTGGGCCCGGCTGCTGCGCATCCCGCGCCCCCAGCTCTACGCCGGCATCCTCTTCTTCGCCGGTCTCGGCGCCTACGCCACGAACCTCGACCCGTTCGACATCGGCCTGCTGCTGGTCTTCGGCCTGCTCGGCCTCGCGATGCGGCGGTTCGGACTGCCGGTGCTACCGCTCATCCTCGGCGTCATCCTGGGCCCGCTCGTGGAGACGAAGCTGCGCGAGGCGCTCACCATCTCGGGCGGCGACCCCGCGATCCTGTGGAGCGAGCCACTGGCGATCGCCATCTACGCGGTTCTGCTCCTGGTGCTCGTGACCCGCCGCCTCCTGTCGCGGTGGCGGTCGCGGACGGAGTCGCGGATGGCCGCGGAGGCCGCCGCGGACGTGCGGGACGACGACGGCGCCGCCGTCGGGACGGAAGGAGACCAGCGGTGACGAACGACACGCGGCACCAGGGCACGGGGCCTCACGAGCACACGGGGCCGGACCGGGACACCGCCGACGGCTGGGTGGTCGTCGCATGGACCCCCGACGAGTTCGGCGAGGCCGCCCTGGAGCACGGCCTCGCCTGGGCCCGCGAGGGCGGGCGCGGCGTCGCCGTGGTCAACGGCACCCGCGGGGACGCTCTCGTGGACGAACGCTTCGCGCCGCCCGCCGGCCTCGCCGGCCTCGCGGACCGGCTGCGGAGCACCGGTCTGCCGCACGTCGTGCGGCAGGAGGTGGGACCGGACGTCGCGGACCAGGTGCTCGACGTCGCCGACGAGCTGTCCGCGCGGCTCGTCGTCGGGCTACGGCACCGCAGCCCGGTGGGCAAGCTGCTCATGGGCTCCGTGGCGCAGCGGATCCTCCTGACCGCCGAGTGCCCCGTGCTCGCCGTCAAGCCCGGGTCGCGGCCCGCCTGAGCGCGAAGCCCTAGACGTTGAACCCCAGCATCCGGAGCTGTTCCTTGCCGTCGTCCGTGATCTTCTCCGGGCCCCACGGCGGCATCCAGACCCAATTAATCCTGTGACCAGTCACGATGCCCTCCAGGGCCTGCGATGCCTGGTCCTCGATGACGTCCGTCAGCGGGCAGGCCGCCGACGTGAGGGTCATGTCGATCGTCGCGAAGCTGTTCTGGTCGAGCTGCACGCCGTAGACGAGGCCCAGGTCGACGACGTTGATCCCCAGCTCGGGGTCGATCACGTCGCGCAGGGCCTCCTCGACGTCGGCCACGTTCACGGGGGCCGACGACGTCGCCGCCGGCGTCGTCCCCTCGGCCTCCGCGGACGCCGCCGCGCGGGCCGCGACGGCTGCCTCGGCCTGCTCCGCCAGCGTGAGCTGCGGAGCCTCTTGTTCGACTTCGGTAGTGGTTCCCTCGGTCACCGTTCTTCTCCTCAATCCGAAGTGACGGCAGCGCCGCTGCGCGCCAGCGAGTCCTTGAGCGCCGCCCAGCCGAGCAGTGCGCACTTGATGCGGGCGGGGTACTTCGACACGCCGGTGAAGGCGGTCGCATCGCCGAGGTCGTCCTCGGCCGCGTCGTCGTCCAGTCCCTTGCCGCGGGAGTTCATCAGGTCGTGGAAGAGGGCGTCGAGGCGCGCGACCTCGGCCAGCGGCTGGTCGCTGACCAGGTCCGTCAGCACGGAGACGGACGCCTGCGAGATGGAGCAGCCCTGTCCCTCCCAGGACACGCCGCCGATCCGCGCGGGCGCGCCGTCCTTCGCGGGGACGACGTCGACCCGCAGGGTGACCTCGTCGCCGCAGGTGGGGTTCACCTGGTGCGACTCCCCCGACAGGTGCTCGTCGATCACGGCGACGAGCCCCCGGCCCACCGGGCGCTTCGCGTGATCCAGGATCACCTGCTGGTACATCTGCTCGAGCGAGCTCACGCCCTGCTCCCTTCCCAAGTCCTCAGCCCCAGCCTATGCCCGGGCACGGTCGGTCCGATGAGGTTGACGGTCGGTCCGATGTCGAGAAGTCGGCCCCTCGGGGGGCCGACCGCACGGACATCCGGCCGACCGCTCGACCTCGGACCGAATTCACTCCGCTCCGAAGAACGCTCGGACCCCTCCCAGAGCTTCCCGGAAGGCGATGACCTCGTCCAGGGTCGTGTACACACTCGCCGAGGCCCGCGCCGTCGCCGCGATGCCGAACCGGCGGTGCAGCGGCTGCGCGCAGTGGTGACCCACCCGCACCGCGATGCCCTGGTCGTCGAGCACCTGGCCGACGTCGTGCGCGTGCACGTCGTCCACCACGAACGAGACGGCCGCGACCCGGTCCGGCAGCCCGGCGTCCGGGCCCGCCTCGGCCCCGAGCACGCCCACCGTCGTCGGGCCGATCACGCGGATGCCCGGGATCTCCGCGATCCTCAGGAGTTCCGCGGCCAGCTCCGCCTCGTGGGCGGCGACCTTGTCCATGCCGAGCTCGCGCAGGTAGTCCGCGGCCGCGCCCATGCCGACGGCCTGCGCGACCATCTGCGTGCCGGCCTCGAACTTCTGCGGCGGCGGGGCGAACGTCGTCGACTCCATGGTCACCACCTCGACCATCGAACCGCCCGTCGGCACCACCGGCAGCGCCTCCAGCAGCTCACGCCGCCCGTACAGCGCGCCGACGCCGGTGGGCCCGAGCATCTTGTGCCCGGAGAACACCGCGAAGTCGACCTCGAGCGCCGGGAGGTCCACCGGCAGGTGCGGCACGGACTGGCAGGCGTCCAGCACGGTCAGCGCCCCCACGGCCCGGGCGGCGGCGACGATCCGGGCCACCGGGGCCACGGCCCCGGTCACGTTGGACACGTGCGCGAACGCCACGACCTTGGTCCGCTCGTTGATCAGCGGCGCCACCTCGCCGGCGGGAGCCCCGGCGCCCGACGGCGCCGCGGACAGAGCGGACAGGTCCAGCCGTCCGTCCTGTCCCACCGGGATCCACCGCAGGGTCGCCCCGGTCCGCGCCGCCAGCTCCTGCCAGGGCACCAGGTTGGAGTGGTGCTCCGCCTCGGTGATCAGGATCTCGTCGCCCGGGCCCAGCGCGAAGCGCGCGCCCGCCGCTCCCCCGCGGCCCAGGGTCGCGTTCTGCAGCCCGGTCGCCACGAGGTTGATCCCCGCCGTGGCGCCCGGGACCCACACAATCTCCCCGGCCGAGGCCCCCACCAGCGCGGCCACCTGCTCCCGCGCCCGCTCGAACGCCTCGGTCGCCTCCTCCGCGAGCGCGTGCGCGCCGCGGTGCACGGCGGCGTTGCGTTTCTCGTAGAAGTCAACCTCGGTGTCCAGCACCACCTGCGGCTTCTGGGACGTGGCCGCCGAGTCGAGATAGACCAGCGGTTTCCCGTCCCGCACCGTCCGCCCGAGCAGCGGGAAGTCCGCCCGCACGGCGGTCAGCTCAGCGGCCGTGAAGGCCGGGTTACCTGCGTCGATCGTGGTCATGATCTCTCCTCGGCGGCTCGGCGTGGCGGGACGGCGTCAGACCGACGCCGGCGCCGTCTTGCCCACGTACTTGTCGTAGCCCTCTTCCTCCAGGCGCTCGGCGAGCTCGGGCCCGCCCTCCTCGGCGATCTTGCCGTCCACGAACACGTGCACGAAGTCCGGCTTGATGTACCGCAGGATCCGCGTGTAGTGCGTGATCAGCAGCACGCCGACCTCGGTGTTCTCCTTGGCCCGGTTGACGCCCTCGGACACGACGCGCAGCGCGTCGACGTCGAGGCCGGAGTCGGTCTCGTCGAGGATCGCGAAGCGCGGCTTGAAGAGCTCCATCTGCAGGATCTCGTGGCGCTTCTTCTCGCCGCCGGAGAAGCCCTCGTTCACGGAACGCTCGGCGAACGCCGGGTCCATGCGCAGGTTCTCCATCGCGCCCTTGACCTCCTTGCCCCACGTGCGCAGGGCCGGCGCCTCGCCGGAGATGGCGGTCTTGGCGGTGCGCAGGAAGTTCGCCACGGACACGCCGGGCACCTCGACCGGGTACTGCATGGCGAGGAACAGGCCGGCGCGGGCGCGCTCGTCGACGGACATCGCCAGGACGTCCTCGCCGTCGAGCGTGACGCTGCCGGAGGTCACCGTGTACTTGGGGTGGCCCGCGAGCGCCGACGCGAGCGTCGACTTGCCGGAGCCGTTCGGCCCCATGATCGCGTGGGTCTGGCCGGACGCGATGGTCAGGTCGACGCCGCGCAGAATCGGCTTGGGGCCTTCCTTGGTCTCGACACTGACGTGCAGGTCGCGGATCTCGAGGGTGGACATTCGCTTCTCCATGTTGGTGCGGAAGTTCGTGTGGTTCGCCGACGACGGCGGTCGTGGCGGAGCTGTTCTTCTGTGTGCGGCCGGCCGGGTCAGGCGGGTCCGTCGATGTCGACGAGCACCTTGTCGCCGTCGACCTGGACGGGATACACCGGAACGGGCCGGATCGCGGGCAGCTGGACGGGCTGGCCGGTGCGGACGTCGAACTGCGAGCCGTGCAGCCAGCACTCGACGAGGCAGCCCTCGACCTCGCCGTCGGACAGCGACACCTGCCCGTGCGAGCAGATGTCGCTGATCGCGTGGAACGCGCCGTCCGCGTCGCGCACGAGCGCGACGGGGACGGGCGCTCCGTCGGTGCCGTCGAGTTCGACGAGCATGGCCTCCTCGGGCGAGAGGTCGTCGACGAGGCACGCGGTCTGGAAGGTCACGCGGTCATCACTCCGAGTCGGTCGCCGTGTCGTGCGACGACGACTCGCCCGTGATGACGCTCATCGACTTCTCCAGCTCGGCCTCGATGGACGCGATGAGCCGCTCCTCGACCGACGCGACGCCGATCTCCTGGATGAGCTCGGCGAAGAAGCCGCGCACCACGAGGCGACGGGCGTCGGTCTCGGGGATGCCGCGGGCCATGAGGTAGAAGAGCTGCTCGTCGTCGAACCGGCCGGTCGCGGACGCGTGGCCCGCGCCCTCGATCTCGCCGGTCTCGATCTCGAGGTTCGGCACGGAGTCCGCGCGCGCGCCGTCCGTGAGGACCAGGTTGCGGTTGAGCTCGTACGTGTCGGTGCCCTCGGCCTCGGCGCGGATGAGCACGTCGCCCACCCACACCACGTGCGCGCCGGTGCCCTGCAGCGCGCCCTTGTAGGTGACGCGGGACTTGCAGCGCGGCACGGCGTGGTCCACGAAGAGGCGGTGCTCCTGGTGCTGGTCGGCGTCGGCGAAGTACAGGCCGACCATCTCGACCTCGCCGCCCTCGGCGGTGAACTCGGCGTCGGGCGTGATGCGCACGACGTCGCCGCCGAACGTCACGACCACGTGCTTGAGCTTGGCGTCGCGGCCGATGCGGGCGCGGTGGCTCGCGGTGTGCACGGCGCCGTCGGCCCAGTCCTGGACGGTGACGACGGTGAGCTGCGCGCCGTCGCCGACCTCGATCTCGACGGTCTGGTTGAGCGTGGCGACGCCGGCGTGGTCGATGACGACGACGGCCTCGGAGTGGCGCTCGGCCTTGACCAGGACGTGCGCGACCTCGGCCGAGGACGCGGAATCGCCGTCGAACCGCACGGACGTGACGTCCGAGGCGACCGTCTCGGCGGGCACGGTGACGACCGTGGCCTGCGCGAACGCGTTCCACGCCGTGACGGCGGTGCGGTCGCCGGGCGTGCCGGCCTTGCCGAGCCGGGCGTCGTCGCGCGCGACCGTCTCGACCGTGACCTCAGGGGCCGTCGCGACGGTGACCCGGACGCCGGAGCCGTCGGCGCCCGCGGTCACCAGGCCGGTGTCGAACAGCGGCTGGATGCGCGGGACCGGGGAGAAGCGCCACTCCTCCTCGCGGCCGAGCGGCACGGGGATGTCGTCCAGGGAGAACGAGGTGAGGCGCTCGGCGCGGCTGCCCTGGGGCTTGCCTCCGATGCCGTGCGAGTGGGCGCCGTCGGCCACGGCGCGTGAGTGATCTGTCGTCAGATCGGTGGTGGCAGTCATATCAGCCGACGGAACCTTCCATCTGGAGCTCGATGAGGCGGTTGAGCTCGAGGGCGTACTCCATGGGCAGCTCGCGCGCGATGGGCTCCACGAACCCGCGCACGATCATGGCCATCGCCTCGGTCTCCTCCATACCCCGGGACATCAGGTAGAACAGCTGGTCCTCGCTCACGCGGGACACGGTGGCCTCGTGGCCCATGGACACGTCGTCCTCGCGCACGTCCACGTACGGGTACGTGTCCGAGCGGGAGATCTGGTCCACGAGCAGCGCGTCGCACAGCACGGTCGAGGCGGAGTGGCTCGCGCCCTCCAGCACCTGCACGAGACCGCGGTACGACGTGCGGCCGCCGCCACGGGCGACGGACTTGCTCACGATGGACGACGACGTGTGCGGCGCGGCGTGCACCATCTTCGCGCCGGCGTCCTGGTGCTGGCCCTCGCCCGCGAAGGCGATGGACAGCGTCTCGCCCTTGGCGTGCTCGCCGAGGAGGTAGATCGCCGGGTACTTCATGGTGACCTTGGAGCCGATGTTGCCGTCGACCCACTCCATGGTGGCGCCCTCGGCGGCCGTGGCGCGCTTGGTCACCAGGTTGTACACGTTGTTCGACCAGTTCTGGATGGTCGTGTAGCGCACGCGCGCGTTCTTCTTCACGACGATCTCGACGACCGCGCTGTGCAGCGAGTCGGACTGGTAGATCGGGGCGGTGCAGCCCTCGACGTAGTGCACGTACGAGCCCTCGTCCGCGATGATCAGCGTGCGCTCGAACTGGCCCATGTTCTCCGTGTTGATGCGGAAGTAGGCCTGCAGCGGGATCTCGACGTGCACGCCCGGCGGCACGTAGACGAACGAGCCGCCCGACCAGACGGCCGAGTTCAGCGCGGAGAACTTGTTGTCGCCGGCGGGGATGACCGTGCCGAAGTACTCCTGGAAGAGCTCCGGGTAGTCGCGCAGGCCCGTGTCGGTGTCGACGAAGATGACGCCCTGCTGCTCCAGGTCCTCGCGGATCTGGTGGTACACCACCTCGGACTCGTACTGGGCCGCGACGCCCGCCACGAGGCGCTGCTTCTCCGCCTCGGGGATGCCGAGCCTGTCGTACGTCTCCTTGATGTCGTCCGGCAGGTCGTCCCAGGAGGTCGCCTGCTTCTCCGTGGAGCGCACGAAGTACTTGATCGAGTCGAAGTCGATCCCGGACAGGTCGGAGCCCCACGACGGCATCGGCTTCTTGCCGAACAGGCGCAGTGCCTTCAGGCGCTGCTTCGTCATCCACTCCGGCTCGTTCTTGAGCGCGGAGATGTTCCGGACGACGTCCTCGTTCAGGCCGCGCCGGGCCGACTGACCGGCAGCGTCGCTGTCGTGCCAGCCGTATTCGTAGGCACCGATGGAGTCGATGATCTCGTCATCTGTCCGCTTGTCGGTGCGCTCAGTTTCCGTGGGTGCGCTCATCGTGTTCCTTCGGTGGTGGTTGTTCCCTGAGGAAGGTCCGTGCCGCCGGGAATGCCCAGCGGGATGTTGGTGGTGCAGGCGTGCGCGCCGCCCGCGATGGTCGCCAGGCGCTGCACGTGCGTGCCGAGGAGCTCGGTGAACGCGCGTGCCTCCGCCTCGCACAGCTCGGGGTGCTCCTGGGCCAGATGCTGCACGGGGCAGTGTCCCTGGCAGAGCTGCACGGCGGGGACGACGCCGGGCCCCGGCCGCGCGGACGCGGCGTACCCGTCGGCGGTGAGCAGCTCGGCGAGGCGCGCGGTCCGATCGGCCGGGCCGGTCGCGTCGAGCTGCCGGGCGTACCGGCGCACGACGGCGTCGAACCGCTCCCGCGCGAACTCGGCCACGGCCGCGTCGCCGCCGTGCGCGCGCAGATGACGCAGCAGGGAGGCGGCGATCTCCTCGTACCCGCCCGCGAGCTCCGACTGCCCGCCGTGCGTGACGACGTAGTGCCGCGCGGGCCGGCCGCGCCGGGCCGGGGTGGGCTGCCCCTCGTGGACCTCGATGCGCCCCTCGTCCTCCAGCAGCGTGAGGTGCCGGCGCACGGCCGGGGCCGTGAGCCCGAGCGTGGAGGCGAGATGCGCGGCGGTCACGGGGCCGTCGGAGGCGACGAGCTCGAGAACGCGACGCCGGGTGGTGCCGTCGGTCTCGTGCGGGTGCGACGAGAGCACGGGCGTGTGGTGCCCGACGACGTCGGCTGCCTGCGTGCTCATCTCACCTCCTGCGTGGCTCACTACGGGAAACGCTGCGGGCCCCAGCGGGCCCGGGCGGCGAGGACGCCCTGGCAACGCTACGTTCCTGGTCCCTCGAACGCTTTACGGAACATCCTTGTTCCCTAAATCCCGGTTGGCAAGGAAGGCGACCCTCAGAAGCGGACCGATCGAGGCGAACGTCACACCGGGACGGCGGAAAGCCGTGACGGCCACCGCCACCCCGGTTTCGGCGCGACAGGCGAACGATTTGCTTGTACTGTCATCTGGACCTGACGTCGAGTACCCGAAGGGAGTTCGATCGACCATGACGACGATGCTGCCCCGAGTGAGCCGTGATCCTGCGGCCATACCGGAGTATGGTAGCGATATGGCGACGAAGAAGGTGACGATCACGATCCCGGAGGAGCTGCTCGAAGCCGCCCGGGGGCTGACCGACAACATCTCCGGGTTCGCCGCGGAAGCGTTCGCCGAGCAGATCCGGCGCGAACTCCTGGCCGAGGAGATGCGGCGGTACCAGGCGGAGTACGGCGAGTTCACGGAGGCTGAGCTCGCGGAAGCGCGACACCGCCTGTTCGGTACGCCGGACGAGTCGACGGGCCGTGCCGGATGAACAAGGTCTCGACTCTCGTCCTCGATGCGGAGGGGCTTTCTCGCTGGATCAGCCGGGATCGCGCGACGACGTCGCTGATCGAGGAGGCACGGCGAAACGGCGTCCGGCTCGTCGTCGGTGCGAACACGATCCCGGAGGTCACGCACGCCAAGACAGATCGCGCCCGGCTCCGGTGGCTGCTCGCACAGGTCAAGGTCGTTCCCGTGTCGCAGGACGCGGCGAACCACGCTGCCGACCTCCTGGCGCAAGCCGGGATGCACGGGCACCAGCACACGATCGACGCGACCGTCGTCGAGGCGGCCCTCCGGCAGACGCCACCCGTCACGGTGCTCACCTCCGACCCGAAGGACATCGGCAAGCTCGCCGACGGGCAGGTGCGGGTCATCCCCGTCTGATCCGGGGCGGAGCCAGGGCTGTCCCCGATGCCGGGAGCGACGCCGGTCCGTACGTTGAACGGCGTGAACCCACACCAGTTCCAGCAGCGGGAGTTCCAGCAGCGGCCCACCGCGGCCCCACGGACCGCGTCACGGTTCTTCGGGCTCTACGTCCTGATCGTCATGGCCGCGGTCGTGGCCGCCACGGCGCCCGTGCTGTTCGGGGCGGACGCCACGTATCTCGGCGTCGTCACGCCGTTGTTCATGTGGGTGCCGGCTGCGACGGTCCTGCTCCTGCATCTCGTGTTGCGACCGCGCGGGCCTGATGGCGAACGACTCCCGTTGTTCCGGACGGCGGCGCTGCCGCTGCGTCCGGTCCGGCCCGTGGTATTCGGAGCCCTGGTGATCACAGCCGGGCTGTGCTTGCTGCCGGTGGTGACGATCCTGGCCGGAGGTGCGATCGGCGTGATCGACGTCGGCGCGACGCCGGAGGCGACGGCTCTGATCCCGTTGATCGTTCCCACGGTGATCGTCCTGATGGTCTCCACCCTCGGCGAGGAGTCCGCGTGGCGCGGCTATCTGACGACGTTGCTCGGCCCCCGGGGTTTCTGGGGCACGACCCTGCTGATCGGCGGGCTGTGGGCGCTGTGGCACCTGCCCCTGACGGGCGCGTACTGGATCGCCGGGGACATGGCGGGCCGGGAGGTGCTCACCACGACGGTGAACCTGTTGCTGGCCGCGGTCGCCCTGAGCGCGTTGCGCTTCATGACCGGCAGCGTCTGGCCCGCCGTCCTGGGCCATGCCCTGCACAACGCCCTGCTGCAGTTCGCCTACTCGAACTTCATGACCCCGACCCGCGAACTGTCCGACGCCGCCTACTGGACCTTCACGGCGGTGGCCTGGACCATGTGGATCGTGCTCGACGCCGTCCTGGTCCTCCTGGCACACCGCCGCCCGAACTCCCGGGTGTGACGAGGGTTCGCCCCGGTGCGCGCGTCACCGGACGCGCGTCGTCAGCACCACCCGGGTCGATCCCGCGATCAGCAGCGCCGCGCCGAGCATGTGCAGGCCGACCAGCAGGGCCGGCAGGCCCGTGAAGTACTGCACGTACCCGATGCCGCCCTGCGCCAGGGTGATGGCGGCCAGGAGCCAGGCCGCGCTGCGGGCGCGCGGCACCGCGGCGTCGTCGTCGGACGCGCGGTACAGGACGACGACGTACGCGGCGAGCGCCAGCAGGAACGCCCAGACCGCGGCGGCGTGCCACTTCGAGAGGAGGTCGGGGTCGAGGGCGAGGCGGTAGCCGACCTCGGCGTCGCCGGAGTGCGGGCCCGCGCCGGTGGTCAGGACCCCGAGGACGACGACGACGGCGGTGAGTGCGGCGAGCGCCCAGGCCAGCAGCCGGGCGGTTCGCGGGACGACGACGCGGGGCGCCGCGTCTCCCTCGCCGTGCCGGTGGACCAGGTAGAGGGAGAACGCCACCAGGGTCGCCGAGACCCCGAAGTGCAGCGACACCCAGCCCGGGTGCAGGTCCAGCAGCACGACGATCCCGCCGATCACGGCCTGGGCGACGACGCCGAGGCCGGGGACGAGGCCGAGCAGCCGGTACGCCCGGGGGCGCGTCAGGTCCGTGATCATCACCAGGAACACCGCGAGCGCGATGATGCCCAGCAGGCCGGTGAGCGTGCGGTTCCCGAACTCGATGTACGGGTGCAGGGTGGTCGCCTCGTGGAACTGCGGCGTGAAGTGCCCGGGCTCGCACTCGGGCCAGGTGGAGCAGCCGAGGCCGGACTCGGTGAGGCGCACGGCGCCGCCGGTCACGATGATGCCGATCTGCCCGGCGAGGTTCGCGACCAGGATCGCGGCGGTCCAGCGGCGCAGGGGGGCCAGGAGCCCCACGATCCGGGCGGCGGTCCCGCCGGAGGGGCGCAGGGTGTCGGGCGTGCTCACCCGACAACCGTAGTCCTCGCCGGCGTGCGTCCCGGTCCGGGACGGCGGCCACCGGACGTGGGACCGATCACGTCACCCTGCCAGGAAACCCGGGGCGGCCGGTCGTCTGTCACGACCGACCGTCCCGGTGTGTCAGGCCCCGCTCAGGCCCGATGACTTCCCCGGATCGGGGAACGGCTCACAGCGCCAGGGTCCAGGAGTCGATGTACCCGACGTCGGCGCTCGCGGCGTCCCGCACCCGCAGCTTCCAGGTCCCGTTCGCGGTCTCGCCGGTCACGCCGGTCGTGTAGGTGGTGTGGATGTCGTTGGCGCTGCCGCCGGAACGCGACTGCAGCGTGTAGGCCGTGCCGTCCGGCGCCACCAGGGAGACGACCAGGTCGCCGATGTAGGTGTGGACGATGTCGACCGAGACGGTCGCGGTGCCGGCGGTGCCGCAGCCGGACAGCGTGATCGGCGACTCGACGGTGGCGTTGTCGCTGATCGTGTAGTTGCCGGAGTTGGTGCCGGAGCAGGTGGGATCGGGGTCCGGCGGCTGCGTGCCCGTGCCCGTGTACAGCAGCTTGTTGGGCGATCCGGTGCCGGGGTTGGTGACGACGTTGCTGGTCGCGTTCGCGACCATCGTGTCGCGCACCTGCTGCGGCGTGTAGCCGGGGTTCGCCCCGACGATGAGCGCCGCCGCGCCGGCGACGTGCGGGGAGGCCATCGACGTGCCGGAGATGGTGTTGGTGGCCGAGGTGCCGGTGTGCCAGGCCGAGGTGATGCCCGAGCCCGGGGCGAAGATGTCGAGGCACGTCCCGTAGTTCGAGTAGGACGCGCGGGCGTCGGTGCTCGTCGTGGCGCCGACGGTGATCGCCGTCGGCTCGCTCGCCGGGGACTTGGTGCAGGCGTTCGTGGTCTCGTTGCCGGCGGCGACGGCGAACGTGACGCCGTCGGCCACGGCCGCGGCCACCGCCTGGTTGACGGCCGTGGAGGCCGAGCCGCCGAGCGACATGTTCGCCACCGCGAGCTCGCCCGCCTGGTGGTCGGCCGTCACGAACTCGATGCCTTCGATGACGCCGGCGTTGGTGCCGGAGCCGGAGCAGTTGAGCACGCGGACGCCGACGAGCGTCACGCTCTTGGCGACGCCGTAGGCGGTGCCGCCCACCGTGCCCGCCACGTGGGTGC
This sequence comes from Myceligenerans crystallogenes, assembly GCF_039529775.1. Lineage (NCBI taxonomy): Bacteria > Bacillati > Actinomycetota > Actinomycetes > Micrococcales > Promicromonosporaceae > Myceligenerans > Myceligenerans crystallogenes. The sequence continues at coordinate 309,354 of NZ_BAAANL010000006.1, forward strand.
CGTGGCCGTTGCAGTCGGTGGCGTTGCTGTCGCCGTCGACGGTGTCGGTGCCGTGCACCGCGCGCCCGCCGAAGTCGGAGTGGGTGGTCAGGATGCCCGTGTCGACGATGTACGCGGTGACGCCGGATCCCGAGCTCGCGTACGTGTAGGAGTTGTCCAGGGGCAGCGCCCGCTGGTCGATGCGGTCCAGGCCCCACGACGGCGTGGGGGACTGCGTCGCCGCGACGGAGACGCGCTGGTTCTGCTCGACGAACGCGACCGCCGGGTCGGCGGCCAGCTCGGCGGCCTCGGCGGCGGACATCCTCGCGCTGAACCCGCGCACCGCCTTCGTGTACGCGCCCTCGACGCTCGCCCCGTACTTGCCGGCGAGACCCTTGGCCTTGGTCCTGACCTTGCCCGCCGGGACCTGGGCGTCGTCGAGCACCACGATGTACTCGCCGGGGATGGCGTCGGCGGAGCCGGCGCCGAGGATCTGCGCCTTGTCCGCCGCGGGGGTGACGGCGCCGGCCGCGGGTGTGGCCAGAGCGGGGGTGACGAGGAGCGCGAGACCGGCGGCCGCGGCCGCCCAGCGTCGCGCCGTCCGGCCGTGGTGGTCGCCGGGCCTCCTGCTCGTGAAACGTCGCTGCATGGCAGCCTCCCTGGTATGGGTTAACGGTGGGTCAAGTTTATGGATTCATCCAGCCAAATCACAGGTAGCCGGACACGTCAAAGAAGTCATAGCAGTCACATATGGGATGAAAATCTGGATTAATCCCCGGGATGCGACCCACCCGCCCCCGAGCCCTACGATGAGGCGGTGAATTCCTTCCCGCCGGTCACCGGCGGTCCGGCCGTCGAGGTGCGCGGCCTCGTCAAGCGGTACGGCGGCCGCGTCGTCGTCGAGCACCTCGACCTCGACGCCGCGCCCGGCGCGGTCACCGCCGTCCTCGGCCCCAACGGGGCCGGGAAGACCACCACCGTCGAATGCTGCGAGGGCCTGCGCGTGCCCGACGGCGGGACCGTGCGCGTCCTCGGGCTCGACCCCGCCGTCGACGCCGCCCGCCTGCGGCCGCGCGTCGGCGTCATGCTGCAGGACGGCGGGCTGCCGTCCGGCGCCCGGGCCGGCGAGGTGCTCCGGCACGTCGCCGCCATGTACGCGACGCCGCGCGACGTCGGCGAGCTCGCCGAACGGCTCGGCCTCGGCTCGTTCGCGCGGACCGGCGTGCGGCGGCTGTCCGGCGGGCAGCGCCAGCGCCTGGCCCTGGCGTGCGCCGTCGTCGGCCGCGGGCAGGTCGTGTTCCTCGACGAGCCGAGCGCCGGGATGGACCCGCAGTCGCGCCGCGCCGTCTGGGACCTCGTCCGGGAGCTGCGCGACGACGGCGTCGCCGTCGTCCTCACCACCCACCTCATGGACGAGGCCGCCGACCTCGCCGACCAGGTCCACGTCGTCGACCACGGCCGCGTCATCGCCGCGGGCAGCGTCCCGGAACTCCTCGCCACGGGCGGTCACGGGACGACGACCGGCACCTGCGTGCGCGTCGAGGCGCGCCCCGGCCTCGACGTCGAACCCCTCGCGAAGTCGCTCGCCGGGAGGGCACCGGCCGGCGGGACGGCGCAGGCCGGCTGGACCGTCGCCGAGAGCGAGCCCGGGGTGTACGTCGTCGACGGCCCCGTCGACCCGGCGACGCTCGCCGTCGTGGCCGGGTGGCTCGCCGACGCCGGGGCGCTCGCCCGGTCCGTGACCACCGGCGGCCGCACCCTGGAGGACGTGTTCCTCGACCTGACCGGGAGGCATCTGCGATGAACGACGTCGTCGTCCCTGACGCGACCCACGCCGCCGCACCCGCGGCACGGCGGATCCTGACCCAGGCGCTCTTCGAGACGCGGACGCTGCTGCGCAACGGCGAGCAGCTGCTCGTCTCGATCATCCTGCCCACGCTGGTGCTGATCGGGATGGCGACCGCGCCGTTCCTCGGGTTCGACCCCGGCGACGCCAGCCGGATCGACTTCACCGCGCCCGGGGTGCTGGCGCTCGCGGTGGTGTCGAGCGCGTTCACGTCGCAGGCGATCGCCACCGCGTTCGACCGGCGCAACGGGGTGCTGCGCCTGCTCGCCACGACGCCGCTGGGCCGCGGCGGGCTGCTGGCCGGGAAGGCGCTGGCGGTGCTGGGGGTGCTGCTGGTGCAGGTCGTGGTGCTGTCCGGGGTCGCCGTGCTGCTCGGCTGGCGCCCGGATCCCGCCGGGATCCTGCCCGCCGCGGGGATCCTGCTGCTGGGCACGGCGTGCTTCACCGCCCTGGCGATGCTGCTGGCCGGCACCGTCCGGGCCGAGGGCGTGCTCGCCGTGGCGAACCTGGTGTGGATCCTGCTGGTGGTGGGCGGCGGCCTCGTGGTGCCGCCCGACCGGCTCGGCCCGGTCGGCCCGCTCGCCGCGGCGCTCCCGTCCGGCGCCCTCGGCGACGCCACCCGCGCCGCGCTGCTGGACGGGGCCGTGCCGGTGGCCCCGGTGCTGATCCTGCTCGGCTGGACGACGGCGCTCACGCTGCTGGCGACCCGCTTGTTCCGCTGGTCCTGAGCGGCCGCGCACCGCAAGGCAACGACTCCGCATCGGGCGTGGCTGTTTTGGAAGGCATGTCCGACACCGGCGGTACCCTGGTCGAGCCTCAGAAAGTTTGAACGATCCAGCGGAGCACCATGACCGGAACAACCGGCGGACCCGGCGAAGAACGCCTCGTCCGCCCCGAGGATCTCGCGGCGTTCACCAAGGACGCGCGATCCGCCGACGCTCGGTCCGACGACGCCCCGGGCTCCGTCTGGCCCGTCGTCACCATCGCGTTCGCCACGGCCGCGTCCTGGATGGCGGTGGTGCTCACCTTCGCCCGCATCGGGTTCGACCCCGATCTGCTCGCCTTCCACACCGAGAACGTGCCGTGGGTGCTGGTCACCGTGGGCACGCCCGCGACGCTGACGATCGCGGCCGGCGCCGCCGGGATGCACCCGTCGCACCGCTTCGCCGCCGCGCTGCGCGGCACCGCCGCCGTGATCGCCGGGGCGCAGCTCGTCACGCTGGCCGTGATCGCGGTGATCCAGGGCGCCCGGGGCGCCCGGGCGGTCGTCGTGACCGAGACGGTCCTCACCTCGGTCACCGTGCTGCTCGCCGCCGGCGCGATCGTGCTCGGGTTCCTCGGCGCGCGCGAGCGGTCGCGGGCCGCCCTGGGCGGGCGGTTCACCGTGGCCGGGCTGGCCGCGGTGACGGCGGGCCAGGTGGTGCTCGCCGCGGCGACCGTCGCGCGGCAGCCCGACGTCGAGTTCTACGTCATCTCGCTCGCGATCAGCGCCCTCGCGCCGCTCGTGTCGCTGACCGCCCTGTGGCTCGTCTCGCGCACGAGCACGGGCCTGGTCCGGATCGGCGCCGCGACGCTCGTCGTCCTGGGGGTCGTCGCCGTCGGCTCGCTGGCGAACGTGTTCATGGTGGGCCTGCCCGGCTCGTCGGTGCCGCTCCAGTCGGTCCAGGTCGCGCTCTACGCGGGGGCCGCGGTGGCCGCCGCCCTGGCGGCGCGCGACGCCGCCGGCCGCGCGTGAGGCCCGGCGTCGCCGGGCGGGCTCGCGGGTGAATTCGTGCCTGCGAAACGGACCGACCGGGTGACTTCGCCGCAGATGACAGCCGCCGGGTTCAGCCGGACGCCCTGCCTGCAGTAACCTTCCGCCGTGACCAGCGAACCGGACATGCTTCCCCCCGTCTCGTCCCTGCCCGCGTGGCTCGTGCCCTCCGTCTACCTGAACTGGTCGGAGGACTGGCTGCGCGAGGCGGTCGCCGTCGCCACGGGGACCAACGAGCACCTGCTGCCGCGCGGCGCCGACGGCCCGCAGCGGGGTGACGTCGTGGTCACCGTCGTGGGCTCGGACCCGGGTGTCATCGCGTCCGTGGAGCTCATGGGCGCCACGCAGGGCGAGGACTGGATCGCCGACGACGCCTTCGGCCCCGACAAGCCCGTCCTCTGGGACGACCTGTTCAGCGGCGCCTCGGCGTACGCCCGCTCGTCCGGCTGGCTCCCGCAGGAGCACGCGCGCCTCGTGCTGGACGGCATCGCGCACCAGTTCCGCAACGGAGCGTCCGGCACCCTGGAGCCGGGCGACTGCGAGACCGGCCAGCTCTCCCCCAACCTGCACGTGCTGCGCATCCTCGGCCACCGCACCATCACCGGCCGCGAGATGAACACCGAGGAGCGCTGCAACTCCTGCGAGCAGTTCGTGGGCGTCACGGAGCTGCGCCCGCACGACGACGGCGCCCGCGCCGCCGCCGAGTCCGGCGCCGTGCGTGAGCTGGCCCGCCTCATCTCCGACACGCACCTCGTGTGCGACCCCTGCCACGAGCTGCTGCACGGCCACTCCGTCGCCGCGCAGCGTGCCCGGATGCGCCCCGCGTGCCCGTCCTGCCACTCGCGCGGCACCGCCAAGCGCATCATCTGGAACGAGACCATCCACGACGAGATGCGGCTCGACCCGGACGTCGTGTACGGCGGCTTCGACGTGCCCGTCCCGACGCCGGAGTGGTACTGCCCGCAGTGCCACGCGAACTTCGCCCTCGGCGTCGTCGGCACGCGCGCCTTCGGCTCCGGCGCGTCGGTCCCGCTGCCGCCGTCGGACCTCGACGTGGCGCCGCCGGTGGAGTCGTCGGTCCCCGAGATCTGATCCGGGACGGCCGCACACGAGACGGCGGCCCCCCACCGGTGCCGGGCACTGGTGGGGGGCCGCCGTCTCGTGTGCGGTCAGGACATCACGGAGTGGTGCACGTGACCGGGACCGACGACGGCGGGGTGCCGTTGCCGAGGAACCCGAACTCCGCGGTGCCACCCGCGCCCAGGTTGCCGTTCCAGTTCAGGTTCGACGCCGTCACCTGGGACCCGGACGCGCTGAACTGCGCGTTCCAGCCCTGGGCGAACGTCGACGAACCGAGGCTGAACTGGGTGCGCCAGCCGGTGATGGGCGAGTTCGCCCGCACCTTGACCGAGGCCTGGTAGCCGCCGCCCCACGAGCTGACCACGGAGAGCGTGGCCGTGCAGGCGCCGGCCTGCGTCGGCGTGACCGACGGGGACGGGGAGACCGAAGGCGACACCGAGGGCGTCGGCGACACGCTCGGCGTGGGCGACACGGACGGCGAGACCGTCGGCGTGGGCGTCGGGCTCGGGTTCGTGCCCGGGTCCGCGATGAGCCGGTCGTAGTCCGCGTACGCCGTGGCGATGGCGGTCTGGGCCCAGAACCGGTGGTACCGGAACTCCGGCGCCTCGCCGCCGTCCAGGTACGCCTGCACCTTCGGCCAGTCCGGGTCGTTCTTGTAGAACGACCGGATGTCCAGGAAGCTGACGCCCGGCTTGACGATGTCGCCGTTCGGCATGTCGCCGGTCCAGCCGTTCGGCACGTAGATGCCGTCGCCCGTACCGCCCGCGTAGACGTCGTCGAACCGCTTGTAGTCCTCGCGCTTCTCCACGGTGGAGACGCCCTTGGAGTCGACGTTCTGCGCCCAGATCGCGTCGAGCAGCGCCTTGGCCTCGTCGGCCGCGGCCTGGTCGCCGGCCTTCGCCGCGTAGTAGATCAGCGTCCGGGCCAGCGCACCGGCGACACCGACGTCCTGGCCGTGGGCCGTGACCTCGACGTGCAGGTTCGTGTTCGGCGCGGGGTTCGTCGCGTTCCACGTGTTCGGCGCGCCCGACCACTTCAGGGTCGACGGCACCGACCACGAGGTGTCGGTGACGGTGATCTCGTCGAGCACCCACGGCACCCACTTGTCGAGGATCGCCTTGGCGCGGGCGTTGCCCGTCTCGTGGTAGAGCTGCGCGACGCGCTCGACGCCCCAGCCCTGCATGCCGATCCACTGGTTCGACGGCGGATCGTGGTAAACGGGCTTCTCGTCGTACGCCATGCCGTAGAACGTCGGCGTGCCGGCCGGGTGCGACTTGTAGGCGCCGCCCACGGAGTTGGTCGCGCCACCGGCGATGCCGCCCTCCTCCGACTGCAGCCACTGGTAGAACTCGAGCTGCCGGTCGACGCTCTTGGCCCAGTCGTCCTTCGCCGTCGGCGAGGTCGGGATCAGGTTCGGGTCGTTCGACAGGGCGTAGGCCGCCATCGGGTTCTGGTAGCCGAAGTGCGCGTGCGACGAACCGATGCGCCAGGCCCACGGGCCGGACGTGTCGAGCGCGCCGCCCCAGGCGTAGTACCAGGACAGCAGGTAGTGCATCGAGCTCTTGCCGTTGCCTGCCGGGCACGACGTCGACTGGCAGTTCGGCTCCTTGTAGTACTTGTCGAACATGGCGTACCGGAGGTAGTCACCCATCTTCGACGCCTTGTCCACGGTGCCGGAGATGGCGCTGGACTTGCCCTGCTCGGCGGCGAACTTCTGGGCCCAGTACACGGCCTCGATCGCACGGGCGTCGGCGTCGGGCGCGTTGGTGTACTTCCACTGCTTCGCGTAAGACGCGTCCTTGGTGAACAGGTCGAGGAAGCCGTTCGGGCCGCCGTACGAGAAGTCCTCGATCGACGGCTGCGGGATCGTCTCCATGACGGACTCCTGCGGCCCGCGCTGGAACGTGTTGATGTAGCTGGTGCCCTTGTACGACGGGCCCTGCAGCGTGGACTTGCCGGGAGCGGCGCCGAAGCCGTACACGTTGTCGACGTCGGCGAGCCAGTGCATGCCGTAGATGTTCGACGTGCCGTACGCGCTCTTCAGCTCGTTCGCGATCGGGTCGTTGCCGACCGAGACCCCGGTGTCGAGCTGGGACGGGTAGAGGCTCGGGTGGTCCGCCTCGCCGGCGTACGTGGCCGGGGAGGCCGGGTTGTACGCGCCGTTGGTCGGCTGGTTCTCCTGCGTGGGGATCATGTACTTCTCGAGGGTCGTCCAGGCGTTGTTCAGCGGCGCCCAGTCCCCGGTGACCTCCCCGTAGGAGGCCTCGAGCCAGATCCAGAACGAGTACGCCTCGGACGTGGTCTCGTGACCCCAGTCCGGCGCCTCCGCCATCAGGGTCTCCACCGCGTGGTAGGGGATGCCCTGGGCCGAGAAGTACCCGTTGGCCGGGTCCTTCATCTTGTCGTACATCTCGAGGAAGCGGTCCGCGTAGGGGCCCGCCATGGCGCGGGCCTCGTCGGCCGACGTCGCCGCCTGGGCCACGTCGGTCCGCGCGGACTCCGCGCTGGCGCCGGTCGCGCCGACAGTGGCGAACGCCACCGCAGCGAGGGTGCCGACGGCGACGGCGGACCTGCGCCATCGCCTCCGGTTCGGTTCTCGGGTCATTGCACGCCCTCCTGGGTAATGCGCCCGTCGGCGCACGCCCGCGACGATGCGGGCGCATGGAAGACGGTCTGGTGCGGCGGGTGCTCGCGGCAACGCCGTTAAGCGTTTCACGGCCCGCGCCCGGCCCGCGCCCGGCTCCGGCCGGCCCGCCGGGGAGAGCCGATCCGCCACCGATCAGTTGCGGCGGTACTCCCAGGGCGAGTCGACCGGCCGGACCGTGCGCCACGAGCTCGCCCGGCCGATGGCCGCGGCCAGGATGCCGGCGACGGAGGGACCGTTGTGCAGCCGGCCGGCGAGCGCCAGCGCCGCGGCCTCCTCCAGCGGGACGGGGACGGCGACCATGTCCGCCTCCTCGGCCTCGCGGGTGTGGCGTTCGTGCTCGGGGACGGGCGTGAGGTCGCGGGCGAGGAAGACGCGGACGGCCTCGTTGCTGCCGCCGGGTGTGGGCAGCAGGTCCAGGAGGACGTCCCAGCGCGCGGCGCGCACGTCGGCTTCCTCCTCCAGCTCGCGCGCGGCGGCGACGTGCGGGTCCTCGCCGTCGATGTCGAGCAGGCCGGCGGGCAGCTCCCACAGGTACGCGCCCACGGGGTGGCGGTACTGGCGCAGCAGCAGCACGTTGTCCTCGGCGTCGAGCGCGACGACGACCACGGATCCGGGATGGACCGTGTACTCGCGCCGCACGACGCCCGCCGTCCCGAGATCGACCTGGTCGACCGCCATGTCGACGACCCGGCCCTGGAACGGGATGTCGAGCCGCCGCGCGGGGCGCGGCGAGACGACGTCCGCGATGCCGAAGGCGGCCGACGACGTCGGCGCGGGGGCGGGCGGGGACGACGACGGCCCGGGCGCGCCACCGGGCCCCCAGCGCTCGGCGACCCGCTCGATCGGCGCCGTGTCCGGGAACCGGGGCTCGACGGGCTCGTACGGCTCGTACTGGCTCTCCGGCCCCGCGTTCAGGAGGTCCACCGGGTCACGCACCCTGGCGTTCGAGCGCGGCCGCGATGAGCCCGGCGAACAGGGGGTGCGAGCGGGTGGGGCGGGACTTGAACTCGGGGTGGGCCTGTGTGGACACGTAGTAAGGGTGCACCTCGGCGGGCAGTTCCACGAACTCGACGAGGGATCCGTCGGGGCTGGTGCCGGAGATGACCAGCCCGGCGGCCTCCAGCTCGCCGCGGTAGGCGTTGTTCACCTCGTACCGGTGGCGGTGCCGCTCGGCGACCCGCTCGGTGCCGTACGCCTTGGCCACCACGGATCCGGGCGCCAGGTGGGCGTCGTAGGAGCCGAGGCGCATCGTGCCGCCCAGGTCGCCCTCGCCCTCCACGATCGCCTTCTGCTCCAGCATGGTGGCGATCACGGGGTGCGCGGAGTCGGGCGTGAACTCGGTCGACGACGCGTCGTCGTACCCGAGCACGGTGCGCGCGTACTCGATGACCATGGACTGCAGGCCGAGGCAGATGCCGAGGGTGGGCACGAGGTTCTCGCGCGCCCAGCGCAGGGCGCCGATCTTGCCGTCGATGCCGCGCACGCCGAAGCCGCCGGGCACCAGGACGGCGTCGGCCCCCTCGAGGGACGCGCGCGCGCCCTCGGGCGTGCGGCACTCGTCGGCGGCGACCCAGCGGATGGTCACCTTGGCGTCGTTGGCGAAGCCGCCGGCGCGCAGCGCCTCGGTGACGGACAGGTAGGCGTCCGGCAGGTCGATGTACTTGCCGACCAGCGCCACCTCGACCGTGTTCGCGGGCCGGTGCACGCGCTCGAGCAGCTCGGCCCAGCCGTCCCAGTCGACGTCGTGGAACGGCAGGTCGAGGCGCCGCACCACGTACGCGTCCAGGCCCTCGCCGTGCAGCACGCGCGGGATGTCGTAGATGCTGCGCGCGTCGACGGCGTTGACGACGGCCTCGTTGTCGACGTCGCACATGAGCGCGATCTTGTTCTTCACCGACTCGGGGACCTCGCGGTCCGCGCGCAGCACGATCGCGTCGGGCTGGATGCCGATGCTGCGCAGCGCGGCCACGGAGTGCTGGGTGGGCTTGGTCTTCAGCTCGCCGGACGGGCCGATGTACGGCACCAGGGACACGTGCAGGAAGAACACGTTGTCGCGGCCGAGCTCGTGCCGCACCTGCCGCGCGGACTCCAGGAACGGCTGCGACTCGATGTCGCCCACCGTGCCGCCGATCTCGGTGATGATCACGTCGACGTCGCCCGACGCCTGGTCGCGCATGCGGCGCTTGATCTCGTCGGTGATGTGCGGGATGACCTGCACGGTGTCGCCCAGGTAGTCGCCGCGGCGCTCGGTGGCGATCACGGTCGAGTAGACCTGCCCGGTGGTGACGTTCGACGACGCCGGCAGCTCCACGTCCAGGAAGCGCTCGTAGTGGCCGATGTCGAGGTCGGTCTCGGCGCCGTCCTCGGTGACGAACACCTCGCCGTGCTGGAACGGGTTCATGGTGCCCGGGTCCACGTTGAGGTACGGGTCGAGCTTCTGCATCGTGACGCGCAGGCCCCGGGAGCGCAGCAGGCGCCCGAGCGAGGACGCCGTCAGGCCCTTGCCGAGCGAGGACGCGACGCCTCCGGTGACGAAGATGTGCTTGGTCACGGCGCTGCGCGAGCTGCGGTTCTGAGACTGCTTGAAGGACTGTCTGTTCAGGGGTTCGACCACGGAACTCCAGCGTACTCCCCCATCGGCGATCCGGCCGGGAAAACGGCGGGGTGCGCGCAGTAGCCAGAATCACACTCCGGTGTCAGCTGCCGTCACCTGCGGTTCGGCGCGGCGACATCCGCCGTCATCCCGCCGTTCCGCCGCGCTTCAGGTCGCGCAGCCGGGCCCGCAGGTCCGGTGTGGCGAGCAGCGCCACGCCGACGACGACGCCCGCCGCCACCAGCCCTCCGGCGAGCCCGCCGCCGAGCGCGATCAGGAGGTCCCCGAGCACGAACGCCCGTTCCCCGTCCGCGCCGACCCGGAAGAGGGGGTCGATCTTCCAGCCGTCCGGCTGCAGGAGGTAGGCGACCATGTGCCCGGCGAAGGCGCCCGCCGTCGTCCCGACCGCCAGGGCCAGCACCACGTTCCCCAGGCCCGCCAGGGCCGCCCGCCCGAGGTGCCGCCGGACCGCGACGATCAACGCCACGCCCGCGACGGCCATCCCGGCGGTCACGGCGAGGCCCAGCGCGGCCAGCACGACGCCGGGCTCCGCGCCGCCCCGGGCGACCACCCAGGCCCGCGCGCCGGACAGCCCGAGGGCCATGACGCCCCAGCCGGCGACGGTGGCGGTCACGGCGGCCCGGCCGTGATCCACCGCGTACAGCGCGCGCGACAGGTGCAGCACGAGCGCGTACCCGAGCAGGCCGGGCGCCATCCACTCCAGGGCCGCGGCCAGACCGGGCGCGTCGCCCGTGACGACGACGTCGAAGACCGTCTCCACGGCGGGCGCCGCGGCGATGAGGGCGGCGGCCCCGGCGGCGGCCACGACGAGCAGGATCCGGGTGGTGGAGGCCACGAGCGCGGCGAGCTCGTGGTGGCGCCGCGCGGCGGCGTGCTCGGCGAAGTGCGGGAAGGCGCTGGTCGCGATCGGGAAGGCGAGGACGGCGTAGGGCAGCAGCCAGACGTTGTACGCGTACAGCCAGGTGGTGTAGACCCCGAGATCGGTGCCGACCTTCATCACGACGACGAGCGCGAGCTGCTGCGCGATCAGCGCGCCCACGCCCGCGAACGCGAGGTGCGCGGCGCGGCGCCCCTCCCCGGCGGGGAACCGCAGGGTGGGCCGCAGCCTGAGCCCGGTGCGCAGGGCGGGGATCACGAGCGGGACCGCGAGCGCGACGACGCCCGCGGTGACGCCCCAGGCGAGCCAGTCCAGGGCGGCCGCGGAGAGCTCGGCGACGTCCTGCTCGCCGCGGCGGCCGGCCCGGGCCGCGAAGCCCCAGTAGACGCCGATGACGACGAGGCTGGAGATCAGCGGCGCGAACGCGGGCCAGAAGAACCGCTTGTGCGCCTGCAGGATCCCGCCGAGCACCACGGCGATCCCGTAGACCGGCACCTGCACCGCGAACACCCGCAGGAAGGAGGCGGCGACCTGGGTGAGCGCGGGGTCCTTCAGGTCGAGCCACCCGGCGACCGGCCCGGCGAGCAGGGCCATGAGCACGGCGACCGGGACGAGCACGACGAGGGTCCAGCCGAGCAGCGCCGAGGCGGAGCGGGATGCCTGATCCCGGTTGGCCGCGGTGCCCTCGGCCGTGAACGCGGCCCGGCTCAGGGGCCCGGACACGAGCGGCACGACGGCGCCCGCGAGCGCACCGCCCGCGGCCACCTCGAACAGCACGTTGGGCAGCAGGTTGGCGGCGTTGAACGCGTCGGTGAAGTCGCCGTTCCCGGCGAAGTACCCCTGCGCGAGCCACCGCCCGAACCCGACGACCCGGCTGGCCAGCGTGACGAGCGTGACCAGCAGGGCAGCCCGCGCGAGCCCGCCCTTCACCTGGCGGCACCGGGCGGCCGGGAACGAGCGATGCCGGGCGACCACGAGGTTTCCGCCGGCGACACTCGGCCGATGCCCGGCAAGCTCGTGGTCGCCGGGCGTACCTCGTTGTCCACGGGGCGTCTGCCGAGCATGTCGATGCGGTTCAGCCAAGGGGTCTCGCGGATGACCCTCGAGAAGCTGACCTTTTCGGATGCCAGGGTGAGGCCGACGACACCCGCGAGGGCGGCGATCCGTACCGGCCGCGGCGCGCCGAAGGCGATCTGGCTGCCCACGAGAGCGCCGAGGGCGTTGGCGCCGCCGTCGCCGAGCATGTCCCGCTCGCCGAGATCGGCGGGGGCGGCGGCGAGCCCGGCGCCGAGCAGAGCCCCGGTCAGGGCCCCGGTCCCGGACCCGGCGGCCTGCCCCGGGCCGGACCCGAATCCTGCCGGGCCGGGCGCGAACCCCGCGGCCACGCTCGCCAGTGCCGCCGCCTTCAGCGCGCGTCCCGGCCGCAGGTCGAACAGGTTCATGAGGTTCGCGGTCCCCGCGATGAGCGCCCCGTTGATCGCGACGTCGGCGAGCCGCCCCGGCCCGCTCCCCCGGCCGGGCGCTCCCGGCGTCCTGCCGGGCGTCCCCGCGGCGGCCGCCAGCAGCGCCGCCCCGCCGATCCCGAGCACCTTGAGCCCGCCGGTGGTGACCTGCCCGCGCGCGAGCGCCCCGAGGTGCCCGCGCAGGCCCTTGGCTGCGGTCGCCTGGTCCTCGGCGACGTCGTCGACCACGCCGAACGCGCCCGCGGCCGCCGTCGCGAACGCGACCGGCCCCGCGGCGGGGCCGCCCGCGGCCACCGCGCCCGCCACGAGGCCGGCGGCCACGGCCGGGCCCTCCAGCAGGCTGATCGGCTCGCCGCGGTGGTTGGTGCGCGTCCACGCCTCCGGCGTGGCGACCCGTTCGTGGACGCGCTTCAGGGAGCCGTCCCGGACCGCCTGGTCGAGGCGGCGGCGTGCCCAGGTCGTCGTCGCACCGGCGACGAGGCCCGCGACGACGAACCGCAGCGTTCCCATGTGTGTCTCCCCTGTTCTCGCGGATCTTGCGGGACCGCCGGCCGGATCGCGTGCCCGGAGGCACGCACCGGCCGTCCTCTCCCGGACATCCTGCCCGCCGCCGGGCCTATTCCCCGGGAACCGGCGGGATCGCGGTCGCGTCGGCCTCGGGGCCATAGTGACCGTCCTGGCCGGCCGACGCCGCGGCGAGCGCCAGCGGGACGGTGACCTGGCCCACCAGCGAGGCCGGGTCGCTGACGGTCGTGAGGTCGCGGGCCAGCTCGTCGTCGGACCGCACGCGCTGCACCGGGTCGTCGCCGTCGCCCGCCGGGCCGGACAGCACGAGGGTCCCGCTGACGAGCGAGGCCCCGGCCGCCGCCGCCGTCCACACGTCTCCGGCGTGCCGCGGGCTCGCGGGCTCGGCGCTCGGTGACACGGTGGGCTCGGGCTCGGGCTCGGGCGTCCCGAGCGCGGCGTAGGCGGACGCCTCCGCGCCGTCCTCGGTGACGGGGGCGGCGGTGAGCAGCACGACGGCGTCGGCGGGCGCCGTCTGCTCCCCGGCCACGTCCAGCAGGTCGAACCGCTCCAGCTGGGACTCGAGGTCCACCGCGTCGTCGCTGCGGGAGCCCGCCGGGCCCGTCCCGACCAGCGCGAGCGCCACCGCCGCGCCGAGCGTGGTCGCGGGCTCGTCCCGCGGGGTCTCGATCCCGGCGTCGGTGAGGTATCTGCGCAGGCCCTCGGCCACGGTCTCCTGGCTCGTCTCCTCCTCGACGCTGGTCCACGTGACGGGCAGGCGCGCCGTGCCGACGACGTCGGCCCCGGCCGCCTCGAGCTGCTCGGTCACCCCGGACCGCGTCGCCGCCGGCACCTCACCCAGGCTGACGACGGCGACATGGCGCCCCGCGAGCGCTCCGTCCAGCAGCCGCGGCGCGGCCGCGGCCAGGAACGTCTCGTCGGCCTGGAGGAAACCGGTGGTCGCGTCGAGCTGCGCGCGCAGGTCGTTGCGCTCCTCGCGCAGGGAGTCCACCTGACGGGTGAGGGTCTCGCCGAGCGTCCCCTGCAGCGGCCCGGCCCCGAGGATGATCCCCACGGCGAGCGCGAGGAACACCGAGATGAGCGAGACGAGGTGGTAACGGAAGTCGATCACGTGGGGTGGTGGTCCTTCAGTGAGGTGAACGGTCGGTTATCAACCGCCGAACAGCCTACCCATGAAGGACCACAGGTCGTCGAACCGCGCGCCCAGGAGCCCGAAGAACGTCTGCCCGGCCGACGTCGCGCCGAGCGCCGCGCCCACCGCGGACACGCCCGCCAGGGACAGCAGCGTGAGCTGGGTGTTGGAGATCCGCGTCCGGTACAGGCGGGAGACGCCCTTGGCGTCGATCAGCTTGCCGCCCACGCGCAACCGCGTCAGGAACGTGGACGCCATGCCCGAGCGGCCCTTGTCCAGGAACTCCACGAGCGTGGCGTGCGTGCCGACGGCGACGATGAGCTCGGCGCCCTTGTCGTCGGCGAGCAGCATCGCGATGTCCTCGCTGGTCCCGGTCGCGGGGAAGACGACGGGGTCGACGCCGAGCGACCGCACCCGCTCCAGCCCGGGGGCCTTGCCGTCGCGGTAGGCGTGCACCACGATCTCGGCGCCGCCGGCGAGGGCGGCGTCGGACACGGAGTCCATGTCGCCCACGATCAGGTCCGGCTTCCAGCCCTCGTCGAGGATCGCGTCCGCGCCGCCGTCGACCCCGATCAGGACCGGGCGGTTCTCCTTGATGTAGGAGCGCAGCATCGCGAGGTCCTCGCGGTAGTGGTAGCCGCGCACGACGATCAGGACGTGCCGTCCGGCAACGTTCGTGCGGATGTCCGGCACGCCGACGCCGTCGAGCAGCAGGTCCCGCTCCCGGCGCAGGTACGTCAGGGTGTTCTCGGCGAAGCGCTCGATCTCCACGGACAGGCCCTCACGGGCCGCGGCGAGGGCGTCGGCGACCGACGACGGCGTCTGCCGCGTGCCCTTGGCGACCACCTCGCCGCGGGCGCTCACCTGCCCGCCGACGATCTCCAGCGGCGTGCGCTCGGCGAGCGCCATGACCGCCGGGCCGAGGTCGTCCACCAGCGGGATCCCCGCCTCCAGCAGGATGCCCGGGCCCGTGTTCGGGTACCGGCCCGTGATCGACGCCGCGGCGTTGAGCACGGCGGCCGGCCGCGCCGCGACGAGCGCGTCCCCGGCGACCCGGTCGAGGTCCGCGTGGTCGATGACGGCGATGTCGCCCGGTTCGAGCCGGCTCGTGAGCTCCTTCGTCCGCGTGCCCACGCGCGCCGGGCCCGTGACGGGCCCGTCCGGGTCCGCCCGTTCCTCCGCGTGCGCGCCCGAGCGGGCGAGGATGAGCTTCATCGGCATCATCGTCCCACGACCGACGACTCCAGGAGCTCGGTCGCGTGCTGCCGCGCGGTCTCGGAGTCCTCCTGGCCGGAGAGCATCCGGGCCAGCTCCACGACGCGGTCCTCGCCGGTGACCTCGCGCACGCCCGTGACGGTGATCATGCCGTCCTCCGCGCCGTCTCCATCGGTGGACTTGGTGACCACCAGGTGCGCGTCGCCGAACGCGGCGACCTGCGCCAGGTGGGTCACGATGACGACCTGCGTCGTGCGGCCCAGGCGCGCCAGGCGCCGTCCGACCTCGACCGCGGCCCGCCCGCCGACCCCCGCGTCGACCTCGTCGAACACGAAGGTGCGGCGCAGCACGCCGTCGGCGTCCTGCCGCTCACCGTCACCGTTGTCGCCGTCGGACGACGCCGTCTTGTGCGGCGACGTCGCCAGCGCCACCTCCAGGGCCAGCATCACGCGCGACAGCTCACCGCCCGAGGCGCCCTTGCCGAGCGGCCGCGGCGGCGCGCCCGGATGCGGCACGAGCAGCATCGTGACCTGATCGGCCCCGTACGGCCCGAGCTCCTCGGCCCGCTCGACCGTCACCTCCAGGTGCGCCCCGCCCATGGCCAGGCCGTGCAGCTCGGTGGTGACGGACCCGGCCAGCTCCGTGGCGCCCGTGGTGCGCGCCTGCGTGAGCAGGTCCGCGAGGCGCTCCAGCTCGTCGTCCAGCTCCGCGACGCGGGCCCGCATCGCGCCGAGGCGCTCCCCGCCGTCGTCCAGGTCGAGCAGGCGCAGGCCCGCGTCGCTCGCCCACCGCAGCACGTCGTCGATCGTCTCGCCGTAGCTGCGGGTCAGCCCCGCGAGGTCCGCCCGGCGGGCGTGCGCGGCCTCCAGGGCGCCCGGATCCGCCTCCAGGTCGTCGAGGTAGGCGGCGACGTCGGTCGCCAGGTCGTTGATGAGGTAGCCGACGTCGGCGAACCGCGTGGCCAGCTCCGCCAGCGCCGGGTCCGACGACGCGCCGCCCTCCAGTGCCTTGCGCGCCCGCTCGACCAGCGCGATCGCGTTCTGCTGGGAGCCGGTCTCGTCCTCGCCCGCCATCGCCTGGTGCGCCTCGCCGGCCGCGACCCGCAGGCCCTCGGCGTTCGACAGCCGCTCGATCAGGGTCGCGAGCTCGGCGTCCTCGCCCGGCGACGGGTCGACCCGCTCGATCTCCTCAAGGCCGATCCGCAGCAGCTCCACCTCCCGCGCCCGCTCGGCGGCCCTCGCCTCCGACTCCGCGATCTGGCCGAGCAGGCCGGCGCGCTCCGACCAGGCCGTGCGGTACCCGGCGAGCACCCGCTGGTGCCGGGGCCCGGCGAAGTCGTCCAGGGCGTCACGCTGCTTGGCGCTGGTGCGCAGGCGCAGCTGCTCCGCCTGCCCGTGCACGGTGACCAGGTCGTCCGCGATCTCCGCGAGCACGCCCTGCGGCACGGCACGCCCGCCCAGGTGCGCGCGCGACCGGCCGTCGGCGATGGTGCGCAGCACCAGCACGGTGCCGTCGTCCTCCAGCTCGCCGCCGGCCTCCTGGACCCGCTCGGCGACCGTCGGGTGCCCGGACACGCGGATCCGGCCCTCCACCGCGGCACGATCCGCGCCGGGCCGCACCGACCGCGGGTCGGCCTTGCCGCCCATGAGCAGGTTCAGGCCCGTGAGCACCATCGTCTTGCCCGCGCCCGTCTCACCCGTGACGACGGTGAGGCCCTCGGACAGGGGCACCCGCGCGGCACGGATGACACCCAGGTTCTCGATCGCGATCTCTTCAAGCATGTTGCCCCTCAGCCTGCCCTCTCCGCTTGCCCCTTCAGGTGCTCGCTCCTCGCGCGCATCAGCCGGTCCCCCGCGTTCACCCGCTGCCGCCCCCGGACGCCTGCTCGGATCCGGTAGACCGTACAGCCCTCTCCCGCCAGCCCGCGACGGGCAGGTCGAACTTGGAGACCAGCCGGTCCGTGAACGGCGCCTGCGTCAGGCGGGCCAGCCGGATCTCCCCGGCCCGCCGCACGAGCACGTCCGACCCCTGCGGCACGTCGATCCGCCGCCGCCCGTCGCACGTCAGCACGCCCGGCACGGCCGACGACGACAGCACCCGCACCCCGATCTCGCTGTGCGGGCCCACCACGAGCGGCCGCGCGAACAGCGCGTGCGCGCTCAGGGGCACGAACAGCACCGCGTCGACGTCCGGCCACATCACCGGCCCGCCCCCGGAGAACGCGTGCGCCGTCGACCCGGTCGCCGTGGCCATCACCACGCCGTCGCAGCCGAACGAGGACAGCTTGCGCCCGTCCACGCTCACGCCGACCTCCAGCATGCGCCCGCCGAGGCCCTTCTCGATCGTCACCTCGTTCAGCGCCCAGCCCGACAGCACCTCGCCGTCGTCCGGCAGGCGCACGTCCACCTCGACGCACGCGCGCTCCTCGACCGTGTAGTCGCCCGCGGCCAGCCGCTGCACCGCCTCGCCGAGATCCTCCCGCTCCGACTCGGCCAGGAACCCGACGTGCCCCAGGTTCACCCCGAGCAGCGGCACGTGGGTCCCCCGCGTCAGCTCGGCGGCCCGCAGGATCGTCCCGTCCCCGCCCAGCACCATCACGAACTCCGACTCCGTGACCCCCTCACGCAGCCGCGCGGTGTCCATGTGGTCGCCGAAGTCCTCGGTCAGCGCGTCGTCGTGCAGCATCGGCTCGAACCCGGCGGCCTTCAGCTGCCGCACGGCCTCCCCGGTGGCCGCCACGGCGGCGGCCCGCCCCCCGTGCGTCACGATCAGCACCCGCCGCGTCATGCCGTCACCTCGTAGAGCCGTACGGCGGAATCAGGCACGACGACGTCGGCCAGCGTGCCGGCGAGCGCCGCCGGCTCCGCGGCGGCGCCGTCGTCGGACGTGAACCACGCGAAGAACTCCCGGTTGCCGCTCGGGCCGGGCAGCGGGCTCGGGACGAGTCCGCGCGCGCGCAGGCCGCAGGCTTCGGCCGCGCGGACCACCGCGGCGATCGCGTCGGCGTGCAACGCCGGGTCGCGCACGACGCCGCCGCTGCCGAGCCGCTCGCGGCCGACCTCGAACTGGGGTTTGACCAGGAGGACCGCGGCGCCGCCCGGACGCAGCACGGCCGCGACGGCGGGCAGCACGAGGGTCAGGGAGATGAAGGAGAGGTCCCCGGTCACGAGGTCCGGGGCACGCTCGAGGTCGGCGAGGGTCAGGCCGCGCACGTTCTTGCCCTCGACGACCGTGACCCGCGGGTCCTCGCGCAGGCGGGGCAGGAGCTGGTCGTGCCCGACGTCGATCGCCACGACACGGTCGGCCCCGCGGCGCAGCAGCACGTCGGTGAAACCGCCGGTGGACGCGCCGAGGTCGGCGCACCACGCGCCGCCCGGCCGCACGCCGGGGAGCAGGTCGAGGGCGCCGGCGAGCTTGAGGCCCGCGCGGGAGGCGTACTCGGCCGCGCCGGGATCGCCGGGCGCCACCACGACGTCGGCGGCATCGGCGACCGCGGCCGACGGCTTGGTCACCAGGCTGCCCGCGACCGCGACCCGGCCGGCCGCCACGAGCTCGGCCGCGTGCCGCCGGGACCGGGCCAGGCCGCGCCGCACCAGCTCGGCGTCCACGCGTGAGGTTGTCGTCATCAGGTTCACCACGGGTCAGGCGTCGCCGTTCAGGTGCGCGCGCAGCACGTCGTGGACGTGCTCGAACCGCGCCACGTGCTCCCCCGGCGGGAGACCGTCGAGGCCGTCGATCACCGACAGGGCGTCGCCCAGGGGGTCACCGTGGGCCGCCTCCTCGCCGCGGGCGGCCGTCACCGGCGGTTCACCGGGCGACGTCCCCGGCGGGAGCGCTCCCGGAGACGCCTGCTCGTCCGCGCCCGGAAAGGTGCCGTCGGGCATGTCAAAACTCACGGACACACGGTACCTGCCGCACCTGGGACGGCCCCTGCGGCCGCGCCCATGTCGCCTGATCGGGCTCCGGATCACGGCCCGGACCGGGGCAGATCCATGATCGGTAATGTTGAATCGGATCTTGATGGGGAGAGGTCCCCATGTTTGATTTCCTTCGATGGGGAGTTCTCCCCATCCGCCGATTGCACCGGGTGAATTAGCTCCGTATTGATTGACATGAGAGCGTTACCATCATTAGAGAAAGGTGCTGCATGGACGGTCGTCCCGGCTCCTGAGCTGCGCTTCAATAGAAAAGAATTCACCGTGCGTTACGCTTCACCTGCTACTCCTGCACCTACGCTCTGGTGCTGCGGCTCACGGCCCGCAGTGACCGCGCAAGTTTGTCAGATGTCCTGAGCAAACACGGAAGGGAAACACGTGGCGAAACCCCAGATTACAACCCGGCACTGGCAGTTCCTGCGCGCCCTGGCGCAGTACGGCAGCATCGGCGCCGTCGCCCGGAACGAACACCACTCCGAGACGGTCGTCCGACGGCACCTGAAGGACCTTTCCCGGGCCTGCTCGGTCGAGGTGATCGACACCAGCGAGGGCGCTGCCCGGGTGACCGCCGCGGGCATGCTCCTGCTGGAGCGCTTCGCCCCGATCCGCGACCAGCAGGAGTTCGTCGACCACCGGATGCGGCACCTCCTGACCCTGCGGGAAGAGGACCTCTCCCACGGGGAGGCCATGGCACGCTCGGTGTCGGGTTGACCCGGCCGGCCCGGGGGACGAGACCCGGGCCGGCACCACTCTCAGATCAGTTCGGGGACCTCGGTCACCGGACGCCCCTCGTCCGCGGCACCCCAGGCCGCGGCGCAGGCAGCACGAACCAGATCGATGCCCTCGCCCGCGACCGGACGCACGACTCCGTCCGTGACCACCACGCGAGCCTCCCCACAGCTCCAGCCCGCACCGTCCGGCACCGGCGCCGGATGCGGCTCCAGCAGGGCGCGCAGATCAGCACCCAGGAACGACGGCCGCTCACCCGGCACGGCCAGCACGGCGTCCCGCGCCGTCGAGACGCCCGTCAGCACGTGCAGGCCGGGGAACCCCGCGGCGCGCGCGCCCGCCAGGTCGGTGTCGAGCCGGTCCCCGATGACCAGCGGCGCGCGGGCGCCCGCGCGCTCGGCGGCCAGGCGGAACATGCCCGGGCCGGGCTTGCCCGCGCTCGACGGGGTCACGCCCGTCGCCGCGGTCACCGCGCCCACGAGCGCGCCGTTGCCCGGCGCGAGGCCGCGCGCCGTGGGGAGCGACAGGTCGAGGTTGCTCGCCACGTGCCAGGCGCCCCGCCCGACCGCGTACGCGGCCTCCGCGAGGTCCTCCCACGCCAGGTGCGGGGCGTAACCCTGCGCGACGGCGTCGGGGGCGTCGTCGGCCGACGACACCACCTCGAACCCGGCGGCCTGCACCGCGGTCACGAGCCCCTTGCCACCCACCACGAGGACCTTCGCCCCCGGCTGCAGGCGCGTGCGCAGCAGCGCGGCGCAGGCCTGGGCGGCGGTCATCACCTCGTCCGCGTCGGCCGGGATGTCCAGGCCCGTGAGCTGCGCGGCGACCTCCTCCGGCTCGCGGGACGCGTTGTTCGTCACGAAGACGAGCCGCATCCCGCCGGCGCGGGCGGCGGTCAGGCTCGGCGCCGCGTGCTCGATCGGGAGATGCCCCCGGTAGGCGACGCCGTCGAGGTCGACGAGCGCGAGATCGTAGGCCTCGGCCAGCGGGGTCGCGCTACCGATCAGACCACTCATTCCCTGGGCTCCTCGGTGTCGTCGCCGGGGCGGGTGGCGTCCGCGGCCTGAGGCGCGTCCTCGGACGGGCCCTCGCCGTCCGGCTCCTCGCCGCCCGGCTCCTGCGCGCTCGCCTCGTCCGCCTCGTCGTCGACCCCGGCCTCGGCGAGGATCTCCGCGACCTCCGCCTCGATCTCGGCGTCGGTCGGCTCGGGGGCGTCGCCCGGGATCTCGACGGGCGGTTCGTCGTCGGCCGTCGTGTTCTCGTCGCGTTCCGGGGCGGGAGCGGCAGGCAGATCGGCGTCCGGCTCCTCGTCCTCAGGCTCGTCGTCGTCCGGCCCGTCGTCGTCCGGCCCGTCGATGTCGTCGGGCTCGTCGTCGTCCGCCTCGTCGTCGTAGACGTCGTAGACGACGACGTCCTCCTCCGGGAGTTCCTCGCCCGTCGCGCGGGCGAGGGCCTCGGGGTCGACGCCGGCGAGGATCGCCTGCGCCTCGTCCGGGCGGCCCGCTGCCTCCAGGGCGATGGACCGCGCCTGGAGCACGCGGAGGCCGAGGTCACCCGGGGCCTCGTGCGCGGGGATCTTGTCGAGGACGGCGAGGGCGGCGTCGTGCTCGCCGAGGTCGCTGCGCGCCCCGGAGACGACGATCGCGAGTTCCGTCCGGCCGGCGGCGTCGAGCGTCTCGGCCTCGGGCGTCGCCGCGAGGGCGATCGCACGTTCCGGCCGGCCGAGCCCGCGCTCGGCGTCGGCCATCAGCGGCAGGTGCTCGGAGCTGCCGTTCAGGCGCCGGACCGTACGCAGCTCGCGCAGCGCCTCGGCGTACCGGCCGGTGCGGTACGCGGTCAGGCCCGCGGCCTCCCGGACGACGTCGATCCGGCCGGCGCGGCGCACCGCCGCCTGCGCGTGCAGGTAGGCGGTCTCCGGGTCGACGTCGATGAGGCGGCCGGCCATGATCAGGTGCAGCCCGACGCGCTCCGCGTTCTCCTTGGTCAGCCCGCGCATCCGGGCGCGGGCGCCGCGATCGAGCTGGTCGATCGAGACGTCCTCGGCGATCTCGGGGTCGCGGGGGCGGTCGTCGTCGCGACGGTCGTCACGGAAGTCGCCACCGCGGTCGTCGCGACGGCCCGCGCGGTCGTCGCGGAAACCGGCGCCCCCGTCGCGGGAGTCCCGGCGCGGGCCACGGTCGTCGCCGAAGTCGCGACGGGGCCCGCGGTCGTCCTGGGCATCGCGGCGCGGGCCACGGTCGTCGCCGAAGCTCCGCGGGCCGCGGTCGTCGCGGGAATCGCGGCGCGGGCCGCGGTCGTCACGGAAACCGCGGCGGTCACCGCCGGCGAAACCCCGCGCGTCGCCGCGGTCGAAGCCGCCACGCCCGTGGTCGGGGCGGGAACCGCTGCCGCCGCGGTCGTCACGGCGGAAGCCGTCCCGGCGGTCGTCGCGCGGCGGGTAGCCTCGGCCGCCCGCTCCGCGCTCCCCGGCGCCGGGGCCACTGGGGCCACCCGGGCCACGGTCGTCACGACGGGGACGATCCTGCCATCCCCGGTCGTCGCGGCGGGGGCGGTCGCCGGAGCGATCGTCCCGCTGCGGCCTGCCACCGGAACGGTCGTCCCGGCGCGGGCCGCGCTCGTCGTCGTACCTGCGCTGCGGACGGTCGCCGGTGCCGTGGTCGGCGCGTCCCGCGCCGCCGCCGCGATCGTCGCGGCGCGGCGGGCGCCCGGCACCGAAGCCGCCGCGAGGCGAGTCATTGTCGCGCCGGAAGCCGCCCCCGGCACGGTCGTCGCGGCGAAAACCGCCGTCGCGCCGGTCGTCACGGCCCGGGCCACCGCGATCGTCGCGACCGGCCCCGCCCTCACGGCGGAAGCCGCCCTCGCCGCGGTTGTCCCCCCGGAACCCGCCGTCTCGGCGGTCGTCACGGCGGAAGCCTCCGCCGGTGCGGTCGTCACGGCCGGAGCCACCGTCGCGGCGCTCGCCGCCCGCGAACCCGCCCCGGTTGTCGTCCCGGCGGTCGTCGCGCGGGCGGAAGCCGCCCCGGTTGCCCTGGTCCGGCCCGCTGCCACGCCGGTCGTCGTCGCGCCGGAAGCCGCCCCGGCGGTCGTCGTCGCCCCGGAATCCCTCGCGGCGGAAGCCGCCGCCGCGGTCGTCCCGCGGGTAGCCGCGTCCGGGCCGGTCGCCGCCCTGCGGGCGGTCCCCGTAGCCACGGCCCTCCGTGCGCGGGCGGTCGCCGGAACCGCGGTCGTCGCGGCGGGGCCGGTCGGTGCGGTCGCCGAACCGGCCGCCCTGGCCGTCGCCCCTGGTGTCGTCGCGGCGCGGGCCGCGGGCGTCGTCGGCCCCACGGAACCCGCCCCGGCGGTCGTCGTCCCTGCGGCCGTAGCCGCCGCCGTCGCGCGCACCGTAGCCGCCGCGCCGTTCTCCCCCGGAGTCACGCCCCCGGTCGTCGCGACGGGATCCGTCGCGGCCGCCGGCACCGCCGCGCTCGTCGCGGCGCCGGTCTGCGCCGAGGTCACGCCGCGGCCGGTCACCGTGGCCCTGACCGTCGCGCCGGGGACCGCCGTGTCCCTGGCCGTGACGCTCGGGGCGGTCACCTTCGCGGTCGTTCCCCTGCTCGCGGGGTGTTTCGTTCACTATCGTCCTCTCAACGGCAGATGCAGCGTTCATTCTCCCACGCGGACCGCAGCCGGCCCTTCTCAGGAGGCTGTGGCGTGACCGACGCCGCCGGGACGCCCGGCGGCGGCCCCGGGTGACCCGCGACCGCCGTCGTCCCTCGGCCTGCCGGGCCTCCGGGAGAGGCCGGCGCACGACCTGCCGGGCCCCGCGCAGGCATCAGCGTCAGGGCATGCGGCGGTAGGCCGGGAGGGTGAGGAAGTCGGCGTAGTCGTCGGCGACGGCGACCTCCAGGAACGTCTGCTTCGCCTCCTCGTAGTCCGCGGGGTCGCCGGGCAGCTGCGCGATCTCTTCGGCGACGATCTCCTGGACGAGGTCCTTCGTGACGGTGCGGCCGGTGTCCGCCAGGGTGACGTCGTTGTGCAGCCACTGCCAGACCTGGCTGCGGGAGATCTCCGCGGTGGCGGCGTCCTCCATCAGGTCGAAGATCGCGACGGCGCCGAGGCCGTCCAGCCAGTGCCGCAGGTACTGGATCGCGACGGAGACGTTGTTGCGCAGGCCGGCCTCGGTGACGTCTCCCGGGGTCGCCGCGACGTCGAGCAGCTGCCCGGCCGTGACCTCGACGTCGTCCCGTGTGCGGGCGATCTGGTGCGGGCGCTCGCCGAGGACGTCCGTGAAGACCTCCTTGCAGAGCTCGACCATGCCGGGATGGGCGACCCAGGAGCCGTCGAAGCCGTCGCGCGCCTCGCGCGTCTTGTCGTCGCGCACCTTGGCGAAGGCCGTGGTGTTGACCGCCTCGTCCTTGCTCGGGATGAACGCCGCCATGCCGCCGATGGCGTGGGCGCCGCGCTTGTGGCACGTCTTGACCAGCAGCTCGGTGTAGGCGCGCATGAACGGCACGGTCATCGTGACCGCATTGCGGTCCGGCAGCATGAACTGCGTGCCGCGCGTCCGGAACGACTTGATCACCGAGAACATGAAGTCCCAGCGGCCCGCGTTCAGGCCCGCCGAGTGGTCGCGCAGCTCGTAGAGGATCTCCTCCATCTCGAACGCGGCGGGGTACGTCTCGATGAGCACCGTGGCGCGGATGGTGCCCTGCGGGATGCCGAGATACTCCTGGGCCAGCACGAACGCGTCGTTCCAGAGGCGCGCCTCCAGGTGCGACTCCAGCTTCGGCAGGTAGAAGTAGGGGCCGAGGCCCTTGGCGAACTGGCGGATGCCCGCGGTCGCCACGTAGAGCGCGAAGTCGACCAGGGAGCCCGACGTCTCGCGGCCGTCCACGAGGACGTGCTTCTCCGGCAGGTGCCAGCCGCGGGGGCGCATGACGATCGTGGCGAGCTCGTCGTCGGGGCGCAGGGCGTAGGCCTTCCCGTTCTCCGCGGTGAAGTCGATGGTGCGGTTGATCGCGTCGAGCAGGTTGAGCTGCCCGCCGACGACGTTGGCCCAGCGCGGCGTGTTCGCGTCCTCCTGATCCGCGAGCCAGACCTTGGCGCCGCTGTTCAGCGCGTTGATCGTCATCTTGCGGTCGGTGGGGCCGGTGATCTCGACGCGGCGGTCGACGATGCCGGGAGCCGGGTCGGCGACGCGCCAGGTGGGGTCCTCGCGCAGGTGGCGGGTCTCCTCGAGGAAGCGGAGCGTACCGCCGTCGGCCAGCTCCTGGACGCGGGCCTCGCGGGCCTCCAGGAGCTCGAGGCGCCGATCGGCCAGCTCACGGTGCAGGCGGACGATCAGCTCGAGGGCCGAGGGGGTCAGCACCTCCTCGTACCGCTCGCCGATCTCTCCGGTGATCTCGATGCCGTCAGGAGTCTCCACGTCGACACTCTCCTCGTTGCGGGATGCTGGTTCTTCCACTATGTGGAAGAAGATGTCCTTCCAGTGGAATACTAGGACGCGGGGTATCACCCGGGCAACGTCGGAACGCACGACGACGCCGCGCAGGCAGACCAACGACCGTGCCGACGATCACCTGAGGCGAGCGGCCATCCGGGCGGCTTCCGCGCGCAGGGCCGGAACGGCCTCCCGGGCGAATTCCGGGGTGACCCGCGTTGCCGGGCCCGAGACCGAGAGTGCCGTGGCGAGCGGGGCACCCGGGACCGCCACCGCATAGCAGCGCACGCCGATCTCCTGCTCGCCGTCATCGACGGCATAGCCTGCCTCGCGGATCCCGGAGAGTTCGGCGAGGAGGGCGTCCAGATCGGTGATGGAGGTCGCCGTGGCGGGCGGGAGACCGGTGTTCTCCGCGACGGCGCGGACCGCGGCCTCGGGGAGGCCGGCAAGGAGCATCTTGCCCACACCCGTGCAGTGCAAGTGGACGCGCCGCCCCACCTCGGTGAACATCCGCACCGAGCGGGTCGAGGCGGCCTGGGCCACATAGACGGCCATCTCGTGGTCGAGCAGCGCGAGATTGACGGTCTCACCCAGGATGCCGGCAAGGCGTTCCAGGTGCGGGCGGGCCGCGGCGCCGAGCTGGCGGCCGGCGGCGTCGGCCAGGCGGAGGACCCCGGGGCCGAGCGCGTAACGGCGGGACGGGAGCTGTCGCGCGTAACCGCGCTGGACGAGGGTACGCAGCAGCCGATGGATCGTGGGCAACGGGAGACCGCTGCGTTCGCTCAGCTCGCTGAGGGCCGCGTCGCCACCGAGGTCGGTCATGATCTCCAGCAGGTCGAGCGCTCGCTCGACGGTCTGAACTCCGCCTGAAGGGCTTGCCATCGGTACCTCCGGGTTCCTTGGGTGTCGTCGCCGACCCCGCACAGAGGAACCAGGATTCCACGTCTCGGAACCAACGTCCGGCTGCAGCCCCATGGAAAGATCGCAGCCGCAGGCGGGCTGGACCGCGAAGCGCTGGCCGCGGTCGGCATCGACCTCGACGCGGTCCGCGAGACCGCCGACGCCACGTTCGGCGAAGGCGCGCTCGACCGCGCGGGCCGCCGTCAGGGCGGCTCCGGCACAGGGCACATCCCGTTCGCCCGCGACGGCAAGAAGGCGCTCGAGCTCGCCCTCCGCGAAGCGATCCGGCTGCGTGAGAAAGAGATCGGCGGCCGGGTCCTGCTGCTCGGGATCGTTCGGGACGAGCAGTCGCCCGGGGCCCGCGTCCTGAGGAACGCACTGGAGGAGGTCGGCAGCGATCTTCTCGGGCTCCGGGCCGCTCTGGGGCACGTGGAAGCTGCGTGATCGGGTCCGGAACACAGAAAAGCCCTCGGGCCGGGTGGCTCGGGGGCTTGTGGTGTGCGGGGATGCAGGAACCCCCTTGGGCTGGTGGGCTCAAGGGGGTTCCTGTCTGAAAAGAAGTCCGGCGGCGTCCTACTCTCCCACCCCCTCACAAGGGCAGTACCATCGGCGCTGTAGGGCTGAGCTTCCGG